>NZ_WVID01000014.1 GCF_010091925.1 Nostoc sp. B(2019) | reverse complement strand
ACCTTGTTTGTGTCTCAAACAACCTTCGCCATCCGAAAATTATCTCATGTGCCAGTTCAAAGGGCGGAATGTGGGATCCAAACTTCAAGAACGCGCTGGGGGAAATCCGATGTTAGCAGCGCGAGCTGTAGATGAGGAATATTTAGGCCTGGAATTGGAGGGAGCCGACCACCGCCGTTACTTTGACATCACACCTCTAATACTCTTGGTGGGTGTGGTGTTTGTCGTTATGCGGTTCATTGGTCTAGGAACTTCAGACCAGGCTTTGTATATCTTTGGTGGAATTGCCGCCGCTATCTTCCTCGGTCTTTCTCGCCTTTTGTATAATTTGCCACGCGAAAGCCAGAGGATACGTTAAGTAATTCGTAATTCGTAATTTGTAATTATGTTGGGGATATCGCACTTATTAATTAGTGGAACGGCTACTAGTTTGCTCCTTGGGACAGCAAGCCCCACACTAATTGCGGCGGGTGCGATCGCTGGTCTTCTCCCAGACATCGACGTGTCCACCTCCCCGGCTGGTCGTGTCTTGCCTTGGGTGAGTGCGTACTTTGAAAGCAGAATGCCGCACCGCAGCTGTACCCACAGTTTAGTTGCTAGTGGAGCGATCGCTGCGGTTGGGTATGGCTTTGCACTATTTAATCCCAGCTTTATTAACCTGGTTCATGCCCTGACGGATCTACTTTGAGGTTAATTATTAGTGGCACACAAACCAACCCAGACAGCAAAAAACCAAGGAATAAGCTAGCGGCGCTCATCATTGCCCAATAGCGACCGAGATAACCCAGGTGAAATCGCAGCACCCACTCTTGGATTCCGAACATTACTAGGAAAAATGCAGCACTCGCCGTCCAATAATCAAGCATTTCGTTTTTACCCATGTGATAACAATAGACCTCTTGCATTCATTGTTTTTTGCACCTTGTGGAAAAAGGGTAAAGGTTAAAGGGGAAGGTGGGGCCCCTGACAGGTGTAGGTTTTTTACAAGGGTGTGAGTAGTCATTCACTCTCGACAGAAAATAAAAGCAAACTCACAGAGTGAAACAGAGGCTCAAATGCTAAAAAATGAGTACCTCAAACAATGGACAAATATAGTGTCACAGAAAATGCCACATCTGACGCTACCACAAGTGGTAGGACTGGCAACATGGAGTTTTGGCATAGTGATGACAAAATCAAGTAGCTTGAGCAAAGTGTCAAAATTCATCGCTAAAGTTAACTCAGAAAAGGCAAATACAGTACGTCAACGATTAAAAGAATGGTATGAGGAAGCAAAAGCCAAAAAAGGGCTTCATCGTCGCACTCTAGATGTCAGTAGTTGTTTTGCGCCATTGCTGTTGTGGGTGATCAGTTTGCTACCTGCCAATATCAAGCGTATTGCTCTAGCACTAGACGCAACCAGTATCGGCAATAAGTTTGTAGTCTTATCAGTAAACATACTCTTGGCGGGTTGTGGAATCCCGATAGCATGGTGTGTGGTCAAAGCAGATGAACCAGGAAGTTGGAAAGGGCATTGGCAGAATCTGCTCACAGCAATCAAAGATGCCATACCGACTGAGTTTGATGTCATAGTCACTGCTGACAGAGGACTGTATGCTTGTTGGTTGTATGAATTGATTGTTGCTGCTGGCTGGCATCCGTTTTTACGCATTAACCATCAAGGAACTTATCGCCTGCCACCTGAAAATACATGGCATCCACTTGCAGATGTGGTTTCTGTGCCAGGAACATCTTGGTCAGGTCGAATTATTTGCTTTGTGACCAATCCAGTTGAATGTACATTGCTTGCCCGTTGGGATCTTGGCTACAAAGATCCTTGGTTGATTCTGACTGACCTTGAGCCAACGAGCGCGTCCGCACTCTGGTACGGTTTACGTCCTTCTACAGAATGTGTTTATCGGGATGTGAAATCTGATGGTTGGGATTGGCATCATACTCGTTTGCTTGACCCACAACGTGCTGAACGTTTGTGGTTAGCCATCGCTATTGCCACACTTTGGATGGTGATGTTGGGGGGGCAAGCTGAAAATCAATCTTCTCCCCCAAGTCTCGAACAACTTCCGGCTCGACATATTGTATTTTCTCAACCTCTTAGCCTTCATCCTACCCGTCAGATTTCTTGTTTTTTGTTAGGGTTGTTGACCCTGATTGCTGATTTACTCAACCATCTTCCTCTTCGTCTTCCGAGTTGGAGTGCTTTTCCTCATACTCCTGTTGACGATTTCTATTGCTTCAATTCCTCCTGATTGTAAAAAACCTACACCTGTCAGCTGCTCCCTGCCCCCTGCTCCCTGCTCCCTACTAAATTTAATCTTTGCTTTATAACCAGGGAAAGAGGTAGAGAAAGCTACGAGTATGGATATATAAGTATTAGGGGTGGAACTAATTTCACACCTTTGCAAAGCTACCAAAGATTCCATGCAAAGTAATTTAGTTATGTTCCCCAATGCTGAGGCTGCGGGAAAGAGTACGCAAACAAAGGAAAAAACGGCAACTAAGTACAACAGTGCTGAACAGAAGTTTATAGAACTCCTGGCTACGGAGGATTTGGACAATAAACTGGATGTAGAAGTTGCAAAAGTCAATGAGTTTGAACGTGTACTTTCAATGGGAATCCGTGCTGCCTATCAAAATGGCTACGGTGACGAACAAGCCCACCGTTTTCTTCAGCGAATACTTTATCGCATTAATCGGCTAAAGCTATTTTGGTACGATGATTTGCAGCACTACACCAATGAGCGATCGCTTTACTTGCATTCATGTCGTGACCAAATTGAGGCAGCTTGGCAAGAGTGGGAACTTGCACAAATCGATGTGGCTGCACTACAACAATTGGATGTAAAACAAGGGCTAATTGAGCGTGCATCTTTCGATTTAGATCCGCCTTTGTCAGAAGATAGTCGCTACATCCGCGAGGAAATGACGGAAGCTGGCTATCGTCACTTGCTGGCGATCGCTTCTTTTGATGGTTTAGTCGAAGGTAGTCGTCTTTCCCGGATTTTGGGCGGTGCTGCTAATGAGGTGCAATGTACGCTTGTACGCGTACTACTGGAAGAATACGGCAACGGTCGTTTATCTCGCAAGCACTCTACATTTTTTGCCCAAATGCTAACTGAGTTTGGGATGAATACCGAACCAGAAGGATACTTTGATTTAGTACCTTGGGAAGTTATAGCTTGCGGCAATCATAACTTTCTGGTGACAGAACGTAAGCGCCATTTTCTACGTTACAGCGGTGGATTGACATATTTTGAGGTAGCTGGGCCAGCGGCTTACAGAAATTATCTGGCGGCGGCGCAACGATTGGGACTCTCAGAGGCAGCAATGGGTTACTGGGAACTACACATCAGAGAAGATGAGCGCCACGGACGTTGGATGTTAGATGATGTGGCTTTGCCTTTGGCAGAACAGTATCCTAATGATGCGTGGGAATTGGTGCTTGGGTATGACCAAGAAAAGCTAATGGGCGATCGCGCAGCTAAAGCTGTAGTGCGCTCAATACGTGAATCTGAATAAATCCCTATTCTCATGTGAGAAATGCAAAAAATTAGTAAGTAAAAATGCCAGAAAAACCTGCCATTTTTAATTTTGCATTTCTAAATAATTCTATTACTAACCCGTCATCAATCTAATTTCTTTAGTAACAACTTGCTTACTAAAGGAACGGTTTTTTATTGCTTGGATTAGAGGTGTTAAATAACCTCTTATTACATTGATCATAACATTACCGTTGAAGTACAGTCAAATGAAAGATATCTTTTTTTGCCCTGATGAATCTATTTTTTACTCCAACTGCTTAGAAAACCTTGTTCTGAGAAATTGTAAAAAATCTGAGTCTATTGTTGAGTTTGGTTCGGGAGATGGCAGCCCCGTGATTAATACATTATTGAGAAATAAGTTTGAGGGGGTAATCCGCGGATTTGAATTAAATACTTCTGCATGGAAAGTCGCAAATTCAACAATTGATGAATATAATCTTGGTAATAAATACGTAATTTATAATTCCTGTTTGTTTAAATCTTCTAAACCCAAAGCTAAGTACCTTGTAGCAAATCCGCCGTATCTTCCTGCACCAGATCAAGATATTTATATGCCGCTATTATTTGGAGGCATAGATGGAGCAACAGTTACCAACAATCTCTTATCATTAGGCTACGAAAATGTTTTAGTTTTGGTGTCTAGCTTTTCTAATCCAAAAGGTACACTCAAACAAGCGAAAGAAAATGGCTATTGTGTGAGTAATTTTCTGATTTTACCTTTAGAATTTGGATACTATAGCTCTGAGCCAAAAGTCAAAAAACACATAGAAGGCTTACGAAAAAACAAAATGGCATTTTATTCTGGTGATTATTACTTTTTGGCTGGTGTTTTATTTAAAAAGCAGCAAGAATCTGTAATTGATTTATCGAATGAATTAGCTCAGGTCATGACGAGTCTTTAAAAAGGCGATGGCACTTGTTTACTAATCTGTGTAAAAGTGCGTAGGCGTGGCCAGCCGTAGGCATCGCTCTAAGATCACAATCATATTGGCTGATTAGGAATCACCAGTACATCGTAATACTTCTCGGATAAGTACTCTTCACCTCTGCTATGGTCTGGGAAAAGATTAAGGGATAAATTTAAGCCCTTCCCCTTTTCCCTTTCCCCTTTAACCGAGAAATATTGCAATGCAAGCACGCCGGGGAGCATCTCAATTAATCCTTTTTCTGACCAATTCTGGAATTTGAGAAGGACGTTCAGCTACCGGAACATGTACTTCTTTTAAAGCAGCTAATTTACTTTGAGCTGTGCCAAAGTTAGGATCACGTCCGATAACCGTTGCCAAAGTCCCAGTCTGACGCCAACTTTTTCCTGGTGGTGCTTGTCTGCCAGCAATGTAAGCAATTACTGGTTTATCAATTGCTTCAGCAATGTACCGCGCCGCAGCTTCTTCACTACCTCCACCAGGTTGACCGACTAAAACGATCGCCTGTGTAGTTTCATCTTCATCGAGAATTTGCAGCCATTGGAGAAATGAGGAACCAACGATCGCATCACTACCAATACTGACACTAATCGACTGTCCTAAATTAGCTTTGGTCAATTCGTAGGCAACTTCATAAGTGAGGGTGCTGCTACGGCTGACGATGCCTACTGGCCCAGGAGTATAGAATTCACTAGGGTGAGTCCCTAAAAGAATTTTCCCCGGTACAATGATCCCAGGACTATTTGGCCCCACTACAAGAGTTTCACATGCCTCGGCTTTCCGAAGTAATTGCACCATATCCAAAGGTGGCACGCCAGCAGTGATAATAATTATCTGACCGATATTAGATGCGATCGCTTCCAATGCTGCATCTAATACTTGGAAAGGGTGTACACAAATAATCGTTGTGTCAATTGCTCCAAATTCCGCTATCACCTCTTCCACCAAGTCAAATACTGGCAGATCGTTGAGTTGCTGTCCACCACATCCGGGATTGACACCAGCTACTAAATTTGTGCCATAAGCTTTCATTTGAGCAATATGAGTTCCTGAGATGAATTCACAAAAGCCTTGAATTAGCACTTTACTGTCTGGTGTTAAGTTCATAAAAAATTACCGTAAGTTGAGCAACCCAGCACTTTCAACCACTGAGTAGAAATACGACACGTTGACGAAGAGGATGCGGAATCTTTTGCCAAAGCAGGTTGAAACCGAGTGGAATCGTGGGCGACTTCTTTTTTTTGCGTCCTCGCCTCCTTGTATCAAGTTTATAGTGTCGTATTAATTCAATTTTTACTAAGATTACCTAGTTTCAGCGTCGCAAACTTAAAAATTCTTGCCTTGCGGTAAAAATTAATAATTTTTGAATTTTCAGAGAAGTCTAGGCGTTGGCTTCCAGGTAAACGCTCGATAGCGCAGCATGAGTCAGTACTCAAGCGCCAAAGTAATTCGTAATTAATCATGACGCTCGTTCCGACGCTTGTTCCTCTCTACGAGATGCTGCTTTGTAGCTTGCTTCCCCGTAGGGGTACGCTACCGCTAACGTAGTTCGTAGTTACAATCAGTGCTTGCTCTGTATCCTCTTAATTACGAATTACGAATTACGAATTTTAGAAGCGGTTGACTTAGCCAAACGAACTGCTTTCTCTACTGCCTCATCTAAATTTTCTACCACGATCAGCGCATCGGTGTGGGTTTTGAGTGCTGCTAAATGTTCTCTAGCGGCATTGAATTCCGAACCGGCCAAACGGACAACTAAGGGTAGAAAATTATGCTCTCGGCGGCTTTTATTGCCATTCGAGCGTACAACCTGGGATTTGAGTTCGCTTTTGTCTTGCTGCACAAATTTAGCGATGACTTCGGTTACTTCTTCAGATTGAGGAATGCTACCCAAGAAGTTAATTAGTATCACTTGAATGCTTTTGTCAGCGTTCAAAATTTTCAGACCTATGTCTAGGCGATCGCGAAAGGTCGTTGGTGTTGTATCTGTAAGGAAAGCATGACGTAGGTTTAAACAAACACCAGGTTTACCACCAGCATTGGCGACTAAATCCAAGGTTGCCATTACCGAACCAGCACCATTTCCCAAAATACCGATTTTTCCGTGCATTTGGACACCATCCCAGTCGCCTAAAATGCCGTTAATTTCAGTACTGCTATGACGACTGATGATGTTTGCTGCTACCTGAGCGAGATCTGGATGACGCTTGATTGCTCGTTCATTGACCCTGACTTTACCATTTAGAGCCATAACCTGATCAGCAGCATTAACTGCCAGGGGATTAATTTCTACTAAATCCAGGTCTTTTTGCACAAATAACTGATACATCTTTTCGACAACGCTGCTTACCGACTGCATTAGCGTTCCCTGCAAGCCCATTTTTAAAGCTAGTCGTCGCGCATAAAATGGAGAAAATTCTTGTTCAACGACAACATGCACCATTTTTTCCCCAGCCGATTCCCAATCAATATTGGCTTCTTTGCAACCTAAAAGTACTGGTCGGCAAACAGCAGTATCTAAAACCACTGCTAAATAAAATTCCTGGTTGGCGTCGTATTGAGATTCTGCTAGTAAAACTTCTGGTAACTCGCCCCAAATTGGTAAATTGAAGATGCTTTGTGCAGCTGCGATCGCATCAATTGTCGTTTCCGCAAACCTAACACCACCAGCTTTTGCCCGTTCAGCTCCATGTACTTGAGATTTTAGTACAATCGGAAAACGAATTTTTAAACGTTTCAAATCTGTGGGATGGTCGATTTTTTGGGAAGGCAATACAGGAATGCCTATCTTCCCAAACCATTCTTTAACTTGGTACTCTAATAAATCCATTGACGCACCTTGTATTGACACTTTCAAAGCATTTGCTTGGTGCTGTCTTTAATCTTTTGCAGCACCTTAATTACAGAATTAAGTTTTGGGCAACTATAAAAATTGATTTTTCATCGATCAATTTTATCGAATTCGGCAGACGAGGCAAATTAATTTCTATAACCAACCTATTTGTGCCAAGTCAACAAAACGTGATTAATCTCCTCAGTAAATTTTCCAGCATAGAAGATAACTAGCATTTCTGTCAAAAACCTCTGTAGGAGTCAATAGTCTTTTTTGCTGTCTCTTCTCTAACAAGTAATATCTCCGAACGCAACTACTTATGACATAGCATTGTTTCTTTGACCTTTAGATAATTCTATTACAACTGCTCTGCAACTAGAAGCTGAAGGGCAGCAGCTACTATGAATTTAATTGTCACTAAGTAATGTAGTTAAAATCCTCAAAAACTTTATTATTCCCATTTTTTATTTGTAATTTCTACTTTTGGACAGATTGTTTAATTTCACATCTAGTAGACCCAAAATGTAGCGAAGCGAACAATTATTACTGCTCTTTTAATTTTTGGTTAAAAGACGGAATTTATGTTAGAAAGTTGGTCGTTCTGATTTTCAGGCTGTGATTGGTTAAAACTGTGCATCTATATTTAACAAACTCAAAAAGTTCATTTCCTCCCCTTAAACATCAGAAAAACTATACAGAAGATCAGCGGAAAGCTCTATGAAAGTAGCAGTCCAGCAGGAAGATTTACAACTTTTAGCCAAAACTTTGCAGGAACAATTGCTTGTAAAAGTCCCATCGGTTGAATTCCAAGTTAAGTGTGGCGTCAATAAAGACGAGTTAATGATTTTAACGCAACATTCATCAGTTACGATAGTTGACTCTCAGATGATTTTTGCAGTACTTGAGGAAGTACTCCAGTCTCTAGCACCCCACAGAGAGCAACAGGTGCAATGTTTCCTCAGAGTCTTTGGCGAAAAACTTCCTTATGCCAAACGTTTTTTAACGGTGCAGAAGGAGAATGAGAGAGTGGAAGAGTGGAAGAGTGAAGAAGTAGGAGAAGTAAGTGCACAATTACTCTTTCCCCCCTCTGCTTTTCCCATCATCTCTCCCGTCTCTTCATCGCCACCTATTGATGAGACTGAGGAAGAGGAACTATTTGACCCGTTTGTGGGTGCGCCGGATTTGTCGGCTTTTCAGCCAGCACGTCAAGTTAAACCTATTATGCTGGGTGTAGTGCTGGGAGTTGTAGTCTTAGCTGGCGGTGCTTACTTTCTGACTCGTCCTTGTGTGATGTCTGAGTGTAAGGAAGTCAAAATTGCTGAGCAATTAAAAACCGAATCCCAGCAGTTGACGCGCCGCGCCAAGTCGGAAAATGAATTGTTAGCAGTGCAACAGAGACTTCAAGCGGCCAGTGTAGCCCTGAAACAGGTTCCCCGTTGGTCGCCTCATTACCAGCAAGCAGAAGAACTAAAAGCAAATTTGTCAGGGCGGGTCGAAAAAATTAACCAGGTAGTCAAGGCTTTGCAGACTGCATCCATAGCAGCACAAAAAATTCAAACTCCTGCATATAGTTTAGAGGAATTACAAGCTAGACAACATTTATGGCGACAGGCGATCGCACCATTAGAGGCTGTAAGTCCCAACAGTGAACTCTATGGATTAGTGCAAGCGAAATTGCTGGATTATCGTGTCAAATTGCACACTGTAAATCAGCAGATGCTCGTTGCAGAAAAATGGCTGAAAAAACTCACAGCAGCAAAAGCTGTAGCCAATGCAGCCGCCAACCGGGAAGCCACTGCTAAATCTTTGAATGATTGGCAAAAGGTACAGTCTACTTGGCAGGTAGCAATTAATGCTTTGAATGTTATTCCCCAGACTAGCCCTGGTTATCAAGAAGCACAAAAGCTGCTAGCAGATTATAAACCGAAACTCACAGCAGCACGCGATCGCGCTACTAAAGAACAATTCGCTGCCAAAACCTACCAACAAGCTGTCAGCACTGCCAATCAAGCCAAAGCATATCAGCAACAAAATCAATGGCAAGCAGCGGCTACATACTGGGAGCAAGCTTTACAAACTGCTAAACAGATATCTCGCGATAGCTTTTACTACAGTCAAGCTCAGACTCTCATCGAACCTTACTCAGTTTCCCTCAAACAAGCACAAGAGAAACTACAAGTTACTAGTAATTTGCAACAAACCCGCGCTGACCTAGATACAACTTGTATTAATGGGGTTCAGATTTGCACCTTTAGCATAGACAACGAAGGAATTATTGTCCGGTTAACTCCTGAGTATGACCAAGTAATCCAAAATAGCTTAGCAAATTCTTATTCTGAGAACCTAACTACTTCTGTTGACCTTACCAATCACTTACAAACTTTACGGGAAGCGCTAGCCGTAATTAGTGAAAATGCTAACTTACCCTTGTTTCTCTATGATGCTCAAGGTCAGATAGTTTATGTGCGGACACTGGAAGGTTAGAAGAGAGTGGGGGAGATGGCAAGAGAATAAAGAATCGTAGAGATTTGGAGGTGTATCAAATGGCATTTGATAGTGTCATGCAGATTTTTGAATTTTGTGACATTTCTAATGGGAAAAAAGCCCATCTGCTATGAGACACCCAGTTAAAGGGGCTGCTTACAATGTTTACTGATAGCAGGCATAGTATCTATCATACAGACAGTGTTTAAGAACTGTTCAAGATTGTAAACGCCTATTGAAGTTGCAATATATAGATACTATGACTACTACAAAAGTAGTCCAAGGCTTTATCTCACGCATAGATTCTTTTGTCATCATAGATTGTGGAGAGCATACGCCAGATACACTATCCGAATTTAGTTATGGACAATAGTGTTATCAATTATACTATCCCAATCTTAGATGCCATATTTCGGAATAGATACTCCGTTTATAATCTTGAGCGAGTGAGGTGAAGTTTTGTATATATCTGTTAACTTCGTTGAAAACCCTTTGCTGGCTTTTGTTGCCCTTTACTCTTAGGCTTAGATTTGTTCACTTCTGCTAAAGCTTCTTGAAATAAGTTATGCAGATGTATGGGGACACTGGCAATTTCTGGTAATTCCGGCTCGATGGGTTTGTGGAATTCTTGCAAAAGTGCGTCTAAGTCAGTTTCAAGGCGAAACTCTGGACGTTGTAGAAATGTCTGCAACACCTTTTCTAACTGAGTTGGATACTGTTGCGCTAATCGATGCCAGATAAAGGCATTAATACTTTTATCTTCGAGGTAGTAGCGAATTAATTTTTCAGCACCCTCAACGCTTTGCCAGTCTTCTGCTGATAAAATTGCTTGGATCTTACTGTATGTTGGTAAAAACATTTGTCCCCAACGAGGATGAGAAAGAGCTGTTACCTGTTCTGCTTTCTTGAGTTCGGCAGGTAAATCAACCTTTGGCATCACCATTTTACTATTGCCACTTTTGCTATTAAACATTTGAGAAACTGTCTTTGAGTCAGCACCAAATTCTTCTGCTGCTGCTTTGATTTCCTCATCTCTAATGCCAGCTGCTTCTGCCACTTCAGCCAGGGATTTGGATGGATCAATTCCTGCATCTGCCAATTGTTTCTCAGTGATTAATTCTTGGAATTCAGCTATTTTTTTATTAAGCTGATAACCAGATAATGTGATTTCATCAGCGCCAAAAAAGTCAACAAACTGTTGATGGTATTTTACTACTGACTGCCAAGCTTCTTCTAGCAAGTCTGGAGCATCGCTGTAAAGATTACTTTTATAGTTATCTTTGAAATTACCAATTGCTACAGCAAGTTTTGGTTTACCCAATTTACCCATTAGTGTGTAGGGGCCAGAAAACATCCAATAGCTATCGGTAACGGGAGAAATACGAGTTAAAATGATTTCTCCTACTTTTAACCGAGATATTTCCTGTAGTGTTTTGGCATTGTTTGGCTTGACAATGTAGTGTTTGTCTGTGAGCCAGTTCGTTAACTCAAAGCCATCAGGTAGGGTGTTAGCTATGGTAAATAAGCCAATAAAACTACGATGCCAGCTGTTGATCAGGTTGCGATCGCTCTCTAATAAATTGGGATTGCTTTGTGCAAATAACTCTAGTGGTGACTGCTCATTGACTTTTCCTTCTGTGAGAAAGCTATCAATAATTAAGTCCTGCTGTGTGCTATCACCACTTCCACGACGTAACTGTTTCGCTGCATAGGTTTCCAGTGCTTGTGCTAGTTCCCCCTCTGTGTCTAGGACAAAATCTACTAAGGCTTGTTTTAGTTCGTGCGATCGCTCTAGTATGGCATCCACAAGTTAATCTCTCTGTTCAACAGTTGTAGATTATAGCTTTTAACAGAATTACAGCATCTAGCAATAGCTAGATTTGTCCAGAAAATTACTTATTTTTCCTCACTAGACTCGCCGTTGCAAAGATTTAGATAACGAAAGTAATGATAGGCATAAGCCGCAGAGGCAATTTTTGAGAATTTTCAACAGCAGATATAGTTTTCAATTTCGGACTGTTTGGGAAATGCGGCGTCAATTCTGGCTCTAGTTTGCCTACTCTCCCAGTGTAAATCTTATGACGCGCATTAGCTGCTGCATAATACATAAAATTACGGACTGAACTGTTTGTAATTAGTTATTAATACCCTTGCCTTTTTAGCTAATTAGCGTTGGCACTAAATGTTATTGCACTTTTTAAAATTGTCATCAGTATTTATCATGAATTTGCATAGACGTAACATTTTTTTTGTAATATTTTTTAATTACGTGTAACTACGGATATTTTTTTAAAGAAAGTATTGAACAATTATTAATTAATATTGGGAACATACACCTAAGTTTAAATACCAAAAACAGCGGCGAAAATGTAATTAATGTCCTGTTTAAAATTTGGTGTGATATTGTATTTCCCCCCAATTGAATTGCAGATTTTAATTAATATTTATTCACATAAGCTAGATATTATGTGAATAATTTGTGTTGTAGCTAAAACTCATCATCAGACTTGGTTTACTAAGGATTTAATTATTATGATCAATAATGCAAAGTTTCAGGTTTGGACACAATTTAGTAGTAGCCTGATTCGCGAACCATACCTGATTTGGCTATTCATCAAGCGCGATTATTCCACTACGATATTACCTGCACTGCTGTTTATAATAGCCGCCTGGAAGAACAGCCAATCATCTTTTGGTGAGTTGCTCTTGGCGTTAGAACGTGGCTTTATCTATTTTTTGTTGTTCATCTTATCATTTTGTATCGCCAACCAAATCATCGGCATAGATGAGGATCGGATTAATAAGCCTGATCGCCCACTTGTAACCGGAGCTGTTTCATATCATGGAGCTATAATCAGGTTGGCTTGTAGCCAGATTGCATTCTCATTAATAGGACTGTGGTTTGGAGTTTTAGAATGGGCATTGCTATGGCAACTATTTACCTTCTTATATCACTTCGCCGGTTGGGATAAGAATTGGTTTACCAAAGGTCTTGTAATCGGAGTTGGCGCAGTTGCAGAACTTGCCGCAGCATGGGAAATAGTCACACCAATTACACCGATCGCTTGGCGCTGGATATTCATGATGGGAGTTTTCTGGACTACACTAGTCGCTGTTCAGGATTTTCGTGACATGGAAGGCGATCGCGCCATTGGTCGCAAGACGTTGCCGATGGTGATTGGAGAAACAGCAAGCCGAGTCATACTATGTGTGGGCTTTACATTTTTACCACTTGTAATCCATTTAGTACTGATGATGCCTGCGGGAAATACTTTGAATGTCTTAGTATGTGAACTTGGACTCACAGTACTCTGCTGGATTATTGCGGCTAGAATTATGCTTTATCGCAATCCACAGGCAGATCATCATACCTACATGCTGTTAACCTACTGGTTTTGCCTTGTCTTAGCTAGTGCGATCGTTATTCTTTAACTTTCTTACAAAATTCTCTAACACTAGTGTTACGCAATAAAAGATTTAGATGAAACTACCAAATACTCTCAAAACCTCTTCTTTTGTACAGAAACTCCAGTGGGTTTTTGATCCAGTAGGCTATTTGGAAAGCGCAGTTCAGGAATATCCTGACATTTTCACTGCTGAGATAGTTGGTTTTGGGGATACTGTAGTATTCGTGAACAATCCCCAGGCAATCCAGAAACTTTTAAGTGGCGATCGCAAGAAATTTGCTGCCCTCGGTAAGGCGAACAGTGTTATGCATCCCTTAGTCGGTGACAATTCAATGCTCTTACTGAACGGCGAGCAACACAAACGACAACGACAACTTGTGACACCCTCCTTTCATGGAGAACGGATGCAAGTCTATGGGCAGCAAATCTGTAATCTAACTGATAAAGTCTTGAGTCAGTTACCCAAAAATCAACCCTTCTTAGCTCGTGATATCACACAAGAGATATCCCTGCAAGTCATGTTACAAACTGTATTTGGTTTGCATGAGGGAGAACGTTGTCAAAGACTTAAGCATCTATTTACGGTGTTGATGTCGGATGTATTTCGGTCGCCACTCATGTCTAGCTTACTCTTGTTCTCTTTCTTACAAAAAGATTTAGGAGTTTGGAGTCCTTGGGGAAAGTTTCTACATGATCGACGACAACTTGATGAACTGCTCTACGCAGAAATTGCCGAACGCCGAGAGCATCCAGATTTAGACCGTATCGATATCCTCTCGTTGTTGATGTTCGCTCAAGATGAAGCAGGTAACACAATGACGGATCAAGAGTTGCGCGATGAGTTGATGACTCTGATGCTTGCCGGAAATGAAACTACAGCCACAGCGATCGCATGGGCATTGTATTGGATTCATTATTTGCCAGAAGTAGGTGAAAAATTGTTCCAGGAATTAGATACTCTGGGTGATTCAAAAGACCCTATGAGCATTTATCGGCTGCCTTATCTCACCGCCGTCTGCAATGAAACTTTGCGTATTCACCCCGTAGCAATGTTCACGTTGCCCAGAGTAGTGCAAGAATCTGTTGAACTACTGGGATATTCGTTAGAACCTGGTACGGTAATGCAAGGCTGCATTTATCTTACTCATCACCGTGAAGATTTATATCCAGAACCGAAGCAGTTTAAGCCAGAGCGCTTTCTAGAACGCCAATTTTCTCCTTATGAATTTCTGCCTTTTGGCGGCGGTGTCCGACGCTGTATTGGTGAGGCTTTAGCTGTCTTTGAAATGAAGCTAGTATTAGCAACTATCTTGTCAAATTATCAACTGAGGCTGGCAGATCACAAACCAGAGCGACCCCAGCGCCGAGGTATGACCCTTGCACCTGGAAATGGGGTCAAGATGGTCATTACAGACCAGCGTGCGCTTCAAGATTCTCTAGTAAATATGGAAACTACATCCGCCCTCTAGCTTAGCCATTTGACTAGACTTCTGGCAAAATTCTTAATATTCAAAATGCATCGGTATCTCAATCACGAACTCAGTCCCCCTTCCTAATGTGGAATCACAAGTTAAACTACCCTTGTGCTTATCCACGACAATCTGATAGCTAATTGACAACCCTAATCCCGTACCACTTCCTACCGATTTAGTGGTAAAAAATGGGTCAAAGATTTTCTGCTTCACCGCTTCTGTCATCCCAGAACCGTTATCAGCAAACCGAATTTTTACAGTATTTGAATTTGTTAATTCAGTAAAAATACGAATTGTGGCATTGTCAATTGTTCGTTGTCCATTATCCGTTGTTTTTCCATTGAGGACTAAGCACTGGCTACCGACTACTGAATTCTCCAAAGCATCGATCGCATTACTCAGAATATTCATAAATACCTGATTGAGTTGACCAGCGTAGCAAGTAACTTCTGGCAATTGTCCGTATTCTTTGATGACCTCAATTTCTGGGTAATCGCTCTTTGCCTTGAGTCGGTGCTGCAAAATCATCAAGGTATTGTTGATACCCTCATGAATATCTACAGGTTTCATCTCAGATTCATCTAGGCGAGAGAAGTTGCGTAAGCCCAAAACAATATTTCGGATGCGCGAACTGCCAAGCTTCATTGAAGCTAAAGTTTTTGGCAGGTCTTCTGCTAAAAAATCCATGTCTATTTCCACCACTTTATCCTCAACTAAAGGTGAAGGATGGGGGTATTCCTGCTGATAAACAGTAATCAAATCCAGCAAATCTTGGACATATTCACTAGCATGAGTAATATTGCCATGAATAAAGTTGATAGGGTTATTAATTTCATGGGCAATTCCCGCCACCATTTGCCCTAATGAAGACATTTTTTCACTTTGAATTAATTGGGTTTGGGTGCGTTGCAATTCCTCCAGTGCTTGCTGTAAGCATTGATTTTTGTCGTTGAGTTCTTGTGTTCTTACCTCAACTCTTTCCTCTAGCGTATGGTTGTATTCTTCTAAGTTTTCCTTAGCTTGTGCCAAATTTTTGTAGAGAATGGCATTTTCTAGAGAGATTGCTGCTTGGGTAGTGAGGAGCTTGAGAACTTCAACGCGATCGCGTGTAAATGCTCCTGTAGTTAGATTATTTTCTAGGTAAATAATACCAATCAATTTCCCTTGATTGATAATAGGTATAGCTAACAAACTCTTGGGTTTTTCACGAATAATATAGCTATCAACTGCGAAAGATGCAACAGCCGTTACATCATCAATGACAAAGATATCCCTAGTGCGTTTGACGTAGTTAATTAAAGTAATAGGAACATCGTCACTTGACTCTAAAGAAGTTGATGGGAACTCTGTAGAAGTTGAACTTGAACTAACTACAGTAATGGTTAAATCTAAGTTATTACCTTCGCTCAAAATCAGAGCGCATTTAGAAGCTCCCGCGTTCTCCATCACAACTTTCATTAAAGTAGAAAGCAGTCGTTCAAGCTCAATTTCTCCAGAGAGTGCTTGAGATGCTTTGACGAATGCTGCTAAATCTAGAGAGTCGGAAATGCTCGTCTTGGAGCCAATAATAGTTTGTTGATTGCTTAGGGTAGTAGATAAGGATAGGCTATTGAGAGAAGTGCTTTTATCGCTGGAATGGAAGCTCAGGTTTTCTTGCTGGAGTATAGAAGCAAGTAACTGGGGATAACGTTTTGCTAAATCGTCAACTTTGGCTTTAGCACCCCAACGAACGTAGCTATAGTAAGCATCAATTAGATATGTTTGTGCAATCTTCTGTTTGCCCCACTCTAGATAGAATTTACCAGCAAGTTCGTTAGCTAGAGCTTCTTCATTAATGTACTCATGTTCTTGAGCAAGGGAAATAGCGCGATCGTACAATTCCATTGCCTCTACATATCTACCAAGAACCCTATACAGTTCTGCCTCCACTAAATAGAACTTATGCAAATAATTCATTGGAGCATGATTTGCCCAATGCTGCATCTTTTCCTGAATAGTAGCTACCTTTGTCAAGATTTGTTTTTGTTCAGATTCATCGCAATTATCGTAAACTGCTAGCCAAATCAAAGAATTGTAAAAATGGAAAAGAGGAACGACTATTTGTCCTGTACCAGCATCTAAATACTTTTCTGCTAAGATAGCAACTTCAACTGCTTGAGGAAAGTTCTGAAATAGGTAAAAAAGATGTAGTTTGCTGAAATATAAATATAAAAGTCCGACTCCATCCTTGGCTTTAAGTTGAATCGGTAGCATTTTCTCCTCGTCGTAAGCTTCACCGATTAAACGACAGGGGTTTTCTACATTTCCTAGCAAATTCAAGACGCTCTGACAATAGATAGCGTGCCAATGAAACATTCTCTCTTGCTTGGTTTGAGCAATGGCATTGCTGTAGATTGTGAGCTCCTGTGTCAGTTCTGTTAATTCTCTACCGATGAAATATGAATAGTAAGAATAAGCCAGAAGGGAAAAGGCTGCAAATTCTAAATCTCCTGTTTCCAGTCCATCTGAATAAGCTTCATGCAAGGGTTTTAATGCTTCTCTGGTATGCTCCTTCCAATGTCTGATATTGGCATTAAATGTCACAAGTATCTTAGCTGTAACAGTTTTAATGTGGAACTTAGACAAAAGACTTTCAGACAGTTTGCCAAATTTATAGCCAGTTTCGATGTCTCCGATCACTCCGCAGAGTATTGATCCGTAAACAACATATCCAAAAGCAGATAAAGGAGTATTGCCATGTTTGACAGATAATATGATTTGTTTAAGGACAATCAGCGGTAAAAACTCAGGAGAAACTGCATAGGCAAAAACAGTTGCATTGCTTAGGATATGCATTACTGCCAGTGGTTGAGTTTGTGTCATCTCTGGCAAGTCAATTAAGTCTTCAATACGTCTCCCACTCAGATTTGATGTGATTTCTGCCATTGCTAGCTGAACATCATACTGGCTAGGGTTTTCAGGAAAATCCACCTCCAACAACTTCAAAAAGGCTAAGGCAGTATTAACTGCTGCCAGTGCTTGGTTTTGCGCCCCACATACTTTAAGTTTGACTTCATAAACTTTCACTTTCTCTAGCAGTGTTTTCGCTCGTACCAACACTACCTCTGCTAATTGCTCAGTCTGCTCAAAGTCGCCAGCTAAGTATGCGGCTTCTGCTGCTGTCTCATGCAAAGCTAGGGTTAGCTCATATTTCCTCTGCCAGCTATCACCACTTGTTAATAGTTCTATTCCAGTAGTTAAATACTTAATTGCGGCTGGATAAGCTGTTGATGCCAAAGCTTTACGTCCAGCAATCAAATTCATCGTAGCCAGTTCATCACGCTTGTCCTGATTAGGAATGAATTCCACTGCGATATTGAATTGATTGACAAGCTCAAAAATCTTTTCTTCCTGTTCTGCAATGGGGATATTGCTCAACAGCAGTAAACCAATTTTCAAGTGAATTAGCTTTTTTTGATCTTCGGGAATTAAAGAATAAGCGGCTTGCTGTACACGGTCATGTACAAATTTATATTTAGGTAAATGAAAACTGGTAATCGGTAATTGGGTAGATTCTTTTAAATTAACAATTGCCTGCTGATTCTTACCATCTTCAGGAAAAAATTTGTAACCCTCAGCATGAGGTAAAACTAGCCCTTCAAGTAATGCTTGCCATAAGTCTGAGGCTGTATCTACTACAGATTTTTCATGGATAATGGCGAGATTTTTTAAATCAAAATGATTACCAATGCAAGCAGCAAATTTTAAAACTTTTTGAGTATTCAGTGGCAATTTTTCTATTTGAATTGCCAGAAATTCTACTACATCATCTGTAAGGGCCAATTCCTTGATTTTTGTAATATTATACTGCCAATGCCCAAGATCCAAGTTTAATGTAATTAGTTTATCATCTGATAAAGACTTAAGAAATTGAAGAGAAAAGAAGGGGTTGCCTTGAGTTTTTGCGAATACCATTTGGGTGAGAGAAACAGCAAATACTTCAGGACAACGAAGGCTATCAGCAATCAGATGGTTTAAATCACCCTGATTTAAAGGTGATAGGGTAATAGTATTAATTGTTGCTCCAGTTTTTTCAATCTCCTGTAGTGTCAAATAAAGCGGATGTGCCTTTGAGACTTCATTATCCCGATACGCACCAATAAACAGTAAACCTCCCTTAGCTTCAGCTAGTTTATCTATTTCATTTGAGAAAGAAGATGATGTGTTTTCACCCATTAATAATTGAATTAATTTCAAAGAAGTTGTATCTGCCCATTGCAAGTCATCTAGAAAGATAACTAAGGGATGTCCTTTAGTGGTAAATACCTGGATAAATCTTTGGAACAACAAATTGAAACGATTTTGAGCAGCAATGCCAGAGAGTTCTGCAACTGGGGGTTGCTTGCCAATAATCTGTTCTAGTTCAGGTATTACATCAGTAATTACCTGGGTTTGTGTACCCAATGCTGACAAAATCTTGACTTTCCACTGTTCAATTTGGGCATTAGTTTCTGAGAGTATTTGTCCAATTAAGTCACGAAAAGCTTGCACCAATCCTGATAAAGGAATATCACGTTGGAACTGATCAAATTTCCCTTTGATAAAGTAACTACGCTGCCGCACAATGGGTTTGTGGATTTCATTGACTACCGCAGTCTTGCCAATGCCAGAAAAACCTGCCACTAATATCATTTCTGTTACTCCGCCTGTGACGCGCCCAAAAGCAGCAAGTAGGTTTTCTACTTCACGTTGGCGACCATAAAGTTTTTCGGGAATAACGAAACGGTCTGAGATGTCCCGGAATCCCAACTCAAAGGGAGCAATATTTCCAGTTTCTTGCCACTGGTTTTGGCACACTTCCAAGTCATGCTTTAACCCCAAGGCGCTCTGATAGCGGTCTTCGGCATTTTTTGCCATCAGCTTGCTAATGATGTTGGACAAAATCGGGGGAATATTGGAGCTAATCAAGCTTGCTTTAAGTGGTTCTTTGGCAATGTGACAATAAATTAACTCCATCGGGTCAGTGGGTGTGAAGGGTAACTGTCCGGTGAGAAGTTCAAAGAAGGTAACACCAAGGGAATAAAAGTCGGTGCGGTAGTCTATACCTCGGTTCATCCTGCCGGTTTGTTCGGGGGAAATGTAAGCCAACGTTCCTTCTAAGACGTTGGGATTCGTGAGAGATTGAATTTCTCTGGGTAAGAGGGTGGCGATACTAAAATCGATGAGTCTGATCTCACCTGTAGTAGGGTTAATTAGGATATTGGCAGGTTTGATGTCTTTGTGAATAATGCGTAGGCGTAGCCCGCCGTAGGCATCGCGATGCAGTTCTTCAAGGGTAGAAGCAACTTTAATGGCTATGTAAAAAAACTCACTTAAGGAAACAGGATTGCCTTCCTTCCCCTTATCTCCCAGTCGCCAATCTTGAAGGGAAATACCACCAAAGTCTTCCATCACTAACGCATAACCGTTGCGGTAGTTTTCTAAACTGTAGGGTTTGACTATGCCAGGAATGTCAAGGTTTTTGGTGATGGTGTATTGATTGCGGAACTGAGCTATTTCCACAAATGTAGGATATTCATTTCGCATCAGTTTGATGATGACCGATTTTTGGTCTTGTTCTTTGATGCATCGATAAACTAAGGTTTTGCTGCCTGAGTAAATTTGCTCAGTAATGCGATAACCGGGAAGCACATATAATGTATCGAATACTACTGACATTGCAGCCCACGCTCATAATTTGTGTTTCTATCACTTAGTATTCCCATGAGAAGACTGTCGTTATCATGAAATAGCAAAATTTTTTGTTTAACTTGCATTTAAAAAGGCATTTTTTTGAATAAGAATCTCATGTTTTTCTTTAATATAAATACTTAATTAAATCAAAGCTTTTAGTAAGACTTCTAGTTCTTTAAAACTTTATGCCGCTTACTATAAACCAAAGGCTTATCTGGCATTTAACTACATATACCTATTTATTTAGTATGTTTGTAAATTTATTATTGTGAATAGTTTTAAACAACAAAAAGCCTGCCATTCCCCTTAATTAAAGAGTAAATTGTGGCAGGTTTATTGTGATATGGCTGATTTACTAGATTAGCAACTGAAGTTATCTCAAACCTGAAAAGTCAGGGACTTTGGTTTGCAATCTACCTAAAGGGGGGAGAATAACATATCAATTTCAAGTAATGGAAAACTGTTATTCTTACTTTATTAGCTCAAGAGAACATTGAAAATAGAGAGCACAAATGCTACTTAATTTTCTGTTTAATAAAAGTCACTACTTGAGCTAGCTGTTTCTTCAAACCATCAATTTCCCCTTGCATTTTGACAATTTTCTCATTCAGCACATTTATTTCTGCGGAGGAAGCTGCTCCGGTATTAGAGGCTGCTAATGTACTGTTTTCAGTACTAAAGGTTACTGCTGCACCTCCATCATTAGAAGTTGCTACAGGGCCATTTCTAGCACCAACGCCTGCTCCTACCAGAACTGGTTCTGGACGAGGCTGTTTAGCCTTTGTCATGGCTAACTTAATCGCGCCAATTAGTTGTTTCTGGTCAAAAGGCTTTCCTAGAAATTCAAAATATTCAAAGGGTTCTGTGATTTTCTCCGTTACCTCTTCCTTACGACCAGACATAATTACTAAAGGAATCTTTCGTAACTCAGGCTGGGCTTGAATTTGCTGGAAAACTTCCCAGCCACTCATCTTTGGCAACAGAAAATCCAACATGATGAGGCTGAGTTTTTCCTGAAGGATGAAATTTAGTCCTTCCATCCCATCTTTTGCTTCCAGTACCTCGAAATTGCCTGGAGGCAACATTTCTCGTACTTTTACCCTGACAACTGTAGTGTCATCGATAACTAGAATCTTGTTACTTGCCACGGCTGATTGCTCTAAACAGAAACTTTAAGTGTAAATAGCGGCTTTGCCGATTGACCTTGAGAATGCTCCCACTATATCCAAAATTTTTGTTGATTGGGGGACAGTATATTTCGGTATAAATGACATGGCTGGGGGTATTATGCAAAACTTTTGCTTATGTTCTTTGCAATTTGTGTCATGGTGATATTTAAGGCTCTTACCTTGCTCAACAGCAGAGGAAACCCGCCTTACTAAATCTTTGCATCTTGCTTGGATGTCTATGACTTCGTCACAACCAGCCCAACTCAAGTCTGAAATTACAGCAATGCCTAGCTGGTTACGTCGCCCTATTGGCAAAGCCAGCGAACTATCCACCGTACAGCGCATTATTAAGCAGCGCCAAATTCATACGATTTGTGAAGAAGGACGCTGCCCCAACAGGGGGGAATGCTACGCCCAAAAAACTGCAACCTTCTTACTAATGGGGCCTACCTGCACACGCTCTTGTGCTTTTTGTCAAGTTGATAAAGGTCATGCACCAATGCCTGTTGACCTAGAGGAACCACAAAAGGTGGCAGAGGCGGTGCAGCTTTTGGGATTACGTTATGTAGTGCTGACTTCTGTCGCCCGTGATGACTTGCCCGATCAGGGAGCAAGTCACTTTGTGAAAACGATCGCCACTATCCGCCAGTTGAACCCAGAAACTCAAATTGAAGTACTGACCCCAGATTTTTGGGGTGGTACGGGAGCTGGAGAGGAAGGTCAACGCCAGCGGATAGCTATGATTATCAAAGCCTTGCCAGCCTGTTTTAACCACAATGTCGAGACAGTGCGACGGTTAACGGGGCCAGTCCGCCGAGGAGCAAAGTACGATCGCTCGCTGCAAGTGCTGGCTATGGTCAAAGAAATTGAGCCGACTATTCCCACCAAATCAGGTTTGATGCTGGGACATGGAGAAACGCTAGATGAAGTGATCGAAACAATGGCAAACTTAAGGGCTGTGGGGTGCGATCGCCTGACTATTGGTCAGTATATGCGTCCTTCCTTAGAACATCTGCCAGTCCAAAAATACTGGACTCCAGAGGAATTCGATCAACTCGGCAGCTTAGCATGGAAAATGGGATTCAGCCACGTCCGTTCTGGGCCTCTGGTTCGTAGTTCCTACCACGCAGGTGAAGAGGGGAGATAGGAGGAGTGGAGAAGAGGAAGATGAGGGAAAAGGGGGGACAAGAATAATTATGTTGTTACGTCCTCGACTCTCCCACTCTTCCACTCCCCAGCCCCCAATGCCCAAGCTACACAAATATTTTTAAACATTTTGGGTAATGGGTACACCTGTTTGGTATTTCTTAAAAAGTCCTGACATTAGGAGAACCACATTATGACCGCTAAAGGTAAAGATTTACCAGTTGCCGACAGTGGAGCTAAACCTCCCTACGCCTTTCGCACAGGCTGGGCATTACTGCTGTTAGCTATCAACTTTCTGGTAGCAGCATACTATTTCCACATTATTCAATAGTTAGAAGTGGAATGGTGCTGCTCAAATCGTGCCTTTGAATAAACCTTTGGGACGAATGAGCAGCACCAAAATCATAATTAACAGTGCGACACCTTGTTTATACTGAGAACCCAGCCAAGGGGTGCTGATTTCCTGAACAATGCCGATGATAAAAGCTGCGGCGATCGCACCATAGGGGTTGCCAATTCCGCCTAGAATCACGGAGGCAAATAATGGTAATATTAAGAACCATCCCATATTTGGGCGCACAGCTGTAATTAACCCATACATACTGCCCCCCAATGATGTGAGAGTGCCCGCAATTACCCAAGTCCACAGAATTACTCTGTCAACATTAATACCAGAAACCCTGGCTAAATCTAAATCGTCAGCAACCGCTCGCATCGCCTTACCAATTTTGGTATTTTGCAGCAGGTAGTGCAGCGCCAAAATTGCTAGCACCGCTAAACCCAATACTAATAATTGATTTTGTGGTACTTTTAAGCCCAATATATCTAGAGCAGTAGTTACAGGTACATCGTAATTTTGATTTCTACCGCCCCAGATGAAAATAATTCCATTGCGAATAAATAAGGCTAGTCCTATGGAGATAATAATCAGCGTAGTAGAGGTAGCACGGATAGAGCGCATTTTTGACCAGAGTAACTTTTCTGATAAAAGCATCGCTGCTACTGTTCCTGTCGCCGCCAGTATCATCGACAGCCAAATATTGACTCCAAAGGTATTCACCAGCCAAGTAAGATAGGCTCCTAAAGTTAGAAAGTCACCATGAGCAAAGTTAGATAACCGTAAAATCCCGTAGGTAAGCGTCAATCCGACTGCTGCTAGAGCAATAATGCTTCCCACAGCAATCCCGTTGACGATCAGTTGAGCAAATTGTGTATCCATAGTTTTAAGTTGCGATCAAAAAATTTTAAATGAGTAATTTCATACAAGAATTTTTAGACTGGCTGCTACATAAGTTATGGTTTATAAATATAAAAGAGTTGTCCGCTAATTTACATAGAATCCTGTTCGCATTTTTATGCGAAGCTAACTTGTTCACCGGTCTAGTTGACCATGCAGCAGTATTCAAGCTTACCAGAACAGAACTCACAGATAGATGCAACGCCAACACTTTTGAAAACAATTCAGCAACTTCGTGCCGAGTTGTGGCTGGAGAGCAGCTTGAACCAGTTGCAAAGTCGCCTTAATGATTGTCTGCTTTCTGCTTGTATCACTGTCCCACAGGCAAGAGCCGCAGAAACAGAAATTTTTCAAACCGTGGTTAACGAGCTAAATAGTGCTGTGGATACCAGTAGGCTGGCGCTCACGCAGTGTGCCGTAGGTATCGCTCTGTTTCAACCGCAAGAAACAGTTGGCACAGTTTGTTACATTTCTCATTCCCCATCCCCAGCTTCACAATCTCCATTTCTGGAAGTTACGCCCAAAAAACGCAAAAAACTGCGGTTAAAGTTGCAAGAGGTCATAGAACTCAAAGATTTACAGCGGCTTGAAAACAAACAACCACCAAGTGCTTGGCGGTTAGTCGATAATTCTGGCGAGGTAATGGGCTGGCTAATTATCGCCACAGCACCCCTCGTCGAGTCTGATTGCGACTCACTCATAGCATTACAAACTCAACTCACCTCACAATTGATGGCAAGGTCTGCCAAGCAGTGTGCTACAGCTTTGGCACAACTTAGGCAAATATTATTTTGGCAGCAAGGATACCAACAATTAAGTAGCTCTAATCAAGAACTGGAGCGCACCAATCAACTCAAAAACCAGTTTTTGGCAAATACCAGTCACGAAATTCGCACACCGCTTAGTTCTATTATTGGGTTTACCCACCTACTCTTAGCTCAAGGCTACGATCCCACCAGAGAACGCCACCAAGAGTATTTAACTATTATTCAATCAAGTGGTAGACACCTGCTAGCTCTAATTAATGATATTTTGGATCTCTCTAAAATTGAAGCAAACCAGCTGGAAGTGCAGTGGGAAACTGTGGATGTGCCAGTGTTGTGTGGCAATGTTTTGGCGTTGGTCAAAGAGAAAGCCGCTAATAAGGGTTTGAAACTGCGCCTAGAACTAGATCCTGATGTCACAACTTTAGTAGCCGATCCCTTGCGACTCAAGCAAATGCTGTTGAATTTACTTTTCAACGCTCTAAAGTTTACCACTACCGGAAGTGTTGGCTTACAAGTCGCTCCTAAAGGTGTGTTTGTGCATTTTACAATTTGGGATACTGGCATTGGCATCTCTCAAGCAGACCAAGCTCACCTGTTTCAACCCTATTTTCAAATTCTCAACGTTGTGGCTGATGGTATTGAAGGTACTGGATTGGGTTTAACAGTAACTCGGAAACTTGCGGAAATTCATGGCGGTTCGGTAGAAGTCGAATCTGAAGTTGATCGCGGCTCCCGTTTTACTCTTATACTTCCCCTCAAGCAAGAGGTGGAGAGTGGGAAAGGAGGAGTAAATAATTCTTCCTTGTCCGCCAATTTCCTTGTCCCTCCCTCCTCTCTTGCTCCTAGTTCCTCTACAGATATTTTGCTGGTAGAAGATGACTTAGCCAACGCCAATTTGATGCAAATTTATCTAGGTAAGTTGGGATATAAGGTGACTTGGGTAAAGACTGCTGCCGAAATGTGGGAAGCTCTAACACAGTTAGACCCAGCAGTGATTTTAATGGATGTCTACCTGCCAGATGGAAACGGTCTTAAATTGGTGCAACAACTGCGAGGAAATCCTCACTATCGGGCGATTCCAGTAATTGCCCAAACAGCAATGGCGATGAAAGGCGATCGCGAAACCTGTCTTGCAGCTGGAGTCAATGACTATACTTCTAAACCGATTGATTTACCACTTTTAGCAAATCTGATAGCTAAATATAGCAAACCACCGACTGCAACTGATGGGAGATGAGCGAGTCAGAGAGTGGAAAAGTGTGAAACAAGGGGAAATAGGTACTGACTTTTGACACTTGACCCTTGACTCCTATCTCCTGACTGCTGACTACAATAGTATTGATTGGGTGCTATTGGGTTTTAGCGAGATTGGGAAATGATGCTGACAGAAAAGTTGGAGCAACTAAAAGTCTTATTTTTAGAAATGGAGCAGGCGTTGATCGCCTACTCTGGAGGTGTTGATAGCACTTTGGTTGCCAAAATTGCTTATGATGTGTTGGGCGATCGCGCTTTGGCTGTAACAGCTGTCTCTCCTTCGCTGTTACCCGAAGAGTTGGAAGATGCCAAAATTCAAGCAGCAACGATTGGGATTCCTCATAAAGTCGTCCAGACTCACGAGATGGAAAATCCTAATTACACCTCTAACCCTGTCAACCGCTGCTATTTTTGTAAAAGTGAATTGCACGATACTCTCAAACCTTTAGCTTGGGAATTGGGTTATCCATATATAGTGGATGGGGTGAACGCTGATGATTTGCATGATTATCGCCCAGGAATCCAGGCGGCTAAGGAAAGAGGTGCGCGATCGCCTCTAGCGGAAATAGGTGTTACTAAAGTAGAAGTTCGCCAACTTTCACAACAACTCGGTTTAGCTTGGTGGGATAAACCTGCTCAACCTTGTCTGAGTTCTCGCTTTCCCTACGGTGAAGAGATTACTGTAGCCAAGTTACAACGAGTTGGTAGGGCAGAAATTTTCTTGCGAAAACTGGGTTGGCAAAATTTACGTGTGCGATCGCAAGGAGATACAGCACGTATTGAATTACCACCAGAACAAATCAAAGAGTTTGTGTTGACTACGGATTTACAAACATTAGTTCCCGCATTTCAAGATTTTGGATTTATTTACGTAACCTTGGATTTAGAAGGTTATCGTAGCGGTAAGTTAAATCAGGTCTTAAATCGGGAAGCCTTGGGCGTTAAACTATAGAATTTTTGTTGTCTGTGCTTCTACAGATATTAGAAAGCAACCATAATTGTGATCGCCAGAAGCTTCGGTAAAGCGATCGCTCAATTCTCGCGCTGAGTGAGCCTGAATTCTATCTGCTGTAGTACTGATCGCCACACATCATATCCCTCTTGAGACAGATGCAATCCATCAGTGGTCAACTCTGGACGCAAATTACCTTGAATATCCGTAAACCAACCATAAATATTTAAATAATTAGCTCCTTGTTGTTTGGCGATTAGCGCAAGTTGTTCGTTGATGTGACGAATACGGCTATTAGAAATTGTTGACAGGCGAGTAGGCAAAATTGATTGGACAATTATCTGAGCTTTTGGGTGATTCTGCCGTAAGATGCGGATGATGCGGCGGTGATTACGCAAAATTACTTGATCACTAGCACCTTTGCGTAAATCATTAATTCCAGCCATGACATAAATTACGTTGGGTCGTGTTGCCGAAAATGCCCCCAATCTCTTTAAAATGCCACTAGAAGTATCTCCAGATATGCCCTGATTTAGCCACATTTTGCCCGTAGGCAGTTTTTCTAGGGGAAACCACATGCTTAAAGAATCACCAACCAAAATACTCAGGTGATTCGCACCTTGACCTTGGGCGATCGCTTTGGCTTCCAAAGCTAATAATCTTTTCCAGTCTTCATAAGTCAGTTGGTGGTTTTTAGCTGAATCCAACAATGACTGCAAGCTATCATCATCTGCACGTTTATAAATCTGACCAGTTTTTAGAGCCGCTAATCTTTGGTAGTACAGTTGACTTCCAGATAAAAATGTGCTACTAGCTGCTGAGAAATTAGGGTTAAGTGATGGCTCCGTCTGATTACTGAATTCTGGAGAGGAGATATCAACACTGGGGATGATTTTCTCACCTACTATTGGCTGTACGTGTTCTAGCGGTTGTAAAGCCTGGTTACTCAATTCTGGAGAAAAGAGATTAACGCTAGGGATGATTTTCTCATTTACTGTTGGCTGCGAACCCTGTTTTAAATCCCACAGGAATCTAGAATTGTTTGGCAAGATCATCGATAAATGTGGAAGAGCCGACGCTGGTATTGCCAATCCTGTTAACAAGCCTGCTGCCAACAGATAAGGGTCCCTCATCCTTCTATCTCTCCTCTACTCACTGCTTTTCCCTATGACAACATTTACTGGCTGGATTCAGGAAAATTTTACTTCGGTTAGATTATTATTCTTATTTACGCTGTGTAGTTCTGTAAAGTGGGTTAACGGGATTATATTGGACAATTTACAATCTCTTCAAAGCAAATTTTTCTTGGTATTAAATTACAGTCTTCAACATTACTCTTACTGCTTGTTGTGTCACAAATTTTGCTAGTGGTACAAAATTGGCGATTTGTGAGTAATTTTTGATTATCTAGTGGTAGATGTTTTTGTCTTTGATGTTGGTAATATGGTAAATGTTTACCTGATTTTAGATAGCCTAAAATCAGGCAGCTACGTGATCGCCTTGAGACTGCTAGACCGGGGGCGATCGCTTTTTAATATTCTCATATAAAATTAAACGATGCAATCGCATCAGCGGTCAAGTATGGGATTAGTCAGATTAAAGATTCGAGAACTAGCGCAAGAGAAAGGATGGACGTTGAAAGAGGTTTCTGACCGTTCTGGAGTAATTTACAGCACAGTTAGAAGCTATGCTCGTCGTTCTGGAATGACAACAGTTGATTTTACTGCTATCCATAAATTAGCTCGTACCTTTGATGTGATGATTGAAGACTTAGTAGAAATTTTAGAGGAATAAACTAAAAGCTACTATTGAGGGTGTTGATATAATACGATGCCATGTCATCAATACGCAAGCATTATGTGTTTAAACGCATTTAAATTAAGTTTGAAATATATAGAACAAGTTTATTGGAAATGCTAATATTTAGGCTAAGTCATTAGTGTTTCCCTATTATTCTGTGGCTAGAGCTAGTACGGCGATCGGTGTTAGTCCAATTATTAAGGAGATTGTGCAAAAACAGGCACATTCAACACGTTTAACCTTAAAAGAGGTTATTCTCATGGGTATGTTAGCGATTGACAAGTTGGATGATCAAAGTCGTCAAGAGCTAGCGGATCAAGTTCATCAAATGCAAGTAAATCGAGAAATTTAAGTGATTTGTCATTAGTCGTTTGTCCTTTGTTCTTACTAATGACTAATGACTAAATCGATAGCGACTTCCGATAACATAATCTTCATTAATTTCAAAAGATATCCATTGGCGTTGTAAAGTTTCAGCAACAAATCCGGTTGTGTTAGAACCTGCAAATGGGTCTAAAACTATATCACTTTCATCAGTTAAAAATTTGATGAAGAACTCGGCGAACCCTTGAGGAAAACGTGCTGGATGAGGCTTAACCCCTGCTGCTTTACATTGACGTAAATAAGTACTATTTGATTCAGTATTGGCAATTTCTAACAAATTTGGTGGAATTGCACCCTGGTTATCTTTTTGAAACTTATCAGAAATATCATGTCCGCTAGGACGTATTTTAGCTTTATAGCCATTTTTGAGTAATTGTTTCATACTTTGGCTATATGGCTTTAAAACTTTTCTATTGTCTGCTTTAGGATTTGGTGTTTTAGCCAACCACCAAACTACATTTACTGAATCTTTCACCCGAATTCGTCTGATTGTCACCCATTCAGCAGGGGTTGGCAGTCGAGCCGGATTGTAGTGGTAAAATTCTTGAGCGAGAAAAAAACCTACTTCCTTGCACAATCTAACTAAAAGTTCGTATTGATAGATACTCCGCACAGGATTACCAGGAAGATAAGCACCGCCTAAATCCAAAATAAATGAGCCATTATCTGTCAATACTCTTTTAAATTCATAGGCAAAAGGTAGAAACCACTCAATATATTTTTCAGCGCTTTCGTTCCCGTATTCTTTTTTTCGAGTCAAAGCAAAAGGAGGTGAAGTCAGGATTAAATTAATACTATTATCAGCAATGAATTTAATAAGTTGAAGGGTATCACCTAAATATGCTGATCCTTGTTGCTGGACATAATAGGGATGAAAAATTATTTCTTTATGTTGCGTTATTGGTTCTTGCAAGAGTTAGAAAATTATTTTAACTTTATATTTATAACTTGTTTTGATATTATTCAGATATTTTAATTTTAAAAATTATTATTTTAGCGTATAGTAACGCAGAGGATGTATATTTACTCTGCATAGCTCTGCGTTAGTAAGTAGATATATAAAATATAAAACAGAATCCTAGTTCGTAGTGAGCGATGAATCGCTCAAAACAAGGATTATTAGGACTAAAGTCCTTAACCTCCGGGTGACGCTCCTACGTCGCTAACGCTGCGAAGACAGTTAGTCGCTCATGGGGGAAACCCCCAGACGCTCGCAGACTCGCGCTTCGCTGCGCTATCGCCCTACAGCCCTTTGGGCATCCTACGGCGGGCGTCTCCCCTTCTCCCAAAGGGAGAGGCTAGCGCCAAGGGAGAAGACCGCGCTAACTCACTACAAACTTTAATTGATTAACGCCTAGCTACTTATATAATCCTTAAACATTTCGTGATATGTCAGTGAAGAAGTTTGTGTAACTGACTGAAACACTACCACTTTTTGTATGAGAGAAATTTACCAGACATAATAATTTTGACGCGATCGCCTTTGGGATCTTCTTCTTTTTCCACGTCTAAAGTAAAGTCAATCGCGCTCATAATTCCATCGCCAAATTTCTCATGAATTACGGCTTTAATTGGTAGTCCATACACCTGGATAATTTCGTAGAAACGATAAATTAGTGGATCGGTTGGTACAACTGGGCCCAATCCTTTTACAGGGTATGCAATCAATTCTTGAATATAACTTGCATCTAGTCCTAATGCTTCAACTAGTAACTTAGCCTCTTCCTCAGAAGCACTAGCTTGACGGTAGAATAAAGCGGCAATCCATACTTCATCACGTCCGAGAATCTTTTCTAAATCAGCAAAGCTTAGTCCTTTGTTTTGTTTTGCAGCTAATAGTTTTTGAGTAATTTCGGGAATAGACACCTGATAGATCCTCCAAATTTGTAATAATTCTGATTGAATTGTCACTAAACTAAGGTTAAGGCGATCGCTCTTTTTTGTTAAGCTCGACTTTATTCAAATCCAAGAACGTAACCCTTAAAATCTGGCAAAAGTTCTAGCTTTGTAGCAAAAAACTTCACCCTACGTGATGAGTTTGGATGAAATCGAAAAACACAAAAGCTAACTTGCATAAGGGTTTTAACCTATGCGATCGCTTGCACCATCGCCAGATGCGAAAATGCATAAATTCGAGCTAAGCTAACAATAAATTTTACCTTGCTTGTACTATTGCTTTGGCATAACAAATGTGCCAGCCGGTAAATACAACATTTTGCGGCCATTCTGCTCAATCGCCACTTTGTCAACTAGAGAAAGTAGCTGCTGATTTAATTCGGGAGAAGCATCACGTAAGTTAGCTTGGAAGAGGAAATCCATCAACACTTTACCTTCTTCCGAATTCTGCTCAAAGCAAGCAGAAACATCCAAATATTCGGGATAACTTTCAAATTTATACGACAGACCGATATCATCGATGATTTCACGTAACTTCTTCGATTCCATCATCTGGGAAGACCCTTCTTGCCAGTATTGATCATTCCCAACTACCTCAGCGTATTTAGTAATCAATGTAAATATCACTGCTTCTTCTGTGTCTAGAGTGATGACAAGAACTCCCCCATCTTTTAGACGATTAAGCGACTCAAGGATTAAGCGCCTCTCTTGACCGGGCATGTGGTAGATTGAATGCGTGTAATGGATACAGTCAAATTTCTCATTTGTCTGAAAATCCTCAATACTCGTCGGATGCATCTCGAAATGCACTCCGCTAACACCAGCAGACTGCATTGTTGCTTCAAATATCTGCCGATGAATATGATTAGGCTCCACTACTACATATTTTAATGCTTGTCCCTCAGCCACATATTGCTGGAGGAAGTCTATAAGTTGCTTATCGAACTCTCCGGGGCCTGGGCCAACACTTAACACCGAAACTTGTGTTTGCTCAGAAAGGCTACTTTGAAGATGCTGCTCAAGCATCTCTAGAGCTATTTTTCGCTTAACTTGCCAATTTTTTAAAAAGATCGTGTATGAGGAGGCATAAGCCTCATACATTTGCTTCTGCGTATCACTCACTTAATGTTGACATTGTAAATTTACTAAAAGCTTTAGTACAGGAAAAACTTGGAAAAGTATAGCAGGATTGCAGTAATGAATTTACTATGCAATGTTTGTCGGTTAAGGAGAAAAAGGGAAAGAGAAAATCTTTTATCACTTACCCATTTAGCTTTTCCCCAAACTAAATTCCGAGTTTAAAATGCTTAACCGAGTCTTGCTGATTTTCTATGCTACCTACTCATTCTTGCCCATTTAGTTGCTTTCCAAATACTAAAAAACAAAGCTCCAGAAACCAAAGCTCCCAGGTTCCATTTAACAGAACTCTTGAGCAAGTTTAGCCTTTGAGAAGATTGAGTAGATTGAGCTTGATTTTTGATTTGTGTCTTAGCTTTAGCAACTTCCGACAAAATTTGGCTTTTTACTTCTTCAGGACTTTTGCCCTCTAAAGAACGGCCTTGACTCTTCAAAAAACTATCTATCTGTTGAGGTGTCGCTGTACTCAATCGTTTTTCTACCTGTTCGGCCTGAGATATTTGTTGCTTAGATACGTTACTGATTTGAGCAGCACTTTGATTACTGAGACGGACTGTGTTACCTATTCCCAAAGGAATTAGTAAGAAAAAAAATACCGCCAACAACAATGTTAACCAAGAGAAGAGCTTCACAGTCACGAATTCCCATTTAGCTCGTGAATGTAGCTCTCCATAAAACACGAACACCAAACCAATTAAAGGGACAGGTACTCGTTCAACTAGTGCCCCAAAAGTTTGAAATTCCCAAGCAGGATTCATAAAGTTTGGCGGAACAAACATCTCAATGATGTCAAAAAATGCTAAGAGTAACAGACCGTAGCCTAGTATTCGCAAGATAGTGATTGAGGCTATTTGGCTGAACGCGAACTCTTGTAATTCTTGTACTAAAGGAATGAATTTTTCAGTATTTGATTTAGTCATGTTTTTAGCAAAATAGAAAAAAGATTGGGATTGGCATGAATTCAAGACTTCCAAGATCAGGATTGCCTCTACTCAGTCCAATAGAAATAGACGTTTTATGACAATTTGCAATTATACAAATTCGCAACAAAAGTATTATACATACGACCTCTCTATAATCGGCGATCGCCTAAAATCTCCTCTGAAAGAACAGAGTTGAGTAGAAGTCTAGGGATACGGTATGATCTGGGGGTTGGTAGTCTTTAAAAAGCGAAATAGTATTAGCCTTAACTCTGGATTCTTCTGGTTTGGGTTTGTTTGTAGTTTTCGTTAGAAATACCTTCATGAAAACCAATAGTACACTACTAAGAGTTAAAGCTAAAAGCAGAATTCGCAATTGTTTCCATTGAATCATCACCTTTAAGACTCCAGATTACCCTGATTTTTGCCTTCCCCTTGCTGGAGTAGCAAATAGTAGAATAACCCTAGCATTAGCACTGCAATCATCCCAAATAATCGTGAACCATCCCCTTCATGCCAGTAGTCAAATGCTTGCTGTTGTGTTACTACAACGGCTAAGAGAGCAACGCGTATCCCGTTGACAACAAATGCTATGGTAATAGCCACTATTGGCACAAGAATTTTCTTTTTGCGTTCTAGAGGAAACATCAGCAAAGCAATTACAGCTAATCCTAACAAATGGCTGATCAATTCTACCCCAGAACAACCAGAATAAACTTTGATGCTTCCTGGTGGTACTCTAATAAAAATGTCTTGTTGAAGAGATACTTCAAAACCTGAATACCAAAGCAAGAAAGCAGAAAACTTTGCGGTTATAGGCGAAATATCGGTCAGAGATGTTAGTGCTATCTTGGGAACTCCGAGAAAAAATAAGATAGTTATTTCTTGCCAATATTGCTTTAATCCCTTCAGTCCAGAAGCAAGCAAGCCAAGACCAATAGCGGAAACAAACGGTGCGATGTGAGTAAAAACTGGAAGTAACTTGCTACCAGTTAAGAAGGCACTTTGCCAAAGTACACCAGCAATCAACAATATACCTAAAAAGCTGGAAAACAATCCACTTTCTAAATTTAAATTGTGGCGTTTTTCCCCGATTAGCGAGGCTACAGCTAAGTAAAACAGTACACTCATTCCTAGATGAGAAAAATCTCCAGTTCTTTGGGTTAAAGTCAGGATAATCGCAATTAAGCCTGCTCCTATTCCTAATAACCAAAGCTGGCTATTCTTGAGCGTTTTAACTGGGGTAAAAGTGGTAGTTTTCATGTAAGTATAATTAAACTAACTCCTGCAATAAGACCAAGCTTTCTAGTAGACTAGCCAAATACTTAACACTAGTACGTTACCTCAAAAATCATGAATCAAAGCAATTAATACAGGTAGTGACTCAACCTGTCACCTTCAGAGAAGCAGTGATAAAAATGACCAAGTTTGGATGAAAGATAAATACCAATCCAAGAGCGAAAGATTTAATGCAGAGCAAGCACAAAGATGGTTTCTCAACAAATAGTGTGAGTAATAAGGTGTCTTTTATCTAATCCTGAAATTTATCTACTGGGCAAACCTCTAGCTTTTAACGGTCGTCTTGTCAATTATTTTTTTGCTTTTCGACTTGGAGATTTTATCGATGTTTGGCGTAATTTTTGTAGACAAATCAGTAATTATTGTTACATCTTCATTAAATATGATCAATAATTTTTCCTAAGATTAATCAAATCTTTAAAATTAAAAATATAATCAATATTTTCTAGCTTGCTAAAAGCTAGATAAAATCAGGGTTTCAAATTTAAAATTACTTAGATAATGGTATAAAAATATCTAAATTAGATTTAAAGCTGTAAGTATAGCTATTGGGGTAGTTTTCAATAAATAGATTGCTTGCATTTTGATGCTTGTTATTATGCACGGATTGAGTGGGCGATCGCAAACAGTATCCAAATCTTTGACCCTCGTGCTAGGTAATCCATCCATTCCACCCCGATGAATAGCACTTTAAGCTCCAGCATAATTTTGGAACGCGTTAAGTATAAAAAACAGCGAAATACTTAATACTTTTTAAGTAAAAATGCTTAAAAGTATACTTAAAGATATAAACAATGCTATGGAAGATAGGAATTACACTTGATATAGAGTGTAAAAATCTCAAGAAAGAAATTTGCTTTTTAGAATGCTTATGGATTTGATGGTTGAAGATTTAGCGGCAATTGATAATAAACTTTCTGGGCGTCATATTAACCTTGACCCCGGTGGATATTTCATTATCTACTTGGATCAAGAAGCGAAGTTAATTTATGCCAAGCATTTCACAAATGTGATTGATGAGCGTGGCTTAGCTGTCGATCCAAAAACAGGGAAGGTGATTCCTGCGCGGGGAAAGGTTGAACGAACTCACACAACAGTTTTTAGTGGAAGGACGGCGAAAGAACTTTGCGTGAAGGTTTTTGAAGAAACTCAGCCCTGTCCAGTAACTCAGTTAGACCATGCAGCCTATTTGGGTAGAGAATTTGTCCGAGCTGAGGTGGCTTTAGTGACAGGGCAAGAGTATGTTCAAGATTAAAGTTAAGAGTGAGAAGTTAAAAGTGAAAAATTCATAACCTAACTCTTAACACCAACTCTCTCGTTACCCATCAGATGATGGCTGATTTATCTGGTAGATATAGTAAGTTGCCATTGGGATAACAGTGGCAGCAATTAACAGTCCTACTACCCAAGCAGTGGCGTTACCTCGGTCGGTTTCTCCTGCTTTTTTAAAAGTGCCTTCTACCTGAACCTTGTCAGCTATTTTGGGTGGCCCTGGATCAGGATTGCCAGAAAGGACGGCGACTAAGCGATCGCTAGCATCTAAAAATGCCTGATTGTATTTGTTGCCGTTCCGTAATGGCGCACTCACTGTTTCAGTAGCTACACTCTCGGCAATAGAATCTGTAAGCAATGACTTGACTTTATCTCCAGTAATAATGGCGGTTCCATTGGTAACTGTATCCAGCACCAATAAGGTTTGATTGGCTTGAGCTTCTTTTGTGGGAAACCATTTTTCAAATAATGCTTTGGCAAAGCTTTCCGGTGTTTCTCCGTAGTCTAGGCGGCGAATGGTGACGATTCTAACTTCATTGCCAGTTTGCTTTGCCAAATCCTCGAAGGCACTGCCAATTTTACCTTCATTCAAACGGCTGACAATTTCACCTTGATCCACAATCCAGGTGCTATCGCCTGCTACGAGGTTGGGCATTTGATACACACCTGTGGCTAAAGCGGGTGTGGCAAACAGCGAAGCCGCTAGAATGATCGTCAAAAAGGATATAACTAGCCGGATCAGGTGTTTTTTTATGCTAAATACTTGTTTGAGGAGCTGTTTCATCGTATGAACTCTAAGACAGACTTGCACCAAAAATACTATACAACCACTGTAAAAATCACCTGATTCACGTTTTCTCAACTCAGAAATTTTTAATACAGCTAGCAAATAGATATTTTTCGAGAATTTTTATTGCACAAATTTGTCTTGATTGTAACTGTAAGCGTTAACTACCAACGCCAGTTATACAAATACTGACAAGAAATACCGCCCTTTTTGGGAATTAACCCAAATATTTAGGGCGGAATTTGCAAACCATCTGGAAACTGTATCATAATTATGAAAATTTTTGGCGCAATTGCTTATATTTTTTTATATCTGCGAATAAATCTCCCTGCCATACTGATTGAAGAACATTAACTAGATTTTTCTGCTTGTTGATATCGCTATAAATCAATACATAGTTAGACAAATTGTTTAGGCTAAATCTAAATCAGTCAATCACAGTAGGGTGAGCATTTATAATGCCCACCCTACAAACTGTTCTAAATTCAGTAAAAATGTATGACCCTAATCTTAACTAACGACGATGGTATCGATGCTCCTGGTATTCAAGCCCTAGTCAGAGCTGTAAATAGCAAAAATGCGATTATCGCGGCTCCTAAAGACCATCAATCGGGCTGTGGGCATCAAGTTACCACAACTCGCCCCATCAACCTCCAGCGACGTTCTGATACCGAGTATGCGATCGCCGGCACTCCTGCTGATTGTGTCAGAATTGCAATTACACAAATTAGTAAAGATGTCAAATTTGTTTTATCAGGTATAAACGCTGGGGGGAACTTAGGAGTAGATACTTATATTTCTGGGACTGTTGCTGCTGTGCGGGAAGCCGCAATGCATGGTATTCCAGGAATTGCCATTTCTCACTATCGCAAAGCCAAGCTGAATTTTGATTGGGATATGGCTGCAAAGTTAACCGCTGAGGTTTTAGCGGACTTACTCAAACGTCCTCTAGAACCTGGAAGCTACTGGAATGTGAATCTACCACATCTGCAACCAGGAGAACCCTCTCCTGAAGTGGTGTTTTGTCAACCCTGTACCAAACCTTTGCCAGTCAACTATCGTGTTGATGGCGAAAACTTTTATTATGTAGGGGAATATGGCAAACGCGATCGCACTCCTGGTAGCGATGTGGATGTGTGCTTTTCTGGCAACATCGCTGTAACTCAGTTAAGGCTTTAACATCAGTTGATAGTAACCATTTTTTAGCTTGATAACTGATAACTATTAGTCATCTGCTCCTTGAATTAATGACGTAAGTTGATCTAAAGTTTTTGTTAGTTGGTTGAGTTTTTGCAATGAACTATCCTGAGATTCCGCAAGGGTTTGTACAGCATCACACAAGGCAAAAATTTGATAGCCCTGTTGCTGAACCTGCTTTCCTTGCTCTTCAACTTGCACACTGAGAGTCTCCAATCTTTCTGCAAGACGTTCAATTGTCTCAGTTGTCGAAAGTACTGCTTCTCCAATTTGCTCAACAATGGATTCCAATCGACTGATTTTTACTTCAATCCCTGCTGAAATCATTTCTTTACCATCCTAATTTTGAGAGATTATCATAGTAAAATTACTAATAGAATTTGGGATAACTTAATACTATTACAAACACCGAATAATCACTGCTATTGCAATACTATGAGTGATTTTGTGATTTGGTGTCTTTTGCCTAATTATAGAGGCATTATTGTGCCACGAACTTATAATTTAGTTGCCTTAAGTTAACTTGCATCTGTTAGTTGTATGGTGCAAGACAGGCTATCTCATACTTTTAAAAATAAAATCTATCTTCGGAAGATTTGTTTCGCTTACTACTTGCATTTTTATCAGATTTTTATACGAAGTTATGTTCAAAAATATTACTCGTTGTTAACTGACAGAGAGATTCGATAACTCTCTTGGGCGGTTTCTGTTGTAGACTCCGGTAAATGGTAGAGACAATTTATTCTCATCAAAGAAAGGACAAAACTTTAGGTGTTGCGTTGGACACTTTTAAAGAGCTAAACGAAGAAATCGAAGTTCTGTATTTTCTCTCATGACTATGAATTAGCCCTGCAATAGACAAGGAGAGCTTCTGGAAGAATGGACGGCTTGTCACAAGTATCAGAAGTCTAGAGAGCCAGGAGATAAAGATATTTTGACTCTCCTTTTACTAAGAAGACTGAATGCAGCTTGATACTAATTCAACTTTTAACTTTATTTACTGACTTAATAGCAAAATTTAACACTTATATTTTTTTATTTTCACTTAAAATAAATAGCATCTATCCTAAGATATACTTAATCAAGTTTATCGTAAATTTATATAAAGTCGTGATCCCCTGAATCTTGATGAAGATTAAGTAAATATACGGTAAAGATGAATTACTTTCAATAACGCTAAGTCTATAGTCAGAATAGGGCTAAGTAATTATACTTTTGTAGCTTAAATATTATATTTGACTTGGCGATGTACCAAACACCACTAACAAGCATTTTTCCAAATGCGAATTCTCAAATATGGGAATTACAATATGCCCCTCACCCCTCGGTACAGTCTAAATTTAAGCGTTGTTTGGACATTGTGGGGAGTTTAGTAGGACTACTGATTTTAGCAATTTTATTTGTGCCGATCGCGATCGCAATTAAAATCGATAGCCCTGGTTCAATTTTCTTTACTCAAGAACGCTACGGACTCCAAGGTAACACCTTTCGGATTCGGAAATTCCGCTCAATGGTTAGTGATGCAGAACGATTAAAATCTTTAGTGAGTAACGAAGCTAACGGACTCATCTTTAAAAACAAGAATGATTTCCGAATAACAAAGGTAGGGCGTTTTTTGCGAAGCACAAGCTTGGACGAACTACCTCAGTTTTGGAATGTTCTGGTAGGCGAAATGAGTTTAGTAGGAACACGTCCACCTACTGGTGATGAGGTAATGAAATACACTCAGCATCACTGGAAACGTTTAAATGTCAAGCCTGGTTTAACAGGTGAATGGCAAGTTAGTGGTCGTTCTCAAGTCAAAGATTTTGAACAAATAGTTGATTTAGACTTGCGATATCAAGAAAATTGGTATCCGTTGTATGACTTGTTGTTGATTGCGAAAACCTTCTACGTGATATTTGGCCGAATTGGCGCTTTCTAACCAAGGGATTTTGGGCGTTGCACAAACAAGGGATGAAATTGATGTATTGAAATTTAAAACTCCTTATCCTCTTTGCGCCTCTGCGTGAGATAAATCATCCCGCAAATATGCAACACCGGATTTTGAATGGGTAATTGTTTAAACCTTTTTCCAAAAGCAATTACCCATTAGCTATGACTAAAATCTCAAAAAACTCGACCAAATAATTACTAATTCGTAATTCAAGGTAGAAGCCCCTGACTTCAGTTGTGGGTTAATAATTACGGATTACTTTAACGTAGCCCACTATCAATTACGAATTATTTTGACCAAATATGTTTGATTTAAATTATTGAATTGCTTAGAAATGCAATACCAATCGCACAGAAAGCAAAACCAGCAATGCGGATTTTCTTGGACAAACTACCCAGCCCACTACCAATTTTTCTAGCACTCATAACAACCGCAAACTGAGTCAAAGTAATACCTAGTATATAGGTAAGTAGTGGCATCACTTCTGTGCCGATAATTGATTCAGTGTGAGCGTAACCCTGAAACAAACCAGCAATCACGCTCAGCAGCGCAAGAATCAGGAGGTTATGTTGTGGCATTACCAGCATAGTCCCAGAAGCGATCGCAGAAATTGCGATAATAATTTCTACGCTTGGTAAATTTAGCTGTAGTAGATGGATTCCTATGCCAAAAAGTGCTGCCAATCCAAAACATGCAGCCATCACACCGCCACGAACAACCCCAGCCGAAAGTAAACCAATAGCAACGATACTAATCAAACAATTCAAGCTAATTACTGGATCTGCCAGTCCCCAAACAAAGCCTTCCCAGCAATTCGAGATGGTATGATTATCAGGCGTTCCACTCAACGAACTCAGTAGGCTAACTAAAACTAGAGCTGCGATCGCTCCAATATGGCGACGCTCTAACTTAGATTCAGTGAAATCTCTAGCATCGAGAGATTTGGATAATGCAATTTTAAACATTATTTACGCCAAATTAGTTTTTTCGGTAATTTATACTACCCAAATCTTCAAAAAACTAACGCAGTAATTCCTCTACTTGATGCTGGCTCCACAAAGTTCGGTAAAGACCCTGTTGTTGCACTAGTTCTAAGTGATTACCTATCTGGACAATTTTTCCTTTTTCCATGACAAAAATTCGATCAGCGGCAGCAGCAGCAGATAATTGATGAGTGATAAAAATTACTGTTTTCCGCTCTGTACCATTAGAAAGATTGTTCAGGATTTGTGTTGCTGTTTGATTGTCTACGCTGGAGAGAGCATCATCCAAAATTAATACTGGAGCGTTGACTAACATTGCCCTAGCCAAGGCAGTACGTTGCCGCTGACCACCGGAAAGAGTAATGCCACGTTCACCAACGATGGTTTCATATTGCTGGGGAAAATTAATAATTTCCGTATCAATTTGGGCAAGTTTAGCAACGGCTTCTACATTTTCGGTTTCGCTAACTGGGTCGCCATAGCGGATATTATTTTTGATTGTGGTGCTAAATAGAAAGCTATCTTGAGGAACATAAGCGATCGCACTTCGTAAATCTGTCAATGCTATCTTTGTAATATCGAAATCATCCAAAAACAACTGCCCCGCCTCAATATCTAACAAGCGCGGCAAAGCATTTGCCAAAGTTGACTTCCCAGAACCAATCGCCCCGACAATTGCCACTGTTTCCCCCGGAACAATGGTAAAGTTGACATTCTCTAAAGCCGGGGTAGCCGCACCAGGGTAAGTGTAGCTGAGATTTTTAGCTGTCAGTTTCCCTTTAATTTCAGTCAGTGGTAGATTGACAGCATCGCTTGCATCTTGAATTTTTGGTGTGACAGTCAGAATAGACTCAAGACGATCAATACTAACTTCACCTCTTTGATAAGTAGTAATTGTGAATCCTAAAAGCGCAGTGGGGAAAACTAAACGCTCTACATAAATTAGCAGTGCCAAAAAGTCGCCAACAGCAAGCGCTCCAGAAGACATCCGCGTTGCACCTAACCAGATGATTATCAATGAGCTGATATTGGCTAGTCCATTTATTAGTGGAAACAGTATATTTCGGCTTTTTGCCAGTTCCAAGTTAGCTGTCAATAGTTGCTGATTCTTCTTAGCAAAGGCTCGACGCTCATTTTCTTCTTGGGCATAGATTTTAATCAGGGCCATGCCACTGATATCCTCTTGGATGAGTTCACTAATGTCGGAAAGTTCCTCTTGTACTGTTGCTTGTTGTTTACGTAAGCGATCGCTAAACAGATGCACCAATAAGAACATTAAGGGATAAACTGCCAGTGATGCTAATGTCAGATCTACACTAATTGACAACATCACTGGCAGCGTCAGCGTATAAGCAAATACTGTATTTGCCAAACTCAGTACGGCAAAACCTAATAATCGGCGGATATTATCCACATCACTGGTAGCCCTACTAATTAAATCACCGGCAGTGTTGCTGGCAAAATAAGACGGCTCTAGCTTGAGTAAGTGCTGAAAAATCCTTTGTTTCAGGTCAAATTCCACCTGACGCCCCACCCCAAACAGCCAGATGCGCGAAGCCATACGCATAAGCCACATGGCTGAACTGAGCAAAATGATTGGTACTACGTAATGTAGTACTTGATTCCATCTAAAGGTTTCCGAGAGTTGGTCAACTGCTGAGCGAATCAACAAGGGTATATAAACGCCCAGCCCATTGACAGACAATAGAGCAAGAATACCTAAAGTAGCCTCCCGCCAATGGGGACGCAGGTAAGCAACGAGTTTAGCGATTCGTCGAGATTTTGCCATTAAAGCAATTATGCAACTTGATCATCCTAGACTAACTGCTGATAAGTCTGTGCTTGATAGCGGCTCTTACGGGCAATACGTTCTCAGTTTGAGAGTCAGAAGCCGAAAGACAGGAGGAATAATCTTCTGACTTTTGACTCTCGTAGTTACTTCTTTGAGTTGATTACCGCTGAACACGCAAAAATCTGTAAACTTCGGTGAGATAACTTTCCCAAGTTCTGGTTGTAAATAGTAAAGTTTCCGCACTGGGTACAAAATCTTCAATCCGTAAACCACGTGTCCGAATATCTTGAGGATTTCCTTGTTGTAACAGATAAGGGGGGACTCTCAAATTATTAGAGAGGATGCTATCTCCTAACACATCTGAGACATTTGCTGTGGTGGTTTGTTGCCCTAATGCCACTAGCGTTCCAGATGTCGGTGTAGCAATTGCGTAGGTATCACCTCCTGTTGTTACTAGAGGTGCTCTATACAAAAAGTAGGCGACGGCTGGTGTACTTGCCAACAGCAAAATTGTTAGCGCCCAACCTAGTAAGTATCCTCCTGGTTTATCTATCCCGCCTCCTTTAATCCTCTGAGCAGCAAAAATCATCAGCAAAACAGAGGCTCCTAAAGGCTTGAGCGGAAAAGAGATCATCCTCCACAATGACGCCACAGCTGGCTCATTAGGGTTAACAAACGACAGAGCTACGATTATCAACAGAATAACTAAGACTAATCGTCCTACAAAAGATCCCGAAGGATAGAATCTCTGGAACAGAGAGTATACGATAGTGCCAATAAGCAGCCACAGCAGTACTCGGCTTAGCAGTAAAAACATAGATTAACTCTCGAATTTTCTGGTGCAGTCAGCCTAGAGGGTTCGGGAAGTGGATTTATTTTATCGTCAAACTGTAATCGCACCATTACCTGACTTAAAATACCTCTAACCTCACACCCAAAGACTACCGTCGTAGTGATTTTAGTGCAATTTTTTGATACTGCGTCCATTATTTGGAATTTTCCACATGAGTAATGTGGCACCAGTGAATTAACTTAAGTGGGTATTATCAACTTAAAAGGAAAAACTATGTCGTCTGGAAAGCCTACCATTCTGGTGACAGGGGGAGCTGGATATATTGGTTCCCATACAGTACTTGCTCTCAAGCAAGCAGGTTATAACGTTGTCATACTTGATAATTTGGTGTACGGGCATCGTGACTTGGTAGAAAAGGTCTTACAGGTAGAACTAGTAGTCGGGGATACAGGCGATCGCCCACTACTGGACAACCTATTTAAAACCCATGACATTGCCGCTGTGATGCACTTTTCTGCTTATGCCTACGTAGGAGAATCGGTCACTGATCCTGCCAAATACTACCGTAACAACGTCGTGGGTACTCTGACTCTGTTAGAAGCGATGTTGGCTGCTTCTGTGAAGAAATTTGTCTTTTCTTCTACTTGCGCCACCTATGGCGTACCGGAATTTGTACCGATTCCAGAAAGCCATCCCCAAAATCCGATCAATCCCTATGGCGCTACTAAGCTGATGGTGGAGCGGATTCTCTCTGATTTTGATATTGCTTATGGTTTCAAATCGGTGCGTTTCCGCTATTTTAATGCTGCTGGTGCTGATCCTAATGGCTTGCTGGGCGAGGATCATAACCCAGAAACTCATTTAATTCCTTTGGTACTTATGACAGCTTTGGGTAAACGAGAATCTATCTCGATTTTCGGCACTGATTACCCCACGCCTGATGGTACTTGTATTCGTGATTATATTCACGTCAACGACTTAGCAGACGCTCACGTTTTGGGATTGGAATATTTATTAAAAGATGGCGACAGTGAAATTTTTAATTTAGGCAATGGCAGCGGTTTTTCTGTCAGAGAAGTAATTGCATCTGCTGAGCAGGTTACAGGAGTTTCGATACCAGTAGAAGAATGCGATCGCCGTCCTGGTGATCCACCAATTCTCATTGGCTCTAGCGAGAAAGCTAGAACTATTCTCAATTGGCAACCTCAGTATCCATCCATAAAAGATATAGTCGCTCATGCATGGCAGTGGCATCAAAAGCGACACAATTCGGCTTGATGACATTGAGCCGAGATTGCTAGATATTCGGAAATTTTAAGCTCTCAATAATTATCCTCGAAAGGGTTTGGTAATTTGTTACTTCTTTATACTTAACACCGTTATGGGTAACGAAAAATCAAGCCTTTTGGGCCACTATTTCCGTTTTCGTTCATATCTCGGCTCAATGCCTTCCAGTCGCCATCATTAGCAAGATCCGGTTTTTCCCTTGAGCGATCGCTTCTAAACCTTGCTGAATAGCGTTTAAGTAGAACGACTTGAAAAAAACAAACTATGTGAAATAATGTAAACTCGCCGAAATTTAGTTCGTAGTAAGGACTTTAGTCCTTTTTTGAGAACTGAAGTTCTCACTACAAACCTTTAATTCTTTACCCTGTTCTACTTACTTAAGATCGGCAATTACCTGAATCAGTCCAGTCTGGAAGGCTGCGTCATAGGTGATAACAGGCAAACTTTCGAGTTCAGCCTGAGCCATGATCATGCGATCAAAGGGATCTCGGTGGGCAATCAGCAGGCTTCCTGCTTTGAGTGCATGGGCTGTAGTGATGGCAAGTTCGATAAATTTAGCTTGATGCAATATCTGTGAATATTGCTCAACCAGTTGTTTGGCTTCAGGAAGTTTACCAAGGCGGTATTTGGTGGCAATTTCCCCAGCGGAAGCGCTGCTGACAATAATGCGATGATTTGGGTTGCGAATGATATCTCGGCAGTCAGTGTCGAGTTTTGGGTCGTCAAAGAGCCACCACAGCAGGATATGGGTGTCGATGAGGTAGCTCATTCCCATTCCTGAAGTTCCTCTTCTGGCAGTGGTTCAAAGAAAGCATCGCCGAGTTGTCCTTTCAATAAACCAGGAGTGCGGGGTTGTGTACGTTCTTGACTTAAACCTAGTCGAAAGTAGTGAATTAGGTCATAAAGTTCTGCTAGTTTGTCTTCGGGGATGTCTTGCAGTTCTTGGACAATCTTCTGGATAAGCATAAGTCAAATTCTTCGGTAGTTGTTAATCAATAAGTTCGTGGTCAAATTTATTAGGGCTATTGTATAAATGACAGTGTTCTGAATATTTATATGACCTAAATAATCTTAAATAACCCCTATCCCACTGAAATATAGCAGCTAATAACTGTTGGGGAAGTATGATTAAACTTCTTTGCCTGCTACTACCTTGTCTTCCCTACTCCCTACGCCCTCTCATACTTTGCAGTACGACAAATAAGATGCCGACGAATCCCAAAATTGGCAGAGCGATCGCCAAAAGTGGTAACTGTCTAGATTCACCCTGTGCCACACCGCTATTGACATCTTGCAAATCTTGTGGATTATTAGAAGTTCCAGCTGCTACGGTAACTTCAAATTTCAAATTAAACGGTCTGAAAGTTTCCCCAGAGGTTGGTTTACCATTCAGTTGCAGCTGATAAATCCCTGGCTTTGGGAAGACAACTTCTGCACCTGGTATGCCTTGATACCGCTCAGCCGCAACAGGGTTTAAGGATGGTTCCAGTAGTGGCGGCTCTCCTGGTGCATAGGGTTGGGCATAAACAGCTAGTCGGCAATTACACTGTGCTAGAGGAATTACCCTTCCGCCTTTGCGAGTAAGCGCGAACCAGGCTTGTGTGGGTTCCCCAGCACGGGGATTATCATTTGGTTCAATGTGGAGAGTGCCACCGACATCTCCTGCTATTTTCACACTATGGGCAGAGGCGGGATAAACATTAGCTACTGGTATAACTAAGCAAGTCAGCAATAATAAATACTTGATGGTTCCTTGGTTGCGCCTTTGCTTTTGACTCGTTAGATATTCCCTAGTTGAGTTAGGAAAGTATGGTTCAGCGGGATTTTGGGGGGACATAAAACTTTTCTAGAGTTAATTTTGACCAAAACAAGCGCGATACCTACGACAAGGGCTTTGCCCTACGCACTAGCAACACACCGAGGGTGACAATTACCATCAGTATTGCCGCTAATTTATTCCCCCAATTTGATTGTAAGGAACCCAAGTAATGGGAACCAATTAGTACAGCATGAATGGTACTCAAGAGCAAAGCTGGCACACCCAATAGATGAATCTGTCGCCAACGCTTGCCCAAAGATTTCTGCAACGAGTCCACACTTGTGAAAGCAGCGGGGGTCATTAATATCAATGCTACAGCACCCGCAGCCATGCCCCACTGAAACTCTGGCGGCAAGAAAAAGAAGGCAGCAAAATTCCACTGCAATGAGTGTTCCAGCATGTGGGCGGTGTGAACCACAGAAAGCACAAAAGCTCCTACTCCCAGAGCGCGACGGTAACGCAGAGGCGACGCCCACAACTTACTGATGGGACGAGCGATTAGCGCCATTATTAAGCAAATCAATGCAGCGTGTCCGGTGTAGTCTACCATTGTGTCACCAGTCCGCAGCAAAGTGATTGCGCCAATGGTGATAGTAACCCAGCCGCCTAACCGAAATAATTGACTACGCCTGTCTTTATTTACCAATGATGTAGAGACGCCTACACCGAGCATAGTGGGCAAGGTTCCCAAGCCAAAAGCCAGCATAGTTGCCGCACCCATCCACCAATTACCAGTTTCAGCAGCTTTAATCTGGGCAGCATACAGAAAACCACAGGGCATCAAACCCCAAGTCATCCCCAAAATTGCTGGCGTCCACCATCTAGTTTTTGAGGAAAGCTTGACCATTCCCGCACTCAGACGATTGTGTAAACTGCCCTGCAATAACGGATGTAACACGGGAATACGTGGTAATAACTCAGGCTTAACTTGTCCTAACCCAAACCAAATCAGCATTACACCGGTGATAATTGCCATCCAACGGCGTAAATCGCTGCCAACACCCGCTAGCTGTCCACCTTCCACTAATACCGAACCCAACGCCCCAATGCCAGCACCGACTAGAGCATAGCTCAACATCCGCCCTAGGTTTAGCAGGGTGTGAAATTTTAATTGCTGTCGCCAATTGGGCGTTTTCTGCTGATGAGAAAGAGAAAACGCCACCGTTAAGGGGCCACACATCCCAAAGCAATGTCCGAAACTGCCCAGGAACCCCAGGATCGTGATCAGCGACAAATCTAGCATATTACCTATTTATTTACCCTGATGTCTGAGATTACTGGTCGCAGGTTCTTTGATATTGATTTCATGCGGAACTTTAAGCCAAGTTTTTAACTTTGTCAAAAGACAAACCGTCAAACTTGGTGTTTACGTTAGCCTAAGTCTGGGACAGAGATAAATTTATATGAAAAAATGGATTTGGCTGATGCTGTTGGTACTGATGGCAGTTGCAGTAGTGGGTAGTAGGGGTAATGCACTCAACGGGTTGTTTCAGCATCCCTCGCCAGAAATTGTTGAGAGCATTCCAGTAGAAACACCCCAACCACAGCCAGAGTTACAGAAAGTGAAGATTGCCCCGCAAGTGTCTGCTAATCAATTAGTAGCTCACATCGAAAAGTTAAATTTTCAGCGTTATACGACAGCAGAGCGATCGCGTACTCGCACTTATATTACAACTGAACTGAGAAAATTAGGCTGGAAACCCAAGCTAGAAAACTTCTCTGAAGGTGTTAACATCTTTGCCGAACGCTTAGGAACAAACGAAGCAGCTGGAGCAATTCTTGTAGCAGCGCATTACGATACTGTTGCTTTATCCCCTGGTGCTGATGATAACGCCAGCGGTGTGGCTGTGGTGTTAGAAGTTGCCCGACTTTTCGGTTCACGTCCAACGCCACGGACTTTGCAGTTAGCTTTTTTCGACAAAGAAGAGGCGGGACTCTTAGGTAGCAAGGCTTTTGTGAGCAAAGCGACACGCTTGCAAAACCTGCGTGGGGTAATTGTTATGGATATGGTGGGATATGCTTGCTACACTCCTGGATGTCAGCAGTATCCTGTTGGATTACCTGTTACTCCACCTAGCGACAAGGGCGACTTTTTAGTAGTAGTTGGTGATACCGAACATTTGCCTTTGCTGAATGCCTTTCAAAACTCACAAATGAACCCTCCAATAGCTTTAAATAAGGAGGATTCAAATATTTTACCAGTCTTGACATTGCCGATTCCTCTTAAAGGTTTGCTAGCACCTGATACTTTACGCAGTGATCATGCGCCGTTTTGGTATCAAGGAGTGGGTGCAGTACTGGTAACTGATACTGCAAATCTCCGTACTCCTCACTATCATCAACCTAGTGATATCCCAGCTACCATAGAGCGATCGTTTTTTAGGGGAGCAGCCCAGATTGTGGTAAATGCTAGTACTACATTGCTAGAACAGAATAAAGTTTTGCAAACTCAACCATCAACTTGACAAAATAATTAGTAATTAGTAATTCGTAATTTGTAATTAGGAAATTAAATTACGAGTTACTATTTTGTCTGCGAGACGCTCAGCTTTGCGTGGCTTGCTTCCACGTAGGGGTATGTAGTGGAAGCAAGCCAATTATCAATTACGAATTATTTTGACCAGCCTTTTGAGGAAAGGTTAAAGTCCAGTTTTGTTTATCATTGAGTTGAAAGTACAAACCTTGGAGAATGAGCCGCAAAGCAGTTCGAGTTCTCACAAAGTCCCTCACTAGATGCGTTCCCGGCTTAGCAGAAACATCATCAAAGTTCTGGCTGTAGCCAAATGGTCTTGAACAGTGGTTGCCAGCACCTTTAACTGTTAATACAAAAAATGGAGTTTGTTTGTATTCATTAGGAACTATAAAAATACCATATACTTGATGTTTTCCATGCCAAGGTTGAACAACAACCTTAGTGGCTTGTACTTGGAATTTTTTAGTTTTTGATGATAGAAAAGCCTCAGAGTTACAATCAGAATCATTTATAGGCCACCACAGTATAATAATGCTGAGTGAGAGCAGCAAAATTAAAATAAAAGTAAGTTGGCGACGCATAAAACCAAGAAAAAATGTTGATGTGGCTGGTTTAATTTAGTGAACTGTAGTGCAGCAAAGCATTAAAAATATATAGTATAAGCTCTCACTATAAAAAGTTCCACAGGGCAAAGATAAGCATTTATGCAAAAGACACTATGAACAGAGTGAGCGCAAAGCACACGCTACGCGAGCACAACGAAGGAATGAAAATAGCTCTTGGACAGTCCCCAGTCACGCCAGTTCGCTCAATGGAGGACGCTTCCGCACGCGACTAGCTCCTCAATCCCTATCTGATATACGTAAAGGTATGGAACTAGGAGCAGATGACTATCTCACTAAGCCCTGTATCTGAGAGGAGGTGCTAGGGGCGATCGCAGCCTATATAAAAAAAACGAACGGCCCTCCAGCCATGCTACACTGCACCGTTCCAGCCAGCCACAGATCATCAAAATTTATAGATTTTTGCGTAAAAGTTAGAAAGTAGGGTATCCCCAATCATCCTGAAATTGTAGAAAGTGCGATCGCATACGCAGTTATTCTATTTCCATAGTCAGGGTAGTCAAATACACAAATATCCGCTATATTCCCGTAAGTAACAATTACTATAGCTATTTATGGGAAGAAGTTGGAGAAGTCTAAAAATAATTGTAAGTTTCTTTTTTACCGTAGCTCTCACACAGTTTTTTGGGGCAAATACCTCTGCACAAGCGGCTGACACGGTTGTGGTACGTTTTGGTCTGTTTGCAGAATCCATCTCCCTGGCCGAATTGAGAAAAGCGGCGGAAACTGGAAAATTTCCTCCAGGTTTAGAACTTTTCACCCAGAGATTATCGCAAGAACAACGCCGTTTTTTCTTGGGAGCATTGAGGATGGGAGTACCAATAAATGTTGTCACCATTAATAGATTACTCAATACTCAGATTGGCACAACGATTCTCAACGACATATCCACAGCCATAGTCCGAAAGGACAAAGCCGGCGTACAAGCACTAAGAGCCGGATTAGTATTAGGATCTACTGCACCTCAAGGTCTTTCCGTACTCAGTTTTATCGCCGCCTATCCCAGTCAACGCCTGGAAATTAATTTACCACAGGCTTTCATGGTTTCAGGGAGTTTGAATACGGCTTTTTGGCGCACCCAGCAGTTTATGCTGACAATTGCTCCCCAACTTGACCCCAGACAACCGCAGATTTCCTTCCCTTTTGACCCCACTCAACCAGGAACCGCTCAAGTCCAAATACTCAAATTAAATCTAAATGACCAAAAGCGCCAACGCCAAATTCCCGTTGATATTTACTGGTCAACTGCTGCAACTCTCAACAAACCCGTAATTGTCTACTCTCACGGTATGGGGTCAAACCGTACAGACTTGCACTACCTCGCGCAACATTTAGCATCTCACGGTTATGTGTTTGCAGCTTTAGAACATCCTGGTAGTAATGGGACAAGTACCGACTTAGCAATCAAAGGTAAGACAAGGTTTTTGCAGCCTCAAGAGTTTTTAGATCGCCCAAAAGATATTAGTTTTGTCCTCGATGAACTCGAAAAACTCAACCAAACAGCTAATAACCCACTGCAAGGAAAACTCGCAACCAATAACGCGATGGTCATCGGTTATTCTTTTGGTGGTGGTACAGCCTTAGCAATTGCTGGAGCCGAGTTACAACTAAAACGTCTCAAACAACGTTGCAAGGATAACTTGTCTATTTTGAGTTTTGGGGAAACCATTCAGTGCGTCGCTCAAGAATTGCCAGAAGACAGCTATCAACTGCGGGATACTCGGATCAAACAAGCGATCGCTCTAAGTCCCACAACTTCTCTAATGTTTGGCGAAACAGGTTTAAATAAGATACAAATCCCCACTTTAGTCTTGGCAAGTTCCGCAGATAAAAGCACCCCAGCCTTAACTGAGCAAATTGTGGCATTTGATAAAATCCCATCACCTAAATGGCTGGTTGGTATACTTGGGGGTACTCATCTGAGTGTGAAAGACCCCAGTACTACTTTGGATCAGGCAGGACAACCAAATACACCTTTTAGTGGTGGCGAAATCGTAGGTGAACAAGCAAATGACGTTCGCAAATTCTTACAAGCTATAGCTTTGGCGTTTGCTGCACAGATGACTCCAGAAGCTAAAAACTACGCTATTTTTCTCACACCAGATTATGCCCAGTTTGCTTCAACTGCGGCATTCCCATTTCGCTTAATTACGCAGATTCCCCCTGATGACATGGCAGTGGTGAAAGAATTTGTTGGCAAAGAATAAGAACTCACCTCAACAATTGTACCATTTCACGAAATTCCTGATACAAACCACTTACCCACCTGTAAAAAACTCCATGCCACTTGCGGCATGGAGTTTTTGGACATGGGGACACAGAAGAATTACCAACGCCCTCTGCCATATTCCCCAAGCAGTGGGGCGGCTTTCCTCCTTGCTCCCTTGTGGGTGAGGTTTCTCGCCACTTTTAAGAAAATATCTTGAAACCTTGACGCACAGGACTTACCATGAAGCATCGTCTAATCTATGACTATATCTAAAGTTCAGGGTGGGTACAATATTTTTCTCTCTCTAGAGAGAGAAAAGAAGCTCCTAGGGTGTTACCATCGGGATCATTGACACTATTATCAATAAATAGTCCATAAACAAGCTTGTTTGAACCAAATGTTTTTATTATCACCCTCTAGAGATGATCAAGAAGATGAAATCTTTGCGATGATTGTATTTAAGACGCTTTGAGAAACATTTGAGTTTTGATTAGATAATCTGTGGAAAGGATGATTTAAAGTGTGTGTACTCTGACAAAATGTAGGCTATGGGCAATAGACCGTAGGCGCAAATAGTTGCCACGAAATATTAATAACCTAATAGATTAGGTCAGGCATGTCACACATGAACAACAAGGTGCTACACCAAGCTCAGGAAGATTTAGAAATAAGCACTGAGGAACGTACTGCTGAGCTTTCCCAGACAAACACACTTTTGCAACAGGAAATTAGCGATCGCCAGCGTGTAGAGACATCACTACAACAGCAAATCGAGCTACAACGATTGGTGATGACAATTGCTCAACGTATCCGCCAAAGTTTGAATTTAAACAAGGTTCTAAACACGACTGTAGCTGAAGTACGCCAGTTGCTACAGGCAGATCGAGTATTTCTTTATCGCTTTGAGCCAGATTACAGTGGGGCTGTGGTAGTGGAGTCAGTCGCCGAGGGTTGGATCTCTGTCCTGAATGCCCAAGTCCAAGACACTTATTTCAGAGAAACTTGCGGTGAGGATTACAAACAGGGATGCTTCCAAGCTGTAGCAGATATTTATACAGCAGATCTTACCGAATGCCACCGCGATTTACTTGCTCAGTTTCAAGTCAAGGCAAATTTGGCAGTTCCCATCTTACAAGGAGAAAATTTGTGGGGATTATTAGTTGCCAACCAGTGTGAGACATCTAGACACTGGCAATCGTGGGAAATTGATTTTCTCCAGCAATTGGCAATGCAAGTGGGTATTGCCATCCAGCAATCGGAACTGTATGAGCAGGTACAAACTGAACTTGCTGAGCGTAAGCGGATAGAATCCGGTTTAAGAGCACGGGCACGCCAGCAAGCAGCCGTAGCTAAATTAGGTCAATTGGCTCTGGCCGATACAGACCTGTACGCATTAATGAACGAAGCCGTTGCTCTGATTACTAAAAGCCTTGAGGTAGAATATAGCAAAGTTTTAGAAGTGCTTCCTGACAACGACAATTTACTGTTAAGAGCAGGAGTCGGTTGGCAGCCAGAACTTGTGGGAGATGGGATAGTAGGTGGAGGAAGTGACTCTCAGGCTGGCTATACGCTACTTTCTAGTGAGCCAGTAATTGTTTGCGATCTTCGAGAAGACACGCGGTTCAGTGGCCCACCGTTGCTGCAAGATCACGGAGTAGTCAGCGGTATTAGCGTCATCATCCAAGGTCAGAAACAACCTTTTGGTGTCTTAGGCGCACACACAACCAAACGCCGAGAGTTTACCCAAGATGATATTCACTTTTTACAGGCGATCGCTAATGTGCTGGCTACAACAATTGAGCGCAGATGGGCGGAGCAAAAAATCCGCGAACAAGCAGCTCTGTTAGATATCACCACAGACGCGATTATTGTCTGCACTTTAGAGCAGCAAATCTTATTCTGGAATCAAGGCGCTGAGCGGCTGTATGGCTTTTCGGCAGTAGAAGCAAACAAGCAGAATGTTAATAAGCTTTTTCGCCAAGAAATTTCGCCACAACTGGAAGAAGCGGAAAAGATTGTTATTGAGTATGGCTCGTGGCAAGGTGAGTTGCGTAAACTGACAAGATCTGGCAAGGAAGTCATCGTCGCCAGTCGTTTGATATTAATGCGCGATGAAGCAGAGCAACCCAAATCCATCCTCATTATTGATACCGACATCACCGAGAAAAAACAATTAGAAGCCCAATTTCTCCGTGCCCAACGTCTGGAAAGCCTTGGTACACTAGCTTCGGGCATTGCCCACGACCTCAATAACATCCTGACGCCCATTATGTCCTCAGCGCAAATGTTGGCGCTCAAACTTCCGAATATTGATGCACGGTATAAGCCACTGCTAAAAGTTCTCGAACAGAACTCTAAACGGGGAGCAGATTTAGTTAAGCAAATTCTGACGTTTGCACGTGGTTCTGAAGGCAGGGGTGTTACTTTGCAATTGGAATACCTACTGTTGGAAATTGAGCAAATTGTCAACAGTACATTTCCAAAATCTATCAAACTTAGTAAGAGTCTACCTACACAAAATCTCTGGACTATTGTGGCAGATCCCACTCAAATGCATCAGGTGTTAATGAACTTATGCGTCAACGCTCGTGATGCGATGCCCGAAGGTGGCACTCTATATATTTCAGCCGAAAATTTATTCATTGATGAAAACTTTGCCAAGATGAATTTGGATGCTCATGTGGGTTCCTACGTAGTTATAACTATCTCCGATACGGGATTTGGTATTCCTCCACTCATTTTGGATCGAATTTTTGAACCCTTCTTCACAACTAAAGAATCCGGCAAAGGCACAGGGCTAGGCCTGCCAACTGTAATTGGTATTGTCAAAAACCACGGTGGTTTTATTAACGTGGAGAGCGAGGTAAGCAAAGGTACTAAATTTCAGGTGTACTTGCCCGCTGTCAAGGAAAGAACAAAGCAGCAAACAGAGAACTTAGAATTACCCAACGGCAACGGAGAACTGATTCTAGTTGTAGATGATGAAGCCGCTATTCTAGAGATTACCAAAACCTCGTTAGAAGACTACAACTATAGAACTCTAACGGCTAGTAATGGCATTGAGGCAATCTCATCCTATGCCCAGCACAAAGATAAAATCAGTATTGTGTTGATGGATATGATGATGCCATCAATGGATGGGTTAACTACCATTCGCATCCTGCAACAAATGAACCCACAGGTAAAAATTATTGGCATTAGTGGCATCGCCACAAATAGCAAGCTTGTCGAAGCTGCTGGCGCTGGCGTCAGTGTATTTGTGAAGAAGCCCTACACTTTCCACGAATTATTGCACGCGATTAACGACGTTTTGAGTGAGCCATGAGCTGTTAGTGTGAACTACCTACACCGACCCGTTAGGGCAGGTAGGCTTCCCAATTCATTGGGGATTGCCTCAGTCTTCATGGATTTTTTACGTCCTGATGACTTTGGTCTTACGTCCCCTCCAAGGTCAGAAGCGCTAGTTCCTAACGCCTAAAGAATCATAGCCATTTTGTAGCATTGGGATTGGTAGTAGAGTCTCACTACAAAGTTGAGAAGATGGGAAGAAACGACCTATTTCTTGATAAGTATGCCCAAATCTTTCAGCCTTGTATTTCAGCATGCACATCTGCGGCAAATAGCGACACAAAACATATCGTTGCATCGCTACCCATATTTTCACAAGCTATTGCAGTGCGATCGCAAATCTCGGCGCACAAACTACAGGTATTTCTCATTCATATCATGCACGTTTTGAGCGAGCCAGCGCATCATAGTTAATTATCAGCGCTCACTGCATCTTGGTCTTTATTATTGTCTAGATTGACCTCAAAAGTCTGTCCTTCCACTGTCACTTGATCACCCGGTATTAGTCGCCGCCCTCGCCGGGTTTCAAGCATACCGTTTACTTGGACATCGCCACCTTGAATCATCAGCTTGGCTTGCCCTCCAGTTGGCACTATACCCATCAACTTTAAAAACTGATTTAACTTAATTGTGTTGTCTCTAACTTTCATAGGAAATAAAAATACATCACCTTAATTGTATAATGGCGTTATCAGAGAAACGGTCAGTTCCTCAATCTTTCTTGTAGCACTTCGACTTCAAATTAAGTTGCCAAGCATGGCTACATCTCATAAAATATTCGTTCCAATAAGTTCCTGGGCCGCAGATAAGGAATTGACTATACCAACAACGATAAAAGCGTATTCCAAAACTTGGCCTAACTGTTAATAAAAAACCCTATAGCTACGATTTGCGTTATCCTGATGCACTTTCTAAAGCAGCTGTTACAACCCGAAAATGTTCATTCTGCTGGAGCTTGGCCATCAAATATCTGGCTTGGGGGTGTTGACAGCCATGGAGAGCGATCGCGCGAAACACTCCAGGAGCATAGAGAAAACGCAAAGGTTTAATGCAAGGCAATTTTTTTCGCTACGAACTTATGCAAAGCTGGATAGTGAAAAAGGCTTTGTTAAACATTATCTATGAATATCAGTCAGCAGATCTCTACTACTCCCTTCCTTGATCAGAAGCCCGGTACTTCTGGGCTGCGGAAAGCGGTCACTGTTTTTCAGCAGCCCCATTACCTGGAGAATTTTATTCAATCCATCTTCGATAGTCTAGAAGACTTACAGGGACAAACCTTAGTTCTGGGTGGTGATGGTCGTTACTACAATCGCCAAGCCATTCAAATCATCTTAAAAATGGCCGCAGCCAATGGCGTTGGTCGAATTAAAGTTGGTCAGGGTGGGATTTTGTCTACTCCTGCAACATCCTGTATTATTCGTAAGTACCAGGCATTGGGTGGAATTATTTTGTCTGCAAGCCATAATCCAGGTGGCCCAGATGGTGACTTTGGTGTGAAGTACAACATCAGCAACGGCGGCCCAGCACCAGAGAAGGTGACAGAGGCTATGTACGCTCGGAGTAAAGTAATTGATCGTTACCAAATCCTGGAAGCACCAGATGTAGATTTAGAAACTCTGGGTGAGTCTCGTATGGGAGACATGGTGATTGAGGTCATTGACTCCGTAGAGGATTATGAAAAGTTAATGGAGTCTTTGTTTGATTTTGATCGCATTCGCCAACTGTTGACTTCGGGAAATTTTCGGATGTGCATGGATACATTACATGCGGTGGCTGGCCCCTATGCCCATGCTATTTTTGAACAACGCTTGGGCGCACCAGCTGGAACTGTGCGTAGTGGTATACCCCTAGAAGATTTTGGGGGCGGACACCCTGACCCGAATTTGGTTTATGCCCATGAGTTAGTTGATATTTTGTATGGCGAGAATGCCCCAGACTTTGGAGCAGCTTCCGATGGAGATGGCGATCGCAATATGATTTTAGGGCGTAAGTTCTTTGTCACCCCTAGCGATAGCCTAGCCGTGTTGGCTGCAAATGCCAAGCTAGTCCCAGGTTATAGCTCCGGGTTGGCAGGGGTAGCGCGATCGATGCCCACCAGTCAAGCAGTGGATCGAGTTGCGGCTCAGATTGGTATTGAATGCTATGAAACACCGACTGGTTGGAAGTTCTTCGGTAATCTCTTAGACGCAAATAAAGCTACACTCTGCGGTGAAGAAAGCTTTGGTACTGGCTCTAACCACGTGCGCGAAAAAGATGGGTTATGGGCCGTTCTTTTCTGGCTGAACATCATAGCAGTGCGACAACAATCTGTCGAGCAGATTGTGCGGGAACACTGGAAAACCTATGGACGCAACTATTACTCTCGCCATGACTATGAAGGTGTGGATACAGATCAAGCCAACACCCTAATGGAAAATCTGCGTTCCCTAGTGCCAACCCTCAAAGGAAAGCAGTTCGGTAAGTATCAAGTCGAATACAGCGATGACTTTAGTTATACTGACCCGATTGATGGCAGCGTTAGCAACAAGCAGGGAATTCGCATCGGCTTTACCGATGGCTCTCGTATTGTAGTGCGACTTTCAGGTACAGGTACTCAAGGCGCAACACTGAGAATTTATCTAGAAAACTACGAGTCAGATCCCGCAAAACATGACCTCGATACGCAACAAGCGCTTGCTTCGTTAATTACGCTTGCTGAGCAGATAGGTCAGATTCGCAACTCCGTAGGACGAGAGCAACCAACTGTAATTACTTAGAATACCTATTTACTAACCTCAGAAACCGGGTTTCTAGGAAGACCGAAATTTTGTTACTCCAACCTCTAGAAACCCGGTTAACCTCAAATCCCTAATCCCCTAGCAGACACAGCAAGACAAATAAGGACAACTACGGATATATAAAAGCCTTCAATAATAATATTTCAGGTAATATCCTGGATGTATTTGTAGCAGCATGGAATGATTTTTTTAAATGTAAAAATCCTGGTAAAGTGTGAATATAGTTGGGCGATCGCAAGCCTTTATTGATAGCATTTTTGTCAATTGACACCACTAAATTATAGTTATTAAAATTTTATAAACTCTAATAAACTTCGTCCATTTTGAAACCTAGTGCGGGCATCTTGCCCGCTACTACCACTAGGGAGCAAGATGCTCCCACTACGCATGAAAAACTATGGTTCTCAAAATAGATGTGGTTTAATTACCATAAAACTACCGGAAGAACCAGATTGATTTACTAAAGGTCGAGTCAGAGCGATCGCCTACATTACAATTTTGTTTTACCTCCTACCTTTTAGCATTATTTGGGGTACTAGAAATTGGGAGATAGCCACTTTTTACGATCCTGTAGTACCGCAATAAGTGGAAGCTCTGCGCGAGAGCGATACAAATAATGACGGATAAATCCAGATTGGCAACGAAAAATCAAATAGTGATTTTTTGAAGTTTAAGAAACCTAGTTTAGAGATAGCTGAATTTTGATTAATTTATATTAACTTGGTGACAGCATGGTAGTCTGTCACTTTCTCTTCACATTTATCACCAATACTGAAAATATCGACTTGCTCAACTTAAATCGAAGTATCACTAATCAGGAGTCCTTCTTATGGTTGGGTTGATAATTACTTGGTTAGTCACAGCTATCAGTTTTTTGATTATTTCTAAACTACCAATAGGAGTAGAAATAGACAATTTTGGTAAAGCATTAATTACTGCCGCAGTTTTTGGTATTTTGAATGCACTTTTGCTTCCCGTTTTAACTTTATTCACCTTGCCGTTTATTATCCTTACTTTAGGCTTATTTTTCTTTGTTCTAAATTCAATTATCTTTGGGATATCAGCTGCTTTAGTACCTGGGTTTCGCTTAAGATACGGCTTTTGGAGTGCTTTGCTTGGCTCGCTGGCTTTGGCAATCATTAACTCAATTCTCTTGAGACTCATAGCACCACTTACTTGATAAAAAGCGAGTATTCCATTTGGAATAACTTCAAGCCGAAGCATCAATTTTTGATTCTGAGGTAAAATATGAGCATCAAATTTCTGCGGCAAAAACTTGTCTTGTTTATAACAGGAGCTTTTCTAGTTTCTCTGCTATTTGCTTGTCAAGGAACACCAATAGTAGAGTCACCAACTCCCACAGCAACACCCATAACACAAGACACTATTGCTACTAACCAGTTTCCTCCTGTAGCATATCCTGATAGAGAACTAAGTGCTTCTCCCGCACAGCTACCAAAATTACCTTACGCTTATAACGCGCTAGAAAAAGCTATTGATGCAGAAACAATGAAACTGCATCATGACAGACACCATGCTACATACGTTGAAAATCTCAATGAAGCATTGCAAAAGCATTCTGAACTAAAAAATAGAAGCGTAGAAGCAATGCTGGGTGACTTGAATAGCATACCAGAGGATATCCGTGAAACAGTACGCAACAACGGAGGCGGTCATCTTAATCACACAATTTTCTGGCAAATCATGAGTCCTAACGGTGGCGGACAACCAACTGGAGAAATAGCCCAACAAATAAATCAAACCTTTGGTAGTTTTGATGCTTTTAAAAAACAGTTTAATGAAGCAGGTGGAGACAGGTTTGGTAGCGGCTGGGTTTGGTTAGTGCGTAACGCCCAAAATCAACTCCAGATTGTGACTACGCCAAATCAAGATAACCCGATCACGGACGGTTTGTACCCAATCATGGGTAACGACGTGTGGGAACACGCATACTACCTCAGATATCAGAATCGCCGCGCTGAGTATCTAGACAACTGGTGGAATGTAGTCAACTGGTCGGAAATCAACAGGCGCATGCAAGTCAAATCGCAACAAAGTTAGGAGGTATGCCCCTATGAGAAGTTTATTGATGAAAAATCCCGTAGTAATAGGGGCATCTTGGATAGGTGCATATCTTGTACTTATCCTATTACCCCTTTTGATACTACTCTTATACCCGCCTACACCGAGTGATGAACGTAGTTTTTGGTTGGAATTTTCTGCGGCTTTGGGTTTTATTGGTTTAGCAATGATGGCAATGCAATTTGCCCTAACTGCTCGCATCAACCGCATCGAAGCCTCATACGGTGTTGACCTAATTCTTCAATTTCACCGCTACACTTCGATAGTTGCGTTCTTTTTCATCCTGGCTCATCCCATAATTGTATTTATTAATAACCCAGAGACACTGCAACTATTAAATTTTATCCAAGCACCGTGGCGAGCTAGAGCAGCAGTAATCGCTACTCTGGCGCTAATTGCAATTATTGTCACTTCCATTTGGCGCAAACAGCTTAATATCCCCTACGAACCTTGGCGTATAGCTCATGGCATCTTAGCTGTTGTGGTTATGGCATTTGGTTTAGGACACGTCTTGGGTGTAGGCAATTACCTCAGCTTGTTCTGGAAGAGTGTTATCTGGACTGGTATTGCACTGGCTGCATTATGGCTGTTGATTTATGTCCGCCTAGTCAAACCCTATTTTATGCTGAAAAAACCCTACCTCGTGGAAGCAGCCATCCCCCAACGGGGTAATGTCTGGAATTTGGTGTTGCGTCCCAGAGGACATGAGGGAATACACTTTGAACCAGGTCAATTTGCTTGGATTACTCTTGAAATCTCGCCGTTTAGAATGCGGGAACATCCATTTTCTTTTGCTTCTAGTGCAGAATGTAGCGATCGCATTGAGTTTGGCATCAAGGCTGTGGGAGACTTCACAAACACAATCAAAGATGTCAAACCTGGCACTAAAGCCTTTTTAGACGGCCCTTATGGAGTTTTCACCACAGACCGCTATGAAAATACTGCTGGATTTGTTTTTATTGCTGGAGGTATCGGGATCACGCCAATTATCAGTATGCTCGTTACTTTGGCGGAACGCAAAGATGAACGTCCATTACTATTAATATACTCAAGCAAGACTTGGGAAGATATAACTTATCGTGAGGAAATTGAAGAACTAAAAGACAAATTAGACCTGACAGTTGTCCACGTTCTTAGGGAACCTCCAGAGGATTGGTCAGGAGAAAGTGGATATGTTGATAAGGAACTGCTAAAGAAGTACATTCCTAAGCGTCCTGCAACCCGAAATTACTTTATCTGTGCTGTTCCGAAAATGATGGATCAGGTAGAGAAAGCTCTACACGAATTGGAAGTACCTGTCACCAACGTCCACATGGAACACTACAATCTTGTGTAACTCAATTTATAGATTGGTGCTTCAGCTATGCGTATATGTCGCATTGCCAAATTTGGTTCAATAGTAGTTGCTTTTATCTTATTAGTTTGGATGTTGTCTCCCGCAACCATCGTACCTCCTGCTGATCCTGTTGAGGCGATCGCTATCTATATCACAGACCACGGCTGGCATTCCAGACTGGTTTTACCCAGTGGCAACGGTGAATTAATTCAGTATGCTTACGGTGATTGGAATTATTTTGCCCTAAATCAGCAGGATTTGAAAAATGGGGTAGCGGCACTTTTGCTACCAACTCAAGGTACTCTCGGACGGCGGAAATTTAGCAATATTGCCGAACTCCAGCAGATAGTTAAACAACAAGATTACACCCTATTAAGTTTAGAAGTAGCGCAAACCAAAGTAACACAACTGCTGAAATTATTAGATGAACGTTTTAACCGCAATATTGCAACAAGCATCGAAAATCCACAAACAGGTTTAACTTTAGTCAAAGATTATCAAAAATATACTTTATTACAAAATAGCAATCACGAAATCGTTGAGTGGCTACAAGATTTAGACTGCCAAATTTATGGTTTTGTGATGTGGGCGAACTTTCGGGTAAAACATTCATAATTTTAATGCTTTATCCAAAAAAATCTTGATTGTACTAGCACAAAATATACACATTCAAATCTATTATGCGTTACAGTATCATGCTTCAACTGGTAGCTACAATAACTTTCATTTTTCTTGGTACTGCTGCTTTATTTGCCTGGTTGCAATACCGTCCAGTTCCAGAAGGAACAAATACACAGGGTAGAATTTCAAATATTCCTGTTCATTTTTCGACATAACGTAGAGACGTAGCATTGCTACGTCTCTACATATAATTTTTCAGGGAGATAATGTAAATAATGAGAATAAAAAATGATGTAGTTGCAGAAGCTTGGACACTACTTGATAAGTCAATTATTTATTATCATGGTTGTCCGATTGGAACAGTAGCAGCCTTAGAACCAGGGACAGAAGCAGTAAATTATGACCAATGTTTTGTCCGTGATTTTGTCTTATCGGCGCTGGCTTTTTTGATTAGTGGTAAACCGGAAATTGTCCGTAATTTTTTGATAGAAACTCTGAAATTACAAAGTCATGAGCCTCAAATGGACTGTTTTCAACCGGGGCCAGGATTAATGCCAGCCAGTTTTAAAGTAGTATCAAAAGATGGCGAAGAGTATTTGAGCGCTGATTTTGGAGAACATGCGATCGCAAAAGTTGCACCTATTGATTCTTGTTTATGGTGGCTGATCTTACTCCGAGCTTATGTCAAATCTACAGATGATATTTCACTTGCTCATCAAACCGAATTTCAACAAGGCATTAAGCTAATTTTAGAAATGTGTCTTGTCCATCGGTTTGCTATGTATCCAACGATGTTAGTTCCCGATGGTGCTTTTATGATAGACCGTCGTATGGGGGTCTATGAACATCCTCTAGAAATTCAAGTGCTGTTTTATGCTGCTTTACGCGCGGCGACAGAACTTCTTTTACCAAACGATGATAATGCTGACTGTATTAATAGGATAAATCAACGTTTAGTACCCCTAACTTATCATCTACGGGAATATTATTGGATTGACCTAAATCGCTTAAATGAAATTTATCGCTTTCAAGGTGAGGAATTTGGCAAAAAAGTAGCAAACAGATTCAATATTTACGCTGGCTCAATACCTGCTTGGTTAACGGAATGGCTACCAGAAGATGGCGGGTATTTAGTAGGTAATCTCGGTTCTGGACGCATGGATTTTCGTTTTTTTACTTTGGGAAACTTAATGGCTATTATCACCTCTTTAGCCAGTGAGCAAGAATCTCAAAGTATTATGAATTTAATTGAGCAACGCTGGAATGATTTAATTGGATATATGCCGATGAAAATCTGTTTTCCTGCGCTTGAGGGTATAGAATGGCAAATCGTCACAGGATGCGATCCAAAAAATAGTCCCTGGTCATATCATAATGGTGGTAACTGGCCAGTTTTACTGTGGTTGCTAATAGCAGCAGCACAAAAAACAAATCGGATAGAAATTGCCCATAAAGCAATTAGTGTTGCACAAAATAGATTGTTTGGGGATAAATGGCCAGAATACTATGACGGTAAGAATGGTAGATTAATTGGTAAAGAAGCAAGAAAATATCAAACCTGGACTTTTGCAGGTTTCTTAGTAGCAAAAGAACTAATTTCAAATCCTAGTCATTTAGAATTAATTAGTTTTGATATTCAGTAAATTGTTAATTAATAATTACGAATTATTTTAAGTCATGACATCAAAAAGAGATATAAAAAAATATCCTGTTCATCGTTACCGTTGGTTAGAGCGATTAATTGCCATCCTAGCATTGCTAAACTTATGTTTGGTCTTTTTTGACCTGACCTACATATCTTTACGTGATTTCTATCTACAAGTATTGCCAAGTTTAACTCAACTATATGACCCAGTTAAGGGTATTCAACCCCACCCAGAAACGCAAAATTACCTCAACAAGGTTACAGAATTAGAAGCACAGGTTTTGCAAACTGGTTTGTCCTCACCTCCAGTAGAAAGTTTGCTTGATGACTTACGTCTTCTCAGTAACCGCATGATTGAGGATAATCCGTTTGATGAGGCTAATAAAAGTGGTACTTTAGCAAAAATCAAACATGAAGTACGTTTGCGTACAAATGAACTATCTGGTAGAGATGCCTTTAGTAGATTTTGGAGCCAAGCTTATTTGTCACAACAGAGTTGGCAATCAGAAATCAACTTTTTTAATTCTCAAATTAGACCATTAATTCAAAGTAATTACTATCGTGATAGTGGCAAATTTGGTAATTTTGTCAATAATTTCTGGGTGATTGATTTACCTTTTGTAATTATTTTTACTTTGGATTTTCTGGCACGTACTTTTATTATCAGTCGTCGCAATCCCGATTTAAACTGGTTAGAGGCGATGCTACGGCGATGGTACGATATATTTTTGTTACTTTCCTTCTGGCGTTGGCTACGAGTGATTCCTGTCACTATTCGTCTTTATCAAGCCGATTTACTGAATCTTGAGCCTTTGCGATCGCAACTTAATCACGACTTTGCCGTAAGTTTTGCTGAGGAAATCACTGAGATTGTAGGTATTCAAGTGATTGACCAGATGCAAGATGCTGTTCGTAAAGGTGAGCTAGCACGCTGGTTATTTCATCCTGAAACCCGCAAACCCTACGTTCAAGTTAATGAAACAAACGAAGTAAAAGCTATAGCCACTCGTTTAGTTAACGTCGGTGTCTATGATGTTTTACCTCAAGTCCAGCCTGATATAGAAGCCTTAATGCATCACAGTATTACAAGCACCCTTAAAGAATCTCCAGTTTACCAACAAATACAAAATATACCTGGTCTAAATCACTTACCTAATCAACTAACAGAAAAGCTGGCTCGTGATTTATCTCAATTAGCTTATAACAACCTCATCAAGGGGCTATCAGATCCAGTTGGAGCAAAACTTACCTCTCGTCTAATTACAAACTTTCGTGATGTGTTAGAGGAGGAATTACAAAAAAAGCATAACATTCAGGAATTTCAATCTTTACTTATCGATATGTTAGAAGAAATCAAAATTAACTACGTTAAAGGCATTGCTGATTCTGGAGTTGAAACAATATTAGAAGAAGCGAACCAGATTCGTAAAATTACTCATCGGTAAAGATTTTTGGCGTTGCTGAATCCAGGTATGAATTTACCGCTTATCCTCTCTGCGTTTCTGCGCGACACCAGTTGCTACAACGCGGGGAACCCGACGACACTTGCTACAACGAGGGGAACCCCCCGTTCGCGCAGCGTCTCCGCTAGGAGAAGTTCTGATGCCTACGGCGGGCTGCGCCAACGGAGGAAGCCTCCGCTCAGACTTCTCTCCGCAACGCAGTGTCTCCCCAACGCACTGGCTCCTCTGCGTGAAATAAATCATCTCGCAAATATGCAACGCCTGAAAAACGTCATTACGAATTACGAAATCACCTACTAGAAGGTTTTTTAGTATTTTTGATATTTTTAATTGGCTGAGGGCGAGTAAACGCAGAAGGTGGTTTAAAGTTTTCTATGGGTACATCTTTAAGCGCCTTGTTCATAAAATCGCGCCAAATAGGAGTAACCATTCCTCCTCCCGTTGCACCGTGAGCTAATTGTTTATTATCATCTCTGCCTATCCAAATAGCAGTTGTTAGCTGTGGCACTGTACCAATAAACCAAACATCCTTTTCTGAAGAAGTTGTCCCGGTTTTGCCAGCAACAGGGCGATCTAGAGCAGCTCCTCTACCAGTTCCTTCATTAACTGCCGATCGCATCACGTCTATAATGCTGGCTGATGCCCAAGGGTCAAGAACTAACTGAGGCTTAGGAGTATTATCCAGTAATACATTGCCACTACTATCAGTAACACGAGCAATAAGCGTTGGAGGCGATCGCCAGCCATAATTAGCGAAAGTCGCATAAGCGCTAGTCAATTCCAGTGGTGTAACACCAATTGCACCCAGTGGCAAAGAAGTTACAGCTTCCATCGGACTCATGATTCCCAAAAGACGGCAAGTTGCGATAATTTTATTTATACCTACAGTTTTGCCAATCTTGATGGCAGGAACATTACGGGACTGCGCTAAAGCAGTACGAATTGTCATTGCACCCCTAAAGGTATTATCGTAATTGCGTGGAGAGTACGAGCCATCCATAACATCAGGGTAGCTGACTGGAGTATCAAGCACCGTTGTACTTGGTGTAAACTTACCACTAGCAAAGGCAGTATAGTAAACAAACGGCTTAAAAGCAGAGCCAGGCTGACGCAGAGCTTGGGTTACGCGGTTAAATTCGCTCTTTTCCGAGTCTACACCACCCACCAATGCTTTGACAAAGTGGGTACGTGGATCAATTGCTACTAAAGCCATTTGATTGTTTTTTAACCCTTGACCTTCAAGAGTTTTATGCCACTTTTTGATAGTTTCTTCTGCCATCATTTGCAAGTCGCTGGCTATTGTGGTTTGCACTCGCATTCCACCTTTAAGCGTTGCATCACGCCCAAATCTTTTAATTAGTTCCTGTGCTACAGGATTGGTGGCATCAGGAAAAATACTAGGTTCAAATGACTTAATTTTACCAAGTTTAATTTCTTGCTGGAGGGCATTATCATATTCTTGCTTGGTAATCCATTTCAATCCCAGCATTCGTCCCAGTACTTGCTTTTGTTTTTGTATAGCCAAATTTTTGTTCACAAAAGGGCTAAATTGTTCTGGAGCCTGGATTAAAGCCGCCATCATTGCTGACTCACCCAAAGTCAAATTCCCTGCCGATTTATTAAAATAAGTCTGCGCTGCTGTTTCCACACCATAGTTATTATGACCCCAATAAACTTGATTGAGGTACATTTCTAAAATCTGCTCTTTGCTGAAAGTTTGCTCTAAGCGAATTGCTAATATAGCTTCTGCTATTTTGCGAGTTAAAGCACGCTCGCGAGATAAAAAGAGATTTTTTGCCAACTGCATGGTGATGGTAGAACCACCCTCCTGCACAGAACCGGCTGACCAGTTAACTAATGCAGCACGTCCGATACCTCCTATGTCAATACCGTGGTGATTGTAGAAATAATTATCTTCACTGGCTAAGACTGCTCGTTTTAAATTTGGGGAAATTTGATCTAGGGGTACAACTTTTCTGTTGGCTTCTCCATGTATACCCACTAAAAGCTTACCTTTGATGTCATATATATAAGTTGTTTCTGCTGGTAAGAAGTTCGGTATTTGTTTAATCTGTGGCAAATTCTGGAAACGAATGGCTAAACCAAACAGTCCTCCAGTCATAACAGAAGTTGCCAACATAGTAATTGAAAAGAGAGTACCACTAGTGACAAGACCTACTTGTCTCCAAAACTCGAAACTAGGTGAAGTCTGAATTCCTGTTTGTTCCTGTTCAAAAGTTTCTGATGAAGGCACGGCAATTTCATTTCCTCAGCTGTAAATACAATGTGCAGCTTATAATTCTTTGGGAAAGCTGCAACACAAATACTTCGGAGAATTAGGGAGAATTAGTGCGATCGCAACAAATGTTAAACTTTTATATCATCTCCTCACTAGGAAATATAACTACTTATTGTGAACGTCCTCAAAATATAAACCTCTAACAAAAGTTAGAAAAGATAGAGTCAAAGGGGTGAATTGGCACGCTGGTTATTTCATCACCAATCAACCAAAAGATCTGAACGCTGAGTATCTGTTTGCTCACGTAGATATGCATGACAAATTTATCCCCCAGCTTCTCTAAATCAAGCCTGTGGATAGAGGTTATGAGATTCAGTAACAGACAAACTATATCTATATATGATATGAATCGTGGTCTTTATATTAACTAGATTCAAACACTAAATCCCTTCCTGAGCAAATTCGTAACAATTTTTATAACTAGGGAATTTAATGATTTAAGCATTTAAGATACCATGCCAATCTTTTGGAGAAAATTATTATGAACCTGACAAGAATTGTTGCAGGAAAATTGCTTGTTGGTATGGTAAGTTTGGGAATTTCTTCTTGCACCGTACCAACATCTGAGTCGGCAAATGCTAACAATCAAGAACAAACAACTGCACAAGTCAGTCAACAAACTTCTACTAAGAATCAAGCGTGTACCTTAGTCAAAGATGGCTTTGGTTCAAAAGGACGGGTAAATGTGCAGGCCCAAGAAGTGGTAACAGGTCTGGAAGTCCCTTGGGGAATTGCTTTTCTGCCAAATCAAGATATGTTAGTCACTGAACGACCTGGACGGGTTCGGCTGGTGCGGGATGGTAAACTTGTCCAAAAACCTGTAGCTACTATTGATGTTACAGATAGTGGTGAAGGTGGTTTACTTGGTATTGCTACTCATCCAAAGTTTGCCGAAAATCGACTTTTCTACGTTTACTATACCGCTGATAGAAATGGCTCGCAGGTTAATCGCGTTGAACGATGGCGACTATCCGAAAATGGACTGAGTGCCTCGTCAGATAGAATAATTCTTGATGATATTCCCGTGGCAGTGTATCACAACGGTGGTCGCATTCGCTTTGGTGCTGATGGAATGCTCTATATAGGTACTGGCGATGCAAGAGATCCGCAAAGTTCCCAGGATGTAAACAGCCTTGCGGGTAAAATTCTGCGTGTGACGCCAGATGGACAAATACCGCAAGACAACCCGTTTGGGAAAAATCCCGTATATATCACTGGTATCCGCAACACTCAAGGATTTGATTGGCGTGATGCATCAACACTATGGGTAACAGACCACGGCCCCAGTGGTGAGTTAGGTAGAAGCGGCCACGATAAAGTCAGTGTAGCAAGAGCAGGCGATAACCTCGGCTGGCCCACTATCTACCGTTGTGAATCAGGAGAAGGGCTGGTAACTCCTTCCATTGTTTGGCGTCAAGCTCTACCTCCAGGTGGAGCAGCAATTTATACCGGAAATTCCATTCCTGAGTGGAAAGGTAGCTTAATCATTTCTACCCTCCGCTCGGAACATTTGCAGCGTGTTGCTTTCAACCCACAATCACCCCAACAAGTCCAGCTTCATGAGGTGTATTTACAGGGTAAATACGGACGACTCCGAGAGGCCATTATGGGGCCGGATGGAGAGTTGTATGTCACAACTAGTAACTGTGATGGACGAGGAAGTTGCCCTTCACAGCAGGACAAAATTCTCCGCATTACCCAATGAAAATGATAAAATTATGACTCGTCGCAATGCCTGTTTAATTTTTAATCCATCTGCGGGTAAAGGCGACCCTGTAGAAGATTTAGTGGCAATTCGAGAAGTTTTGGAACCTCAAATCAAGCTGGATATTCGCCCCACTCATGACATTAGTGCTTCGGAATTAGCCCATGAAGCAGTTGAAAGCGGGGCTGAAATGATTATTGTATCGGGGGGTGATGGTACGGTATCATCTGCCGCCCAAGCGGTAATTAATACAGGAATTCCTTTTGGAATTATTCCCAGAGGTACTGTCAACGCCTTTGCTCAAGCTTTGGGTATTCCTACTGAAGTTAAGAATGCTTGCAATACAATTTTAGCTGGTATACCCCGAAAAGTTGATGTTGCTTTGTGCAATGGTAAACCAATGATTGTCTTGACTGCGATCGGTTTTGAAGCTGAAATCATCAAACAAACTAATAAAAAAGCTAAAAAACTTTTTGGGATGTTGGCGTTTCTTGGGACAGGAATAAAACTACTTAGACATTTGGATTCTTTTAAAGTTTACGTAGAAACAGAGGAGCAAACAATCAATTTATCAGCCTCAGCTGTCACTATTGCCAATTCAGCCGCACCGACTTCGATTTTGGCATATGGGCCTGCGGGAGTAATTATAGATGATGGTCTGTTAGATGTGACAATTGTTGCTCCTATTAACCGCCAAAATGCTTTATTTGCTGCTTATCATCTATTAAGATCGGGCTTTACGGGTACTGCTACTAATCGAGATGATATTCAGCATTTACGTACTAAAAGGGTGCGGGTGAGCACTGAACCTCTACAAAAAGTAGCTTTAGATGGTGATATGAATGGAAATACTCCTGTTGAAATTGAATGTATTCCGGGAGGTTTAACTGTCTTAGTACCATCATCAGAATAAAATTTCCAGCTTATTTGCTCCATCTCCTCACCAACTTTTATGTTTATCATTGCATTGCAAAATTCGTAAGGCTAAAAACTACCTTTTGGCAGAAACGTAATATTTCTTGTGTCTAAACTATCTAGATATCAAAATATACATAAAAATCTTACTAGTGGAAGACGAAAGCGAGGTTTGATTCCTCTAGCCTAAATAAGGAGGCTGGCAATTTCAGTTAGCTTGGTTGCCAAAAAGAGCTTTATGCGGATATTGCTGGTAGAAGACGATCGCGAACAAATAGAACCATTACAGGGTGTGCTGTCGGAAGCTGGATACATTGTAGATGGTGTTGAAGATGGAGAAACTGCACAGTGGTTATTGTCCAAAAAAGAGTATGATTTGTTAATTTTGGACTGGATGTTGCCCACAATTAGCGGGTTAAGTCTTTGTCGTCAGTATCGACTTCTTGGTAAAACTACACCTGTGCTGATGCTCACTGCCAAGGATACCACGCCGGATAAAGTTACGGGTTTAGATGCGGGAGCGGATGATTATCTTGTCAAACCTGCTGATTTGGTAGAACTATTAGCGCGGGTACGTGCTTTAGGGAGGCGATCGCCTCAGTGGGTGGGTGATGTTCTTCGCGTTGCAGATTTACAACTGCACCTATATAACTTAACTGTGGAACGCAATCAGACAAGTGTCGATTTATCACCACGCGAAGCTCAATTGCTAGAGTACTTAATGCGTCACCGCAATCAGATCTTAACTCGCGAGCTAATTGAAGAAGCATTGTGGGAATGGGGTTCGGAACCAGAAAGCAATGCATTAACTGTACTAGTACGCAAGTTACGCCATCGTTTGCAGTTAGTTGGTGCAGCAGATTGGATTAAAACAGTCTATGGTATGGGTTATAGTCTAAAAGCTCCAGACAGTAAAACATAAATAGAGACGCTGCAAAGATATCCAAAATTGCTCTATTTAGTAAAAACTAACTAGAATAATTGCTAATTTTTTACCCGATAGCTTACAAACATCCTGGCATCTTCACGAGATAATCCTAGTTCTTGAGTAATCATGGCTTTTACAGAGCTTAATTCTGTGACTGGGAACTCAAATTCTAACTGTTTAAGTGTAGAGTTGGCAGCATTGACCTCTACTTTTGTAAATCCTCGCTTTTTTTCGATTTCAGCTAGGATTCCTAGCACTTGAACCGCAGACCGCACTTGCATTTGTGTACCAGCTTGCAGAGTTTCTATTTCACCAGACACTCCCAACTCTTGAGCAATCATAGCTTTTACTTGGCTTAATTCTGCGACTGGAACTTTAAATGTTAAATTTTTGAGTATGGAGTTTTTGGTCTGAAGTTCAACTTCGGTAAACCCCTGCTCTTTTTCAACTTCAACTTCGGTTAGTAGCACATTAGCTGCAAGTCTGATCTTTACTGTTTGCGTATCAGCTTGAAGCTTATTTCTTGTAGGGTAAGAACGACTCAATAGGATGTTTGTTAACGATTCACCACCAACTCCAAAAGCAATTAGGATTAGTGGCAGAGATAGCAGATATTCTAGCTTTAAAGAATGCAGTTTTTCTAACAATTTGGACAAAAGCATATAGCAAAAAAATTAGTTTTACAGCTAGCAGTTAAATAAAAGTAGACCATCATTAGTCATTTGTCTTTACCAAGAATAAAGCGAAAAATTTTGATCAGAGGTTTCCTCGGCTAAAACTTTTCAACAGAGGAATGACAACCCTCACCAGGTGATGTGCAATTTTTATTTGCGTAACAGCTTAAAATAAACGATATCACTATAAATATTTTCACAAATCTGCTATGCAAGAATTATTAGCTGCATGCTGTATAGTATAAGCCTCTGGTCTAAGTTTCATGTTTCACCGTAGTCGCAGCAATCTAGCTCTGTGGTTTACCCTAACAATGGGGAGTATTTTAGTCATTTTTGCAGGGGTAGTTTACTATCAAGCAGTCTTAGACGAGCTAGAGGATCTTGATCGCTTACTCTACAAAAAATCCAGAGTTATGGCGGTGAACGCGAAGTACGATCTGCGTAAAGAACAGTTAGACCTGGAAAATGTGCCGCTTTTAGGAAGTAACGTGTCACCGTTGGGTACTGATTTTCTATACGCACGTTGGTACGATACTAAAGGGCAACTGGTACAATTTTTCGGTCAAACTCCAGAGGTGCAGTTGACAATAACCCCTGGATTTAAAACTCTCAAGACCACGTTATACTCCTCAAAAGAAATACCCTCTGTAATCTGGCTCCGTCAGTTAACGCTGGCTGTTTACCAAGATAGTTTGTTAATCGGTTATCTCCAAGTTGCAACGCCGCTAACATCTGTACAAAATGATCTGGCTCAGTTACGGCTGGTTTTGCTTCTGACAGTTCCAGCAACCTTGGGAGTAATTGGTTTAGCTGGTTGGTGTTTAGGGGGAATAGCAATGCAACCAATTCATGACAGCTATAACCAGCTACAGCGCTTCACAGCTGATGCTTCTCATGAATTGCGATCGCCTTTGTCAGCGATTACTAGCAATGCCCAGTATGGCTTAATATCTAAATCTAACGATATTGAGGCGCAGCGTCAGCGCTTCGGGAAGATTTTTGATGTCGCTAAGTCAATGAATACTCTAGTGAATAATCTGCTGTTTCTGGCGCGTCATGCAGGTCGATTATCCCCTGAATCTCTACAAGAAGTTGATTTAAAGAGTGAGCTTTTACAAATAGCAGATGAATATGCAACACAAGAGACTACACAACATCTCAATCTAACTTATGCTTTACCAACTACCAGTGTGATTGTGCTGGGTGAGACCAACTTGCTGCGTCAAGCAGTAGTTAATTTGCTCAGTAATGCCTGTAAATATACTCCTGCTGGCGGTCAAGTTCAGTTGCGGCTGTTCACTCAGTCATATTGGGCTGTAATTGAAGTTATAGACAGTGGTATCGGTATTCCCGACGCAGATTTACCGCATATTTTTGAGCGGTTTTATCGGGTGGATAAAAAGCGATCGCGCAAAACTGGCGGTTATGGTTTAGGGTTATCTATTGTCCAACAAATTGTTACTGTACATGCTGGTTATATTAGTGTCAAAAGTGTAATTGAAAAGGGAACAACCTTTCAAATTTTTTTGCAACTCAAATAGCCGTAGTAGTTATTGCTGTCACTTTTTGTTCACATTTTTTGGCAATACTGAAAAGGCTGCGGTAATGACATTATCAAATTACATTATCAGTATAAATATCCATTCTGGGTAACACCAAGAAAACTGGCTTAAGAATATTTATACTACAACTAGAAGTAGGCTACTAGCCAAGTAATTTTTATTATGAATTTAAGACGAGTTTGGAGACTGTTAAAAGAAACATTTTCAGAGTGGCAATTTAACGAAGTATCTCTATTAGCATCATCCTTGGCTTATTACACAGTATTTTCTCTTGCACCTTTAATGGTAATTATTATAACAATCCTTGGTGCAATTTATGGAGAAACCACAGCCGAACAACAGATTATTGACCAATTACAAGAAATAGTTGGTGAGGAAGCCGCACAATTACTTGCCACTGCGATCGCCAATATGAGACAAGATACTCGTGGAGGTTTTTTGAGACTGATTTTCAATTTTGTTTTTTTTGCCTTTGGTGCTTCTGGAGTTTTTGCACAAATACAATACGCACTCGACAAAATTTGGGAAGTAAAACCAGAACCTAGACGGCAGATTTTTCACTTTTTTCGTAAACGCATTTTGACCTTTGCAATGGTGCTGGTTATTGCTTTTTTACTATTTGTTTCCTATCTCATAAACAATATTTTAGTAGTAATAGTTAATAACTTAAGTGATTTATTACCAGGTTTAAGTTATCTATGGCAAATTCTCAGCTTTTTACTCTCTTTTAGTGTCCTCACACTACTATTTGCAGCAATTTACACAATTCTACCCGATGCTCAAGTTGCATGGCGTTCTACTGTAGTGGGTGCGGCAATTACTGCACTTTTATTTATGGTAGGACAGTTTTTATTTGGATTATTTCTTAATCAAATTGATATTGGTTCTGCTTACGGTGTTGCAGGTTCTTTTGTAATTATCATTACTTGGATTTATTACGCCGCTCACATTCTATTTTTAGGTGCAGAATTTACTAAAGTTTATGCCAAAATGCATGGCTCTCCGATTGTACCTGAAGAGTATGCTATCCATATTTCTCGCAACAACCAACACAAATCTCAAGAACCGCATTCAGGCAGGCAAGATAGTCAAAGCAGACAGAAGCATTCCCGATAAAAATCTTGGTAGTGCAGCAGCGTTGTCACTTTCTCCTCACTTTTGTTGTCAATACTAAAGATAACAAGATGAAAAGGAAAGAATATCCATGAATGCTACTTTTTTCAAATGCATTTCTACTTTACTAACCCTTGGGATGGTTGTTATTGGTAGCATACCAGCTCGTGCTGAAAATAAAAACTCTACTGTTGATACTGCTAGTTATGTGACAAATCTGACAGCAGATCAGTCAGAAACTCCTGCTACTGCTCTTACTTCTGCATCAGACTTGACTACAGAACCAACACAACTTCAAACTGCACAAACTCCCTCAAACATTCAATCAGAGAAGGTAGCTCAAACTTTTGAGCCTGGTAGAGCTACGCGTTCTGGTTCTAGCTATCTCGGTGTTGGTGGTAACATTGGTTTGAGTGGCGATACACGGGTAGGTGAAGGTTCATTTGCTGTGATTAGCAAAATTGGACTTACACGAAATTTGTCTGCGCGTCCTGCGGCTTTAGTTGGAGATAATACAGTTTTTCTCATACCACTAACTGTAGATTTTCCTACAGAGAATTTGGAAGTTACTCAACTAAATGTAGCGCCTTATATTGGCGGTGGCATCGCAGTTTCTACAGGCAGAGATAGCACTGTAGGCGCATTAATTTCTGGCGGTGTAGATGTTCCTTTATCCACACAGATTACAGCAACGGGTGGGGTTAATGTCAGTTTTATTGATGAAACTGATGTAGGAATATTACTGGGTGTTGGCTACAACTTCTAGGCATTCTCAAATAGAAACTACATGCAATTGAATTGCTGTTGAAAATTCATCTACATTACCGTCACTTTCTAATCACATTTGCTTCTAACAATGAAGAAAGCAGAGTGAATAACGTGATTAACGATGAATAAACAACTACTATTCGGCTTAATCTTGACAACAATTTCTGCAATTACAATTCCGGGCTTGCCTACCTTGGCACAGGGTCAAACAAGAATTGGTGATTTACAACAACGTACCAACGGCACAACTGTATCTGGTAAAGTTACGCAGATTGTGGGTAATGATTTCATTATCGACGATGGTACAGGTCAATTAGTTGTTGATGCGGGGCCGCGTTGGTGGCGCGAACTTAATGTTAAGTCTGGTGAGCAGATTACTGTTACGGGTGAATTGGGCAGAGGTGGTGAATTAGATGCGTTTTCCATTACTCGTGCAGATGGTTCTGTGATTAATATTCGTCCACCTCAAGGGCCTCCACCTTGGGCCGGTGGGCCTAACCGCGCTCCGCGCCCTAACCCTAATTAGGCACAGTTTGATGATCTCGGAAGCTCTACTTTAAGGAGGAGATTTCTAACAGAAATCTCTGGATATACACAGGCGATCGCTCTCAAAATTTTTGTGAAAATTCGTGGTATCCGGTTCCCCGACTTCTTCAATAAGTCGGGGAGCTAGTTGTTATTTTTGCAAAAACTATCAATATTTTTAATACTTAATCATCCAATAGTTAGAAGATTATTTTATAAATATTTTTAAAATAGTAACTAACAGATACAAAGCTGGAGAAAAACCAAATGACACTTGTAAAATTAGAAGAATTTTACCCTGAATATCGTGAATCTGACTCCCACGACATTGATGACATCAAAAGTTTTGATGTGTATGATCAAACTAACGATAAAGTGGGTTCTATTCACAACATTTTAGTTGATGAACAAACAGGTAAATTCCGCTATTTTGTAGTAGATACAGGTTTCTGGATTTTTGGTAAAAAAGTTCTACTACCAGTCGGGCTTGCCGATATTCGTTACACTGACAGACGAGTTTATGCCAAAAATCTAACTAAAGAGCAAGTAGAAAACTTGCCTAACTTTGATGAATTGGAAAAGGTTGATTACGATTATGAAGAACAAGTACGCGGAGTTTATCGGACTTCAACTGCTACTTCTGGCATGACTCAGCCTGCTACTTCTGGCATATCTCAGCCTACTACTTATGACCGCAGCACTTACAACTACGAGCAAGAACCGTCACTTTACGATATTAACAAACAGGATAGTCAATCCTTGAAGTTATACGAAGAACGGTTAATTGCTAACAAACAACGTCGCAAAACTGGAGAAGTTTCTATTGGTAAACGTGTAGAAACGGAGACTGCTAGTGTTGCAATTCCCGTTGAAAAAGAACGAGTAGTAATTGAGCGCACAAATCCCACAAACGCTACACCAACCAATCCTGGTAATGCCTTTCGTGAAGGTGAAGTAGCTCGCATGGATATTTACGAAGAAACACCCGATATCCGCAAAGAAGCTGTATTAAAAGAGGAAGTTAAAGTTAAGAAAGTTGTAGAACAGGACACAGTTCAAGCTCAAGGAACTGTTCGACGTGAAGAACTTGACGTAGATACCGATGGACGCCCGATTGTAGACAAGTAACTTTAGTAGGACTTACCCATAGTCTACGAATTTTTCACTATGAAACGCTACGCGATCGCGTAGCGTTTCATAGTAACGGCGTTTTTGATAATGTTATGAATAAAATAAAGATAAAAAGCAAAATAAATGGCATCACAGCAGAATTCTCCTGGCAAATTGTTGGGTGCTGGTAGGTCAGGACAGGTATTTTTAGTAACTAATTAGGAAGGTTTAATAGCAAGAAAAATATTCTATACAGACAAAATTGCTGGCATAATTCATTATTTTTTCTTCGGTTCTCCGAATCCTTATATTTGGAATGAAGATGCTATAAAATGTGCTTTTTATCGTCGCCAGATTCTTAGTGAGTTAGTTCAGTTTTGGTTTGGTAATAATTTAAAAGTTGCAGAAGCGATCGCCACCTCTTGGAATCCAGAATTTAAAGCCTATCAAAGCTGGGGTGGAGAAGATACACAGACAGAACATTTTTTCAATCTATTCGCAGATAGGATTGCTAACCACAAAACAAACTATAGGACTCCTATTTGATTTTGAAATACTGGTAGGGTGAGCAAATACCACCCTACCAACGCGTAGCATCTGTCTACGACACGCTGCGCGAACGTAGAGAAGAATTTGTAGAGCGTGCGTAAGTCCTACATTTATGATTCCTATAGTAATAATAAGTTGTTATTGCTTGTAATTCTGAGAGGATGTCTAAGAAGTTAAACATCCCTAATACTCCTTGGTTAAAGCGAAAAGTAAAGGTTTAAATTCACTCTTTCTCCCTTAACCTGGCTCGTGATGATCAACTATAAACCATGAATAACTGCTACTGAGTATTTTGATTATTACCAGAAGTCCGAATAATATACTGAGTAGCAGGTGAATCTTTAGGAAGGGGTTCAATTCTTCCTTGAGAAACCAATGTTTGATGGATTAAAGCCGTAATTTCCGCACGGCTAGCAGGCTGGTTAGGATTGAGTACTTTTGGATTTGGATAGTTGACCACTATATTTTGTTTGGTTGCTGCGGCTACATCAGGAATAGCATTTTGCGGGATACTGCTAGCATCTGTGTAATAGTCATTGACAATAGCTGAGGCAGAACGGTCTGGCTGCGTAGCTTGAGGTGTCGTTGTTCCAGGAGCAGTCACAGAAGCAGGTACAGCCTCGGCTCTAGGAATTAATAGATGCTGCATTAAGGAAGTAATTGCTATTGGAACAAATACTGGTTTTCTCCTTGCTAGTTGTTGTGTAGTTGGTTTTGTTGAAGCCGCTACTGGTATATCAGAAGTCAAATTCAGACCTTTATTTAAAGCAGTTATTGCTTCAACTTTGGTAACAGGTTGATTTGGTCGAAAGTTACCACTAGAATCGCCGGACATAAAGCCTTGTTGAGCTGCTGACTCAATCGGACGTTCTGCCCAATAACCTTCAGAAACATCTTCGTATACAGAACCACTTTCTATTTGTTGCACTGGCGGTTGGTTAAAAGCTTTGCGGATAATTGCAGCTAATTCATCACGCTGTACTGCTTGCTCTGGTCGAAATGTGCCATCAGGATATCCCGCCACAATATTTCTTTGTGCCAAGCGTTGAATAAATGGTTGTGCCCAGTAATTAGGTTGAACATCACTGAAGACTGTCTGTGTTGGAGTTTGAGCATGACTTAGTAAGGGCACAACTGCATTTACACCCAGACATAATGTTGGTAAAGACATAGCTAATGAGAATAATCGAAGAAAGCTAGTCATGAAAACATCTCCTAAAAATTCTGCTTTCCTAATAATATTTTGTAGATTAAATTCCTGTATCTATCTATTGGTATTAAAGCGATTCTGTTGGCTCTTTATTAAGAGATAATTCTAAAAATAGATTAATTATATCTATTTCTGATTCAATCATTTTCGTTAATATTCTTTCCAAGAAGTCATGTTGATATCTAGATATCGCACTGTTACATCTCTACACAACAGTAATTATCACGGGTGCATCTCACTTTTCTAAAAATGTCCCTAGCCCTAGCGAAGGTCATTCGGGGATATACAGATAAAACCCACAGAGGTGGGTTTCAAATTCCTTAAGTTCACACGGGTGGACTTGGTTTGTATAGCAACGATTTCTAATCGCCAGGTATATTTGCACTTATTGAGATGCTCCCTTCCCTATCCCCTTTTATTAGTGATTAACTAACTCAGTCCAGAGGATCAAAACGATTGACTAACGCGGATACTATAACCATTGGCAACCCGACAAGCAAGCAAATTAACCATTGATTCAAGTTCAGCGGTGCTGTAGAAAACAGGCTATTCATCAAGTTCCATTGACTAAAAATTATCTGCAAAATTACAGTACAAGCAATTCCAATTCCAATTGCTGAAGCATCGTTAATTTTCTGTCTAATTCCTCGAAGTCTGGCAATAATAGCACTTCCTAATTGACTAATACTTAAAAGATAAAAAACTCTTCCTGCTACTAAAGCTTGAATTGCCATTGTACGGGCGAGAGCGAGATTTCCTGTAGTTTGTCGTATCCATTCAAACACACCAAAAATCAAAATCCAGTTAAAGATAGAAATCACTAGGATGCGCTTGACTAAACTTTTGGAAAGCAGTGATTCACGCGGGTTACGTGGTGGTTGTTGCATCACCCGTTCAGATTTCGGCTCAAAGGCTAAAGGCACAGTCATGGCAATAGAATTAACCATATTTAGCCACAAAACTTGTAAAGACAAAATTGGTAATTCTCTGGCCAGCAGTACACTAATCAAAATCGTCATTGATTCGCCGCCGTTAACAGGTAAGATAAAGGCGATCGCTTTGAGCAAATTCCGATAAACCGTTCGCCCTTCTTCAACCGCAGCTTCTATTGAGGCGAAATTATCATCGGTCAAAATCATATCAGAGGCTTCTTTCGCCACCTCCGTACCAGCACCCCCCATCGCAATACCAATATCTGCTTGTTTAAGAGCGGGTGCATCGTTGACACCATCCCCTGTCATCGCCACAACTTCGCCTTTAGATTGTAATGCTTCGACGATACGGAGTTTCTGTTCTGGTGCAACACGCGCAAATACCGCCCCATCTTCTATAGCTGTGGCGAGTTCTGATTTCTCCATTCGAGCAAGTTCGCTTCCTGTGAAAGCTAGAACCTCGCCGTTTTTGTTGAAGCCCATACTTTGAGCGATCGCCCGTGCAGTTACCGCATGATCGCCTGTAATCATTTTGACTTGAATCCCAGCTTCTTGGCAGGCTTGGACTGCTTTGATTGCTTCGGTTCGAGGCGGATCGATCATCCCCTGCAATCCCAGGAAAATCAGATCATTTTCGATATCTGCATGTTGTAGAGACGTTGCATGCAACGTCTCTATATGCACAGATTTCTTGGCAAACGCTAGCACCCGTAAACCAAGATTCGCCATTGTATCAACTTCCTGATGTATCATGTCTGCATTTACAGAAGCAAAGTTTCCTTCTGCATCTAACATCTGCTGACAACGTTTAAGAATTGCCTCAACCGAACCTTTAACGAAGATAACTCGTTGTTTGTCATTTTCCAATGACGTAGATGCCCTAACGGCTTCATCTGGGGTATGACCAATGATAAATGACGAAGTTTCATGCAGAGTTGCCATGTATTGGAACTCAGATTCAAACGGGATGACATCCAACCTGGGCATTTCCTGTTCTAAGCTGCTGCGGCTATATCCAACTTTATGGGCAACAGTTATCAATGCTCCCTCTGTAGGATCGCCAACAACCTGCCATTGCTCGTCCTTTTTTTCCAGGTACGAGTCATTACATAACAATCCAGCTTTTATACATTCTTCAAGAGCAGAAGAATTATCCTTGGTTACTGGTTTTTCATCGAGTAGAATTTCTCCTTGGGGAGCATAGCCTACACCAGTGACTTTATACTGTCTATTGCCTGCATAAATTGCCTGTACAGTCATCTGGTTTTCAGTTAGTGTGCCAGTTTTGTCAGAGCAGATAACTGTAGCACCGCCAAGGGTTTCCACTGCTGGCAACTTGCGAACGATCGCGTGACGCCGTGCCATGCGGGAAACACCGATTGCTAGTGTAACCGTCACCACAGCCGGCAAGCCTTCGGGAATTGCACTCACAGCAAAAGCGATCGCAGCTTCAAACATTTCTGTCCAGGAGTAGCCGTATCCCAGCCCAACTGCAAACATGAATGCTGCTATCCCTAGAATTATGTACAGCAATGTACGGCTGAATTTGTCAAATTTGCGGGTTAATGGGGTTTTTAAGCTGGTTCCTTGCTCCATTAGCTGGGAGATCCGCCCGGTTTCTGTGGCATCTCCAATAGCGACAACAATACCCTTGCCAGTGCCAAACGTCACGAAACTGCCCGCATAAGCCATATTAGTGCGTTCTGCTAAGGGTGCATCTAGATTGAGCAGTTGCGTGTTTTTTTCAGTTGCAATTGATTCGCCCGTTAGTGCTGATTCATTAACTTGCAGATTCCGTACTTGCACTAAACGCAAATCAGCTGGTACTTTGTCTCCAGAAGTAAGTAGTACCACATCCCCAGGTACTAACTCTGTGGAGGATAGTTGCACCTTTTTACCGTTGCGAATGATGGTTGCATTGGTTTGTACAGAAGAGGCTAAGGCTGCGATCGCACTTTCAGCTTTAGACTCTTGCACAAAACCAATAATGGCGTTAATCAGAGTTACGCCCCAAATCACCCCAGCATTCACCCATTGCCCAAGTATTGCCTTGATTGCACCCGCAATTAATAAGATGTACAGCAGCGGTTGATTAAATTGCAAGAGAAATCGTAGCAATGGACTTTTTCCAGGTTTGCTCTTGAGTTCGTTTGCACCAAAATGGTCACGTTTTTTTGCCGCAACAGCAGAAGTTAAACCTGTTTCTAAATTTGTATCTAAATGCCGGGTTATTTCTTGTACAGATAGATGATGCCATTGACTTGACCGAATTATCTCTTGTGGTGTTGCTGTCATCTTATTCGCCCTTATATTTAACACTGACAGGGTAAATTAAGACTATTAGCTGTTGTTCTAGTTCTAGCTAATTACTAAAGTTGACCTGTGCATCCAGTATTGGAAACAAATGTGATTCAAAAGTGAGTGCAATGCGGTTAGTCAAATTCAACCAAACCTCTCACTTTTGATAGATGACAAAATTTTCACTATTTATCTCAAATAAAAAGCGCTCGCTCTTTTTCAACTTATTGCGGACTAATCAAGATAAACTCATCTAAAACCAACGACACTACAATATCAGACGAATCCACATCCTCTACTTGAATCAGCCAGCGCTGACTTGCTTGATTATCTGAGCGTGACTCTCGACTACGAACTACGCCATATTTTCCAGCTACATAGGAAGGACTTAAAATCAATACTCTATCTCCTACTTGAATACGCTCTGAGTTTTGCAAGAATGCTCCTGAAGCTATAGGTTTTGATAAGGATGAAGCTTGCTGCTGTACTGCTAATTTTAAATAAAAATGAGCTAATTAATAATCTTTTCTTAACCTATTTAAGATAAAGATTTTTTTGCCACAAGAGCTTCTGCGCCAAAGCACGAAGAATTGTTGGTGTTCTTCCAGCCCATGCAGCTCTCGGTTTACACAATTTATTTAGAATGCGATGTTTGGCGATTGCTCGCCAAACCAATTCAAGAGTCACCATTAGCAGTGTGTGACGCGCAAAGTATTGCAGCGACATAACTTGTAGCTAGCGATTTCTGATATCGCGATCACGTGGTGATTTTTTTACTGCTAATACACAAATATAGTAAGTATTTGCTAGACAGCAGAAAAATCATTACCAGAAAAAAATAGTGGTTTTAGCAATACAATCGGGTTGTCCTTTAGAAACCTTTTAGCAACTTGGGCATTCTGACGGTTCTTCTATCCGCTTTCGTCTTATCGTTTCACAACGTTACTGTGCGAGTTTTGTTTTCAGAACATCTCGTACTAGGTTTATTTTTACTTGGTGGATACGTTAAACCGGATTTGCAGAATTCATTTTTGTTGATGTTTATGCGAATGTTGCTGGTGGTTCCACTTATGGCGTCTCTAGCATTCAAGCTATATCCATCTGCGGGGAAAGAGTTCCGAAAGTTGTTTAGACGAGAACACACTGATGTTTTGCTCCAAGCACTTAGCTGCGGGGTATTGATGTTTGTGTATATTGCGTTACTCTACATTGCTATTGGCTTAATTCCGACTGGAATTGCCATGACCCTCTTCTTCACCTATCCTGTATTTACGGCGTTGCTTGCTTGGAAGTTTTTTGGCGAACGCCCTACACTCTTTCGTTGGCTAGTGATAGTCATTATTTTAGGTGGCAGTGTACTCACAATTCCTCAGTCTTCTGCTGCTTACAGCAGTGACACCATTACTACTGGCATTTTCGCCAGCGTTGGCTCTGGGGTTGTTTACGCCTTCTATAAAGTCATTGCCCAAAAATGTTTGGAAAAATTCCATCCAGTTCCCTTTACCTGGATTAGTTTTACCTGCACCCTACTGTTTTCCGGTGTTAGCTTACTATTTTGGCCACTTTCTAGTACTCAACTCGATTGGACACCCTTGTGGATTGGCAGTATTTTCTCTGGTTTAGTTAGTTTCATGGGACACACTTTAAATAATGTAGGAATTCGTATGATTGGTGCAACGAAGGCCTCAATCGTCGGCGCTAGCAGTCCAGCATTGACGGCATTAGTCGCATGGGTAACAATTAGCGAAACTTTAAACCTGATTCAAAGCTTGGGGATTTGTATTGTCACCTTGGGGATTGCGTTGCTTAGTGGAGAAAGCTTTGTACATAGACGTAGCCTGTCATAGACATCCAGGACTCACAAATTACGTTAGTGCTTGATTTCTACAAGCCGCACACTCGTGACTTCTAGTCATGAGTTAGACGCTCCATGTTGAGCGTGACTTTGTGTTAAAATTCAAGTGTATTCGGTGGGCAAAGCCAACACAAATTCTGTTCCTTTATTCAACTCAGACTGACAAGTAATCTTGCCTCGATGTTTTTCTACCACAATTTGATAAGTAATTGCTAGACCCAAGCCTGTACCAACGCCTCGTGGTTTAGTAGTGAAAAACGATTCAAATATCTTGTTTTGATTTTCTGGTGTAATACCAAGGCCATTATCTGCAATTCGCACCACCACCCAATCGTCGTTCCAGCGTTCTGTGATGATAGTGATTTCGGGTAAAAATTGCGAATCGTCAGCAGACTTTTCCTCCATAGCATCGATCGCATTGCTCAACAAATTCATAAATACTTGGTAGAGTAAACCTGCATAGCCTGGAATCGCTGGAATATCCCCATATTTGCAAACAACGCTGATCCCTTTTTTCAAGCGATTGTTCAAAATTAACAGTGTAGTATTGATACAAGCGTGTAGTTCTACCGACTGAACTTCGCCCTCATTTAAACGCGAGAAATCTTTCAAACTTCGGACAATCTCTCGCGTACGATCAGCACCAACTGTCATTGAGTTGATGAGTTTTGGCAAATCAACTTCCAGAAACTCCAAATCAATTTCTTCGGCTAAAGTTTGCACAGCAGTGGGAGGCTGAGAAACTTCGGTTTTGTATGTTTGCAAGAGTGCTAATAAGCCTTCAATATATGTTTTGGCGTGTACCAAGTTCCCGGAAATAAAATTTATAGGATTATTAATTTCGTGAGCGACGCCAGTAAGCATCTGTCCCAAACTGGACATTTTCTCACTTTGAATAAGTCGCGCTTGGGTTTCGGCTTTTTGTTCTTCTAAAAGACGCTTTACTTGTTGGATTAGCTGGTTCAAAGAGCTAGCTAAAGCACCAACTTCATCTGTTGTGACTACAGGTGCTTGCAAATCAAAATTAGCTTCTTGGGTAACTCTTTGGGCGATATTCGTGACTGCATTAATAGGGCGAGCAATCATTTTACTGGTATAAAAAGCCAGAATGGCAGCGATCGCAACTGACAAAAGGATACTAATGATAATAATCCGAGCTTGCATTACCGCAGCCTGATTTTGGGCTACATCAGCATCTTGTTGGCGTTCTCGAACTGTTTTTGCAAAGTCGGTTAACTCATGAGCAAATTGATAAAACTTTAGTGCGTCCTGACTTTGACTAAATTTTGAGATTAATTGCTGTGCTTTTGGCACTCCCTCCGGCTGCAAAATGAGTGACGAAACTTGCTGGTTTAGCACCATGAGTTGTTGGAAATATACAGCTATCGGGCGATCGTGCTTCTTGAGCAGCGCTTGCAAATCACTTTGCGAATTGATTTGACTAAATTCTAGCGCCTGAGAAAGCAGCGTTTCGGCTTCTGCCAAATTGCCAAGGGAATGAGAAGCTTTCTGCTGCAACACTTGCGGTTGCTCTAAAAAAGGCCCTATTTCTTGCTGATGGATCTGTATTTCTAACAACTTGCCTTGCAAATCACTTAACAAGCCTCCTTCTTCATCTGCAAGTTTCATCTGTTGTCTGGCTTGTTGGAAGTAGCGATCGCCAATTGCCAACCCCACTGTTGTTCCTAAAACTGCAATTCCCAAGGCAATAGTATACCCACAAACAATTTTTTGCCGAATACTAAGTTGATAGAACAATCGTTTAACCCAGTGAAAGTATCTTAATTTGGGTGTCACAGTCATAGTAAAACTCGCAGTTAAACTTTTTAAGGGGGAGGGTTTTCATCAATAATGAGGAATCCAGCCGTACGAGTTCAATAGTAAATTTTATACCAAATGCGTTTTCAGTTTATCAAAAATTGCTTCTGTCCACTCTGGTAAAAAACACTGAAGCTATTAAGATTAGAAGCATCTGCCCACTGAATACTCATTAATATTTGCTATCCATGCCTCTGTCGCGCATAGTAACGCTAGTTGTTGGTCTGATCCTCATTTTGGGGCTAAGCCTATGGCTGATTGATTCCCTTTCACGCCTCTACTGGCAGTTGTCCTATTCTCCACTGCTAGGCAATTTACTGCTGTTGCTGCTGATTTTGCTCATAGGAGCCTTGGTTGCAGCTTTTGTGTATTATGTACTAGTGATGCAGGCTGGCGAGAAGCGATCGCGCCGCAACTCAAGGCGAGTAACACCAGCGCAAATTCCCGCAGCCAAATCTGATGCTGCTTCTTCAACTCTCCAAGCTGTGCGGCAACAAGTAGCGCAAATTCAAGATGAAGTAGCACGCCAAGCTTTATTGAGTCGATCGCGGGAGATTGAAGTCAACTTGGCACGCGGTGAGATTCAAGTAGTGGTGTTCGGTACGGGGAGTGCTGGCAAAACTTCCTTAGTCAATGCCGTTATGGGACGCATGGTGGGTCAAGTTGATGCACCAATGGGAACAACCCAAGCGGGAGAAACCTATTGTCTGCGGTTGAAGGGATTAGAACGGAAGATTTTAATTACAGATACCCCAGGGATTTTGGAAGCGGGGGTAGCGGGAACAGAACGGGAACAGCTAGCGCGGGAATTGGCGACGGAAGCAGATTTACTGTTGTTTGTGGTGGATAATGACTTGCGGCGATCAGAATATGAGCCGCTGCGGGGATTGGCGGAAATAGGTAAGCGATCGCTGCTTGTGCTTAACAAAACTGATTTATACACAGATGAAGATAAAGAAGCCATCCTTGCTAGATTGCGTCAGCGGGTGCGGGGATTTATCGCCCCAAATGATGTAGTGGCGATCGCTGCTAATCCCCAATCTGCACAGCTAGAAACTGGCGAAACCTTCCAGGCGGAACCGGATATTGTCCCCATGCTGCGGCGAATGGCGGCCATTTTACGCGCTGAAGGTGAAGATTTGGTAGCAGATAACATCCTGCTGCAATCTCTGCGGCTAGGAGACGAGGCGCGAAAACTCATCGATGGCCAGCGCCGCCGTCAAGCTGACAAAATTGTTGAGCGGTTTCAGTGGATTGGTGCTGGTGTAGTATCAGTCACGCCTGTACCTGTAGTAGATTTACTGGCGACTGCTGCTGTTAATGCTCAGATGGTCGTAGAAATTGGTAGAGTCTATGGCTGTGAGTTGAACATGGAACGGGGACGAGAATTAGCTCTTTCTTTAGCGAAAACCATCGCCAGTTTAGGGATAGTTAAAGGAGCAATTCAATTATTATCTACGGCTTTACAACTTAATGTTGCCACTTTTATTATTGGTAGAGCAATTCAAGGTGTAACAGCGGCTTATTTAACAAGAATTGCCGGGAAAAGTTTTATTGAATATTTTCGTCATGACCAAGATTGGGGTGATGGTGGGATGACCGAGGTAGTGCAGCGACAGTTTCAAATTAATCGCAGAGATGAATTTATTAAAGCTTTTGTTCAGGAAGCGATCGCACGAGTGGTTAAGCCGTTAACAGATAGATCTGAGGTGATTGAACATGATGAGGAAGCTCAGAGTTAAGATGTTATGTGAGTAAGTAAGAGAGTTATTATGTCTAATCTTACCGTCAGCAAAGCTCAACATTAGTTACAACAACTCATTGATCAATCAAGTTATCCAATCTCACAAGCCTATTCTCATCAAAGTAAACCTAGAAATGCTATTCTGATTACTGGAAAAGATTGATCTGCAATTTACGTGTTATGTAAAAAAGTTAAACATTGTTAGGTTACTTATGACTCAAATTCAAACAGCAACAAAAGTAGTAACCTTTGAGGAATTTATTCAATGGTATCCAGAAAATTCCCAAGTACGTTACGAACTACATAATGGGGTAATTATTGAGATGACACCACCAGTCGGTAAACATGAAGAAATAAAAGGGTTTTTGACTGTTGAAATCGCTTTTGAGTTAAAACGATTAAACTTTCCTTACTTCATCCCCAACCAAGCAATAGTAAAACCTCCTGAAGGTGAATCAGGTTATTTGCCAGATGTTTTAATCTTGAATCGTCCCTGTTTAACTTCAGAATCACTTTGGAAAAAATCCTCAACAGTCACTCAAGGTAGTTCGATTCCTTTAGTGATTGAAATTGTTAGCCAAAATTGGCGCGATGATTACTATAAAAAGCTTGCTGACTATGAGGAAATGGGCATTCCAGAATATTGGATTGTGGATTATGCTGCATTAGGTGCTAGGAAGTTTATCGGCGATCCAAAGCTTCCTACTCTCTCACTTTATGAATTAATAGATGGAGAGTATCAGGTTAGCCAATTTCGAGCTAATGACTACATTATATCTCCAACTTTCCCCGATTTGAAAATGACAGCTAATCAAGTTTTTCAAGCAGGAGAAGTTATTGAAGATTAACTGGTGAGGTTGATTAATGATTTGCGATCGCACTTTGAATTCTAATGCTTTAGAGTTAAGCATTGGGTTTGCTTAAGGTATTTTTAGGTAAATAAACCACACTTTTTTTGTTTTGTGCATAGACGCGGAGCGGCTTCCCACAGGGTGCGCCGGCTTCCGGTGAATAAAATTTGCTCCGGTTTTGAAATAAAATAAAACTTGCTACTGCTATGAGCAAATAGGCAAATCCTCGTTGCAACTGTCTAGGCTGTATAAACTGCGAAAGATAAGCTCCACTAATTGTTCCTATGCTGGCGGCGACTGTAAATGAAGCTATTAGATTCCAATTAAGTGATACATATCCTAGATACCCTAACAGTCCTGCAACAGAATTCATGGCAATAATTAGCAGAGAAGTACCGATCGCTTGTTTCATCGGCGTATTTCCCAACAAAACTAAGGCAGGAACAATCGCAAATCCACCACCAACCCCAACTAATCCGGTTAATAAACCTACACCTAAACCCTCACTAAGCATCCAAAGCCAACAGTATTTACATATTGGTTTGGGATATGAACTTAAATTCAACTCAGTCGCAGCAACTTTTTGAACTGGTTTAGAACTTTTCTTAATCATAAATCCTGCTGCCAATAGCATCATCAAGGCAAACAGAATCATCTGGATTGTGCCAGTAATAAAAGGTAATGTAGCAAATTTAGCTCCTATATAAGCCCCTAACATTGTGGCAGAGCCAAACATAAAAGCGGTTTTTAAATTCACATTCCCTTGCTTCCAATGGGGAATGACACCAATGAGACTTACGCATCCCACAATAAATAGAGTCATGGCGATCGCAGGTTTTGGTGTCACACCCATGACATAAACTAAAATCGGTACCGCTAAAACCGAACCGCCACCGCCAATTAACCCTAAGCTGATACCTATACAAATTGCGAGAAAATGACCGAATATCCAGGCAATCATAATGGATTTATCAGAGGAACTTAACGGGTAAAAAGTAAGTTACCGCAACGCTCATTGGCGGGGACTGCTTCCATGATTTTTTTTGGTTCAGGTAAATCTAAACTGGCCATGAACTCAATGAAGTTAGAGCGATCGCGTCCTACAAATCGCGGATTCCACCGTTTTTCTTCTCCAATAGTAGATACTGTATGTCCACGATAGTCATGACCAGGATATACCAAAGTATCATCAGGTAAAGAAAATAGTCGTTGTTTTACTGAGTCAAACAAAGTTCCTGCATCACCACTTTGAAAGTCAGTTCGTCCACAGCCGCGAATAAACAAGGCATCTCCAGTTAAAACTCTATCTTGATTAACTAAATACGCATTATGGCTATCTGTATGACCTGGTGTGGCGATCGCCTTAATTGTTATGCTTGCCAATTTTAGGATTTCTCCATCTTTAATATGCTGATCCGCACAACTGGCTTTAGCTTTGTCGGGAACAATCCCCAAACAACCAGTCATTTCTCGCAATTTGGCTGTACCCGTAACATGGTCAGCATGGATGTGGGTTTCTAAGCTGTAACGCAGAGATAACCCTAATTCTGTAAGTAGTTTTAAATCACGTTCGACTTGCTCCAGCACCGGATCTACCAAAATAGCCTCTTGAGTCTGTTGATCTGCAAGTAGATAAGTGTAAGTGCTGGTTTCTCTGTCAAACAATTGTCTGAATAACATAGTATTTTCTCCTTGAAGAAACTCAACTAGTTTTTGAGTGCTTGGAAACGTAATGCTCGAAAAACTGCTTCATTTGTGGATGAGCATTACAATCAAAGCCAACTGCTTGTGCTTGTTCAAACGCTTGTTGTGCCGTTAATCCTTGCCTTGTCGCCACGTTCATGAAGACAAGCGCACCCGCACGCATACCACTGGCGCAATGGATTAAAGTCGGTTTGGGTAGTTGATCAATTTGCTCAAGTACCTCTGTAGTCAGTTCATCGCTGATCTCGTTTGGCTTGACCGGAATGTTGATGTAGTGCAGTCCTAATGCTTGTGCTTGTTGTTGTTCATCGCTGATAAAGCCTTGCTCATCAGGCGATCGCAAGTTAAGTACAGACTTGTAACCTTCACTAACCGCTTGCTGTAGCTGCTCTAGTGTTACCTGTCCTGCTACTGTTAATTCATTGTTAATCTTTTTGACGTTTTCCATTGCTGTCTTAGCTCTTAACTCTTACTACCATATTACTATCTGGTAATATAATAGTAAGTATATATAGAAAGATGTAATATTTAAGTCTGTATGTTAGAATCTTCGCCTCAAACCCTTGCTCCCGTTGCTGAATATTTTAAAGTGTTGTCAGAAGTGAGTCGGCTGCAAGTTTTGTGTTGTCTCAAGTCAGGAGTGAAAAATGTGACGGAAATCATCCAAGAAACCGGACTAGGACAGGCAAATGTTTCCAAACATTTGAAAGTATTGATGCAAGCAGGTATAGTTACTCGCCAGCCACAAGGAATCAGTGTTTTTTACCAAATTACTGACCCGATAATTTTTGAGCTATGTGAGTTAGTGTGCGATCGCCTTGCTATTCGTCTGCAAGAACAAACTCAACAGTTAGATAAACTGCAAGCACTGCGCCATCCGTAAAAATTGCTCTAAATTGAGGTTTTTCAGAAAATGTGATGATGATAAGTGCAACTAATCATGATTTAACAATTACAGCTTTCTTTTAGGAATTATGCAAGAATAACTTGCCTGAAAGGCTGACAAGAGAAGGCTAATTTGGTATTCAAAGGCTTAGCTCAACAAGCGAGTCTCTTAAAGCCAAATTTGCTTCCCTTTAGCTTTATCCTCACACATTCACTCAGATTGTACAGGCGATCGCCCAGATAAAACAATGAAACCAACAGAATCAAGTTTAATCTGAGGTTGGCGAATTCCCTCTAAAATGGCTTCATTCAACCCACTCTCTACATTCAATTCTTCAGCAACAGCATAATCCCAAGTTTGTCGGTTTAGGCGGAGGCGTAATTGTTCGGCTCTATTACCTAATTTCTTTTCAGCAACCTTAGCGCGTTGTTCGCACAAATCGATAAAATCATGACGCTGGGAGAGCAATTCTAAAGATGTACTACGCGCTTGATAGCAAAAATTTTGCCATTTATTAGCATCAACAAAATCATCAATAATTTTCAAGCGTCCCTTTGCCAAATTGTAATCCCAGTATTGATTATTGCTTCTATCCTTATAAGGAAGTTGCAGAATCTTCAAAAGATTTTCATCTTCAACAATGTACATTGGCTCATTGCGAGCATCAATAAAAATAGTTTCGACAATTGGAGGAAACAAAGCATCAGTACGTCGCTTCAAAATCTTAAATTTAGTATCATCTAGCTTGGACTTTGTTAAAACTCGCCTTGCAATTTCTAAATTTGCTTCGACTACATAATTGAATCGGAAACCGAACCACTCCATCCCTTCCCCAGAATCCCAAGATGTGTCAGTGCGCCACATAGCAAAAGCTCGACCTCGGTCATCCCAATCTATATAGCTAAACAGCGCTTCTACCAATCCTTCTCCAATACGGAAGAGTTTGATATCAGATTTCTGGTTTGCCACTCGGCGGTTATAAGTACCAAATTGCTCTGTATGATTAGCAAAACGACTTCTCAATTCATCAACTGGTAGCAAGGTACGTTTATTTGGTTGATAACGCCATGCTTCTGCTAAATTTGAGTTATCAATTGCTTGAAAATGCAACGCGTCCTCAATCCAGCCTTCAATTGCTTGCTTAATTTCTAAATGACGAGCGTCATAATTATCTAATTCTTGAAAATATTGAGTAGCGTTTTCCTCTTGAGTATCAATTTCATCTAACGCATTTTGTTCGCTAATTTTTACTTGTTCTTCAGCAATTTCTCGTTGGATTGTTTCTATTATTTTTGACAATCCGCTAGCACCTAATTGAAACATAGTTGCTTCTAATTCTGCCAATTTTGCATCAACATAAAACTGGAGACTAGCAATTGATTGATTGAAGATTCGCAACCCGTCTTGTAATAATCGATACCAAGCATCATGAGGGCTATCTCCTATATCTGCACCAACTAATACTGTAAACTCAACATTTATGGGTCGACCAATGCGGTCAATTCTACCAATTCTTTGTTCTAAACGATTTGGCGACCAGGGAAGGTCAAAATGAATCATCCAATCAACAAACTGGAAGTTACGGCCTTCTTCTCCAGAAGCATCACAAACAAGGATAAAGCAATTAGGGTTACTTTTAAACTGGTTTAAGTTACTTTCAACTTGTGCGGGAGTCTGTTCTGATTTATGACTAGCGATAGTTCCTTTACCAAAAGTATCAGATAAAGAGCGAATAATTTCTGCACAAGTTTGTTCAAAACCAGTAAATATGACAATTTTGGGCAGATAATCACCGGGAATAGGTCTTTGAATTCTTTGTTTTACCCGCTCGTGCAATTGCTTAATATTACTGCGGAAAGATTGAAGTCCTAAAATTTCTGATAGGCGATAGAGTAGTATAATTTTTAGTAGCTCGATGCGATCGCCATCTTCTGAAGGCTGTTTAATAATTCCTAGCAACGATTCTAGAATTTTTTCTTCTTCTGGAAATTTGGGAGTTGTAGTCAAAATGCGGATATCATCTTCGCCAAATTCCCGAATCAGTCCAGTATGGCGGATACTGCTTAAACGTGCGGTTATTACTTGTTCTAGAATGCCTGACCAAGTACCAGAAGCTAGGAATAATAATAGGAAAATTCGTTGATACTGCTCTTGATTGGGGGCAGTGGTACGCCATTGTTCGATGAGTTCGTAAATATCAGGCGATCGCTCATCTAAATCATATTCTTCTTTCAGTGTAACATTGCGATCAAATATGACATCTTCCACAGAAGCGCGACGGTTACGAAGCATTCGCCGATGAAGCCGATAGGTATCGCTGATGTGGGTGCGAATCTCTCGGACAATTTTATCTCGTTCGGTGGGAAGTGTTTCTGATGTTTGCAAGCAATTTTGCAACTCTTGCGTAAGATTTAACAAATATTGATCTTCTGCAAACAGATTTTGCAGTTGTTGAAGGTTAGTTTTCAAAACTGAAGGATTCGCGCCTTCCCTAAAAGAAAGGAGAACTTTACCAATTTCCTGGCGGCTTTCAACTCTAGCGCGAAAACCTGCTAAGTCTTCAAGCTTATAGGTTGTCGGGTCGAGTAGGTGCAGCATTGCCAAAAAATCTTGCTCGTGGTTGAGAACAGGTGTGGCGGATAATAACAGTAAGCGATCGCTTCTATGAGCAAGATTTTTGTAAGCCTCAAAACGCTGGCGCACAGCTGCATCCTTGGAGGTTGCCATTGCCGCAATGTGGTGGGCTTCATCTAAAATCAAGAAGCCGACTTTTGCTTTCGGGTTGATTCTATGGACATCTTCAACCGCAAGCACTACCACCCGTTCGGGAAAATGGGAGAGATAAAATTTATTTTCTAACTCAATCCGCCATTGTTGGAGCAAATGTTGCGGAACCAGTACTACTGCACGTTTTTTTGGTTCATCGAGGAGGTATTGACGCAAAATCGCACCCGCTTCGATGGTTTTTCCTAGTCCCACCTCGTCTGCTAGCAAATAGCGTTGAATTGGGTCTTCGAGCACGCGCCGGACAACTTCAACTTGGTGAGGATAAAGATTGATGTTCGCCGAAATCAGTCCCGTCATCCCGCGACTAACAGCGCGTTGCTTAATCAAGCATTTGACAAAAGCCAATCTTCTGTCGTGGAAATAGGGCGTTTCGTGACCCTTCATTGCTAGAGTTTCGATCGGGTCTACTATCGGGAGATTACAACGAACGTAAATATCCTGCTCAACTGCGATCGCAGTTTTCTTATCAGGCAGGTCAATTTGATACTTTCTTCTATCTTCATCCCAATCGAAAACTCTGCCAATTATCCATGTATCTTGGGTTCCCAAATTAATATAGCATCGAGTCTGAGCCTGAAGCCTGACTTTTAAAAGCGAATTTAAAGGTAAAGTTTTTTGTAGGCGTTGTCCCACTGAGCAGAAATACTCAACGATCGCATCATCGTGAGATATTTCAGTAACTTTTCCTATCCCCAAATCGTTATTCTGGGACTGCACCAATGAACCAAGCTCAATCATAGATCCAGTCCTCTGAACACACTAAAAAACATCATGATGGCAATAGCTACAGCCTTCCAGACTAGCTTGCTATGGAAATTTTGTAAATATATATATGGATGAAATCTATGTATTTAAATTTAAAACTCTTCATCCTCTCTGCGTCTTTGCGTCTCTGCGTGAGCCAAAATTCATAGATTTACTCACCAACTCCAACATTTACAATACCAGATACATTAACTGGCACAATGCATAGGTGAAAAAAAGTTTTAAGTATCAGCAAAATTTAATACTATGTATCTCGTTGATATTTCGCATTATAAAAAGAATAAACTACTTTCTTTAAGAAAAAATACTTAAGAAACTAAGTTCGTATTTCAGAAGTCAATACTCTAGTGTTTTATTTTTAAGGCATTCCGGAAACACGGAGGAATGTCAGAAAAACTAATATAAAGGCTTACTAAGTAACCAGCTCATGAACCACCACATGATCGGTAAAGTACTACAAGGGCGTTATCAAATTGTTCAAAACCTAGGTGCAGGGGTATTTGGACAAACATATATTGCCATAGACATAGATTACCCAGAAAACCCCAAATGCGTTGTTAAACAACTTAAGGTTAGCAGTTCCCATTCCAGCTATTTAGATACTCTGAGATTACGGTTTCTTACTGAAACTGAAACCCTCAAGCGTCTGGGAGATCATCACCAAATTCCTGAATTCATCGCTTGCTTTGAAGAACACGAACGATTCTACTTAGTGCAAGAGTGTATTGAAGGACATGCGTTAACTGCGGAATTACCCATCAAACAAGGGTGGGGGAGTTTGTGGGATGAGAGCGAAGTTATCAAATTTTTAAAAGATGTTTTAAGTATTCTAGAATTTGTTCACTCTCAAGGCGTCATCCATTGCGATATTAAACCAGAAAACTTGGTCAGACGTGCTTGTGACGGAAAGTTAGTTTTAATTGATTTTGGCTCAATTCAGCCAATTGATTTTGGCATTGATGCAGAATTACCCATTTATAAGATTCCTGTTACCTCATTGGGTTACATACCGCCAGAGCAATTTATTGGTCAAACACAGCCAAACAGTGATATTTATGCTTTGGGTATGATTGCTATCCAGGCTTTAACTGGTGTAGAACCGCTGCAATTAAAAATAGATCCTTATACTAATGAGATGGTCTGGCGTTCTCAAAATACGCCAATTGGCGATTATCTAGCTGCTGTTCTCAGCCAAATGATTCGCTATGATTGGCAAAATCGTTTCCAGTCTGCGGGTGAAGTATCACGAGTACTCAAGCATCTGGAATGGGAAAAGCCACAACAAATTGTAGAAGTACCGTATCAACTTTCTTTAGAAGTAGCTGTTGAGGATGATAATTCTCACCAACATTCTGCATCTGGGAAATCGTCCCCGTTACTAACAGGAATGAAAGTCGGACTGGCGGCGAATTCTTTGTTGATGGGATTTAGTGTATATTCCTTAGTTAATAGCTCGCCAGCATATTCAGAAACAGAAACTTTATATAAAGCTACAGAAGAATATCAATCGGGCGATTTACAAGAGGCGATCGCACTGGTAAAATCAATCCCATCTCAGAGTAATGTTTATCCAGAAGCTCAAGCCACAATCGAAGAATGGCAACAGCAATGGCAACTCGCTGCACAGCAATACCAATTAGCTGAAACAGCCTCAAATGAAGGTAGATGGTCAGATGTACTTCGTATTACTCCTAAAGTTCCAGATATTTTATATTGGCAATCTAAAACAGATAAACTAGTGCAGCAAGCACAAGTCAAAATTGAAGCTCAGACACAAGATTTATTAGCAAAAGCTTATGAAAGTGCTGAGGGAAGAGATTTTTCCACTGCATTAGCATATCTGCGTCAAATTCCCCAAGAAAGTTCTGCCGGTGCTTTAGTCCAAAAAAAGTTGGCTGAGTATCATGAGAAACGGCAGATTAGAGCAGCATACTTTTTACATAGAGCCTATAAGCAAGCATCTATTAGTGATTTTAATGGTGCTGTAAAATTTTTAGGGAAGATTCCTAAAGATACTCCTGTTTATGCTCAAGCTCAAGTCAAATTGAATGAGTATACTCAAAAGCAACGCCTGTTAGCTAAGAGTGAAAAGATGCAGTTAAGAACTTTTTCTTCTATACAAAGAAAAAGTTCCTTAGTTTCCAACAATTCAGGTACTAGGATGGAAAAACTTCAGGTAGGAAGTAATCTGCAAGAGGTGAATATTCGGTAGTAGTAGAGACGTTGCAATGCAACGTTTCTACAATGCAATGGTAATTATGGCGAATTGGTAGGATTAGGAGTGGGTACAGTTGGCACGATCGCAGGCTGTGATTTATCGGCTTGTTGTTGACTTTGGGCTTTATTGCGAGCGTCTATTGCTTGTTGGTAATCAGGCTTATATTTAATTGCTTGGTCATAAGATGCGATCGCATCTTGATATCTATTCAAAATAAATAAAGCATTGCCTCTACTATACCAGCTTTCGTAATGGTCGGGTTTGTAACGAACTGCTCTATTGTAAGATGCGATCGCGTCTTCATATTTCTGTAAATTGTATTGCGAATTCCCCAGGTTATACCAAACTTGATAATCGTTTCGCTTAATTGCTGCCGCTTTATTATAAGCTTCCACGGCTGCTTGATAGCGTTGGCTTTGATGTAGCGACCAGCCAAGATTATACCACGCTTGATAGTTTCTCGGATTGTATTTAATTACTTGGTTAAAAGATTCAATGGCTTCTGGATAGCGTTGTAAATTTAATAGGATATTACCTCTCGACAGCCAAGCTTGATAATAATTTGGCTTGTATTGCACCGCTTTATCATAAGCTGTAAAAGCCTCTTGATAACGCTGTAAATTAACTAGCGAGTTTCCAATATTATACCAGACTTGCTCATAGTCTGGTTTTAATTCCACAACTTTATCGTAGGCAGCGATCGCATCTTTATATCGCTTTAAATTTTGCAAAGCTAATCCTTTTTTGTACCAAGCTTCGTAATCATCTGGATTCAACTCAATTGCTTGATCATAAGATTTAATTGCTTCGTCATATTGGTTTAAATTACTTAAAGCTTCACCTTTAGCATTCCAGATTTCTGGATTATCATCTTTAAGTTGTATTGCTCTATCAAAAGAGGCGATCGCTTCTTGATATCGCTGTAACATACCCAATACATAGCCTCGCCCTATCCAAGCTTCTAAATAATCAGGCTGAATTTGAATTGCTTTATCGTATGCTGCTAGAGCTTCTTTGTATTGTTTTAATTTATAAAGCGTTTTACCTTGACCATTCCATCCTTGAGCATAATCTGGTCTGACATTAACTGCTTTTTCATATACTGTTAGCGCGTCTTGATAGCGTTGCAAATCAAAAAGCGTATTGCCTTGATTATATAATGCTGTAGCGTTATTTGAATTGATATGATTAAAAATAAAGATTGATGCTATTCCACTGACACCTATTAAACATATTGATAAGAAAAACTTCGCCAATACACCTTTTTTAGGTTTATAGTTTTTGATATTTTTTGCTGAAGAAATTGGGGTCAATGCTATTGTCCCCAGAGGTGGCTGTGCTAACTCTTTCAGCGCTTGTAATGCTACTGTTGCGGAAGGGTAGCGTTGCCGAAAATCGTAACACACCATTTTATCTAAAAATTGAGCGAATTCTGGCGTGGCTGTGGTTTGATTGTGCCAGATAAATTCATTAGTATCAGGATCTTTTGCTATTTCATCAGGATATAATCCAGTGAGAGCTTGAATAGCAATTATCCCCACAGCATAGATATCACTGCTAAATTTTGGCGAACCCTGAGCTTGTTCTCCAGGAATATATCCGGGAGTACCTATAGCAACAGTAGATTTGGGTTGTCCTTGGGGAGTAATTACTTGGGTAGTTATTTGTTTAACTGCACCAAAATCAATTAAAATCAATTTGCCATCTGATTGGCGTCTAAGAATATTTCGCGGATTGACATCGCGGTGAATTACGTTTTGTTGATGGACAAATTCTAAGATTGCCAAAATCTCTTGTAAAAATGAAATTACCTCGTCTGAATTTAGGCTTTTTCCTGGCGTTAATTCTTGACTTAAATCATGGCCTTCGATGAATTCTTGTACGAGATAGAATTCTGCATCTTCCTCAAAGTAAGCTAAAAGTTGGGGAATGCGATCGTGAGTACCTAATCTATGTAAAACTTGCGCTTCTGTATCAAATAAACGCCTAGCTGTCTCCAAAGTTACTGGATCATTTGCTTGGGGCTTGAGTTTCTTGACAACACACTGAGGTGAACCAGGCAATTGAGTATCATAAGCGACAAAAGTTTCACCAAAACCCCCACCTCCCAAGTGACTAATAATTTGGTATCTTCCAACAAGTGTGTTTCCCAGCATCTCGTTTGCCTAGTTAAGTGCGATGCGATCTGATTCCGATCTTGCCACACGTTAGGGGGAAGAGGGGAGCGGGAGAGGGGGGAGAGGATATATTAGTGAAAGACTGTCATAAAAGCACTTATTGCGCCGCGCCACTCATACCAAATACTGATAGATGGTTGAGTGAGGCGATCGCACCCAACTTCCCAAATTTTTAACTGTGCGTAGGCTGTTACTACCGTAAGCATCGCCCCCTAACTTAATCACAGTGTCGCCACAAGTTCCTTTAAGCGCTCGTGTCCATCTCGGAATACTGGCCAACCATCTCCCACCAGCACTGCTTCTACCTGACTTAGTTGGGCCAACCTGCGAACAGAAGCGATCGCCTCTTCTCGATTCAGCAACTTATCATCTGGTAAAATCGTTAAGCTACCTGCTTTGCGCGCTCGCACTAAATCCCCTGTAATCAAGGTTGTTTCCTCCAGCAGTAAAGCCAGTTCACCAGGAGTTTTAGAACCTTGGAGTTCAATTACCTGGAGTCCTGGTACTAATTCTTCACCATCAGAGAGCCAGCGATCGCAAAATACAGGGAAAGAATCTTTTTCTCCCACAGGGCCGGCTATCTTGGCATAGGTTTGATCAGCAATTTCTTTAGTTGCCCTGACATGCTCGGAGTTTGTTAGTACAATCCAAACTACACCACCGAGGGATTTCAGGTGATTCCAATCATGATTTGATAGGGCTACTGGGTCAATCAAGATGTTGCCATCGGGACGGATCCAGGCAATCCCATTGAAATCAATATTTCTTGCCGGATTGAAATTAGACCAGCCATAGAGATCGGGACGGTGCAGAGATTTCATGATGATTTTGGATTAGTACCTTCATAGTTGACTATTAATCTCAATAATTCAGTATATAGATTAACGGTTGCATTCCATCTAAATCTGGGATTTGAATATACTACGATAAATCTATCAATATTACGGCTATTATCAAGATTATGGAAATTCTTAGATAACAGCAACACAGATAACACTTACTTAAACTACAGCTAACCCTGCAACCATCTTAACCTCCCTTTCTTCTCTCCACGCCTCTGCGCCTCTGCGTGAAACATCATCCCAACTCATCCAACATGAAAAACCCATAAACACATATCTCCCACAACTGACCAGGAGAAACTATGGCAACTTACGACAACATTTTGCAAGCAATTGGCAGAACTCCATTAGTCAGACTTAACAAAATTACCGAAGACATACACTCAACTATCTACGCCAAAGTAGAATATCTCAATCCTGGCGGGAGTACCAAAGACAGAATTGCTCTCACCATGATTGAAGCCGCAGAAAAAACAGGTCAACTGCAACCAGGTGGCACAATTATTGAAGCTACCGCAGGCAACACAGGTGTAGGACTCGCATTAATTGCAGCCGTCAAAAAATATCGCTGTATTTTTGTGATGCCTGATAAAATGAGCCAAGATAAAATAAACCTGCTCAAAGCTTATGGTGCAGAAGTAGTAGTTACTCCCACATCTGTAGCACCTGACTCACCAGAAAGTTATAACGGTGTAGCAGAAAGACTTGCCAAAGAAATACCAGGAGCATACAGACCAAATCAGTTTGAAAATCCGCATAATCCTTTAGCTCATTACTTAACAACAGGCCCAGAAATCTGGTCAGATAGTAATGGTGAAATTGATGTTTTTGTTGCAGGTATGGGAACAGGCGGCACAATTTCAGGAGTTGCCAAATATCTCAAAGAGCAAAATCCAAATATAGTAATTGTTGGTGCAGATCCAGAAGGTTCAATTCTTTCTGGTGACGCCCCAAAATCTTACAAAGTTGAGGGGATTGGTGAAGACTTTATTCCTAAAACTTTTAATCGCCAAATAGTCGATGAAATGATTCGGGTTAGTGATAAAGAGTCTTTTAATATGGCTCGTCGTCTCGCACGAGAGGAAGGCTTACTAGTTGGAGGCTCCTGCGGTACAGCCGTAGCCGCAGCCCTAAAATATGCAGCCCGATTATCCCAGCCCAAGTATATTGTAGTGTTATTACCAGATACAGGAAGAAACTACATTAATAAAATCTACTCTGATGTTTGGATGCAAGAAAATGGTTTTTGGGAAGGAAAAACAGTAAAAGCGATAAAAATTGGCGAAATTTTAGCTCAGAAAACAGATTTCCCCTCTATTATTGCTGTTAGTCCCCGCGACACTTTGAGCCAAGCTACAAATTATCTACAAAAGCTAAATATATCCCAGTTACCTGTAATTGATAACAACCACGTAGTAGGAAGTCTCAATGAAGCTTCTTTGATGAAATTCCTCCATGATGGCATCAATTTTTCTAATCAGGAAGTTTCAGCAGTTATGGGTAAACCGCTGCCGATTCTTGATGAAGAAGTCGAGGTTTCCGAAGCTTATCGAGTGCTTTTATCGGGAACAACAGCGATTATTATTACACGGCATAGTGTCCCAATTGGATTAATTACTAGAGCCGATTTAATTAGATATTGGATTAGTCAAACCCAAGAAGAGTTAAGAGAAAACAATGGAATTTGAAACTAGAGCAATTCATGAAGGACAGCAACCAGATCCCCAGACAGGTGCAGTAATTGTTCCCATTTATTTAACTTCTACATACCAACAAGATGCCATAGGCCAGCATAAAGGATATGAATATTCTCGCACTGGAAACCCCACCCGCACAGCTTTAGAAGAGGCTTTAGCTTCAATTGAAAATGGTAAATTTGGCTTAGCATTTGCCTCTGGTTTAGCTGCTACTACAACTATATTAAGTCTGCTTAAAAGTGGCGATCATATTATAGCTGGTGATGATTTGTATGGTGGTACTTATCGTTTACTAGAAAGGGTTGTGAAAAATTGGGGAGTGAATACTACCTATGTAGATATTGATCACATTGCTGATTTTGAAACTGCCATTCAACCCAATACCAAGTTGATTTGGATTGAAACTCCCACCAACCCACTGTTAAAAATTATTGATATTGCCATGCTGGCAAATATTGCCCGTAAACACAACATCCTTTTAGTAGTTGATAATACCTTTGCTAGCCCTTACTTTCAAAAACCGCTAGATTTAGGTGCTGACATTGTAGTTCACAGCACAACTAAATATCTAGGCGGACACAGCGATATTATTGGTGGCGCACTTATTACTTCTAACGAGCAATTATACACTGAACTGAAGTTTTATCAAAATGCGATCGGAGCAATTCCTAGTCCCTTTGATAGCTGGTTAGTGCTGCGAGGTATTAAAACCTTAGCTGTAAGAATGCGCGAACATGAAAAAAACGCTTTATTTTTAGCTGAATTTTTAGAAAAGCATCCAAAAGTAGAACGAATTTATTACCCAGGTTTGCCTAGTCATGAACAATATCAACTAGCAAAAGAGCAAATGTCTGGCTTTGGGGGGATGATAAGTTTGGAATTAAAAGGCGGTTTTGCTGAAGTGGAAAGATTCGCTTCTCGACTCAAGTTATTTTTGTTGGCTGAAAGTTTAGGAGGGGTGGAGTCACTGCTTTGCTATCCAGCAAAAATGACTCACGGTTCTCTACCAGAAGCGGAAAGACTAAAACGCGGAATCAACGATAATTTAGTCCGTCTTTCAGTAGGAATTGAGCATCTGCTAGATTTACAAGCTGATTTGGAAAATGCTCTATCTTCAAGTTAATAGAAGTTCATAAATTATTATGTCCAGCAACCTTTTGTTAAAAAATAAGACATAAATTCTTAGTAAAATATCAGCTTATATTTTGCTCATCAAGTTAAAAGCTTAATAGCTTGAAAATCTTTACTTCATCATGGGAGTTTGCAACCCTTAATGTGTAATACTTTTCGGTAAAATAGCACTAATTTAATGTGGAATTAGTCATAATTTCCGGTAAATATATCGGAATAGTCGGCTTATAAATCTGGAAGAAAAAATACTATTGACTCTTTAAAAAGATAGAACTAGTGTTGTAGGTAGTCCTTCTAAGGACACTCTCTATGCATCAAAAAATCAGGAGATATTTCTTATGATGATGATGATGACCGAATCCATGACTACCGAAATGCAAACTTGCATGAATGCTTGCATGGAATGTCACAAAATGTGCATGGAAACTATGGCTTACTGCATGAGCAAAGGCGGTAAGTACATGGACATGAGCATGATGAGCATGATGCGTGATTGTTCAGAAATGTGCATGATGTGTATGAACATGATGATGGGCGGTTCTGAGTTCATGGGACGCACTTGTATGCTTTGTGCTGAAATGTGCGATCGCTGTGCAATGGTTTGTGAAAAAATGAGCGATGACTCCAAGATGATGGAATGCGCCGTCGCTTGTCGCAAATGTGCAGAATCTTGCAAGTCTATGCAAATGATGCCTGCTTAATTTCACTACCCAGCAGAAGTTTCTCTGCAACCTAATATTCAAGCGCTCAGGCTCATCGAGTCTGGGCGCTTGAAGTTTTTAGCCATTGGTTCCAAGCCAAAGCGCCAAGAAAAAATCCCAGTTCATACTCAAATTTAGCAAGGCTGCGATCGCTTTCAGCTTTTCGCTCAATTTTTGCACAAGTAGTATCTGCAAGAGTGCATAGCTTGCACTGACACGAAGCAGGCTTCTATGAAATACTAATCCTGCTGATGTCTTATAGCTAAAGGCAGATGAAACACCTAAAATCCCGTTCCCAAGACCTGCGGAGTTTGTTTGAGAACAATATCACAATTGAATATGTGGCAGAACCCTTGAAAGCTGTGCCAGCTGATGCTGACGTGTCAGAGGTGCTGTATTGGATGCGCGCACAGGATTTTGATGTTGTTGGTCTTGAAACGGGAGATACTATTAGTGGCTATGTCGAACGCTCTAGTTTGATGCAAGCCAAATCTGGCAAGTGTAAAGACTATCAACGGGTGTTTCACCCCAAAGAACTCATCGCCATTTCCACCCCACTAATGAAGTTGCTACCCATCCTGCAACAAACTCCTCGATTGTTTGTCCTGGACTGTAATCAAGTGAGTGGGATTGTTACCTGTGGCGACTTGCAAAAAGCACCCGCGCGGATGCTGCTGTTTGGCTTAGTAACCTTGCTAGAGATGAATTTGCTGCGGCTAGTGCGGCTTTACTATCCCCAAGATTCTTGGCAGCCAGTCCTTAAACCTGAGCGGTTAAGAGTTGCCCAACGCCTATGGCGAGAGAGTCAGGAAAGAAACGAAGCCACAGATTTGTTAGATTACCTGCAATTCTGTGATAAGCGAGAGTTGGTTTTAAATCAACCAGAACTTCTTGAGCAATTGGGATTAAAATCGAAGCGGTTTGGCGAGCGCTTCCTCAAATCTGCCGAACAGTTGCGAAATCGATTGGCTCACGCCCAAAGTTTAGTTAGTGGTTCTTCTTGGATAGAGTTGATTTCCCTAGCAGAGGCGATGGAAACGCTGTTAATCCGCTGTGAAGAAGTTGAGTGAAGGTTAATGACTTGTAACCAAGTTGCCAAGTCCGCTGCTGTAGAAATCAAATTTAAATTAAATATTCTGGCATAACTAGCTTTTTGAATAATATATAGATAAAAGCTGGGAAATTGTTCTGTTTAATCTCTTTTTTTAGTTGACATAATTTTCCCAGTTAGAATTTTTGAATTTTCTTATATGTATTATAGTTGTATTGCTGCTTGAAGTTTTGAGCATGAGTTAAATTATCTAACTAATCAAAGTAATATATTTTCTTCAACTAAAGAATGAATCTGATGTAAGTCAAAAGCTAGAAACTTAATATATTTGTTTCTAACTTTAGGAGAGTTTAATCTCTAGAAAATATGTATAGAACTAAAAGCATAGGTATTACACATCTATCTGTTTTCCAAGCGTGTGTGTAACACCTGTGTTGTGAAATTGAGGAAACGATTATGTCAGATCAAGTCATCAAATCAGACTTACTTGTGGAGTTATCCGCAGACGAACAGCAGGTTGTAGCTGGAGGAAAATATTACGGCGGTTTTTATGGCGGTCGTGGATTCTATGGCGGTCGTGGATTCTATGGCGGTCGTGGATTCTATGGCGGTCGTGGATTCTATGGTCGTGGATTCTATGGTCGTGGTTTTTACTAAGTTAATACAGTTCGCAAACTAGTAGCCTTGTAGTTCAAAGTCTAAAATTAGCAAGGCAACGAGAAGACTGATATAACTCGCTCAAGCTAAATCAGATCTTGGGCAAGTTTATCAGTCTTCTATGTTCTCTTAAAGCATCAAATGAAAAGTCTGTAGACAATAAAGTAAACCGCTACTGATAGCACCTATTTTTCTGCATTACTTTACTTCAGATACAAATAGTTTTGACTAACTGACAAGCAGCTATCTTACAGTCTAACTAAAGGCGATCGTAGTAATTTTATATCCTATCAAGTTGTTTTTCAAGATGGAAATGCTATTTATAGTAATCCTATTCTATCTGTGAAAGTTGCAAGACTTCAAAAACTCAGTTTTTTTAGTTTCAATGAACCATTTTATAGAAGAATTACATCAAATTTTAATTTACAGACTTATATAAAGCTCTTTACTAGTAAATGCTTGAGCAAGCTATCACCAGTAAGAGTTTGTAAACAAGCGTAAAATATTTAAACAATAAAAATACGATTGCTCATTATATTCAAGAAAATATTTCATTCAACTTAAGATAGTATTCGGCATCAGCCAAAAGCTAGAAACTTAATATATTTGTTTCTAACTTTAGGAGAGTTTAATCTCTAGAAAATATGTCTAGAACTAAAAGCGTAGGTATTACACACCTCAACTAAATTAGTTGTACAGATGTGTGTAACATCTATGTACTGAATTGAGGTCAATAATTATGTCAGATCAAGTTATCAAATCCGATTTACTTGTAGATTTACCCACAGAAGAACAGCAGCTTCTATCTGGAGGTCGCTGGGGCGGCTGGCGCGGGGGCTGGCGCGGAGGTTGGCGTGGACGCCGCTGGGGTGGCGGTTGGCGCGGACGTCGCTGGGGCCGCCGCGGTTGGTGGTAAGTCGCTAAAGCCTACTGATTAGGTAGTCTTGTAGTTTCAATGTTGTAATTAGCGGGGGAGGAGATGACTTGCATAACTCGCTTAATACAAAATAAGTTTTGAGGGAGTTTGTACAGTCTTCTTTGTTTTCTCAAGACGTTTAATAAACTAACGGCTGAGAAACAAGAAAGGAAACCTTTATGGTTAGTGCCTACCTTTCTACTTCGCCCGCCTTGATGAGAAAATGACTTTGGTTAGTTGAAAAATAAATTTTCTACGTTAAAGTTTAAAAGTGTAAACATACAACAGAATCTTTCTTGAAATATCTAACCCCCAAAGCTTAAAGCATAGGGGCTGTTGATTAAAATTATGCCTCTAATTTTTCCGAATTTATTACCGCTAATCGTTCCCGAATCCAATCTTGTAAAATCGGATTTACTAACTCAGGAGCTTCATCTTGTGGACAATGCCCCACTCCTTCTAAGGGAATAAACTTGAGTACTTGCGGGAAGTTGGCTAATTCTCTCCCTAACTCAACTGGTTCCCAAGGGTCAGCTGTTCCCCACAAGAGAATCGCAGGACAAGGTAGCAATGGTAACAAGTCTTCTGGTAATGGCCCTGTAGAATAACCAGTAAAGGCAAGAAACACAGCCACAGCACCGGGATCACTTGCTGGTGACATCAGAATATCCACCAACTCATCTGTTACCACTTCAGCATTAGCATAGGCTTTTAATAGAATCTTCCGAACTGTTTTCGGTTTAGCAACTTGATTGAAAAAGAACTTGCCAAGTGGTTTGATAGATAACAGGCGTTGTAACAAAGGTGCTCCGACACGACGAAACCAAGGTAGAGTTGCCCGTTTGCGATCGTGCAACAGCCGTAGAGAACAATTAAGTAGAGCAACTCCTAAAGCAATATCTGGATTGGTTACTGCGGCTTGCATGGCTACAATACAGCCAATAGAATTTCCTACTAAAAAAGCTGGCTCACCCACGACTTCGCGGCAAAAATCTGCTACTTGCTGTCCCCAAGTTTCCAGTGTGTAGGTAATTTGTTCGCCCGGTTGAGGTTTAGCTGAAGCACCAAAACCAATCAAATCAATAGAATAAACACGGCAATTTTCTGCTAGTACAGGTATATTTTTTCGCCAGTGCCACCAACAAGCACCAAAGCCATGCACCAGAACAACAGCTGGCCCAGTAGTTCCTTGGGTTTGATAGCAGATCGGGAAATCTTGCCAAATCCAGGTTTTTGTAGAAGCAAGTGTTGTTTTTGAACTAGAAGTTGTCATGAGGAATTTTATGAATACAATTTTATGAATAAGAGGCTTAGAGGTTGTTTGAAAAGTCTAATTTATTAATAGCCCTGGCGAATGGAAGTCGCACGCCACTTGATTCTACTAGCGGAGACGCTGCTTTGTAGCCTGCTTCCCCGTAGGAGTACAAATCGGGGAACCCGCCCAACGCAGTGGCTTGGCTACACAAGACTTTACCTACCTCCGTGGGTTAAAAATCCTTGATTTTTCGTTAATCCACGGAGGTGGACATTGTTTGTGTAGTTGCGAATTCTATTCGCCTAATACTGATAGTTTAATCCAGTATGGATTTTCATCCATTCTCTGAGATTATGTCAATATTAGAAATCACAATTCCTGCAATCTGAGCTAGGTTTATGCCATTTTGGCACAAATTTCTAATCTTGTGATGCCATTCTTAGGCTTAGATGTTGCTGCTTATGATACTTTAGATGTAGTAATATTACTTGCTAACTATAACGAGCAAAATATTCAAATACACTCAACAAATATTAAATAAGTAAATTAATGATAGCAAGTTTGTGATTGTTTGAGAGGGGTAATACAGTATTATTACGGCAATTTAAGAAGGATATTGTAAAGCATACATAAATAAATATTTACAGTTGTGCAAATTGATGCTGTCAGTAACTTACGCTATGAGGATGAAGTCTCAATTCGCAACCAGTTTTGTGTAATACAGCGAATTTATAGATATAGGTTTACTAACGATACAAATTGATGCTCGTGCGAATTGTCAATAAGAAAGTGACTTAATTAAATAAAACAACTAGCAGCATTGCGATCGCAGACAATTACTCCACAGCCAGATTAGACAGAAATATTATCAAGAATATGATGAATTAGATTCAGTAGTTTCACAATTTACGGTAGCTAAATTGATTTATAAAATTATTGGATATCAAGCATCGGCCAAGGGATGGTTTGCATCTGGAAACTGACGCTAAATTTGACAATAAGCTAAAACACACTGGACACACATTAGCTTATTCTTTTTGTCCTTAGTTCCTTCGAGCCAGAGAAGATGACTATACTAGAAGCAATTGGTACTCCTGTTGGGGGTTACGCACCAGATTTTGAACTGCCAGGAATTGACAATCAAGTACATCATCTCAGCCGTTATCTCAACAAGTTCCGTGCAATCGGCGTCGTTTTTATATGCAACCACTGTCCTTATGTACAGTTGTATTTAGACAGCCTAAAAAATATTCAAGCGGAATTTGCTCAAAGTGGCTTCACACTGATTGGCATGAATGGTAGTGATGGTAATCATGACTCCAGAGAAAGCTTTGAAAATATGAAAGCTTTTGCCGAGCGTTATAAATTTAACTTCCCCTACCTGTGGGATTCAACTCAAGATGTGACTCGCAGCTTTGGTGCTACAAAAACACCAATGGCCTTCTTAATAGATAGTAATGGTATAGTGCGCTACAAGGGTCAAATTGCCGCTCATCGTCAAAATGCTTCAGATCAGGCAGAGGATTATCTGAGAACCGCGATCGCCTCTCTGTTTCAAGGTCAAGAAATATATCTACCACAAACAGAACCTAATGGTTCTATATTGATCTGGCGTAACTAGACATAGATAGTCCCCGTAACTGCTATCTTAAATTGGAGGCAATTGCAACTTTTTTGATAAAGCGTAACTTCATGGGAACGAATTACCGACGGGTTTTACTCAAACTGAGCGGTGAAGCCTTAATGGGCAACATGGGCTATGGCATTGATCCAGAAGTGGTCAAAGAAATAGCCCTAGAAGTAGAAGAGGTGGTAGCCACTGGCGTTCAGATCGCCATCGTCGTTGGCGGCGGCAATATTTTTCGTGGCGTCAAAGCGGCGTCGGCGGGGATGGACAGGGCAACCGCTGACTACATTGGGATGATTGCCACGGTAATGAATGCCATGACGCTGCAAGATTCGCTGGAACGAATAGGAGTACAGACGCGGGTGCAAACCGCGATCGCTATGCAAGAATTAGCGGAACCGTACATACGTCGTCGTGCCATCCGTCATCTTGAAAAAGGACGGGTGGTAATTTTTGGTGCTGGATCTGGAAATCCCTTCTTTACTACAGACACCACTGCTGCTTTAAGAGCAGCAGAAATTGATGCCGAAGTGATTTTTAAAGCCACCAAGGTAGACGGTGTGTACGATGCTGATCCCCATATTCATCCTGATGCCAAACGTTTCACCAGCCTCACCTACGCGCACGTTTTGGCTAAAGATTTGCGGGTAATGGATAGTACTGCGATTGCCTTATGTAAAGAAAATAATATCCCAATTCTTGTATTTGACTTAACGGTGCGAGGTAACATCCACCGAGCAGTCATGGGAGAATCCATCGGCACTCTTGTGGGAGGTTCTTGTGAAATTAGCTGAAGCTGAAAGTACGATGCAAAAGACCGTTGAGGCAACTCAGCGAGCTTTTAACACGATTCGCACTGGTCGCGCCAATGCGAGTCTACTAGATAAAGTATTGGTGGACTACTACGGTTCGCCCACGCCCTTGAAGTCACTGGCAAACATTAGCACGCCAGATGCTACGACAATCTTGATTCAGCCCTACGATCGCAGCAGCTTAAACATAGTTGAAAAGGCGATTTCCATGTCGGATGTGGGTTTAACACCTAGCAACGACGGTTCTGTAATTAGGTTGAATATTCCGCCATTGACAAGCGATCGCCGTAAAGAATTCGTCAAAATGGCTGCTAAGTATGCTGAAGAGGGTCGTGTTGCTATTCGCAACATCCGTCGCGATGCCATAGACGCCATTCGCAAACAGGAAAAAAATGCTGAAGTTCCTGAAGATGAAGCACGAGACTTGCAAGACAAACTGCAAAAACTAACAAACAAATACACCGCCAGAATAGACGAATTGCTGGCAGAAAAAGAAAAAGACATCACAACTGTCTAAAATGTGTAGACTTCTATACAAAGGATAGTAGGAGCTATGAAGGCTGAAATAGTTAGTATTTCAGCCTTTATACTTTCTGAAGATATTTACTAAAAATTTATAAAAAGTCGTAAACATTTACTTAAAAATTTGTAAACAGTCGAACTAAGGAATTGTATTGTAGTAACGATCGCATAAGATAAATGATGAAAATGAAATCAACGAATATATTGAAATTAAGGTCAATAAAAAGCAAATTTGAAGCAAAAAAGCCTAATAATACAGTCAAAATAAATCTCAATTAATTAAAGGAGAGTTTTTACATCCAAATATTTACTATAAAAATAGCTAAATATTTAACTAAGTAAAACTGAATGCTATAGAATTTTTAGCAGTAAATTTTAAAATCAGTTAAAGTCTGGTCAGGATACATCTTTGTAGAGTACAGAGATACACTGGAAGATCAAATTCAGGAGCAAAAATTCAGCCCTATGTACGACTGCATCATCATCGGTGCTGGGCCCTCTGGTGGAACAGCTGCATATCATTTAGCCAAACAGGGTCGCTCAGTATTAATTTTGGAAAAAGAATCCCTACCAAGATATAAACCTTGTGGTGGTGGTGTATCGCCCGCGATCGCCCAATGGTTTGACTTCGACTTTAGCCCAGCGATTTCTTTGAAAGCAGACTCCCTGCGTTTTACTTGGAAAATGGGCGACCCCGTAGAAGCGAAAATCGCCACTAAAGAACCAGTTTGGATGGTGCGACGAGATGTTTTTGACCATTTCCTAGTGCAGCAAGCGCAGAAGCAAGGGGCCCAACTGCAAGATAATACGGAAGTCACTGGCATTGAGTTTAAAAGCGATTATTGGCAAGTTAACACAGCTAATGGCCCAGTTACAGGTCGCTACTTAATCGCTGCTGATGGAGCCAAGGGCCCAATGGCAAAATGGTTAGGCTTCAAAGAACGCAAACGCCGCTTAGCAGGAGCTTTGGAGGCAGAAGTTCCTGCGGCTGTGCAGGACAAATCCACAATTCACTTCGAGTTTGGCCTAGTGAAAAACGGCTACATCTGGAATTTCCCGAAAGCTGATGGTTATTCAATTGGTGTCGGTACTTTCATCGGTGGCGAACCCCAAGACTTCAAAAAGATTTTGGATGAGTACGCCCAATCATTTAATGTAGATTTCAAAACTAGTAAGCAGTATGGTCATCCAATTTGCCTGTGGGATGGCAATCAAAAGTTGCATACTCAAAATGCAGTTTTGGCCGGGGAAGCTGCTTGCGTAGTTGACCCCATGACAGCAGAAGGCATTCGCCCTTCAATTTTTAGTGGTTTGCTTGCAGCTGGAGCCATTAATGAGGCTCTTTCTGGTGATATCAACGCTTTAGAAAAATACAGCGATGCCATTAATGAACAATGGGGTAGTGAGATGGCTTGGGCACAAAAATTAGCCGGAGCATTCTATCGCTTCCCTGGTATTGGTTACAAAGTTGGCGTCAAGCGCCCCTCCGGTGCTCAGATTATGGGTAAGATTTTGTGTGGTGAACTGCGCTATGGCGATGTTGCTGGCCGCGCCTTAAAGCGTTTAATTCCTGGTTTTGGGGGCTAGTACGCTACCTTGCGGGGAACGTGGAATTAAAAATTACCTTTAGCGCAGCGTCTTTGATTGGAGAAGTTCAGATGTTAGGCGATAAGCCACTTTGACTTTTTTCAAAATCACCGAAGTTCAGATCGCGATCTGAACTTCGCCCATCCGTCTTTATCGGATAAGGTGCTTGCACTATAAGAAGTGTATTTGCACTATTTTAGCTGTGCCAGGCGATTACTAGCTACCACGCTCATATTCTCTGTTTTTGGTTCTGCGGTAGACTCATCCTGAAGTTTTTAAATCTATTACCAATACAGTTCGGTTAACGATCGCCATCATCCTTAAGGGTGCAGATAGCTGCGCGAACAAAGCCTAGGTCTGCTTTACATCTACTTCCATAACCTGGCGTCTATGCACCAAACCAAATTAAATACAACCAAAGAATTATGCCAGTTCCTAGTAAACAAATAATTCCTGCCAAGCCTGCTAAAGGTTTTTTGTTCTTACCCGTGAACAACTCGGAGACTTTAGCCGTGTAAGTAACCAGTTCTGCTGTGTCGATGGTGGCGATCGCCCATACCCATCCCGCATGCAACCCCCAAGCTAAGCCCAAATTGCCGCGATCGACAAACCGTGCTAACACCAACGCCATTCCCATCAACCATAATCCAGGAACTTGAGGTATGGTTTCGCTTCGCTCCCAAACCAGGTGTAGAACAGCAAAAATTAAGCTAGAAATTGTTGCTGCTATCCAAATTGGGTAATCCTGTGCTAATTCACTAAACAGGAAACCACGAAAAATCAACTCTTCAATACCACCGACTAACAACGCTATCAATAAAATCGGTAGCAAGATGGGTGGTAGTAACTTAGTATTCGATCTTTGAAAAGAACACCAACCCAGCCCAAATTGCCCACTAAACACAATAGCTAGGCTCAGTACCCCCAAACCAAATCCTAGTACTAAAGAACCTAGCATTGAAATATTGGCAACACCGTAATTTGAGAAAGACGTATTAGTTAGCCAACTAATTCCCCAAAGGCTCAGAGGGGCTAATAAGTAGAGCGGCACAAGTAACGGCAACTTTTGCTCTGGCTGCAAAGGTTTGGTGGGTTGCCAATTGAGCTTAAATGCTGAAACTACTGCTATTGGCAACCAACACCCTACCCATAAAATGAAAAATACCATCACTACAACTAGTGCTGGTGCGTTTTCCATAAATGCCAGTAAGGTATTGACTAAAGATTCAAAAAACGTTGGTAAAAAAAACACGATAGACTTCTTGCAAAATAGATTTCTTGGTTATTAATCAAGACTCTACTAAAATTTGTGAATTCCGCAAGGGGTCTAATCGTATTTTCTACTAAAACAAAATTTTAAAAGAGAACTATCTATTTCCTGTAAGGGTCAGGATAAGTTATCAAGCATTCACCTTCAACTTATCCCTACCAGCAGAAAAATTTACTCCTCCTCTTCAAAATCTTCTTCGTCTGATTCGTCGGAGTCTATATCCAGTGACGTTTCTTTTTTATCACTTTCACCGAGTTGAATCAGGTGAATATGCTTGTATCCTAGTCTAATTTCAAACTCATCTCCAGGCTTTAATCCCATTGCTTTGGTGTAGGTGGCACCAATTACAATCTGACCATTTTGATGAACGCTAACCCGATATGTCGGTTCACGACCCCGACCATCTTTAGGTGCTTCAGGACTCAGAGGAATTCCCCTAGCCGATAGTAAAGCGTCATAAAAATCTGTGAGATTGACGCGAACCTGGTTATTCTTAGTAACAGTGTAATAGCCGCACTGCTTGGCTCTTTCTCGTCGTGGTAAAGTGGAAAGTTCTTTTACTTTAGCAAGTAGTGCTTTTCCGGTTAATGGCGCAGTTGCAGTTTCAGTCATTATGCTCAAATTTTCCTTACTCTCTCCAAACTGATAAACAATGTCGTCTCATGCCAGTATTTGGCTTTTTAGCATCTGCATAGAGCTCATAGGAACCCTAGGGTGAAGGGTTAATTCCTACTGATAGGAGACACAAGCACCTCTATTATGGTTGCCCACAATAGATTAGAAGTCACAGTTATCACAGACATTTATTTCGGTGATTTTACGGCACTTTTAACCATCATTCGCCATCGGAAATTAAATTATTTTCTCTTTTGGCGCTACTGTAGCGGCGTAACTTGAAGCCACCTTTACAAATTGGGTGAGTTCTACTACAAATAAGTCGTAGACCCAAGCAATTGCAGGTTTTTCACTTTTAGTGCTTGCCTTTCTTGCCCTTAAAATTGTAGATTTTTCCCTACTCGTCCTCTCAAGCTTAGGACAGCATAGTATTTGAATAGGGTACTACGGGCATACACCCTTTTGTTCTGCCAGCAGAGACATGAATTTTCTTGTCTCTACACTACGAATAAACAAAGCAGTAGTAGCCGCATAAGCGCAGCTATTGATTCTGGTTTTGTTACTTCGTAATTTTATATTAAATACTAGCATGGACTAATAATAGCAAAATTGTTGTTTAATTTTGAATTAAAGTTGCAGGTAAACTTTTATCTAAATCCCTGGACTTGAGAAGGGAAAAAGTGGTGAGGATTTTCCTCCTGCTGCATTGCCTAGTGAGTATTGTGGTATGGCTTTTATAAAAGTTCATCTAATTTAGAGGAGTAGTTTTGTCCAATGAGTTAAATCCAAGATTTTCTTGATTGAGAGTAGACAAAAAGCGAAAAGTCTCACACATCCGGGATTCCCAGCGCAAGAACTTTTCTTTGAAAGCAGTCAGACAATTCTGCACGTCCATCTGTGGGAAGAATAAATCTTCCTATATCTGCCTAGTGCTTTATTGCCACCACTAGATGTTAATATCCGCTTTAACACTTCTATATAACCAAAAAATTCCTGATTCGCCACAGCTTAAGAGATTTTTTCTGCCAGGGCTGCTAAACTCAAGTTGACATCAAGATGCAGTGATAACCTAATATGTATGTATTTAATTTAAATATTTTCGCTAGTTTGGGGATGAAGACAAGTCTGACTACAGATGAAGTTTCTCTTCCATACACTCCCAAACAAGTAAATTAAATGCGAAACCACAATAACCTCTTTGGTTTTTGGGCGTAGAGCTTGAGATAAATGTTGCCTACTGCGCTATTACAACTAAAATTTTAATGATTATCGTTAAATTAGAATCAGTAGCCTTTTCATCATCAGCCTATTAACACCTGGCATTGAATAAAGGGCAACATAGAGTAGAGTATCACTCATTTTTTCGCAATCACCTGCCTTTACTCGTGATCTCTAGAGCAGGTGAAGAAATTTTAAGACTTTGGTTGGTAGCAATGGAAGTTATTTTTAAGATCATTCGGCAACAAGAAAATTCCTCTCCTGTTGTGCAAACTTACCTTTTAGAGGCAGAATCTAGCAATACAATCCTAGATTGTCTCAATCAGATTAAGTGGGAGCAAGATGGAACATTAGCATTTCGCAAAAATTGTCGCAATACAATTTGTGGTAGCTGTGCTATGCGAATCAATGGGCGTTCAGCTTTAGCTTGTAAGGAAAATGTTGGTAGTGAACTTGCTAGATTACAACAGATACCATCATTAGCAAGTAAAGCAAGTGCCATTCCAGAAATCACGGTGGCCCCTCTAGGTAATATGCCCGTGATTAAAGATTTGGTCGTGGATATGAGCAGTTTTTGGAATAATTTAGAAGCAGTAGCTCCTTATGTGAGTACAGCCGCGCGACAAGTACCAGAAAGGGAGTTTTTACAAACACCACTAGAGCGATCGCAACTTGATCAAACTGGTAACTGTATTATGTGCGGTGCTTGCTATTCTGAGTGCAATGCCCGTGAAGTAAATCCAGATTTTGTTGGCCCTCACGCCCTCGCCAAAGCTTACCGGATGGTAGCAGATTCCCGCGATAGCGACACTGAAAATCGCTTAGCAAGCTATAACGAAGGCACTAAAGGAGTGTGGGGTTGTACTCGTTGTTTGTACTGCGACTCAGTTTGTCCAATGGAAGTCGCACCACTAGAACAAATCACCAAAATTAAACAAGAAATTCTCATACATAAACAAGCTGACGACAGTCGCTCAATTCGCCACCGTAAAGTATTAATAGACTTAGTTAAAGAAGGTGGTTGGATTGATGAACGTCAGTTTGGTTTACAAGTTGTCGGTAACTACTTTCGAGATCTCAAAGGATTACTTAGTCTTGCACCTTTAGGTTTCAGGATGTTATGCCGGGGTAAATTCCCCATGTCATTTGAACCTTCCCAAGGAACGCAACAAGTGCGATCGCTAATTGAATCTGTGCAACAAGAAGAGAAACTGGGGACTAGGGATTAGGGATTGGGTATTGTATTAGTTGCTGGGTATTTAGTATTGGGAAACTCTTCCCCAATCACCAGTGCCTAGTCCCCATTGCCCCTTATCCCCACAAAGCACCACGTGTTCTGTTCCCCAATCACCAACTTCATCGCGGTTCTTGAGGTATATTCAAAGGCTGTCCAGAGCGGTTATACACTAAAATATCCCACTGCCCATTGTTAGTGGATTCAAAAGCAATCCTATTACCATCAGCGCTAATTGTAGGGTTGCGGACTTCTGCTTGCAGATTAGTAGTCAAATTCCGTGACTGGCGTGTTTCCTGATCGTAAAGAAAAATAGCCGATCGCCCTTGACGACTAGCAGCAAACACAATATAACGACCATTTTCGGAAACACTAGGATGAGTTGCGATCGTATCCAAGGAGTTTAAACCTGGCAAATCAACCAAATTACGAGTTACAGTATCAAACATATAAACATCTTGACTACCACGTCGGTTGGAAATAAAAACAATGTATCTCCTAGAAATTTGAGGTTCTAATTCCGACGCTAGACTGTTAAGACCCCTACCCCCTGGATCAAAGGGATAATTCAACAGGCGAGGGTAGCCAAAACATCCACTCAACAAACCTGAGCATATAAATGCAGGTATAAAAATAAAGCGTTTCATAATATTTAGTCATTAGTCAAAAGTCCAGAGTCAAAGGTCAAGAGTCAGTAATTTATTCTCCTCCTTGTTCTCCTTGTCTCCCCCTACTCCCCTTTGCTCCTCCTCTACGGTGGCGAACTGGTTGCACCGTTAGGAATATCTAACTCTATATTCGGCCCCCGGTCTAGTACTTCAATATCCCACTGACCACGGCTGGCAGTTTCAAAGACAACATAACGTCCATCTGGGCTGATATTAGGTTTTCTTACCCAGCCGCGATAGATTGGGGTGAGGATTTGCGACTGTTGCGTAGCGCGATCGTAAAGTGCCACGACTGGTCTACCTTGGTCGCTGGTAATATAAGCAATGTAACGCCCGGTGTAGCTCAAACTTGGACTTTCAGCAATTGTCTCCGGTCGGTTTATGCCGGGTGTGCGAATAAACAGTTGCCTCTCCAAGTCGTAAACCAATAGCTGCTGATTACCATTCCGATTAGATACAAACGCTAAAAAGCGCCCATTTCCACTCAAACCAGGTTGCTCCTCGGTGTAGCGACTGTTGAGGGAAGTAGGCCCTATAGGAATATTATTAGAATTACAAGCTACAAGTAAATTTATCAAGCTAAAAACCAGGCTCCAATGAATTGGTCTTTGGAGCCAAAATGTAGACGTAAATTTTTTCACCTCAACTTTGTTCCGTCGTCTCCTAGTCTCCCTGCACCCTGGTTATTTTAGACATCATCAAAATCGGTTGAATTATCTGGCTCCTCATTTGGCTTTTCAATCGGGTTGTAGGGTACATATTCAGTTGGTATGGCCTCATCATCTTCGCGCACTCTTCGAGGAGACGAGTCAGTTGGCGGACGACGCCTTTTTGGTCTGGTAGGAGCAACATCGTCCTCACGACTTTCTGGTCGCTGGGGCCCGTTATTACTACGACGAGAAGGTTTTCTTACTTCCCCAGCAGAACTGTCCCAATCATCAACTTCCCTAGGCGAAGAACCCCAATTCTCCTCTTCAAAGTTTTCAGAAGTACGATTCACTGGACGCCCAGAACTACGCCGACGCCCTCTATCTCCGGCTTCTGTACTTTCGTTACCTTTACGGCGTTCTGGACGACGGGGGGTTTGATCCTCATAGGAGTCATTACGAGATGAAATTTCATCCCTGCTAGCCCGAATCCGGGGACGTACAGGGCGCTCCTCTTCTTCATAAGGCAGTGGCTCAAAGTCATCTTCCATCTCAGCTTGATACTTTCTGCGATCATTGTACGAATAGCGATCGCTTACTGGTCTGTCTTCGTCCACAATCGGAGTATTGCGCTTGGCTTGCTGAGTAGCTATACTCCGCAAGCGAATACTTTCAACAGCAAAAAATACAGTTGTGCCGACTAACAGCAGTTGACCAAATTGCAAAATCGGGTCTAGCCGCCACCCTTGGAAGATGAGAATGAAACCGCAAAGTAAACCCACTGCGGCAAAAAAGATATCTTGATCTCTTGACAGTTCGGGACGCACAGTGCGGAGAAAATACAGTGCTGCCCCAGCCACAGCCAGGAAAATTCCTAGAATACTGGCTGAGTTTGCCCCAAAATTTACCTGAGCCAGAACACTGGCTGAGTTCAGCCCAAAATTTATCATTGCTGTTTTCCCAATATCAAATCTATGTTAGCGAGTCACAATTAAAATCACTACTCTAATTAGGCGCAATATATTGAAGCTTCAAAGCATCTGGCAAAGAAGCTCTGAAGCTGTCCACCGAAAGCTAAAAAGCCGATGTATATCAGCTACAACCGCCCTTAAGGGGAAAAATTGCTGCGCTTGGTGCAATTAGATAAATAGCTGACAGACAATCGGGGATGAGAGTCCAAGCGACTCACCCAAACATTATGAACGCTGGATTTTATCTTTCTGGCTAATGAAAATTAGACCAACTGTAGCAGGGATAACTACAATTGCAGCACCAAAAACCAAACTCCAAAGAAAATTTGCTAAAGAAGGCGTCATAGTTCTCAACCTTTTTTTACACACTTCATAATAATTCTAATGGTGTATCACTTTCTTGAGAAGCCTCTGAGCGTGAGCGACCAAACTTGATAACCGCCATCACAAATCATTGTTAATCCGTATTAGGGATTGAAATAAAATAATAGAGAGCGTGCTTTACAAAACTTAAAATTTTCTGGCGATGCCGTTCGCCCAAGTTCTTCCTTTATTCACAGATAGTTACTCAAACTGATGACTGGTGCTAACCTGACTGCTTGGATTCTCGGCCCTGTGTTGGGACTGATGACGTTTTTGTTTATTTTTCGCATAATTCTCACTTGGTATCCCCAAGTGGATCTGAATCGTTTGCCCTTTAATTTAATAGCTTGGCCCACTGAACCCTTTTTAATCCCGATGCGAAAGCTAGTACCACCTATCGGTGGAGTGGACATTACTCCGATTATTTGGGTTGGTATCTTCAGTCTGGTGCGAGAAATTTTGCTAGGTCAACAAGGATTGCTGACCATGATGTCTCGTGTGAGTTAGGGTACAGGATACAGGTTATAGGTTATGAACCCTGTTCTCTGTAACCTATAACCTCTTACCTTCCCCAATCCTTAGCTATTCATCTCCTGCACAAAATTGGTATAAATATTACCCTGCAAAAACTGTGGTGTTTCCATAATTTTTTGATGAAACGGGATGGTAGTAGGAAGTCCCGTGATGGCACACTCCCGCAGTGCGCGTTTCATCCGGTTAATAGCAGTTGGTCGGTCTGGCCCCCAAACAATTAACTTGCCAATCAAAGAGTCGTAGTAGGGCGGGATTTGGTAATCTGTGTAAACATGGGAATCAATCCGCACACCAGGGCCTCCAGGAGGGAGATAGCCGCTGATCCGTCCAGGAGAAGGGCGAAAATCGTGGTCGGGGTCTTCAGCATTGATCCGGCATTCGATCGCATGACCCTGTAAAACTACTTGGTCTTGGGTAAGCCTAAGTTTTTCTCCTTGGGCAATTCGGATTTGCTCAGCAACTAAGTCTATTCCTGTAATCATCTCTGTTACTGGATGCTCGACTTGAATCCGAGTATTCATTTCCATAAAGTAGAATTTACCGGATCTATCTAAGAGAAACTCAATAGTTCCCGCCCCAGTGTAGTTGATAAACTGGGCAGCTTTGACAGCAGCTTGTCCCATCTTCTCTCGCAGGTCAGAATCAAGAGCAGGGCTAGGGGCTTCTTCCAGTAACTTTTGATTCCGACGCTGAATAGAGCAATCTCGTTCACCTAAGTGAATGACATTACCGTAGTTATCCGCCAAAATTTGAAATTCAATGTGGCGTGGACGTTCAATAAATTTTTCTATATAAACGCCAGAATTGCCAAAAGCGGCTCCTGCTTCCCCTTGGGCTGCCATAAAGAGTTTGACAAATTCGCTTTCAGCACGTACTAGACGCATACCTCGTCCACCGCCACCTGCTGTAGCTTTGATCATCACTGGATAGCCAATATCCTTGGCGAATGCCAATCCTTCTTGCTCAGACTCTACTAACCCCTCGCTACCTGGTACAGTTGGCACTCCAGCCCTTTGCATGGTTTCTTTAGCAGTGGACTTATCCCCCATTCGCCTTATGGCTTCTGGAGTTGGGCCAATAAAGGCAATATGATGGTCGGCACAAATTTCTGCAAACCGAGCATTTTCTGCCAAAAAGCCATAACCAGGATGAATGGCGCTGGCATTGCGCGTCAAAGCGGCAGCAATAATATTGGGAATATTCAAATAACTTTTACTGCTGGCAGGTTCGCCTATGCAAACCGCTTCATCAGCAAGTTGGACGTGGAGAGCATTACGATCAACAGTGGAGTGAATCGCAACCGTCGCAATTCCCATTTCTTCACAGGCGCGAAGAATGCGAAGGGCTATTTCTCCCCGATTGGCAATTAATATTTTGTCAAACTTCATTTTCTAGTTTCGATATCAGTACCAGTAGATTGTCATTTTCTTCCATCCAATTTGAAATAAAACTTCCGTTATATTTCAAATTATGACAGGAGACTTCCAACCTTCATCTTCAGCAGAGTAATAGGATCGGGCTTGCTGTCTCTACGAGTCTTAACTAGAGTAACAACATTGTTGCTGTCAAGCTTTGCTAGTTTCCCAAACTAGGCTGCTGCGATCGCAACAGCGAAACTCCACGAGCGCCAAATCTGGAAGATTTTACGCTCGTATCAAACCCAAGGCAGCGATCGCACTATGCCTCACCCTTTTAAATATCACTTGTGCCGCTGCTAAATTTCTGTTAGTCTGATATCCGCTTTCAGAAAATTTGTGAAACCGTACACTTAAATTTTTGGGAACTTAAACTTAGATATCACCTTACTATAATTATTTTGATATGCTATATTCTGTATTTAGACAATCCATGCGGATGTGGCGGAATTGGTATACGCGCACGCTTGAGGTGCGTGTGCCTTTGGCTTGCGAGTTCGAGTCTCGCCATCCGCATTATTTCAATATCAGTCAAAAGTCAATAGTCAAGGGTCAAAAAACCTGAGACTGTTGACTTTTGACTTTTAACCTAGACTTAGCTCTGTCTTTTTATGCTTTTATAGAAATAGGTGAAGTTTTGTAAAAAAACATTGACTACTACTTTTACGCCGACAAACAACTTAATGCTGCCAGCAGCGTGGCATCGTCTCACTCCAATTTGGCAAGGTGGAGAGGTAGTGATTCAACAAGGTTTGTCTCACACCCAGCTAGCACCGACTTGGCAAATGCTACTTTTAGGCGACGGCTCGCCAACAAGACACTTAGAATTGCTTACAGGCAAGCCGACAGAAGTAGATGTCATTGATATGTCATTGATTGGCATGGATTTAGATGATGCTCCTGACTTAATTCAAGCTGTTCCAGGGCCACGACTACGGCGACAAGTATGGCTGCGTACCCCCTCTGGTCAGCGATTGGCTTATGCCACCTCGTGGTGGGAAGCTAGTCATGTGGATGAGTATCTACAAAATCGATCATTACCAATTTGGGCGAGTTTAGCCCGTCTCCGCACAGAGTTGTATCGAGATGTCCAAGGAATTTACTACGGTTACTCAGATGCACTACAGTCAGGCTTTGATGAAACTGGGCCTTTTTGGGGTCGACACTATTTATTTTGGCATCACGGACAGCCACTAACTTTAATTTATGAAGTTTTCTCGCCTTATTTAACTAAATATTTGGGGCCTATGCAGATGAATGTCGTTAATGCTTCGGCATAATGCTATTTAAAGTGATTAACAATTGAAAAATGTTTGTGATCAAGCAGCAACCCAGTCATATCATTTCACTTTAAAATTGATACATATAGCAAGCAGAGAGCAGAGTAAGCAAGAGGTCTAATAATTAATAACAAATGACCTTGACCCTTGACTCTTGTCTCCTCAAACTTAAAAATAATGACTTGCAACTTTGTCAACTTAGGTTATATCCTCAGAGTGCTTGGAATGAAGAATTTCATCGGAGAATTTTTGGCAGAGGTAACCGTCCTAGGAAATTATCCTGCGAAATTCAACACAGCGTGTTAAAAAAGGTAACTAGCCATGAAAACACTGCTTTTGAAACAGTAGGGAAGCTTTATTCCCGAAGTATCATCACATTCAGGGTAGAGAAATTTATGTAATTAACTGCCCTAGATAACGGGAAACCTTTTGGTTCATTCAACCAATCAAGTAATAAGTTTGCAAGTATGAGGTATAGGTTTCAATGGCACTGCCTATTGTGTCTGTTCCGATGAAGAAAAAAAAGAAACCATCTCTGGTGTTAACGCTCTCGTCTGCTGGGTTATTGATTGGTGCAGGGAGTGCAGCATACTGGTTATTAACTCAGGGACAGCCATCTTTTAGAGATTTGCCAGTAGGTGCAAATATTATTCCTCAAGATGCCCTGTTTACGGTTTCTTTAACAACAGATCCCAGGCAGTGGCAAAAATTGCGGGAGTTTGGCACAAAAGAAACCCAAGCAGAACTGGATAAAAATTTAGTGCAGTTGCGCGATCGCTTTCTAACTAACAATGGTTATGACTTTCAAAAAGATATCGCTCCTTGGGTAGGCGATGAAGTCACAATCGCAATTCTTGCCCCTCAAGCAGCGAGTCAACCTGTACCTAAACCAATTGCTACTGATGGAGATGCTGCTAGCAGTCAGCAATCGATGGTAATGGTGCTGCCAGTAAAAAGTTCAGAAATAGCCAAAAACATTTTGGCACAACCCAAAACTCTTAAACAAGGCAAATGGATTGACCGCACATATCAAGGGATCGCCATCAAACAAAACGAGGGACAATCTGGGGAAAACTTTTCAGCAGCATTACTAGACGGGCGGTTCCTAGTCATCACCGATAATCCCAAAGCCACAGAAAGAGCGATCGATGCCTATAAAAATAAAACATCTGTAGCAAGGATTGGAGGCTTTGCCGAAAATTTCCCGAAAATTACCAACTACCAACCCTTTGCCCAGTTTTACGTAAATGTGCCAACAGCAGCAAAAATAGCCGCCGCTTCTCCAAATCGCCATTTACCGGCTCAAGTCCTGGCTCAACTTCAGAATAACCAAGGTTTAGCAGGGACAATTACCTTAGAGTCAGAAGGAATCCGCCTAAAAGGCGTTTCTTGGCTCAACCCCAATAGTCAGCGTGTACTAGCGGTGGAAAACAAAGCTGGAAAAATGCAAAGTCGCGTACCAGCAGAAACCTTGATGATGCTATCTGGCGGTAACTTACAACGATTGTGGGGAGACTATGTTTTAACATCTCAAGGAAATCCCCTCTCACCAATATCACCAGAACAACTGCGCGGTGGAGTAAAATCTCTGACCAATCTAGATTTAGATCAGGATTTACTCAGCTGGATGAAAGGCGAGTTTTCCGTCTCAGTGATTCCAACTACCCAAAAAGAAGGTTCACCAGAGGATTTTCGTGCAGGTTTGGTGGTTATGGTACAGGCAAGTAATCGCAAATCAGCTGAAGCATCCTTACAAAAGCTGGATGATGTCATGAAAAATCAATATCAATTCCAAATCCAAAGGGGGCAAGTTGCAGGTCAACCCGTTATTAACTGGATTGCACCCTATGGTACACTAACCGCAACCCACGGCTGGTTAGATGAAAATGTCGCTTTCTTAGTTGTGGGTGCTCCCATCTCCAGTAAAATTCTTCCCAAACCCAGCAACCCACTAGCTAATACTCTGCCTTTCCAACAAACAGTTCCTAGAGAACCCAATCCCACAAATGGTCAATTTTTCCTGGATGTGGAACGAACTGTGAAAAATTTTCCCCTCCCAACTCTGACCCCCAATCAACAACCTTTACTAGCAGCAACACGGTCAATTGGGGTGACTGCATCCGTCAGCGACAACCGTAGTAACCGCTACGATATTTTTTTAGCACTCAAAAAAACTGGCAAACCAACTGCTTTACCTAGTCCAGTCAGCAGTCCCAACAAGGCTGCTATTTCTCTGCCAACCACTACACCATCTGTAACTAAATCTCCGTGACATCATTGCGATCGGGGAGATAAAGGAGTAGGAACTAATGTTCCCCTTCATCACATTTCCCCTTTCCTATATCTCATTGCCCTCTAAGCAGATAGGATCATAACAGTCAGAATCCATATTTTAACGAATTCACTGGGGAGAACACTTTATGAATCTGGTTGTACTCCAGAACTGGCTGGACAACGCCTCCTTTGCCATATTATTCCTCACAATGCTGGTGTATTGGGGAGGGGCGGCTTTTCCGAATCTGCCTTATCTAGCCGCTTTGGGGACAGCTGGGATGGCGATCGCTAATTTGTGCATAGCCACCCTACTAGGCGCACGATGGATAGAAGCTGGTTATTTTCCCCTAAGTAATCTGTATGAATCCCTATTTTTCTTAACTTGGGGAATTACCACCATCCACCTAATTGCCGAAAATACCAGCCGTAGCCGCTTAGTAGGAGTTGTGACAGCCCCCGTGGCAATGGCGATCGCTGCTTTTGCTACTCTGACATTACCATCCCAAATGCAAATGTCAGAACCTTTAGTGCCGGCTTTGAAGTCAAATTGGCTGATGATGCATGTCAGTGTCATGATGTTGAGTTATGCCGCTTTGATGGTGGGTTCTCTATTGGCGATCGCTTTTCTAATTGTTACTCGCGGTCAAAATATCCAGCTACAAGGTAGTTCTGTAGGTACTGGTGGCTATCGCAGTAACGGTTATCGCTTGCACAAAACAGCCGAATTAATTTCTCAACCACCAACACCCCCTGGCGAAAATAATGGCTTTGCTCGTAATGAGCGCAATAACAACGGTAACGGTAACGCTAGCACTGCTGTTTTAAATTTAGTAACTGCCCCTGAGTCTCAAGTTATCGCATCCGTTGAACCTCTTTCACCCCAGCGTCTTAGCCTTGCTGAAACCCTCGACAACATCAGTTATCGCGTTATCGGTCTGGGATTTCCTCTGTTAACTATTGGCATCATTGCCGGTGGCGTTTGGGCAAATGAAGCCTGGGGTTCCTACTGGAGTTGGGATCCCAAAGAAACCTGGGCATTAATTACCTGGTTAGTCTTCGCCGCCTACCTCCACTCCAGAATTACTCGCGGTTGGCAAGGGCGTAGTCCCGCAATTTTAGCCGCCACTGGCTTTGTTGTCGTCTGGGTTTGCTATCTGGGTGTGAATCTTTTGGGTAAAGGTTTGCACTCTTACGGTTGGTTTTTCTAAAAACCTCATCCTTTCCCTCTCTCCACGGGCAAAGCTACGGTGTACACACATCTGGAGTACCAAACCGAAATCATTGTAGATCCTCCTAAATCCTCCTTAAAAAGGAGGACTTTGAGAGGTTTTTGCCCTCCTTTTTAAGGGCAGGGCTGTTTCATTCCCTAAAAGGCGCTGATTTACAAGCGTTTCAAGCAAAAAAAACAGGTGACTAAAAAATCTGATTGGGCAAGAAAATGGTGAACGCACTTAAATTGGCTGGTTGAGGTGGTAGTTTTTCTTTTTTCCACTCAAGCAAATTTCTGACTCATACTCTTGACAAAATCCCTAAGAGATCGAATGAATCAGCCCTGCTTTTTAAGGGGGGTTGGGGGGATCAAAAACCTGTAGGGCAACTCTAGAAGACTTGTGTATACACCGTAGACTGGCAAAGAGGGGGAAAGCAGCACGAAATCTTTAAAATCATCATTTTATTTCGGATGAGCTGCTATGTCTGTAGAAGCTATAGATTTAGTGATAGGAGATTTTTATGGGAGATGGATTCGAGAGACTCAACCATGATGAAGTTGTGTCCATAGAAGCAGACACTTTTAATAAATTAGATATTGCTAAAACTTTCAAAGTTCGTGATTTGATTACAGCGATTAAGGAATACATTGGAGCAGAAGGGACAACTGAAGCAAATCTGTATACTCAAGGATTAAATTGTGAAGTTTTGCAATTTAGTACCGAAGGATGGAGAAAAGGAAAAGTTAGACTTGCTTTAGAATTTTGTCTTGATGAACCTGAATCACCACTTGATGAAATTCATCAACAACTAAAACAAGTGGAAAACTTATAGGGTTAGCAGTTCCAACTAAAAAAAATTCTCACGCAAAAGCGCAAACGTTTCCCTGTCTTGAAAAGTTTCCTAGGTTGGGAAACCCCGTTCGCATGATTGCGTCTCCCATTGGGAGAAGTTCTGTTAGCCGGAAGTCGGCGCACCCTGCGGGATCTTGCTACAAACTTCTCTCCGCCTACAGAACTTTTCGCTGCGTCCATCTGTGGTTAAAAACCCAAAATGACATGGACTCCTTTACATGCAAAAATACATCGCACCATCCGATCGCGTGATTTATTTAAGCACAAACAGCGGCTATTAGTAGCTGTTTCCGGTGGGCAAGATTCTCTGTGTTTAATAAAGCTACTGTTAGATTTACAACCCAAATGGGGATGGCATCTAGGTATTGCACACTGCGATCATCGTTGGCGTTTTGACTCCCAAGCTAATGCTAATCATGTAGAAAAATTAGCTAAGACTTGGGATATATCCTTTTATTTAGAAACAGCCAATCAGCCTTTAAATAGTGAAGCTACTGCACGTAATTGGCGGTATCAAGCTTTAAGTGCGATCGCCAAAGCCAATAATTACCAATTTATTATTACAGGACACACAGCCAGCGATCGCGCCGAAACTCTCCTTTACAACTTAATTCGCGGTACTGGTGCTGATGGTTTGCAAGCCCTAACTTGGCAACGCCCACTAACTGCGGGCGTTTTGTTAGTACGTCCACTTTTAGAAATAACTCGTTCACAAACAGAGCAATTTTGTCAAGAGTTTCAACTACCAGTTTGGGAAGATTCCACAAATCTTGATTTAAAATACGCCCGCAACCGTATTCGCCAAGAGTTAATTCCATATTTGCAAGAGAATTTCAATCCCCAAGTAGAATCCGCTTTAGCCCAAACAGCAGAACTTCTACAAGCAGAAGTGGAATATTTAGAGCAAGCAGCCCAAAAGTTTCGGGAAGAGGCGATGAAAATAGGATTAGAAGTTGGTGAGCAATTATACTATTCCCCTCTTTCCCCCTCGTCTTCTTCCCCTTCTCTTCCCTTAAGGCTAAATCGTCGGGTATTGCAGACAGCACCACTGGCTCTGCAACGTCGCGTGATGCGTCAGGTATTGCAGCAAATACTTCCTGATGCGCCCAGTTTTGAACATATTGAAAAATTAACGGCGTTAATTATAGCGCCAAATCGTTCGCAAACTGATCCATTTCCTGGTGGTGCGATGGCTCAAGTAGAAGGCGACTGGATCTTTCTTAAACAGTGCTGAGTTCTCAGTACCGAGTGAAGAGTTTGAAGTCTTGAGTTTTGAGTTTCAAACCTTGTTAACTCAAAACCTGATAATTTACCAGTAATAACTCTTAACTTTCAACTCTTACTCAACACTCAGCACTCAGCACTTTTTAAGACGCTAGTAATTCTGGTTGAGACATTAAACTCTGTAGAGTATGGCGCATCTGGGCGATCGTCTGGAGTTGATAATCACCAGTTTCTTGGACTTGAGCCAAAGATTCCCCAATTCCTTGCAGCTTATGCCGTAATTCGTCTAAGGAATCCTGGATTGGTTGTAGTGCTTCTTGATAGAGATTTACCCGACTCCAGCATTGAGCGGTTGCTGTTCGCAGAGACAGTAGATTCTCCTCGATCGCTTTTAGTTCCTGACGTCTCTCCTCTAAATCGTGGGTTTGATTGTCAATCATTCCCTGCGCTAGCTCAATACCACTACGTATTTGCTCAATCTCACGTTCCAGCTTTTGTATTTCTTGTGAATTTTGTTGTCGCTGGGTTTCAACTTGTAATAAAATCGGTTCTAAATTAATTTTGCTACTCTCTTCTTCATTGGCAACAGTATGTCCTTGCCGTCGTAGCAGAACAGCTTGGTGTTGCTTGAGAAACTTCTGCCGCTGTAGCATATTGCGGCGTTGTCCTACCAGAGTTTCGTTTAACATTTGATAGAGGTCTTTTTCATCCGCCAGTTCCATTTCTAAGTTGATGTGGTCATGGTCAGACGCGTTATTTAATTTATTTTGCAGTTCCTCTATAGTTTCTTGCTTATATGTCAGTTCTTGTTCTTGATCGTGAACAAAGCTAGCGTCTATTTCCAGCTTATACTGTAAATCTTGCACGATCTTTTGCAGTTCTTCTAAAGCCATGCTCTGCAAAGCTTCCACATCAGCTTGTTGACCGAGAACTACATTACCCGATGTTGCAGCCAAGGAGTGAATCTGCTGATATAATTCTTCCTGATATCGTAACTGCTCCTTGAGTATCCGAGAATATTCTTGCTTGCTGGTGATGTCTGCTGTATTTACTTGCAACTGGGCTGTTTGCTGCGCTAGAGAATTTTGTGCCTGTTGCCATGCGTTTTGGCGATCGCTAAATGTTTGCAATAAGCGCTCCACTTCCTCTTGCTGTTGAGCAGCCACAGTTTTTTGCTGCTCTAGTTGTTGCCAATGTGGATTAAGCGTAGCTTGCTGCTTTTCAACTAATTCAAAAGCTAGATGAAGGTGTTCCCTTACAGTTTCCGTGGGAGCAACGCGGCTAGACAAGCGATCAAGTAACTCACTCATCACCCGACTTTGCTCCTCATCCAAAACCGTCCCCTGTTGGAAATCCGCTTGACGCTCCTCCAGACGACGCTGCTCACCTCGTAAATGCTCCCAAGCTCCTTCGAGTTCATGGCGGTTACGCTCAATTTCTGCTTGCAACCGTTCAATCTCCTCGCGGGATGTGTCAACTACCTGTTTTTGCTCCTCCAGGCGTTGCAACTCACCTTCCAGTTCTTGCAGTTGTTCCGAGCGTACTTCCATGTCCATTTCACGGCGATTCAACTCTTGCGCCTGAAACGTTAAAGACTGTTTCCACTGGTCAATCTCATCTTCCTTAAGCTTAAATTTTTCCAACTGGCGAGAAAAATTCTGCAAAATATTCACTAGCGGCCGTCCTGCTTCTTGAATCCGTTGTATTTGACGATTCGGATTCATTTCAACTAGCACCAGTGCGCCATCATTTAGTTTGCTTGCATCTTCAGCTGCAATTACTTCTTCCGATACAGTATTCCAGTTTTGGTCAGTCCGCTGACAAGCTAGCAGTTTCAGTTCAGTTTTAGAACCACCACCGAGTAAGCCGCCTTTCTGCTTTTGTACTTCTGCTAAATACAGCACACCGTTAGTCCTTATTGATGCACTTAAACTCGTGTTTTGGAATATACCTTAGATAATTCTGTTAAATTGTCTCACTGAACCTAAGTTTAGGGAAGACAGACAAAACTATTTATAGACGTGAGATATTACGTCTTGATATTTATAGGGGCGATTTGGTCGCGCCTTTATATTTTGTACTGATGATAGTGATGATGACTTCCGTGTTAACACTAGCTTTGCCAAAGGGTATTACGAAAGTTTAAGGTTTATAGCTTAATATATCTCCCGATCAGAGCAAGAGATTAGAGAAAAATCTTTCTAATACTCCATAATCAATACCTAATACGCCTGCTTGAAACATGAAAAAATTAAGGCGCAGAACTAATAAAAATGTCAACAGGTTTACAAGGAGCACCTTTTAGCTAAATGCAGGGAAATTTAAATGAAATTGATATTTGCAGTATCTTGCAATTGATTGAGTTAGGACAGCGAACCGGACAACTATTGGTAGAAGCGCCTAGCTCTCACCATAACAATAAACTGGATGGAGAAGCTCTTGGATATCGCCCTAAACAACAGTCTTGGTTCGTCTTTTTCCTCAACGGTCAAATTATCTATTGCCAAGAAGGCGAGAGTCGTTTATCCCGAATTGACGATTATTTACATCATTATCGAGTTGAGATGAGACTCCAAGAAATACAACTTGCCTCCCTATCATCAACAAACGCGCCAGAATATGCTTACATCTGGGCACTCTTAGAACGGAATATAATTAACCCGAAGATAGCTGGTAGTATCATCCACGGCTTGGTGCATGAAACCCTCTTTGACCTGCTGAGTTTACACCAAGGTAATTTCATTTTCCATCAGGGTGCAGCACTTTCCCCACAATTAAACACCTTGGAGATTGCTCCACTGGTTACTAAAATTACGAAGCAAGTGCAAGAGTGGAAGCAGCTATATCCACACATTCAATCTCCTGAACAACTACCAGTGCTGGCTGACCCAGTTCGGCTACGCTCATCACTACCAGCAGCAACATTAAACAAGTTACAGCATTGGGCAGATGGTAAAACATCCCTGCGTCAATTGGCTCGCCATCTCAACCGAGACATTTTGACAGTTGCCAAGGCAATATATCCATACGTGCAACAGAATTGGCTACAACTAGTATATTCAGTTACACCTAAGCCAGAAAACTACACAAAAGATAGATTGGAAGTAAATCATCAGAAGCGGGTAGTATGTATTGACGATGCGATCGCCATCGGTGAAACTATAGAGTCTATCTTGCAACCACAAGGGTATGAGGTAATCTCTCTCACAGATCCCTTAGAGGCTCTCAGTATCGTTTTTCAGATCAAGCCGGCTTTAATTTTGTGTGATATTACGATGCCGCAATTGGAAGGGTACGAAATTTGTGCCATGCTGCGACACTCAACAATATTTCGGCTTGTACCAATTATCATGCTGACTGGTAAAGATGGATTTATTGATCGAGTCAGGGCTAGGATGGTCGGGGCAACAGATTATTTGACAAAACCATTTACAGACACCGAGTTACTAATGCTCATAGAGAAATATATCAATAAAGAGTCTTGTATATCGGCATAAACGAGATCTAAGACTTGTTGATCTAATAACAGATGAGGTAAAAAATGTTATCACAGAATCAGCAAACCCAGTGAGACATCAATATTCAGTAAATTAGTGAAAAAATAAAATTAATTTATACACTAAATGATTACGGGGGAATCAGGGAATGTTCCAAATAGGAACGTCTACATCAGGAGGTAGATAAACACTTATGAGTACAGTTCTGATTGTGGAAGACAGTATCGCGCAAAGGGAGATGATTACAGATCTCCTGAAAGCAACTGGCCTAATAGTCACCCATGCCAGTGATGGATTAGAAGCATTGGAGGCAATTCAAAGCGCACCTCCCGATTTAGTGGTATTGGATATTGTCATGCCCCGAATGAACGGCTACGAAGTTTGTCGTCGCTTAAAGTCAGATCCAAAAACCCAAAATGTCCCTGTGGTGATGTGTTCTTCTAAAGGCGAAGAATTTGATCGCTACTGGGGTATGAAACAAGGTGCCGACGCCTACATAGCCAAACCGTTTCAACCAACCGAATTGGTGGGAACAGTCAAACAACTGCTGCGAGGATAAGGATGAAAACAATATGGTCAGCAAACCGGACTTTTTAAGTGGTAGTGGTCAAGACCACTTTCGTCCTGAATTACAAGTAGAAAGTCCTGAAGGTGAGTTACATTTGAGATTTTACATTCCCTCGCATCAGGAGTTTGCACTACAAGCAACTGGCATCCGAGAGGTAATTGAACTAAGTCCTGATAGAATCACTCCGATTCCTAATGCTTCTCCTTTACTTTTGGGTACTCTAAATTTACGAGGTCGAGTTATTTGGGTGGCTGATTTGGGTCAATTTCTGGGAGAAGCAAGTGCATTAAATACAGATAGAGCTGAAATTTCGGTGATTGCCATTGAGGAGCAAGACACAATAGTGGGTTTAGCAGTCGAGGAAATTGGTGGCATGGATTGGCTGGATATACAGCATCTCATGCCACCAACTAATATTCCAGATACTATGGCTCCCTTTTTGCGCGGAGAGTGGTTATTAGATACTAAAAAAAATCAGTGTCTACGACTGCTTGATCAAATGGCAATTTTGCGGAGTGCGCGTTGGGCAGGATGAAATTGGGAGGAGGAAATGGCAGCAAGTATAAATGATTACGAGCCAACATATCAGCAGGCAATGACAGCCTATGTTCAAAGGAACTATGAAGTTGCCGCTACTTTAGTTGACCAAGTGGTGCAAAGTTTACCAAATGACCCTAACTCTCGTTTGCTACGAGGTCACATCTACTACGTTTTGCAGAAGTACAATGTAGCACGAGAAGAATATCAACAGGTGTTGCATTTGACTGACGAGCAAGAAATCATTGGTTTTGCCAATAATGGACTTGAAAATATCAATCAACACCTACAATCATTAGGTGATCAGATTGATACATCCGCAGATCAAGAGCAAATCAATCCGGTAGAGATGTTTGATTCTCTAGTATCTAGTGAAGAAGAATTTTCATTGGGTACTAGTGAAGATTTTGATAGCAGTAGCCTTGATTTAAAATCCTTTGGGGAACATCAACAAGATGTGAATGCACTAGAAGAGTTATCCTTAGACAGTCCATTTGACATACCTACAGACAGTATTGAATTTGGCAAAACATCAGATTCATCAACAACTTTTGATGAAGCTGAAGATCCTTTTGACTTGAGTCAACAATTACAGGATCAAGAGTCGAATGGCAGTAGTTGGGAGGGACAAGCAGAATTAGAGCTACCCGCTTTCTGGCAAGAAGATATCTCAGAAGCTAGTCTTGAAGAACCAGTAGTTAATAGTAATTTCCTAGAAATTGACACACATTTAACTAACGAAAATTCAGCAATTGACAAGAATAACAGTAACTATTCACCTTTTGCCTCAGCTAATTCACAAACTAGCAATAGCGAGGAAAATTTCCCTGATTTATTGATTGAGTCCAAGCCTCAAGAGTCTAGTATTGAGAATTTGGAATTTAAAAAAAGTAGTTTAGGAGATGAAACTTTATTGATTGTCGAAAGGGAACTTAAACATGGCTCAATAGTAGCAAATAAGTTGGAATATAGCAGTTCAGATAATTTGTCTCAAGCAGAATCAAATAATTGGTTTAAACAGGATAAAGTTGAAGTTTCGGAAGCATTACAGCCGAACCAAACAGAGTTATCTTCATCTTTTAACAGCAATTTCCTCCAGGAAGAAAAGCAGGCTAAATCGAGTGAACTCATAGCTCAAAGTAACTTTGATGACGGTGAAAGTTTTGATATTGAAGCATTTGAGTCTACTTTCGGCTCAGAAGAATTTACCTCTAATGAAGATACGAACAGTATACTAAGTAGAGAAAATTCTAAAAGCAATATAGAATTTTTAGACGACTTTGAAGAATTTGACGATCTAGGGAATATTCCGGGGTTTGACCTGATAGGAGGAGATTCTAACTTCGATGATGTGGCAATGCATTCTGGTGCATTAGAAACCAATGGCAGCCTACGCAGTAAAGCCGTGGAGCCTACTCCAAGTAATGCAGCTAGCGATCGCGAAGAGGAACTGTTCACAATTACTGGTTCACATGAAGCAGTCCCGGTTTTTACTCAAACAGATGCCTCGAAGATAGAACCCAATGTTACGGTCGAACAGGGTTTGTTAGCACCATTAGAAAATGCTCCTATCGAAAGGAAACAGTGGTTAGTCGCGGGGAGTGTGGGTATCATATCGGCACTGGTTGTAGCCACAGTCAGCTTTGTAGCCACGACATTTTCTCCAGCGCAACAACGGGAATCAGTCAGGAACACAGGTTGGGCAATGTCACTAGCAGCCGGGATTGCAGGTTTTGCTACCGCAGGCTTCATGGGGACTCTCACACTTAAGCAAATTCGGCGCACAACCCACGATCTGCAAACTCAGTTTGATGCTGTACGCCAAGGAAATCTCAATGCTCAAGCCACAGTATATTCTGAAGATGAATTTGGGCAGCTAGCCGCTGGCTTTAATGAAATGGCGCGGGTAATTTTCACCACCACGAATGAAGCCCAACGTAAAGCTGATGAACAAGAGGAAGCTAAAGAAAACCTGCAACGTCAGGTGATTCGTCTATTGGATGATGTGGAAGGAGCTGCTAGAGGAGATTTAACAGTCCAAGCGGAGGTGACAGCCGACGTACTAGGAGCAGTCGCCGACGCCTTTAACCTGACAATTCAAAACCTGCGGGATATTGTGCAACAGGTAAAAGTGGCAGCCAAGGAAGTAACAAAAGGTGCAACCAATTCTGAAACTTTTGCTAGAGCCTTGTCTAGTGATGCCTTGCGACAAGCAGAAGAGTTGGCAGTTACGCTTAATTCTGTACAGGTAATGACTGATTCGATTCAGCGGGTAGCAGAGGCGGCGCGGGAAGCTGAAACTGTTGCCCGCGATGCTAGCACTATTGCCCTTAAAGGTGGGGAAGCAGTAGAAAATACCGTAGCGGGTATTTTAGAAATTCGGGAAACTGTCGCTGAAACTACCCGGAAAGTTAAAAGACTGGCGGAATCTTCCCAAGAAATTTCTAAAATTGTGGCGTTGATTTCCCAGATTGCCTCTAGAACCAACTTGCTGGCACTCAATGCTAGTATCGAGGCGGCAAGGGCAGGAGAAGCTGGACGCGGGTTTGCGATCGTGGCGGATGAAGTGCGTCAGCTAGCAGACAAATCTGCAAAATCCTTGAAGGAAATTGAACAAATTGTGATGCAAATCCAAAGCGAAACAGGCTCCGTGATGACCGCGATGGAAGAAGGCACACAACAGGTAATTAAAGGTACAAAATTGGCAGAAGAAGCCAAGCGATCGCTAGAAAATATTATTCAAGTAGCAAATCGTATTGACATTCTTGTGCGCTCAATTACCACCGATACTGTGGAACAAACGGAAACCTCCCGCGCCGTCGCTCACGTAATGCAATCAGTTGAACTCACAGCCCAAGAAACTTCCCAAGAAGCACAGCGAGTTTCTGGCGCTCTACAAAACCTAGTAGGTGTATCCCGCGACTTGATTGCCTCCGTTGAACGTTTCCGAGTGGAAACTATGGAAACCAGGTAATTAATCAATAGTACAAATTATTGATTATTGACCCTTGACTGTTGAACGCCAGTTCACTCAACGGGAAGAACCCCCGTATATGGCTGGCTACTGTTGACCCTTGACTCTTGACTAAAAAACTATGCTGCCGGAACAACAACAGCGGATTTTGGGTTACTTTATTGAAGAAGCCAGAGACCACCTGAATACAATTGAGCAGGGGTTGCTGAATCTTGAGAGTACCCTGAACGACTCGGAAATGATTAACGAAGTCTTCCGGGCAGCTCACTCCATCAAAGGAGGAGCGGCGATGCTTGGTCTGACTAGTATCCAGCACACGTCCCACCGTCTGGAAGATTGTTTCAAAGTTCTTAAAGAGCATCCAGTTAAGGTTGACGAAAAGCTAGAGTCTTTATTTCTCGGTGTGTCTGATACTTTAAAAGTGCTCTTAGAGCATTTAAGTGGGCCGTTTGGTCTGTCAGAAGATGCGGCTAATACTCTCATGTCAGAAACCGAGCCGGTTTTTCAATGGCTAAATCAGCATTTGGAATTACTCGTAGAGCAAGGTAATAGTGTAGCAAGTAGTACTACTGCACCGGAAAAACATTCAGCTTCCACAGATAACCTCAGCACACTCACAGAACTTTTTCTGCGGCGGGATATTCCCAGTTTGCCAGAAGATGCCCGGAAGGAATCTACAGAAATATCCTTCTCGGTAGCACCTCAAGAGGCAAGTTCGTCGTTCGCAGGGTCTTCAAGGGAAAAAACGTTGGCGCAGCCAGACGCTAGTGGACACGGCAAATCGGCGCTATCGCCAGTAGCAGCAAAAACAACTGATAGTTGGGCCGAGTTTCAAGCCCATGTGCTACAAACACTACGGCAAATGTTGCAACTGTTCAAGCAAACAACAACACCCGAAACACGGCAAAATCTTCAGCAATGCTGTCACCAGTTAGTCAAACTCGGTGCAGCCCAGAATTTGTCCAATTGGTGTGGCTTGTGTCAAGCAGCGGCTAGTGCGATCGGCAATTCGGAAAACACTTATCTGACTTTAGCTAAAATCGTCATTACCGAAATCAAACAAGCTCAGGAATTAGTCCTACAAGGTAGGGAAGCCGAAATTGTCATTAGTCAGCAACTAGAAGTGCTTTTAAGCTTTGCAGAAATTGAGTTGCTAGAAATTACTCCTGATTTGGTTGATGAACAGTTTGCGGTTTTGACAGAACTATCAACTACGCCAGAGCCAATTCTATTTGCTAATGCACTCGATACTACTGATAACGCCGAGCAGTTAGTTAACTTACCACTACAAGACAGCATAAGTAGCCTGTCTGAGCTAACAGAGCAACTTAACCTCGATGAGGATACAGGCGATCGCTACGTCAACGCCTCAGAAGAACAGACCTCTATTGAATTACAAGCAACATCAGAAAATATTGCTACTCAGGCTAATCTTTCTATTAACTCCTTGTCTGATCATGAAGATGAGATACATCCGCTTAATAGTAATATTGACCCCAATGGGCCAGAGGTAGGCATAGCTGAATTAAACACGCTTGCCGATTTATTTGAAGGCGAAACTCCCGATCTAGATGAAACCTGGCAACAAGAGGAAATTTTAGAGATTGTTGCTACCGATGAATTAGGAATTGACTTCAGTCACAGTGACATTGAGGATGAGGATGCTGATAGCGATTTATCCGATTTACTCTCGTTTGATGAAGACACAAGCAACGAGCAGCATCCAACAACCACAACTGAAACAGAAGACTTATCCTTATTATTTGGTGACAACTTCCTAGACAAGGAGAATCAAGAACTACAAAATCAACAAATACCTGCTACGACCGTAGAATTTAGCAATATTGCAACTTCTAATATAAATTTAGACGCTTCCCCTTTAGATATTTTACAAGAATTTACGGAAAGTTCTGGCGACTCAGAGCAATTTCCGGCGGAGACTCAAAATAGTGCCAACCAAAACGATGTAGTTGAAGATTTATTGTTACAAGCACTAGATGATCAACCACTGCTTATAAGCGAAGTAACTCAACCAGAGGTTGAGGCGATCGCCAGCATAGAACTATCCACCAACCAACAAAATAGTTTTGATGAATTATTTTTAGAAACGGGACATGCAGATTGGGTAGAGGAAATTACCCCCAATGACTACATAGAATCATCTACCTTGCCCCAGCCAGGCTTATCTTTGGAAAGTCTATTTAATCAAACAGAAGAATATACACTACCATCTACAGGTGAGTTAGAACTTAGTGATTTATTTGATACTCCTTCGATAACAGCATCCGAGCTTTCTCACTCAGAGGATGACTTGAGCACCTTCTGGAACCCAGAAATCACAGCAGAACAGCATGAATTCGATTCTGTAGTTGAGCAAGACGTAGCAAGGGCATTAGAGGAGAGTTTGTTTGCTGCGGCTGCTAACGACATTTTCACCGATAGTCAGCAATCCATACCAGCTAGCTTTGATCTAGAAGATTTTGATATCACTTTCCAGCAGCGACAGCAACAGCAAGATATGCTGTTTTCTTTAGATGCTGAAGATGATTTATTTGAGGATTTAGCACCAAACAACTCACCTTCTCCCATAACAGAAGACAGCGTACAGCGCTCCGCACTTGAAAACATAGATAGCGTAGATTTAGTAAGTCATAGAGAGTCAGTAACTCCTAGAGAGATTCGCAGCTTATCGCAAGAACCAGAGGCTTTGGATTTTATACCAGAATTTACCAATCAGTCCACAGAGATATCATCTGTAGATCCCCAAACATTTGCTGATGTGGAAATTGGCTTTTCTGATGCTTTCGATGGCAACACAGATGAAAATTCGCAACTGCTGTCTGAGGATGTAGCTAACCTCACTTATATTCAAATTGAAAATACAGATAATATAGAAAATGATTTATTGGCTACAGAAACTTCTTTAGATATAAGTTTTGGAGAAGTTTCAGACTTAGCATCACCCCAGACGCAGCCAGGCGATTTGTTCAATGCTTTCGATGACAACACAGATGAAAATTCACAACTGCTGTCTGAGGATGTAGCTAACCTCACTTATATTCAAATTGAAACTACAGATAATACAGAGAATGATTTATTAGCTACAGAAACTTCTTTAGATATAAGTTTTGGAGAAGTTTCATACTTAGCATCACCCCAGACGCAGCCAGGCGATTTGTTCGATGCTTTCGATGACAACACAGATGAAAATTCACAACTGCTGTCTGAGGATGTAGCTAACCTCACTTATATTCAAATTGAAACTACAGATAATATAGAAAATGATTTATTGGCTACAGAAGCTACGAACCAAGAAGAATTAGTAGAAAATTTAGAAAACACGGCAAACATTGACTTGCAAGCCGTCAATGATTTTACACAAACAGTTATTCAAGAACCGATAATAGCAGGCTTAGATGAGTTAAATCTAGAAACTGATGAAAATCTCGAAGCAGATTTGTCTGAGCATGTATGGGATTTAGAACAGACAAATGAACCTGCATTAGTAAATGAGGCAGAGAATACTATTGTTACCTCAACTGAAGAATTGGAGGTAACATCAGTTGAAGCAGCTGCTCTAGAAAATGACAGCCCTATCCTAGATGAATTTGCCGACTTGGAAGCATTACTAGGAGAGGAAGTAGCACCCAGCTCCAATGCTACCTCCATACCAGAAGTGGATTTTGCTGCCTTGGAAGCATTGCTAGGTGAAGATAACACTGAGACAGCAACCATATCTAACTATCAGCAGTCCTTCAGAACTCAACCTGTCTTGATACCGCCTGTCAACACCGTTTCATTGCCGCGCATAGAGGATGAATTTGGTGATTTGGAAAAGTTACTGGCAGAAGCGGATCAAACAATATCCCACTCATCACTTGTAAAATCGAATACAGGAAAAACTCCACGCCCCTCTACTCGTCGTGCTGCGAGATTTGAAGAAACAATGAAGGTTCCAGTCAAGCAACTGGATGATATGAGCAATTTAGTTGGGGAGATGGTGGTAAATCGGAATACCTTAGAGCAGGATCATGAACGGCTGCGACAGGCACTAGATAACTTGCTGATTCAGGTGCAACAACTCTCAGATGTAGGGGCGAGGATGCAGGAGTTGTATGAGCGATCGCTACTGGAAGCCTCTCTGCTCGCTGGCCGCAAAACCAAAGACTCTAGCATCCCATCCCAGGACTCCAATTCGGACAGAGGTTTTAGCGAGCTAGAAATGGATCGCTTTACTCCTTTCCATACATTATCCCAACAGATGATTGAGCGCATTGTGCGGGTGCGTGAGTCGGCTAGTGATATTGACTTTGTTACCGAAGAAACCGAACGAGTGGCGCGGCAATTCCGCCAGGTAACTACCCAGCTACAAGAAGGGCTAACAAGAGCGCGAATGGTGCCTTTTGCCCAAACAATTGATCGCTGGCGGCGAGGAGTGCGCGACAACGCTATCAAGTGTGGCAAACAAGTGGAGTTGGTGATTGAAGGTGGAGATACCTTGATTGACAAGATGATTTTGGATCATCTAACCGATCCGCTAACTCACATGCTCAATAATGCGATCGCTCACGGTATTGAAACGCCAGATGAACGGCAAGCCATCGGTAAACCACCTGTAGGAATCATTACCATTCGTGCCTTTCACCAAGGCAACCAAACCATCATTTCCGTAGGCGATGACGGCGCAGGTATTGATTCAGAACGAGTTAAGGCCAAGGCGGTGAAGATTGGTATGATTACAGAAGCTCAGGCAAAAACCATCTCTCGCCTAGAAGTCTACGATCTGCTGTTCCAATCTGGTTTTACAATCAAAGACCAAGCAGATGAAATTTCTGGTCGAGGTGTGGGAATGGATGTAGTTCGCTCTGAGATTAGCGAAATTCGTGGGACAGTTAACACCGATTCCACTCTCGGTAAGGGAACCACCTTCACCATCCGTCTGCCACTGACTCTGAGTATTTGTAAAGCCCTTTGCTGCGTTTCCGATAAAGCGCGTATTGCCTTCCCTATGGACGGTGTAGAAGATACGCTAGACATACCACTCAAAAATATCCAGCATAATGCCAATGGGCAATCGTTTATTTCCTGGCGTGATACACTGCTGCCATTCCGACCTCTGAAGGAACTTTTAACCTTTAATCGCCAGATTAGCCGTGGTAATGTCTATGGTGGTAATCGAGATGATGACATGGTTTCTGTTATCGTGGTGCGATCGGCCAGTACTCTGATTGCCCTACAAATTGATCTGGTGCTGAGCGAACAAGAAATTGTAATTAAGCAATTTGAAGGGCCAGCACCTAAACCCATTGGTGTAGCTGGTGCTACAGTCCTAGGTGATGGTCGTATTATGCCCATTGCTGACGTGCTAGAAATAATTGACATCTTCCAAGGACGGATTTCTACACAAACTGGTGGCAGTTCTTGGCAACAGAAAGGTACTCCTATAGACCCACCTGCTGTGAAGATTGACCCGACTGTGCTAATTGTTGATGACTCAATTACAGTCCGAGAATTGCTCTCCCTAACATTTAACAAGGCAGGTTATCGCGTAGAGCAGGCGCGTGATGGACAGGAAGCTTGGGATAAACTCCGCTCCGGTTTGCCTTGCGATATAGTATTTTGCGACATTGAAATGCCCCGTTGCGATGGTCTAGAGTTACTCTCTCGCATCCAGAAAGACTCTAACCTCAACCACCTGCCGATCGCTATGCTCACCTCGCGTGGTGCAGACAAGCACAGACAAATGGCAGTTCAACTTGGTGCTAGTGGCTACTTTACTAAGCCCTACCTAGAGGAAGCTCTACTTGAAGCTGCGGCGCGGATGCTGAAAGGGGAGAAACTCGTTAATAGTAATAGTAATGCTTAGTAACTAAAGTATTGCTTAGTTGGCGTTAACTCCTATTCCGCCAATTGATTAATTTGCTGTTGATTAACATCAACTCTCAAAACAAAACCATGCTTTTCTAATAATTCTAAGGGAATATCTGGAAGCTTAAGAAGCATATCATCCCATGTACTGGAAGTTTGTAAAGCTTCTACAACTACTGGCAATGGCTCACAAAAAATGTTTTGAATGTCTGCTTCTTGGGGAAATTGAATCCTAAAGGCTAATTGTTCTTTTGAAGGGACAAATTGAGCGTTAACATCTTGACGATTTCCCCTTGCATCAACACGATACCAACCTATTTTAGGTAAGTACACTGCATTTAAACCATGTAAACTATAAAGTTCACCATTGTCATGAATACGTAATCTCTGATAGCAAAATCCTGCTGGAATGCTATTTCCTCTGAGTAGTGCTGCTAGCAAATGACTCTTTGCATAACAATAACCTGTTTTGTATTTAAGTACGTCTGAAGCTCGACAGGTTACAGGATTCATTTGATAGTCATAGCTATGATAAATTTCATCGCGTACCCACTCGAAACAAGCTTTTGCGATCGCTTCTGATGTTTGATGTTTTGATGCAATCTTTTTCGCAAGTTTTAGAACTGTGGGATGTTGCCAGTCAATAACTTCACTCGCTTGCAGATATTCTTCCATCCTGCTCGTTTCCTAGAAGACATTGCATCCAGAATACAAGACTCTCACCCTGCCCAACAACAGGAAACTTTTTCCCACAGGTTTGGCAAGTGTATGACTCAAGTATTGAGTCTATCTTTATAGTATGTAAAGCACACTTTTGACCTGAGACTATGCCCTACTCTGAAAAACGTCTAACTTATCCATCCTGCCGCCAGAGTAACCAAGCTGATAATTACCACGGTACTTTAGTTACAGATCCTTACCGTTGGTTAGAAGATCCTGACTCTGAAGAAACAAAAACTTGGATTGAGGCACAAAATAAAGTTACTTTTGCTTACCTAAGCGAAATTACTGCCAGAGAAAAAATTAAACAGCGCCTTACCAAACTTTGGGATTATGAAAAATATGGCATCCCATTCAAAGAAGGCGAATCTCTGGGAGACGGTTCCACCGAACGCTACTTTTATTTCAAAAACGATGGACTACAAAACCAAAGCGTCCTCTACACACTAAAAACACTCGACGCTCAACCTAGAGTTTTACTCGACCCCAACAAACTCTCAGAAGATGGCACTGTTGCCCTTGCGGGATTGTCTATTAGCGAAGACGGTAAACTTTTAGCATACGGTCTATCTACGTCTGGTTCTGATTGGCAAGAGTGGAAAGTGCGCGATGTTGAAACTGGTGAAGACCTGCAAGACCAATTGAACTGGATTAAATTCTCTGGTGCATCCTGGACACATGATCACAATGGCTTTTTCTACAGTCGTTACGATGAGCCGAACAAAAAAACCAAATTAGAAGATGTTAACTATTATCAAAAGCTTTATTATCACCGATTAGGTACACCCCAATCAGAAGACGTATTAATTTATCATCGTCCTGATCAGAAAGAATGGGGTTTTAGTGGAGATGTTACTGAAGATGGACGTTATCTAATTATCTCAGTTTGGCTGGGAACTGACCCCAAAAATTTGGTTTTCTACAAGGATTTGACTAATCCTAATGCTGAAGTAGTAGAACTAGTTAATCAGTTTGAAGCAGATTACAGTTTTATCGATAATGATGATAGCGTCTTCTATTTCCGCACAGATTTAAATGCGTCACGAGGACGAGTTATTGCTATTGATACCAAAAACCCAGCGTCAGAAAATTGGCAAGAAATCATTCCTCAATCAGCAGAAACTTTGGAAAGTGTTGGCATACTTAATAACCAATTTGTTGCTGATTATCTTCAAGATGCTTATACCCAAATCAAAATTTTTGACCTCAAAGGTGCATTTATCCGTGAGGTCGAATTACCCGGAATTGGCTCGGCAGGTGGTTTTGGTGGTAAGCGTAATGATACTGAGACTTTTTATAGTTTTACCAGCTTTACTATACCAGGAACTATCTATCGCTACAACATGGTGACAGGAAAAAGTGAGGTTTTCCGTCAGCCAAATGTAGATTTTAATCCTGATGACTACGAAACAAAACAAGTCTTTTATCACAGCAAAGATAATACCAGAGTGCCAATGTTTATCACCCACAAAAAGGGCATTCAATTGGATGGAAATAATCCCACTTATCTCTATGCTTATGGCGGTTTTAATGCTTCAATGACACCTAGTTTTTCTGTGAGTCTCTTGGTGTGGCTGGAGATGGGTGGTGTCTATGCTATGCCCAATATCCGGGGTGGTGGCGAGTACGGCGAGGAATGGCATCAAGCAGGAATGAAAGAGAAAAAGCAGAATGTCTTTGATGACTTTATTGCCGCAGCTGAGTGGCTGATTGCTAATAAGTATACAAAACCTGCAAAACTAGCGATCGCAGGTGGTAGTAATGGCGGCTTACTAGTAGGTGCTTGTATGACGCAGCGTCCCGATTTGTTTGGTGCAGCTTTGCCAGCAGTAGGCGTGATGGATATGTTGCGGTTCCACAAATTTACCATCGGCTGGGCTTGGACTTCCGAATATGGTTCGCCGGATAACCCAGAAGAGTTCAAAGCACTTTATGCCTATTCGCCACTGCACAACATCAAACTAGGGACAGCTTACCCAGCAACCTTGATTACCACAGCCGATCATGACGATCGCGTTGTCCCTGCTCATAGTTTCAAATTTGCCGCAGCTTTGCAAGCCGCTCAAGCAGGTGATGCACCAACGCTAATTAGAATTGAGACGAAGGCGGGACATGGTGCTGGTAAACCCACAGCTAAAATTATCGAGGAAGCCGCAGATAAGTGGGCTTTTTTGGTGCGTACTTTAGATGTTGAAGTTTAAACTAAGCATGATTATCTCACGCAAAGACGCGGAGGCGCAAAGTTTTTTATTAGCGGCTTGGCGTCTTTGCGTGAGATTTTCGTTATCAGTAATTGAGAATGTCTGCAATTTTTCTAGCCTGATGGGAACTTGAAACATAATTTACTATTAAATAGTTACCAGTCTATAAAGGCGATCGCTCATTAAACTAATAGGTGGAAAACCTGTAGCAATAGCTTGCTGAGCTACTTCTGGGCTTTTGCTCTAAATACTTGCTTAGCCAGATGCCAAATTAAAAATGAGAGGCTTTTGAATTTTGGAAATATCAACTTTGCATTTGTTCTTTAATTGAATTTTGCATTGCTTATGAAGCTACGCTTATATATGCTTATCGGGCTTTTACTCAGTCTTCTCCTAAGTGTTGTGCCGCTTTCGGGCACTTTCACCAATGCTGCAACACCAACAGCAGTCGCACCCGTGTCTGCTCCCTCATTCACCCAAGGTGTGCAAAAAACAGTGTTGGATAACGGCTTAACGGTGCTAACTAAGGAAGTCCATACCGCTCCAGTGGTGAGTGTGCAAGTTTGGTATAAAGTAGGCTCACGTAATGAAGGAGCCGGGATGAATGGCATCTCTCACCAATTAGAACATTTAATGTTTAAAGGCACTACTGACCGTCCCGTGCAGTTTGGACGGCTATTTAGTGCGTTGGGTAGTCAATTCAATGCTTTTACCAGCTATGACGAAACAGCCTACTTTGGTACAGTGCAGAAAGACAAACTCGAAGCACTGCTGACTTTGGAAGCTGATCGTATGGAAAATGCCTTGATTGGCCCTGATCAGCTAACAAGTGAGAAGCGAGTGGTGATCTCAGAGTTACAAGGGTATCAAAATTTTCCTAATATCCGTCTGAGTGAAGCAGTGATGCGAAGTGCTTTCCCCAATAGAGCCTACGGTTTACCTGTGGGGGGGACAAAAGCTGATGTAGAGAAATTCACTCTAGAGCAGGTACAGAATTATTACCAAACCTACTACAGTCCAAATAATGCCACTTTGGTGATTACAGGGGATTTTGCCACAACACCTGTCCTCAAAGTTGTTAAAGAAACTTACGGGAAGTTGCCAAAACGAGGCAAAACGGCTGCGGCTAAAAATTCTACTCCGGTGACTGCGCCTACGTCTGTTACTCAAAAAGCGCCAATAGTTTTGAAGCAACCCGGAAGTGCAGCACTATTGCAAACCGTTTATCCGCTACCAGATATCAAGCACCCTGATGTACCAGCGATCGATGTGATGGATGCCATCCTTACAGGTGGACGTAGTTCCAGGCTTTACCAGGCTTTGGTGGAATCTGGACTCGCCAGTTCAGTTAGTGGCGGTGCTGCTGAACTCATTGAACCCGGTTGGTATGAGATTAATGCTACGGCGGCTCCAGGTCAAGAGTTAGCAAAAATTGCTCAGGTACTCCAGCAATCTTTGACAAAACTGCAACAACAGCCAGTTACCTTAGAAGAATTAAACCGGGCGAAGACGCAACTACAAGCCTCATTTATATTGGGTAATCAAGACATCACCAGTCAGGCAAGTCAACTGGGGTATAACCAAACTATCACCGGAGACTATCGTTTTATTGAACAGTATTTGGCTGCGATCGCCAAAGTAACCCCTGCACAGATACAACGAGTTGCGAAAACTTACCTGAATCCAGCTAAACAAACTATCGGCTTTTTTGAGCCAACCCAACCAGATGGTAAACCAGGGACTTCTAATGTTGGTTCTGGTCGGACTGTGGAAAACTTCAGCCCCGGTAAGCCTGTAGACCCAGCAGAACTGGCGAAATACCTACCACCCGCCACATCAGCTACAGATTCCAATAAAAAATCATTACCTGAACAGTTCACTCTAGCAAATGGCTTACGAGTTCTGTTATTACCAGATAAAAGCGTTCCCACCATTAATCTCAGCGGACAAATTGACGCTGGGAGTGAATTTGATGGCAATCAAAAAGCCGGATTAGCAAATCTGACTGCTAACAACTTAATGAATGGAACGCAGACTAAGAATGCTCTCACCTTAGCGAAAACCTTAGAAGACCGGGGAGCTGGCCTAGATTTCAGTGCTAGCCGCGAAGGAGTCAGCATTAGTGGTCATGGACTTTCGACGAACCTGCCAATATTGATTCAAACCCTGGGTGATGTAGTCAAAAATGCTACTTTACCAGCTGACCAGTTGGAACTGAGTCGTCAGCGAGCATTAACCAGTCTCAAAGTCCAGTTAGATGACCCCAGTGGACTGGGACGAAGAGTATTCCAGCAGGCTATTTACCCGGAAAGTCATCCGTTCTACAGCTTTCCGACAGTCGAGAGTTTAAAGAGCATTACTCGTGATGATTTGCTCCGCTTCTATCAGGAACACTATCGCCCTGACACCACAACGATCGCTTTAGTGGGAGACTTTGAGCCAGTTAAGGTAAAAGCGTTGCTAAATCAGGAGTTCGGCAAATGGCAAGCCACAGGTAAGCCACCTGTTCTCAACGTACCCACAGTACCATTACCGCAAACTTTGACACGTTTAAACAAAGTGATTCCCGGTAAGGCAGAGGCCGTTACTTACATTGGCTATAACGGCATTTCTCGAAAAGACCCGCGTTTCTATGCAGCACTAGTACTGAATCAGATTTTGGGTGGCGATACCTTATCTAGCCGCTTGGGTACGGAGGTGCGCGATCGCCAGGGTTTGACCTATGGGATTTACAGTGGATTTGCAGCGGGAATCAATCCCGGCCCGTTCTTAATTCAAATGCAGACTGCTCCAGGAGATGCCCCTCAAGCGATCGCCAGCACCCTTGCTTTACTCAAACAGTTACGTGAGCAAGGAGTGACTGAGGCAGAATTGAATACAGCAAAACGCTCAATTAGTAACAGCTACCCCGTGGATTTAGCTAATCCTAGTAATGTATCTAGTATCATTTTGGATAATGCTGTCTTCGGACTGTCACGAGCAGAAATCCAAGAGTTTCCCAAGCGCATTCAGGCAGTCACTATGCCTCAAGTGCAGCAGGCAATCCAGGATTTAATTAGACCGGAGAATCTGGTGATTGTTACAGCTGGGCCTGGAGATACTGTACCCAAGGGCAGCTAATTACCTTACGCAAAGACGCAAAGATTTGCTTTGCGTCTTTGCATCTTGATAGAAAATCTTTTCCCAATGCTCATACTCAAGGCTTGGTTGTAACTGAACTCAACAATGATTATCAGGACTAAAGTCCTTACTACAAACTTTAATTTATTTATGCCTAGCTACTTACTACTATTGACTTTTTGGTATTCTTTTACTCACTTAATTGAAGAATGTTGCTTCTGACGTTTCTTTGTTAGTCTCAAAGCGATTATAGAAGTGCTAAATAGAAGCACTCCAGCAATAGAAGAAGGTTCTGGAACAGGTTCAGACTCTACAAAACGCACACGGATATCTTCATCAACAACTGTCAGCACACTTTCTTGATTAAACTGTTGAAGGTACGCTCCAATAATTTGATTAATAGAAGTTTCGTTATCCAGAGTATCTTCAAAGATCAGGCTAATAACCTTTGAGGGTTCTTCAATAAGGGTTCCAGTGCTGTTCAGGAATTGCCCATTGGCATCGAAAATTGTTAAGCCGGCTGGGAAACGAGGGGTAATCACACTATCAACAAACGTTTGAAACTCGTTTTCAGATACTTCTCCACCTCCCGGAATGTTGCGCCCAAAAAATAAATCTGCTTGGATTAGTTCTGGAACTGGGCTGTTGTCAATTAGGTCATCTCCTAAGCCGAAGCTAACTTTTACATCTTGATTGGCTGCAACCAAAACACTTTCTTGATTAAATTGTTGGCGATACGCCGCTACAATTTCGTTAACTGCGGTTTCATTGCTCAAGCCATCTTCTAAAAGTAGGGTGACAACCTTCGAGGGTTCTTCGATAGTGGTTCCAGTGCTGTTCAAGAATTGCCCATTGCCATCAAAAATAGTTAATCCGGCTGGAAAACGAGGGGTAATCACACTATCAACAAATGCCTGAAACTGGCTCTGAGATACTTCGCCACCTCCAGGAATATTACGCCCAAAAAATAATTCCGTTTGAATGAATTTTGGAACTGAACTGTTATTAAATAAATCCTCACCTGAACTGAAGCTAACCGTAAGTTCGTCTTTGTTTGCTACTTGCAAAACACTTTCTTGGTTGAACTGATTGCGGTAAGTCTTGACAATCTCGCTAATAGAAACTTCGTTTGGTAAAGTGTTTTCTCGGAAGAGAGTAACAACTTTGGTAGATTCTTTGATGAGTCTTCCTGTACTATCCAGGAATTGCCCATTGCTATTAAGAATAGTTAGCCCAGCGGGGAAACGAGGGGTAATTACATCGTCAACAAACGTCTGAAACTCGCTCTCGGATACCTCTCCACCTCCAGCAATATTGCGTCCAAAAAATAAATCTTCCTGAATCAGGGAAAATGCTCTGGCTTTAGGTAATTCTACTGCGATCGCCAGAGAAATGGTGGCACTAGCGGCTAAAGCTTGAGTAATTTTGTGGAAAATATTTTTTTTAGGCATAGCTGTAATGCTTCCAAGTGAATGAACTGAATCCTTGAGATTTAGCTCATGTAGGTAGGTACTCAATCAATATGAATACTTTTTTGCACTACAGTGAGAATACTTTAGTTATCAAAAAAAGCTAGTGTTTACACTAGAGTTCATAAATTCTTTAAATAGAATTTATGGTTTGCTCATCTTTAGGTTCTCTAAAAATTCGTGAAATACAGCAGCTATCAAGCAATTCAAAGCTGAATTTAAATTTACTTGCACTGCAAAGTTAAAAGCAGGAAATCCAGAGACGATATCAGCGATCGCATCGAAGTATTAGATACAACTAAATTTTCTACTTCAAAATAGAGCGCTACACATACTAGGCAGACTTAATTTTTATAGTCTCAGACTATTAGTTTTTGGTATACACACGGGAATGAACCAGCCCTGTGAGTTATTTTTCCATAAACACCAAATCTTCAGGTTGAGTAGTTAACTTGATATTCTGACCCTCGACTTTAACCACGAAGTCAAATCCAGTAATATGACCTTCTGGGAGAATCACCAAGCGATCGTTGAGTGACTCAAGGTAATTTGAAAATCCGTCTAGAGCTACACTGCCATCATTGATTGCAAGATAACCGAGGAGCCTACGAAATAGTTTTGGTAGAATGACAACATTCTCAGTAATAGTTTCTAATTCTTCTAAAACAAAACCGTTTTTAGTCTTGTCTTCTGCCCATAAACCTTTATTTTCCTTACGAACTTTTGCGGTGACACTAGCTAGTTCCTGGCGGATATCAGGATATAACTTCGAGTAAAAGGTAGGATAAGCGAACCCTTTAGCCAAAAGATGATAGTTGGCGCTTTTTTTGAGTAACGATTTATCTAAATAGATGCTACTACCATCCTCTTGGTCTGAATTGCCTTTGAAGGCAAAAGCTATGGCTCTACCATAGATGTCTGCAAATCGGGTAAGTATAAAACCAGGCACTTCTTCTGGTTCTGCCGCAGTGACTACTTCGTTATCATTACGGGTAATCTTTTTAAAACCCAAAAATTTCAGTAACTCGCTGGCTGCACTACGAGCAAATTCCAGCGGTTGGTGCTGCATACCTATACCTCCTCTAGCCTGGAAGTGTGTTTCCAAGGTATCAATGCTATCTAAGCGTAGCTGTACACCTCCCGCGCGGTTAGGTCTGACTCGTGTTGGCAATTTCTCCCACAGCTTGGGGTTGTTGGGATAAAAACGGATGGAATCGCCATCAGGTGCAGCTTTGATGACTATAAAGTTGCCTTGGATTAGAGTTAGTGCCATGTACTCAAAAAAATATCGCTAAAGTTTTGTAAGTCCAAAAAACTTGCTCTGACTGCTTGCGTTCATAAAATGAATGCTGCAATATATCACTTTTAGGAAGTTGGAGGATTATCCCATATAAGATACTTCCCACCCATAGGAAGTATCTGTATATGGAATTTAGGGTTTCACCAAACCCATTTTCAAAATTGGATGTAGAGGCGTGATTTTTGCATCCTGTCTGCCGCAGGCTTTTCCGTAAGCTAGAGTAGCCATTGCAGCAGTATTTGCGTTTATCTAAAAACAAGAAGCACCTTCTCATCCGAGTAAGTTTTAGGAGACATTTCTAGAAATAGTTCAACGTGAGCCTCCCTTGGATACTAGATTGAAGTCCCAAGTGTAAAAGCCGATTTGATCAGGAACCCTAGAGAATCTACCTGTCCGATGACCTCTAGATAATTCATTCAGCACTTTGTTTTTGATCTCTCTAATTTCCTCAGAATCTAGTTTTCCATAAATTCCAGCGATTACTTCTGCAACGCTGAAAACTTTGCCTGGATTTTGTTCGAGGAGAGAGGTGATGGCATCAATCAAAAATTGACCCTCAAATGCTCTGAGCATTGGTACTACTTTTGTCTTTGGGGGTACAAAAGATTTCTTCTTTTTGTGTTTGATATTCCTAACAGAACCATTGCCATTATTTGGGATTATCAAGCTTAAATCCAGAGTGTAACAACCTGGTTCTTCGGGAACAGCTACCCAGGCATCCCTCTCTCTTCCTTGGGTAAGGGAAGATTGGACTCTACCTTTAACTACTTTGAAGAGATTGGACTCTAATTCACCGTAAAGCGATCGCACGATGAAATCTATATGACACACAGTCCCAATATATTCTTGCAAGAGCTGTTTTATGGCTTCCATCCGAGACAGAGCTTCATACTGGGGTAGCATCGGAACTTCCGATACCTTCGTTGAGCTATCGTTACTCTCTGAAGCTGTCTCTATGGCTGGTGATGTGCTTAGCGGTTGACTTTCTTCTGTATCAACAGAGGAGGTTTCTATCTCAAAGTTGTCTGAGTCTTTGAACTCCGACTGTATAGACTCGACTAAGTTGATTTGGGAGGTATCATCACGCGGTGATAAAAATAGTAGCGAGCCTTCTTGGGAAGGTTTTGAAGTCTCATCAATCGCCGCAAGTCTAGATATCTGGTTATTGGCATTTGAAAAAGACCAGTTAGACAACAACGCTTCTACATGGTCGAGTTGCGATCGCGCTTGCACGAATAAGCGTTCGTACTCTTCTGTGAGGCGAGCATAGTAGTCTCTTAATTCCAACAATGGAGACAGAAATGTACCTGGAGGTGGTTCTAATTGTCCTTTTGGTGTCATAAGGCTTTAATCAATTTAAATCGGTGTCACTTTTATAAGACATTGGTCTAGGTTTAGCCTTGTGAGCTGTTGGCTGGGATTTTTTAGGCGCTTGGGGAGGGCGACACGTCTCACAATATAAAGGTCGCGGCCCAAAAGTTTCGCGCTTTGTAGCCTCATTACACTCTTTACAGACAAAGTTGAAAACACGAGTGTGAATCTGTCTTTTGTGCGCCCTGACAGTATATTCCCTAACATCAATGAGTTTACTTGCCATAATCAGGAATTGTGAATTTCCGTCGTATCAATGTCCTATCAATATAGCTATTCAAGCAAATGAAACTGCATCAGTGTGTGTTTACGTGGAAGTTTTATTCAAATTAATTAATTTGACGCCAACCACAAGATACAGATATTGCTTGGCAGAGCAACATGAGAGTTACTCATCAGCTATCCCTTCAGCATATAATTCACGTTCAGCACACACTACCACCATCTTATAGCGCTTGATTTGGTAAACAATTCCTACTCCTAATGCTTATCAATAGCTGTTTTTGCCTGACGCGATGCATGTGGATGCAGAGTACTTAGCCTTCAATTAGAACAAAATCTCTAATCATCATGCCAGTGATGTAACTCAATAGACTTTTTACAGAAGCCGGGTAAGACCGGGTAAGCGGGAAGGGTTAAAAGGATTGACTTTTCCTTTCCCCCCTCTAATTACTACATCTAGCATTGACTCTGCCTAGAGAAAGCAAGCACAAATTAGTTTAACTGGATAAGACTACTCTTCTACAACAGTGTCTTTAAGACCTTTGAGAGGTACTTAAACAGATTGTAGAAATCTTACCAAAGTATTCGCGCTTCAACCCCTAATTTTGATTTATTGGGATGAATTTTATGTGTGAGGATGTAGGCGCAAGCGATTTTCATCGCTGTCATCTAGGGAGTTGAGGATTGGGAAGTGCGGGATTTTTCACTTCCGATTCACGTGACTGGCAAATCAAGTTATTTCCAATGGCTCTAATTGCCCATCATAAAAATACCCCACCCCTAAGCTGAACCCCTCTACCACAAGGAAGAGGGGTGTTCATTAACAAAGCTATTTCCGTCGTAAATGGACATCTTGTACCAATCTTAGCAAGCACAAAAGTGATGAAATATCGCATCTATTTTTCCAGACTAGCGATCGCCATATCTTCAGCTTCTAAGCGATCGCTGCTTAATCTTCATAACATTTAGGAATTTTGGACAATTTTTGCAATGTGAATTTAGCGTAAATCGAAATCCAGATAAGCAACATTGTATCTATCTACTCACGTCCTTAAAACAGCTAAGTTAATAACTCCTGTCTCCTATTCATGGAGATTAGTAATAAATATACACTTTGTATACGGAGAAAATAGATGCCTGATTTTACTAAATTAAGTCGGTTAACTCAGTTAATGACTTTTATAGCTTGTGGTACTATTCTGACAGCGGTTCCTATTAATACAGGGCAGTCCTCGGTCTTCGCGCAAGAGATGAAGTCCACCTCTACTCCCTTGTTGATATCTCAAAATCGTCGTGACTACGGGCGCGATACACGCAGACTCAGAGCTGAATCGGGGCCAGATGACAGAGGACGTTGGCGATTTTATAAACCAGAAGATGTCTCGCGGGATGCCATGCAAGCTCAAGGTTGTACTGATGTTGGCACTGGCGGAGCAAATTGGCGCTGTCCACGCCGCACTATCAGGGTAGAGGTGGATGATAATGGGCGTCGTGACTACGGGCGTGATACACGCAGACTCAGATCTGAGTCAGGGCCAGATGACAGAAGGCGTTGGCGATTTTATAAGCCGGAAAATGTCTCGCGGGATGCCATGCAAGCTCAAGGTTGCACTGATGTTGGCACTGGCGGAGCAAATTGGCGCTGTCCACGTCCCACTATTAGGGTAGAAGTGGACGATAATAGGCGTGATAGTGATTGGCGCGATAATGATAGGCGTGACTACAGACGCGATACACGCACACTCAGGGCTGAGTCGGGCCCAGATAACAGGAGGCGTTGGCGATTTTATAAGCCAGAAAATGTCTCGCGGGATGCCATGCAAGCTCAAGGTTGCACTGATGTTGGCACTGGTGGAGTCAATTGGCGCTGTCCGCGTCCCACTATTAGGGTAGAAGTTGATGATAGGGATGAATAGAGCTGAGAACGTTATGTACGAATGAACCTAATACTTCGCCAGAGAAACTCTGGCGGGGTAAAGGCTTGCTTAAGAGTAGGGGTAAACTACACTGCATTTCGTACCCTGCGGGAACCAAGGGGAACAGTATGACAAAATACTATCTTTGGCAACTTGGTATAAAAAGCGATCGCTCCGTTAGCTTGTCTAATGTTTTGGCGATCGCCTAAATCATACCAAATTGCCTTTACTTGTCATATTGAGCGATCGCTTTCAACCTCAGATTATTTGTTGTCCACAAAATCGGCATCAATCACATCATCATTGCGTTGGCTTCCGGCTTGTTGTTCTCCACCCGCAGAGCTACCTGCTTGGGCATAGACAGCACTACCCACTTGCATCAGAGCTTGTTGCAACTCATTGGTCAGAGATTTAATCCGAGCAAAATTATCTTGATTAATCGCCTCCCGCAAATCTGCTGTTAGCCCTTCAACTCGGCTCCTATCACTAGCACTCACCTTATCGCCCAAATCTCTGAGTTGTTTCTCAGCCTGATAAACTAAGGAGTCTGCTAGGTTTTTGGTATCGATTTGTTCACGCCGTTTTTTGTCTTCTTCTGCGTGAGTTTGTGCGTCTTTCACCATGCGTTCTACATCTCGCTTATCGAGAGTGGAAGCACCTGTAATCGAAATCGACTGCTGTTTACCTGTAGCTTTATCTCTGGCCGTCACCGAGAGAATACCGTTAGCATCAATATCGAAAGTAACTTCGATTTGCGGTACACCCCTAGGCGCTGGCGGAATCCCGTCCAGGCGGAAGTTTCCCAGACTCTTGTTATCTTTAGCTAATTCCCGTTCACCTTGGAGAACATGGACTTCTACATTTGCTTGACCATCGGCTGCTGTAGAGAAGATTTCAGATTTTTTAACGGGGATGGTGGTGTTGCGGCTAATAATCTTGGTCATTACGCCGCCAAGAGTTTCCACACCCAAAGACAAGGGAGTGACATCCAGCAGCAAGATATCTTTCACCTCACCTGCCAAAACACCCGCTTGAATAGCAGCACCAACAGCTACAACTTCATCTGGGTTAACGCCTTGGTTGGGATCTTTACCCGTTATCCGCCGCACTAATTCTTGAACGGCAGGAATGCGAGTAGAACCGCCAACCAACACAACTTCATCCAGTTCAGCGTTAGTAAGTTTAGCGTCTTGTAGTGCTTGTTGCACTGGCTTGCGGCAACGGTCAAACAGATCTGAACACATCTCCTCAAATTTAGCCCGTGTTAACGTCATATCAAGATGTTTTGGGCCTTCTTGAGTAGCAGTGATAAAGGGGAGATTGATATTGGTTTGAGTGGCGCTCGAAAGTTCGATTTTGGCTTTTTCTGCGGCTTCGGTCAGTCTTTGTAAAGCTTGCTTATCTTTACGCAGGTCAATACCTTCGTTGTGCTGAAACTCATTAGCTAGCCAATCCACAATCTTCTTATCAAAGTCGTCACCACCCAAGTGAGTGTCGCCACTGGTGGATTTTACTTCAAATACACCATCACCTACTTCCAAAATAGAAACGTCAAAGGTTCCACCACCAAGGTCAAAAACCAAGATGGTTTCATTTTGCTTTTTATCTAAACCGTAGGCAAGGGCTGCTGCTGTGGGTTCGTTGATAATACGGAGAACTTCTAAACCGGCAATTTTTCCTGCATCTTTGGTGGCTTGCCGTTGAGAATCGTTGAAGTAAGCAGGAACCGTGATTACTGCTTGAGTGACTTTTTGTCCCAAATATTTGCTAGCATCATCAACCAACTTCCGTAAAACTTGAGCAGAAATTTCTTCGGGAGCAAATTGTTTACCTTCTGCGGGACAGTCGAGTTTAACATTACCGTTGCTATCGCGCAGAATTTTGTAAGAAACTTCTGTAGCTTCATGGGTGACTTCTTCGTATTTGCGCCCAATGAAACGTTTCACAGAATAAAAGGTATTTTCCGGATTCATTACTGCTTGGCGTCTAGCGATTTGACCTACCAAGCGTTCGCCGGTTTTGGTATAAGCCACAACGGAGGGGGTGATGCGCTGCCCCTCAGCGTTGGCGATTACCATAGGTTGCCCACCTTCGATGACGGCAACACAAGAGTTTGTCGTTCCTAAATCAATTCCAACTACTTTTGCCATATATCTTCCTCTTCAGCTTGAGCAATTGTGGCGCTGAGGAAAAAATAGGATTGACAGGAATTTATTAGATTAAAAATTTCACTGCCAATCCTGTTTACTTTCGGCTTGAGATTAACTCAATTAACAAAATTAACCGAGATTAACTTTAACAGCTCTGTGTTTTTCTGATTCAGCTTTCGGTAAGTTCAAGCTGAGAATACCATTTTTGTATTCAGCTTGTACTTTGTCGTTTTGAATTAAAGAAGGTAACGGAATTACTCGCTGGAATTTACCATAACGGAATTCAGATCGAGTTACACCGTTTTCTTCTGTCTTGGATTCATATTTCCGCTCACCGCTAATAGAAACTGATTCAGGAGTTGCTTCTACGTTTACATCTTTTGCTTCCAGACCAGGTACTTCTAGTCTCAAGTGAATTGCATCTTCAGTTTCTTTGATTTCGGCAGCAGGAATGAAGGTAAATCCAGTCCTTTCCTCGCCATCAGTTGATACCAACCTGTCAAACAGGCGATTCATTTGCCGCTGTAAGGTGTCAATTTCTCGGAATGGGTCTAAACGTTCAATTTCTCGGAATGGTTCTAAGCGTTCAATATCCCGGAATGGATTCCAACGCATCAGTGCCATATATATCACCTCTAAGATTTAATGTTGGGTTTCTAGGAGGCTTAATTTCAAGCTTCGTAGCTTTACTGACAACCAGTATACTTGTTTCAAGCAATCTTCAATTTTTAAAAGCTCAATCTTAAGCTTCCTAGTTATCACATTAGGTCAACGTTAAATTTCAGTAGGTTCGGTTTTATAGCTATGAGCGATCGCAATAACCGTACTATATCAAAAGCGTTACAGTTCTTGACAACATTTGAATAACACTGTAGAGACGTTGCAATGCAACGTCTCTACGAAATAATCGGTTTTTCTCTCCCTTTCTAAATTAGATACAGATGGAAGTGTCAACCAAGCTCAACCTGAGTATCTTCTTTGTTTAAACTGACATTTGATTTGAGGTCTGTTCTTGCTTTGAGCGGTAAGCAAATTGTAAAGGTTGCGCCCTGACTCGTGGCGCTGCTGGCTGTAATGCTGCCGTGATGAGCTTCGACAATGCGCTTGGCGATCGCTAACCCCAAACCGTTGCTAGTGCCTTTACGAGAGGGATCTGTTGTATAAAACTGCTCAAAAATTCGGGGCAAATCGCCCTCACTAATGCCCTTTCCTTGGTCTTGAATTTTAATTACTGCTTGTTTCCCTTCAGTGAATCCAGAAATAAAGACCTGAGAATCGGGTATTGAATGTTTGATAGCATTATCTAGCACATTTAAAACAGCCTGTAATAACCGTTCTGGATCGCCTTGTAGTTTGAGGTCAGCCACGTTGATGCACACAGAGACGCCAATGGCCTGCATTCGAGGTTCCATCGCATTGACAGCACGATTAATTAGACCGCGAAGTGAGAATGTCTGCTGTTCGAGTTGAGTAACTCCTGCTTCTAGGCGTCCTAGATCCAGTAGGTCATGAATCAGTCGAGATAAGCGTTTGATTTCGTTCTCGATAGTTTGGAAAAAGCGATCGCGTAATTGGGGTTCTTCGTATGCGCCACTTTTGAGCGCGTCTACCGTTACCTGTACGTTGCTGATGGGGGTGCGGAGTTCGTGGGAGACATTTGCTAAAAAAGCTCTACGCTCCTGGTCTAGCGAAGCTAGCCGTTCACTCATCCGGTTTAGCTCCGCCGCCAATTGATCTAACTCATTGTTCTCACGAATAACAAGCTTATCGCCAAAATGACCACTGCCTAAGCGAATCGCAAAATTCCGCATAGTTTCAATCGGTTTGGAGAGACTGCGAGCTAGGCGAGTACTGATCAGCGCACATAGCAAGATTGTCAATGCCAATGTTCCCAAAACACTCCAAATCACCCTAGCAAACTGACGCTGGAGCTGATCTAGAGTCATCGACATTCGCAGCACACCTAATAATTGACCATTACGCACAATTGGTCTAGCAATGTAGAGGCGATCTTGCGTTGATAAAACCCCTTTTGCAACTCCCTGTGCTGGACGATTTTGCAGAGCTTCCCATACTCCTGGAACCTTGTACCAGTCAGTAACCTGTTTATCTTGCTGTACGGCAGAAGTGGCTAGTAAACGTCCTTTTTGATTAAAAATACGTAGTGCTACAGTTTCCGGTGCTCCATACCGCTGCACCAGCAGCTCTACCCGTTGAAGATTTTGTTCTTCTAAAGCATCTGCTACACTTTCGCTCAGAGCATCTGTCCAGTTCCCTAAATCTGTTTGTCGTGATTGCATGAAGTATGCATGAAACGACCACAAAATATAACCTGCCATCAAGGAGGTTCCTAAAGTTGTCAGCAGCAGGTAAGTGGCTAGCAACTTAGCATGAATAGAATTTAATCTGATCCGAGGCAACCAGCCCATTTTTATCAACTAATCCCCACGACGACGTAAAACTGCTTTGATCCGTGCTAGCAGTTCACGAGTATTGAATGGCTTGGTTACATAATCATCTGCTCCCGCTTCCAAACCCCAAATTTTATCAATATCTTGATCTTTTGCTGTCAGCATGACAATGGGAACATCCGAAAATGCCCGAATTCGCCAACAAACTTCCATGCCACTAACTTCTGGCAACATTAAATCTAGCAAAATTACATCCGGTACTTGCTTATGGAACTGTTTGATAGCATTATGCCCATCTGCTGCTGATGTCACTGTGTAGCCTTCTTTTTGCAGGGTGTAGGTGAGGCTTTCGCGTAGAGGTGCTTCATCATCCACCAGTAAGATGTGCGGCATTTTTCATTTATTTATCGACTCCTGATTATAGCGTGTCAAGCATTTGCTTTTCTGCCATCCTTCTGAAGACAGAAAGTGTGTTATTTATGCCCAGTATTTGCTCTTAGATGTTTTTGCGATCGCCCTCAAAATTCCAACTTTCAACCTTTGAACTCGGAATTTTAGCTTCAGGACTCCATACTTGCTGCTAATAACTCGAAACATCGAGCTTTTTTCTCAAAAAATCAGGGTATAGCCAACATTGATTGGCACTAGCGACAAGTCTACCCCTAATTGCTTCATCTTATACCTTGAGAATTGTATATGCTTAGTTGTGTTTTAAGTAGTTCTGAATTTGTGATTGATTGTGAGTCTATTTTGGAAGGCTTTAACAAGCGCGATCGCTTTGTGAGCAATTCCAGCGATATTCCGCAGCTAAAAGAAAAGATTAATGGTATTTTTTGAATCATCATATTGAATGTGATCAAAAATCTTGTGAGCCGATTATTGAGCACTGCGGTATCTTTATGGTTGCTTTGCCAAAAATTTTTGGGTATAAACTCTACATTGACAGATTAGCTGATATATGCGTTATTAATAATGTTTAATTAAGGGTTACTAATGAAGCTGATTTGTGTGAAAATCTCTTGGAGCGATCGCGCTTGTTAATAACCGCTTGTCATCAGCTTGAGCTTGAGTAACTTTCGCTTTGGTAGAACGTGCTATATCATCTTTGATAGTATTGATTTCGCGTACAACTGTTTTTAAATTAATCCCAGCTTGCTGAAGTTTAATTTAAGACTCAAGCCGAATGATCTCTTGTTGTTCTCTCATCTCTGTCAATGGAGATAGCAGTTAGCCTCTAGATATATATCCAGTTTTTATGCAGTCCTTTTCATGTCATTCCATTGAAACTTGTACATACACCATGATCCCAGGTATTATCACAACCAAGTGTCGTGGATGATGACTTTATCTCCAATCTGTTTAAAAAATTTGAAAGATTTTCAATATGGAGTTTTAAAAATGTACGACAAAGATGATATAAAGACAATGATTGATGGCATGAGTCTATCTGGTGTGTTAGAGATACTTTCTCAAGTTTGTTACGAGAAAGCTGAACATTTAAGAACCAATTGGCAAGACCCTGATACAGCTAGAGCCTGGGAAAAAGTTGCCAGAGCTGTAGGAAAAATCAAAATAAAGACTGACTTATATTAACTAGGTACTGAAATTTAAAACCCCGTGAGCTATTACATACGGGGTTTTTGGCATTCTGAGGTAAAAGCTTATACTATCACCTCAATTATGCTGTTAGCTTCTTCTCAAGAGTTTATAACACGAACAAAAAGCATTGTAGCAACTAACAAATATTACTTAAGAGATAAGACTAAGGTCATGGTAGCTTAGTAAATATCCTCTAGGCAGCCAGTACTGAGCTAGCTGCCTAGTGGATTTCCTCCGTAATTGATTACGGCAACTAAGGAGGCAATATTATCATGGCAAATAACCCTGAAGATCTACATCCTCTAGATGTTACAAAAGATTTTCAATCTCTGGATGGTATACAGGTTCTTGTAGTAGATGATAACGCCGATAGTCTGTTTTTAACTACCTGTATTCTTGAAAGCTACGGTAGTCGGGTAATCACAGCGACATCAGCTTTACAAGCTCTTGAGACAATCAAACAATTTAAATTTGATATTTTCATTTTTGACATCGCCATGCCAGAAATGGACGGATTTTCGTTAATCAGCAAAATTAGAGAGATGACACTCTCAGAACAACAAAAGATTCCAGCTATTGCTTTAACTGCTTTAGGTTCTGAAGAAGGTTGCAGCCTTGCTGTGACATCAGGTTTTCAAAGCTACGTGAATAAGCCTGTAGAACCTACTCTCTTAATAGCAGAGATCACAAAACTTCTTCATAGTTCTGTGTTGAACAATGGGAAACAATAAGAATGGTCACTCTTGCTATGAGATACCCCAGAGCGATCGCAATCTCTGCACTGATTCAAAATTACGGAGATTTTCCCCACAGCTAGAGCCTAGGTAATTCGCCATGAGATAGTTAGACAGAACACAAAACTCTTTTTCTCTAGCCCTTGACAAATGATAAAATATCTGAATTGTCAGATTGAAGCGATCGCTCCAGAATTATTGAGGCATTCTGAAGTATCTTAATCTTCAGCCATTAGTCGAAAATTCAGAAGCTCAACATCCATGTGCCAACTGCTCGGAATGAACTGCAATGTTCCAACGGATATTTGCTTTTCTTTTGAAGGGTTCTCTGCACGGGGAGGAAAAACGGATGACCATAGCGATGGTTGGGGCATTGCTTTCTTTGAAGGAAAGGGATGCCGAATGTTTTTGGATGCCCAACCTTCTGTTGCTTCTCCAGTAGCAGAGTTCGTACGCAGCTATCCCATCCACTCAACCCATGTAATTGCTCATATCCGCAAAGCTACTCAGGGTGAAGTTGCCCTACACAACTGTCATCCTTTCCGCAGGGAATTGTGGGGTAAGTATTGGGTGTTTGCCCACAATGGAAATTTGCCAGATTTTCAACCGGAAAACATGGGCTTTTATCAAGCTGTGGGTAACACCGATAGTGAAAAAGCATTCTGCTTGATGCTAGAAACGTTGCGACAAAGTTTTCCTGATGGTGAGCCTACCATTAAGGAATTGTACTTGGTCTTACGGAAAATTACTGAATTAATTGCGTCAAAAGGCATCTTTAACTACCTATTATCAGATGGGGAACACTTTTTTGCGTACTGTTCAACCAAGCTCAGCTACATTGTGCGTCAAGCGCCTTTTGCCGCTGCTCACTTGATTGACCAAGACATGACCGTAGATTTTCGAGAGTTGACTACTGAGCGCGATCGCGTCGCCGTCATTGCCACTACCCCTCTGACCGACAACGAAGTTTGGACGCCAATACCACTAGGAGAACTACTAGTATTTCAGGACGGTTTACCATTGAAATTTGCTTGATACTTTCCGGGCTGAAGCGACGGAGATTCTTTAATTTCAAATAGGTTTTCACCAAATTGCGTAGAGGCTTCATCTGCTAACTCCTCATTTCTGCCTTCTACCGCTTAATTGTGATGACAATTTAATACTTGAAACTCATTACAGTTTTAACCATCAAACTGGTGATAGAATCTCCATATTCTCTATCGAGAATGTGCTGTTATTCTCTTGCATTGCGATCGGATACCTGCAATCATCTATTACCATGAACAGTATATAACTGTATTCCCATCGATTAGCTGTAGTTTTAGAGGAGGATATGAGATGACTTTGTGGCAGCGCCCACTGAAAAGATTACAAGCGATGCCTCCGGCGGGCTACGCCTACGCTGAACAAAGAACACGGTTCAGACTGAATTCGCTCAAAGGCTTTGTATCGCTATTTTTAGTAGGAGCCGTTTTGAGTGTGGCACTCGCCGCCTGTGGTGGAAATGTCAGCAATTCGACTACTGAAGCCCCTGCGGCTAGCTCTGTGGCTGCCAACAAGCAGAATGTTGAACTAACGCTGGTTTCCTTTGCTGTCACTAAAGCAGCTCACGAAGCCATCATTCCTAAGTTTGTAGAACAGTGGAAGAAAGAACATAATCAAACCGTCAGCTTCAAGCAAAGCTATGGCGGGTCTGGTTCCCAAACTCGTGCTGTTATCGATGGTTTGGAAGCAGATATTGTCCACTTAGCATTGGCTGGAGACACCCAAAAGATTGAGAAGGCTGGATTGATTCAGCCAGGATGGGAGAAAGAAGTTCCCAATAATGGCATTGTCTCCAAATCTGTGGCGGCGCTAATAACTCGTCCAGGTAATCCTAAAGGCATCAAGAACTGGGAAGATTTGGTGAAAGGTGATGTAAAACTGATTACCGCTGACCCCAAAACATCAGGCATTGCTAGGTGGAATTTTCTCGCACTATGGAATTCCGTAATTAAAACTGGTGGCGATGAGGCTAAAGCTACTGAATATGTGACTAAAGTTTACAGTAATGTACCAATCCTGACTAAGGATGCGCGGGAAGCCACTGACACATTTGCTAAGCAAGGTCAGGGAGATGTTTTAATTAATTACGAAAACGAAGTTCTCTTGGCACAGCAAAAGGGCGAGAAAGTTGATTATGTCGTTCCTGAAGTGAACATATCTATCGACAATCCGATCGCTGTGGTAGACAAGAACGTCGATAAGCACGGCAACCGCGAAGTTGCTGAAGGTTTTATCAAATTCCTCTATACTCCAGAAGCACAACAAGAGTTTGTCAAATTAGGATTTCGACCCGCGAATGAGGAAGTGGCCCAAACTAAAGCAGCTACAGATAAATTCCCCAAAGTCAAAACTCTGGGTACAGTTCAGGACTTTGGCGGTTGGGAAGCAATTGATCAAAAGTTCTTTGTAGATGGAGGTATGTTTGATAAAATTCAAGCCCAAAGGAGACGGTAATTAGTTTTAGTTAATAGTCAGCCGTTACTGTTAGTAGACAAAATAACTGACTGTTAACTACCAAAAGAAAAGTTCTTGTGAATTTTAAATTTTGAATTCTGGACTATGACTTTATCTCCTTCTGTAGAAATTGACCGTAAAACTCCAGCTTGGAAGGGATTTCTGCATCAGTTGTTGCACCTTCCCTGGACATGGCGAATTACCCTAGGGTATCTAACAGTGATGTTATTTATCCCCATAGTTGCCATGTTCCTAAAAGCGAGTACAGAACCTCCGGCGAGATTTTGGGCGATCGCAACCAGTGATATCGCGCTAGCAACATACAATGTCACTTTTGTCACGTCAATACTAGCGGCTTTCATCAATGGGATCTTTGGTACTCTGATTGCTTGGGTTTTAGTTCGCTATGACTTTCCGTTAAAACGGGTAATTGATGCCACCGTAGATTTACCCTTTGCCCTGCCAACGTCGGTAGCAGGGTTAACACTGGCAACAGTTTACAGTAATAATGGCTGGATTGGTTCGCTACTAGAACCTCTAGGAATTAAAGTATCTTTCACCCGTTTGGGTGTATGGGTAGCGATGGTATTTATCTCACTGCCTTTTGTGGTGAGAACTGTGCAACCTGTGCTTCAAGAAATGGAACAGGAAATTGAAGAAGCAGCTTGGTGTCTGGGTGCTTCTCAATGGCAAACTTTCTGGAAAGTGATTTTGCCGCCATTGTTTCCGACAATTTTGACTGGTGTTGCTTTGGGTTTCTCCCGTGCAGTTGGGGAGTATGGTTCAACGGTGATTATTTCTTCCAATACGCCTTTCCAAGATTTAATCGCACCTGTATTAATTTTCCAACGCTTAGAGCAGTATGACTATTCTGGTGCAACTGTCATTGGTGTAGTTCTACTGGCAATTTCATTAGTGCTATTACTGGCAATTAATTTCTTACAAGCGTGGGCAAGACGATATGACAGTAAATGAGCCAAGTTTTCACTCATCTGGGTCTAATACAGATATAGTCAAGCCAAAACAGCAGAAGAGTTGGGTTCCAACAGTTTTGATTGGTATAGCAGTTGTCTATTTAGCCCTAGTTCAATACATCCCTGCACTCAACGTTTTTTTCCAAGCCTTTAGAAAGGGAGTTGGGCCGTTTTTATCTAACCTGACACACCCCGCCTTTCTGCATGCAGCTGGACTAACATTGTTACTGGCTCTGATTACTCTACCTATAAATACAGTATTTGGACTGTGTGCAGCTTGGGCGATCGCTCGTCATAAATTTCCCGGACGCGCCGTAGTTCTGAGCATTATTGACCTGCCCTTTTCTATATCGCCCGTAGTTGCAGGATTGATGATTGTACTCCTCTACGGACGAAATGGATGGTTTGGGCCTTGGCTCCAGGCACATGATATCAAGATTATCTTTGCTTTTCCAGGCATGGTGCTAGCTACGGCATTTGTTAGTATGCCTTTTGTCGCTAGAGAAGTGATTCCTGTTTTAGAGGAGTTTGGCAAAGATCAAGAAGAAGCTGCTAAGACTTTAGGTGCAAACGATTGGCAGATATTCTGGCGTGTTACTTTGCCTAGTATCCGCTGGGGTTTACTCTACGGCTTAATTTTGACTAATGCCAGAGCAATGGGTGAGTTCGGGGCAGTTTCGGTAGTATCTGGCAATATTGCTAGCCAAACTCAGAGCTTACCACTGTTTGTAGAAGACGCTTATAAACAGTATGAAACTGAGGCAGCTTTTTCTGCGGCTGTATTGTTGGCATTACTAGCAGTAGTGACTTTAGTGCTGAAGGAGATTTTAGAACGGAAAACCCGTATTAAAGATGTTGAATAGGACAATTAAGTAGCTAGGTATAATTAAATATAAAAAAATCTTAGTTCGTAGTGTTCGCGTAGCGTCTCGCAGAGAGCGATTCATCGCTCAAAACAAGGATGATCAGGACTAAAGTCCTCACCCTTCTCCTAACGGAGACGCTGCGCGAACGGGTGACGCTCCTACGTCGCTAACGCTGCGAAGACAGTTAGTCGCTCATGGGGGAAACCCCCAGACGCTCGCGGACTCGCGCTTCGCTGCGCTATCGCCCTACAGCCCTTTGGGCATCCTACGGCGGGCGTCTCCCCTTCTCCCAAAGGGAGAGGCTAGCGCCAAGGGAGAAGACCGCGCTAACTCACTACAAACTTTAATTTATTTACGCCTAGCTACTTAAGCAGTTATAAAAGTTATCTGAACGATAACTATAAGCAAATCGTGGGATATGGTATGAGCCGCTTAATACCTATCAAAAAATTACTATTAGAGGTAAAAGTAGTTTCGTACCAATCCAGATCAGCAATTAGAATAATTTAGATATGGCTAGTGACAATACGCTTACCCATAAACGGATTCGAGTCAGGATTCCCAAGGGCTATCACTCCCAACCTGTCATTTCTCGCCTAGTGTCTGACTACGGTCTGACTGTAAATATTACTGCGGCAATTCTGGGAGCCAATGCTGTTGGTGATGGTTGGTTTGACCTTGATCTCCAAGGAACAAATACACAAATTCAAAACGGGTTGACATACCTTCATGACTTAGAACTTGAAGTCTGGGATGAAACCAAAACAGGTGATTGGTAAAATCATTTTCCATCCATAGCAATAACGAACAAAATCTTCTTATTGCAGTGAAACTGTCAAGTTTACTATGGTTTTCAAAGAATTTTTAGTAGCGCCTGTAGTTTTTGTTCTACTTGAAACAGTGGTTGCTGGTAGTTAATAGTCTTATATTCTGGTGTCACGCTCCAATCATATCGTTGCAGCAACGTTGCCAAAAAAATCTTCATCTTGGCATCCATCCCGATGCATATATGTTTGCCAGTGCCAAAACCAATTTATCTGGTTAAATTAGTTTTTATCGCTCTCTAGCATTTTTTAAACAGCTTGGATAAAAAGCTTTGAAGGATATGCGGCAAAAGTGTAATGCCCGGTATAAAAACAATACCTAATTGTTGCATTAATCCTAGCGCATCGCCTTGTCCCCAATGCTCCACGATTTTGCCGTTCTCAATGCGATCTATGTGCATGATTGATAACTTGATTTGCTTACCTGTTGGTGGAAGACCTTGAAATTCACCAAGATGTGTTGCTGTAAATGTCCCATAAGTAACGACTTTATCACCTTCAATAATTAGTTCCTTAAATGTGTGTTGACCATTAGTAAAAGCTAAATAGAACGCCATACCGAACTGCTTAAAACCATCACCATCAAGGGGATCAGGTATACCAGCCATGTGAGCAACAAAATTGGGGGCGAGAAGTGTTAATGCTTGGTCGATATTCCGATTGTCAAAAGCTTTGTAGAACTGAAGAACGATAGCTTTATTTTGTTCGATTGACATTAGATGATTCTTTTTTAATCAAAATTATAACTCATCAAATAAATCTAGCTTTAACAAGATAATCTTGTCTCGCGCAATCTTCCGAAAAATTCAACGTGCTTTCTTAAATGTTTGGGGAGTGACACCGATATATTTACGAAAAACTTTAGCAAAACGACTTTGACTTTTAAATCCTACTAGTTGAGAAACTTGTGTAACTGATAATTCTTGTGTCAGTAAATATTTTGTTCTCTCAATTCGGTATTTAGTGACATACTCGTGAGGTACAATTTCTGTTGATTGTTTAAACAAACTAGCAAAATAATGCAGACTCATTTGGACGATCGCAGCAATTTCCACCAGTGATAAATTTTGGTCTAAGTTATCGTTAATATAGGCGATCGCTTCTTTTAATTTGTATTTTGGTAATCCACCAGTATATTCTTTAATGATGGATTTATGTGTCGAATAGCGTTTCAACAAATGTACCGCTATTTGCTGCTGATTTTAGATAGAGATTTCGCCCTTTAAAACCTTACACAGAGGCAAAAATCGCTCTCTGCGAGACGCTACGCGAACACTACGAACAAAAATTTTATTTTACATTTAGTTACATCTATTTACTTAGTTAATTAAAGAGATTTCTTACTAAATTTTAAAATTTTTACAAACACCGTATTCTTGACTGAGATTATGGTGTTTCCTCTTGCTATTTCATCTGGATATCTGTACTATGTATTACCAAACCTCAAAATACTATATCTGGAGCGATAAACTGTAGATTATATATAGGGAGTATAGAGTCAGTATGTGGCTGGATATCTGCAATAGATAGAAACGTACCTCATTGAAAGGGACTGGGTATTGATTATTTATTCACCTTATCCCCCAATCCCCATGTCCTCTCGATTCCTTAATTTTTATGTCTCAAAAGAAATCTCCTCAACTTACGCCAGTTGATAGCCGCATTCGCATACCTCAGCATTATCAACGGCAACCCGTGATTTCACGTTTGGTATCGCGTTATGGTGTCACCGTTAATATCACATCTGCGATGCTCACACCAACAGAAAACTACGGTTGGTTTGACTTACAGTTGCAAGGCAATTCAGAACACATCTGTAGTAGCCTGTTGTACTTACAGAAATTGGGAGTAGATTTAATGCAGCTGAGTATTGCTGGAAGTATGCAGCATAATTTGAGTTCTCAGCCATTTCCCAGCCAAAAACTCAATAAACGAGAATTTGCACCTTTGGCTACGTCTTCGCACACTCAAGCCTATCAAGGTTATAGTGGTCAATCTCACAGACTGCGCTTGCAAATTTGCATCTTGAAAGACTATTACCAAATACCAGTTATCTCTGATTTGGTTTCTCGCTACGGCATTACGGTCAATATTATTGCGGCATCACTCCCAGCCAATCAGCAAGATGATGGTTGGTTTGATCTGGATCTCTGGGGTAGACCACAGCAACTTTTTTCTAGTTTCAATTACTTAGAAAAACTAAAGTTGCCACTGTGGCTGGACGCATCTTCTATGCATGGACATCTCCTTTAGATTTAATACCAGTTTGTAGTTAATATTTTAGTCAAGTACTTAAAATCTATCAACAAACCGTAGTTAAATATAGTTATGTACCAAATTGAATGAGCGGAGAACTATGGGAATTAGGGTAGACAATATTTCTAAGCACTATGGAACTTTTCGTGCTGTTGATGATGTAAGTTTGGAGATTAAAAATGGATCTCTGGTGGCGTTATTAGGCCCTTCAGGTTCAGGAAAATCCACCTTACTAAGGATGATTGCGGGATTAGAAACACCAGATGCAGGTCAAATTTGGTTAGTGGGTGAAAATGCTACTTACCGCAGCGTACAACAACGCAATATTGGCTTTGTTTTTCAGCATTACGCGCTGTTTAAACATCTGACAGTGCGTGAGAATATCGCCTTTTCTATGGATCTTCGCAAGCATCCTAAACACCATTTACGACAACGCGTTGAGGAACTTTTGGAATTGGTACAGATGCAGGGATTTGGCGATCGCTATCCTTCCCAGCTTTCTGGTGGTCAACGACAACGCGTAGCATTAGCACGCTCACTTGCTGTGCAGCCTCCCATCCTATTATTAGATGAGCCTTTTGGGGCCTTAGATGCCAAAGTTCGCAAAGATTTACGTGTTTGGTTACGCAATCTGCATTCAGAAGTTCATGTCACCACCGTATTCGTCACTCATGACCAAGAGGAAGCAATGGAAGTTGCTGACGAAATTGTAGTGATGAATCAAGGACGAGTAGAACAAGTTGGGAGTCCGGCTGACATTTATGACAACCCAGCAACACCGTTTGTGATGAGTTTTATTGGCCCCGTGAACGTCCTACCTAGTCATGTCGGTATCGTACCCAACAAAAATGCAACTTCTCCCAGTGACAAAGTTTTTCTGCGACCACATGATATTTTGATTAAGACCGAACCGAGTGAGAATGACACATCTGTCATTGTTGAACGAATTATTCATCTAGGTTGGGAGATTCGTGTAGAGTTAGTTTTGCAGTCTGGTGAAACGCTCAATGCTTATCTGAGTCGAGAACAGTTCCATCAGCTTCAGCTACGAAAGGGACAGCGTGTCTACATCCAACCGAAACAAACGAAGGTGTTTTCTGCTGCTTATGCTTTAAGGTAAAAGTTCTGAATTATTGAGTGTAGAAACCGGGTTGCTGTGTAAATCCGGTTTCGTAATTATTCAAATTCATAACTCATCTAAAATTCTTTAGAATTAGCCCTAAGTATAGAAGGGATACGGGAGCGATCGCTAAAACTGATTAAGTTGTCAGATCACCCACTAACCCAGACTCCATCACTCCAGCATAAAAGTCTGCAAATAATCCAATGGAACTGTGAAGACATAATAGATCACTCCTATGCCAAGGAGAGCCACAGCCAAACTCGCAAGAATTATCCAACGGTCTGGCGGTTGATAGGTATCTTCGTCAATATCTCGGCGAACAGCGAAATAATGCTGAGTTGAAAGTAACACTGTCAACACACCCACCAAAGCAAACGCTAAACCCAACTTCCAACCATTACCAGGAGGTTGTGGCGCTAATGGAGGACGGATAATACGCAAACGCACAATCAACACACCAAAACCCATGAGCGCAATACCACTACGCATCCATGCTAGATAAGTACGTTCATTTGCCAAATGATCCCGTATTCGATCTGACCTATACTTCTGTACTTTTTCTGATTTTTGTGTCTCTAATTTTTCTGCTTCTATCTTCATATAATTTGCATTGTCGAATAATTGTTAAAACTGTTGAATACTTAATTAATATTTTCTCAGAAAAATAAAAAATAATATTTTTAAATCAACAATATTTCTTGATTAATTCAGGCTATTTAATCACATATATTTATCCAAATAAAATAATCAATAATCTTGCTTATTTCGCTAGCAATTTTAAATTTTTGGCGTGAGCAAGTTAAAAAATAAGAGTCAAAATTGCTCTGACTCTTATTTTTGTGTTTTTCTTGGTTAATTAGCAAATTAAATTAGTAACAATTACTCAATCGTCAATTTTTGCATTGGTAATTCCGGCATCAAGCGCAGCTTGTAAATTATCAGGAATAAACCAGTTAGCTTCGCCAGACTTGAAAATATTCGCAGGTGGGAGATTAAATTCAGTCTCTCCAGTTTGGGAGTTAGTTGTAGCAACTAACCGAGTTCCATGAACAATCTTAAAAGCGGTAGCAGGTGTACCTTCCTGTCCTTCTGTAGCAACTTGACCAGGGATATAAACGCCTTGACAGTCCCACTCATCATCAGTTTCCGCACCACTAGGTAGCAAATACAATTCATTATCGTAAGTTGAGCGAGATTTTTTGGGTTTCTGACCGTAGACTAACAGCGTCTTTCCTGTTTCATTACGGCATATTCCAACTTTTTCACCAGTTTCAATGATATATTTCTGAAACTGTAAATTGGAGACTTTTTGTAGGATCTCTGGTGTAGCGCCTTGTGTTTGTTTCTCTTGTAAGGCAGTATCTAGTGCTTTGGTAATTTCTATGTAATCTGGATCTTCTACATATTTTTTTCCTGCCCAAGATGGCTGAGCGACCATCAAGTTTATCAGTAGCAATAAGCAAACAACAGTGATTTTGACCAACTTATTTTTGAAAAAATTCATGTGTTTCTCCTTGTGAATTAAACAACTCTCTACTAGCTGTTAAATACCTAATTTAAGGTATTACGCGAGCAATTTTTCGTCTAGTTTGATGTTTGAGAAAATTTCATTTTTGCTCAAGTCTAGACAAAACTTCAGATTCGGGTGATCCCAAAGGAAATCTATAATTTTCCCGCCATGTATTCTTACCTAAAATTAACAAGTAGGAACCAAGACTTACACAAATGATGACAACTAAGGCGGGAGTTTCTAAAGTGTGACTTTCCATCAAAATGGAAACACCTAATCCGATTAAGATAAAGGGAACAAGAGAATTACCATAGCGAGTAATTACAGAAGCGATCGCACTTACCTGAGTTAAGCAATAGGCTGCATAACACCACATTCCCACCATCACAAAAAACACTGCCAAAATAAGTAGTAAGCTATCCCATGTATTGGTAGCAAACATTGGCATATAGATACTAATGTTGTCACCACCATTAGCAATTGTTACTGCTGCTACACCGTAGGTTTGGGGAGAAAGAAAGTTGCACCACCAAGATTGAGAAGATTCAGGAGTGTTGGGATCTCCCCCATCGTCAGTCTCTTGATTGAGTAAGCGGCTGATACCAATGATGATCGGAACAATACCGAGTAAACCAATCCAGGATACTGGTAGGATGAATTTGCCAAAAAAGCTAGGTAAACTTACAATTACCAGCGCACTAAAACCCAGATATTGACCGATAACGATGTGGCGGCGCTGAAAGCAAGCATTTATTTGTGAGAAAAATAGCGATAAGATGACAATATCATCAAGATTGGTAGCAGCGAAAGCAGTAAGTCCTGTAGGGATAGCAGTTAGTAATCCGCTCATTTATTGTGTCTCGTCAATGGTAGTGGTTCTCAACCATCTGTATCGGTGGATAGCTGGGATGCTTGCTGATACGCAGGTTTAAAGTTTTAGGTATTGTGTATTTTTAGGATAATTTATCTCACGCAGAGGCGCGGAGGCGCAGAGAGGATGAAGAGTTTTGGATCTCTATACTTAATTTCATCCCTTATTTGTGCAATTCTAGTGCTTGTCTTGCAGTGAAAAGGTAATTATGGTTAAGGTTTAAATTCTGTTATCATTAGTCAATTTTCTAGTTTATGAATGTCTGATTACGGTTGAATCGAACTGGTGATTTGCCTTAACCAAGAATGCTGTTTCAAAGGCATAGTTTCACTTTATGGTTTACTTTCAATAAAAGCAAACAGTGTTTTTTGTTAAATCGATAGATTGAACTTATTGATTGCAGATATGACCGCATCCAATACCTTTTGCTTAAGGGGGAAAGGGGAAAGGGAAAAGGTGAAATTTCTCCCTTACCCTTTAACCTTTTCCCAAATCTTAAAGGAGATAAGAAGTGCTTATAAGGGAAAGTATTGTTACCGTATCCACATAATTGAAGAACATTTAAAATTATCTACAGTTTTCCGCCCAATTTGCCGTATAATAATTTTGTGGTATTCAAAATCACTATCCTACAAGCTTGTACCATAGCCAAAATGACGCTGGAGCAGTTGCGAATCTTTTTAGCCGTTGCAGAAGTGTTGCATTTTACCCGCGCAGCTGAAGCACTTTATATTACTCAACCAGCAGTAAGTGCTGCTATTCAAACTTTAGAGACAGAATATGGTGTTAGGTTATTTCATCGCATTGGTCGTCATATTGAAATTACCGATGCGGGTAAATTATTGCAGGGTGAGGCGCAGAAAATTCTTGATCATGTAGAGTTAACAGAACGTGGTTTGAAAGAATTAAATAATTTGCAAAGAGGAGAGTTGAAATTAGGTGCAAGTCTCACGGTTGGGAACTATTGGTTGCCTGAAAAAATTAGCCAGTTCAAGCAGTTATATCCCGGCATTTTTATCAACTGTAAGCTAGGAAATGCTGAAGAAATTTGTGAAGGGACTGCTGTAGGTATGTATGATTTGGGTTTAGTGACAGGGGACATTAAGCCATCATTGCAACACTGTTTAGATAAAGACGAAGTAGGGAGCGATCGCCTGCAAATTGTTGTTAGCAAATCTCACCCTTGGTTTCAGCGTACCGAGATTTATTTAGATGAATTACTCAGTACAAGTTGGGTAATGCGTGAATCAGGTTCCGGCGCACAGCAGATGTTTCACCAAGCCTTACAAAGTTGGGGAATTGAACCCAGCAACTTGGATGTTGTGCTTAACTTGAACACTAGCGAAATGGTGAAAGCAGTTGTAGAAAGTGGTGTTGGTGCGGCTGCGCTTCCAGAATCTATGGTGAAAAAAGAATTGCAACTAGGAACATTACACGCCATACGAATTATCGATCCGCAAAAACAATCTACAAAGAGATTGGAAATTGTCCAGCCTATTTGGAAACTGAAACACCGTCAACGTTTTTACACACGGGTGATGACAGCTTTTGAAAATATTCTGCTTCAAGAGAATGTGCAAGTTGCTTAATAATTCATAATTCATAATTAGAATTTACGCATTTGTTTTTTTTAGTAAAATCGTTAAACAAATACAACTGGCTCCTAACTTTACAAGACTTAATGTTTCAGTTTTTAAAACAATAAAACCGCCTAATAATATCAATACTAAAGGGAAAATATAGCTACTATATTGACTTAAGATATTGGCAACTTTTGTGTGATAAGTAAATTTATAAGCTAAATAACACCAAAGTGCAATTAATATAAAAAATACTCCAATAATAATTACAAAACTTTCTAAATTACTACTAGCAAATAACGGCACGTAGACACTGACATTATCGCTTCCATTAGCGATAGTGATAGCTGCAACGCTGTATGTCTGTGCATTAAAAATACTTGCGGTGTTTATATCTTGATATTCTGCTGTTGCAACTATAACCTCTTGTGATACATCTTCCTCTCGATTGATCAAACTGCTGATACCTATCGATACAGGTATTAATCCCAGCAATCCAATCAAATTGGGTGGTATGACTAATCCACTAAATAACCCTGGAAGACTAGCAACAACTAACACTGTAAAGCCTAAATATTGGCCAGCAACAATGTGCCGACGTCTGAAGCTAGAATTTAGCTGAGAAAACAGCAGTAATAAAATAACGATATCATCAATGTTAGTAGCAATGAAGGCTGAGATTCCAACTAAGAGTGTAGTAATTAACTCACTCATTTCAGTATATCCTGATTTATTTGTTTAATATTTTATTAGTTAATCATTATTGCTGACAACCTCACATGAATAAAATTAGTACAACTATTACTGAGGGAATTATTGCCTTTGCCGCCACCAATATTGACGACATTATCATACTATTGCTATTTTTTTCCCAACTAAATACCCAATTTCGTCGTCGGCATATTTTCATTGGTCAGTATCTCGGTTTTACTGCCATCATTATCGCAAGTTTACCAGGATTTTTTGGTGGCTTAATAGTACCAAGAGCCTGGATAGGTTTATTGGGAATACTACCAATAGCAATTGGAATCAAGCAATTGCTAAATCAAGAAACAGAAAATGTAGAAGTTCAGACTGTTACTACTAATTTTAAGCCATCTACTACCAGTAACCCCATAATATCTTTTATTTTGAGTGTTCTAAGTCCCCAAACTTATAAAGTTGCAGCAGTCACTTTTGCAAATGGTGGTGATAATATCGGCATTTATATTCCCTTATTTGCTGGTAACAGTTTTGACAGTGTACTAGTAATTCTCATCGTGTTTTTGATTATGGTTGGGGTTTGGTGCGCTGTTGCTTATTTCTTAGCTCGTCAAGCCAGAATGGCCTATATTTTAAGTCGCTATGGTAAAACTGCTGTGCCATTTATATTGATTGGTTTAGGTTTGTACATCATATATGAAAGGGGCACATTTGCCTTATTACCTTGGGTTAAATAATCGCTTTTCTCTTCATCTACCTCATCTGAGATTATTTAAACTTGTCTTCATGTTAGCAAGCCTAGTACCACCGCGCGGAATTCAAAATTCAATAACCTTTTAATTAGGGTTTTTGGGCTGTGAATGGTGGTTTTGTTTTTGCGAGTCTGTCGTAGTTAAATCCATCATTTTTATTTATCGTTTTGAAAAGAAAGAATATTTGCTCTTATTGGGTAGAAAGCAATAATATGTTGTTCAGACAAAGTTAAAGTATATTACTGAGAAAAAATTACTAGTTTATTTGATAGCGATCGCCTACAAAAATTATAAAACATAACTGTCTACTAATAGTAGACAAAACAGCTAAATAATTTCCTAATGTGCCCTCACCTTAAAAAAACGAAAGGGACTTAGAAAAATAAAATTAAATCCTTGCGAGCAACAAATATGAGTTGGTTAATTGGTAATCTAATTATCGGGATTTCTGCTGCTATTGCAACTACCTTTGATGATAATTTGTATTTGACAGCTTTCTTCGGTAAAGTCAATCACACCTTTCGTCCCAGACATATTATTATCGGTGAATTTTTGGGATTCACTGCGCTAGTATTTGCTAGTATTCCCGGCTTCTTCGGTGGTTTAGTTATTCCACATACCTGGATTGGATTGTTAGGTTTTCTTCCAATCGCTATTGGTATCAATCATCTTCTAAATCGAGAAAACGAAGAAGAAGCAGTGCAAGCTGTGTCAGTTAACTTAAAATCTTTTACCAAACCTCAACGCCGTAAAAAGTCACTATTAGCGACTCTGCGCGACCCTCAAACTTACCGCGTTTCTGCTGTTACTATTGCCAATGGAGGAAACAATATTGGAATCTATGTACCTTTGTTTGCAAGTAGCAGTCTTCCAAGTTTAGGAGTAATTTTGTCTGTTTGCTATTTAACAGTCGGATTGTGGTGTTTTTTATCTTATAACTTGACTCGTAATCCTTTGATGCTTCCCGTTTTAACTCGCTACGGTCGAAAAATCTTTCCCTTAGTATTAATCTGGTTGGGATTCTCCATCCTAATTAAAAGTGAAACCTATCTACTTTTACCTAGTATTGCAATGTTTTCTAATTAAGCATAAAGCAAAATTTCGCTCTCAATTAAAATGCAAATTATCACAAGGAGAAACTGATGAATAGACCCAATTACAAAAAACTAACTTCCTGGATTTTAACTGCTGCATTTCTAGTGTTTACCACGGTATTTTCTCTGCTTGACCAGCCCAGCGCCATAGCTCAATCACAAATATCATCTGTACCTATTGCGCCAGTAGCATTACCCGTAGAGTCAATAACAGCAAATGTTAGACGTTTATTAGAAACCAAAGAATGTATAGGGTGTAACCTGAGTGGAGTTTCTTTAGAAGGAGCAAATCTACAAGCAGCTAACTTGGAGGGTGCGAACTTACAAAAAGCAAAATTAGAAAAGGCTAATTTACAGGGAATAAACCTAAAATCAGCAAACTTACAGGGAGCAGATTTAGGCAAAGCAAACATAGCGGATGCAAACCTACAACTAGCAAACCTATTTGATGCAGACTTAGAGAAAGCAAACCTACAAGGAGTAAATCTACAAGGAGCGAATCTGCAAAAGGCAGACTTGCAGAAAACGAATCTCACAAATGCGAATATAGAGGAAGCCAACTTACAAGGGGCTGATTTTGAAGATGCGATCGGATTTTCTGGATTGATGACTCGGTAACTAACACTGCGTAGCTATGCTGTGAAATTAACGCTAGCTACGCACTAAAAACTACTAACATAAAAGATTAAACAATGAATTTTATTTAATAAACTAACTTTAAGCTCATCATCATTAATACAGAGTAAGTAATAAACCGCAATGGTTTTTGCGGCGCAATTTGGCAGATTTTAGTCCCTAGTATTACTCCTGGTACTGAGCCAAACCATATCGGTAGTACTAAACTCCAATCAACTGTACCTAAAGTGAGGTGTCCGATAGCGGTAAATAATAATAGAATTGCTGCCTGGGAAATATCTGTACCAACTAACTTACGTGCATCCAAGCGGAAAAATGCAATCAGTGCCAAGGCAAACATTGAACCGGAAGAGACACTTGTAAGACCTACAACACAACCTAAAAATGCTCCCACACTGATTGTCTGTAAGCGTCCTAGTTTAGTTTTTAAGTCAAATTCTGGGAGTTCAGGTAATTCTAACTTTGGAAAGCAGGTCAACAGCAGCATTTGTACCAACGCCAAAACTGTGACTAACATAATCGTCACACCCAACAAGTGAAGCATGATGTCGTTCAGGTTATGCTCGCCATTCTGTTTAATCAGGTGTAGTATCCCTACCCCAAATAGTGAACCAGGAACACTTCCCAAAGCTAGCCATTTCACTACCTGCACATCAAGGGTTTGTTGTTGCCAGTGCTTGATGCTACCAACGACTTTCATCAGTGTAGCAGCAACGACATCAGAACTTACTGCGATCGCAGGCGGTACTTGAAAAACAAAAATCAACATCGGAGTAATTAGAGAAGCGCCACCAATTCCCGTCAGACCCACAACAATACCAATCAGAAAGCTGAAGAGAGGTAATAATAAAAAGTCCATACTACTGTCTTTAAGTGGGGTTTTGTGAATGCGGCTTTGTCTAGCTGAAACAAGAAAAATCGCTGTAAAGCTGTTGTGCAGAACGTTTATGGCAACTGTAACTTTTAACCAACCGCTGAAAATCTGCCACTAAATACTAAAATCTGATTGATTTACCGTATTTTAAGATTAAAAATATTAAAAGTCCATATTTCTATGGAGTGATACGAAATAGAAATATAAATTTATACTTCAGTTCAAAGTATTTTATTCAAAAACCGAGTTTCAGCCTATATCTATAGTTCAGTAGTAAACTGAATAACAGTATTTCAAAAAACTACATTAATTTCAGCGTAATACCGTATTTAATATGGCATTAGAAAAAGTCAACGACGAAAATCAACAAACCGCAGCATCTTCGCAAAAGTCACAGTCTCTCATTGGGTTTGTGCAAAAACTGTTAATTATCTATTGGCGTTCTCTAGTGCTACTGTTCGTTGGGGTATATCTACCACTCCAAATTTTTAGCCTGCTTGCATTAGAAGTGCAGCAAAAGGAGGGTAGTTTTCCTTGGGATTTGCCGATTTTGGTAACAGTTCACTCTCTAGCACAGCCGCAGTTAGATGTATTCGCCGCGATTTTGACAAAATTTGGTTCGTTTTGGACTGTATTACCCATACTGAGTATCATTGCACTTATTTTACTAGTACAACGTCGTTGGCGATCGCTCACTTATTTACTCATTACTACTGCTGGTAGTGCAATTATTAACCGCACAGCCAAGGAATTTTGGCACAGAGTACGTCCTGATTTGTGGAACTCAGTTGCACCAGAATTTGATTATTCATTTCCTAGTGGTCATTCCATGACAAGTATGACTTTGATTGCCGTTTTGGTAGTTTTGACTTGGGGTAGTGCCTGGTGCTGGTTAGTACTAATTTTAGGTAGCTTGTTTGTCTTAGCCATTGGCTGGACACGGCTATATTTAGGAGTTCACTTTCCTAGTGACATTATCGCAGGTTGGCTGGTAGCGATCGCTTGGGCAATTGGCGTGAGTTTAATTATTCGACCATTATCACAGTCGGCAAATATTGTCAGTGAAAAGCCAGTGAGTGAAACAAAATTACTCTCTGAAGAACAGCAGTTGTCTAATCAGGAATAAAGTTTTTTAGTTTGCCAGTATATGCTTGATTAATACAATGTAAATACGTAAATTTTCTGCTTGACTAGACTCAAACGCCTGTTTGGCTCTAGACTTTTTTAATTTTCTATTTTAGAATACGATAAATTGATAGAGTTAAAGTACTATCATGATTGACATCAAAAAAAGTAGTCAAGAGTTGTTGTCGCAAACTACAGAGAATTCACCCAGAACACTATTGCAGAAGATTAGAGGTGGGTTTTTCTTAGTTATCGGATATTTATTATCACCATTATGCTGGTGGAATGATTTAATATTTAATTTACCAATTGCTTATCTATTTGGTTATATTTGTAGTTTTTTTGCTCCTAAATTACTTATGCCTTGTGTCATCATCGGTTACTGGCTATCTAATATTATTGGTATTCTTTTGATGCAAGCAGGTGCAATTGATATTTTTCAAAAACAACCCCAAGAACATAATTTAAAAAAAGAATTATTTACAGGCTTAGTTTCTTCAACCGCGTATACCTTTTTAATTCTGGTATTAATCCAGTTTAAAATTATCGATACTCCTAATTTATTCTCTGGTAGTTAGTAAAAACAACCGTTCTTCAGTATGGATCAATACGCCTTGGCGTCATCCTTAAAATTAGTAGTATTTAGATGTTCGTAGTAAGCACTTTAGTGCTTAAAAAATTAAGGACTAAAGTCCTTATTACAAGCATATATAACCATTAAAATTAATTAGACACACCACTACAAGTTAGTAAAAAAAGCGGTTCTTAATTATGGTTTTGTTAATTATAGTAAAATTACTTTAATTTTAAAATATCATTCATATTTAAAATACTTGGACTATCTTTAGTCATAATTAAGGGTAATTTACCATCCCATTTTTCTATTGCTTGTCTTTCCAAAATTTCATGAGTTAAACTCTCATGTAATAATTTATTTACCTCTGCTTCTCCTTTAGCTAAATTTACCTTAGCCTCAGCTTCTTTTGCTGCTTTTAATGCGACAAAACCTGCTCGCTTGGCATCTTGTTCTGCAATCTGTTTTGCCTCTACTGCTTCACTAAATCTATCGGAAAAATTGAAATGAACTAGGGAAATATCATCAACTGCAACATGGTAGCTATGTAATCTCGTTTTCAATGTATTATCAACATCAAATTTTACTTCTCCTCGTTTAGTGACTATTTCTTCTGCTGTATACTTTGCGATAATTGATTTTAGAACTTCTTCTACTGCGGGATTAATAATTTTTTCAACTACGTCTTTTTCATCACCAATATTTTGAAAAATTACATTAGTTTCTTCAGGCATAATATGCCAGTTTAACGCTACATCTATATATACATCTTGTAAATCCTTAGAAGGAGCTTCAGCAAAGAGTTCTTGTTTTTGAAGTCTCACACTGATTTTTTTTACTGTATTGACAATAGGAACTATCACATATATTCCTTCTCCCAATACTGTTTCTTGAACTTTACCAAACTGCATTAATACACCGCGTTCACCAGCATTGATTACTACAAAAGGTGTCAGTAAAATTGTGATTAAAAACAAAAGTGCAGTTAGTTTACCAGCACCATTTGTAAACTTAATTTTTCTCATTTTTAGCAATATAATTTGTGTTCTATTTATGCGAATTTATCAATACTACTTTAAATCGATATGAATACACTAGTTAATAAAGATTGGATATGAGTATGTCATAGTTTTATCTGCAAAACAAGCTACCAACCGTGAAAGTAGTTATAGCAGAGTCAGTAGTTATTTCTCTCCTCTCGCCCCCTCTGCCTCCCCTGTTCCTCATCTCCCCTACTCCTTCCCAAGAGCAGCAATAGTCCTGTAACTCTGATTGAGTACGGTAAACCGTATTTGCTCGTTAGTTCACAAAGATTAATTTAATTGTTAAGTTTAGTTACATAAATTAAAAATTGCTAGCAGCTAGGAGAACCTATGAAAAACAGTAGTATCCGTGATGAGCAAGGGAGATTAAACAACTTTGCGATGTCTGACGACAAGACGATTAGCGCACGTGCCTACGCATTTAGATGTATGTAAGTTAACAACCTCAGTTTGGTTTTACTAAGTATGCTGAAAAGTTAAATAGTCGCTTGGCGATGATTGGGTTTGTCTTGGTTATAGTTCTGGAAGTTATTACTGGTCATGGTGCGATTAGTTTTTTGACCAGTTTTTAATCAAACTTCTCAAGCTCCACCAAAAATAAGATTTACTTAATAAATATTGTTTAAATTTGACATGGAAGCCACAAAGCAATTAGTTCATTTTTTAGAAGAAGAGTTGGGCATATCTGGCAGAGCAATTTCTCTGGCGTTGCGACATTGTGAACAAACACCCAACTTTTTACCCATGACCCTCTGGCAGTATGGCCTGGTGACACTCGATCAATTAACCCAAATTTTTGACTGGCTGGAAACAGTGTAAGCAACTACTTCAACTATTTGGGATATAAATAGCCAGCTTCCAAAAACACTGGCACTCTCAACAGCTTTAACAAAAAAAAGCAAGGATTCAAAGAGAATCCCCTAATCAAGTCAGGTTCTCCTAACTACTGGGGTCTTAATTACGAATTACGAATTACGAATTAGTACGACTCCTCTCATTTTAAGGATTAGTAACATCAATGACGATTAAAGAACAGCCTAAGCCACCTCGGTTTCGGATCATTGCCAATATATTGCTATCAGTATCAGGATTATTCCTGCTCTTAAATCTGTTTTTGCCTGGTTTATTTACTTCCGGGCCTGCTGGCGTTCCCTATAGCTTATTTATTCATCAAGTACAGGAAGGGGAAGTCAGCCGTGTTTCCGTTGGTCAAAATCAGATTCGCTACCAGCTAAAAACCGAGAATGCTGAGCCGGGTGCGGTGTTCGTAACTACACCAATCTTTGATTTAGAGTTGCCCAAACTGCTTGAATCAAAAGGAGTTGAATTTGCTGCTGCACCTCCACCCAAGAATACTTGGTTTACAACTCTCCTGGGTTGGGTCATCCCACCGTTAATTTTCATTGGTATTTGGCAGTTTTTCATCTCCCGTGGTGGTGGTGGCCAGCAAGGTGTTCTATCTATTGGTAAGAGCAAAGCCAAAGTTTATGTTGAAGGCGACTCGGCTAAAATTACCTTTGCAGATGTCGCTGGTGTTGAAGAAGCTAAGACTGAGTTAGTGGAAATTGTAGATTTCCTCAAGACTCCGGCACGTTTTACCCAAATTGGGGCGAGGATTCCCAAAGGTGTGCTGTTGGTGGGCCCTCCAGGAACAGGTAAGACATTGTTGGCTAAGGCCGTAGCCGGGGAAGCAGGAGTTCCATTCTTTAGTATCTCTGGTTCCGAGTTTGTAGAACTGTTTGTTGGTGTGGGTTCTTCCAGAGTGCGCGACCTATTTGAGCAGGCAAAGAAACAAGCTCCTTGTATTGTATTTATTGATGAATTGGATGCGATCGGCAAGTCTCGTAGTAGTAATGGTTTCTACGGTGGTAACGATGAACGCGAACAGACCCTCAACCAGTTACTAACGGAGATGGACGGGTTTGCAGCTGCGGATGCAACGGTGATTGTACTTGCAGCTACTAACCGTCCTGAAAGCCTTGACTCTGCATTGTTGCGTCCAGGTCGTTTTGACCGCCAAGTGTTGGTAGACCGTCCTGATTTATCCGGTCGTGAGGCAATTCTCAAGATTCATGCTCAAAAGGTGAAACTGGGAGATGATGTAAACTTAAAAGCGATCGCCACTCGTACTCCTGGTTTTGCTGGCGCAGATTTAGCAAACTTGGTGAATGAAGCAGCATTATTGGCAGCTCGCAATCAACGTCAAACAGTTGCTCAAGAAGATTTTGCCGAAGCTATCGAGCGCGTAGTAGCAGGTTTAGAAAAGAAAAGTCGCGTACTAAACGATACCGAGAAAAAGATTGTCGCTTACCACGAAGTCGGTCACGCAATGGTAGGGGCTTTGATACCCGGAAGCGGACGTGTAGAAAAGATTTCCATCATTCCCCGTGGTATGGCAGCTTTAGGCTACACCCTGCAATTACCAACCGAAGACCGCTTTTTAATGAATGAAGAAGAACTGCGGGGTCAGATTGCTACCTTACTGGGTGGACGTTCCGCCGAAGAGATTGTGTTTGGTAGTATTACAACCGGTGCTTCCAACGATTTGCAACGGGCGACTGACTTAGCAGAACGAATGGTGACAACTTATGGTATGAGCAAAGTTTTAGGGCCACTGGCTTACCAACAAGGTCAACAAGCAATGTTCCTTGGTAATGGTGGTGCGCCCAATCCCCGCCGGGCCGTGAGTGAAGACACAGCCAAAGCCATTGATGGCGAAGTCAAAGAAATTGTGGAAACAGCCCACGAACAAGCTTTAGAGATTCTCAAACAGAATCGAGATTTGCTCGAAGCGATCGCCACTCAACTTTTGGAAACAGAAGTTATTGAAGGGGAGAAACTACATAGTCTGCTCAGCCAAATTCAACCTGTAGATCAGGCAACTGCTGGTTTTGTTGCATCTTAATTCAATTAACTTTACACGCTGATTTTACAACAAGCGGAGTCCAATGCAAGGATTCCGCTTTTGAGTATTTGTTATATGGAAAGGGTTAAGAGTCAAACCAATTCGCAATGGGCTACACCCCGCTACCAACGCGAGTGCGTCTCGTAGTATGGCTCTTAATTACGAATTACGTTAGCGCAGCGGTAGCGAGTCCGCGAGCGTCATTATCAATTACGAAGTATCTTGACGGCTTCCCGTACTCAACGAAACTAAAAATAGAAAATAATAGATATATGAACAAACGCTATTTTCTTGAGGCTAGCGCAGCAATAGTTAGCACAGCACTGTTATCACGCTATATCAATTGGGGTTCAGAAAAAATGACAACTTCTAAGAGTGGATTTGAAATTACTAAACCTGAAGAAGAGTGGCGCACAATTTTAACGCCAGAACAATTTCGTGTATTGCGTAAACATGGGACTGAACGCGCTCACACCAGTCCACTCGATAAGGAATATGCTCAAGGTACTTATTTCTGTGCCGCATGTGAACTACCACTATTTACATCTGACACTAAATTTGATAGTGGTACTGGCTGGCCTAGCTTTTTTAACCCTATTGAGGGAGCGATCGCTTTTACTGTAGATCGATCGTTTTTTATGACCAGAACTGAAGTGCATTGTAGTCGTTGTGGTGGACATTTAGGTCATGTGTTTGACGATGGCCCTGCACCCACAGGCAAGCGCTACTGTATGAATGGTGTTTCACTGAAGTTTACTCCCGCCTAATTAGCTGCGATCGCACTGCCAACTTAAGTCGTTAAGGAAAACGGTGCGATCATACCTCAATACGCTTGGTGTTTAGCCCAAAAAATTAAATTATGTACATTACCTAATTATTTGTCAATTTCACAAAATATTGTCACAGCATTCTAAATACTTAAAACCCTGTCAGGACAAGCTCCGCAGATGATGATAACGATCATGCTGAAGCAAACGTTATTGTTTCTGAACTTTCGGATGAAGCTTTGCTGAAAATGGAGGTGATTCAAAGCCTTTTAGAAAATAGCGATCGCCCAATGGGAAAAGTTTCATTATTTGTAAAGGCGGCACCCGGATTTGAACCGGGGGATGGAGGTTTTGCAGACCTCTGCCTTACCACTTGGCTATGCCGCCAGACCTGTAATAACTCATCATATCAAAATTTTATCTAAATTTGCACTCTCTATCTTGGTAAATCTTCCAGTGTCTAATTGTCCGCCCAACGGCAAGCGCATTCTAATCCTAGGAGGATGGACACCATGACGCATTTAACCAATACTGCTTTTATCCGCGCGAAAAATGGGAAGACTCAGGCGCTTATGAAACCTTCATGGGTGGAACATAGAGCTAAGTATGAGCGTACCTTAATTACCCTTCAAGTAGTTAGTTTGAATTGCCAATTAATTGCCAAAGGAGTTGGTGTTGTGAGGCCTTAAAGATATTTCCGCCAAAAGACCTCAGCCTTTGATAAATCCTGCGTCTGGGGAAAGAAGAAATACCTTCTGCAACGATTCCCCAGTCCTCAATTCAGGGCTGCAACCTAACTTTTATGCAATTTTCTTTTTTGTCCTTGAAAAGCTCGAAGCCATGCTTCACTTCTGTTAGGGGTAAGTGATGCGTAAACACAGTAGATGGATCGATTTCACCCTTCAAAACGTGATCCAGTAAGATAGGCATATACTTCTGACCGAACATTTGTCCCATTTTAAAAGTTAAGGCTTTGTTCATAGCAGCACCCATCGGCATCTTATCTATAAAGCCGCCATAAACACCCATGATTGACAAAGTGCCACCTTTGCGACAAGCCACCATCATTTGCCGCAACACATGAGGGCGATCAGTTTCCAGTCGTACCGCCTGCTTGGCTTCGTCGTATATTCCTTCTATACCTGTACCGTGAGCTTCTAGTCCTACTGCATCAATACAAGCATCGGGGCCACGTCCTCCCGTCATTTCTTTGAGGGCTTCACCTGCATCAACTTCTTCGTAGTTAATAATCTCCGCCTTGGCAAAGTCTTTAGCTAGTTGGAGGCGTTCGGGAACTCGGTCGATGCCAATGACACGCTCTGCACCTAGCATGTAGGCGCTACGCATGGCGAATTGTCCGACGGGGCCACAACCCCAAACTGCGACGATATCTCCTGGCTGAATATTACATAAATCTGCTCCCATATAGCCGGTGGGAAAGGCGTCTGAAATCGGTAGCAGTTTTTCGTCAGGAATATCTTTAGGAACCTTGATGACACCAAAATCGGCAAAAGGTAGGCGCACGTATTCTGCAAAAGCACCTGCATAGCCACCAAAAAGGTGAGAGTAGCCATAGATACCCGACGTGCCAAAGCCGAATACTTTCTCTTGCATCCAAGCGTTGGGGTTGGAGTTATCGCACAACGACCACATCTGCTTTTCACAGTAGAAGCAGTGACCGCAGCCGATCATCGAAGAGACAACGACGCGATCGCCTTTTTTTAAACGCTTGACTTCACTACCAATTTCGACGATTTCTCCCATAAATTCGTGACCAATAATATCACCCTGTTGCATCGTCGGAATGTAGCCATTGTAAATGTGCAAGTCAGAACCGCAGATAGTTGCTGATGTAACTTTGAGAATGGCATCGCGCGGGTTGAGGATTTTGGGATCTGGTACTGTTTCCACCCGCACATCGTTAGTACCATGCCAACAAGCAGCTTTCATAGTAATTAGTCCTTAGTCAGTAATATTGTTTAAAGTTGTAGTTAAAAACTAATTACTTATTACTCTTTCAATAGTCTTAGTTTTCAGAATATTTTGATACTCAAAAGTAGTAACTGCGTTCAGATTCCCGACTTCTTTGAAGAAGTCGGGAATCTGAGATATAAAACGTGGCGATCGCTAAAATTACCAATAACCGCACCTTTACGGACGGACACCACTACAGCTACAAATATTAAAACCTCTTAACGTTTCGTTACACTAAAGACATCGAGACAGACGAAAGTCAACATCTCGCAGATGAAAACAAAGGTGAACGACATGAATGGCACAATTCGCGTTGGTAATCTCTTCGGAATTCCCTTCTATATCCATCCATCATGGTTTTTAGTTCTGGGTTTGGTAACTTGGAGCTATAGCAGTGGACTGGCGGCGCAATTTCCCTTAATATCCGGGGGATTAGCTGTACTACTAGGATTGATGACAGCGCTATTGTTATTTGCCTCTGTCGTCGCCCACGAGTTAGGACACAGCTTCGTCGCCATTCGTCAGGGGATTGATGTCAAATCAATTACACTCTTCATATTTGGCGGTTTGGCCAGCTTAGAAAAAGAGTCGAAAACCCCAGCAGAAGCTTTCTGGGTAGCGATCGCCGGGCCTTTAGTGAGCCTACTACTATTTGGTAGCATTACAGCAATTGGTTTTGCTACTCCTGTATCCGGGCCATTGGCTGCAATTCTCGGCGTTTTGGCTTCTGTTAACCTGGCATTAGCACTATTTAACTTGATTCCTGGCTTGCCCTTGGATGGCGGTAATATCCTCAAGGCAGCTGTTTGGAAAATTACAGGTAATCCTTATAAAGGTGTAGTTTTCGCTAGTCGAGTTGGACAAATCTTTGGTTGGGTAGCGGTTATTTCCGGTGTACTTCCACTACTCTTATTTGGCAACTTCGGTAACTTCTGGAACTTATTAATTGGTTTCTTCTTGTTGCAAAATGCTGGTAATGCGGCGCAATTTGCCAGAGTGCAAGAAAAACTTACAGGCTTAACAGCCGAGGATGCTGTAACAGTTAATAGCCCAGTTGTATCAGCTAATCTTACCCTAAGAGAGTTTGCCGATGAGCGGGTTATGAGTGGACAAAATTGGCAGCGGTTCTTAGTGACTGATGATGGGGGACAATTAGTAGGTGCGATCGCTGTTGATAACATGCGTTCCATCCCGACAGCAATGTGGTCAGAAACTCAAGTTAGAGAAGTAATGCAACCAATTGCCCAATCTACCACAGTCCAATCTGATCAACCACTTTTGGAAGTAGTGCAACTACTCGAACAACAAAAGCTATCTGCACTACCTGTGATTCGTGACAACGGCGTGCTAGTGGGAATTTTAGAAAAAGCAGCGGTTATCCAGCTACTCCAAAGCAGAACTCAACCTAACCCTGCATAGTTATTTCATTCAAAAATATTCTTCTCAACCCCCCTCAGAGTTTCTGAGGGAGTTTTTTTATAGGCGACTATCGAACATTTTGTGCAAGTTGAAAGGGTTGTTCAGCTAGTTTTTGCCCAACCTTAATCAAGCGCATCACCCGTTCTGCTGCATAAGTTAAAAGGTCGGGTGTGTTAGCGATCGCTTCAGGTAGTGTACAGGGTTCTCTGAGAATTGTGGAAAAAGAATCAATGCCATAATCGAAATTTATCCGCGCATCTTGACCAATAGTGCCAGCGATTGCAATTACTGGTAAATTATAGCGTTTGGCACGGTGGGCAACTTCTACAGGGATTTTACCTCGCGGGGTTTGGAAATCGATACTCCCTTCAGCCGTAATCACCAAGTCAGTATTTTGTAAAAGGCTTTCCAACTCCAGATATTGCATCACAATGTCGTAGCGTGGATGTAGAGTTGCACCAATAAATGTATGTAAACCTGTCCCCAATCCACCAGAAGCACCGCTACCCGGCATTTCACGCACGTCAATTCCTAAATCTCGCTCAATGATATCTGCATAGTGGTCTAGGGCTGCTGCCATCTGTTCAACTGTTTCAGCTGATGCACCTTTCTGGGGGCCAAAAACCCTTGCTACTCCTTTAGGGCCGCATAACAAATTATGCCAGTTACAAGCTACATCGATTTGCACTTTTTCTAAACGGCGATCGCGATCGCTCATATCAATAGTATGGAGTTTGATCAATTCGCTGCCGCCCCTATCTAACGAATTGCCTGCCGCATCCAGCAAACGTATTCCTAATGCCTGCGCCATACCAGCCCCACCATCGTTAGTCCCAGAGTCACCGCAGCCTACTAAAATTCGTTCCACTCCCGCATCTAGAGCTGCTTTGATCAGTTCACCCACACCATAAGTTGTGGTTTTCAGCGGATCACGAGCATCACGGGGAACCAGCCTCAACCCAGCGGCCGCAGCCATCTCCAGCACAGCCGTCTTAGTATCCGTACCTCCTAACAAACCAGAGTGGGCTTCTACGGGTTCGCCAACTGGCCCCGTTACTGTCACCGGATGCAAACTTCCCTCTGTGGCTGCAACCAGAGCCTTAGCAAAGCCTTCGCCACCATCTACCAACGGAGCTTTCTGGATTTTGGCATCTGGAATTGCTCGCAGAACACCATTGGCAATACAATCAGCGACTTCATCCGCTGCCAAACTTTCTTTGAAACCAGAAGGGGCTATCAGAATTCGTAAGGTCATAAATAGCTGCTCCTTTTCTTAAGTTGTTTTTGGATGAACTGCCTTGAAAAAGTGGTGAGTCAAGGGTCAAGAGTTAATAGTTTTCTTATTGTCCCCTCTGCCCCCCTGCCTCCTTCAATCCACACGCCAGGGTAGTCGGATCTGAACATACGTACCCAAACCAGGTTCGCTATCAATCATGAGATGACCTCCATGCTGCTCAACAATGGCTTTGGTTAGCTTTAGCCCGACACTGGGGCGTTGCTTGCGATCGTCTTCAAAGGTGGCAAAAGCTCGATTAATTAATCGCTGTTCACTGCCTGTGCCGTCGTCGGCGACTTCGATGAGTAGTTCTGTAGTATCTGTTTTGGTGTTAAGGGATGAGCGGATGCCTATACGTCCACCTAGTTCTGGTAAGGCCGATAGAGCATTACTGACTAACTCACCCAAGGCTTCACGCAGTTTGAGTCGATCCACTACTGCATAGTTAACCTCCGGTGCAATTTGTAAATCGAAGCTGATACCTCGCCGCACAAAATCGTCATGAAACCGTAGCAGTACGTCGTAAAGTAGTGCCCGGATATCTGTACGAGCCAGATTCAAATCTAAGGGAAACCCGAATTCTGTGACACGCGCTACCGCCTGCAATAGTTGATCCATCTGGCCAATTAGTTCCTGCTCTTGTTCAACTGCAACGGCGACGTTACCATCTGTTTGATTGTTGTGCAGTCGAGAAACCCGCGATCGCAGTTGTGATACCAGAGTATGTAATGTCAAGCGGGATGGCATGTTGTGCAAGTCTTTTTCCTTTCTGCCGTCTGCCTCTAGGGCGGGAAACGCAGTCAGTCCTATTACCTGCTCTCGTTGAGCGATCGCTGCCGTCATGCGATTAAAAGCGCTTGCCACAGTACCAAATTCATCTTTGCGTTCCTCATCTAAACGACGTTGCAGATCACCCCGCGCTACATCGTTCAGCGCCTTTTCAGTTTCACGCAGGGGAGCAAATAGATCGGCTGCGAGGTAGGCAAAAAGCAAAAACACCAACGAGAGAATACCAAATGCAGAGATAATCAGTACTAACTGAGCAGTTTGTCGAGTCCTTTGAGTTTGTCCGGTAATTAGGGCACGAATTTGTTTATCAGAAGCAACAGCCTGCGTAGTCAAATCCTCAAACAGACGAAAATCGTTGTCTTCCAATCTTCCTTCCATCAACATAAAAGCTTCCTTCCGACGCCCTGCCTCAACTAAGTCAAACGCTTTGTTCGCAATTTTCACTAGAATTTCGTAGGCATTGCGGATTTGCTGTACTTGTTGTTTCTCCGCAACCGTATCAGCTAACTTTGCCCAGCGCCGGAAGTCTTCGTTAGCTGGCTTCAGGTATTCTATAAACTCTTGGCGGGAGTTTGGATCATCGCCTGTTACTGCATCCGGTACTTCCTTAAAAGCGCGAAAGGTATCTGCCCGCAATTGCTGGAGTAACAGACTACGCTGGTAGTGGTTCCGAAGCTTGTCTTCGCTATCGTGCCACTTAGCGATCGCCCAGACTGTAACGCCACCGCTTGCTAATGCCAGTAATGCCAAGCCTCCAAAAATCGTAAATAACTTTTTACGTAAATTCATCTCACCCCACCTTCTAAAGTGTCAATCCTACCCAACACCAGTAGGTGTAGTAGAACAGCACCATCAACCCTAAATGCACAGGAAGCAGCGCTGAACTAAGGCGCAGCAAATCTGATGGCTTGTAAGTTTCGCCTTCCAATTCTTGAAACATCAACAGTGCTTTAGAACTCACCGGAAACGTCAAACAGTAGTCCATGCCAACCGTGCTAAGGAACAAAACTGCGACGGGATTAAGTTGCAAACTGTTGCCAAGATAGAGTAGTGCCGGAACTAAAGCCGCGGCGCGTGCGGTGTGAGAAGTCATATACAGGTGTGATGTCAAGGAGATAAACGCCAATGACACCAGAATCAGAGTCCGGGAATCACCAGCTGCAATACTGGTGACGGCAAACATCTGGTTAATAATCCATTGCGCTGCACCTGAATCAATAAGTGCCCGTCCCAGCACTAAGGCTGCACCAACGAAAATTACCAGATTCCAAGAAACGGCTTTGAGTCCTTCTTTCCACTTCAGCACTCCAATTCCTGGCAAAGTTAACACTAACGCCCCAACCACTGTCACAGTGGCAATTTCAAACCCATGCCAGCTTTCTGTTAGCCACAGAACAATCATGACTGCTACCACAATTAGCGTCATTAACTCTGACCGAGAAAGGGGCTTATGTTTGGTTTGGGGAACTAGTAACTTCTGACTGAGACGTTTTTCATCCAAAAATAAGCGCATAATTACCCAACAGGAGGCGAAGCTGGCAGCAGTACCAAAAGGTAAGCCGTAGATTGCCCACTGGGTAAACGAAATTCGGTTTTTAGTAATCTGTTGTAGTAAGTCATTGGCGATGAGGTGCGATCCTGCGCCAACTAACGCCACAATCGTTGATACTAAGATGATTGTGGGCATGAGCATGGCCAGAGCGCGGATGATGCGGCGATCGCTAGTGGCACTTGAGATACTACGAAATACAGGAATGGCAACAGCTGCCCGACCAGAAGTAGAAGGAATTAAAAACGATAGGGGAATGAGTACCGTAGTAAGTAGCCAGAACACACCTCTTACTGTCTTTGCTCTGGATACAACCAATTGCGTTAGCCGCGCTGCCAAGCCCGTTTTTTGCACTGCTCCACCTAACACAAAAGCGCCAATCATTAACCAGATCACGTCTGAAGCTAAGGCATTAAATAGTTGTTCTTGAGGGCTACCACCCGTCAGAATCAACAGCATCATCGTGAAGAGGGCAATATAGTCTGCATTGATTGACGTGGTTGACCATAAAATCGCCGCTAGTAAGAAAGCAAACAAAGCCAGACGTGCTGCTGTTGGTAGTGAAGTGGGCAATAGTACAGCAATGCTAGCAATGGTCGTCAGAGCCAGTGGTAATGCTGCATCTACAACCCAACGGAAGTGTCGTCTAGGGGAATGTTTGCTTAACGCCGGCTGATGAGTGCTGCCAGTAGTAGCTTGCTGCGATCGCCTGATATCAAATCGATTCCAAAGGCTTTCCTGCTTTGATTCAGTGCTACTAGATACAGATTTTGATGTCAAAACTTTTGTCATTTATGACTTTTTTGGGATTGTGAGTGCATTTTTTTAACAGAGGTTTTGAATTATTTTCAGATATTAAGACTTGCCGCCTGATAAAAATTTGGACTTTGAAACCCGAAATAATGCAGATTGAAATTAAGAAGAGGTTATCACAAGATAAAGCTTAATGTAAAATTAGTTTTGTAGCGCAGAACTCTACCATAAGTAAGAATTTTTACTTAATTTCTCTAATCAAAAGAGTGATTAATTTTAACTGGTGAGGTGCAAATGCCTGTGTCAAAAGTTGTTTTGAATCTTTGCAATGTCGGCTTAGTTGCTCTCACAACTATCCTTTCACTGGCAGGAGGGGCTTCTGCCAGTGAAATGCCTAAGAATGCCAAAACCATACCTTTTGCAAAACTTACCAATGTTCTGAAAGCGGCAAAAGTAGAGGAAACTGTAAGACGGCAACAACATATTTCCGAGGAGTCATCCCACCACCCAATTTCTGCCTCTTTCTTCTCAGACCAGTCAAATTCCTTAACTAATATCAATGCTGTATCTGAGTTAGCAGATATTCAACCTACAGACTGGGCTTTTCAATCTTTCCAATCTTTGGTCGAGCGCTACGGTGTAATTACAGGTTATCCCGATCGCACATTTCGGGGTAATCAAGCCATGACTCGCTATGAATTTGCAAGCGGTCTTTTGACCACCATCAATCATATTAACGACTTGATTCTCACGGGAACTTCTCAGCAAGTAAGTCAAGAAGATTTGGAAACCCTCAAACGATTGCAAACAGAGTTTGCCCAAGAACTAAAAGATCTTCAAGGACGAGTAGATAAATTAGAATCTCGTTTAGCGTCTACATCCCAACAGCAGTTTTCTACAACTACTAAACTGCAAGGAGAAGTTCTTTTTGCCCTGATTGGAATTGGTGGCGGCGACAAAGCTGATAGCAGTGGGAATGCTATCGACAGTAATTTGACTTTCAGTAACCGGGTACGGCTAAATTTTGATACTAGCTTCACTGGTAAAGACCGCTTGAGAACTCGCTTGCAAGCTACAAATATCGCGGCAGTAGATAATGCAGCTGGAACTGAAATGGCACGTTTAGCTTTTCAAGGCGATAGCGAAAACCAGGTTGAAATCAACGTCTTAGAATACCGCTTTCCATTGGGAGAGAAAGCGATTGTTTATCTGGAGGCGGTAGGCGGCGACTTGGATGAATTTGTTGCCAATACGTTCAATCCATTTTTAACTGGCAGTGGTCGTGGTTCCCTCTCCCGCTTTGCACAGCGCAACCCAATTTACCGCCAGGGAGAAGGAGCCGGGTTAGGTATAGTTTATAACTTTAGCGAGACGGTCAACTTGAGTTTGGGGTATATTGCTAACGATGTTCAAGACCCAGAAATTGGGTTTGATGAGACAGCATACGGAGCGATCGCTCAACTCTCCTTTGAACTTAGTGATCGCTTTGGAGTAGGCTTTACCTACGTCCGTTCTTACAACAACCTCGACGAAAGCGGAACTGGTAGCCGTCGCGCTAACGATCCTTTTAATGGCGAGAGTAATGCCATTATTGCCAACTCCTTCGGTTTGCAATCTGCGATCGCACTTAATCCTAACTTCACCCTCTCTGGTTGGGTCGGCTTCACCAATGCTACAGCTACCGATTTACCAAATGACCCAGCAGCAAATATTTTTAACTGGGCGCTGACTTTGGCTTTAGTTGATTTAGGCAAAGAAGGCAGCCTTGGAGGAATTGCGATCGGTCAACCACCCAAAGTTACCAACAATGACTTTCAAGTTGCAAGTCAGGCATACGCAGATACAGACAACTCTATGCATATAGAAGCTTTTTACCGCTTCCCCGCTAATGAAAACATCGCCATTACCCCAGGACTGCTGGTGATTACTAACCCAGAACACGATCGCAACAACAACACAATCTATATTGGTCTAATTCGGACAACTTTCACCTTTTAATGATTATTACAAACCATCTGTAGCGGATGCTGCATTATTACTCAACGGTTAGACTAGAACCATTGGGCAATAATCGTAGGAATAATATGATGAGCGATCGCGACTATACATTAATCATTGACAAAAGTGGTAGTATGTCCACCCCTGATCAAGCCGGTGGTAGAAGTAGATGGGAGATAGCCCAAGAGTCTACTCTGGCTTTAGCAAGAAAATGCGAACAGTTTGACCCAGATGGCATTACTGTTTACGTATTTTCCGGTAGATTCAAACGCTATGACGATGTTACCTCAGCCAAAGTCGCGCAGATATTTCTTGAAAATGACCCTGCTGGCACGACAAACTTAGCAGGTGTACTTCAGGATGCCCTCAATAATTACTTTAAACGCAAAGCAGCCGGTCAAACCAAACCCAATGGCGAGACAATTTTAGTAATTACCGATGGCGAACCAGACGATCGCAAAGCAGTATTTGAAGTCATAATTCAAGCTACTCGCCAAATGGAGCGTGATGAAGAATTGGCAATTTCTATGATTCAAGTCGGTTCAGATTCCCAAGCGACCAAGTTTCTCAAAGCTTTAGATGACCAGTTGCAAAGTGTTGGCGCTAAATTTGATATTTGCGACACAGTGACTTTAGACGATTTAGAAGAAATGAGCCTCGCAGATGTATTGATGAATGCAATAACTGATTAATTAATTCGGAGTCCAAAGTCCAAAAGTTTTTGACCATTAATTGGAGAATTGAATAAATGCTAGAAAATCGTGATTATACCTTGATTATTGACAAAAGTGGCAGCATGGCCACACCAGATCAAAAGGGTGGTAGAAGTCGATGGGTAGCAGCACAAGAATCTACCTTAGCTTTAGCTAGTAAGTGTGAGCAATTTGACCCCGATGGGATTACTATTTATGTCTTTTCCGGGAGATTCAAACGCTATGAAAATGTCACATCAGCTAAAGTATCACAAATATTCCAAGAAAATGACCCCTCTGGTACTACTGATTTGGCAGCAGTATTGAAACACGCAACTGATGATTACTTTCAACGCAAAGCATCTGGTCAAACGAAGCCCAATGGTGAAACAATTTTAGTAGTTACTGATGGCGAACCAGACGATCGCAAAGCGGTAATGAGGGTAATTATCGAAGCTTCTCGCCGCATGGATCGAGATGAAGAACTAGCTATTTCCTTCATTCAAGTTGGTACAGATCAGCAAGCTACTCGCTTTCTCAAAGTCTTAGATGATGATCTCCAAAGTGCTGGTGCTAAATTTGATATCTGTGACACCATTACTATGGAAGATATGGAAGATTTGACTTTATCAGAAGTGCTGCTGAATGCTATTAATGACTAGCAACACTTTACGGAATTAAAAATATCAAAAATCCTTTTTCTGGGCTTTTGATATATTGTCAATCAAAATGTTGATTTCCGCTATAACGTACTAGCTATACAGTTTATAGGACTTGCAACAATGGATTCCATTGATGATTTGTTAGCTCAACTCAAAGCTGAGTATGAAGAAGTACAACCCAAGCAGCAACCAAAGTCAAACCCAGCCAAATCGTTTATCCAATCGGCAAAAAAATCAGGGTCTTTAATAGATAATCTTTTAGCAGAAGTCAAGGCTAATTTTGCAGATCAGGATGCTGCTGAGGAGTTAAAAAGGCAACAAGAACTAGAACAACAACGAATTCAACAAGAAAAACTCAAAGCCAAACAAATAGAAGCTTTGAGAGTGCAGGCGAAAGAATGGTTAGCTAAATTAGATCCTTTCTCATCTGAAGGACTTTGGTTTGAAAGGTTTGCTGAAAGATATTCCTCAAAATTAGAGGCGGCGATTGAATATTTGCAAAACAACTAATAGATTAAAAAGGCAAAATTCATTTATTTTTGAATTTTACGTACTCCTGGAAAGAAGCAAGCTAGGTTGAGCGCCCCTGCAAGAGGAATGGTTAACCTGTTAACTATTATCTATCAATTGGATGATGATTTATTTGAGCTATAATGTTTTATAGCCCATTCATGCATTGCATAGAGAATTGGTTGTAAACTTTCTCCTAAAGAAGTTAATGAATATTCGACCTTGGGGGGAATTTGGGGGTAAACTTCTCGATGAATAATACCGTCTTCTTCCATTTCTCTAAGTTGCTGAGTCAGCATTTTTTGTGTAATTCCGGGTAAGGCTCGCTGCAATTCGCCAAACCGTTTGACGTTAGCCATTAATTCTCTAATAATCAAAACCTTCCAGCGTCCGCCAATCACCTTTAGCGTGGTTTCCACTTCACAATTCAGCCTGCTATGGTTTTCTGCTTCAGCTTTCATAGTTACTTTTTAGTAAGTATCTTACTTTGCAGTGCCTACTTTTCATATTAGCTATACATAGTTTAAAGTCAACTCGGCAGGTGTTTTGTAATTTGACCTAAACACCGTTAAAGGCTTGTAGGCGCGATTTTCTGTAGGAAATTTATTTATGACAAATATTCTCCATATTGATTCTAGTCCGCGTGGTGAGCGTTCTCATTCGCGCACACTTACCCATAAATTTGTCACACAATGGAAAGCCGCCCATCCTAAAAGTTCAGTAACCTATCGAGACTTAGGTCACAATCCCGTTCCCCATGTAGATGAATCATGGATTGCTGCTGCTTTTACACCACCCCAAGCACACACACCCGAATTAGCAGAGGGCATTAAGGTATCTGATGCCCTAGTTGATGAGTTTCTAGCAGCTGATCGCTACGTCTTCGGTGTGCCGATGTACAACTTTAATATACCTTCTACCTTCAAGGCTTATATTGACCAAATTGTTCGTGTTGGTCGTACATTCGCTGTTACAGAGCAAGGGAGTTTTCAAGGGCTGGTTGAAGGGAAAAAGTTGTTAGTGATCACAGCTCGTGGTGGTAGCTTTACAGATGGAAGTCCAGCAGCTCCTTATGATTACCAAGAACCCTATCTAAGAGCGATTTTTGGGTTTATTGGCATTACAGACGTTGCTTTCATTCATCTGGAAAACCTAAATGCAGGTGATGCTGCTCGTGAACAGTCTTTCGCTCAAGCTCAAGAGGCGATCGCTCAAGCAGTAACTAACTGGTAATTTAAGATCATAAAAAATGGGGATGGTACACACCATCCCCAAGATAATTTAAGCACTCATAAACAATTACAGTTAAACCTTAGCCGTGGATAGCAGGAGCAGTTAGAGCGATTGGTGCTGCTTCACCTGTTGCCAAATCTAAAGGGAAGTTGTGAGCATTACGTTCATGCATTACTTCCATCCCTAAATTGGCACGGTTAATCACATCCGCCCAAGTGTTAATTACGCGTCCTTGGGAGTCGATTACAGATTGGTTAAAGTTGAAACCGTTGAGATTAAATGCCATCGTGCTGATACCCAATGCAGTAAACCAGATACCAATCACAGGCAAAGCTGCTAAAACAAAGTGCAGCCATCGGGAGTTTTGGAAGCTGACATATTGCCAAAACAGCCGTCCCAAATAACCATGAGCAGCAACGATGTTATAGGTTTCTTGTTCTTGACCGAACTTATAACCGTAGTTTGCAGATTCGATTTCACTGGTTTCACGTACTAAGGTAGAAGTAACCAAGGAACCGTGCATCGCAGAAACTAAAGCACCACCAAACACACCAATCACACCCAACTGATGGAACGGATGCATTAAAATGTTGTGTTCAGCTTGGAATACCAACATAAAGTTGAAGGTTCCAGAGATACCCAGAGGCATACCATCAGAGAAGGAGCCTTGACCGATGGGATAAATCAAAAATACTGCGGTAGCAGAAGCCAAAGGGGCGCTGTAAGCCACACATATCCAAGGGCGCATTCCCAGACGGTAGCTCAACTCCCATTGGCGTCCCATGTAGCAGGCGCAACCAATCAAGAAGTGGAAGATTACTAACTGGTAAGGCCCACCGTTGTAGAGCCACTCATCTAAGGAAGCTGCTTCCCAAATGGGGTAAAAGTGCAAACCGATCGCATTGGAAGAAGGAACAACCGCGCCAGAAATAATATTGTTGCCATAAATTAAAGAACCAGCAACAGGCTCCCGGATACCATCGATATCTACGGGGGGCGCAGCGATAAAGGCGATGATGAAACAGGTAGTAGCGGTAAGCAGAGTGGGAATCATCAGCACACCAAACCAACCGATGTATAGACGGTTGTCAGTGCTAGTGATCCACTCACAGAAGCGCTCCCAGGCATTGGCGCTAGAGCGTCTTTGTAAGGTAGTTGTCATAGTTTAAAATGATTTCAATGATTTTGTTGATGATTTAAAGTTGTTGTTTCTTGGGAATCAACAACTGATAGCATCTTAAAAAAGTTGCTAAGTCTTTGCAGTAACTAAAAGTTATTTAAAGTTACAAGTTTAAGTTAGTTTTAGTAAGCAATATGTAGGCAAATGACTGTCGAAGAAGCCTTAGCCATTGTTGAAATCATTCTGGGAAAAGCATATCTAAACGACTTGCAAGAGGTTATTTTTCGACAGTCCTGGGAACAGAAAACATATCCTGAGATTGCTGAAGAATTTGGTTATGATGCTGACTACATCAAAGTTGTTGGCTTTCGACTCTGGAAAATGCTCTCCAAGGCAATAGGTGAGAAAGTAACTAAAGATAACCTCCGCGCGTCTTTAAGAAGATGGCATTCTCGCCAACTCAACACCACTGAACACGGACTAAACGCCCCGCTATCGCTAACATTACGGGCTAAACGCCCCGCTACCGCTAACAGCACTCATTACTGTGATTGGGGTGAGGCGCTCGATGTTTCTATCTTTTACGGACGCACCCAAGAAATTGCAATTTTAGAACAATGGATTATCCAAGAACGTTGTCGATTAGTAGCACTATTAGGAATTGGAGGAATTGGTAAAACTTCTTTATCAGTGAAATTGAGTGAGAAAATTCAGGAAAACTTTGAGTATGTTGTTTGGCGATCGCTCCACAATGCCCCAACTATTGAATCGCTACTCACGAGCTTAATTCAATTTCTTTCTAATCGGCAAGAAGGCGATTTACCCGAATCTGTAAGCAATAAGATTTTTCGCCTGCTTACACATTTACAAAAGCATCGATGTCTCCTAATTCTTGATAATGCAGAGATAATTCTGACCAGCAGTGAGGGTCGAACAGGCCAATATCGCTCTGGTTATGAAGGCTACGGTGAACTTTTTAAGCGGATTGGTGAGTTTCGTCACCAAAGTTGTTTGGTTTTGACAAGTCGAGAAAAACCTAAAGAGGTAGCACTACTTGAAGGTGAAACATTCCCAGTTCGGTCTTTGCAGTTATCTGGTTTAACAACCACAGATATACAAGCCATTTTTCACTACAAAGGTAAGTTTACTAGCTCAATCTGTGAGTGGCAAACCTTAATTCAATCTTATGCAGGTAATCCGCTAGCGCTGAAGATTGTAGCAACAACTATTCGTGATTTATTTGATGGTAATATTTCTCGGTTTCTGGCTCAAGGCGCTGTTGTATTTGGTGATATTCAAGATTTGCTTGAGCAACAGTTTCACCGTTTATCAGCTTTGGAAAAGGAAGTTATGTATTGGTTGGCAATCAATCGGGAACCCGTGTCATTTCCAGAAATCCAAGCTGATTTACTATTCCCTATTTCATCGGCTCAACTACTAGAAGCACTGGAAGCTTTGGAGCGGCGATCGCTCATTGAAAAAGGCAGCGGGTTATTAACGCTACAGCCTGTGTTGATGGAGTACATGACCAGTCGCTTAATTCAATATGTTTGTGCTGAAATTCAAACCCAGACGATTTATCTTTTTAAAACCCATGCGCTAATCAAAGCCACTGCCAAAGATTACATTAAAGAAATTCAAATATATTTAATTCTTAACCCTATTATTAAACAGTTGCTTTCTTTGTTTGGAACCGCAAATCGAATTGAATCTCAGTTAATGACTATTTTGGCATCACTCCGCGGCAAGAAACCAACTGATACTGGTTATGTGGGCGGAAACACTATTAATTTGCTTCATCAACTACAAGTAAATTTAAGCGATCGCAACTTTTCTGGTTTGACGATTTGGCAAGCTGATTTAAAAGGTGTTAACTTACACCGGACAAACTTCGCCTACTCAGATTTAACCAAATCTACCTTTACTGCAAATCTGAGCTACACCTTTACATTGGCAGTTAGTCCAGATGGCAGCCTTTTGGCAATAGGGGATACCCTCGGTAAAATTTCTCTGTGGCATACAACAGACGGACAGCAATGCCTAACCTGGGAAGCACACGCAGGTTGGGCGCGTTCCATTGTATTTAGTGCTGATGGTCAAACCTTATTTAGTGGCAGTGATGACCAAACTGTTAAACAATGGGATCTCACAGGTCGATGCCTACAAGTATTCAGCAGGATGCATACAGGCTTTGTTTGGTCTGTAGCTCAAGCTCGGCAACAAAATTTAAGTGGCAGTTATTCAGTCCTAGCCAGTGGTGGTATGGATCAAATGGTAAAACTCTGGGATATTCAGACAGGCGAGTGTTTGAAAACCCTGCAAGGACATACAGATTGGATTTGGTCGATCGCTCTCAGTAAAGACGGTCAAACTTTAGCCAGTGGCAGCGCCGACCATACTATCAAACTTTGGCATGTCAATACAGGAGAGTGCCTGAAAACTCTCCAAGGACACACGAGTATTGTTTGGTCTGTAGCATTTAGTGCAGATGACAAAATGTTGGTAAGTGGTAGTGCTGATGGCACTGTGAGGATTTGGAACGTATCAGCAGGGCAATGTCTGCATACTCTCCACGGTCATACAGCCCATGTCTGGTGTGTGGCTTGTAGTACTGATGGTAAAACAATAGCAAGTGGCAGCAGTGACACAACGATTCGATTCTGGGATATTTACACCGGGGAATGTCTGAAAAGCATACAAGGACACACCCACACTGTGCGATCGCTAACGTTCAGTCCAGATGGACAAACCTTGATTGCCAGTGATGACAACCAAAATGTCAAGTTTTGGAACATTCGTACAGGACAGTGTTTCAGAACCTTTCGCGGGCATGGTAGCGGTGTGTGGGCATTAGCCACGTCTCCACTCAATGATTCTTTAAATAGCCAAATCTTAGCCAGTGGTGAAGACCAAACCGTTAAACTCTGGGATATTCAAACTGGTCAGTGCATCAAAACCTTGAGGGGACATACTAATTGGGTGCGAACCGTGGCTTTCCATCCTCAAGGTAAGACTATTGCCAGTGCAGGTGCCGATGAAACAGTGAGAATTTGGGATGTAGATACAGGAAATTGCTTGCACATATTGCAGAGTCATACAAACTGGCTGCTTTCAGTTACCTTTAGTCCAGATGGGCAAACCTTAGCCAGTGGTGGTAGTGATAAACAGGTGCGAATTTGGAATGTCAAGACTGGGCAATGTCTGGGCGTGTTGTGTAGTCATAGCAATATTGTCTCGTCACTTGTTTATAGTCCTGATGGCAAAATGCTAATTAGTTGCTGTGCAGATGCCCTAATTCGAGCTTGGGACGTGGTTACAGGGGAATGTCTGAAAACCTTTCGTGGGCATACAAACGGCATCTGGTCAGCTAAATTCAGTCCAGATGGGCAAACCTTAGTAAGTAGCAGTGAAGATGCAACAATCAAAATCTGGGATTTTGAAACGTGCCAATGCCTAAAAACCTTTGAGGGACATACTCGCGCTGTAATTACTGTAACTTTCAGTCCTGATGGTCGCCTGTTAGCAAGTGGAGGAACTGACCAAACCGTGAGGATTTGGAATGTGGACACTGGGGAGTGTTTGAGGGTTTTGAAAGGTCACACACGATGGATTTATGCGATCGCTTTTATCCATTCTCGCCCAGGACAAAATTCCATCCTCGCTAGCAGTAGTGAAGACCAAACTATCCAGCTTTGGGATACTCAGACTGGTGAGTGTCTGAAAATTCTTAGAAGTCCAAGGCCTTATGAGGGCATGAACATTACAGGTGTCGTGGGTTTAACGGAGTCTCAACGAGTCACACTTTTAGCCTTGGGCGCAATTGAAGGAACCGATTATTAGCCTGAGAATTCATTCTCAAACGGTTATCAGATAGCACGCACTCGACAAAAGTAAATATAAGTAATACTTATTTAAGTTTAATAAACTATTGCATTCATCTCTGTAACATTCATTTAATGTTCAAAAGTAAGAACATACTTATGTTTTGCTCTTGCTATTACCATTTTCAAACCTAAGCAATGCTAGGTGTGATGAAGGTTTGAGACATTACAGGAGGTTGTCGTTTAGACACAGAGCGATCGCTTCACACCAGTTTAAGCAAACTGCCAGAGCATGATAGCAGCGAAATAACAGGCTGAAAACCGAATTTTATCATTGCCTGTAATCACAAACTTTGAAAACTTAGACCATGCAAGAGCAAACAATAAGGTATTTTCTAGCATGAAAAGCGCAAAATTTTGTTTGACTCCACCAAGTTGGTTGAGATACTCAAGCTGTAATATTTGAAGCACAAGACTGACCCTGTACTTGTACCAATCATTATTCTTTGCTCACTGAAATCATATTTTGATTCAGTAATGTCCAAATTTTTTAAACGGCCTACTGCTGAACTCATAGCGCCTGACAAAGAAGGACGTGCCAGATGATATCAAAACAGCAATCAGAATGTTATTATCAGGAGCTACTGCGCGACTCGTACTATTGCCACAACCTGGAAAAGATTGCTCGCAAATATACTAGGAACACAGGCTTATCTTGGGAAGATGCTATTCAGGCGGCTCATTTAAAAGTTTTTCAAGCTGTTCAAGCTGCCAAGTTTCGACAAGGTGGAATAGAAGAATTTTCTCACTGGGCAGCTACAGTAGCTAAATGTGAAATTATTGATTTTGTTCGTAAAGAAAGTTTGCGAAATTGTCAGAGTTTAGACTGTAATATTCCTGGAACAGATATATCGCTGTTAGATACGATTCCCGATGAATTCTGTACTTTAGAAGCAACAGAGCGGGCAGATTTAATTGTTAAAGCAGTAGAGGCAATTTACCAACTTGATCAAAGTTATCCTCATCAAAAGTATCTTAAACTGTGGCAAGAGAAGATTAATGGGAAAACCCAAACTCAAATTGCTGCTGAATTAGGGGTTAGCCAGGGTGAAATATCCAAGCGGTGGGAGGAACTTGTAGGACGCATCGCTGAGATGCTAGGATTACTGAAATTTGAAGATGTCAAGCGACAACAAGCAAATTGCAAACAGAAGACAGGACGCGATCGCTCAACAAAGCAGTGGTAAATAAAGAAAGCGATTGTCCAGAATTATAAAGATTAAAACAAGTCGTTATAATTGGACGCGATCGCTCGTTAACTTATATATGGATACAACTAAACTCACAATCCCAACTCGTAAGCCATTCGCGTCGGGAAATATAGATTTATGCGTACAAACTTGAGTAACAGGCAAGGATGTAATATGCCAACACCGCAACCTGGAGAAATCTGGGAAGTGAGTCGCTTGGTGCAAAGTCCTTTAGAGTTCTCAAGTCAAGAACAACAGGTTTTGTACTTCTCTTCAGTGCAAAGGTTTTTGGCAAAAAACTCTCCACCACGCTATGTGATGATTGTCAAAGAACCTGAACCATTCATAGAGACACAACAATGGCTGATTGTTTCTGTGATGATGTTCTCTGTAAAAATAGATTTTATAAGTGATGTAGATTTGCTAATTCCTACAAAAATATCAGGACTATATCAAGATTTGCTAGCTGAAACTTGGCATATAATTCCTGCATTAACTTGTAACTTGTTACAGCCAGTTGGTAAAAGAATATCTCGCCAAATTTATGATTATCTGCTGGCAGTAGGAGACTATTATCACGGGTTAATTGATGAATTACCACCAGAAATATCAGAAATACATAGAAGTTTATCTGCTACAAAAGACTCTAAAACTCAATATTTTCATAAACAAGAAGAAGCCTGGAGTGATGTGTTGACTTTGCCAGTGGCAGCTTACCATACATATTTGAAAAGTAAAAAATTTACGGATGCAGTATTAGATGAGGCGTTAAATTTAGAACAGGACTAAATCGAATGCTATCAAGCTTTAGCTCTGTGTCATCTGTACTTCTGCTTCTCTGCGCCAGGCTAATTCATGCTTTTACTCAGCAACGCCAAATTCCAGATAAAAATTTTGTTCGTAGTGTTCGCGTAGCGTCTCGCAGAGAGCAATTTATTGCTCTGCATAAGGCTTTAAAGGGCTAAAGCCCCTGACTACAAGCTTTTATCTTGCAAAAAAAAATGGGTATGGTAGCAAAACCATACCCATTTTTATGATTTCCCAACAGCTATTACAGCTGCGGTACGTACTGTTGCTTTTCGGGTACATCGGTGTACTCAGCTACTATTTGGCGGAATTCTTCGCCGTCAATAGTTTCTTTTTCGATGAGCAGATCTACTAAGCGATCAGTGACGGTGCGATGGTCACGTATAATCTTCTTGGCTGTTTCGTAACAATCTTCGACGATCGCCCGGACTTGGCCATCAATGCGGGATGCGATAGATTCAGAATATTCAGAGCGCGTTGTCCAGTCACGACCCAAGAATACTTCTCCTTGTTGGCTTTCCAGTGACAGCGGCCCTAGGTCAGACATCCCAAAACGTGTCACCATCTGCCTTGCCATTCCTGACAACTGCTGCAAGTCTCCACCTGCACCTGTTGTCACTTCCGCAGGGCCAAAAATCACTTCTTCGGCGGCGCGACCACCCAAAGCGCCTGTGATCCTGGCTTTGAGTTGGGAACGGGAGATTAAACCCTGTTCTTCGTTGGGAGTAAACCAAGTCAATCCTTGCGCCTGTCCTCGTGGGATGAGGGTAACTTTCTGTACAGGGTCGTGGTCTTTTAACAAAGTTCCAACTAAAGCGTGTCCGATTTCGTGGTAAGCAATTAAGCGCTTGCTCTTGCTGTCCACCAAGGGAGTACCTTCCATCCCTGCGACTACCCTATCCACAGCATCATCAATTTCGCGGAGGGTGATGGCTTCTTTGCGTCTTCTGGCGGTGAGAATGGCAGCTTCGTTGAGCAAGTTGGCTAAGTCAGCGCCAGTAAATCCGGGAGTGCGGCGAGCGATCGCATCTAGTGATACGCTTGCGTCTAGTTTCTTGTTGCGTGCATGAACTTGCAAAATTTCCAAACGCCCTTTAATGTCGGGTGCATCAACAGTTACTTGGCGGTCAAAGCGTCCTGGACGTAACAATGCTGAGTCTAATACGTCGGGACGGTTGGTAGCAGCAATGATAATGATGCCAGTATTACCTTCAAAGCCGTCCATTTCGGTCAGCAGTTGGTTGAGAGTTTGCTCTCTTTCGTCGTTACCGCCACCGATACCAGCACCCCGCTGGCGTCCAACGGCGTCGATTTCATCAATAAAGATAATACAGGGAGCGTTGTCTTTAGCTTTCTTGAAAAGGTCGCGTACACGGGATGCACCCACACCAACAAACATTTCCACGAATTCCGAACCAGAAATGCTGAAGAATGGTACACCTGCTTCCCCAGCGATCGCTTTTGCTAGGAGGGTTTTACCAGTTCCCGGAGGCCCAACTAATAGCACTCCTTTGGGAATGCGTGCGCCTACAGCAGTAAATCTTTCTGGCTGTTTAAGGAAGGTGACAACTTCTTGCAGTTCTTCTTTAGCTTCTTCAATGCCTGCTACGTCGTCAAATTTGACGCCAGTTTTTGCTTCCATTTGGAAGCGAGCACGGGATTTACCGAAGTTCATCGCTTGACCTGGCCCACCGGGAAGGTTGCTAGAGCGCCGGAACAAAAAGAACAATCCAGTAATCAATAAAATTGGGAAAATAAGATTGCCCAATAGTCCCCAAATTGCGCCATCGTTCCGCATGGGGTGAGCATCGAAATTGATTCCTTTTTGTTTGAGCTTGCTAATTAACTCAGGAGCATTAACAGGCAGATCTACCCGCCACCGTTGTGTACGATTTTCGATATCTTGATCAGCGGCTTCGACAATTGCTGTTCTACCGCCTTCGTACAGATCCACATTGGTAACGCGATCGGCGTCTAAGTATTCTAGAAAGCGACCATAGGTCATGCGGGTATTGGCGGCATTCTTACTCATATCGGCAGGAGCGCCAGCAAATGCCCCTTGCCAGAAGAAAAAGCCAATTACCAAAGCCGGCAATGTCCAGAGTACTAGGACTCTCCAAGAGAATTTCATTTTAATTTGCCTTTAGATACCTATACAACTCATCAGCTTTAGCAACCGAATGGTTCATCACTCTGTCACTATATAGCTGTGAAACGGATGTTTATAAATCCATTTTGTTTAATTTGATGTCTTATATGCATTGCCATAGAGCCATTGGGGCATTACGACAATGCCATCAAGAATCTTAATCAAATTTAACTTAATTTTAATACAGCTTGGATAAACAAGCAGAGAATTTCAAATGAAAGCGTCATAAGGTGACGCTGCTTAAATCATCGTAGAAGCTAAAAATCAGCAATATTGAATAGCAAATACATAAAATTAGCGATCGCTTGGTGCGTTGTCTGAAACACAATCAACCAAACTATATGCGGAATTTTACTGAGAAATTTAGCTCAACTTGCTTACCACTAAAATAAAATTTATTCAGTAAATATACGATAAAATAAAAGAAAACTTAAGTGTGCTGTTATTCTTCCTCTATGCCTTTACTTACTTAATTTCTGTTGTAATTTGTAGAGTGTAAGGAAGATACTTGCCTTGGTTATAGGAACCAACCCAAATTTGGTAACTTCCAGGAAGCCATTCACCAATAATACCGGAATTTTTGCCATCAAAATCATCATTGCACCAAGTACCACCGGGGCCCTTAACAATCATGGTGGTGTCTTCAGGACTTTGCACTTGCAGCCTCAAGTAGTCAAATTTACTTGTTAATGCCAAAGTATGGTCTGGTGTTTCATCTACAAATCCATTACAAGGGCCCGTGGCTGTCTCGCCTCTTCCGGCCACTTGGTTCCCAGATACTAAGCCACCACTCATACCGCGAACTGTCATAGGATCTGGGGAAAATTGACGGTCAATGGTGACATCTCCAAATATCGCTGGTACTTCCTCAGCATCAGCATTAATTGCTGATGTGATGAAAAGTGTAAATATCATAAACGATATTCTCATCCCTCTATTGAGTGCTTTGTTTAGCATTTTAATTATCTTCGCATCTAAGTGGTATTGAAGACATGAATTTTACACACTTAGTTCCCAATACGAGGATAATTGACTACTTTTTTTAAATTTGAGATTGATGACAAGTCATACTAATTCGCCCTGGGGCTACGCCCCGCTGCGCTCTAAGCGTAGCTATTGCCGGAGGCTTTACGTAATTCGTAATTAAGACAGGTAAAAAACACGTTACTCAGTTTTGGGAAAAATATATTCTTTGCTAATTTGGTGTCACTTAGTAAATAGCTAGTAGGCCATGGATAGGGGCGCACAAACAAATGTGCGCCCCTAAAGTCTAAAATATTCCTAGAATTAAGAGCGATGCCTGTCTTGAAAAGTTCAGTTCGCCTTTGGCGTTGGCGGAGCCATCGCTATGCGGGTCTTACTGCCCAACCGTTCTTTCAGAACGGTTGCCTTGTGTCCAAAGGACAATCGGCGGAAGCCGCCGCTCTGACTTTTCGCTGCGGCGGGCTACCCCTACGCTAATTGGCTTCTGTTATGGCTCTATTCAAGCGTGACTTGTCTAAACCGATTTGATTGAGTAGTAACCAGGATTGAATGAGGTCAGGGCCATGAACATCTCCGGTTAAGGCTGCTCGGAGCGATCGCATTACTAAGCCTTTTTTAACGTTTTGCCCTTTTACCACTTGTTTAATAATATCCTGAGCCGAGGTTTCCGACAGTTGTGGTTGGCTTTCTAAGGCTGTAATTATACCCTTGAGTGCCGTAGCAGAACCTTCTTGCTTGAGTTGTGTACTGGCTTCGTCGCTAAATTCAATGTCTCTGAAAAACAGTTGCGTCATTGGTACAGCATCCACTAGACGAGTCAAGCTCTGGCTAATTAAAGCTACTAGCTGCTCTAACCAGGGGCGAGTGCGTCCTCCATCAAATTTATACCCAGCTGCTTGCCAAAAGGGTATGAGTAAATCTGTGAGTTTATCTACTGGCGTACTGTGAATATACTGACTATTCAACCAATCTAGCTTTGCCCAGTCAAACTTTGCGCCTGCTTTATTTACGCGTTCAAAACTAAATTCTTTGGCTGCTGCTTCTAAAGTAAATATTTCTTGAGTCGAGTCTGGAGGCGACCAACCCAACAATGTCATGTAATTTACCAAAGCTTCAGCAGTAAAACCCAATTGCTTAAAGTCAAAAATTGAAGTAACGCCATCCCGCTTAGAAAGCTTGCGCCCATCCATATTCAAAATTAGTGGCGCGTGGGCAAAATCGGGTATGTTTGCCCCCAAAGCTTCATAAAGTAGAATTTGCTTAGCGGTATTGGCGATGTGGTCTTCTCCCCGGATGACATGGGTGATTTGCATATCGATGTCATCCACTACAACTACAAAGTTATATAATGGTTGACCACTACCTTCTTCTGAAGCACGGGCGATGACCATATCACCACCTAAATCGCTACCTCGCCAAGACATCTTTCCCCGTACCAAGTCATTCCAAACAATTTCCCGCCCATCTTCGATTTTGAAGCGAATCACATAAGAGCGACCTTCTGCTTCAAAAGCGGCGCGTTGTTCTGGGGTGAGGTTACGGTGACGGTTGTCATAGCGGGGTGCTTCGTTTCTGGCTTTCTGAGCCTCTCGGAGAGCTTCTAGTTCTTCGGAGGTGGTATAACAGCGATAAGCTAATCCTTGATCTAACAGTTTTTGTACTGCTTCTTTGTAGAGATCTAGGCGTTGGGATTGAAAAAGTGGCCCTTCATCCCAGTTTAGTCCCAGCCAGCGTAGCCCTTCGAGAATATTTTCAGTGTATTCGGGACGCGATCGCTCTAGGTCTGTATCTTCTATTCGTAGGATAAATTTCCCACCGTGGTGGCGAGCAAACAACCAGTTAAATACAGCCGTTCTAGCTGTACCAATATGTAAATTGCCAGTCGGACTTGGAGCAATACGGACTCTGACAGTCACAGTTAATTCTCTCTTTCGCAAAAAATGATAAATCTTAGCTTATAACTAAGCCTTGGTTTTTAGTTCTTAGAGATGCGAATGATCGCGTCTGGACTGATGTCTAAGAACTATGTACTTGATGTCATCACCATTAGTGATGTCTAATTCCTATAATACTCAGGACTTCTGAATCTATAACTTTATAACGGGACTGACGGGGCTCGAACCCGCAACTTCCGCCGTGACAGGGCGGTGCTCTAACCAATTGAACTACAGTCCCTTAATTGGCAACTTTGTTATTATGCCTATTTTTTTCATGTTTGTCAAGTACTAAAGTAGAACCAATACCTTTCGGTTAAGGGGCATGGGGAAGAATTACCAATACTCAAAAACCACGCCTACAAGCGAAAAGTTCTGTAGGCAGTTTCCCACGCCCTGGGGTTTTTAGATCAAATCTGTCCTGATACTACAACCTGGGACTTTGATTCCAAACGCTGTAACATCTGCGATTGCATTTGCTTATACTGCTGCTTTAATAGGTGTTTGCTTAAATGAGGTTGAGAAGAGGGTGGTAAGTTCTGACTTTGTTCTACCCAAGTTTTCAAAATTTGCCGCTGAGTTAGCTCGATGCGGCTGCTGAGAACATTGGTGCAGGTATGTGGTGCTTCCAGAGTAAAGAAAATCAAAGGGTAGTGTTCATTTTCAGCTAGAGACTGCACCAGCTTGCGATTTTGAAAATTTTGCATATCTAGGTAGCAGGGTAGCCACTTAGGAGCTAATCCCCGATTGTATAGTAGAGTTACCCAAAGTAGCATTGGGTGCGGAGATTTGATGAAGATAAACTGGTTGTAACGGCTAGACAGAGCATGGTTTTTAATTTCCTGTTTGGGCAACATCAACCATAGTGCTGCTACAAATCCTTGTTTGATATCGAGAAGTTGGGGAAACACAATTTCTTGAATTGGTTTATCGTGGGGCCAGAGAAGTTGCCAACAGGTTTGTTCTACTGTGGTAGCTAAACCAGAAACTAAGGGGCTACCAGGGACAGATTTGGCAGCTAAATTGGGCAAGCTGAGATAGTTAGGCTGTCCTAAACTTTCTAAGACGCGCAAGATTTGGGCGATATTTTGCGGGCGATCGCTTGCTTTTTTAGCAAGACAAGCCATGATTAAATTATCTAGCTCTTGAGGTAATTTGAGAGCAGGATTAACATCTGCGATCGCTTGTGGTGGTTCAAAGTGATGCGCTTTATACCAAGCACCAAAGTAATCGGTTTCTGGTTGCCAGGGTTTTTTGCCTGTCAACATCTCAAACATCATCACACCTAGGCTATAAATATCAGAACAACTATCTAATTTTTCCCCATCTAGTTGTTCCGGTGAGCAATAAGGTAAAGTGCCATTAAACCCTCTGCTAGTGCTAGCGGTTGATGTATAATTTAAAAATTTGGCAATACCAAAGTCTAAAATTTTAACTAATTTATCTAATATTGGATCGGGAATAACTAATATATTTGCAGGCTTAATATCTCTATGAACTAATGGATAAACTTTGCCGTCAATATTAATACCTTGATGAGCGCACTGCAAGCCTAAACAAATCTGGCGCGAGAGTGTTATAAACATTGGCAATGACAGCGGAATTAAATCTTTTAGGCTCTTACCGCACAGATATTCCATGACGTAGAAGGGTTTACCTTTTTCGCTCACACCGTAATCGTACGCCCGCACGATATGTACACTTCTTTGACTTAAAGCTGCACTCATTAAAGCTTCACGAGCAAAGTCTTGTTGCATCTTAGTATTAGCAACAGTCTGAGCCAAAAACTTGATAGCAACTGGTGTTCCCCCTAACAAAATATCATCAGCTAAAAAAACTTCACCCATGCCACCGCTACCAATTAACTGCTTGAGTTGATAACGATTAGCAAGCAACCCTTTACTACTTGGAGACGCAAATGGGCTTTGATTCACTTTGATAACCTCTGCTGCTTACGCAATTCAAAATTATAAATTACAATATAAAAATTCCATCATCTAGTAATCGCGAAAATCTTCTTTTTTCTAATGAAGTTTTAATGATGTGATAAAAGTTTAAAAAAATTCCCCAATAATTTATTCATCCAATCTTTTAAACTTATTTTTTCACTTGTTTGATGCGCTGCCAATTTTCGTATTATATCTAATTTTAGCTTTTCATACTCGGCTTTGAGAATACTTTTAGCTTGCTTAGGCAGAATAAAATTATTTGATTCTTTACTCATATCTAACCAGTCTGCAAGTTGTTGTCGCTGGCTAGCCGTGAGATTTAAAGTCATTACGTGGGAGCAGCGATTTGGATTTTCTAGAGGAAAAAATAGCAGATGGTAGTAACCTATTTCTGATAGAGAGCGCACTATTTTTTCCCCTTTATTATCTTTTAAATCTAGGAAATAAGATAGCCATCGAGTTAGAGAAAGCTGGGCATCATATAGTACTGTTACCCACAACAGCATTGGGTATAAATTCATTTTAGTAATAAATTCAGTGCCATGTGTTTTATCTAAAAACTTTGCAATCTCTTGTTTAGGTAACATTGCCCAGAAAGTTGGTATAGTTCCCTGAGAAGTAGATAACAAATGGGGAAAACCAATTGGAGCAATTGGTTTATTCTTAGGCCAATTCTTTTGCAAGCACTCTTTTTCTGATAATGATGTTATTGGCACTAATTGCACCGGAGAGGCAAGTTGAATGCTATTGCTTGTAGTAACAATATCATTCTTCATTTGTTCCTGAACTTTTTCTAAAGTTCCTAAAATTTGGCTGATGTTTTGAGGGCGATCGCTTACTTCTTTAGCTAAACAATTCATCAATAGTTTTTGTAATTCCTGTGGTATTTTTACTTGCGGATTCACTTCTTCAAGCGTAGGCGGTGCTTGAAAACGATGTGCCTGATACCAACTACCAAAGGAGTTACTTTTTGTCTGAAATGGATGTTTTCCTGCCAGCATCTCAAACATCAGCACTCCCAAACTATAAATATCAGATCTCACATCTAGCAGTTTACGTCCTTCCATGTGTTCTGGAGAACAGTAAGGTAAACTACCGATAAAAGAATCAGTCAGCGTCATCCCACTCCGCTCTGTTAAAAACTTGGCAATGCCAAAATCAAGGATTTTAATACTTTCCCTGTGTTTGTTATCTTCGCTAATGAATATATTTTCTGGTTTAATATCTCTGTGAACAATCGGATAAATTTCTCCTTTAAGGCTGATACCTTGATGAGCGCATTGTAAACCTAAACAAATTTGATTACATATAGTTAAAAAATTAGATATTGTTAAAGGCTGAATTTTCAAAATCTGTTTGAGATTTTTACCTTGGAGGTATTCCATTATATAAAAGGGAATATTTTCTTCGGTAACACCGTAATTTAATACGCGCACAATGTGTTTACTTTTTCGGCCCAATTGAGCGCCAATAAAAATTTCTCTGGCAAAGCGTTGGGACATTTGCTGATTCGCCAGACTAAGGGATAAAATTTTTATAGCAATGGGCATACCACCTTTAGCAGCATCTTCTGCTAGGTAAACTCTACCCATTCCCCCTTTACCAATTAAATCTCTGATTAAATAACGATTGTTTAAAAACTTTCCGAGGTAAATGTCTAATTCGGCTTTTTGCCTTACCATATTATCTAGTTTATTTAGTGATTCTATATTTAATAAAATCTTGTTAATCGTTAATTCTATTTAGAAAAAACTTCAATAATTTTAGAAAAATCATCACATAAGATAAAAATCACTACAAAAAAGATTAAATATTATGTAACATATTTATTAAGTTACGTGGTTGAGGAATTTCACTGAAACGATAAATAGGCGAGGTTAAGTTGTCTCGTTTAGACCGTGAATACACATAAACAAGCAAAAATAACTGGATAAGGAAAAGATGCGATCGCCTTTACCTTAGCGTTTGAGATTTGGGAAAAATCGGCGTAATAACCTGATTAGCGGTGTTTCAATTTGAAGTTTAAAGGCTACTATCTGGTTGCGTTGCAAGGGATTAAAGTTATTGTCGCTAACGAGAATTAATGCTTGCTGTCCATCAGGTAGCTTAGAACCAAGAGTCAAGCCTTCGATATTGTCTAGCAGCACATCTAGAGTTCTTAAATCTAACAGCAGTTTTTTTTGAACAGGTTTGACTGTTTTTGATTCAACTGCCAAAAGGCTATCAATATTGTGAATATCATCGGCTCCTTCTAAAGAAACCTGAAATAGGAAAATAGCAAATCCTAAGCCAGTAAAAGACCGCTCCAAACTCAGAAAGTGTCCTTGATTATCCAGTGCAAGTAAGTCAGGTAATCCACTAGCGAACTTGCCAGTTATATTTAAAAATGGTGTGACTGGTTCAGTTTGGTAAAGAAATTCTTTTTCTGGCTGGTTGGTAAGCAGATTGTATTGCAAAATCCGGCAAGGAGTACCAATCTTAGGTTTAGCTGCTAGTCCATCTTGAATTAGAGCATTTTCGGTAGCTGTGAACAGATGCTTTTTATCAGGTGTAATGGTAAGGCTTTCAAACGCCAAATTATTGCGGATGCCTCGCTGACTACTCTGATCAGGCAAAAATTTGTTTGGTATGGGTAGTGTTGTAATTTCTTTGCCAGAAGATAGTGAGAACTCTTTAATAAAAGGATTAATCAGTTTTCCGGCATCACCTTCCGAAGAAATGAATACAGTTGCTTTATTAGTTAAAGCAATACCTTCTGTATCGGTTTCGCCAGGAGAAAATGTTTGATTATTCTCATTTAATAATGTGGTTACACCAACAGGAACAACCCCGCCATTTTTTAGTGCTCCTTTGCTGAGGTCAATTTTCAGGGTATATAAACGGGCGTTAGCTTTTTGTCCACGGTCATCGGATATGGCATAATAAAGTTCATTTTTTGGGTCATAGGTAATTCCAGATAATCCTCCGATTTCAGTGTTTTGGAAAGTTAATCCTTTCGGTAAAGAGCTTTCTCCGATAAACTTTATACCACTAATCTCAATAGCACCTGTAGTTAAATTTGTGAATAAGAAGCTGATAGTTAAAATCGAGATAACAAAGTAAATAATTCGTGGCAAGGTGAAGATTTTTTTTATTAGCTGCATGGAAAGCTATTGCTATTGCTGTGTGAAAATCATAAATAAGATATCACGCTAAAGTTAACAGTTAAGGGTATCAATCTACCTATCAGCCTTAAAATATTTAAGCGAGTCGTGTACCATATTCATCCTGAACAAAATTGACAAGCCAGTCTTTCACACTGCGGGTGGCGCGGCAGTCGTCTTCGTTGTAGCGTTGAATAATTTCTAGTAAGGTGCGATCGCCTGTTTGTAACCACTGATCATACCAGTAAATACACTTAGCACCACTAGCTTCTTTTTCGCGCCATTCAAAGCCCAGCCAACGGGCGATCGCTTTTAGGGCATAGCTTTCTACGGGTAAGGCGACGCTTTGCGTTAACTGTTCGTATACATCTACAAATCGACCCAGGACGGGGCGTATTGAGGCGTACGGAGTGCGGTAAAGCTTTGCTAGCCGTTTGACTGTATCAAATTCGTAGACACAAAAATGATAAATCGGCGCTTCGGGATATTGCCAAACTAAATCCAGGAATTGCTGCCAAATTAATTCTTCGTCTTCTGGTTTTTCTGCCATGAAGGAATAAAATTGTTCTGTGTTAGCTTGCCTATCAACGACTAAAACTCCTAAGAGATAATCTAAATCTAAGTCTGGCTGCGCCTCAATATCAAAGTAAAGTTCTATAGGTGCTGTGAATGTAATATCTTCCGTTGGTAGCGGATAGGGTAAGATAAACGGTCGTCTTTCTAATGCAGATTGAGCTTGTACTACTAGCTTGGGCGCTACTTCACTGTCGAAACCAAGCAGGTTTTCCAGGGTGGTGGGACTAGTGTTGGCGAGAGATTCCAGTGTGGTGATGGCGAGGGCTTGAAGTTGAGTGTAGCGAATGGGTGTTACACCTGGTAACAATGAGAGATGTTTTTGAGATTGGGCGATCGCATAACATTGACTATACCAATGGCAAAGATTACACTTTTGACGAGAAATAAACACCTCTGGCGCAGTCGGCGTTTCTAAAACTTGAATAAACTCCTCTAGAATCTGCTGCATCTGTGGCGTCCATTTGACCAAATCTACCGCATAACTTCTGTCTTTGGTTCGCAACATCAGCCAAGCTGTTCCGGGTGTAACTCCCTGCACTGTCGCTAATACTTGGGCGTGAAATGCAGCAACAACTTGATATTCTTGCTTGGGGCGCTTACCCAACTCAATACTCGCCGGGACGTAAACCCAATCTCCAAAGCAGGACTGTCCTGGCTGCTTGACGAGTAAATTTGGACGGCTCAGCAGGGTGTATCCTTCAGAACAAGTTGCTAACAGCACTCCTTTATAAATGTACTCAGTACCACGCTGCATTAATTCTAAAGTCGCCGCTGCTCCCGCTTCCCAGTTTCCGTATGGATAATCTGGTTGGTGATAAGTCAATTTTGCCAAGATACTCAGCTGATGAGCGATTTTGTCTTGTTGTAGTTTCCACAGCAGCTCATTGGGAGCATCTCGCTGACTTTTGTCACCGTGAGTATCTAAAAAAGGTCGGCGCTTACAGCGTTGGTATTGTAGTAGGAGTTCGGCATTAATTAACATCCCTTTAAGTTAACAAGAATTAGCACTCTCTGCGATAAACCCAGACAACCAATAATGGAGTGGGAGAATGGAGAAGCAGAGGGGAAATAAATTACTGACTCTTGACTCTTGACCGTTGACCCTTGACTTAATCCAAAATTTGTATGACTAGTATTTCTGTTTCACAAACTAGGTTGCATCCCCATCGAGAGCAATTTCCTGCTTTAGCAAATAAGACTTATTTCAACTACGGGGGACAAGGACCGATGCCTCAAGGGGCAATGGATGCTATCACCCAAACTCAAGCTCACATCCAGCACATAGGGCCCTTTGGCAATGAAGCTTATCGCTGGATAGCCCCCCAGATTCAAGCTACCAGAGAAGCGATCGCTTCTGAGTTGCATGTACCAACTGAAACAATTACCTTCACTGAAAATGTCACTGTTGGTTGTAATATCGCTATATGGGGTATCGAGTGGCACGCTGGCGACAGTATCTTGCTTTCTGATTGCGAGCACCCAGGTATAATTGCCACTGCACAGGAAATTAGCCGCAGATTTGCTGTAGAAGTTACCACCTGTCCCTTAATGGCAACTTTAAATGAGGGCGACCCTGTGCAAGTTATTGCCCATCACTTACGCCCTAATACCCGCCTGGTAGTACTAAGCCATGTCTTCTGGAACACAGGCCAAGTTTTACCCCTTGACAAAATAGTTGACGTATGCAAAAAGAATAACTCTTCATTGCTAATTGATGCTGCCCAGTCTGTGGGTGCATTGCCTTTAAACTTAACGGAATTGGGGGTAGATTTTTATGCTTTCACAGGACACAAGTGGTTATGTGGGCCGGCGGGTGTGGGTGGTTTATATGTCAAACCAGAAGCACGAGAAAGCTTGAAACCTACGTTTATTGGCTTGCGTGGCATTGTTGTGGATAGTCAATCTCAGCCTGTGGATTGGCTTCCAGATGGGCGACGATACGAAGTGTCTACATTAGCTTATCCGCTATATGTCGGGTTAAGGGAAGCGATCGCAATTCATCAGCAATGGGGAACGTCACAAGAACGCTATGAGCAAATTTGCCGCAACAGTGACTACCTCTGGCGACAGTTGCTAGCTTTACCAGATGTCAAATGTTTGCGAACTTCGCAACCCCAAAGCGGTATAGTTTCATTTCAACTCACCAAGCAGCCCCAAGCAAGTCTCAAGTTAGTGCAATTTCTGGAGTCACAAAAGATATTAACTCGGACAATTGCTCACCCTAACTGCATACGCGCTAGCGTCCATTACTTTACTGTAGAATCGGAAATTGACCTACTGGTTGAGACGATTCAAAGTTTTTGCAAAATCAGTTAATAACTATAGCAATCCTATTTAAATTGTGAGATTTTTCGTAAAAGCTATCTTTTGTGATTAATAATTTCTCACCAACGATTTAGGATTGCTATATGAGTTATTCAGTGCAGAAATTATAATTTTAATTTCTGCCTCTTATCTTCTATATCCAAAATGGAACGCCCAATTTTATACATAGCTATAACTAACCACGGCTTTGGTCATGCTACCCGCACGGCATCTGTAGCTGCGACAATTCAAAAGTTATATCCAGAAATTTTACTAATTCTGGCGACCACTGCCCCACGCTGGTTATTAGAATGTTACATAGAAAGCGATTTTATTCATCGTCCTCGTGCATTTGATTTGGGTGTGGTGCAAGCAGATAGCTTAACAATGGATAAAGAAGCAACTTTAGAAAAGTTGTTGGACATTAAGAAGCATCAGAATTCGCTGATTGCCTCGGAAGTGAATTTTATTCGCCAAAATCGCGTTAATCTTATTTTGGCAGATATTCCCTTCCTAGCCCCTGGGTTTGCTCAGGCTGCAAATATTCCTTGCTGGATGATGAGTAATTTCGGCTGGGACTTTATTTACCGAGATTGGGGGGGTGAATTTACTGCCATTGCTGACTGGATTAGTGATTGGTATTCAAAGTGCGATCGCTTATTTCGTCTCCCCTTTCACGAACCAATGTCGGCTTTTAAGAATATCACAGATGTTGGCTTAACTGGTGGTTCTTCCTATTACTCCGCGGATGATTTACGCTCTGTTTGGGGAATAAATGCACCAATCGAAAAAACTATTTTGCTGACTTTTGGCGGCTTGGGTTTACAGCAAATTCCCTACGACAATCTGCGGCGATTTCCAGATTGGCAATTCATTGTTTTTGATGAATCTGCACCTGATTTACCCAACTTGGTGAAAATTAGCAATCGTAAATACCGCCCTGTAGATTTTATGCCTATTTGTGGACGAGTTGTTTCTAAACCTGGTTATGGTACTTTTTCTGAAGCCACGCTACTAGGAGCACCTATTGTTACCATCCCACGTGAGGATTTTGCCGAAGCAACTTTTATAATAGAAGGCATAACTAATTACAACCAGCATCAAATCATCAAACCATCTGAGTTTTTTCAAGGAACTTGGGATTTTCTCTATGAATTACCCCAAAAACCTAAACAATCCCAACCAATTGCTAAGGATGGTAATGAAGCGATCGCTCAAGCTGTCATAAACTACTTTCGCAGTAATTAAACCTTAATATATATGACTCACTACCAAAAACTACTAAGAATTTCTACTACTGGTAAATCTTTTCAAAATATCACCGCAAAAGTTGAAGCTATAGTTGCAGAGTCGGGGATAGAAACTGGCCTTTGTACTCTATTTTTGCGCCACACTTCAGCTAGTTTAGTAATCCAAGAAAATGCCGATCCTGATGTTCTTGTGGATCTAGCTAACTTTATGGCAAAACTTGTACCAGAATCGGGTAAATACATCCACGATGCAGAAGGCCCCGATGATATGCCTGCACACATCCGTACAGCATTTACTCACACTTCTGAAAATATCCCGATTAATCGCGGTCATTTAGTATTGGGAACTTGGCAAGGAATTTATATTTGGGAACATCGTCAGCGCAGTCATACAAGAGAATTGATTGTTCACATTTCTAGCTAATGAGGTTTTAAATTTAGAACATAATTTTCTTTAAGCATTAATCTGTAGAGTTTAAATGCTCTATTCTTGCTGTGTGCCTTTTGTGTATAATCTCGGAAAGTTCGCAGTAATATAATTAAGCGATTCTCGCCATCATAATTTGTTTGCGAAAGCTTTTCATGTGCAATTAACTAAATATACACCGAGCATTATATGTCAATTTATTAACTCAAAGGTTAAGTTTTTTTATATTAATTTAATATTCGATTTATTCTAATTTAAACTATTATTTATAGGAAGCTGCATGGGCTATTTGAATTACTTATGAAGCAAGACCTAGCATCCACTAATCCTTTCCAATTTATTGACGAAATCCTTGCCCAGCAGTCTGTTAATTTGTTGTCACTTAATCCCCAAAAGACTGTAATTACCAGCTTCGCCGAACTGGGATATTTGACTGCGGAAAAAAGCACTAATACTCAAATACTTACAATATTTCGAGATACTTTAGAAGATATAGTCCATGCTCAGCTGCAAAGCTTCCCAGAAAACATCTTCTGGGATTTTGATTTTATGGTAAGTAGTATGCTTAGGCAGACTTTGGTAGCAGATGAGGGTGCTGTTATTTTTTTAAAATCTTTTGGGAAAAAGATGGTGTCTTTAACGGATATGTTCGGAATTAAAACAGAAATCCGCTTTCGCTACGTTCACGATTTTATGTATGGGTTTGAGTGGGCAAGATGGGTACAAAAAGATCCACAAACTCGTGTACATATAGAGCCTTTCAGCCTAGTTTTTTTAGATTATTTGCTTGCTAAGGGTGAGGAACTTTTGCAACGTATCAGTCACGGTCAGGTTAAATGCTATAAACTGTGTGACACAGGCTACCGCAATCCTTTTACTTTTTCCCGTGAACCGGAAGATGAATACCGTCTCCTAACTTATCTTGCCCAAGAACAACTTATCCCGGTGGCGACGTGGAACTGGAATGCTCACCCTGTTTGGAATAAACCTTTCCAGGAAATGCGTCAGCAGTTAGCATTAAAATTGAATATTCAACCACAGAGACACTGAGTACAAATTCAAAATTGTCAAATATATCACTCACTAGCAAGTATTCTGGCTGTATCCAAAATAATTGCTTAGAAAATCATTATGAAAATTGCTGAGTTAATTTCTTGGTTTGAGGAATGGGCAAATCCTGCTTGGTGTGAAAGCTGGGATAATTGTGGCTGGCAGATTGAACCTGGAGTGTTAGAAAAAAAAGCAAGAGTATTGGTGTGTTTGACACCAACTTTGGCGGTAATGCAAGAAGCGATCGCTCTTGATGCTAATCTGATTTTTGCCCATCATCCCTTAATTTTTAGTCCTCTCAAGTCTTTACGTAGTGGTGAGGCGATCGCGGAGATGGTACGGTTAGCTTTTACCCACAATATTGGTATTTACAGCGCCCACACGAATTTTGACCAAGTACATGATGGTACTGCTGACGTGTTGGCTCAAATTTTAGAACTCAAAGAAGTCACTCCCATAGTACCCACACAAGCAGGATTAGGATATGGGCGTGTTGGTATGTTGGAGCAACTTATAACTTTACAGGAATTACTTGCAGCAATTCAAACTCGACTTACTCCCCCTAATTTGATTTTTTCCCCAACCGCTGATTTACAGCAGCCAATTTCACGAGTTGCAGTTTTGGGTGGTTCAGGGGCTAGTTTTATCTCGACGGTAGTCAAAACTGGTGCTCAAGCTTATCTGACTTCTGACTGCAAGTTTCATCAGTTTCAAGAAAGCCGCGATCACAGTTTAATTTTAATTGACGCCGGACATTACGCTACCGAACGCCCCGCTTGCGATCGCTTGGTGCAAAAATTTGGATTCTTAAATTTAGACTGGGTACAATTGAGTCGCAAGGATGAGGATTTCCGCCAGTTTTTTGCTTGATTATTTATTGGTTATTTTTTATACATTCATCATAAGTTATTATGTTCTTTTTTGTGTTTTATAGCACATTTTATTTTTACGTATTTAAAACTTTTATGCTATAAAATTATGTATCCATAATTTACCGTTTATAATGTAAACAAATAATTCAAGAATGGACATCATTCCATACGGTGTGATTTATATCACGAAAATCATGTAATTATAATCACCGTGATCTAATGTTTCATATCAATAGGCAAAAGAGGAAAATGTTACACACTAGAGGTAACAAATTGCTCACTCTGTCCCAATCAACATGATTCGCACACTCGTTGAATCTGCTTTTCAAACTGGATATCTTAGTGTTGAATCTGAGGGTCTACTCCATCAAGTTTTGGTGACTAAATGCTATCAATCAGAGGATTTACCAGCTATTGCATCTCTATACGATGCAGTTCGCGCAGGTAAAATTAAACGAGAAGCGTCCTCGAATCTGCTCATGGATTTTCCCATAACGCACAAATCTTGCTGATACTCCAACAATAGGTGACTCTAGTGCTGTATTGTTGATTGGAGGTGGAGGTGTCACATCAGGCAACAACCCCAACCCCAAACTCAAAACTCTTCGGGTGTTGTTGTTTAAAACCGTTCAGGTCAGCAAGAGAATGAGTTAAGATCAAATACATGGGGGTAAAAGTAAAGCCAAGTCCCCGGACTTCTAGCAATGCCAATGATTACAATTAGGCAACTCGAACAACCGCAATCAATGCTAGTTTTGGAGTATTTATTATTACATAATGGTAGTAAGAACTCACCAGCAAGTATTAAGTTGGGTAAGACAACTCCTGAATCGTTTAACTTCTACAGAAGTAAACGTTCCCTAGAATGACCCTGAAAGAGTTTAAGTTCAACTGGTGTAACAACATTGCTGTATGGCTCAAAATACCCTTAGACTTGGTAATTACAAGCAAGTATTAGGATTGGGTCACGAGACACATTAGTTGTGAACCTTGGAATTGACCTCTTAAAAGTGTAATCTACTGGGGTAAAACCCAAATTTTGACAGGTTTAACTACGTTGTTTAAAAAGGCAGAAGCAGTACATGCTACACCGCAAGATTTATCAACTGTGTTGCGACGGGCGGGAGGTATGTGTTTTCTTGCGGGACCAGCAACGCTGGATTGAACGCGCCCGCATCCTCGACATAGAAGGGGATTTAGTGACTCTACGTTACGAAACAGAAGAAGAGGACGAAACTTGTTCTTGGGAGGAGATGGTTCGTCTCGAAAGCATTGGCGCTGTAACACAAAAATTAGCTTCAGTGCCGCGCGGTAATGTAGAACCTCTCCTAACAGAGGATTGTCCAGAAGCAGAGCGCATCCGCAACCGATACACAGACTCAAATCCAGAATAAATAGTTATTAGTCATTAGTCCTTTATCATTTTTGATTAAGTGATTAATGACTATTGACTTTCATTTAAACCTTCAAAGGCTGGACAGTAACCTTCAAGAGTTACCTTGAAGTTATACAATGGGGAAGCAGGGTTCCAACATCGCTGTCCTCTTTGGTGTCGACAAGTACCGCAACAGTCTACTTCTGACCATGTAAAGCGATCGCTACTTTGATTAAGCAATTCTCGTTGGGATAATCCCCGCAATACTAGTTCTTCTCCCTGCCAACGGGCTTCAATTAAACCAGTATCGGCAAACTGTTGCCACCGCGAATCAGCTGTAATTGCTTCGGGGAGAGTAATTGTAATTACTGTTCCCAACTCAGTTAGTTCGCCTTCATAATTAGTCTCTGGTGCTGCCGGTTGTAAAAATGTATCGCCAATCAGCAATTCGACTAAAGTTCCAGCAGCAGGAGAATGTACGTGGTAACGATTTTGCAACTCCTCTAAGCTAGTCAGATCTGCCAAGTAAGCAGGAGAACCGTGAACAAATATGACATGCTGGGGTCGCAAATTATGAATTAGCTGGGTAGTACCAGGGCCATCACTATGCTGAGCCAAGAGATAGGTTTCAATAGTGGTGGGTGCTAAATATTGTTTGTTAACTTTTATATCAATTTTTTCTGGGAGAAGGATTAGCCAAGGCCCAGTATCGGGTTGGCAATGCTGACTTAAATCAGTGGTAGAGTCGGTGAGAACAATACAAGGAGACTTGCCGACGGTGGCACGATGTTCTGGCTGTAAGCGACGCACACGGGGACGTACTCGTTCATCCCAAAATAATGGTTGATGGCGAGCGAAATTTTGTACTGAAGCAGGTAGGTGAGGTAGCAGTTCCAGGTACGCATCACATCCAGTGGCGACAGCACCGTCTACCCAGATATCTAAATCACGCCCTGTGAAGTGGTGATGAGAGCGCAAGAGCATCAACAGTTCTTGACCCAATCCTAAAGCAGGTGTAGGAAGTAGTACAGAACAATGGTCAGCGATCGCCCGATTAATTCGCTCTGCTAGTTGGTTTTCTTGGTTGCGGCGGTGAGGATGACGGGATGTGCCATAACTACCTTCAATGATCAGCACATCCAAGTCTAATCCCCGCAATTCCTCTAAACGCAAACCTTCTACCAGCCGAGAGTTCGATAAGAAAAAGTCTCCTGTATACAGTAGTCTGTAAGAGCGTTGCTGGGTAGTGTAGGTGAGCATAATCGCTACTGCTCCAGGAAGATGCCCTGCGGGAAATAATTCTGCTACCAGTCCATCTTGAAATTCCACAGGCGATCGCAAAGGCAAGGCTTGACAAAATTGCGAAATTTCTGGAGGAGCTTGGTCTTGCCAATTTAACGGCAGTAATTTGCTAGTTACCTCACTGGCATAGATGGGTAACACCGGAAAAGCTTTATGCAGCGCTAGTAAACCTCTAGCGTGATCTGGGTGGGCATGACTAATCAATACTAAATCTGCTGGTAGGGGCGAGCTAACCCGATGCTCCGACTTACTCAGCCCTCTTGCCAGCGATGAAATATCTCCCAAACCACAGTCTAACAAGATGCGGTGTGGCCCCATCTTGATCAATAAACATATACCCTCATCGTTATGCTGGACGCTATAAGGCAAACATTCTAATTCACTACTCGCTTCTCCAGCATCAACGCGAGAGGATGCCGACAGATTATCCCTCATGCTCTCCTCCCCTCAAACCTCGTCATCATGAACATGTCCCAAAAGCCAAAAACTACACGGATTTTGGTTTTGTGATCTAGGGTAAGTTTCGTAGTGCGTACCTAGATCTAGATCTTGAAAATGCGAATTTTTGATTGGGGAGGACGCCTCCACCGAACCCGCACTGGTTCGGAAAAGTTGGTTAACGAATATCTCTCAAGCTATTTGCTCAGGCACTTTGCCCCTTGCCTGTTTTCCCTTTTAAAGTTATGAGCGCAAAGAGCTAACCCATCCTTACGGGAAGTATCTGCCGAAGTTTTGATGTCTGACGACAAGTCTTTCGGGTATTCTCCGTTTTGAGGCGCTTCTGTGCGAGAGGCTCCGCCAACGCGTAGCTTGTTTCCTCGTAAGGGTACGACAACCCCTTGGGGGAACGTAATCACCTAGGTTGGGCTTAACCCTCCCCGAAGTTCAGAGCGGCCACCGAACTTTTGTTCGCCGTTGACGGAGTTATTGCCAAGGCTAAACAGATTTCTCAGAAGCCACCGCTCCGACTTCTTTTTGCAACGCAGCTTCACCATCCTTTAGGCGTCTACGTTTGCCTCTAGCAAGCGCTTAGGCTTTTCTCAATGTGCAGAGCCATTGCCGTGATAGTTGTCTGAATCATAAAATCCATTTTTCGTGCCAAAAAACAAGCACGAAATCGTAAATATAACTGTTAATCCAGCTAATATCAGTTTTACATCCATTTGTTTGCTGCCCTTTACTCAAGACTTTCCTATACTAATTTAGTGCTTCTGTGACATGGCAGAATCACTAGGAAATCTTTACTATGCTTAGGTTGATTGGGCAATAGGTAAATTTACCACAATCAGTCAGATTGTAGAACCTTTCGGTTAACCTGTCTATCTATCTAGATAATACTTGCTTGGCGATTAGTTATTAGGAATTAAAAGTTGGGAAGTCTTAACCAGTTAACAATTCCCAATTCATCAGCCTGATTGTATCCATAATTTTTACTTAAATTTTTCTACTTATTTATTATTAATTTAAATAAAAGTTGGTTTTAAGAGCGATCGCTATCTTTCATTACGTTATTACGCAAATAAACTTACGGATTTAAGCGATTTATAGTACACAATAGCCTAAAAATTTACTTACGATAGCTTGCTTGATAAACTATTAAGCCAAAAATCTCCTTCGCTTGTGAGAATACTTTGACTCATCATTAAACTGATTAACTTACTCAGTCCTGAATCTTGCTAGCGTAGCCCGTGCTGAGTTTTAATTTTCTGCCTACTTCTGTGAATTTGTAAGATTTATATACTTAGTATATTTTATTTGGCTGCCCCACTACTTACTGAAAAAAAAATGTACGCTAAATATTAGCTTTCTTAAATTTTATGTACTACTTTTTAGCATACAAAGCTTTTAGCATTTAAATGTTTAAACATTTAAATGCTAAAAAAGATGTCTCAATGTTTAGATGTTTAGGTTTAACAATTAAATGTCCAGATGTTTAGATATGCAGTAAAATCTTGGAATTATTTGCGTTTAAATCGAAAATGATCATTACTGTAGCGGCTTTCAAGGGAGGTGTTGGTAAGTCTACGACAGCTTTACACCTAGCTACATACCTTCAGAACAAAGCTGACACACTGCTAGTAGACGGCGATCTCAACCGCAGTGCTTTGGATTGGTCTAACCGAGGTTGCTTACCATTCAAAGTTGCTGATGAAAAGCAAGGAGTACGTTTAGCGAGACTTTATGAGCATATCGTGATTGATACGCCAGCCCGACCCGATCCAGATGAGCTAAAAACTATTGCAGAGGGATGCGATTTGCTGGTAATACCTACAACGCCTGATGCGATCGCTTTGGCTGCAACACTCCAAATGGTTGACGCACTCAAAAAACTAAAGACGAACTATCAAATTTTGCTGACTCTCATCCCGCCAAATCCAAATAAAGCAGGAGAAGAAGCTAGAACATCTCTAGAACAAGCAGGACTACCTATATTCAAGTCGGGAATTCGACGGCTGGCTGTGTTCCAACGAGCTGCTTTAGAAGGTGTTCCAGTTAATGCTGTCAAAGACCCTTATGCTCAAATTGCATGGCGATGTTATGCCGAAGCTGGAAAGGAAATATTACTTTGAACAATAAGAAAAAAACTAGCCGTTTTGATCACCTGATTGATGCTGCGCGTAGTCGTAAACAAAGAAGAGAACTACAAGGAGTAAGTGACGATCATCAGAACTTTGGAGATAAGGCACAATCAACCAACGATCAGCTGACTTCTCAGAGCAAAAGCACCAGCCCCGACTATACCCGTACAACTATATATCTGCCCAAACAACTGCATCGACAACTTAAGGCAACAGCTGCTTCACAAGAACGGCAGATGAGCGATATCCTGACAGAGTTGGTTGAGCAGTGGTTGTTATCTAAAAGTCAAGGTAAAGACGGACAGTAGTGAACAGTTATCAATTTCATCTAGACTATACGGTTAGTAGCAAGACAACCATCTAGTTAATTGGCAAACGATAGAGGCGATGCTACACGAAGTTGGTATTAGAGGAGTTAGGAGACTTGGATGTTAAAAAACAATTTCCTCACCTTTCTGGGTAAAGCGAACCTCTTTAATATTCCATTGAGCATTACTTGTTAAAGTTTTGCGGAGACTACCAAACAGAGCAAACTGTTCACAACTAGAAAGAGAGGTTATTTGCCGCTTTGACTCAGGAGATATTCGTAAATCAACTGTAGCAATGCCATTGTTAACGTTGACACGATATCCAGACAAACTAAAGTCGCTTGTATCTCGTTTCTCTATAATTCTACCTACTGCATTTGTCACAGGTTCTTCAGCCGATACTGAAACCTTCTGTGGAACCAGTTCTTGACATTGAACATCACTTGTGTATAGTGTGACGTTGGTAGTTTTGTTAGCAGCAGCTTGGGAAGTTGAAGCAGGTGTATCCCTCAAAAGTTCTTTATTAGGAGATTTATCTCTTAACTGGGCTACGCTTGGAGTTGGAGAAGTTGCGTTGTTTGGTGTTGTAATCGGCTCTGGTGATGATGTAATGTTTGGTGTTGTGACTGGTGCTGGTGTTTCACTGTCAATGTTACGAACAGTAGGGTTAGAATTACAACTGCTGAGGTTAGCTGCGATCGCTACAACAATAAGTGGTAAAAGATATCTTTTGCTGGTGTTAATAATTTTACTCATAGTTTTTTGCTGCTAGGTTTTCTATCAACTTCAGTGTTGCTGGTATCAATTCCGCATAAATTTGCAAATTCTTAGTATATAAAGCTTCTATCCCAAAACCTGCTTGCGAAGCTTTACTTTCTTACTTTATATTGGCTATTTTCAGAACTAACTCAACCATAGACTAAAAATCTGTGTCTACATTGAGATAGCCTGATGAACCAAACTATAAAACTAATGATTCCCGTCGTCCACGCAAGCTTGGGTTTTGTAGCAGCGGACTTTAGCCTATCGGCAGCTTTATGTTACCAAACTAAAAAGTAATCAAAAACACTTATGCCTAGCAACAAATCTAGCACACATGATCCCCGTAAAGGCGAATGGGAGGGTATACCAATTGAGCAATGGGAACCATCCAAGTGGAAGCAATGGAAATCTAAATACTCTGCATCAGATGAAGGGGCCAAGATAGAGCGTGAGTATCTCAGAATCAAACACGCTGTTCAGCAAGCTAACTTTGGTTTAAGTCTTGATAGAGTGAAGATTAAACTTAAGTTAACTAGTGACAAATCTATTGGTTTACAAGGAACTTTTCCATGTAAACCTGGTGATATTGGAAAAAATGGGAGTCCCAATAGGCAATATACTATTTCATTTGGTTTTGTTGCTAATGATGCTGGAGTAAAAACTGCCGTACTTAAAGCGCGGGAGTTAGATTTATTGCTAATGACAAAGCAATTTCAGTGGACGCCGTATTTGCTAGGTAAGCAAGCACAGAAAATAGGACTAATAAATGAGGAGAAATCCACTAAACTTATCAGAGAATTAATTGAGGAATATGAAAGAGAATTTTGGAAAACTCATGAGAACAATAGGCAAGGAATACGTACTTGGGAAAGTCATTATATGAGGCATCTCAAAAAGCTACCTCAAGATGTTCCCATGTCTTTAGAGGCGCTAGAGGAAGCACTAAAAAAGACTAAACCTAATACATCAGCTAGGTTCTTTTTGACATGGCAACTCAAAAAGTTTTGTGAATTCTGCGGTGTCAATGGATTTAAAACAATAAATACGTATGCAACTCCTAAGCCTAATCCTACTATTCGCAAAGTTCCTTTAGATGAGGAAATTATCCAAGGTTTTATTAAAATAGGTATGCCATTATCAGCTTATGCGAGTAAGGATAACATGACACAACCCGAACAATGGCAATGGGTCTATGGCATGTTAGCAACTTATGGCTTAAGACCACATGAATTATTCGCTGTAGATATAGAAGCATTCCTAAAAACAGCAAATACTTTTCATTTAGTAACTTTAAATCCTAGCCTCACAGAAGGCACTAAGACTGGTGAGCGAAGTTGTGGTATTCCACCATTATATCCCCATTGGGTAGAATTGTTTGATTTAAAGAATATTAGATTTCCTTACAATCAAGGAAAACTTAGTAATAAAACTGCAAAAATTCATATCAAATTTAGAACCTCTGATATAGGGTTTAGTCCTTATGATTTGCGTCATGCTTATGCCATACGGGGGCATCGCTTGAGAGTCCCCATCAAGACGATGGCAGATTACATGGGACATACAGTACAAGAGCATACCAAGACTTATCAAAGATGGATGAATGAGGATGCTAACTTAGAAATTTATCAAGAAGTGGTTATCCATAGACAAGGTATAACGAAGGAAGCACTAAAGTCAATAATTAGTGAGTTAGAAGCTGAAAATAATGCACTTAAGGCTGAAAATGCAACGCTTAAAGGGTTGTTAATTCAGCATCAATTAGGTGAATTGCTGAGTTAAGTTGAAGAGTGCCATTGTAAATATATAGAAAAAATACATATATAAAACAGTTCGAGTACTTTATTATAAAACCTAAAAGTTTGCTAGCTTCATGTCAAAATTTAAATTTTTTGATTTTAGTACTAGATAGGTTAACTTTAGAAGCGAGGAAGGTTATGTTACTTGAACTCAACCAACTAATTGTACCTGCTGGTCATCAGTTGCTAATTAAAAATATATCCTGGTCAGTATATAAACATATTTTGGCAGAATTGGGAGAAAATCGCAGTTCTCGGATATCTTACAGTCAAGGGGTGCTGGAAATAATGGCTCCATTACCAGAGCATGAAGTAGGCAAAAAAATCATTGGAAACTTGGTAGAAATTCTACTAGAAGAACTCGATATTGAGTTTTGGAGTTTGGGGTCTACAACTTTTGATAAAGAAAAAATGGATGCGGGGGTAGAACCCGATGATTGTTTCTACATCCAAAACGAAGCTGCTGTTCGAGGTAAGGATAGAATTGATTTAACTGTTGACCCACCCCCAGATTTAGCAATTGAAATTGATATTACCTCTCGCACTCGCTTTAATAATTATGAGGTATTGGGAGTCCCGGAATTGTGGCGGTGGAATGGAACTAAGCTAGAAATTAACGTTTTGACTAATGGTAAATATGTAAAGTCTCTTACCAGTTCTATTTTTCCTGATTTACTCATTGCTCAAGCTATTCCTGAATACTTAACACGGAGTAAAATCGATGGTAGGAATGCGGCGATGAAAGCATTTCGTGTTTGGGTGAGAGAGCAAATATGATTTCATCATGCAGAGGCGCAGAGATTAAATATATACTCCTGGTTAAGTACACTTATAATTTGCAAATTGCATCAATTGCCCAAATGTATAATTTAATATAGTTACCCACAATATCAGTGAATTTAGTCAAGTGGATGGATTACAAATTGAGGATTGGGAGGAAACAGGTTGATAATTGAGTCGAACAACTGTTCGGTTTTGCAACCTACCAAGCTATCCGACTCGGTTTAATTTTCGGAGGTCGTCGCCTTCCTCACCGGAACAGGTCTGGACTCCCTGTTCTACGCCCGATAAATTCCCATTTACCAGCTCTGACTTTTGGGAGCGCTCACCCGGAAACTAGGACGACAGGAAAACCGATGTTGACGGTACGGAGGCCGGCTTCGTTCCTGCTGCGGAGCGCACTGCGACAGACCTCTGGGTAGTAGTACCAAGAACCACCGCGCAGCAGACGATATTGATTATTATTATCAATCCATGCCCTACCATCAGTAGGTGTGCCGTTATAACTATTATGGTAAGAATCTTGACACCACTCCCAAACGTTACCGTGCATATCGTATAAACCAAAGGCGTTAGATGGAAAACTCCCCACTTTTGTTGTTTCTTTGCGATATTGACCTTTTGGTGCAGAAGCCTATGTATAGTTGCCGTCGTAGTTTGCTAAATCAGTGGTAATAGTCTCGCCAAAGTAAAAAGGCGTAGTGGTTCCAGCACGACAAGCATATTCCCATTCGGCTTCGCTGGGTAGTCGGTAAGTACGTCCCGCCTTCTTGCTTAACTTTTTACAGAATTCTATCGCATCATTCCAATTCACCTGTTCTACAGGTCGATTTGCACCATTTGTTTTGAAATTGGAAGGATTGCTACCCATGATTGTTTCATACTGTGCCTGGGTGATTTCATATTTACCCATGAAGAACCCAGGAACTTTTACTTGATGTTGCGGTCTTTCATCTGATTGTCGTTCCTTTTCCTCTGTTGGTGAACCCATCAAAAAGGTTCCCCCTGGTATCTGCACCATTTCCAAGGTGACACCATTCCCAAAATCTTCAACAAAATATTTCGCTTCACTTCTTTTAATGGGTTTGGTGATATCTCCCTGTGCATTCACCTTTACCACTTCAAATGGAAAGGTTATTAGGCGATTTTGGGAAGTGGGAGACGAGATAACGGGATTTTCTGTTTTAGCTGGTGTCGTAGTGGTGTCGCTTGTGCTGCTTTCTCCTGGTTTAGATGGCCAGAGGCGTGGTACTACAATTACCGAACTCAACCCAGCTCCCATCAACCCAACAGTTTGAATCACCCGCCGCCGTGACCAGTAGTTAGGCGATGATTGTACCTGTGGCGGTGTCGGTGAAAGTGTTTGAGTAATAGGTGTTTTAAATCCTTTACCAGACTTCTGAGCAGTTTTACTAGGTGGTGGAGGTGACTGTTGAGGTTCTATCGGTTGCTGTCTAAGTCTTTGTAAAGCCCTCACAGCTTCCATATCCTGACCAGAAGCCGCAGCATTTACGCGAATCCATAACTGCTCAGCTAAATCCAAATTTCCTTCGTCTTTAGCTCGATAAGCATCATTTTTCAGCGTGGCGATATCCGTTAAAGTGGCGTATCGCGGTACGAGAATCAGGTGGGATTTATTTACAGGCTCGGCAATAATATAAGGTGTCTGCCTCGTATTCTTATGCTGACGAACAATTTCCGGTACACGAAACTTTAAATACTGATTCAATCTTTCAACGGTAGCGCATTGACCTTGAATTCCTAACCCTTCCAGTAAGACAGTAGTAAAAGCACCTTGTTGCAACGCTTCAATTTCATAAGAATACTCCTGCGGACTACAGGAAAAAATGCTGATGACTCCTTGTTGACGTGCTTCTTCTGCGGTTTGTCGTCCAATGCCTTCGCCTGCACGAGTACCCAAACTACGACAGGCATCCAGAATCAGAACAACGTTATCTGCTCCACAGCGACGCAGGCGTTCAGTGACAAAGTTAATGGGAATCGCTGTGTTTTTGATATCTTCTGGGTCGCCATCACAGGGCATGAGATAATCACGGTCAGCGTGTCTTATTCCATGACCACTAAAGAAAAACCAAAAGTTATCACCTGCTCCCATGAAAGGAGTTTCAAATAATTGCCGTAAGACTCGCAGTAAGTTAGTGCGGGTTGGGCGAGTCGAGTTATCAGGTGAGTCATCCGAGAAGAAGTAAACTCGCTCGAATCCCGCTTCATTGCTCAGAAACTCCTGCATTAACTGTGCATCCCGCTTGGCATAGTTCAGCGGTTGCAAGTAATTGTACTGGTTAATTCCAATTGTGATCGCCCAGTTTTTTGCCATCTCACTTTGATTCTTGCCGCTTGAACTTTAGCTTTATTGCTCCTTTACTCCCAGCTTTCGCACCAGTTCCAATTAGTTTAACTTCCCCTTCTGCACTAATTTCTACTGATAGCTCAATTTCATCTAGCTGCATCCCGGAATTAACTTGAGCTTGCTGTTCAGCACGGCTAAACAAGCGTCCCACCACTTGCAGAAAGTGAGTCATTTCTTGCTCTAATTTTTGAGCGCTAACCTTAACAGCATCTCCTACCCCTTTGCTACCAGTAGGTTCTCTCAAAGTTTCGTCTCTCCAATCTCTACCGATGCTAATCCCGCCTTTAGCACCTTCAGGAATCGATATTTGAGGGGTTTCATCGGTAACAATCCAAATGGTGTCTGGAGGTGTTTCTGACATAATGTCTTAAGTGTTTAGCTAAAATTTTCCCATAAATATATATACAACGGTAGAAACAGCGATTCCTATACAATGCTATTCACGAAGCAAACGCACTCCATCTGAAAAGTGCTTTTGCGATGCCTCTCCTCGTTTTCTTTACTGTATATCGCTATATATGTCAAGATAAAACTAGAAAAAAGTAACAGTTAAAAGTAAGAAAAAAGTAAGAAATGGGTTTTTTAGAAAAAGCTGAAAAGTATGCAGGGCAGGCAAAATCAATGGTACGACCGCGCAAGCTCTTTGCTCAGCATTGGCTCAAAAGTGAAAAGGCTCTGGACGCAATTATTAAAGCAGCAGAATGTACAGAAGGCGATCGCGTCCTGGAAATTGGGCCCGGTACAGGCATTCTGACTCGTCGTTTACTCCCCTTGGTCAAATCTCTAGTCGCAGTTGAAATAGATTACGACTTATGCAAACTATTAGCCAAACAATTGGGTAAGAGTGAAAATTTTTTACTATTGCAAGGGGATTTTCTCACCCTAGATTTAGCATCCCATTTAGCAGCATTTCCCAATTTCCAAAAGCCAAATAAAGTAGTAGCCAATATCCCCTACAACATCACAGGCCCAATCATTGAGAAACTACTGGGTACGATCGCCAACCCCAACCCTGAACCGTTTGACTCGATAGTGCTGTTGGTACAAAAAGAAGTAGCAGAAAGGTTGTATGCTAAACCAGGGTCAAAAGCATTTGGGGCATTGAGTGTGCGAGTGCAATATTTGGCAACGTGCGAGTTAATTTGCACAGTTCCAGCAGCAGCATTCCACCCACCGCCAAAAGTAGATTCAGCAGTCGTGCGATTGCGTCCCCAAAAAATCGAAATACCAGCACTTGACCCAAGACGGTTGGAGAATTTGATCAAGTTGGGATTCGGCGCGAAGCGAAAAATGTTACGAAATAATTTGCAATCAGTTCTAGAACGCGATCGCCTAACCCACTTACTGGAACAATTAGAAATAAATCCCCAAGCCCGTGCCGAAGACCTCAGCGTCAACCAATGGGTAACTCTAACTAATTTACTCACTTTAGAGTAGCCACAACTCATTACTGAACATGCGTTCCTACACCCTAATTGCTCCTGCCAAAATCAATTTGTATCTGGAAATCATTGGCGCTCGTCCTGATGGCTATCACGAGTTAGCAATGATACTCCAAAGTATCGACCTTGCCGATAAAATTGATGTGCGTTCCATCAGCGTTGATACCATTCGCGTTCACTGCAACCATCCACAAGTACCAACAGATAAAAGTAATTTGGCATACCGAGCAGCGGAACTAATGGCAACGCAATTTCCCGAAGCTTTTAGTAAATATGGGGGTGTAGAAATTACCATCAAGAAGCATATTCCTGTAGCTGCTGGGTTAGCTGGAGGTTCCACGAATGCCGCAGCTGTTTTAGTGGGGATAGATTTACTATGGAAGTTGGGACTAACTCAGTCAGAATTAGAGGAATTAGGAGCAACTCTCGGTTCAGATGTGCCGTTTTGTATAGCGGGTGGAACAGCGATCGCTACAGGTAGAGGCGAACAACTTTCTCCGCTCCCAAGTTTAGATAATATATATGTAGTATTGGCGAAATACCGCAGCTTGGAAGTCTCCACTGCTTGGGCATACAAAACCTATAGACAGCAGTTTGGCAATTCTTATATTCGAGATACAGACAGTTTGACAGCGCGTGCTAATGCAGTCCATTCAGGAGAAATAGTTAAAGCCATCCTGAATAAAGACGCAAGAGAAATTGCTCAAAAACTCCATAATGATTTAGAGCGCGTAGTATTGCCAGCTTATCCTCAAGTCTTGCAATTACGAGAAGTGTTTGCAACTCAAGAAGGCGTTTTAGGAACAATGATGTCTGGTTCTGGTCCAACAGTGTTCGCTCTTTTGGAATCTGAACAACAAGCACAAGCAGTTAAGCTACATTTACGGGAAGCAATTCCCGACGAAGATTTAGAATTGTTTGTTACCCGGATGATTACACATGGAATTCAAGTAGCATCATCAGTTTAAAGAAAGCTTTATCGTTCATGCAAAATCGGCAAGAATTATCTCTAATTTAAAATCTAAAATTGTATGAGTGATCCAAATATAACCCAACAAGCAGAAGCCCAAGAAAGAGTTACAGCAAGTCCTTTACGCTGTTTGACAGGAGCGGTGATTTCTGGAGGAATGAGTTTTGCAGTGTATTCACTGATGATTGCGATCGCTACAAATTTTGCCACCAAACCCATTCATTCAGTAAATCCATTAGTAGTGAAAATCTCCTCTGCTGTTCGTACTCTGGTTGTCGGTGTGTTTGCCTTGGGTTCTGGGGTATTTGGTATAGTGGCTGTTGGTTTGTTGGCTTTGGGAGTGCAATTATTAGTGCAGCAGTTGACCAAGCATAAAAGTAGTGAAAACTAAGTTGTTACGCATTCTGAGGACTAACGCCTTTATTCTGCTGCAATACAAGTTGGGGAGCCTACCTCATGCAGTAGCTCCCCACGAAAAAATGTGTAATTGAACGCAAAATAGCCTAGTAATTTACTTTTGAAAGGCAACTCAAAGGTACAAAAGTTTCTACTTTACTATGAGTTTTAATGAGTTGCAGCTTCGCGTTTCTAGAAGTCTGAAGAAGTTGATGTTGTTTTCTCCACACCTTGGGAGATTGCCCATTGTTGTACTGACGAAACTGGCGAGAGAAATGACACGCATTTTGATAGCCCAGTGTAGTAGCAATCTGCTCAATTGTCTGATTAGTAGCTTTAAGTAAAGGACGTGCTGCTGCTATCCGGCGCTTGACAATCCAAACGTTTACAGGCTCTCCTGTTAGTTCTTTCACTCGGTTGGTCAAGTAAGCAGATGAATAACCAACTGCCTTAGCTACATCAGACAAAGTAATTCCTTGGCGATAGTTAGCCTCAATAAAGTCGAAAACTGCTTCTAGTTGAGGAACTAATGGAAAGATTGACTCAGAGTCTACCGATAAAGGTACTGGTTCAGAGGCCGGATAAGAGTTAGTAGCGTACCAGTACCTAAGTAAAGCTTGCTTTTCTAATCGTACAGCGATCGCTCTGAGCAAGTCCTCTATAGTAGAGGGTTTAGTAAGATAGTCATCTGCTCCCAACTCCATGCCTTTACGAACAGCAGCTTGAGTATTGCTTCCAGTCAAAAAAATAAAGGGAATAATCGCTGTTACAGGATCTTGACGGAGCGTAGTCAGAACACCATAACCATCCATATCTGGCATCAGAATATCGCAAATCACCAAGTCAGGTAGATGTTTTTGAGCTTGCTGTATACCAGCAAGACCGTTTTCAGCACTTATTGTGTAAAAACCTTGAGCCTCAAGAACGTCTAAGAAGAGATTGCGGGTATCGGTATCATCTTCAATTACTAGGATTGTTTTCGATTCGTGCATCATTCTTCCATCACTAGAATTTTTGGCAGGGAATAATTACCAAACTCTGTGCCGAATACTCTTTACAAGACCTGTAAATGTTGAGTTGAAGATATTTATTAACTAACAACTCAGAATCAGTGAACTTTTATTTCACTAAAAATCGTCATAATTCAGAATTTTTATCACTCCTTGTTAATAGATTAAACCTATAGCTATTAGTAAACTGATAATCACAGCTTCCTAAAAGCCTGATCTCAACTATTGGTTTGCCAAAAAACAAATTAGGAAAAAACGAGAAAAGATTATGATTGTAAGTTTTATTTTACCAAATAAATAGCAAGATATTGCACTTTAATCATATAAAAAAATATTGGCAAATAGTTCAACACTAATAAACACAGTTATGATAGTTGCCGATGAATACTCAAAATTTAAAGTGATTCCTAATGTTCATAGCTAAGCTACTCTTTGCATCTATGTCATAGACACCCACCGATTTGCTACTAATTTAAAAAAATTCCTAAAGATAAAAAAACAACATCAAAATTGTAACCTTAGTAAAGAATAACATACCTAAAAACCCATTTTTTTTGAAATTGTAACCAAAACTAATAGTAAGGTTTATTTAATTTACTCTTGACTAGAGTATATTCATTTGACTAATTAACTTCAAACTAGTGAATATAGGTGATTTGTAATTTTGAGTCACATTTAACTTCAATGAATTCTCGGTATATCCATTAACTCAATATATAAAGGCTTTGTTCCAAAACCTAACAAGTAAGCTGAAACCACTTACTCACTTTAATTCTGGCTAGTCAGCTTGTAACTTTATATGCAATAAAGAGAAGAGGCGTAAGTCAAACTTGAATTCACACTAACATAATTTTGTCAATTCTAATTTAGATATATTTGCTCTAATAGTTTTAGCTTAAACAGGCAATTTTTTACTCATAAATTGAGCTTCTTTTGAGTTACTCATTCAGGGATTTAACTATATAATAATATGACGAGTCATCCATCATAAGGAATACATTTTTTATTAATGAATCATGTATCTATATTTTAAGTATCTATCGAAAGTAATAGTAAACATTAAAATTAAATGTATAGAAAAACACATAAATTTTGATATAAAGACTGCCTAATTATTCCAAACAGTTAGCTACACTGCTATTCTTGCGATCAACTTTGAATAAAAAAACTGGTTTTTGAGGTTTTATTCACTATTTCCAATCTATCTGTTTGTTAGTTTTGCTATTTGGGAGAAATGGATATCTAGTATCATATATTACTAAATATGGATTAAACTGATAAAAAACTATAAATAACAACTATCATTAGATATAAATTTATTATCTTGGCTAATTAGATATTGCAACCATAACAAAATTCAAAAAATGGACGAGTTAATCAACCAATTATTTATCGTAAATACCTTTGACTCTTCATCTTATGTGATCGCCTTAATTTGTACCTTTATAGTTGATGTGGTTATTGAATCATATCCCCTTACATCTTCTCAAAAGCTTGTTAAGAGGACAGCACAACCGCTGAGAAGACCAACAAAGCAAGTTGCATTACCATCTAAAAGTTGATGGATAGCCAAACATCGTTTACTAAGTCAAAGTTAATCTATATTTAAGAGAATAAACAAAATTTTAAGACCTAAAGAATAGACATATCTATCAAAAAAATGTTCATATATATGTTGTCGAAATTGAGTAAGCTTAACTGAGAAGCAGCTTCTGCAATACGGTTTATCTATAAGAGTGGGTTTAACTAGATATTTATTAGGCTGGTTGAACCCGCCCCTACTTCAAACATCAATTGGCAATAACTCTTAATTTTAACGTATGTAAAAGTAGATGTCAGTCTAAGCAGTGCCATGTGTTTTTTAACCTGTGCTATGGGGACGAAATTTTTTTTTAAGATAGTGAAACTGACTTGAGCATCAAGTGTTCGCACTCCGTCGAAATATTCTGATAAAGCTTCTTATGCTTTGTAATTTACATTCATACATAATTTTAAGCAGTAATTTGTATATTTAGCTTTATTAAAAAAGTCAAATCACTAAAGTAAATTCGGGGAATAAAAAAGAAACACTGTAAGACATAGACTAGTTTTGATTTACACAAAAGGGTGCATACTATGACTCAAAATATTACTGATTACCAAACACAAATGGGTAGGAAAATTAATAATGAACAAATTGAGCAAATTGTTAAAGCAATTATTGCGGGCAAGTATTCCTGGGCATGTGTTTTAATCCTGCGTTTTGTTGGCTATAACCCCATAGACTACATACCCTACCGCACTTACATTCGATTGCTCAAAAACAACTGCCTAGTTGCAAGCTCAAAGTCAAATCAAACTGATAGTGAGACGGTAGAAGCGTTTGATCTCAAATCAACCTGGCTTCATTTCTGAAAAATATAAACGTGATGTTATACCAAGTTGGGAAAGATAGTGTATTAAACTCCTTATCACAGCAGCTTATGACTTACTCCGCTACTACCCCTAATAGCCGTTTGCAACCTCTTATCAAAGAGATAGTGTGGCAGAAAAAGCATGAAGTCGCACAGATCCAGCAAGAGATGACTTGGGCTTCTTTTCAACGCCAGGTGACTGCTGCTCCAACCGTACGAGATTTCTTCACAGCTTTACAACAAAGTCCTTATCGACCTTGCATCATTGCAGAGGTGAAAAAAGCATCCTTAACTCAAGGAATTATCAGATCAGACTTTGATCCAGTAGCGATCGCTAGAGCTTATCAGCGTGGTGGTGCAACTTGTATTTCTGTCATCACTGACCAGAAGTTTTTTCAAGGCAGTTTTGAAAATTTACGTGCCATCCGCTATCGGGTATCATTGCCCCTATTGTGCAAGGACTTCATCTTAGACCCGTGCCAAATTTATTTGGCACGCGCAGCAGGCGCAGATGCAGTGCTGTTGATCGCAGCAATTCTTTCAGATAGAGAACTCCAAGACTTTTTAGGAGTGATTCACTATTTGGGAATGAATGCTTTAGTAGAAGTACATACCTTAGCTGAGCTGGATCGAGTATTAAAGCTTGACGACCTACGTCTAGTAGGAATTAACAACCGTAGCCTAGAAGATTTTAGCATCGACATCAGCACTACTCAGCAACTACTAGCAGCTAGGCGATCGCAACTTCAAAGTTTGGGCATTATGGTTGTTAGTGAATCAGGGCTATATACACCTGCTGACTTATCTGTTGTGGTTGAGGCTGGTACACAAGCAGTTTTAATGGGAGAGTCTTTAGTTGAAGAAGAAGATTTAGAGCAGGCTGTGCGTAATTTGCTCAGACTTGATTCTCCAGCTTACAACGACCCCTTCAAAAAAAGAGTAAAGGGAAGATAGTCTGGCAAGCTAGGAGATTTGGCTTATCCTTTTGAATCATAGTAACTATCTCAATACCTGTTTACTTTGAATAAAAATCGACTTCCATCAATCGTGATTGATGGAGCAATTGTGGAATTTCAATAACCATAAACAATACTCTGGAATTTTACAAAAAATAACAGCCTTGTGAGACATAACTAAAGTAATTATGCCTTATTTATTTACTTGCATAAAAATATTAAGAGCATAAAAGCTAATAGTAAATATTGCTACCTCGGCCATTACAGCCTTTTTTATTTGCTTTTTGTCACTCTGGCATCACTGCTTTTAATATCACCCACGATGCCAGTAGTGACTGAAGAAAGAAAGCTTGATATTCCGGCTCCTTCAAGTATCTTTTACAACAGATTAAGTAGAAGGGCTTAATTAAATCAAAGCTCATAGTAAGGACTTTAGCCATTAAGAACCTTATACAGAGGGATAAATCGCTCTCTGTGAGACGCTACGCGAACACTAAGAACAAAAGTTTTATCTTAAATTTACATTTAATTATGTCTAGAGGACTTTGCTGTAGCACACCAATTTTCGTAACTCCCATATCGACTCTGAGAAGATAAAGCTGCTTCGTAACAACCCATGCCATAGTCAATCAATAATTGAGCTAAATAATTTTTCAATAAATCTTTTTTTGGCAATTCAAACGCTAGCATAAAAATATATACAGGCAAAACTCTATTAGTTATGTCTAAGCAATCAATTCTAAATACTTGATTTACTGAAGGCAATTTGCAAGCATCATAATTAAGGTTAGACGAAATATAGTCTAATCCTAATTATGATGTAAATAAACACTTACTTTAGATAAAAGGAGTGAGCCTAATGGCTAATGTAAAAATTTCAGAACTACATTCTGCTGGTTATGATCTGTTTCGTGATCTCGAAAGCTTTCTCAATGAACTAGCCACTCAAGAAATGCAACCTATCGAGGGAGGTAAGTATTTTAGAGGCTACGGCTACGGCTACAGCCATAGCGGAAGCTACAACTATAGCGGAGGCAGCAGCCATAGTGGGGGCTATAACTATAGTGGAGGCAGCAGCCATAACTGGAGCTATTTCACGTTTTAAGAACTACCAGTAGTCCTTAAATGACATATCAAAGCTAATAGCTTATATCAATTTTCTATAAACTTGTACTTAAAAGTTAGGGATCAATGATTTAGTAAGGTAAAAGTTTTACATTGTATTTTGGCTAAATACTAAGTACATTGTTGTAGATATTGGTATTAGTGAAAAAGTTAGTCGGGAGAGTAATTTACTCTTCCGTTTTTGTATATACGTTTTATGGTTTCATGAATTATTGAAAAATTAATGTTTTGTTTCAATACTTATAATTTAAAAATGTGTTGATTTAAACTTAAAAAATTTATTTAGTAAATTTGTAAAACAAGTCTGATATACTTTTTCAGTGAAAGAAAAATATTCTCCTAGTTGCGCCTGCATATATGTATACAATATTTATAATTATAAATAAAACACTTATAAATAAAAATCCCCCTAGCGTATCTCAAGGGGATAAGTTTTAAAATTTACTGTAATTAAATAGTAGAAGCTTAGCACTACTTAGTCAGATGAGGATGCTCTTGTACTTTTTTATAGATAAGGTTCTCCTTTTTTCTCTGCTTTTTGTATTTGCTATATCCACTGAATTAAGTGGGTTTATTCAAAACTTTTGGCTTTGAGTTGAGTAATCCTTGTGTATGCCTGCTGCCTGGCAAACAATCTCCATAGAGCCAGCGTCAGCAGCTCCAGATTTTGGAAAAATCTCTCGTTCGGTTTGATTATCACTAGTTAATTGTCCAGTTGATGTGTAAACAGAAACTCTCTTTGAAAACAATCTACGTTCACTACAGGAAGCATAAAGAGTTGTTTTTACTGTTTTATCACCACGCTTGTGTAAGAGGATATACTCGGTTCCTTTGATAGATGACAAATCTAGGGTAATTGGATTCCCATGACTATCTGCGCCCACTTCAATATAAATATAGTTATTAGTTGTCTGAGCGATTGCTGTACCAGTAAATGACAATGCGATCGCTACTACTACACCACTAAATCTCTTCAAAAACATAAGTATTAAAGAAGTAAAACTCTATATCCTTTTTATACTTGCTAGCATAACTTTGAGCGCAGTGAAACCACTGTAAATCAAACTTCGGGAGATACACAACGATTATATCTATCTGTACCTGTACTCACTAACTACATACTTCTAGTTCTGAAAGCCTGCTCAGTATGGCTATAAAGGATAATTTAGCCTAAATTGCGTTATCGGAGTGCTTTAGTAAGAACTCTTAAAAAGCTATATATTCTGATACTTCAACTAGTAAAATTGTTTAAATTATGGATATAAATACGTAAGTTTCTCCAGTTAATAATAATTTAAAATACTGTAAATATATCGATCACTCTAGCTTTTTTAGCGTCACCAATTACGGGCACATTTTCAATAATAAAAATATTTACGCAGAAGCTATTTGTATCAATTGTAATTTTTAGCTTAATTTAATTAGGGTTTATCACTTAGTGTAGTTTCGCAGGTGTCATCAACTGAGCGGATAAAACGGGGGTTTACTCAATACTATACTATGCAGTGGAAAGGTAACAGGCTTGAAAGCCTATTGTTACAAGGGTTATGTGATTAGCTGATGTCCTAAACTACCTAGCAACAGCTACATAATGTATAGTAGCTCTATTCAAAAGGTGAAAGACTCGAGATGCGAGTGTTAAGCCAGCAATGATACCTGAAGCATTAGCAACCCATTTAGCCAGTCGAGGAGTAGTAGTCAGAACAAGAGAGTTAGTAGTGCGATCAGCGCGGCCAATATCCTCAAGCAACCAGGAACGCAAGAGTGGGTCTAAAACCAACCAAGGCGGCAGAACAGCAAAATAGCTCATAGTTTCGTAGCTGACTTATAGATATCTAGAAATACTATAAGGTAAAAAGCAGGCGGTGTATGGCTTACAGCGACGCCAAAAAGACTTTCCAAAAATAGTTGGAAAAACAGTTGACAAGAATAGAGAGGTTCGTTATATTGGATAAGTGCCTGAGAGGTGAGACGCCAAAAAGCGTCGCTTCGAAGGGAACCGAACCTTGAAAATATTATAGTTTGAAAGCGAAGATACAGCAAGTGGCAAGCGTCAACAAAATAAGAAAACTAAGCTGAAGTTAAAAAAGAGCAGCTAAAGAGCTAAAAAAGCAAACACTTCAAAACGGAGAGTTTGATCCTGGCTCAGGATGAACGCTGGCGGTATGCTTAACACATGCAAGTCGAACGCACCTTTCGGGGTGAGTGGCGGACGGGTGAGTAACGCGTGAGAATCTGGCTTCAGGTCTGGGACAACCACTGGAAACGGTGGCTAATACCGGATGTGCCGAGAGGTGAAAGGTTAACTGCCTGAAGATGAGCTCGCGTCTGATTAGCTAGTAGGTGTGGTAAGAGCGCACCTAGGCGACGATCAGTAGCTGGTCTGAGATGATGATGAGCCACTCTGGTACTGAGACACGGCCCAG
>NZ_WVID01000013.1 GCF_010091925.1 Nostoc sp. B(2019) | reverse complement strand
TGAGCTTCTTTCAACGTGAAAGCTATGCTAATTAAGCATTATACTCTTTTTTAATCTTAAATTTTGTTTAAGTCCCGTTAAGAAGTCGGTAATCTGAAAAAAGAAGTATTTAATTAATTAAAATAGGTTGATTAATTCGCAGCCCCATGATTACTAAGTCTCGTTCCATGTCGTCAAGTTCTGCGATTTGAGGCAAATGTCCCCAAGGTTGAAAACCAAATGTCTCAAACAGCTTTAAACTGGGTTGATTGTGGGCAAAAATGAAGCCTACGAGGGTCTTTATATGTAAATTAGGACTTTCGCTAATTGCTTTTTCTAGAAGTTGCCGTCCTAAACCACGCCGATGAAAAGCAGAGGCGATGTAAATACTAATTTCAGCAGTCGTATTATAGGCTGGTCGTCCATAAAATGATTGGAAACTGAGCCATCCAGCAATTACTCCCTCTACTTCGATTACCCAAAGTGGGCGTTGTGAAGGCGATCGCCCCTTAAACCAAGCCAAGCGACTTTCCACAGACACAGGCTCTAAATCAGCGGTTGCCATACGGCTAGGAATTGCAGCATTATAAATTGCCACAATTGCAGGCAAGTCAGTTTCAGTGGCGTGGCGAATAGTCATTGCTGCTGTCTCACAGAAAATCTGGAAAAAATATTTAAAAATAATACAGCGTTAACAATAGCAATTTTATGGCTCCCACGTTAATGAAGACTTTAACTATTAACCTAAACATTCATTTCTGGGGGATTGTTAGGAAAAGTGCAAGATTTCAATTTATGGAACTTGCTGAGGTAGTTCTAAAACACTAGCAACTAAAGCAATCAACTCGGTGGGGTCAATTGGCTTAGATAGATGCTTCTGAAACCCTGCTGAAAGAGCTTTTAAACGGTCTTCTTCTCGCGTGTATGCTGTTAAGGCGATCGCTGGGATGCATCCGCCTTTTTCTGGTTCTAAAGAGCGCAATTTACGAATCAACGTGTAACCATCTTGCTCCGACATCCCAATGTCGCTAATTAAGACATCTGGTTTTGATTTTTCTAGGATTTTTAGCGCTTCATCAACCGATGCTACCGCAGTGGCGATCGCTCCATACTCTTCAAACATGAAGCTGAGAAAGTTACGGGTATCCGTTTCATCATCTACAACCAGAACCCTCAAACCAGCAAGAGGAGTAGAGCCAGCAGGCGAGGAAATTTCATCCTCTGCTTTATCCCTACTACCCCTATTTTCGCGTAGCAGTGGTAGTGTGACGGTAAAGGTTGCTCCCTGTCCTGTACCTGGACTTTCAGCCGAGATTGTGCCTTTGTGCAGTTCTACCAGATGGCGAACGATCGCTAATCCTAGTCCAAGTCCATTATGCGATCGCGTTGTCGTGCTATCTGCCTGCCGGAACCGCTCAAATACTTTGGGTAAAAATTCTTGGCTAATGCCAATACCCGTATCAATAACTTGAATTTGGGCAGATTTGATAGTTGTTAGTTGTTCCTGACTACTGACCATTGATAAAGTAACTTCTACTTTGCCACCCTTGGGGGTAAACTTAATGGCGTTAGTTAGGAGATTCCAAACAACTTGCTGTAAACGGGCCGAATCGCCAAAGACTGACCCGATGGAAGTATCCAAGATAGTGTTTAATTGAATACCTTTTGTCTCTGCTAAGGGACGTACTGCTTCTAAAGCTGCCTCGGTTACAGTCACCAAATTCACAGCACAAATATTTAACCGCAGTTGACCACGGATAATCCTTGATACATCCAAAATATCCTCAATTAATTGCACTTGAGACGTAGCGTTGCGTTCAATCGCCTCCAGTGCGCGGGCGGTTGCTTTTTCGTCAAGTTTCTTGGAGCGGAGTATTTTTGACCAACCCAGCATTGAAGTTAGGGGTGTACGAAGTTCATGGGAGAGAACGGCGAGAAACTCATCTTTCATCCGATTTGCCGCTTCTGCTTCCGCTCTTGCTGTTTGTTCTCGAATTACTTGAGCGCGGACTTCTTCGGCTTGCTTGCGTTCAGTAATATCTTCAAGCGTACCTACATATCCCAGCAATTCGCCCTGACTCGAAAGCATCGGTGATGACCGAACCTGAACCCAACGGATATGGCCATGAACATTTTGAAACCGAAATTCTTCAGAGTAGTCACGACCTTGACTAATATAAGCAGACCAGCTGGCGATCGCTTTCTCGCGGTCATCTGGATGAACAGATTCCAACCACCTCTTGAATAAACTCTCTGCTGGTCTGAGTCCGCAAATTGCTTGATAACGGGGATTGGTATACTTACAGCGCCCTTCAGTGTCAGTCTCAAAAATGCCAATAGGTGAACAGGTACTCAGTGAACGGAAGCGTTCTTCACTTTGCCTGAGTTCAGCATTGACGGCTACAAGTTCAGCAGCCTGTTGCTTAACTGCTTCTGTTTTTTTAAATAGTTCTACAAATACTGTGACTTTAGAAGTCAAAATATTCGGGTCTAATGGTTTGAGCAGATAATCGACTGCGCCTAGGGCATAGCCTTTAAACAGCATTTGGTCGCTGGTGCTAAAGGCGGTGAGAAAGATAATTGGAGTGTGACGCGATCGCCCCCGATTGCGAATCAAGGTAGCAGTTTCAAAACCATCAATCCCTGGCATTTGCACATCCAGCAAAATCACCGCAAAGTCCTGATGTAACAGACACCTCAAAGCTTCTTCCCCAGAAGTTGCTCTCACCAGATTCTCTCCCAGTTTTTCCAGGATTGCCTCTAGTGCCAGCAAATTTTCCAGTTTATCATCTACTAGGAGGATGTTTACTTTGGGTTCCATCTGCATGGTTTCATTTCCGTATAGGGTGACAAAGCTTGGCCAACTGGGAAGCAATGTCTGAGAGTGACAAAATCCAGTCTACTGTAACAGCAGAAATTGCTGCTTCTGGCATAACGTAGCTCTCAGCTGTGGCAGGTTCTTGAACAATAGTGAGTCCTCCCCGCGCTTTCACTTTCTTAAGACCTTGAACACCATCTTGGTTCGCTCCTGTCAATATTACACCGATGACTTGCTGAGCGTATATATCAGCTGCCGACTCAAACAGTACATCAATCGATGGTCGCGCATAAGAAACAGGCTCATCAGTAGAAAGAGCAAAGTGGCCTGGTTCAATTAGCAAGTGATAATCTGCTGGAGCTAGGTAGATATGCCCTAGCTGTATTTTATCTTTGTCTTCTACTTCTCGAATCGCCAACAAAGTGTGTTCTTGTAATAATTTATTCAGTATGTCGTCAGACTCTTTGTGACGGTGTTGCACGATCGCGATCGGTACTGAAAAGTCTGCGGGTAAGTTTCTCAGAATAATTTTCAGTGCTGATAATCCGCCCAAAGAAGTACCAATAACCACTATTTTAAACGACACTTGTTTAGCCCTCATACCCGCGGAATCATGGTTAAAATCTTGATGTGGCTTGATGCCTCATAAAATGCTTTTAGCATTATCCAACTCCTCGACAACTACTAACCTACATTGATTTCGCGTTTATCCCATCTATTTCAAAGTATATATTTTTGTTATTGGCATTACAAATAGATATTTTCTAAATGTGAAGTAGTTTACATAATATAGATTTAGATTCTTCGCATTTAATAATATTTTAAGAATGCCAGAATAAATACATTATAGAACTTAGCTTTTGCTAAATAAATAACTTTTAATTTTTTATTTTTAATTTTTTGACAATTCACAAAAATTTACCTAAGCTAAAAGATAGGTTAAGCAAATCAAACAATTAACAGCGATTTAGTTTAGCTACATCAAAAATTGCTGTTGCAGAGTATCGACACAGGAAAATGAATCGCAACCACAATCATTTACTTTAAAAGCAAATTCGGCAGATTGCACCAGGTAGATATTAAAGAGATTCTGGTCATCTAGGAATTGATGCTTATGGTGATGTTAGCGAGTATTCATCAATCAATAAAATTTGACCAAGGTGCAGTATAAATGTCCAGGAGAACACCATGTTTGAGTCCCTTACGTCTTTAAACGATCATAATTTACCCTACCCAGATACGGTTCATCCCATCGTTGTCCACTTCGTAATTGCGATGGTATTGTTTTCCTTTTTCTGCGATGTAGTTGGTTATTTTACTGGTAAAACCCATCTTTTTGAGGTGAGTTGGTGGAATATGTTTGTCGCCACGATCGCCATCTTCGTCGCCGTCATTTTTGGTCAGTTTGAAGCTGGCTTAGCCCAACCTTACGACCTAGCTAAATCAGTGCTAAATACTCACACACTCATTGGTTGGTCGCTTTCTGGAATCATCGCTGCAATTACAGCATGGCGCTATGTAATTCGTACCCGCAACCCACACAAATTACCAATTTATTATCTGGGAGCAGGGCTACTTTTAACCCTAATAGTTGGCTTCCAGGTATATCTCGGTGATGAACTCGTTTGGGTATATGGACTGCACACAGTGCCAGTTGTGGAAGCAGTAAAGGATGGTATGTCATGAACTCAGAACTAATTAATCAATTGAGCACACAACTGGGCGCAAATGGACTGCCTTACACCATTCCTATTCATCCCAACCTAGTGCATCTCACCCTAGGTCTGTTCATCATTGGAATGACCTTTGATATCGTCGGTGTTTTGTTTCCCTTCCAAAAATGGGTTTTCAAATTTTTGGCAATTACCGTTGAACGTGACAACTTCTTTAATGTTGGCTGGTACAACATGTTAGCTTCCAGCATCATTACATTTTTCACGGTAGCAGCAGGCTTTTACGAAATGATGCTGGCAGCACCACCCGCTGATATCAAGAGTGCCTGGGGATTGCAGGCAATGGAAACCATGCTCTGGCACGGTATTGGTGGTGTGTTCTTATTAGCGCTGATTGTTGGCATGACCGTCTGGAGAGGATGGCAACGCTTCGTTTGGAGCAAAGACGCAAATAGACAAGTGCAGTGGAGTTATTTGCTTACAGGGATCACAGTCATGTTGATCATGTACGTCCACGGCACACTAGGGGCACAAATGGCTGCCGAATTTGGCGTACACAATACCGCAGATAATTTACTGCGATTAGGCCAAGACCTCAACACAACACTCAAATAATTGTCATTTGTCCTTTGTCCTTTGTTCAACACCCCATTCCCCATTCCCCATTTCCCATTCCCCCTGACCCTTGACCCTTAACCATGAAAATCCAGAAGATTTTAAACATTTTGACATTGATTACGGGTGCGATCGCAGTGACTACTACTAGTCTCTGGATTGGAAAACAGGCTTATTCCTGGCTTCCGCCACAAGCAGCAGCCGAATCTCGACTAATTGATGATTTGATTAGTTTTTTGGTAACGCTAGGTGCTTTCATCTTCCTGGGAGTGACTAGCACTCTCATGTATTCCATTATCTTCCATCGCGCAAAGAAAGATGACTACACCGACGGCCCCCCAATTGAGGGTAACGTCACACTGGAAGTTGTCTGGACAGCTATCCCAATTCTCTTAGTGTTTTGGATTGCGAGTTACAGCTACCAAGTGTATGAGCAAATGGGGATCCAAGGCCCGATGGAACTCGTTCACCTACATAATCCGCTGAGCATGCAATCTGCTTATGCAGCACCAAAAGACTCAGTAACCGCCACCTTAACTGAACCAGTAGAAAAAATTGATGTACTGGCCAAGCAGTGGGCTTGGGTCTTTCATTATCCCCAAAAAGATATTACCAGTACCGAATTGCATTTACCTCGCGATCGCCGGGTGCGTTTAGCGCTGCAATCAGCAGACGTTCTTCACGGCTTCTACATTCCAGCATTTCGCCTCAAGCAAGACGTTATTCCCAACCACACTATCGACTTTGAATTTACTCCCACCCGCACAGGCGAATATCGACTGACCGATTCCCAATACAGCGGTACATACTTTGCGACCATGCAAGCGAATGTAGTCGTCGAATCTCCCGAAGATTATCATCAGTGGCTAGCCCAAGCTGCAACCCAAAAGCCATCAGTGGCAAATAATCAAGCAGCTTCCGAATATGCTCAATCATCCAATCAGTCATTCAAAACTGGTTGGACTACTGTTGCACCTGCGGTAGCTCCTCTAGTCAATGCCCATTAGGAGAGTCAACAGTTCAAAGTAAATCATTTGTTGCTCCTTTAAAAAGTTAAGAGTCCTCCAGTCCAAATTTTGACCCTTGACTCTTTGAGTAGCACCCGGTTAAAAGGAAAATAACCAATGACTAATATTCCTATTGACAGTATCAGTATCGCCAGTGAGCAGCCCAACCACGAATCTCCGGGTAACTGGAAAGAATACTTTAGCTTTAGTACAGACCATAAAGTAATTGGTATCCAGTACCTCGTTACTTCTTTCTTCTTCTTTCTTGTTGGCGGTATCTTTGCGATGGTGATTCGGGGAGAACTGATTACACCCGAATCAGATTTAGTTGACCGCACCGTCTACAACGGTATGTTCACCATGCACGGCACTGTAATGCTGTTTTTGTGGACATTTCCATCGCTAGTTGGTTTTGCCAACTATTTAGTGCCCCTGATGATTGGGGCGCGAGACATGGCATTTCCCCGCCTCAACGCCGTTGCTTTTTGGATGGTTCCGATAGTCGGGATTCTACTAATGGGCAGTTTTTTCATCCCTGGTGGCCCAGCCCAAGCCGGCTGGTGGTCTTACCCGCCAGTTAGTCTACAAAACCCTACAGGTAACTTGATTAATGGTCAAGTTCTCTGGTTGCTAGCGGTGGCAATATCAGGCGTGTCCTCAATTATGGGGGCAGTCAACTTTGTTACCACAATCGTCAAAATGCGAGCACCAGGCATGGGCTTCTTCCGAATGCCCCTGTTTGTTTGGGCAGTATTTAGCGCTCAGATTATCCAATTATTTGGACTACCTGCACTAACAGCAGGTGCAGTAATGCTGCTACTCGACCTCACAGTTGGCACCGCCTTTTTTGATCCAGCTAAGGGCGGGAATCCAGTCATGTTCCAGCACTACTTCTGGTTCTACTCCCACCCCGCCGTTTATGTGATCATTCTGCCTGTATTTGGGATTTTCTCGGAAATCTTCCCAGTTTATTCACGTAAACCCCTGTTTGGCTATAAAGTAGTCGCCGTTTCATCCATCTTGATTGCTGTAGTCAGCGGGATTGTTTGGGTACATCACATGTACGTCAGTGGTACACCTGGTTGGATGCGGTTAATTTTCATGCTGACAACAATGTGTGTATCTGTACCCACTGGCATTAAAGTATTTGCTTGGGTGGCGACCATCTGGGGAGGTAAGCTGCGGCTAAATACAGCAATGCTATTTGCTCTAGGTGCATTGGTGATGTTTGTATTTGCCGGTATTACAGGCATTATGCTTTCCTCTGTGCCGGTTGATGTACACGTCAATAACACTTATTTTGTGGTAGGTCACTTCCACTACGTCCTCTACGGCACGGTGACGATGGGCTTATATGCCGCCATCTATCACTGGTTCCCCAAAATGACTGGGCGGATGTACTCCGAAGGCTGGGGTAAATTGCATTTTTGGTTGGCGTTCATTGGCACTAACCTCAACTTTTTACCCATGCACCCTTTAGGATTACAAGGGATGTTACGTCGAGTCTCTTCCTACGCCCCAGAGTATGAATTCTGGAATATCATCGCTAGTCTCGGCGGATTTCTGTTGGGAATGTCTACCTTACCCTTCATTTTCAATATGGTGATTTCTTGGATGCAAGGAGAGAAAGCACCTGATAATCCTTGGCGAGCAATTGGGCTAGAGTGGCTAGTTTCTTCACCACCCCCAGTCGAGAACTTTGAAGAAATTCCCATAGTTATTTCTGAACCTTACGGCTACGGCAAGTCAGAACCATTGACAGCTAACTTACAAAGCCATAACTCTTTGTCTACCAATGCAACATTAACAGACCTAGAGTAACGCAGAGAATTAGAGGTACGCACAAACCGTCTGCGTACCTTTGTCTTGAAAAGTTGAGCCACTGCGTTGGACGGGTTTCCCGGCTTGTAGCAAGTGGCGTTCCTAGGTCGGGCTAACCCTCCTTCTCCTGGCGGAGGCGCTACGCGAACAGAACTTTTCGCTGCGCTTCCCTCAGCGTTCCTACCCTGCGGGAAGGCGTTCGCGTAGCGTCTCGTAGAGAAGCGCCTATGCGTTTCAAATTAAACCTCAAGGCAAAAGAGAATTCCCCCAATGGACAGTTATATCATTTCCGATGAATTGCACCAGGCAGTAGCAGAACATAGCCACGATGAAGAAGGCAACAAAATGTTTGGCTTCATTGTGTTTCTCCTGTCTGAAAGCGTCATTTTTCTGAGTTTTTTTGCAGGATATATTGTCTACAAAACAACGACCCCTAACTGGCTACCGTCTGGTGTTTCTGGACTAGAAATTAAGGAACCAAGCATCAACACAGTAATTCTTGTAGCCAGTAGCTTTGTTATTTACTTAGCAGAACGCGCCCTTCAACGCCATGACTTAGTGAAATTTCGCTTGTTTCTCTTAGCTACGATGGCGATGGGAACTTACTTTTTAGTTGGACAGGCGATTGAATGGAATAGTCTCACTTTTGGCTTCACTTCAGGGGTATTTGGTGGGACATTCTATCTGCTAACTGGCTTTCACGGTTTGCATGTTTTTACTGGCATTTTGTTGCAGTTAATTATTTTTGTACGCTCTTTTATTCCCGGAAACTACAACTCAGGTCACTTCGGCGTCAATGCAACCTCGTTGTTCTGGCACTTTGTTGATGTTATTTGGATTATTTTGTTTGTCCTCATTTATATTTGGCAGTAAACATTAAATCTGCTTTCATTCGGCGTTGCGATCGCAGTTAAAATGTATTACTGAGCAATGAATAAAAAGTAACATTGCTCAGTACTGCTTCAGGGTGTAAATCTGCCTGTAAGTAATATATTATTTTTACCTCTAATTAAATTCTGCTTAAACTCAAGATATTAAGTTTGCCTTGAGGATAGTTCACAGAAATTTAACTTGAGGGAAATTAATATGAAATTGATTTCACGACTAGCGATCGCATCTGCTAGTTTTGGTCTGATTTTTACTAACTTGGGTGATAAATCGGCATCTGCCGCAATTATTTATTACGATTTTACTGTAGATAGTCCCATCACTAAGGGAAATGGTTCTTTTAGCTTTGATGACGCAACTTTCAGTAATGATAATATTCCGGTAGCACCTATTAAGTCACTAAATTTTCAATTTGACGGTGAATCTAATATTTACACTGAAAGTGACGATACGGAATACCCCACTTTCCCCCTTGTCTTTCCAACCACATTTTTGACAGGAACAAAATCTGTGGGACTGGAATATAAGTTTCTCGACAAAGCTAATCCTGCGATCGATTACGAAATTAATGGTTACGATTTCACCATTACTTCTGCAAATAACCAAATAGGCTTAGGTAAAGTTTCTTATAAGATAGTTCCTGAGCCGATCACCCTAGGTGGTAGTTTCGTGGCTGGCGGCATTGGCTGGCTCGTGAAGCGAAAAAGAAAATCAGTTAAAAAGATTGAAGCTTAACCATTGCATTATGCTTCATGTCCCAATATTTGTCGGTTAAAGGGAAAAGGGGAACGGGAAAGGGGGAAAGGGGGAAACGGAAAAAACCTTTAACTTTTTCCCCAAACCAAATTCCGAATTGAAAATGCTTAATCGAGTAGTATTAGCCCATGCCCCCAAAAGGCATGGTTTTTTATGTTTGAAATTTTTGGTGACAAGGATGATTATCTTACCCTTGCCACACAAAAACTAATTAGTTCGCTTGAGCAGTGAGGTAATCTGAACTCAAACGCCATTTTTCGAGCAGTGGTGCGCGATTTTGGCTGAGATTTACATGGCTGCGCTCATTTGGATAAGGTGCAGTGTCGCCTTTAATGCCAGCCCAAAGTACGCGGTTAAATTTCTCAGGATCGACCTTATCCTCAACTTCAAAGTAGAAATCCTTGGTTGCTTGCGCCCACCACTGCTTATTATGCAGCGAAGGAACAACTGCGGTCTTTTCTACATTCTTGTCTCGGCAAGCTGGTACTAGATTGGGATCTACAGGTTCGGCACACAAGTTACCTGGCAAAATAGCTGTGTAAGGAGTAAAGTCCGGTTCTCTAGTGAAGGCGTCGGACATTGGTTTAGCATTAGCATCATTCATTCCCAGATAGCCAATGTTTAATAGATCCTCCATCGTCCGCATCACGCTAACAGTATTGTAGTTAGTGCTAACAACAACATTTCGCTTCGTGTAAGGTGAAATGATATAGGCTACTGAGCGATGACTATCTACGTGGTCAGGGCCGTTTTGACAATCATCTTCTAGCACAACGATCGCAGTTTCTTTCCATAAAGGAGACTTAGAGATTTTTTCCACTAACAAGCCAACTGCATAATCATTATCAGCCATTTGCAGCTCGGCAGTATTCAAACCAGCTACAGCGTTGCCGAAGTTACCAAAGTGATCGTGATGCAGGCGTACCAGTGACAAGTTAGGTAGTTCATTCCTCGCCAAATAGCTATCAATGTCGCGTGCCCACTCATTATATAGATAGATGTCTGGGTGTTTTTGGTCGTAACCTCGGAAATAAATGTCGGTTTTATCCAACAATACAGTTTTAGCAGCTACAGCTTGAGGAATATTATCAGCCGCAGGATTTGCAGAGATGGGGATGTAAAGTGGGTTGTTGGGATCGGGTTTTGTGGGATCTTCTTGAGCTGTGCCGTAGTTGCCGTCAACGAAGAAACCGTAATTACGTACAGTCTTACCAGCACGCAATACTGCATCCCAAAGATAGCCGCCTATTGTATTTGATGTCAATTCACCATCGCCTGCGGGGGCATTCACATCCATGTTTCCAGGCAAAATAGCAGATTGACCAGAGGGATCTGAAATTCCTGTTACACGTGTATTGAATTGAGAAGGATTAGAGGAAGTTTGCGGTAGGACAATGTTGATGTTACGGTTAGTCCCTTCATAATCGTAAGTCAGACCGTTAAACCCAGCGTTGCCATAAAGCACCGACTGAGTTTTCTCAGTATAATCAGTAGTGCGTCCATAAGTAGACCAGTTCCAGCCCACACCACTAGACTCACCAGAATCGTAGAAATTATCAAAAGTTACAAAGTCAAGGGCTAGCTTGTGATGATTGGGTGACACGGGTTGGGGAAACAAAGTCAGTTCAGGATCACCATTACCTACAGGTAAATCACCGAGTACCTGGTCATAAGTGCGATTTTCTTTCAACACGTAGATAACGTGCTTAATCTTGCCTTGGAGAAACTTCATCGTCCGGTCAGGGCGACGATTCAAGAAACCGTTGTTTTTGTCTACCTGCTCTGAAAGCATAGCCAACGTTCCACCCTTGGGAACTGGAATTATTGAGATTCCAGCTTTTTCCAAAGCCCAGTTGTACTCATTTCTAAAAGTGGTGTTACGTGCTAATCCCGCCTCTGTTGTCCGGTTATTTGAAGGGTTAGGGCCAGAATTGCTCTTGGCGTTGACAACGTATAGCTCTTGTCCATCTCGACTAACGCTGACAGAATTGGGATACCAGCCGGTGGGAATACGTCCAGTCACTTTACCAGATTGCAAGTCCACAACAGCAACAGCGTTCTCACCACCTAGGGTGGCATAAAGTGTGTGTTGATCTGGACTCAGAGCTAATGAGTTAGGATTTGCTCCTTTATATCTATCACTTGGTCGGGACAAAGAGATAGTCTGGACAACGCTATTGTTATTGGTATCGATGACTGAAATCGAGTCACTATTACCATTAGCTACATACAGTCGGTTTTGGTCGGGTGAGAGCAGTACCTTGTTGGGTTGGCTACCCACAGGGATACGGCTAATTTCCCCAGAAGTAATGTCAACAGCCAGGACTTCATTATCGCGCTGACTACTAATAAAGGCTTTAGTGGCTACACCACTATTAGTATTCTTGAGGGCAACATCAAAAGGGAATTCTCCTGTTGCTTCTTTACCGCCTGGTACAAAGAATTTAATTTCTTTGACTACTTGACGGTTAGTAGTATTAACAATTGAGATTGAGTCGTTCTCAAAATTAGCAGCTACTAAAGTCTTGCCGTCTTTACTAACAGCAAGTCCAGCTACAACTGCTCCTGTGGCGACATTCTTAGCTGGTGTATCTTTCAGCAAACCACCATCGTAATCAGGGAAAGGTGCGTTTTGATTAGAGTTGTGACCTAGCAGAATAAAGGGAGCTTCTGGTACATATTTGTTACCATTTAAGGCATAAATATAGACGCGATCGTCTATGCCGCCTGATACATAGAAGCGCTTACCGTCTTTTGCCCAAGCTAAACCATTATATGTGTTGGGAATGTTGAGTTGCTGCCGTTTAACTAACTTGCCGTTGCTGACATCATAGACAAAAACCCATTCGGCTTTTCGGGTTGTCTCACTACTGGGTTTACCAGTTAACGGGTCTAGCACAGGATAAGTGAGATCAGCGCCAGTATTTTGATCTTTGAAGTTCTGGTTGTAACCACTAGTCAGCACCAGTAAAGTTTTACCATCGGGACTGAGGGTTGTGGTTACGGCTTCGGCTGCATCAGCATTATTATCTGCACGCAAACCAGTTGCTAAGGGTGCAAAAGTCGAACCTGGTGCTGCTGCGGGTGTAATTATTTGACCTGTGGGTAGTAATGCCCCACCTTCAGGAAGTTCGCCAACAGGGCTAGTAGCAAGCACAGCGCTAACTACCTGGATACCACTGACTACTATTACTGCTGCTACCAGCAGGCTAAGTAAGAGATATCGCTTACGCTTGAAATTTAGCATTTGCTGTTCTCAAACATTCAATTTATTGCCTACGAAGCAGATAATCCTATTTTTGGGTTAAGGAAAAGGTAAGGTGAGGTTACTTTAAAATTCACATATTTAGTCAAAGCAATGATCATGCGATCGCCCAAAGAGAATCGGCAAAGGCGATCGCATGTTTAACCAGACTAAAATTCGTATTTAATCCGTAAAAAGGCATATTGCTTTCTCAAAAATTCATTTGACTTACTCAAAATGGCATTTGACTTACTCATTTTGGTGTTTTCCGCAAGCATTTAGGCGTTTGACTTACTCAAAATGGCATTCGACTTACTCATTTTGGTGTTTTCCGCAAGCATTTAGGCTTATGACTTACTCAAAATGGCATTCGACTTACTCATTTTGGTGTTTTCCGCAAGCATTTAGGCGTTTGACTTACTCAAAATGGCATTTGACTTACTCATTTTGGTGTTTTCCGCAAGCATTTAGGCTTATGACTTATTCATTTGAGTAATTCACGCATTTATACCGCTTCACCACGGGAGGTACTGAACTTGACCTTCTAGCTCTCCCTCCTGGCTACACTCTATAAGCACAAGAATATCTTCAATGACCCGTCCGACTGGTGCATCTGGGCTGATTTCGATAACTCCCGGCATTGTCTGCCCTAGCCTAACTCGATCGTATGCATAGCGAGTGATTGTAGAAACATCATGAGTAAGCAGAATGCGCCCTTCTTGAGCTGTCCATTCCAGGATTGCTGGATCATCTTTGCCTGATAACCCAACATCTTGCACACGAACGATATCAATTTCTGGACTACGGCGAAATAATCCTCTAACAATTGTATTATCGAAGTTCTCATCGGCAAGCAGTTTTAGCATGCTTCTGGCGCTGTTTTGCGGGCAAGCAGGCGATCACGTAAGCCTTGTGGGTCAAACCTCGCTTGATTCATTGCACGAATTTGTTGTGATTGCTGCTGTCGTTGTTGCAAGTAGGCTTCTACTTCTAGTTGGTGATTGAGGTAGAAGGCAATTGTGGCGTAAACATCAGCCAGATTCAGCGATGGATAGCGATAAACAATTTCCTCTGCTGTCGTGCCTTGCTTAAAGACAGCAACCACAGTATCCAACGTTACCCTGGTTTTTCCCACGAGAACTACGCCATCTTCATTCGCTTTCAGAGGAGCAAATTCAGCCATAATTGCTAGTGTCATGGGTGTCTTCAAATTCATTGCTTTGATAGTAGCAAACCTTAGTTTTGTTAGACCGCTTACCCAATGACTAATCCTTGCCGTTGCTTTCTTTTCACTAAGGCTATCTCATAAGAAAGGCAGGATCAACGGCGGCTTTCACTGTAGACGCAAAGCCTCCGTTTACGGTCTTGTTAATAGGCGGTAGCAACCTAACTAACAATCTCTTCCGGTTTCTGCAACCCAACTCGCCAGCGCAAAAGTGCCGCAGCAAGAGCCATAAAACAACCCCAAGCTAACGGTAGCCAAATAATTGCCCAGTTACCACCTGGCCACTCTACATTTAGTCCTTCACCTAACCAGTAAATGCCAAATCCCATTAGCAGCATTGCTGCAACAAATTTCATCGGCTTGACAGGTATTTGATTGAGTGGGGTTCGGAATAAGAATGCAAACACGGCTAACCCAACTGCTGCAACTACAGCCCCACTAATGGCGTCTATCCATTGACCTCCAGCAGCACCTAACGTGACTACTGCGATCGCCACCTCTACACTATCCAACAGCGCACCTTTAAATGTGGTGACTACAGCAAACCAATTCCAGCCAGATTGGTTGTCTTCTTTTGCTAGTTCTGCTTCTAGCCTATCTTCTTTGTCACCTCCACGCTTGGGAATGCCGCCGTAATACTTAATAATTGAGCGTGTCCACTTTTGCCCAAATAACAGTAGTAAAGTACCTGCAACAATCCTCAAAATGTCTACGGGGATGAGCGTCAAACTTTTTCCTAAGATGAGTGAGACAATTATTGTTAAAGCAATGCCACTACCTGAACCAACTAGAGCGTTACGCCAACCTGCTAGCCTACCGACAACGATGACTATGCCCAGAATCTCCACCAACTCAATTAGAGATCCGGCAAAACTGGCAAGAAAGATTTCCCAATTCATAAAATTAATACCTCACAGTTGTGGTTTTATAGGAAAGTGACATCGCTAAAACTTAGTTGGTTTAAGAGTGGGAAAAAACCTCAATGCTTGTGCTGCTACAGACAACTGCACCCGCGCACCAATTGGTAGATCTATGGCAACTGGTGTGCGTGCATATAGCTTTTTCCCGGAGGGAGTTCGTAAACAGTAACGATACTCGCGGCCCAAAAATAGACGCATTTCAATAGCAGTTACACCATCCTGATCTGGCTGCAAAATTATGTCCTCTTCCCGGATCATCAAATCTCCCTCGTTTTCTAAATCTCCGAAGTTCGGGGAGTCGAAAGCCGATCTTTGAACTTCTGTGTGACTCCTGAGTGCAAAACACCCAATTTCTGTTTCCCATAAATGTCCCCTACGCTTAGCTGGTAAAAAGTTGGCTTGGGTGACAAACTCTGCAACAAAGCGAGAGGCTGGCTGGGTGTAAATTTCCTCTGGTGTTCCAACTTGCTCTAATCTGCCTTGGCGCATCACAGCAACTTGATCAGCGATCGCTAGTGCTTCTTGTTGATCATGGGTAACAAAAATTCCCGAAATCCTTTTTGCTTTGAGAATTGTTAATACTTCCTCCCGCAATTTCAGCCGCACTTGCACATCTAGATTGCTTAGTGGTTCATCTAATAGTAAGAGTTTCGGTTGACTCCCTAGAGCACGCGCCAGCGCTACCCGTTGTTGCTGACCACCAGAGAGTTCGTGAGGATAGCGGTTTTGCAATCCTGAGAGTCTGACTAGCGCTAGTAACTCGGCTACTCGTTGTCGGCGATCGCTAGCTTTGACAAACCGTAAGCCAAAGCCAATATTATCAGCTACCGATAAATGCGGGAATAGGGCATAGTCTTGAAATAACATCCCCACATGCCGCTGTTCTGGAGGAACCCAATCACCATTACCTGCAACAACTCTGCCAGCAATCTCCACAGTTCCCACTTGCGGGGATTCAAAACCAGCAATAATTCGTAGGAGCGTGGTTTTCCCACATCCAGAAGGCCCAAGCAAACTCAGCACATCTCCTGGTGCTAATCCTAAAGTTACCCTAGCAACCGCTGGGGCATTCATTTGAGGAAACTTTAGAGTCACATTCTTCAAGCGTAAAATTGCCGAGGGCGTCATATAAAGCTGGGGAGCAGAGGGGCAGGGGAGAATAAATAAAAGACTCTTGACTATTGACTCTTGACTACTTAATCAACCTCCCTTTGCAAACTCCGGTATGCGTCTTGAGAAAGTCCTTGGAAGCGATTTTGAGACAAAACCAACAAAGTGGAACTAATGGAAATCACTAGCATTATTAGTACCGCTGCTGCTGCATTGCTATAGGAAACACTCTCAGTTGCTTTCCAAATATGCGTTGCTAAGGTACTAAAGCCAATGGGAGCCAATAGTAATGTTACTGGTAACTCCTTAATTGCAGTCAGAAATACCAATGCTGCACCACCCAGCACCCCTGGACTCACTAAGGGCAACGTAATTTCTTTTAAACTTTGCCAGGGGGTTCTGCCTAAACTCTGGGCAGATTCTTCTAATTGGGGATTGACCTGAAGTAGGGAACTCCGCACTGTGCCAACGGACTGGGAAACAAATAATACTAAATATGCAAAGATCAGCATTGGCAAAGTCTGATATAACCAGGGCAGGTAATTTGCTCCCCAATATACGAGAGATAAAGCGACTACAATTCCAGGTAAACCAAAGCCAATGTAACTACAGCATTCAATGGCGGTGGTAATGCGACTGGGAAACCGGACTGCGAGGATTGCTACTGGCAAAGCGCAGAGAGTGGCTACTATGGCGGCCAATCCTGCGGCTACTATCGAGTGCCAAGCTAATTGCATCAGTTTCAATAAAGAGATAATTTCACCTACGTCTGTGCCTGTTAATCCTTTGACTAGCCAAAACAAAGTGACACTTATTGGTAATATTAGACCCAAGCTAGCTATGACGAGGCAAAACAAAATTGCAGGCACTTGCCAAACACCAAGATGAACCAATGCAGGCAGACGGTAGGATTTGGTGGCACGACTGTAGTAAGCAGCTCGCGATCGCGCTTTGTATTCTAACCACAACACCAGCAAAACTAAACCCACTAGCATTAAAGCTAGCGCCGCTGCCTGATTGCGATCAAATGTATATCTGTATTGCAGAAAAATCGCGCGTGTAAATGTATCAAACCGCATCACTGAAGTTGTGCCAAAATCCTGCAAGGCATTCAGCGCGACTAACAATCCTCCTGCTACAATTGACGGACGCAGAGTAGGCAAGGTAATCCGAAAAAAGGTTTCCCGCTGACCATAACCTAAGCTCCTTGCAGCTTCCTCAATTGTTGGGTCAATGCCTTGCCATCCAGCTTGAATACTCAGCAGTAAATATGGATAGGAAAACAGAGTTAGCCCTAGAATTGCTCCAGTCCAGCCATAGATTTCTGGTAACTCCTGCACTCCTAGCGGTTCTAGCCAGAGTTGTAACCAGCTTCCCTTAGGCCCAAAAGCTGCAATTAAGGCAAAACCACCCACATAGTCAGGTACAGCTAAGGGTAATGTAGTGACAATCAGCCAAAATCGCCGCCAAGGTAAATCCGTCCGCATCGTGAGAAATGCCAGTGGTAGGGCGATCGCAACTGAAAGGAAAGTGCTAACTACGGCTAGTCCAACGCTGTTGAGTAACACAGTCAGTGTGCGAGGACGCGATATCAAAGCCAACAACTTTTCTGGCCCTACACCAGCCATCCGTATGACTAAGTAAGTCAAAGGTAGTGCGATCGCCATAGCCGTCAGTCCAGCTATGACTACAAGAAACAAAGGTGGATGATGAGTTTTTATACCTCTGCTATGAAAATAGATGCGGTGACGCGGAGAGGGTTTTTCATGCGAACTTGGGTTCATGACTGACAACTTACATAGCTGCTGGTAAGGATTAGGGAGAGATGAAGGAGATAAAGGAGAGTTTTCCGTCTTTGCGTCTCTGTAGCTCCGTGTCCTCTTCCTAGCCTCAGTTACAATAAACCTGCCTCTTGGAGTAATGAGATACTTCCCTTCAAATCGGATAATTCACTCAGATCAAGTTGGGGAGACTGTAGCTGATTCAGTGGAACTTGTTTGTGTGATACAGGGATATCTTTTACCAACGGATATTCATAAAACTTCTGAGTCAGGTACTTTTGTACATCTGGGCTGAGCATGTAAGCAACAAATTTTTCTGCATCACTTTTTTGATCGGTTGTATTTAGTACTGCCAAACCTGCCACGTTAATCAACGCTCCTGCATCACCACGTGTATGATGAATAGCGACGGGGAAGTTAGGATTTGTTGTAATAAACCGATACAAATAATAGTTATTTACTAACCCCAAAGCGATTTCTCCCCGTCCCAAGGCCTCAACAATTGCAGAATTTTTGCTATAGTCCTTGGTTCCATTGGCTTTCATCGCCTTCAACCACTGCAAAGTTTTTTTATCCCCTTCTATGAGCCGCATTGCAGTGACGAAAGATAGAAAAGAACCGTTGGTAGGAGCCCAACCGACTTTACCTCGCCACTTTGGATCACTCAGTTGCATTACACTTGTGGGCAGTTCGCTAGCTTTCACAAGCTTGGTGTTGTAGTCTATCACGCGTGCCCGTCCTGAGATGCCAATCCATTGCCCAGCGGGAGAGCGAAATTGCTGAGCGACTTTGTTCAACAATTGGGTAGGGAGAGATAAAGTTCGTCCTTCTTTAGCTATAGCTCCCAAGGAACCAGCATCTTGAGCATAAAACACATCAGCGCGGCTATTTTTACCTTCTTCGAGCAAGGCGATCGCTAACTCAGTGGAGTCACCATAGCGCACCTCAATATTTATCCCCAAATCTTTCTTAGCTTTTTCAATCAGGGGAGCCATAATGTCCTCTTCTCGCCCTGAATAAATCGTCAATGTTTTTGAGGCCGCTACGGCTGAAATTCCTACTCCCCAGTTCAAAAGCACAGCAGCAATTACAAATGAGATTCGCTGTACTCGAATTGACACCATTAAATTGACCTCCGATTCCAGATCTGGGTTATGGACAAATATTTCTGCAAGCTTTTGTTAGATTGCAACTATGTATAAGATTAATGAATAGTTTAAGTAAGGATAGGTTACATCCAGGTATGGATTAGGTTAACTTTAGGTAATTCAGTAAGTTAATAGTTATTACGTGCTGTAACTAAGATTACTTAGAAAAACCCTGGCGACTGCAAGTCGCAGCTACACGAGACTTTACCCCGAAGTTCTGATCGGAGGAAGCCTCCGCTCAGACTTCTCTCCACCTCCGTGGGTTAGATTCTTCGTTAGTCCACGGAGGTGGACTTGGTTTGTGTAGTAGCGAATTCTATTCGCCTAATACTGCTAGCAGGTCAAAGGCGCAAACAAAGAGGATGATCAAGAATATACGTTTTAATTGTAGAAGAACTATCCTATTAGTTGTTTGATTGAAAATTGAGCAACAGTTAGATTATCTCTACAAAACGAATTCAATCTTTTTAAGATTTTATTAACAAAGTATTGCATTTTTGCATTATTCGCTACATTTTTTTAGATGGTATTTTGTCTAGTTAATTTACTTAACCTAAAACAGCTATCATTGACAACCTATGTATATACGAAATACAATCATTTTTATATAGAGACTGATTGATAGAGTTTACCAAAATAATTCGCTTAGAGAATAGAGCCAAGCAATATAAATAGAATTTGGATAAAACAAATGAACGCCAAAATTATTGCTTCCTTTGGAATGATACTCATCTGTGCAAGCATAGGAAACTCGGTGTATGCACAGTCACCATCGAACTCAGACCCAGTACAATACAAAACAACTGGTAATTCTCTAAACGGAATTGAGAGTAAAACAACTCAGGATGACTTCCTTATATTTTTCGAGCCAAATAATCTAGGAAGTAACTCCATCAATAACCGAAGAGGTAATACTACTCCAGTAAAATTACGTGTCAACAACTCACAACCACTGCCAGATAGTTCTGTTTTTTTAGTACCAGTTGAATCGGGCGACGAAAATCAAGGAATGCGATTGCAGTTGGATCTGGACAATGAGTAATTAGGTATACAGGTTGACCATACGAGCGTGTCGAGTTAGCGATCGCCCTACATTCGGACATCTTCCCAACTCTTGGAGACGCTTCTTCGCGTTGGGATAACTTCTGTTCACCGGAAGCCGGCGCACCCTGCGGGATATTGATACAGACTTATCTTTGCCTACAGAACTTTTCAAGATAGTGAAAAGTTTCCTAGGTTGGGAAACCCGCCTACAGAACTTTTCGCTTGCGTGCGTGGTTTTTTATGAAGAATGGAACAAAATCTCAGGTTTTTCTGACTTCTGGTTGCTTCGATTCAAATGCCAAATCTATCTATTAAATACTTGTGCAGACATTTTGCAGTAAAATTAGTCCTTTAGATAGAGGAGGGCAAGATAGATGACTCGTGTCATCATTGTGCGTCACGGTCAAAGCGGCTATAACACCGAGCGGCGTATTCAAGGGCGCACTGATGCGTCTAAATTAACAGAGAAAGGTCGTAACGATGCCACTAAACTAGGCAAAGCCCTCAGCAATATTTCATTTAATGCAATTTACAGCAGTCCCCTACAGCGAGCAAAACAGACAGCAGATATTATCCACAGTGAGTTAGCAATTCATGCTGGACAGTCTCCTATCCCCCAAGCTTCTGATCATCTGTTGGAAATTGACCTGCCTTTGTGGGAAGCAATGCTTAGTGCTGATGTCAAGCAGAAGTTTGCCGAAGACTACCGCACCTGGCATGAACGTCCCCACGAAATGCGGATGCTCTTGAAAGATGCAGAGGGGACAAAAGAACATTTCCCTGTTTTAGCTTTATACAAACAGGCGCAGCAATTTTGGCAAGAAATTTTGTCCCGCCATCAAGGCGAAACCATTCTCATAGTCGGACATAACGGCATTAATCGCGCTCTCATGAGTACAGCGCTGAATATTCCCCCAAGTCGCTATCATTCAATCCAGCAATCGAATTGTGGCATTACCGTACTAAATCTTGCTGGGGGATTAGGGGAAGCAGTCCAACTAGAGTCTTTGAATCAAACACAACACACTGGAGAAACTCTACCTTCATTACGACCGGATCATCAGGGAGTAAGATTGTTGTTGGTGCGTCATGGGGAAACTGAGTGGAATCGCCAAACTAGGTTTCAAGGACAAATTGACGTTCCCCTCAACGATAACGGTAGACAACAGTCGCAAAAAACAGGCGAATTCTTGCAAGAGATAGCGATTGATTTTGCAGTGAGTAGCCCAATGCTGCGTCCCAAAGAAACAGCAGAGATTATCTTAAAGCACCATCCTAGTGTAGAGTTGGAATTGCAAGACGGTTTAAGGGAAATCGGCCACGGACTCTGGGAAGGTAGATTAGAAACAGAAATAGAGCAAGAGTTTCCCGGCGAGTTGCAACGCTGGCGGACAGTACCAGCAAAAGTCCAAATGCCGGAAGGAGAAAATTTGCAACAGGTGTGGGAGCGCAGCGTCACAGCTTGGCAATCAATTGTGGAAGCAGCATTAACTAAACAATTCAAAACTGTATTAGTAGTAGCTCACGACGCTACTAATAAAACTTTGCTTTGTCATATTCTCGGTTTACCACTAGAAAATTTCTGGAATTTCCGCCAAGGCAATGGTGCAGTTAGTGTCATTGACTATCCTTCTGGTCTAAATGGTTCACCAGTATTGCAAGCGATGAATATCACTGCTCATTTGGGTGGAGGCGTACTAGATAAAACAGCAGCCGGGGCATTGTAAAAAAGTGAGAAGTGAGGAGTGAGGAATAAAGTTAGAAGTTACGAGTAAATAACTCATAACTGACAACTCAAACATTTTATGACTGAACTACTGCAACAAGTACGGGTAATTGACCCAGTTTCGAGAACTGACCAAATAGCTGATGTGCTAATTGCTGATGGTGAAATCCGAGCGATCGCCAAGCACATTTCTGACATTAGTCCCGATACTCAAATCAGAGATTGTCGGGGATTAGTTCTTGGGCCTGGGTTAGTGGATTTGTATAGCCACTCTGGCGAACCGGGGTATGAAGAACGAGAAACCCTCTTGTCTTTCTTGCAAGCTGCTGCTGCTGGCGGTTTTACCAGAGTTAGCATCTTACCCGATACATCTCCATCCATCGATAACCTTGCTCTGGTGGCGCAGTTGCAAAATAAAGGTGGGGAGATGAGGAGGATGAGGGAGATGGGGGAGAAGGAGAAAATTAATTTGTCTCCTCCTGCTTCCCCTGCTCCACGGCAGTTGCTACAACGCGGGGAACCCGCGCAACGCACTGCCTCCCCTGCTCCTCCTCTCCCCCAGCTTCAAGTTTGGGGTGCTATTACCCTAGATGTTGCTGGGAAGCAAATGACAGAATTCGCAGATTTGGCGAATGCTGGAGTTGTTGGTTTTAGCGATGGTCTACCTTGGGACAATTTGGCGCTGGTGCGGCGGGTGTTGGAATATCTCCAGCCGTTGGACAAACCAGTAGCATTTTGGCCTAGCGATCGCCTATTAACAGCAAACGGTGTCATCAGAGAAGGTTCAGAAGCAATTCGTCTGGGTTTACCACCTATACCCGCCAGCGCTGAAACTACTGCGATCGCTGCTTTGTTAGAATTAGTTGCTGGCACAACCACACCAGTACACATCATGCGTGTCTCTACAGCTCGCAGTGTAGAACTGATCGCATCAGCAAAGGCTGCTGGATTACCCATCACCGCTAGCACTACTTGGATGCATCTTTTATTAGATACAAAAGCGGTTAGAAGTTATCATACCAGCTTGCATTTAGACCCACCTTTAGGCAATCCCAGTGATGTGGCGGAATTGCGTGCGGGGGTGCGTGCGGGTATTGTGGATGCGATCGCCATTGACCACGCACCTTACACCTACGAAGAAAAAGTTCAAGCTTTTGCCGAAGCACCACCAGGGGCAATTGGTTTAGAGTTAGCATTGCCGCTATTGTGGCAGTACCTTGTAGAAACTGGGGAATTTACAGCTTTAGAATTATGGGGTGCTTTGAGCACTCGACCAGCAGAATGTTTGGGACAGAAAGTGAGTGCGATCGCCACACAGGTCAACGCAAGCAACGCACCTGATCAACGAGCAGAACTGACTTTATTTGATCCGCAGCAAACCTGGAAAGTGGAAAGGAAAAATCTTTATACACTAGCTAGTAATACACCTTGGTTAGGTCAACAGTTGAAGGGCCGTGTTGTACAAACTTGGTGTTAGTTAGGACTAATTAAGTATCTCCTTTCGATAACTGCGATGTGCTAATTTATAACACCGAAAATGAGGTAATTATCAGAATTAGAGGAATATAAAAACTGGCATTGCTGCCATGTCAGCTAGGCGATTCAATCCTCTAGTTAAGGTTTTTTTCACTACTCTAATAAAAACTAAACTTATTTTCTTTCAAAACCAGACATTCCGCCTGTGGTAAACCAGTATTCCCAACTTCCTCCTAAAGCATTTGTCCAATTCTTGAGATCGAAGTGTCCACTGCCTTGTGGAGTACCTGAAATTTTATAGACTTTAACAGCTTGTCCGTTATTATTCCAAATTAAGGGTAAATTCGGTTGAATTTGCTCTGGTACTGCTCCATTTGTTTGTAAAAAATAAGCATCTTGCCCTTTAGATGTGCCATTACCAAACACCTGAGCAATCCCGTTTTCATCAATGGCAACAAATGCACCTTCTTCTAAACCAATTCCCAAAGCCGGAAGTTGATTGCCTTTTTCATAAATGATTCTAGCAAGAAATCCCAAAAGTCTCCCATATCTGGGTTCAGGATGCTCTTTATTAATCCGGTCTAAGTGCGTGTCTGTAATCACATTTTTGAGAATCGGAACTTTAATAAAGTCGCTGTGATAAATATCCTTCGTATTGTGGTGAAAAGGATCATTCAAAATTTCAGAACTCAACACACCCTGATGAGCAGGTGCATAATAATAATCTCCCAGAATAGCCATACCAGCACTAGTGCCAGCAATCGGCACTTGTTTTTGATTAATTAAGTAATTAATTGCTTTTTCTACACCTGAACCTTCCCAATAATCTTCATAATCATTCTGATCACCACCGGCTATAAATAGTGCATCGGCATCGCGGATGTATTGGATAACTTGTGGATGATTAGCTGCCTTCCGACTGTTGATAGCAAGTTCAGCAGATGAACTGACAAAATCTCTATAATTATCACATATCCAAGTAGCCTGTCTGCCAATTCTGCGTGAGCGCAGAACTAAGTAATCTCCTTTATCTAATCGGTTGAGAAACCATCGTGTAGCTACATCTTCTCCAGATTTTTCCCCTTCTGCACCACCAATTAATAGAATACAAAAAGTTGATTGTGGAGAGGTATTATTGACTCTTCCACATTCACGTACATAGTCAAAGTTATCAATATCTACTGCTACTAATACAGGGTTTGTAAATGCTCTAATCATAAATATCACCCTCGCTTAAATCCAGTTAGAGCTTTTGGGTTAGAATTCTTGTTTTTAAGTAATGAACTACCTCTAGTTGGCTCCGCCTGAACTAGAGGTTTCTACGTCCTCTAATTCGTAAAGAGCGAAGTTACTTTGGGATTTTTGTAGCAAGCTTAAACAAAAACGTATTATGTCCTTTCCTGTTGAAACACGACAAATCCATTTGCTGGGACTATGGGATGAATATATGCGTTAATTGCAGAGATATGAGATCCAAAATTGCCTATATTATCTCCTCCGTAGAGTGAAGCATCACTATTGAATATCTCGCGCCATTGACCATCTGCTATTCGGGCATTGTTAATGGTGTACCCTGATGAGAACGGGTGATTATTCAAACTGGTTACAATTAAAAATTCTTCAGTCACATCCCAGCGTTTGAAGGCGATGATTCGGTTGGCATTGTGGACGTAGAAAATATCAATCAAGTGCGATCGCAGTCCTGAATGGCCGCGCCGCAGCTGAATGATGTCTTGGTAAAATCGGAATAGTTGTTGACCGGAAGTCTGGCGATCGCCTAACAAATCTTCCCGGTTATTCATGAAATCTCTGTATCTATAAGGTTTTTGTGCGCCAATTTCTTCACCCATCAAAAACATTGGTGTACCAGCCGACAACATGGACATTCCCACAGCAAAGCGACAACGTGCTTCTGCGTAGCGTCGGGTGTCTCCAATCAATGGGGCGGCGTTAGCAGCAGATACAATCGTGCGCCGAGATTCAACTTTGTTACCGCCTCCCTCATAATAAGAGTTGCCTGCTTCATCATGGGATTCATGATAGACAACCTTTTTATGACCAGACCATGCCAACACCCCTGCAAATTTATCCATAGCTAAGGGTGCATCTGTACCGTATCCAGCCGTAGGAATTAATTTGGCATATTCTGTTCCTGGTCTAGCATCGCCAATCAGATGGTGATAGAACTCAGCATACCAAGTTGCATCAAAACCTAACCCTCCCACGTCGGGCGATTCAGTCACTTGATCCCAATCAGAATGGTCTTCTGCCATAAGGAGGGCATCTGGTCGGATTAACCTCATAGTTCGAGTCCATTCTCTGAGGAACTTCGCACCAAAAATATTGGCATTACCCACAGGTTTACCATCAGCGTGCAGTTGGTTGTATAGGTGCATGGAAGTTGTCTGATCAACTCGGAAGCCATCTACATGAAACTCTTCTATTAAAGTTACAGCACTGCTAATAAACATCTGTCGCACCATCTCCTCATGAAATCGAGGTGCGTAACCTGTAGACCAATTATCAACATAGCCACCTTCTGGAAAAGGTGTACCATCTGGGTAGAAATAATCGCTAGAGTTGCCTTCATACCAGTAATAGATATTATGTTCGGGAATATCCGAATCATAAGTCCATTGTGCCCGCTCGCCATCAGGATTGAAGTGGTTATATACCACATCTAAAATTACGGCAATTCCATAACGATGGCATTCTCTGACGAAATGTTTTAGTTGATCTCTACCACCAGCACTATATTCCAGAGCAAAGTAATGAGATGTTTCATATCCCCAATTTACTTCGTCTCGAAATTCTGACATTGGTAACAGTTCAACAGCGTTAACTCCCAATTCTACTAAGTAGGGTAGTAAAGCGATCGCATCCTCAAAGTTTCCTGGTCTATCGTTACCATACCCTAAAGACCCTACATGGAGTTCATAAATCACTAAATCTTCGACACGCTGCGGTATGGGGCGTTCCCATGAAAACTCATGATTCCAGAACTCCTCTTCTGAGATAAATTCCTGTTCTGGCCAGACTGCTTCTTGAAAATGTTTAGTTACCGTTTCTGGATTGATGACTACAGAACAGCTTTTAGTGCCATCCAAATCCTGATATTTTCCCGAAAAAGGTCTTCCGTGTTTATCTGTATATCGGCTAGAGAAAGGTTTACCATCAGGATTGATATTGCCTTTACCAATTTGACAACGGGAGTACAAATCAGTTCGATAAACTACCCGTCCTGCTTCATTGACAATCCTAAACATATAAGGCACATGGTCAAAGCGGGAGAAATCAGCCAGTTCTGGTGATACGCTGACATCTGTTTGCCAAATACCCTCCTGTGTCCGCAACATGGGAAATGGCCCAAGATTGGGATTCATGCCAAAATCAGGATCATCTCGAAAAACATCGTCTGCAATATACCCACTACTGCTGTTACCAAACACAACTTCCACATTACGCGCGTTTGGCGACCAGACAGCAAACCGCAATGCAGGTTGAGATTCACCAGGAAGATAATATGGTTGTGCGCCTAGTCTGCGATCATGAACTAGATAATATTTCGCTTGTTGAGGTTGACCGTTGTCAGGAGATTGTAGCGTAAAACTACAGTAGCGATCGCTTGACTTGCGATCGTGAATCTCCGTTGGAATTCCCCATAAGTTATTACCCGCGGGACTATCTAGCATCACACCCCAGCGAAATAGCCAACCAATTTGGGAATCATCTAACTCCACTGTGGCTATAAAGCAAAGACAACCATCTTCCCCAACTATTTGCTGCATATCTAAAGATTGCCACTGTTGAGAATAATGTCCGTTATCATCCCAACTGCCAATTAAGCGGGGGTTGTGAAAAATTGCTCTTTTGATACCTGTAAAATAGGTAAATCGAACGGGAATATTAGTCATATTGATATCCCTTGTCGAGCATTCAAAACTACAAAATTTAAATAGTCATAGCTGCATGAAGACTGCGCTGTTTATTCTCAATTTCTCTTACCAAAGTTTCCATGAATTTATTTACCAGGTCAGGATGTCTACCTGTAACTAAATTTTCATCAATCACAATATCAGCAGCTAAATCATTTTCATAGATAATCTCAGCCCCAGCATTTTCCACATCAACCAAAATATTATGAGCGCAAGTTACCCGCCGATTTTTCAGAACATCAGCAGCACAAAGTAGCCATAACCCATGACAAATAACTCCTGTTTTGACATTGGGTTCTTGCATAGCTTGGCGAATAAACACAACTGCTGGTGCTTGACTTGGCTGACCCTTTCTCACCTTTTCTTCATATCTCAACCGATCCATTGCATAAGCACCAATACAAATTATTGCCTTATAGTCACCTGGATTAATATTATTAACTTCTGTAGTGACAGTGACACGTTCTTTAATTACACCATCCTCAGAATTACTGTGAAAAGTTATTTCTGGATTGCTCCACAAATGAGAAATATATTCAACTTGATAACCTTGTTGAGGAAAGTATTCATTGAAAGCCCGAAATTCAAATGGGTCAAAATGTTCTTCAATGAGTACACCGATTTTACCTTTACTTTCAGTAGCCATATTATCCTCCGTTGATTGTTTAATTAGCTGTAGTAATCAATTTCAAAAGTTCATTAGGGGCAAAAACATCACGATAAAAAGTTAGTTGTTCACCCTTGATATAACAGCCCCCCCGATGACCGCGACGCAACCAGGCTACACTACCTTTAGCAATTGTTTCGTGAGTTTCATTATCCAGACAATTCCATTCAAACCAGACAAATTCACCATGAAACATGACAATTGGCCAGCACATAGTCACGCCAGGTTGAGCGATTAAAGCCCACCAATGTTGTTCTCGTTCTTTTTGTTCTTCTAGTCCGTAATAGGGGCCATCCTGGCAAAAATAAACTAATTCTTGGCGATATTCTGCCGTTAAAATGTCTCCTCTACCTTGCCTTAGTGCTTCACAATGGGTAGGCCACCATGCTTTATTTTCTTGTTCAATCTGCTCTAATGGATAACCTAGAGTGATTGCCGGAAAATGGTCTTCTTTGAGGGGAATAAATTTTTCAGCTTCAAAGATGAGCTTTTCTGCTAATTCTGGAGAGACTAGTCCTGGTTTTGAATAATCAGCACTTAAATCTTGATAATAATTCATGCGCTTCTTCATAAGCCCTTTCCTATTTACTTGCAATTACAAGAATTTGCTATCGGTAGTCCATAAATTAATTATGTCTAATCAAATACTCTTGCAATTGGCAAAATCGTATTTAATATTATTATTTTCGTGGTTCATAAGAGACATGATTTGATATGTTAGAGTTGATTCTTCTTGATGAGTTTGTTATTTAGAACCATCTAAAATTTGGTTCAAAGTACCAAAGCAACCAGCCGCCTTGTTAAATCCTGCATAGACGCATAAGAATAAAAGTAATTCTTCTATTTCTTCGCGGGTAGCACCGTGCTGCATAGCCATGTGAACATGAGCGCCAAAGGGATTACCTGGGCCAACATGATCCTGATTTACTACATCGATAGCAATAGTGATTAAAGCTTTGGTTTTTTGGTCAATTAATGGTAGTCCCCAAGCTTCACCAGCAACACGAATTACAAAATCCCCAAACTTGGGATTGATTGCTTTTAGATTTGCTTGCAGTTGTTGATCATCAAGGACGGCATTTTTTTTAAGAGAATTTTTAGACACGATTTTGCCCTATAAAAAACCATTAACTTGATTAGCGTTTACCAAGCATCAAAGTAGAAATGTCATCTTGCAGTTGATTTTTTGCGCCGATTCTCGTAATTAAATCAGCAACCGTAGAACTGCGCTGACCCGCAAGTGTCATCTGACCACCATAGACAAATGTAAAAGCGGTTCTCTCTGGAAATGTGCTGATTTGCCTGACGTATTTTGCGTGGGATTTTGTGGCTGTGGTGTATATTTCGGAAGCAAAGAATTTTTCCATTTCTAGACGATTAGAAAAGGCCATTTCCAAAGCTGCTTGATAGTTCTTTTCTGGTTGTTCGGAATGAGATACACCAGCTGCATCGGGGCGAGAATTATCTACTTCTTCAAACAAATGTATTCGTAACTTCAGCAATAAGTCACTCTTGAGCACCTCTGAAGCAAAGCTTTCTTGCAGATATTGGCGGAAATCTTCTACACTTACGTCATCAGCTTTCTTGAGCATGACATGAAACTTTTCTACATTAACGAAACCGTTAGGAGTGGCGTTTTCAATACCATCAACATAGGTGATAGAGTTACCGGGGTTAGTGTTATAACCGATCGCCTGACGAAATAAGTTATGCTCATCATCCATGAGAATGGTAGAAGCCTGAAACCATGTCTGACGGTCTGCGGCGGTTTTAAAGGTTAATTCAGCAATCCCATCAAACTGATCCTCTTCAGGAGTGTTGTAATCTATACCTTTTATGGTGGGCCAAATACCCCCTTCATTGTGAGCTACATGAAACTGCCAATATTGGTACTGACCAGGTAAGCGGGCGCAGACTGGGCCGTGAACGTTTCGCCAATAATCATCGAACAACTCTAAAGAAATTCCCTTTCTCTTCCACAGTGGGACGTAAAAAACTACTTGTGCGGCTTGATCTCGCTGTGCATAATTAGTTGTTCTCATTGCTTCTCTCCTTAAGTCAGGATTTAGCTTCTACCAATTCCCCTTTTTGTCCTGGTTGTGCATCTTGTTGGATAATTAGTTGTGCGATCGCATCGATAAATACACCTACATCATGACCTGCTCGCCCTGTAACTAAGTCACCATCAACAACAATTCCAGATGCAGACGGGACATAAACAGCACCAGCATTAGCAATATCTGCAAGGGTGACTTCGTGACAGATTACTTTTCGCCCCCGGAGTAGTTCTGGTATCGGTGTCAACAGCCACAATCCATGACAAATAGCTCCTTTCACAATTTTGGGATTTGCCATCGCCTGGGCAAAGAATTGGACTGCTGGCGCAGTACGAGACTGTTCTGGACTGAGTGGACAACCTTCTGGAGGCTCAAAGTAACGCAAACGTACACTGGTGTAGCCAGCAGAGACAATCACAGCCGCATAATCATTAATATCTACATTCTGAAAGTCAATGCTTACGTCTAGGTATTCCAAGGATTTACCCACTGCATCAACATCACTAACAAAACGCAGACTTTGATTTCCCCACAACCGAGACATTAAATGCACAGTCGCCCCAAGTTCGGCAAAGCGTTGCTGATAGGCAGCAATTTCCTCTGGAATAAATTCACTCTCTACAAGAATGGCAATTTTCTTTCCTTCTAGCATTGGGGTTGCCATAATTGGTTGCCTAAGTTTTGGGTGTAAATTGTACAATGATTTCTGCTTCTGAACCAAGTTGAAATTCTTTTTCTCCTAGTTCAATTTGGAAATTATCAGGGTCGATTGAGGTGCGATCGCTACCATTAATGCTGATTCTGCTGACTTCCAGGGTATTGGGTCTAAAGAAATCGGGTAAGAAATTGAGCGATCGCTGGCGACAATGCTTGTCAGGTTTGAAATACAAACAGAAGGGTTCTTTTGTCACATAGCTACTGGTATAGATATGAGCTAAATAATTGAGTTCAAAAGCATGGTATCCAGAAATTGAATGCCCCCCTTTTTGTCCATACTCCCCGACAGTCATTGCATCTCCACTTTCACTAACTCGGAAGAAAATACCTTTATTGTCTTGGTCAAGAAAAAAGAGATTCCAAAATGCGGCTGTTTCTCGTGCTAATCGCAAATACTCTTGCTTTTGGTGATGATTTTCGTTACTGCAACCATAAAGAATCAGGTAGGCTAACAAAGCTTGTTCCTGCTGCCAAAAGTCCTTAGTGTTGAACCAAGGAAATTCCAAAGGCATCCCATTTTGGGGATTACGTTCTAAAGTATCGAAAATTCCTCCTCTAAATAGATCGATACCAATCTCTGCTATTTTGATGCCTAATTGATCTGCCAGTTTCATCAACCTATCGGCTAACTGTTGTGATTCTTTTGCTTCTTGCTCGTTCTCAGCAGCAGATTGGGCAGCTAAGTAGTAATAATAATTGGCAACACGAGTCAGATTCCAGGCAATCTTTAAATTGTGTCCGACAACAGCACGGTTTTGTTGCCACCGCCAACTATGGTCTGGCTTCCAATCCCGAAAAAATCGCTCATTGACAAATGGAATATTGGGATCTGGATCGGGAAACTTCTCAACAATAATTGTGGATGTTGTTTTGAGAATCTTCTTGCAAGTTTCTAAAAATTTCCTGATTTCTTCGTGTCCATGATCAGTTAATGGCAAAGGTTCTAATGCCAAAATCACGTTTATTAAATAGGCAGGTATGTGATCCCCAATGGAATTCCAATTTTTCCTAGCTTGGTTGTTAGCAAGAGCCGGATTATCCCAGTTTAAGGTGACATAATCTAGGTGGGAAAAATAATCTCCGTATGCGTGCTTACCATATTCCGATTCCGGATCAGTAAAGAACTCATTAAAGACGCGAACAGTCCGCTTAATATCATCAAGCACTTCCCAATCTAAGGTGATCCGATAATACTGAGCTAATCCAGCTAAAGCATAAATTTGCTCATAAAGTGGGATTGTATCTCTGTCATCTTCATTTAAAGAGTTGATATACAACTGATAACTGTACTCAGTCTTGCGCTTGCCAAAAGCCCAAAAACAATGTTTGCCATCAGATGTTAAACTGCGAAAAGTTTCACGTTGGTATTGAACTCCAGCACGGGCCGCTGAAACATAGCTTTCAGAACCAGTCAGTAAGTAAGCTGAGGAAAGACCATAAATTAGCCGAGAAAGTGTGGCACATTCCTGTATATTGTCATCAGTTGGTAAACCAATGATATTTAAGTTAGTTCGGTAGAGAGCAAAATCATCAATTTGATAGGTTTGTTTATTGGGAAATAGATACCCTAACCAACTATCTGCTAGGCGGGCAATTTGTGTAATCCACCAATGTGTCTGCTCAAACAATAATTCATCTTGCCCTCTATATGAATGTAATAGGTTCACAATACGCGCATCATAATGGCAATTACCATTATTTTCTTGATAAACACCTTGTAGGACAACCAAGCTATCAGGCTGGATGTATTTTTTGACTAAATTTGTGGGAGAATCATGATTAAAGTTATCAGGATTGGGTACGCGATCGCGCTCGATGCCATCCAAATTTCTCAGAAATCTAAATTTGGTTTCATTACCCACAAAAACCTCTATCTCATCATCACTACGGCATTTCAAGATAAAAGCATCTTTTTCTGCTTTAATATCTGTAACTTTGCCCATTAAAGTTGTATTTACAGTAAATTTTTTCATGTTTTTATCCTTTTACTGTTAAAAATAGTTAGTTGACAATATTCTTATCTCTGATGAGAATGTATAAAAATCAGATACATTCCCATGAATTATTTTGTATTTATTGTCAACTGAAATTTCAGCTATTTATACCCAACCTTTCAACTCGCTGTTGAAAGATAATCTTTCGGAAAATTTGCAAAATACTTAGGGTTTGCCTGTAAAATTAATGTATTTAATTCTACTGATTACCAAAGCAAAATTTTTGCCCAAAAATCTGAAAATCAATTTTCAAAATGCAAATTATCAACAATGCACTATAGCGTTTCTCGTTTTAGTCACGTACATCTCGTTGAGGTTAGGGACTAGAGGCTAGGATTTACCTCATGTAATTGGGAACTGCTATAAACAATTTGCACTTTTGACTGATAACAAAGACTGAAAAAATTTTCTTGTAGCTTTTTCTTCAATGTTTGCTCTGAATATAGTTGAGTATATGCTTAGTACTCCTCTAACTATAGATATATAGTAATAAATCTTTTGATATAGATATCCCGGCATAAAAAGTAAACCAAAATTGTAAATTATTTCATAATTTAGATAGACAAATATTAAAATGTATAGTGATAACAAAAACTAATTAAGTATCTGCCGCAGGAAATAGGTAAAATCTTCCTTCAGAAGTAGCCCAAACAGAGTAGATTTATTCCTTAATCGGGAAATCAAGAACGAAATACAGCAACATATAATTATAGGTAATTATTTTTTGTGAAAAAAAAGATAATAGAAACCAAAAAACCAGGATTTTAAAAAATATTTTTTAATAACACTCGTTTGCCAGTTAATATCTTAATCTGCAATAGTTTAAGAGATGGTTTGACAAAAATTAAAAACTTGTATATGCAAAATGTACTAGTTATAAAATCTGTTGAAAGCCACCACATTTTATAAAGTTTAATAAAGTGAGATCAGCATGACTCGTAATATCTATGCATTGCTGGTTGGGATTGATGAGTATTTTAGTTCTGTGCCTTCTTTAAAAGGCTGTATCAATGATATTTTGGCTGTTAAAGAGTATTTGTTAGGGCGAATTTCTCCCAACGGATGCCAGCTACATTTACGCATATTGTTAAACCAAGATGCCACCCGTCAGGCAATTATTGACGGTTTCCGTCAACATTTGTGTCAAGCTAGTAGTGAAGATGTGGCTTTTTTTTACTATTCAGGCCATGGTAGTCAACAAGCCACACCTGAAGAGTTTTGGGCTTTAGAACCAGATCGACTAGATGAAACACTCGTTTGTTACGACAGTCGTAATCCAGGGGGTTGGGATTTAGCAGATAAAGAATTAGGGAAGCTAATTGCTGAGGTAGCCGACAAAAACCCTCATATCGCTATTATTATGGACTGTTGCCACTCAGGTTCAGGCATTCGCGGTGATTTAAAACTAGAAACGGCTGTTCGTAAAGCACCCATTGATCCCCGCCAGCGACCTTTAGACAGCTTCATTTTCTCTGTGACAGAAGCCAAACAACTCTCAAATTCCCGCAGTTTGGTCAAAAATGCTGCTGGTTGGACTTTACCGCAAGGCAAACATATCTTTTTTGCGGCTTGCCAAGATTACGAGGAAGCTAAAGAGTACATTGCAGATGGGCAAAGTCGGGGGGCATTCTCTTACTTTTTACTCGATACATTGACAAAAGCCAATGGTAGCCTCAGTTATAGAGATTTATTCAAACGCACCAATGCCTTAGTTCGGAGCAAAGTTGCAGCGCAGTCTCCCCAAATAGAAGCAACAGTTCAGGATGATTTAAACCAACCATTTTTAGGAGGAGCGATCGCCTCACATACTCCCTACTTTACAATTAGTTATCACAAACACCATACATGGGTAATTGATGGTGGCGCTGTTCATGGAATTCCCCAACCTTGTGGGGATGAGACAACTTTACTGGCGTTATTTCCTTTTGATACCCCCTTGGAACAGCTACATCAACTATCAAGGGCAATAGGTGAAGCTCAAGTACTGGAAGTTATGCCGCATTTGAGTAAAGTTCAAATTAGCGGTATCAGAGACTTAAATACTGAGATGACTTTCAAAGCACTTGTTACTAGCCTGCCTTCACCACCTAAAAGAATATTGATTGCTGGTGAGGATATAGGAGTAGAATTAGCACGCACCGCACTACTGACGGCTGGGACTCAGAATCAACAGTCCTTATACCTGCGGGAAGTTACTGCACCTGAAATTGCTGAGTTTAAGTTGCTAGCTCGTAATGATGAATATCTGATTACACGACCAGCTGATGACCGTCCTTTAGTCGCTCAAATTCAAGGTTACACAAAGACCACTGCTTGGCAGGCAATACAACGATTAGAACATATTGCCCGTTGGACAAATATTTACGAACTTTCTAGTCCTGCTAGCAGCAGAATTCCAGCCGACGCAGTGCAAATAATGATTTATCAAGATGGGCAAGAGCGGCAAGATGTCCAGATGCGCTTAGAATATCAACAAGAAAATGGTAAATGGAAGCAACCTAATTTCAAAATTAAGTTAAAAAATACTGCTAATGAACCAGTGTATTGCGCCCTCCTGAATTTAACAGATCGTTTTGCAGTGAGTGCAGATTTGTTTGAGACAGGAGGAATTTGGCTACAACCAAGTGGACAGACAGGAGATGAAGCCTGGGCTTTAGGCGGTCATGCAATTTATGCCCAAGTTCCCGAAAAACTATGGCGGGAACAGGGAATTACTGAAGTTAAAGATATGCTCAAATTAATTGTCAGCACTGCGGAATTTGACGCTACCTTGCTGACACAAGATGAGCTTGATTTACCTTCTCGTTCCACACCCACACCTCATCGAGGTCAAGGGACACTGAACCGTTTGATGAACAGGATTCCCTTACGCGACCTCAGAGCTAAACCAGAAGAAGATGTTTGCGACGACTGGGTAACTAGTCAAATCATGCTCACAACTGTCCACCCACAAAACGCCACGCCGATTCCCAGGGGACAAGAAAGTGTTTCTCTGGGATCTGGTGTGAGGTTGCAATCACATCACAATTTAAATGCTAATGTTCGGCTGACAACAGTCACCCAATCCACTAGGGATCTAGGTAATCATCTGCTACCGCCTCTTCTGCGGGCAGATAATTCGGGAATTAGACCCTTTCAATTCACGGCTAGTCGGGGGACTGATCCAGGTTTAAGCGTGTTGGAGTTGAATCAGATACAAGATCCATCTGTTGTCACGCCCAATCATCCTTTAAAGCTAGTTGTTGATTCACCCTTAGAACCAGACGAGTATCTCTTACCAATCAGTTATGATGGCGAGTTTTTCCTACCTTTAGGACGCGCTCACAGTAGTGCGGATGGCACAACAGAAATAGTCTTGGAGCGGTTAACAGAACCAGTGAGTGCAGGAAAACGTAGCCTTGGGGGATCTATCCGAATTTTCTTTCAAAAAATAGTGTCTCAAAATCTAGGGTTGCAGTTTGATTACCCAATTTTAGCTGTAGCAGATGTTAGTCCAGATGGTGTAGTTAATTATATCGGTGAAATCGAGCAAGTTAAACAACGGGTTGCCCAAGCAGAGCGGATTGTGCTCTACATCCACGGCATCATTGGCGATACTCAAAGTATGTTAGGAAGTATACAAAGGGCAAAACTTACTGACTTATATGATCTAGTTCTCACCTTTGACTATGAAAGCCTCAACACTTCCATTGAAGAGAATGCCAAACTCCTCAAGCAAAAACTCGCAGCAGTCGGTTTAAGAGAAAATCACGGTAAAGCCTTGCACATTGTCGCTCATTCAATGGGAGGCTTGGTTTCTCGTTGGTTTATTGAAAGAGAAGCAGGCGATCGCATCGTGCAAAACTTAATTATGCTGGGTACACCAAATGCTGGGTTTCCTTGGTCTACTATCCAAGATTGGGCGCTAACTACCTTGAGTATTGGGCTTAATGGTCTGTCAACAATTACTTGGCCCATACCAGTTTTGGGAATGTTGCTCAAGGCGATGAACAAATCTGTCGAGGTAGTTAAAACTATCGATGTTTCCTTAGATGAAATGCGTCCTGGCTCTCAATTCTTGCAAAACTTGGCAGCCAGCCCTGATCCTGGAATTCCTTACACAATCATTGCTGGTAATACATCAATTATTCCCGCGGCTCTCCAACCAGAAGCTAATCAGCAGTCTAGTCCTTTAGAGCGATTAATGCAAAAGCTGTTTTATAAGACAGTGAGCCTACCCTTTTTTGGTCAACCAAACGACCTTGCTGCAACTGTACACAGTATCAAAAGTGTTAGTCAAGAACGTCAGCCTCCACCCCAAGTTCAAGAAGTTGGCTGTGATCATTTTGTTTATTTCACTTATCCCGAAGGGTTAGCAGCATTAGCAAATACTTGTATCTTGTGCGTTCAGCGCCATCATTTAGAGGTAGCGATAAGTAGTCCTGTCAAGTCGGAGAATTATTTGACCACTCACTTGGGTCGAGAAAACCTCTCTCACACACCTTTACCCTCCTCTATTGATATGGCTGTTGTAGACAAGTTGCCTCTTAATAAAACAGTGAGTTCACCTCAAGAACAAGCCGATATCCCTACTGTCAGCACTCCTCATATCACTACTAATAGTCGTTCAATTCAGAACATAAGGCCTCAATGGTTAATTGGTGTGTTGATTGGTGTATTAGCAGCAATAGTGATGATTGGATTGTGGCGATATCAACAATCCAATTACATAGAACCCAAAAATAAAAATCAACTTAATCAGTCTCTACAAATGTGATTGACTAGTGCAAAAAAAGGGCCTAATACCATGTCTGAGTTTTCGCACAACCTGGCACTTGTGATTGGAATTAATAATTACGGCAACGGAATTTCTCCACTCCAAAATGCTGTTAATGATGCCAAACAATTAGTACAGGTTTTGCGTGAACAGCATGGATATCAAGTATGGTTGTGTTTGGATGAGGTGGCAAATCTCTCCAATCTGAATAAATTACTTTGGAAAACTCTGCCAGAACAAGTACATTCAGATGACCGTCTGCTGTTTTACTTTGCTGGTCATGGAATTGCCCTGAATGCTGATGACGGGCCAAAGGGTTATTTAATTCCCCAAGATGCCATCCTCGGAGAGATTCAAACCTACCTACCGATGACTCAGTTGCAGGAAGCCTTGGAGAAATTGCCTTGCCGTCATTTCCTAGCATTCCTTGATTGCTGTTTTGCTGGAGCCTTTCGCTGGTCTAGTACCAGAGAATTGTTAACTGTGCCAGAGGTGATTCACCAAGAACGGTACGATCGCTTTATCTCTGATCCAGCATGGCAGGTGATTACCTCTGCTGCCTATGACCAAAAAGCTTTAGATGCTTATGCACTTGATACAGATTGCCGTGGTCAAATTGGGGATCATTCACCCTTTGCTGCCGCTTTGCTGGAAGCAATCACAGGTAGAGTTGATTTACATCCTCCGGTTGCTTATGGTCAACCTTCAGGAGACGGGGTAATTACCGCTACCAAACTCTACCTTTATTTGCGCGATCGCATTGAACCGACAACTGTTGGGCATCATCTCCGGCAAACCCCTAGTATTTGGCCCCTGAAGAAACATGATAAAGGTGAATATATCTTTCTGACTCCTGGGCATATCTTAAATTTACCTCCAGCACCACCACTCGATGAATCAAAAAACCCCTATCGTGGCTTGGAATCCTTTGAGGAAGAACACAGTCACCTGTTTTTCGGTAGACAAGCCCTGACTGAAAAGTTATACGAATTCGTCAGCAATCAGTCGTTAACTGTGGTGCTTGGGGCTTCTGGAACCGGAAAATCGAGCTTGGTAAAAGCGGGATTAATACCATACTTGCGAAGTCAGCAGCAGTGGCAAATTCTGGCGACTATGCGTCCTGGAGAGTCTCCGGTGAAGGCTTTAAATAAGATACTATCGCGGGAAAGCCTAACCGCCAGTTTAGCAACTTGGAGTCAGCTTTATCCGCAGTCAAAGTTGCTATTAGTCATTGACCAGATAGAAGAACTCATCACCCTCTGCCAAGACGAGCAAGAACGGCAGAAATTCCTCAGTTTATTGGCGCAAGCAGTAGCTCAATATTCAGATAATTTCCGCCTCGTACTGACGTTACGCTCAGATTTTGAACCTCAGTTGCGAAATTCTGCTTTACAAGCATATTGGCAGAGTGCGAGATTTATCGTGCCAGCCATGACGCGGGAGGAATTACGCGCCTGCATCGAAGAACCAGCATCCAAAAGGGTGATGTATTTTGAGCCGCACAATCTGGTAGATACGTTAATAGATGAAGTAGCACAGATGCCAGGAGCATTACCGCTACTTTCTTTTACTTTAAGTGAACTCTACCTCAAGTATTTAAAGGCTGTCCGCCAAGGTAAAAGGAATAACCGAGCGATTACGCAAGCAGATTATGAACAACTGGGTGGAGTGATCCAAAGTCTTACCCAAAGAGCAGACTATGAATATGAGGAGTTAGTCAACAACAATCAAGCCTATGAGCAAACTATCCGTCATGTCATGCTGCGAATGGTGGCTGTGGGTGGGGGAGAGTTGGCGCGTAGACGAGTACCTTTATCTGAGATGGAGTATCCAGAACCAGAAAACCGACGGGTAAAAGAGGTAATTCGGCGCTTTTCGATAGCACGTCTGCTAGTTCAAGGACAAGATACTGAGGGTCAACCTTATGTAGAGCCTGCCCATGATGCTTTAGTGCGAGGATGGCAAAAGCTGCTAGCGTGGAAACAAGATGAGGCGGAAAGTTTAATTCTCCAACGGCAACTTACACCAGCTGCTTTTGAGTGGAAAAACGTTAAAAGTAGGGAAAGACCATCAGGTTGGCAAGCCAAGGTAGAACCTGTTCTGGATTGGTTGGATAGCAGTTGCTATGTTGTGGAAAACTCATTTGACAAAATCAACGCTCAACTGTTGCGGCTGTGGCAACAAACACAAAGTCAGCAAGAGCAGCGCCGAGAAAAACAGGTACAGTTTCTTTGGAATGCTAATCCCTATCTCGATGTCTTGAATGAAAAAATTAAGTTCAATAAAAATTGGTTCAACCAGTTAGAAGCAGAGTTTGTACAGCGTAGCATTGTGCAAAAACGCAAGAATATTGCTTGGCGATCGCGCATTGCGATCGCAGTCATCTTGGGGTTAAGTGGATTAACTCTTTACGCTCTGTTTAATTTGAGAAACGCACAAATAGGTCAAGCTAGTACTTTTAGAGAAAATGCCGAAGTAGACTTGGGGACACCAGTGTTAGATGGGGCGATCGCCAGTTTACGAGCCGGAACACTTCTCAATCAACCTCTAGTGCAGTTATTCAAGCCAGAACAGCTACAAACTCAAGTGCAAGGAACACTGCAAAAGGCAGTTTATACAGTCAAAGAACGCAACCGCTTGGAAGGGCATCAAGGTACGGTCAGAAGCAGTTTTAGCCCAAATGGGCAATTACTGGCAAGTGCTGGAGAGGACGGTATTGTTCGCTTGTGGAACTTACAGGGTCAGGAGCAGGCTGTGTGGAATACAAATCTGGTCAGAAGCCTCAGTTTTAGCCCGGATGGACGGCTACTGGCTACAGCCGGAGAGGACGGCATTGTTCGCTTATGGAACTTACAGGGTCAACTGTTAGCAGAATTGAAAGGGCATCAAAGTCGCGTTAGGAGCATCCGTTTTAGCCCAGATAGTCATCTAATCGCTAGCGGCGGCGATGACGATACAATCCGCTTATGGAACTTACAAGGTCAGCAGTTGCGAGAATGGAAAGCAAATCAAAACTCGGTTAACAGCGTCAGTTTTAGCCGCAATGGGCAGATGCTAGCTACAGCCGGAAAAAACAGTACTATCCGCCTGTGGAACTTGCAGGGTCAACAATTGGCACAATGCAAAGGACATCAACAACCTGTTAGCAGTGTCAGCTTTAGCCAAGATGGTCAGTTAGTAGTCAGTGGTGGACAGGACAGAACTGTTCGCGTGTGGAACTTGCAGGGTAAGCAATTGGGAAAACCTTTTACAGGGCATCAAGGCCGAATCTGGAGTGTACAATTTAGCCCAGATGGTCAACAAGTAGCTAGTGCAGCCGGAGATGGCACTGTTCGTTTATGGAATTTGCAGGGTAAGGAGTTGGACAAATTTGCTGGGCATCAAGGCCCAGTTAGAAGCGTCAGTTTTAGCCGAGATGGTCAACTACTAACTAGCGCCGGAGATGATAAAACTGTCCGCGTGTGGAACTTGCATGGTCAGCAGGTGACAGAATTATTAGGTCATAAGGATCGAGTTCTCAGCATTAATTTTAGCCCGGATGGTCAACGAGTTACGACTGGGGGAGATGATGGCATCATCCGCGTATGGAACTTACAGGGTCAACAGTTGCTAGGATGGACAGCACATCAAGGTGAACGAATCCACAGTGTCAGTTTCAGCCCGGATGGTCAGTTAATGGCTAGTGCTGGAGATGATAGAACTGTCCGCTTATGGAACTTGTATGGTCAACAGTTGACAACCTTATCAATGGCAGAATCCCTCGGTTATCCACAGCATATATGCGATGTCAGTTTTAGCCCGGATAGCAAACTAGTAGCTAGTGTGGGAGAGAACGGTATTGTTCTTGTGTGGGACTGGCAAAAGCGGCGGCAGTTAGCAAAGTTCTCTATGGTAAAATTCCCGCGTGAAAAGCACTTCTGCAAAGTCAGTTTTAGCCCAGATAGCAAGCTGCTGGCTAGCGCCGGAAATGACGGTATTATCCGTATGTGGAACTGGCAAAAACAGCAGTTAATCACAGACATTCCAGGTCATCTAGGCCCTGTCTCTAGTGTGGCATTCAGTCCCGATGGCAAGCGACTAGTTAGCGCTGGAGATGATGGCACTATTCGCTTATGGAACTTGCAGGGTAAGCCATTCCAGGAATTTGTGGCGGCGGTAAATTTTGGGGCGGCGGTGAATTCAGTAGCGTTCAGCCCCGATGGCAAAATGATTGTCAGTAGTGATCAAAAAGGCAACGTGCAGTTGTGGAACTGGCAGAATAGGGAGCAGTTTGCTGCCTGGAAAGCACATCAAGGCGAAGTCAGGAACGTCAGTTTTAGCAAGGATGGTAAGATGCTGGCTAGCGCTGGAGATGACAGCATCGCTAAGTTGTGGCAGATTCAATCATTCGATAAGTTGATGAAACAAGCTTGCGATGAAGTGCAGGACTATTTGCAAAATAACTCTAAGTTGGAAGAAAGCGATCGCCATCTGTGCCACAGATACCCCGCTTTATACCATTTCACTTTAAAATCGATACAAATAGGCAGCAGAGGGGCAGGGAGCAGGGGGCAGGGGGAAAGGATTAGAGACTAATCATTTGTATCAGGTATTTCGTGAAATGGTATTAGCGCGTAAAGGGGTTGTGTTGCAAAAACTTATTCAGGAGAAAAATCCTGTATAAATCATAACTAGCTATGCGGCTACTCCAAAATTTAGGTAAAGATATTAGCTCAATGCCAAATGGTAAGTTTAAATCATTACTTGTATACCAACCAGCTTGGTCAATAGCTAAAAGAACTCATTTGCTTTAAGAATTTTAAACTATTGCGTTCATTGCCAAAATATTTATATAACCTTCAAATTATCAGAACATTTTTACACTCCACTTATTATCCTCCAGAATACCCAAGCTTAATAGAGAGGGTCTATTTACTGAGAAACTTATTGCTAGTTTCTCCTTTAGTCATAGCGTTTCCTAATCTGCTTAGTACGAATTTCTCGGTGTTTATCTGTGGTTAATTACTTCTTCTGTGTACCTCACTGAGGTGAGAACCGCTATATCAAAGTTAGCTTTCACAATACATAGACAATCTAATTAACTTTGGCACTGTAGTTTTCTACAGATCTCTAGTCTCAGCAATAACACAAGTGATTAAAGTTTGAGATATTATAAGCTCAACTTTATCCAATTAAGTAATGTAAACCAGATCAACTAGATTATCTATCAAAAGGGCTTAACATACTAGATTTTGACGTTCTACCTGAATTAAAACAATTAATTAAAGAATCAGAATTCGACAGTTAATCAAGATTAACTCTCCTTCCTTTAGCTCTTGCCAAAGATTGAAATCATGTCTGTAACTCACATATTAGGAGTTAACTCCACGATTAAAAAAGGGGAAAAATAGATGAGTAAGAACGGACTTCACACCTTTGCATTCCACACGGAAGACGAAACTTCAGATCGAGTAGCTAATGCGTTGCGGACTGAAAGACCTTCCTTAGCTGCCTTCGCCACGACAAAAGCTATAGGCCTGCGTACCCTTGATCCAGAAACCGCTGCTCGTCAGCACTTAAATCAGGCTCTCGCAAGTAAGGAACTGCCCCAGTTTACTGCTCCAGAAGTGAACGGCGCCACTTGTGAATTCAGAATCCTTGGCACTGAGACATTGCCCCTGACTAAGACAAAAACTGTAAAGTTTCGTCAAACATACAACAAGATTCCTGTTTACGGTTCCTTAATTACTATCGAGATGGACTATGAGAACGAGCTACTTGCAGTCAACTCGTCACTGGGAGAGCCGATAAATGTAGACACCATAGCGCGGATTTCACCAGCTGAGGCGTTGAATAAGGTTCGTGACCTAGCGGGATATGGATTGCAACCACTCGAAGCAACGCCCCGTCTGTGTTACTACTTTGACACAGCAGTTGAGCGATGGCGCTTAATATATGTAATTGAGGATGTACGCCAACAAAGCCGGGAGAAGACACAAACAGACAAGCATATACCCTTGTTGATGGACTACTTAATTGATGCACATAATGGTGAAATTGTTGCTAAACTACCCAGAACGCCGAGTATCGCCGTTCTAGATAAAGTCTCTCCCTCTCATCAGCAGGTTGAAGAAGCACTAGACGGTCTTGAAAAGCTGCGTAAAATTTCGTACTTAGTTACAGGAGATAGGAGAACACTACTAGACCTTGATTTGAATGTCCATACATACGACTTTGAATTTCAGGACTTGAATTCGGGGTTATTACCAGGTAAGTATGTGGGTAAACCACCAGAGTGGGCACCAGGAGCGATCAGTGCACATGCCAACGCAGCAGTAGTGGCAATTTTCTTGCGGGACGTTCTCCATCGCAATGGTATCGATAATAGAGGTGGGCCGTTAATTTCCAGCATTAACTGCATAGTTGCAAATGAAAGTCCAGACGGTCAGGAGTGGCGGAACGCAGCCTGGGTAGAAACGCAAATGGTGTATGGTCAGAGGAGAGTTCGTGGACAGCTCCGTGCTTATGCGGTGGGGCTTGATGTTGTTGCCCACGAGATATTTCACGGAGTAACTGATAAAACATCACGACTCCAGTATGCGGGAGAATCTGGGGCTTTAAACGAATCCTACTCAGATATTTTTGGGATTATTGTTTCTAATTTTGAAGAGTCAGATCTGTCCAGATGGAACTGGGAAATGGGAGAGGAACTTGAAGGTACGGGGATACCACTCCGGGATCTTAGTAACCCTACCAAATATCGGCAACCTGCACATACGCGAGATTACCTGAACTTGCCGATTACCCCAGATGGTGACTGGGGCGGCGTTCACTTCAACAGCGGAATCCACAACTTAGCTGCCTATAAGATTATGACAGCTAAGGATAGGCAGGGAGCTTATCTGTTTGATTCTAAGAGTCTGGCGGCGCTTTTCTACCTAACATTGACCCAATATCTGTCTCGAACTTCCTTATTCATAGACAGTCGGCAAGCGATTGAACTCGTTGGTCGCACCTTGTTCCGGGATAATGCGATTGAGGTTCGGAATGCAAAGTTGCAGGCGATCGCCCGCGCCTTCGATGCCGTTGGAATTTCGATTTCTAGTCAGGAACAACCACTAGATGGGAGTGTCTTCTCTGGAGACACAATCACGCGATCGCAACTGTTAGAGAATGGATCATCACGCATAGTTGGAAACCATTACCTGGTATATGTACACGGAATTAGCCAACATAGGGAGCATTATTCCGATAGTTGGTGGCAGGCGTTACAACCGCACGTTGGAGAAGTTTTCAAGAACGGAAACCTCGGCGACACACGCTTGGAGGTGCTATGGAGTCACTTAGTCAATACCGAAACTTTTGTCAATGCTGTCAATGCAGTTGATACTACCAAACAACAGCAATTGCGGCGAGAAATTATGGCTATTTTAGAAGATCGACAGCGACAAGAACTAGCGGAAAATACCAACGGTGGTTTCCACAGAAGCTCAGCAATGCACACTCATTGGCTAGAAAGCAATGCAGCTGCTCTGGCAATTGATGACTTTCTCATTTATATGTTGAACAGCAGAATGCGCCAACGAATCATCGATTGCTTCACAGATATTGTTAAGCCTCTTCTGATTAATAACAACCAGATTGACATCATTTCTCACAGTTGGGGTACTGTAGTTGCCTACGAAGGATTGCGAGAACTTGAGGCTAATGAGCAATTTTTACAAAAATATGTCTCGAACTTTTTTACCGTAGGTAGTGCTTTATCAATTGGAAAGGTGGGCGACTTCTTACGCCCAGAAAATAGAGATGGTCGCCGACCCTCTATAGTAAACAAATGGATCAACCTTGATGCCAAGGGTGATCTCGTTGGCGGTACGTTATGGGGTATGTTCGATATCAGTGAGGAAACTCTAAAACTTAACCCAACAGGTTGCTCACAACAATGGTTTGGCTATGATTCAGGTTGTGCACACAATTCCTACTTTGTCAAAGAAAACATAGCTGTTAACCAGGAAATCTTTGCTAAGTACATACTGACGTAAATGTTAGAAGGGTAAAGGTTAAAGGGGAAGGGTTATAAGTTCCTTTTCCCTCTCTTGCAAAGTTCTGATGCCTGGGTTGGGCTGCGCCAACGGATAGCGCAGCGTAAAGCCTTCTCTACGAGAGGCTGCGCCAACGGCATGGCTTCTCTACGAGACGCTCCGCGAACCGCTCAGACTTTGCGCTTTACCCCTTGACCTTTACCCTGACTTTTGCAAGAAGTCTAATGAACACTTTAGAACTGGCATAGCAAGGTGATAACCAAACATAAAAATAGGCAACTTAACCAAGATAAGGGTATCGTGGCGGTTTAATTTTCAATAATTCAGCCCAGTATTGTATGGCATTATGTTTAGTGGTTTGTATGTCACGCGATTTGTGAACTCTGCCTATCTCCATTAGAAAATATGTAAGTTTAATAGCAGTAAGTAAGTTAATCAATCCCACTGCTTTAAAATTTTGTAAAAATAAATTTAGCAAGACTTGTAGTTTCTGTCTATGACGAAAATACATCCACCATTTCATTTGATGTATGGCGATACTGGTTTGATAAACTAACGTAGTTTCTACTTGGATTAATTTATCTTGAACTTGATCATAAAACTGCATTTCTTTGTCAAGATTACCCGATTTTTGGGCTAAAACAGCATCATCAGATAATTGATAAGCCTGACTAATTAAGTTACCTGCTATTTCTGCTTGCTGTTGAGTATAACCAAGTTTCATATATATCGTTGCTGCTGCTGATGCCAATTCTGCAAACTTTTCAGCATCATGTAACCAATATATTTGTGCTTGTAATTCACCTAATGTGGCTGCTAAACTTTCACTCATGTTTCCCGCTTTTGGGTTCAAATCTTCCGTGCGATCAGCCTTCTCTACCTCATCCAAATCCCGGATTTCCCGTAGCAGCTTGTTCGCTATTTTTTGTCGTCTCTCATCATCTAACTCTGGATCGTCAACGGCAAAGGTGAATTTAATAGTGGGTTCGCCTGTCATTTTAACCTCCAAAGTCCCGTTATCTACGCAGTGTTCAGCTACACTTTCAAATTCTACGATTCCGGTCAGGAAAAAGATAGTCTAAAGGCGATCGCTTGTCGATTTAATTTATATCAGCAGGAAAAATTTCTCTTAACAAGACTTAAAAAATTAGGTTTCTGGAGATAATGTTAGGTTTTTTATGAAGTTTTGTTAGCTATAAGTTTTAAGAGATTGGCTCTCTAAACATCCCTTAAAATAAAAAGGATTAGGAAGTCGTACTTTTATAAATATCTAACAAGAGTTTACGCAAATCTCCAAGTCACGCCCAGAAGTGTCGGTTGATGTTTTCTAGCTACGTGACCCTAATATTACTGTGATTTAAGAAATGGCTTTAGCTGCTAAATAATATAATTAAATAATTACTGTCAATATAAAGCACAAATCTATGACAATTCTCAATACCCGCAATCTATCCCTAGAAGAAGTTCAACGTCTGTTTGGCTTTCAAAAACAGTACAATGACTCATTTTCTAACTTATTATCTCTAGAACCTCTTACCGAAGCAGAAAAACAGGAACTCATACAAATTCAGAATGACTTTGATAGATACCTTACAGCAGGCAAAGTTTCTGAGGGTCAAGTCAAGTTTCTTGCAGTTGCTCCTTTATTAAGATTAGCTGGCTTCTATAGATATCCTATTGAGATTCGTCTAGAAGAAGACATAGCTGATATTGAGGTAGAAGATGAAGATATAATAATTAAAGGCAGGATGGATATTTTAGCTGTAAGCAAAGCTAAACATACAAAAGCTAATGCTTATTTTTGGATACTTTTAATTGAATCTAAAAACAGCCAAATTGATATATCAACAGGATTATCTCAACTCCTGACTTATGCTTATAAAAGTTTAGATAAGCAAAAATCAGTTTGGGGTTTGACAACTAATGGCAGAAGTTATCAGTTTGTGTACATCGAACAAGGTAATCCACCAATTTATCAGCTAATGCCATTATTAAATTTTATGGAATCTCCCCGTGCAATTGAATCACTACAAGTTCTAAAAGCAATTTGTCAGCTATAAAAAAAGAAGGAGATACAATTAACTTCTCAAATTATCTAATAACTCTGCTGTCTGCCGTGGTTGCACTAAAGTATTAGCGCATAAAATAGCAGAAGCCGCTACTGCTGGAACACCAATTCCCGGCATAGTGCTGTCACCCACGCGGTACAATCCTTGTATTGGTGTGTGTGTACTAGGAAACATTCCTTTACCTGCTGAAATGGCAGGGCCATAAGTTCCCTGATAGCGTCGTAGATAATGGGCATGAGTCAGCGGTGTACCGATGAGTTCCAAGACGATGCGATCGCGAATATCTGGGATAATCCACTCTAGGGCGCGATATAGAGATTGTGCTTTTTCCTGCTTCTTCTGTTCATAGCTATTATTCCGTTCCCATCCGATGTATGGTTCGAGAGTATAAGCATGAACCAGATGATGTCCTTCAGGTGCTAAAGTTGCATCCCACACACTGGGAATCGAGATCATGCACGTATTACCCGGTGTAGTAATATCCTGGCTAGAATCGTGAACTACCACATGATGTCCGGTTAAATTCTCCAACCCACTCGCCCGGATGCCTAAATGCAAATGCATAAAACTTTCAACTGCTGGTGTCTCTAACGCAACTTGGCGGTAAGATGCAGGTAAATCATCAGGACGCAACAGGCGATTGTAAGTATCCCAAATCGTTGCATTGGAAATCACTACAGGCGCTTTTAAAACTTCACCCTTTTGCAACTTGACACCTACGGCTTTACCAGATTCCACCAAAATTTTCTCGACATGGCATCCCGTTCGCAACTCACCACCCCAGCGTTCTAATCCCCGCACTAAAGCCTTGACAATTGCGCCACTACCACCCAAAGGATACTCAACTCCAGCACGGGAGCGTTCGCCTAACATAAAAGCTACCTCTGGAGCGATCGTCCCGTGTGCCTTTAAACCAGAGAGTAAAAAGCATTCCAAGTCAATAAGCCGCCGCACCCAACAGTCCTGCACCGTTGCATCCATCACATCGCCTACAGAAGCTTGAACAAGTGGCAAGTTGGGTAGTATTTTAACTAAAGATGGCAGGTAACGGCTCAGCAACACCAGAATTACCTGCCAATCGGCTCTCAGAGCCAGGGTAGGAATGCCTTTCATCGCCTCGTATAAACCTAACAAGCGTTCTTCAAACTGCTGGAGTTCCCTCGCACCTTGGGGTGTAGCCTTAGCTACTTGTTCTCGGTAACGCTGAGCATTACTATAAACTGCAAAAGTGTTTTCAGGAAAGTGGTAGTGTCCCAAGGGATCATAGGGTATAACTTGAATGGATTCGCCGAGAACATCCAAAACTTGTTTTAGCGGGTTCAAACTTTGGGTATCAGTCAGACCACAATAAAAGGAGGGGCCAGAATCAAATTCAAATCCACGCCGTTTAAAGCTATGAGCAGCACCTCCACTAATTGTGTGGCTTTCACATACAATAACTCGCTTCCCATAACGAGCAAGTAATCCAGCAGCACATAACCCGCCGATACCACTACCAATAACAATGACATCACTATCTTGCATGTTTGCCGCTTTACGGAGTCAAAAGTCCACAGTAACTTATTTTGACCCTTGACCCTTGATCCTTGAACGCCAGCCGCCTCTCCTAAAGGAGACGCTGCGCGTAGCTTGCTTCCCCGTAGGGGTACAAGTCGGGAAACCCGACGACACTTGCTTCAACGCGGGGAACCCGCGCAACGCAGTGTCTCCCCGCAGCGCTGGCTCCCCTTGACCCTTGACCACTGACCACTGATTTATAACCAATGACTGAACCATTGATTGAACTAAAAGGTGTTTCTAAGTCCTTTGGTAGCCATAAAGTTTTAGATAACGTAGATTTGACAATTTACCGGGGAGAAGCACTGGGAATTATTGGCCCTTCGGGGACTGGTAAATCCACGGTTTTACGGATAATCGCGGGGTTACTGGCTCCTGATGAAGGAGAAATTTATGTGCAAGGGGTACGGCGAGACGGTTTGATTGAGGATGGTGGCGACCCGGTTGGTATTGGTATGGTGTTTCAGCAAGCGGCATTATTTGATTCATTAACGGTGGAGGAAAATGTCGGATTTTTACTTTACCAAAACTCAAAATTACCGCGATCGCGTATTCGAGAACTGGTAAAAGAAAAATTGGAGATGGTAGGTTTGCCGGGAATTACCAATCTTTACCCAGCCGAACTCTCTGGGGGGATGCGAAAACGGGTAAGTTTTGCCCGTGCAATTATGTCTAACCCTGATAACCCCTCAGAAACTCCAGAAGTTTTACTATACGATGAACCAACAGCCGGACTTGATCCAATTGCTTCAACAGTGATTGAAGATTTAATCCGTTATTTGCAAAGCGCACAAGGAGTCTGTGGTACTTATGCCGTTGTTACGCATCAAGACAGTACTATACGCCGTACATCTGACAGACTTGTGTTTCTCTATGAAGGTAAAGTGCAGTGGCAAGGTACAGTGAGTGAAATAGATAGCACAGAGCATCCGTTGATTAGACAATTTATCAGTGGAAGTGTGCATGGCCCAATTAAGGTAGCCGGCTAATCAGTTTTGAGTGATGAGTGCTGAGTCCTGAGTATAGTTATTTTCACTCACCACTTAAATACTCAGGACTCAAAACTAATTTTTGGGTGGAGAAAAAAATGCGAGGTCTAATGACAAGCCGCTTCGCGTCTATGCGAACATTTAGAGAAGGTTCTGTAGGATTGTTACTCCTGCTAGGACTGGGGGTATTCGGATTAATATTTTTGTGGTTGAATAGATTCACTGGTGCTCAGAGGTCATACAAAGCTATTGTAGAATTTGCCAATGCTGGCGGCATGCAAAGAGGAGCGCCAGTTCGCTATCGTGGCGTCAAAGTAGGCAATATTTCTAAGGTTCAACCAAAACCAAATGCCGTCGAAGTAGAAATTGAAATTGCTCAACCTGACCTAATCATCCCGCTTAATGCATCGGTGGAAGCTAATCAAAGCGGACTGATTAGTGAAAGCATTATCGACATTACACCAAAAGCGACGCTACCGCCTGGGGTTGTCCTAGCTAAGCCACTAGAGAAAAATTGCGATTCCAGCCTCATTGTCTGTAATGGTTCTCGCTTAAAAGGTCAGATTGGTATCAGTGTTGATGATCTGATTCGCAGCTCAACTGACTTAGCTACTACATACACTAATCCCAAATTCTATAACAACGTCAATAGGGTTCTGGAAAGCACTACAGGAGCGGCGTCCAATTTTGCGGAACTAAGTCAGGATCTTCAAGCTTTAACCAAAAGCTTAAGACAGCAACTAAGCACATTTTCCGCTACTGCTAATTCTGTGCAACAGGCGTCAAATAAACTCAGCACATCCACTGCTAAAACAGTAGATCAATTTGGTGTAACCGCAAGTCAATTTAGCGCAACTGCAAATCAAGCGAATCGTTTGCTCAGCAACCTAGATAATCTGGTGACAACAAATCGTTCTTCACTAGTTGGTGCTTTAAACAACATCACTGAAACTAGTAATCAACTGCGCGTTACAGTTAGTACTTTATCACCTAGTGTAAGTCGATTGACCCAAGGACAATTACTACAAAATTTAGAAACCCTCTCGACAAATGCAGCGCAAGCGTCAGCTAACTTACGCGATGCCACTAAAACTTTAAACGATCCAAATAACGTAGTACTACTGCAACAAACTTTAGATTCAGCACGAGTAACATTTGAAAACACCCAAAAAATTACATCTGATTTGGATGAGTTGACGGGTGATCCTGCTTTCCGGCAAAATCTCCGACAATTGGTGAATGGTCTAAGTGGCTTGGTGTCTTCTACCCAGCAAATGCAGCAACAAGCGCAGGTTGCTACTACCCTAGACTCGATAAAAGCTGCTGTGAATCAACCAAATGCTGTAATTAAGAATCCAGCACCAACCCAGCAGGCGCTAACGCGGCAACAACGGCAAATCGCTGATATTTTGGACTCGGTAACAGCTATGGACACAAATGCTGTGATTATGAGTCCAGCACCAACCCAACAGGCAATATCTGATGATAAGTCCTTACGCGTCTATACAACCAATTCCTCATCTGCTACTTTTCAGAGTGCTGGTACAAACTCTCAACTTCCCAGTCCGTCCCCGTCCACTTCCAAATCATCCCAAGAAGACCTATTGAAGCAACTGCGGGAGTATGGTAAACAACGGGAGCAACTGGAGACTGGGAAATAGAAAGACAAGAATTCTAGGGTAGGGCTAAATATCTACAATTGTTGACATGAAGTGTAGGTTTACCTATAAGTCTTGGAAAGCCCAGCTGCAAATATGGTTAGCCATATAAAAGAAGTTTAAATTTAGAGCTTTGAACTTGGATGTTGGAGTGTAAAACTCGATATTCCCAGTTCAAGGCTTAAATTTTGGAGTTTTTATCTAAAAGTTTCAAATTTTAGGCGATCGCGTCAACATTTCACAATTATAATCTGTATTGCTAAGAACAGATTTTCCTAATTATTATTAGTAAAACTTTTGCATATTCACATTTACTCAAAGTATCAAGCAAGTGAATTATTGAAATTTTATTTAATTTCCTAATCAGGGTTTACTTCTCTGATAAATTTTAGTTAACCGTATTGTCAAACCTTCTTCAGATTACTCCTTTATCAACGTAAAAATACCTAAACTTTTTGAGGAACCTCCCAGGAGAAGATGGCACAGGTAATCTTGTATTAGAAACATAGAAAGTGTAATTCAAATCACTTTTCTATTTGCTATGGTGTGTCACTGCCGCAGTATTCCCCAGATAATATAAATGAGAACTGAGGCATGGAGAATAATATATTTTTAGACTTTTTAGCTAGCCTACAAAGATTATTTATAGGCTACATTCCAGCCGCCGTTTTGGGTAGTTTCACTGGATATTTAATCGGTATAAATGACCCAATTTATCAAATATTTAGGCGGTTATTTCAGATACCACATAGTATCCCTCCCATAGCCTTGTTACCCATTGCACTCATAGCATTTAAAGACCTAGAATCGGCAGCCGTGAGCGTAATTTTCATTGGGACACTCTGGACTGTAATTATTAATACAGCAATAGGCATACAGCATTTTCGCAGACAGGGCAATAACTTTCGAGTAGCGATTTTTCATATATTTCATGCTTTGAAAGTTGGCATTTGGGTAGCATGGTTTACAGTTATTGCTACTGAAATGCTCACAGGAACAAGAGGACTTGGCTTTCTCACCTGGGATGCTTATAAAGCTGGTAACACTGATTACATTATCGAAATGATACTTTACATCGGTATCATTGGCTTATTGCTGGATCAGTTGCTAGATTTCACAGGAAACCTTCTCTCGCAGATTGTCACAGATGGTAAAAAATCTTCTTAATCGAAGCTATCGCCCACATGCATAGCGAAGACAGCAGCGATTATAAGCTAGTAAGCATTATCACTATTGGGTGCATTTATGTTGTGGCTCACGCTGTCAGGTTGGTAACTACACATGGCTGACGCAACTGGCACATAGTTAGGACTTACGCACACTCGACGCATTCTTCTCTACGTTCGCGCAGCGTGTCGCAGACAGACGCTACGCGTTGGCGTCTTAGTGGTATGCCTCCGGCACGCTACGCGAACGATAAATTAAGCTTTTAGGCAATTTTTGTGTAAGTCCTGATAGTTTCTAAAAAAGCCAGAACTTAGGCAGCAGATGCCAGAAACCAGGTTTATTTACGTAAACCCTGAGTTTATGTTGCAATTTTTTAAAAGTCTGTTACATTAATTTACATACAGATGAAACTGTTAAAACAAAAAAGCTTGGAGTATTAATTATGACAGGCACAAAAAAGACCACGCCTTTGGTTTCAGAAGATCCTAATGCATTGCGTTGGGGATTCACTCCTCAAAGCGAAAATTGGAACGGTCGTTTTGCAATGATTGGTTTTTTATCCGCTGTTCTACTTGAGGTTTTCTCTGGTCAAGGGTTCCTCCATTTTTGGGGCATCCTATAAATTGATGTAGCTTTTTACATCTTTATTTGAGGGATAGCAATACTCGGAGAATAGTTAAAGTGTACTCACGAAATTGACCCCCACACATAAAACAACCCTCACTGATTGCCGTCAGTGAGGGTTACTGTTCAGAGTGTGGCAATTAAGGCGTCTCTACAATATCAGTATCAAACCTTTGTCCTGTTTCTGCGTCAACAACGATAGTTATTGATGACTTTTTGAATTTAACAGACTGCCCATTTTTTTGTGGCACTTCTACACCTAATGGTGCATCTATTTCAACTACCCACACTAAACGTTTTGGGTGAACTTGTAGATTTTCGATAATATCGCCACCACATTGCTTTTTATTTTCTAGATACTCTGAGTATTTTGCTAACTTAATTTGCTTAAGCTTTAGATCCTTTTTGAGTTCACCAATAGCATTTTATTTCTTAGTTAATTGTGCTTCAGTTTTGCTGCTATTGTCAGGAAACAGATAGTTAGGCGCTGCTTTTGATGTGGTTTCAACTTCACCTGGTTTATCTAATTCTGGTGGGCGTGGGTTTTGTTTTAGTTCTTGCTGGCTAGCTGTTGCAGCATATACTAATCCCAAACCCAAACATGCAACTAGTGCGATCGCGCTTAGTACTTTTTTCATTTCTCAAACGTCTTTAATTGATTAAATGGTTATTGATTGTAGAAGCCTTAACACCACTAAAAAGCCTATAGTAATCCTAAATAATATGTGAAAAATTTTAAGTAATGTATGGTGGGCTTTGCCCACTCTACGTGTATTTCAAAAATCAAATAGGAGTCCTACAGTATTGGTATTTAAGAGAGTAAAAGCCAGATTAATTAGTAATTATGTACTAAATTGTGGCTCGTTGTAGCCTCTCTATGTCTGGGTAAAACAGGAAAATGAAAAAACTGAAAGCCATGTATGACAATATTTTTCAGGCTTAAGTTCCGTTTTTGCAAAAATACATTTCACCTTGGAAAGGCTGACTCTTGACTCCTGTCTCTTTTTTTGCAAACTACTTACTAATAAGCGGAGTACTGACGGCGAATCAGTTAAAATCTGATTCAAACAATTGGTAAATTTCCCTAGTCGTGCCTACTTCTGCAAAAACCTTTCCTGTCTGGGCATTTTTCTCGCTGTTAACCAACGGCATATTGATGCTGGCCGTCGTCCTGCTAATTTGGCAACAGCAGAGATTGACTGCTTTTTTTGGGACTACAACTTCCTTAGCTCAAGTCAACCTGAACAGTGAAACCCAATCTGTTACACCTGTTTTGGGTTCCCGTCTAAAACTCAATTACCAGCAGTGGGTAGACATCCTCAAGAAAGAAGCTGAGGTAGTCGCTAAGAAACGTCCTCCGCATTTAACTATACTGGCGGGAGATTCTCTGAGTCTGTGGTTTCCTGCTGAGCTATTACCTGAAGACAAAAATTGGCTAAATCAGGGAATTTCTGGCGAAACCAGCAATGGATTATTGAAAAGATTGGATTTATTTGACCGCACCCAGCCAGAGGTGATTTTTGTGATGGTTGGCATTAATGATCTAATTCGGGGGATGAGTGATGAGGTAATTTTAGATAATCAGCGGCAAATTATGAGTTACCTGCGAAAGGTACATCCAGCAGCACAAGTTGTTGTCCAGTCAATTTTGCCACATGGGGGAGAAGAGACAACCTGGGAAGGACGAGACAAACTGCTAGTTGTTGATAATAGTCGCATTCGCCAGTTGAATCAGCAATTGCGAAGTGTGGCTGCTAATGAAGGTGTCAAATATCTTGACTTGTATCCCCTGTTTACCAGCAAGCAAGGTAATCTCCGCCGCGAATTTACTACTGATGGCTTACACCTAAGTCCTGAAGGCTATATAGTTTGGCGTTCCGCATTGCAGATTTATAGCAACATGGAATTACAACCTTAACAAAAGCAGAAGAGGGGCCAAGGGTCAAGAGTCAAGGGTCATTAATTATTCTCTTCTTCCACTCCCCCACTCATTCTGCCAAGAATAAATAATATGTTTGAACACAACTCTGTATAAATCGTGTCTTGGCGCGAGAAAATAGGAGATGGTGATTTAATTAAGTTGACAAATCTAATGGATACAAAAGCTTTTAAGCGATCGCTGCAACATTCAGAAAACTACAATCGCAAGGGGTTTGGTCATCAAGCAGAAGTTGCTACCCAGTTGCAATCTGAGTATCAAAGTGACTTGATTAAGGAAATTCGCGATCGCAACTACATCCTACAACGGGGTGATGTCACAATCCGGCTAGCCCAGGCTTTTGGCTTCTGCTGGGGTGTAGAACGCGCTGTAGCGATCGCATATCAAACCCGTCAGCACTTCCCCACAGAACGCATCTGGATTACTAATGAGATTATTCACAACCCTTCTGTGAATCAGCGGATGCAAGAGATGGAAGTACAATTCATCCCCGTTGAAGCAAATCAAAAAGATTTTTCTGTTGTTGCCACTGGTGACGTGGTTATATTACCTGCTTTTGGGGCTAGCGTCCAAGAGATGCAGATACTTCACAATCAAGGCTGCAAAATTGTTGATACAACTTGTCCTTGGGTGTCTAAAGTCTGGAATACGGTAGAGAAACACAAAAAAGTTGATTACACCTCAATTATTCACGGCAAATATAAGCATGAAGAAACTGTTGCTACTAGTTCCTTTGCTGGCAAATATTTAATTGTGCTAAATTTGCAGGAAGCAGAATATGTTGCTAAATATATTCTCAGTGGTGGAAACCGTGACGAATTTTTGGCTAAATTCGCTAAAGCTTGTTCAGCAGGATTTGACCCTGATCAAGATTTAGAACGGGTTGGTATTGCTAACCAAACCACAATGCTCAAAGGCGAGACTGAGCAAATTGGGAAGTTGTTTGAGCATACTATGTTGCAGAAGTATGGGCCCACTGAATTAAATCAGCATTTCCAAAGCTTTAACACTATCTGTGACGCCACCCAAGAACGCCAAGACGCCATGCTGGAGTTGGTGGAACAAAATCTCGATTTGATGGTAGTAATTGGTGGTTTTAATTCATCGAATACTACTCAATTGCAACAGATTGCTTTTGACCGAGGAATTCCTTCTTATCATATTGATAGTGTTGAGCGAATTAAATCAGGACATTCTATTGAACATCGGCAACTAAATGGGCAGTTGGTAATCACAGAAAATTGGTTGCCTACTGGAGAAATTATTGTGGGAATTACTTCTGGTGCTTCTACACCAGATAAAGTGGTAGAAGATATCATTAAGAAGATTTTTGACCTAAAGACTACAGGATTAATGGTTTAAGCAGAAACCTAGCCCTTACCCCTCTTTGCTAACCCAGAGGGGTAATAATTCGTAATTGTTAGCTCACGCATATAGCGGTTCTCACCTCAGTGAGGTACAGGTTTATTTTCTTGCTCAATTAAATATTTTTATAACTGTCTCTCTGCATCTGCTGTGTGATATTATGCTAATAAGATGTTAATTACAGGTTTTTCAGAGCAAGTAACTAAATATTTTCATAATATTTTTGACAACTAACGCTACAAAGATTATGATACTGTAGGCAAATGAGGGGTAACACCCCCCATGCCCTTAAGTTACCCAATTAGCAGGGAATTTGCCTGTTGTACCTGTGCAAATTCTTTAAACTCAGCCTAAAAAATTAAGATTAAATGGTTAAACCCATGTCAAATTAAAGCTAAGTGTGCCATAATGTCACGAGCCAGGATAAGCCAAATTCTGCCAAAGTGTGGGTAGCCTATCACCACTGGAGAATCTTAGAGCTAAAAGTTTAATAGCCTATCCTACAGCACACTGTTAAGAATATTGAGATACTCAGCAAATTTTACTACGCGTAGTTCCGGTTATCTTTCAACAAGCTAACTGGTTGTTGTACGCAGTTCGCAGGCCTCAAGGAAAAGTTGAGGCGATCCGACCTGTAACTCTTTGAGAAAAAGGATTATGTACTCCCACCAGCTTTTAAAGCCGGACGGTCGTCAACTAACCTTATACAGCCGATTCCCGATCGCAGAGGCTATCATAGCCACTAGCCCCAGCAACCAACTAGTCCAGATAAACTCTCATCTGCGCTGGCATCCGCTGCGTGGCGAATGGGTAGCTTACGCGAGTTATCATCAAGAACAGACTTTTTTGCCGCCCCCAGAATACAACCTGCTCGCATCGTCCAACGGCTCACAATTTCCTACCGAACTCCCTTCAGGTAGATATGACGTAGCTGTGTTCGATAACCCCTTTCCCGTGATGACGCCATCTGCATCCGTTCCACCTAAGTGCATAGTGGAAACGCTACCTGCAAATGGGCTGTGTGAGACTGTGGTTTTTGCACAAAATCCGCAAGCATCTCTAAGTTCTCTGGAACTGGATCACTTGGCTTTGCTGTTGGAAGTATGGGGCGATCGCACTTTGATACTAGGAGCAAATCAGCAAATTCAGTACGTGCTACCGTTTGACAATAGAGACGCAGAAGTAGGTATTAATTTGCACCAATCGCATGGTGCAATATATGCATATCCCTTTATACCGCCTATTCCTGCACGGATATTGGAAATGCAGAGACGATTTTACCATGAACATCACCGGGGTTTGCTGACAGATTTAATTCAAAAAGAGATTACCCAAAACAAGCGGATTATTTATCAGGATGAGTATGCGATCGCCTTTGTACCAGTGTGCGCTCGTTACCCTTATGAAGCCTGGATTGCGCCAATTCAGCCAGTAACTACCTTGTTTGAACTGAATGCACAACAACGCTGGGGACTTGCTAAAGCGTTGAAAACTGTTACCCTCAAATATGATGGTTTGCTGGAACGCCGGTTTTCCTACTCGATGACTTGGTTTCAAGCACCAACTGACGGTAAAACACATCCCGAAGCGCATTTATATGCAGAGCTTTATCCAGCTGATCGAAGTCTGACTGGATCTGAACTCGCAGGGGGAATGTTTACTAATCAAGCTTTGCCAGAGGAGAAGGCAAAAGAGTTACAGGCTGTAGTTGTGAATATTGAACAAACGGCAGAACAGCGTAAATTAAGTCTCCAGCTTAATGGTTCCCGGTGCTTTTAACCTAGTAATAGTAGTTCACCTTTGTGTCTCTGTGTCTTAGTGGTTCAAATGTCAATTTTTTAACCACCAAGGCACAAAGACACTAAGAAAAATATATTACATCTTCTTTTCCTAAACTTTCTTTTGCAGACAACTAACAACTCCCGCACACCTCCAGAACAATTGTGATACGCTATCTGCTTGAGGAATGTAGAGGTACTAAAGATGACTAAGCTGCGCGTGGGGTTACTATTTGGTGGTCGTTCGGGAGAGCATGAGGTTTCGATAAGCTCAGCACGGGCGATCGCTAAAGCCTTGAGTGCAGAGCAAAATGCTGGCAAGTATGAAATACTGCCTTTTTACATCCAAAAAGATGGACATTGGCTTGCAGGGGAAGCACCTCAAAAGGTTCTGGGAACTGGTATACCCCTACTGGAATCTCAAGAATCAACATCTGAGGGACATCTGACAGCCCAAAGCCCGTGGCAATCTCCATCCCAAGTCGCGGAAGTTGATGTTTGGTTTCCGATTCTCCACGGGCCCAACGGTGAAGACGGGACAATTCAAGGGTTACTCACCTTGATGCAAATCCCTTTTGTTGGTTCTGGGGTGTTAGGTTCGGCAATGGGGATGGATAAAATTGCCATGAAAATGGCGTTTGAGCAAGCAGGACTACCACAAGTTAAATACAAGGCATTAACTAGAGCACAAGTTTGGTCTAATCCTTGCGTGTTTCCTAAACTTTGTGATGAAATTGAAGCGGCATTAGGCTATCCCTGTTTTGTCAAACCTGCTAATTTGGGTTCATCTGTAGGTATTGCCAAAGTGCGATCAAGGCAAGAATTAGAATCAGCATTAGATCAGGCTGCTGGTTATGACCGACGGTTAATTGTGGAAGCTGGTGTCGTAGCCAGAGAAGTCGAGTGTGCAGTTTTAGGAAACGATCAACCAAAAGCTTCTATTATAGGTGAAATTACTTACGATAGTGATTTCTATGATTACGAAACTAAATATACTGAAGGTAGAGCAGATTTACTGATACCCGCACCGTTGCCAGATGCGATCGTTCGTCAAATGCAAGACATGGCTTTGCAAGCCTTTGCCGCTGTTGACGCTGCTGGGTTAGCAAGGGTAGACTTTTTCTACGTGGAAGCCACAGGAGAAATATTGATTAATGAAATCAATACTTTACCGGGTTTCACAGCCACGAGTATGTATCCACAACTCTGGGCGCATAGTGGCATACCTTTTCCAGAATTAGTTGATCAGTTGATTCAACTTGCTCTCGAAAGACATTCTATTGGCTAGCCAGAAGCCTGAGCAAATTGATTTTTAGAGAATTACAGCGAAAAGTAATAAAAAATACAGATTTTTAGAAAAAATTAGTCGAATTTAGTAGCCTTTGTGTTACAAAAAAGCTACTTAAATCCGCAATTTTGTTACGGATACCTGATGCTTGGCTCCTCTATTACAATCAGGGACTAGAGGGGTACAAATCTGAAAGTAATCATGGAAAATAGTCAGAGTGTACAGTACGAGCTAACCCAACTAATAGGGGACACTCCAGAGCTGACAAACAGTAAATCTAGACCATTAGAAAGCTCCAACGTTGTAATATATCTGGTTGCACATCATCCTTGGCTATTGTTAACTGGGTTGTTAGCCATGTTTCTAGGAGGCGGTGCCTTTGCCTTATACAGCCTAGGTCATGTTGGACGTATGGCACAGGAAGAACCAGAACAAATCCCAGCTGTAGTTGAAAAACCACTCAACACGCCCTCTGAGAATAGCAATCTTACACCTTTATGGATGGTGATTGCGATCGCCCTCAGTTGTGGTAGTGGTTGCTTGATAATTTTTCGGATGCTCAATCGTCCAAAGCAACCGCAAAAAGTCCAAAGACATATTAACCGCTATGAGGCACACTCAGCACAAGCTCGCTACCCAAGATTGGAACCACGTCTTCCCAAAAATCCACCAGTGTTTGTGCCACAGCAACAACTAACATCCGTGATGCCGATACCGCCTAAAACCCATCTGGTAACGGTTCTCCCGCCAGAGCACAAGCACCGCCTAGATACGCGCACAGAATCTTTAGCAGACTTAATGGATCTTCGCAAAGAGAGTTCATTGTCTGCAATTTTACACAAGTATTAATAGTAATGTAAGATAAAGACCCGTCAAATTAATACTTTTTGCAAACAAGGGCCCGAATAACCGGGCCCTTACTTGTATCAAAATTTAAGATTTTCTTATACCGTGCTGCTACTTTTGCAAATTATGTAAAATAAGCCAAGCGAGGTCTCAGAGGCGATAAATCAAGGATTTGGCAAGGCACTTTCGGAAGCCCGGAAAGAAGCATGAAACTCCGCAGAAATTCTTGTGTTATTCGCACTTGCCTTGTCAAAATTACTATTCTGGATTGATGGTGGTGATAGCATCGACAACGCCGCGATCGCCCCGCGGACTTGTGATGCTTCTTCATGCGCGGAACCCGGATGCATCACGTACGTCGTCCACCAATTTAACGAAGATCTCGATTTCTGGTTTGTCAATTACTTATATAAAAAAGATAAAGGATTGCTCATATTTTCAGCAAAACCAAGAATACCGCGATCGCGATGTTCGTAAATTAATTTTCCTTGAGAATCAAATAAAAAAGTTCCTCCCCGTTGTGTCAAATAAGATGAATCTGGTACATAAATATTCCAGTTGCTCAAAACTTCGGTCATGTTTCGCAGGCGCAGGGTTGCTAGTTCAAAAGGACGCTGAAAGCCTTTTCCTCCAGCAGCTTTGAAAAACGAACCTTTTATTGGTGGTAAAGGTGTATCCCTCACAACTTCCTCATCAGTAATTAACTGAGGAGCTTTCCTATCACCTTTATAACCCCGAAAAACTTCCTTCAGAGTTCCCGGACTAGCAATCCCAGCACACATTAGCATTAAATTCAACCAAGCTTTTTGTGAGGTTGATAGCATGGGAAATTGTATAGATAAACCGCGATAAAGTCCTAAAAGACTGTGAATTTCAGCATTTCTATCCACAAACAACCATTCTTGAGGAAATCCTGTATATTCACAAAACTTGATCCCAGAATTGCAGTTTCCAATTCCAATAGCGCGAATTGTGATTCCTCTTGCTTGGATCTCTTCTTTTTCTCTCCGCAGCCACCAAGCGTATTCTAAATTATCAAAATCTCCTAACTGCGACCAAATAAGTACGAGCAACTTTGAAGTATTTGAACAACCATCTAAAACGGGTTTAATCTCTCCATCACTAACTCGCAAGCGTTGAGTTTGACTCAAAATCGAGTAAATATCTGGAGAATTGGAGCTTGTTTGAGTATTCATGTAGGTGAGGACAATAGTCTTTAAGTGAAGTACCACAGATGTAGCGTAGCGAAACCTGTGGCTTCCTGTTCTGAACCAGGATCCCAGTTCATCCCTAGTCTTTCAACTAGCTGACTAGGCGTAGATTTCCTCTCTTTCAGAGGTATTTTTGACAGGGGTACGGTAAGCTGCGCTAACGCACCTAGCAGTAGAAATAAACCATAGACTAATCGTTCGTTTTTGACTAGACACTATAGAGAGCTTGGTTCATTTTGACTTTTGAAAGAATTCTTGCATTAGTACGAATACACAAGAGCCAAAATCTGGTAGATTAACTCGGAACGCAGGGTTACATCTGGCTAATTTTGAGGTTTTTAGGTATTTCTGCAACTACTAACTTGGGGGAAATTAAAGCTATGAAACCATTTCTTTTTGTAACTGACCTGGATCACACCCTCGTAGGCAATGACAACGCTTTGGCAGAACTAACCCAACTACTCAGTGAACATCGCCAAGAATACGGCACTAAAATTGTTTATGCTACTGGGCGATCGCCTCTACTTTACAAAGAACTCCAAGTTGAAAAAAATCTTTTGCAACCTGATGCTCTTGTTCTTTCTGTAGGTACAGAAATTTACCTTGATGGTACTGAAACTCCAGATTCAGACTGGTCAGAAATCCTCTCACCAGGCTGGGAAAGAGAAAAAGTATTATCTATTACCAATAAATATACTGAGCTAGCTCTGCAACCAGATTCAGAACAGCGTCCCTTCAAAGTAAGCTTTTTCTTGCAACAAGATTCGGCTGCAAGTGTTTTACCACAACTTGAGTCAGAGTTACAGAAATATAAATTAAATATAAAGTTAATCTATAGTAGCGGTATTGACCTTGACATTGTACCCCGTACCAGCGATAAAGGTCAGGCAATGCAGTTTCTCCGCCAAAAGTGGAAATTTGCAGCAGAACAAACAGTTGTCTGTGGTGATTCGGGTAATGATATTGCTTTATTTGCTGTAGGCAACGAACGGGGAATCATTGTTGGGAATGCGCGTCCAGAGCTACTCCAATGGCACAACGAGTATCCCGCTGACTACCGCTACCTGGCAAAAGATTTTTGTGCAGGTGGAATTATCGAAGGTTTGAAATATTTTGGTTTATTGAAATGATTAGTTATCTTAAAGGTCTTGTTGCTGGTATCCAAACAATTGGCGCTAATCGCGTGATTCTGACTCTCGAAGTAAATGGCTTAGGGTATGATTTGCAAATTCCTCAACGGTTAGCAAACCAGTTACCAGAGTCAGGAGGAGTGGCGCAGATTTTCACCCATTTGCAAATTCGTGAAGAAGTGCCGTTACTATATGGCTTTGCTTCGCCAGCAGAACGCGATTTATTTCGTCATTTGCTAACTGTCAGCGGTATTGGTGCAGCTTTAGCGATCGCCTTGTTAGACACTTTGGAACTTCCAGATTTAGTCCAAGCAATCATCGCTGGTAATACACAAATCTTAATTCAAGCTCCTGGCGTCGGCAAAAAAATCGCAGAACGCATCTGTCTGGAACTCAAAAGCAAGTTAGTCGAGTGGCGCAAATCAGCCGGATTCTTCGTCGCCACAGGTGGCCCAGCCCCCGGAATTCTCGAAGAAGTGCAAATGACCCTTTTCGCCTTGGGATATACTGCCCATGAAGTCAGTCACGCCTTACATGTGGTAAGCGAAGACATTGGACTACCGAAAGATGCTTATGTGGAAGATTGGATTAAACAGGCGATCGCCCATCTTAGCAGTAGTGAACAACTTCAGTAGTCATTTTTCATTGGTCATTTGTTAAGAGTCAAGGGGAGCCAGCGCTGTGGGCGGGTTTCCCGACTTGTACCCCTACGGGGAAGCAAGCTACGCGCAGCGTCTCCGACAGGAGAAGCGACTGGCGTTCAAGAGTCAAGAGTCATTTGTATTTTATTATATTCTTCCCCTGCTCCCCTGCCCCTCCGCCCCTCTGCCCCATGCCCACTAACCCTTACACTTGGCTAGAGGAATCTCTGGCAACGATTCATCGAGCCGACTGGTATCGCTCAGTACAAGCAATCCACGGGCTTCCGGGTGCAACCGTGGTTTTGTCGGGGCAACAGGTGATTAATTTTGCTAGTAATGACTATTTGGGACTGGCTGGGGATAAGCGCTTGATAGCGGCAGCAATTGCTGCTATTAAAGAATTTGGTACTGGTAGCACTGGTTCTAGATTACTGAGTGGGCATCGAGAATTACACAGGGAGTTAGAGGGGGCGATCGCATCTACCAAACAAACAGAAGATGCAGTGGTATTTAGTTCCGGGTATTTAGCAAATTTGGGTGCGATCGCTGCTTTAGTGGGTAAGCGGGATTTAATTTTATCTGACCAGTACAATCATTCCAGTCTGAAAAATGGGGCGATTCTCAGCGGTGCAGCGATTGTGGAATATCCCCATTGTGACATTGCAGAACTCAAAACCCAGTTGAGTCAGCAACGACAAAACTATCGACGCTGTTTGATTCTTACTGATAGTGTGTTCAGCATGGATGGCGATTTATGTCCATTACCAGCACTATTGGATCTGGCTGATGAGTTTAACTGTATGCTACTAGTCGATGAAGCTCATGCTACTGGGGTACTGGGAAAAACTGGCGCTGGGTGTGTTGAACATTTTGGGTGTACAGGAAGGCAGTTAATTCAAATTGGTACTTTGAGTAAAGCCTTGGGTAGCTTAGGGGGATATGTGGCGGGAAGCGCCACCTTGATTGACTTTTTGCGGAATCGCGCACCAAGTTGGATTTACACCACTGCGCTTTCGCCTGCTGATACAGCAGCAGCGCTAGCTGCAATCAAGATAGTGCAACAAGAACCACAACGCCGCGTTCAATTATGGCGAAATATAAATTACTTGAAAAAGTTAATGCAACAGCATTTACCTAACCTAAAATTATTACCTTCAGAATCGCCTATACTATGTTTCCAATTACACAGCGCTGGGGGTGCACTTAAAACTGGAAAGCAATTAAGAGATGCTGGCATTTTTGCCCCAGCAATTCGTCCTCCCACAGTGCCAACAAGTCGAATTAGAATATCTGTGATGGCAACGCATGAAACAGCGCATCTTGAGAAATTGGTAGCAGTGTTGAACGGTAATATTGCCACAACAGTGGACTTTTGCAAGGAGTCGGGGGAAAGGTGAAAGGGGGAGGGTTAAAGGGATTGAAAAATCCTTTCCCCTAAAAGATGCATCCTAAAAAAGCGGCAATAGCAGTAAGGCGTTGAAAGATTCTTGCTGAATAAACCGATCGCCAGCTTTTAGCTCAACGCTACACCAAAATGAATACGTGAATTACTCAAATGAGTAAGTCAAATGCCTTTTTGCTTGCGGAAAACACTAAAATCAGTAAGTCAAATGCCATTTTGAGTAAGTCAAATACCTTTTTGCTTGCGGAAAACACTAAAATCAGTAAGCCAAATGCCATTTTGAGTAAGTAAAATGCCATTTTGAGTAAGTCAAATGCCTTTTTGCTTATTGAATATGAATTTTTGAGAAAGTAATATGGCTTGAAGCTTGTTAAATATGAATTTAAGTTAAATATGCTAGCACGATGCCCCAAGGGCGATCGCCTCTCGGTTTTATACTGCCGATAGCTGTCTTTTCTGACATTGTGGTTGTGTTCCCCATTCAAGTATGATGCGAGCTATTTACCCTACTATAGAGATGTTTCAATGCAGGAGATGAAGACATGAGGGTTTGGCTTGCCTGCTTTTTGGTGCTGTTTGCCTTAGCAGAACTGTTTGATTGGTTGCAAGAATTTAATCTGCCATTACCCATCTATATATTAGGTGGGGCTTTTTTAGCCGTTGCTTCTAACTACGATAAGATTATTGGCTCCTATTTTGCCGATACAACTATCCAAGCATCACCTGAACAACCCCAGTTAGTACCAACTCAATCCACCGATCCTATTTCCTTCGCAATTGCTAGTCCTGTTGAAGATGTTCACGCATCTGACACAAATGATTAAAGGTAATGACGAAATAATTACTAATTCTTAATTAAGAGCCATAATTACGAATTATGTAGCTTACTTCTTGCGAAGCGAGTATTATCAATTACGAATTATTACGTGGGGAGTTCAGAGCTAAAATTGATTGTAATTACGAATTATTTTGACAGGTTAAGCCTCGAACCAGCGAGTAAATTGCTAAATTAAGTTAGATTAAAGCATTTACCCAATTCAGGCTACCGCTGCAACACTGTGATTAGTGGACTATTAGAAAAACTCCGTACCGCGTTTGTAAGAGACAAGGGTTCCCGTGAAACGTCCCCTAGTGATAGTTGGCTGCAAATTATTCTAATTACGAGTGTGGGAGTCACCGCCTTGATCTGGGGAGTTCGTGAACTCAGATGGTTGCAGCCTTGGGAGTTAAGAGTTTATGACGAGATGTTGCGATCGCGTCCTGAAAAAGCATACGACAAGCGGATTTTGCTGGTAAAAATTACTGAAGAGGATCTAGAACGAGAAAAATGGACTCTCTCAGACAGGACAATAAATCAGCTATTAAAAAAACTTGAGTCATATCAACCGCGTGTCATTGGTTTATATCTTTTCCGTCCAGATCAGAAAAACTTAGCGGCTAATCTTAAAAATCAAGTTAACATTATCAATACCTGTTTATTTAGTAGTAAAGGTAGATATGAAATTCCGCCACCGCCCAATTTCCCTATAGATAATGTGGGCTTTAGTGATGTAATTACCGACAACGAGAATGATCAAATTCTCCGCCGTAGTTTATTATTTGCTAACTCTACAGATAAAAAATGTACAACTTCATTTTCATTTGGTTCACTAATTGCTATTAATTATCTGGATAAACAAGGCATTAAATATAACTTCACTCAAGAAGGGAATTTTCAGTTAGGTAAAACCATCTTTCCCCGCTTAGAAGCTAATTCTGGTAGCTATCAACATCTGGATGCAGCTGGCTATCAAATATTGTTAAATTACCGTCATCCCGATCGCCTCGCCGACCAAGTAACCCTTACGCAAGTCTTAGACAATCAAGTAAATCCTAGTTTAGTCAAAGACCGTCTTGTAATTATTGGCACTACGGTAGCTAGTCTTCCTCCAGCTGGCTTTTATACACCCTACAGCACTTTGCCAGACCAACCAGCAAGAATGTCTGCTTTATTTATTCATGCACAGATAGCTAGTCAACTCATCAGTACAGTGCTGGATAAGCGACCTCTAATTTGGTACTGGCCCGACTGGGCCGAACTTCTTTGGGTGTGGGGTTGGTCATTGCTGGGTAGTGCTTTAGCGTGGCGATCGCAACATCCTTTGTTACTGCTAGTAGTAGGAAGTACAACCCTAATTATCTTAGTTGGAATCTGCGTTGGTTTGTTTTTCCTAGCTGGATGGATACCGATTATTCCGGCTGCGATCGCCTTGGTAACTAGTAGTGTCAGTGTTATGGCTTATACTACCTACCGAACTCAGCAGCAAACTCAGGTGATTATTCTGCAAGTTGAACAACAACAAGAGGCGATCGCGCAATTAAATATACTCTTAGAAGACAAAACAGCAATTCCCGATTCACTTGACCTGATTCCGCAACTTGATACACCAGAAAAAAACGCTGGTGATTTCCTTTTAAGCGGACGCTATAAAATTTCTAAAATTCTTGGTGCAGGTGGATTTGGTCGCGTTTATTTAGCAAAAGATCATCAGCGACCAGGTAATCCTACTTGTGTAGTTAAAAAGTTAATGCCAGCTCGCCAAGATACAAAATTTTTGCAGGTTGCTCGCAGATTATTTAATACTGAAGCTGAAATTTTAGAAGTTTTAGGCAGACATGATCAGATTCCAGAATTGCTTGCCTATTTTGAGGATAACCAAGAATTCTATTTAGTTGAAGAATATATTCAGGGACATACTCTGAGTGAAGAATTACCACCTGTACAGGACGTAAAGAATGAATTATTTGTTATTGATATGCTCATAGGAGTTTTAGAAATTCTAGCATTTATTCACCAGCATCGTGTGATTCATCGGGATATCAAGCCGACTAATATTATTAGACGCACTCAAGATAATCGGCTAGTACTAATTGATTTTGGTGCAGTTAAATTGATGCAACCGCCGAGTGAGCAAACAGAATTAGCAACAGTAGCCATCGGGACGCGGGGTTATACGCCACCAGAACAATTTGCCGGACATCCACGCTTGTGCAGTGATATTTACGCTTTAGGAATGATTGGCATTCAAGCAATTACTGGGATACCGCCGCAGGAACTCCAGCCAGATCCAGAAACGGGTAATGTGATGTGGAGAAAAACACCACAAATCAGCGAAGAATTAGCGGCAATTTTAGATAAGATGGTTTGCTACCATTTTAGCGATCGCTATCAATCAGCCACCGCAGTTATACAAGATTTAAAACGCATTATAGAATGACTAGATTTATTCATGACCAATTTGCAAAAGACTATCTAGAAGAATTACTAAAACCTTATGGAGAAGTGCAAGCTCCGAGTCGCGTGGCGGGAGAAGTTAGAGAAATCGATGTTTTATTTTCTCCTTCAGCCGAACAAAGCCCCAATTTAGAAACACTGGGATTGTTAGGAAAATTTGCAGCTACACCAGCCATCTTTGAACCCTTCCGAAACGCTGCATCGAAAGAAGAGATTTGTGATTGCCTGTTAAAATTATTAGAAGTTAGAGGTGCATTACAACGGGAAGCAAATCGCAATAATACTTCTGTTCTAGACTCAATAATACCCAAATTATGGATTCTTAGCCCAACAGCATCAACAACACTACTTTCAGGATTTGGTGCAACTCAAGCCGTAGATTGGTTGCCTGGAATACACTTTCTGCCTGAGTTCTTACGGTCAGCAATAGTTGCGATTCATCAGTTACCACGTACTCAGGAAACACTATGGTTAAGAATTCTCGGTCGAGGAGCAGTACAAAGACAGGCAATTGATGAATTAGAAGCGCTATCATCAAATCACCCATTCCGCAGAGCAACGCTAGAATTGCTCTATAACTTACAACAAAACTTGAGAGTAAATCAAAATTCCGAAGAGGATGATCGGGAGTTAATTATGCGACTAGAACCACTTTATCAACAAGATCGGGAACAAGCAAAACTTGAAGGAGAACGTCTTGTTGTTGAAAACTTACTACAAGTTCGTTTTGGTTCATTAGACAACGAGCTTCAAGCAGTTATTGAACCACTATTAGCTTTACCACCAGGAGAATTTACTCCATTACTCATGCAGTTATCACGGGAAGAATTAATTACTAGATTTGGCAGAGTTTCTTAATATTTAATTTATTTATTAGTGCAAATTAGTAAAGAATTAGTGCTGATTTTAGATAAGATGGTTTGCTACTATTTTAGCGATCGCTATCAATCAGCCACCTTTTACAATAGGATCAAAAATGCCAGCAAGCAAAGTATTTTTATACGCCGAGTATCAAGTTTCCATTCCTTTTAGTCAAATTGATTGGAAATCAATCAATGTAGAAATGAAAAAATTTTCAGGATTGAAATCCAAAACTTGGTTAAGTGCTTTGAATACTAATACTATTGGTGGTTTTTATGAATTTGATTCTGTAGAGAATGCACAAAATTATATTGATGGCATATTGATTCCATTTACTAAACAAGTTAATGGAAATCTCAGTGTGAAGCTTTTTAATGGTGACATAACCGAAGAAGCTAGCAGAGGTATGGATTCTCCTTTCTACTCGGCAGATTCTAAATGATTTTCCGTCCCATACATTAATTTCAGAGAGTCAGGATGAACTATGGGTAAGTAGGTGGGCGTAATTAAATGTAAGCTAAAACTTTTGTTCGTAGTGTTCGCGTAGCGTCTCGCAGAGAGCGATTTATCGCTCTATATAAGGTTATCAAAGGCTAGAGCCGCTTACTACTAGCTCTGATTTAATTAAGCCCTTCTACTTGAAAGCTCCCCCATCAACTTTATCGCTCAGGCGATAGATTGAGTAGACTTTTAGCTTTGAGAGCCTTCAAGACTAATTCAGATGCTTTGGATCCCTGCCGATAAAATACAGCAGGTTGTCCGAGTGGAGCAGGAACTTTTTGCAGTATACCTGTTTTCATACTGTAGGTCTTGCCACTCCACAAATGAACCCACTCGCCAGCTGGAAAATATATGTTTGTGCTGTTTTTACCTGGCTTCAGCACTGGTGCTACTAAAAAGTCACTCCCCAGCAAAAACTGATCTTCTAGTTTGTAAACATTAGGATCATTAGGGTAATGAAGAACAAGATGCCGAACAAGGGGATATCCTTTTGTAGCTGCTTCTACCATCAACTGCTGGCGATACTCAGCTAGTGCTGCATAGACTTTCGCCCAATAACTGAAAGTTGCCAGGGTGTCTTTGTCTGTATAAAATTGAACGTTCTTCTCTGGCTGATTGCCTTCGTGTGTGCGGAATACTGGCGTGAAAGCGTTCATTTCCATCCACCGATAGAGCAGTTCGCGCGATCGCCTAAATCCTATACCTAAAGCTTCTAAAATCGGGTTAGCAATACTTGTATACCCACCAATGTCACTATGGTTGATACTGAACCCAGATATACCACCACTAATTGCGCCTTTGAGCGCACTCGCTATCCCATCATTTAGACCCCAAGAAGTATTCTGATCTCCTAACCACATAGCTGTACTCTGAGATGGAGTTTGCAAAAATCCGGCTCGATTGAAGAACCAAACATCACCTTCACAACCTGCTTCTTGAATAGCTTCCCGATTAACTGTTACCCAATCAACTGGATATTGGTTGTGATAGAGTAGTCCAGCTTCATGGGCATACACTCCATCAAACGGCGCTGCTTCCCCAAAGTCAGTCATCCAAAATTTAGCGCCTTTGCCTATCACTTCGTCCTTGAGAACACTTTTGAACCATTTACGCGCATCTGGGTTAGTCAGATCTAGCAAAGCTGCGGAGAAGTCAGTGCTTTTAATTAAATATGGTTGGGCGTCTTGAGTTTTAACTACAAAGCCTTGTTGTATGGCTTCTCTATAGAGATTACGCTGTGCTTGGTTTGGCTGGTGTGGGCGCTCAACCAGGAAAGGGTTGACATATACCCCAACCGAAATTTCTGCTTCTGCCAGGTCAGTTACCAACTGCTGCCAACCTGGATAAGTGCTTTCATCAAGTTGCCAATTCCACCACAATTGTTTTCCCGCTATTGTACGGCGTTGACCGACCCAATCCTGAAGCCAAAATCCAGCAATAGGGGTGTCGAGGTCACGCAACTGCGACCACACTTGCCGGACTAACTCCGTACCTCCTTGCATACCCACGATCGCCCCACTATTTAGCCAATCGGGAAGTGCTGGCATCCTTCCCACATAGTTGGTATAAAGTTCAATAATGTCTAGAGGTGTGTCGCCGCAAAGGATTCGCCCCTGCATACAACTCGATGAAACCCGTATAGTTGCAATATATGGATCGCGTAAGTTGAAAATTGAGGGTTCAGTGTTAGTGAGAAATATTGATCGCCCCTTGTTAGTTAAAAAGTAGGGCATGGGGGCATAACTTGAATATCTATTACCAGATACACCTAGCAGATTGAGAGTTTTCGGGCCGCGATCGCCACGGCCAATGCCTCCCTCCTCGCAGACAATTGGTATCCATTGTCCTTTGCAGTCGATGTCAGAAAATTGCTCTCCAAAACCATAAAAGTGTTCGTCTGGAGAAGTTGTAAATTGCAACTGTGTTTGATTGACATTCCCATCAACAATTTGCACTTTAAAATCAAGTTCTTTTGACCCTACAGTTCGCAACATTAAAATATATTTGGGTTCGTTACTGGCAGTTTTGCGACCTTGAAGACGGCCAGAAATTATAAGAGTATCGTCTTCTTGCTTAATGCTATCAACAGTTTGATGGGTAAAGTCTGCATATTTGTGTTCGTCAATTTCTATAGAACCTCGTTCTTCAACGATGTTTAGGCGAACATCACCCCCACTGACAAAGCTATAACCAGGAGATGTCTGCCATATTGTTTTTGCTTCGTTACTTTGATGACTAATCCGCAGACTTGGCTGTTTTGTATCGCTACCCTGCCAATCAATTGTAAATTCTCCCAATTTAAAGCTTTGACTGGGTACAGAAGTTGAAATATTACCAAGCGGAATCAACTTCCAACGGCTCAGCTTTTTAAGTGGTTCAGTTAAGAGTCTCAAAAACCGTTTCAGCACCCAACCGCTACAAGCAACGGTGTACTGCGGGTACGTCACCGAGTAAGAAGATTGCCAAGGAGTTTTCATTAATTTTGGAAATTAAAACTAAATTTTATTTGATATTACCAAGCTGTGCAAACAATTGAATGCAGATTTAACTGGACTGTCAAAACTACCAAATTACTTTGAAAGACTCGAAGTAAAAAACAGCGATGGGCTACGCCCCGCCGGAGGCGATCGCACTCTTAGCAAACGGGTACGCGATCGCTTCAGTAATTTTTCCTCATGCCCCACGCCCCAACAGGGACATAATTACTTGCGATTCTGAATGTGTCAAAAATGCTTAAAATTCCTTATTCCTCATATCTTTGGATGGATTTTGTCTAAAACAATCCTGAATATCATGGATGGAAGCTTTTAGATCCTTAAGATAGTCTCATTTGGGAAGATGCATATCCAGAACCTTGAAAGCTAGAAACAAAAAGCATTTTGAGAGTCAATGCTACTTATCGCATCGCGCGATCGCGGCTCTAAAAATTCCTTAGCAGACAAAAAACCTTTTGTGGCATGGTGTTCTTTTTTATGCCTAAATATTGTCGTGACCAAGCTAGAGATGAACTTTGGTTAATGATGGGAGGCGGAGCAACAGCAGGAGTTGTTGGTGGGATTCCTGCGATCGGCGCGTTAACCTTTCATACTAGTTTAGCTGGTGTACAGGCAGCTGTAGTAACTCGAATTGCTCAAGTCTATGATCTCAATTCAATACCTGCTGGTGGTGCAGGAGCAATAGCCGCAGCAATCACAGCAATGGGCGGAGGACAATTACTTTTCAGGATAGGGGGTACTATCGCAGGATTTTTTCCTGGCATTGGCCAAGTTGTTCAACCTGCAATTGGAGCTGTTGCGGTTAAGGCATTAGGCGAAGTTGCTATTGCCTACTTTGAAAATATGTATCCTAATAAAATTTACAGTCAAGACTAGGATTAACCATACTTCAGTGCTGAAGCGCGGTAGCGGGGCGTAGCTAGTCCTGAGTTAGGAAAAGTACTCAGTATTGGTGTATTTGGTACATACCCAGTCTGAAATTGCTCACAAAAGCCGAAAACAGAAGGGTCAAAAACTGTCAAAATATTTTTTGCAATAGGATCTTAGCAGTTTTAACCCCCATTATGAGTAAAGTCTAGCTTAACTGTAAAGAAGTTACAGTTAGTAATTATTATTTATTAACTGCTTTAAATATTTTAATTATTTGCTTAAGTGTCTTAAGTGTCTTAACTATTTACCTAATTGTTCGCTTAAGTGTCTTAAGTGTCTTAACTGTCTAACTACTATTTGCTTAAATGTCTTAAATGTCTTAACTGTCACCTGATTATTTACTTATATTGTCTTACCTGCTATTGCATTTTCTTGATAAAGCTGAGATTATTTGGAAGCTTAGGTTAAGCATATTACTTTAAACAAGTAAGTTTATTTAATCAGATAGTTCATCCTTTACTTCAACGGATCTATTTTCATCATAATTTGCTAAAAGTTATCTTGAAATAGATTTATAGGATAGAAAATGACTATTTATAAATACATTAATATTGAATGTAAAAAGTATAATTAAATTTTGGATTCAATTAAAACTTTATTCTCTGCGCCAGGTCAAATAAAATTGTCAATCTAAGAATGATTGGGTATTCAATAAACTTAAGCTATCAAATTAATCTATTAATTAATGATAATTATTATGAAAAAATGTTGATTGTAGTAAGGATAAAAGCTTCATATTGCTGCTAAGATTTGATTGAAAATTATAATAAAAATTTAATCCATGGATATTTAATATAGTTTATAAATTGCAATAATAGGATTTACATAAATTTTATTCTCAGTAAATATTGAAGTAGGACAAACGAGTCATGTAACTATTAAATTTTCTCAAACATCTTTAAATTTATTAATTACGAATTAAAAATTATCTTATTTGGAGAATAAAATGTTGTGACAGAGGTATATAGCCAATCAGTTCTGACATTTGATGGTCAGGATGATTACATAGATTTTGGCAGGAATGATTTTGGTGGTGTTTTTGCTGAGGGGAGTTCAGCCTTTACGATTTCAGGATGGATTAATCCTCATGAACTAACAAATAAAGCCAGTACTTACGGGACGCGCAATGTTTTTTTTGCCCGTTCTTCAGATAGATACAGTGATAATTTTGAGTTTGGCATCAGTGAAGAAGGGAACCTAGATGTATACATCGATGACAAGGTTAACAAAGTTATTAAAACCTTTGGCAATGGAGAATTAACTGTTGGACAATGGCACTTCTTTGCGATCGTTTTTAATCGAGGTCAACTGACTATATATCTTGATGACCATGAGTATGCTGGCTCTTTTACAGGTGACTCCTTAAACAAAGCAACTAGTGCTGTAACTCTTGGCGCAACTTTACACAACAACATATATTTCACAGGGCAATTAGCCAATATCAGTGTTTGGAATTTACCCTGTTCCCAAGCGGAAATCCAAACGCATCGCGCTCAACCTCTAATCGGGAATGAACAAGGATTAGTAGCTTACTGGACATTAAGCGAAGGACAAGGAGCAACTGTCCAAGACCAAACTGTCCAAGCCCATAATGGAACCTTGCATGGCAATCCTAGTTGGGATTTGGCGCAGCTTCCATTTACGATACGCCAAGCGCCAAGCCTCCAGCTAATCGCCCAATCATCCAATGAGGGCGACAGACAAGATCAGATAACAAGCAGTTCCGAGGAGATACCTCCGCAAGAAACTGCGGTGCTGGCGGAGGATTTACCGACTCAGGCGACAGCTGCTTTAACGTTAGCGACAGAGGAGCGTCAGCCAAAAGGAAAAAAAGGGACAAGGATAAACAGCGAAAAAGCTGCCAACATCCAAACTCCTCAGCCAACCCAGGTAGGGAAAGCTAAAACAGCCCAAACTAAGCAACGCGAAGTTCCAGCCAATAGCCAACAGCAACAACAATCAGAATTAACTCAGGAGCGATCGAAAAAAACTATGAATACCACAGCCAATCCTAAATATAAAATACTTTCCATTGATGGAGGCGGTATTCGGGGCATTATCCCGGCACTGATACTAGCAGAAATTGAAAAGCGCACACAAAAGCCGATTTCGAGTTTGTTCGATTTAATTGCTGGTACTTCAACCGGAGGAATTCTGGCACTTGGACTAACTAAACCCCATTTAGATTTAAATGTATCTGATAGCTCACCGATTGCTGAATATAGTGCTGAGCAACTCGCCGAGCTATATGTTGAGTATGGGGCTGAGATCTTTTACGAGCCATTCTTAGAACACATACTCGGCCCTCTAGAAGATATGTTTGTCCAGCCAAAATATGCTTCTGACGGAAGAGAGGAAATTATGAGGAAATATTTTGGTAATGCCCCTCTTGAAAAGAATCTCAAAGAAGTTTTCGTGACTAGCTACGATATTGAGCAGCGAATTCCCATATTCTTTACAAACAAAATTGAAAAGCAGCAGACAGAATCTAAAAAGTTTCGCAAGTTAAGCGTAGGCTTTACGCTCACAGATGCAGCAATGGCAACTAGTGCTACTCCGACTTATTTTCCTCCCTATCGCGTTGCTACTTCTCATAACCCCAACGGCTTTTATACTTTAGTTGATGGAGGATTGATCGCTAATAATCCAGCTAATTTGGCGATTATGGAAGCGAAAATTAGTAAACAAGACAAAAGACCAGTCCTACATACAGATGATATGTTAGTCGTTTCCTTGGGTACGGGTTCCCTCACGAGTGTTTATACTTATAACGAAGTCAAAAATTGGGGACTGTTGCAATGGGGAAGACCGCTTTTAAATATTGTGATGGACGGTGGTAGTGAAGTAGTAGCCGGAGAATTAGAACGATTATTTGAGCCTGGTGATAAAGAAATTAAAGGTTCTTATTATCGGTTTCAAACATTCTTAACGGGTGACTTGGAAGCAATAGATAATGTCAAGTCGGAAAATATTCGTCATTTAAAAGCCTTAGCTCATCGACTGATTACAGAAAAAAGTCAACAAATCGATGAGTTGTGTAGTATTTTGTCCAACTAAATTTTACAACAGGACGCAGTGGTGATCTAACGGGCCAAGACTATTTGACCTCTCCAAGAACGGTGGCTATCTCAGATGTAAAAGGAAAAATTAGTCACCATCTCGATTAAGCACTAAGCTATCAAATAAGGGTGAATAGATACTAGTACCCTTAATAAAGATTTAACCAAAATTACAAGGATTGTAGGTAATTACCATGGATGAAGTCGTTAAAAAAATCGCTGCTCTGGGTCTTCCTGGCATACTTCTTGTGATTGCAATCTCTGCATCAGGGATGGTGGGTGGTTCCGCTGTTGTAGCTGCTCTTGCAGGATTGGGAGGCCCATTTGGCATCATTGGAGGTCTAGGCGTGCTTGGTCTGACAACGCTTGTAGGGGAAGCTTTAGCGGGATATGGAATTGAAGCCGTTCTTAAGAACATCTATACAGAACGTCGTAAAACCGAATCTGTGAGATATCTTCTCAAAGAAATTAAAGATTTACCTATCACAGAGGATCTAAAACTCAAGCTGAAAAATGAACTTAACCCAACAATCACTAATAATTTTGAAGAAGTTCAGCCCCCAAAAACAATTGAAATCACCGAAGAATAATTTCACTATTACATTCGTTAAAATTCCAGTTTTAATGGCATCAAGTTAAGCGATTCCTTATCCTGTTGAAAGCGCATAGCTTGCTTTCCCGGAAGGGTACGCTAACGCGCCAAATTGCGGTAAAACGAGAAAATGGCCTCTGAGTCCGATTTCACCGGATTAAACCTCAAAGGCCATTATTTAAATATCATGTCTGCTTAAAACTGGCGGGATACTCTTCAAGTTTTGCTGTTACTTTTAAAGTTTATTTCTAGAATATGCCAACCCAAGTTTCTTTCATTCAACCCTTAATGAATGCTTCTTCAGATTTTAATAAATTTTGGGAGAATGTCAAAGCGATCGCAGGGCCTTACTGGTATCCAACCGAGCCAGGAGAAAGAGCATTTTCAGATGTGATTCGCGCCTGGGGGATGCTTGTTCTTCTGATTTTATTAATAATCGCGCTTGTGGGCGTAACTGCCTCCAATACTTTCATTAGTAACCGTTTGGTCAATGTCATCATTGAAGAGAAAGATATTGCTAAGTTTCTTGAAACGTTAGGGCTTTACAGTGTTGGTCTGATCAGCGTAACTTTTTTAGTAGGATTTTCTAAATTTGTTAGAAAAAAAATCGCTCTTGATTGGTATAAATGGCTAAATAACCGCATCTTATCAAAATATTTAAACAATCGTGCCTATTATAGAATCAACTTTAAATCCGATATTGATAATCCAGATCAACGTCTATCCCAAGAAATTGAACCCGTTACCAGTAATGCTCTGAGTTTTTCAGCTACTTTCTTAGAAAAAGTACTGGAAATGACGACCTTTTTAATAATTGTCTGGTCAATTTCCCAACAGATCGCTGTTGTTATGCTTGTTTATACGATCATAGGCAATTTAATTGCTATTTACTTAACTCAAGAATTAAATAAGATTAATCAAGAAGAACTTGAACTGAAAGCCGAGTACAATTATTCTCTAACTCATGTTCGGAATCACGCTGAATCGATAGCTTTTTTTCAGGGAGAAGACCAAGAATCAAATATAATTCAGCGAAGATTTAGTAATGTTCTGAAAAGTGCTGAACGCAAGATTAATTGGGAGAGAGGTAAGGAACTTTTTAACAGAGGATATCAGGCTGTTATCCAAATATTTCCGTTTTTAGTACTTGGGCCTTTATATATTAATGGTGAAATTGATTTCGGACAAGTTGGTCAAGCCAGTTTAGCTACCGGTTTTTTTGCTAATGCTATGGCAGATTTAATCAATGAATTCGGAACTTCAGGGCGATTTTCCAGTTACGTTGAGCGTTTAGCTGAGTTTTCAAATGCCCTAGAAGCTGTTACTAAACAACCCGAAAATGTAAGTATCATTAAAACTATAGAAGAAAACCGTCTCGCTTTTGAGGATGTCACCTTACAAACACCAGACTATGAGCAGGTAATCGTTGAAGATTTGTCACTATCTGTTCAACCGGGAGAAGGTTTATTAATTGTTGGGCCGAGTGGTCGAGGTAAGAGTTCTCTATTGAGAGCGATCGCTGGTTTGTGGAATGCGGGTACTGGTTGTCTGGTGCGACCTCCTCTAGAAGAAGTCTTATTTTTACCCCAACGTCCTTACATAATTTTGGGAACTTTACGCGAACAATTACTCTATCCTCAGACAAATCGTCAAATGAGCGACGCAGAACTTGAAGAAGTTTTGCGACAAGTTAACTTACAAAACTTGCTCAGTCGAGTCGATGGCTTTGATACAGAAGTTCCTTGGGAGAATATATTATCGTTAGGAGAACAACAACGTCTTGCTTTTGCAAGACAGTTAGTGACTCGTCCGAGCTTTACTATCTTAGATGAAGCAACGAGTGCTTTAGATTTGAAAAATGAAGGCAATTTATATCAACAATTGCAAGAAACGAAAACAACCTTTCTTAGTGTTGGACATCGGGAGAGCCTATTTAATTATCATCAATGGGTTCTAGAACTTTCACAAGATTCTAGTTGGCAACTTGTGACTGTGCAGGATTATCGGCTGCAAAAAGCAAAAGAAATGATTACCAATACTCCCGAAAATGCTCAAGCCACAATCGATATTTTACCCCAGAATGAACCTCAAACTCAATCAGAAATAGGTACAATCTCAGGTCTTTCACATAAGGAAATGCAGACGTTAACAGACTCTCCTATTAACACCATCAGAAGTAAGGCTAGTCAAGGCAAATTCATCACTACTAACGATGGCTTGACTTACCGCTACGAGAAAGACCCCAAGGTATTGAAATGGGTGAGAGTTTAGCGGCTACTCATACTTTTGAGAACCAGTGTCATGCTAACTAAACAGCAAAGACAACTCATTACTTATAAAAAGATTAGGATTTATGAACGAATCTATAAGTTACCTATTTTAAAAAATAATCGGTTAAAAAATCTTCAAAAGAAAATTAAAGAGCGTAGAAAATTAATCAAGGAAGGTGTTCGATATCATCATCACTTTGGAGGAATAATTAAGCACAAACAAGAAATTAGTCAGGGAGAAATTTTTAAAGAAATCCAATTATTAATTAGTGACTATGTTCATCTTGTTAATTTCCTAGAAAATTATAAGGATAGTTATCAAAGTTTTTTGCTGAAGCTTACGGATGACTTAAAAAAGCTGTTTGTACAGAAATATATTGAAATAAATAGTTTGGATGAAGAGAGAAAAAATCTAGAGATAAAAAATCAAAACAATCAGAAAATCCTTGATGAGCTAAAACGGGAAAAGCAAGAGAATCTGAAAGCGGTTTTACTGTTGAGTAATGCCTCTTTTTTGATGTTAGAAAAAATAAAACTGCTTAGTGAAGGACTTAAATCACTCACAGAAGATACCAAAACTCAAAAGCGAATTGTCCAGCAAGTAGTTCAAGATTTACAAATTTATCAAGAAATTTACGAATATCAAAAAAAAGCCTATAGGGTTCGTCAAGAAATAGTAGAAATCGCCCAGACTGCAATCAATTTTGAAAATTATTTACAAGATTACTTTAGTCCCTTTCAATCTTTAATAGATGGAGTAGTAAAAGTAGATGAGGATTTTTATGCAACTGTTGGAGACATTAAAAATTTAGCGGATAATATTTTGAAGTCTCAGTCGAATTTATTAATCCCTAAAGAAACTGAAGCAATTTCTGAAACTTTTCTCGATTTTATGGTAGCAACTTACGAAAAAAAAGAAAGACTAAAAGAAGCTTTTATTCAATCTCAATTATTAGATTGGCAAATTGGTAATTTTGATTTGACAGATAATTGTGTATCTCTAGACAAAGATATTGGCTCAATATCCAGTTATATATCTAAGCAACTCACCAATCAAAAAAAAGAATTAGAGTTAGCAGAAGTAAATTTAGTTTCTATAAGTCCTCTCTCTTCTGTTGAAGAAACTGGATTGATGAGCGTAACTAATGACGCTACGTTTACAAAAGAATTTCAGACAAATAAAAATATTAATTATACCCAACTGCGAGATCTACTCGCACAGTCCAAGTGGAAAGAAGCTGACATTGAAACCACTAAAATAATGCTACAACTCATCGGTAAAAGTTATTGGAATGAAGTTTATCAGGAAGATATTAATAACTTTTCTTGTGAAGCTATTTACATCATTGATCAACTTTGGAGAGAATACAGTCATGGTTATTTCGGCTTTAGTGTGCAGCAAAGTATCTGGAGTGAAATAGGTGGTCAAGTAGACTACGAAACAGAAAAGAGACTTGGCGATCGCCTTGGTTGGCGAAAAGAGGGAAACTGGTTAGACTACGATCAATTAACTTTTGAATTGTCCCCCACTACACCGATGGGACACCTACCGGCCCAATGGTTGCACTATGACCAAGATACCTTTGGCTTATGCCCATTAACTGCGGAACACCTTTCAATGGGAGCGTGGCGGGTGGGGTCTTGGTTAGTTTGGCAGATGCACTTATTCTTTTCCCGTACCCAAATTTGTAAAGAAACTTTCTCAGACGTTAATAGCACATTTGTTAATAATAGGGACAATTAGAACCAAAGCTAATTTGAGGTTAGAAATGAATAATAGTAAGCATTCTGATATAGAAATAGAAATTTTACTTTTTGGAAAATGGCGTTTTGATAAGCCTGGAGAAAAAATCACTATTCAATTTAAAGATGATATGACCTATGAACAAACCACAATTCAAACATTTATTTTCTCGAAACCTAAAGAACTTTTAATAGGTAATAAATTTATGGGAGTATGGTATGTAAATCAAAAAAAATTGTATTTAAATATTAAAACTGTTCCAAAATCCGTTTTTAATTTGGAGATTTCGCTAGTTTTTAAGGCTCCTATTGCAGATATGGTAGCTAGTTTAACTTCTGTGTTTATGCCAGAAAAATATGAAGTTATGAGAATTAATAGTTCTAAATTCTTACTAATGGATCAAGATGAATCCATTATTGGGACAAAAATAAAATAATCATAGACAACCATGATTATGCAACGCCAAATTTAGGATATCAAAGGAACTGCGTCATTATTGCTAGAAGATTTATCGGTAGCGATGTCTGGGTTGGGTATAGCGATCGCAACTCCATCAACAACATCGGGTAGTTCATCTTCCACAAGTCGTAAACGGGGAAAGAAGTAGGCAATACAGGTTGCTGAAATAGTAAAGATTCCCATGATTATAAATAGGAGTCCCATACCACGACCTGTACCAACACCAATTATTTGTCCGATGCTTCCAGCTAAAAAACCATCAGTAGCCATTAAGGGTTCAAAAACTTCTGCTAAGGGCGCGATCGCAATATAGCCTAGAGGTAAACCTGCGGCTTCGATCGCTCCTTTTATAGAAAAGACTCTACCCTGCACTAATGGTTCAACTTTAGACTGAAAAATAGCTTGCGTTGAACTAGCAATTATTGGTCTTATCAAGAAGAATAAAAAGACGCCAAAAATAAAGACAACAACAGAAGGTTGCAAACCGGCGACAAGAAGAGACACACCCGTGAGGAGCATACAGCCATATATCATATTCATATTACGCTGTAGACCTCCCCAGATACCAATCAGCAAGCCCCCTACCAAAACAGCAACGCCAAAGAGCGAAAGAATAGTTCCCAAAACTGTTACGGGAGCAAAAGATAAGACCAAGGGTATGGTGATCACTTGAACACCTCCTACAAGGAAAATGCTAAAAGCTGAGATGATTAACACTCCTAGCAATCCTGGTCGAGCAACTAAATAGGTCAATCCATAAGTTGTTTCTTTTAGAAAAGAACTTCCCTCGATCGCAACAGCAGGAGTGCTGGCTTTAGGAAATCGAAGCAGCAATAGAATAGCAATACCCAAAAATACGCTGGTTAAGTGAAGTACGATAATCCCTTGGAGAGAAATCATACCTAGCAAAATACCCCCTAAAGGTGGCGCTAGGAGCCGCGCAGTGCCATTCATGAGACTCAGCATTCCATTAGCCCGGCCAAGGTGCTGTTTTGGTACTAGTAGGCTTATGGAAGCGATGAAAGCGGGTATCTGAAAAGCCACGAAGATAGCGCTGAAGGTATTGGCTAAGTAAATATGCCAGACTTCTAGCCTACCAATGATAAATAAAATGCCGATCGCCACTGTTGCCAAAGTTGCAAATAAATCGCTGAGAATCATTGTCCATCTACGATCCCAGCGATCCACTAATAAACCAGCTATGGGTGCAAGTAAGATGAGCGGTAAAGTATTTGCAAGGGTAATAAAAGCAAATTGGGTGACAGAACCAGTATGTTCGTAAACCCAAACATCTAAAGCAAATGCGGTGATACTGCTACCAATAGATGCAATGAGCTGTCCTACCCAAACAATAATAAACAGTTTCATCTCACGAAAAATAGTCAGTGGCGTTTTTTCTGTACTTGCCAACATGATTAACTCCTAAATAAAGCTTTTTATAATTGCTGATAGTGGTGTAACAGCTTTTGGGCCTGATAATCCCAAGCAAACTTTTCAATTGCGCGTTGCTGTCCAGCTTCTCCCATTGCAATTCTGAGATTGTCATCTCCAAGCAGCCGCAAAATTGCTTCAGCTAAGGCATCTGCATCCCCGCGCTCGACTAATAACCCTGTTTTCTCATCCTCTACCAGTTCGGGGAAAGCACCCCCACGCGTGGCAATAACAGGCAATCCCATTGACATTGCTTCGACAATCGGCATCCCAAATGCCTCATTCCAGACAGATGGGAAAATAAATATATCTGCTTGCTGATAGTACTCAAATAGCTCGAAGTGGGGAACTTTTCCGAGAAAAAAAACTGAACTGGCTGCGGTAGAAGTCAGCCGATTTTGCAAATGCGATCGATAGCTACCTTGATAATAAGGACGAAGATTCTGAATTTGAGGGTCTTCTCTATCTAATGTGTACCACGGCACTAAGGCGTTTTCTGAACCGACGAGTTTCAGCTGTACTTGGGGATAACGAGATACTACTTTGTTAAAGGCATCAATTAAAATGTGTACGCCTTTCTCCGGTGAAATTCTGCCCACAAAAAGGATTTGTTTAATATCTTTTTTATTAGTTTTTTTATTGTCGTGTTCATTATAAATAGTAAAGTGATGAATATCTGCGCCGTTGTAGATGGTTTGGCTTCTAACATGAGGCAAGTATTTACGAACTTGATTTGTCAGGTAATCGCTGCATCCAATTACCAAATCGACTGACTTAAGGCACTGTTCAACCATTACTGGATCGAATAATGGGAGAAAATCGCTATGTATATGTAAGACTATTTTGGCTTTAGGATTATAAGCACGCATGAGGGGAACGAATTGAAAAACAATGTTTATATGGATCACATCACATTGCTGTGCTTGAATATCCTGGGCGACTTTTCGGTAAAATTCGCAGAAAAATAATTTGGATGCATAAAAAGGACGTTTAGGATTTGAGAGGTTCCAGCTATCAAGAAAGTTTAAGGGTTCTAATACTTTATCGAGCCATGAGTCTGGAATTCGGCGATAAGTGATGCCATCTTCGTAGTATTCAAATTCTCGATGGGAGCCTTTTGAGCCATAGAATAAAACTTTGTTACCAGCACGAGCTAAACGCAGGGCTAAGGCATAAGATACTAGGCGTATTCCTCCGGTTTTGGGTGGTTCGGCTAGGGTGACAGGGTAATCAAAGAAGGCGATTTTCATAATGTGGTTTTAAGTTTTTGATTTGGTGTTTGAAAGTAGGAATAGCCTCACGCAGAGGCGCAGAGAATGCAAGAGTTTTTTTTACTAGTTAAAATATAAATTGATGTCTGTTAAGCTATTAGAAATTAATGTAATATTTGGGTTTTATTGCTGAAAAATATCTGAAAATAAGTGGAGCTAGTGAGTGTGGATAAAGTTAAGAAGTTGTTTATGAAAAACGTTTGTTTACCATCCGGTCAATTGATGCCAGTGTTGGGAATGGGGACTGCGGGACTGGGTGAAGCGATCGCTCAGCATGAAAATGAAATTGCTACTTTGCGTCGCGGAATAGATTTGGGAATGACGTTGATTGATACGGCAGAGATTTACGGTGATGGTGGGGCGGAAAGGTTAATTGGCGAAGCGATCGCTAATTGTCGTTCATCAGTCTTTCTTGTGAGTAAGGTTGCTCCTCGTAATGCAACTGGGCAAGGGGCGATCGCAGCTTGTGAGAATAGTTTGCGACGTTTGCAGACGGATTATCTCGACCTTTATTTGCTGCATTGGCGGGGGCCTGTACTGTTATCAGAAACGTTGGCAGCATTTGAGGCGCTGAAACAATCTGGCAAGATTCGAGATTACGGCGTTGGCAATTTTGATGTTGAGGACATGGAAGAGGCCACTGCTTTACCTGGAGGCGAAGCTATTGCGACAAATCAAGTCCCTTACAATTTGCAGCATCGCAATAGTGAGTGGAAGTTGTTATCCTGGTGTCGGCAAAGAGGAATCCCTCTGATGGCGCATTCGCCTTTGCTACAAGGCGAACTACTCAAACATCGGAAATTGGAGGAAATTGCTCAACAGCGCGGGATAACAGTTGCACAGGTGGCGATCGCTTGGTTGTTACATCAAGAGGTGATAGTCTTTCCCAAGGCTAGCAGTATCGCCCACGTTGAACAGAATCGAGCAGCCCTCGATTTTAAGTTCACTACAGAAGAACTGAGTGCTTTGGATGTTGCTTTTCCCCCACCATCTGCACCTATTGCCCTGCTTGAGAATTGGTAACAGACTAATTTCGTAATGCTTAATCAAGCTGAATAAAAAATGTTCGTTTGTAGTCAGGACTTTAGTCCTGGATTTGGGGAATGAAGTCCCTACTACAAACTACTTATTATGGTTGATTTAGCGGAATTACATCACACCTTTTTGTTCTATTGAGGCTTGTTAAATCTTTTTGCTAAATCTTCAGTTTTTTGCTTGTAAAATTCCTTGGTTAGGATTGGCGGGTATTTAGGAGATTCGCCAGCATCTAAGCAAGTCTCAATACAGGCAATTTCTGTATCATCGCCAGGAGAAAGAAAGAAGGCTAAGGAGTATCTTTCTGGAATACGGGCATTGGCTGGCATAAGTACTCGATGTTTGGTAGCAGGTAGTTTATCGTTTGTCCATCGCTGCATGACATCTGCGATAAAGACTATGGGGGTGTTCGGGAGTGGAGGCGCAGCAATCCATTCTCCGGCATTAGTGCAAACCTCTAACCCACCATTGTCATCCTGAAAAAGCAAGGAAAGACTACCCCAGTCTGTATGCTCCTCGAAGCGTGCTTCTCCAGGTTGCGGCGGTTCAGATACCTCGTAGTAGCGATGTAAAAGTCCATAGTCTGCTTGTTGAGGATGGCGATCGCAAAAGTAAGATTCTGGTAAGTTTAGGGCAATGGCGATCGCTTTGAGGATGCGATCGCCTGCATTATGACAAGCTGTGAATAATTGCTGCACAGCATCACGAAAGGCGGGATGGCCTGCAAGGTGTTGATGAACTTGCTGCGCCACAGTGGAATCTGTATCGATTCGCTCTGTTAAAACAGCTTCGCCGAACACGAAAGCTTCCCGAAAGTCACCGTTATATTTAGTGTAAAAGTATCCGAGAGCCGCGCCGTCCTTCCAGGCGAGTTGTCTTTTTTCTGTTTCTGGTAGCGCAAAGAAACCATTAGCATTGGTAAAGGCTTGGTCAATTGCATTTTGGGGAACACAATTTTTTAGGTAAAAGCAGCCAACCTCTTGAATTGCATGTAAGAGTTGGTCAGCAGTAAACTGATGGAAATCAAGGATGGGAATCTGCGTTGAAATCGCAGGCTGTTTTTCAAGTTCCTTAATGGAGTTCATAAGTTGAAAGTCGGTGAAGTAAAATAAGTTTGTAGTGAGTTAGCGCGGTCTTCTCCCTTGGCGCTAGCCTCTCCCTTTGGGAAAAGGGGAGACGCCCGCCGTAGGATGCCCAAAGGGCTGTAGGGCGATAGCGCAGCGAAGCGCGAGTCCGCGAGCGTCTGGGGGTTTCCCCCATGAGCGACTAACTTTCTTCGCAGCGTTAGCGACGTAGGAGCGTCACCCAAAGGGTAAGGACTTTAGTCCTTAAATTTGAGTGATAAATCGCTCACTACGAACCACTACGCCCATATTTTGTGGCTCGATCGTTGGTTCTCTTCAAGAGATGATCGCCGACAAAGGTTGGGGCATATTTGGGAGATTCATTTGCTTTTAAGCAACTTTCTAAACAAGTAACTTCCACATCATAATCAGGAATCACAAAAAAGCTAAATGAGTACCTTTCTTTCACTGCTTGGAAATTAGTTGGTACTGAAACTCGATGAGGTGCGGCGCAAAATTTATCGTTTGTCCATCGTGACATCATATCTGCCGGCATTACCAAAATGCTATCAGGAACCGAGGTGGTGGTGATCCATTCTCCTTTTGGTGTGTATACCTCTAGCCCTCCTCCTTGATCCTGAAATAGTAAGGTGATACTGCCTAAATCAGTATGTTCATAAAAGCGAGTTTGTCCTGTTTTTGGAGCCTGGGAGATGTTAGGGTAGTAATTGAAAACTCCGGCGTGATTTTGCTGAGAATGTAAATTAGTAAAATATGAACTTGGTAGTTGTAAGGCGATCGCTAATGCTTCCAACACCCTCAAAGCACATTCCTGGCTAGCCAAGAAAAATTGCTTCATGATTTGACGAAATTCCGGCGGATTTTGCGGCCATTGATTAGGAACATCCAACGCCTCTGCATAACTGTCAACCCCAACTTTGTTTGGATCAAGTTCATTAGCAAAACTAAAGGACTCGTGTAACTGTCCTGGTTGATTACCAATGAACATTTTCTCAAATGGGATGTACCCCCGACTACGCCCGGTTACTGCTGAGGCTACTTTCTGTTTTTCCTCTAATGGGAGTGCAAAGAACTTCTCTGCTTGAGCAAAGGCTTGGTCAATTGAAGTTTGGCGAACACCATTTTTTAAGTAAAAACAGCCTACCTCTTGAATAGCGTGAGAGATTTGGTTAGCAACTGCTGCTTTGGCATTGGTGTCACCCACAATAAATGGATGAAAGTCAATAATCGGTATCTGTGTTGAAACAGTTGTTTGCTTTGCAAGTTCGTTGATTGAAGTCATCGTTAAAAAATTCCTAAAAAATGGATGATTATCTCTTGGGTAATAGTTAGCGTTTCTGTACAGATAGAAAAGCTTTTATAGAAAATGAACTATTCATCACGCATTAAGTCGCAAGTATTACATAGTGGAATTGCATGAAATTCATACTCATTGGTTCTACCAAGGTAATCTTTAACATAACCAACAATACCTGTTCCGTTCACATCTATACAACAGGTATTGATACTTCCATCCCATAAAACTACAACTCGCTTTTTAGTCTCAAAAATGCACGGCTTATACTGTTGTAGAGTACTAGTTAAAGTTCGAGTTGATGTTGTTTTAGAAGCAATTTGTCCAGCCCAGTCATGCTTTTCTTGCTTATGAGGATTATAGGTATATACGATTGATAAAGGAATAGAATTATCCTGAAACATTTCTTGAATACGCTCTTTCTGTCCTGCAAGATGTTCCGACAGATAAATATCACGCACGCCCAATTCAGACAAGCGCCATGCCATTGCCTCATCAAGTAGTATACCGTTGGTGATAAAATTGCACTCAATCCCCTTCGTTTTAGCATAGGAGATAAACTCAAATATTTCTGGGTGAAGTAGGGGTTCTCCAAAATTATTAAGAAATAAATCTTTTTGCCCACATTGAATTGCCAATTCAACAACATCTACAAATGTAGAAAATGACATATTTCCTTTCGGTCTACTTTGAGTAGGGTGAGGACAATAAGAGCAAGTTAGATTACAAAAATTGGAAATTTCAACTTGATAGATATACATGAGGTTCAACTCCTAATAAATCCATAAATGTATATAGAATAACCACTGATTTTTGTACAATTCTCTTTACTAAATGGCTCTCAAAAGTGACGTTATTGAAAAGGCAATTTTGCCACTTAAAGAAACTCGGCTGTTTTGTTCTAACTCTGAATCGATGTTCTAGTAGCACTTGTGGTAAACAGCGCGATCGCCACCCGCAACAAAGGTATCAATCCGGTTCGGACTCCGAGAAACCGCAGCCGGTGCAGAAGTACAGTAACCTCCTAGATGCTGCCAATCGCTCCAGGTTGAACCATCCCATACCTTGCGGTACATTGCACCATCACAGCCAACAGTAAAAATATCTAGCCGATTTTCAGCAGTAGAAGTGGCGGCAACACCGTACTGGCAATACCCTCCAAGGTTCTCCCAACTACTCCAGGTTGAGCCATCCCACCCCCTGTGGTATATCGCGCCATCCCCCCCCAAGACGAAGGTATCAATGCAGTCCGTCCCGCGAGAAACCGCAGCTGGTGCAGCAAAACAGTAACCTCCGAGATTATCCCACTCACCCCACACTGAACCATTCCAACGCCTGTGGGACATCGCGCCATCAATGCCAACAGTAAAAATATCTAGCCGATTCTCACCACTAGAAGCGGCGGCGACACCATAGTGAGAGTACCCTCCAAGGTTTTCCCAACGGCTCCACTTTGAACCATCCCACCATGTGCGGTATGTGGCGCGATCGCTACCCAAAACAAAGGTGTCAATGCGGTTCGGGCCCCAAGAAACCGCTGCTGGCGAGGAAATACAATATCCTCCGAGTCTTTGCCAATCGCTCCAAGTTGAGCCATCCCACCACTTATGCCACAGAGGGCCAATACTAGCGGTGATCAAAACATCTAGCCGATTTTCTGACCAAGAAGCGGCTGTTACACCATACTGACAGTATCCATCTAGATTTTCCCCATCGGTGGAAAATGTTGGCATATCCGCTGTTGAAGCAGGACTCATTGCCGGAAATGGCATACCGATTGCTGCTGTAGTTGAATAGCTTGTTGTCATTTGCCTCTTTTTGCAATTACAAGATTAAATGGCGTTCCATGTGCCTTTGCGCCTTTGCGCCTTTGCGCGAGACAAATCCATATTCTTAATCAGCTACGCTATACCACTTGTGGTAAACTGCGCGATCGCTACCCAGAACGAAGCTATCAACACGGTTTGCTTGTGAAGAAACCGCAGCCGGTGCAGCAATAGAATAGCCACCAAGATTGTCCCAACCAACCCAATTTGAGCCATCCCACCACTTGTGATAGACTGCACCATTACGGCTGATAATATAGATATCTAACCGATTTTCTGCCCCAGAAGTAGCCGCGACACCATACTGAGAATAGCCACCGAGTTTTTCCCAACCAACCCAGTTTGAGCCATCCCAGCACTTATGGTAGACGGCGCGATCGCTCCCCAAAGCAAAGGTATCAATCCGGTTTAATCCCCAAGAAACCGCAGCTGGTGTAGAAATACAGTAACCACCAAGCTTTTCCCAATCACTCCAGATTGAGCCATCCCAGTACTTGTGGTACATGGCTCCATCCCAGTTGACGATAAAAAGATCCAGCCGATTTTCTCCCCAAGAAGCAGCAGCGACACCAAACTGTGAGTAGCCCCCAAGATTTAGCCAATCACTCCAGGTTGAGCCATCCCAGTATTTATAGTAGACGGAGCGATCGCCTCCAATCACAAAGGTATCAATCCGGTTCCCGCCTCTAGAAACCGACGCTGGTGCAGAAATACAGTACCCCCCCAGCCTTTCCCAATCACTCCAGGTTGAGCCATCCCACTTTTTGTGGTACATAGCGCTATCCTTGCCAATGGTAAAGACATCTAGCCGATTTTCTGCCCCAGAAGTAGCAGCAACACCGTACTGAGAGTAACCCCCAAGATTTTCGCCATCCATCGCAAAAGATGGCATCTCTTCTGTTGAAGCAGCACCCATCATCGGATATGGGGTTGGTGGAGGATAAGGAATACGTCGAGACACATCTTGGGGTTCCATTTCAACCGTCGGCATCTCGTTAGATATTTCCTCTGTAGTTGTTTGACTTGTTGTCATTTGCTTTTGATTTTTTCAAAACAATTAGTTACGAATTACGAATTATTTCTTAAAGTATTTAAAATTACCTTAGCGGCCAGTTGATGTCCCGCAGGATTCCAATGACCATCGATATCAAAGTAAAGCTTTTCTTGCTGACTATTTTTCCTAAAATCATTAGTTAAATTGACACAAGTTACCTCTTTGGATGTAGCGATATCACATAGCCGCTGATACCCAACTTCTTCATTTTTCAGCAAGGTTAAATCTTCAGGAAACAATTCAATGTAATTGTTGATATATGCTGATTCTTTTGAAGGAATAAGAAAAACAAACAGTTTAACTTGATTCTCTTTAGTCAGATTAATAATTCGTGATAAAGCCGTTTCTACTTTTACAACAGCATCAGATGTCAAATAATCGCTATCTACACCAACACCTGATTCAGGTTGCGCCAGCGATAAATTAAACAGAGTTAAACCATTTTTTGCTTCTTTAGAGATAGGTGTCTGTAAGCTATTTTTGTTATTCTTCAATACAAGCTGGTACAAGAAACTTTTTTCATACCAAGGTGAAGAACTTCTTTCTTTAAGCGTATTGTATATTTTTTGGCCAATATCTGCTGAATAATTAGTTAAATCATTAGCAACTATAGATAAGATTACTGTATTAGGTTTATATTTGACGATCCATTCATTAAATAATGTTTCATATTGGGCAAAAGAATAACCTGGAACGCCTAAGTTAATTACTGATTGCTTCAGTTCTGATTCCACAAGTCTGGGAAATATTTTTTCCTCACTCACCCATTGACCCCATGTAAACGAATCTCCAATAAAATATAAGTTGGATTTTGTGTAATCTTTTCCCAAATTGCGGAATCCATAACTATCTGTATTAGCAACTTCTGCAACTTTTGCTTCTTTCCAAACAGTGTTAAAGTCTCTGAGATCAGATTTGGGTTTGTAGCCTAATTCAGCATCAGATTGAATAAATTGATAAAAAATTTGCGCCTTAGACTTTTGCGGGGCAGCAACTCCCGTACTAATGGCAAAAGTCTCAATGATCAACAGCCCAACTATAACTCCAGCCAGCATGAGCAATAAATTTTGTAGCCAAGGCTTTATTTTTTGCATTAATTAAAACTCTTTTAATTACGAATTAGTAATTATTTTCGTCAATCCCTGTTTACAAAGTGTTTTAGCAACGATTTCTCCTGCTAACTGATGTCCTAAAGCATTCCAATGTCCGTCACAGGGAAAAGTATTGTCAAACCCGTGTAAGCAAACGTTATTCTGCTTGGCATACGCCTGAAAAGTTTGTCCTAGATTGATCGTGGTAAAACCTTCTTGTTCTCCTAACGTTGTTATCCGCTTTTCTGGGTAAAACCAATCTGTTAGCCCTGATACCTCCTGAGCATGACGCACGTTAGGATCGGGATTAACTTGGAGGGCAGTTGTTAGCGTCACCACAGCAAAATTCGCTTTCTTGGTGATCGCCTCATTATGTATTAAGCGAATTAGTCCTTCTGTGAGTTGCCATGCTTCCTGCCATTCAGGATCAGTTGCAGTGTTGTAGACAAGCCATTCTGTTTGCTTCCAGACATTTTGCCATTCAGGGTCAGTTAACGGAGACGCTTTTGCAGGCTGGGGGTCTTGTTTACCCTGCTGGATAGGTTCAAGTAGTTGTCTTTCGTTATCTTGATGAGGAAGTGCGAAAGCGTATTTTGCTTGTTTTAGAACCTGTAAAATCCGCAAGTGGTCTTGAGCTTTGAGATAAGCTTGATGCCACCATGATTGCTGGGAGCGATAGGTATCCATATTCACAAATGTGTCATCAACCACCCAATCACCATCTTTATAGACAAAGTAGGGTTTTGTAAGAGCGCTATTATCCATAGCAGTCATACTCACCATTTTTTGGGTGAGGGTGCGGGAGTTGTTGATGACATCGTTGCCAGTATAGAAATTCAGGAGTACGAGATCTGGTGAATAGTCCCAGACCTTCTCCCGCAAGGTGATCAATTCCTGATCAGTTCCATAGGCATTCACTCCGAAGTTCATCACTTCTACGTCACGACCGGCTAAGGTAGGACAATTTTCAAGTTCACGTTCGATGACTGCTGCAATTCCTTGTGGTTGTGGCACTTGTCGTGCTTCTGTAAAGGAATCTCCCAGCAAGGCAATGCGGAGGGTATTTTCTGGCTTAACTTTTGGATGTTCTTGATCGTGAAAGCCCTCACTGTTGTATTGAACATAAGCTTCTCCTTCGTCACGAACCCACCCAGCCGTGTATGGTCGTCCTGCCCAACCTCTGTGTTGATCAACGGTATAAAATGTGTTGGATTCAATCCCGGCAATGCGTAAGCCAATTTCAACGACAGCCAACCCCAAGAAAATCCCGCCGAGCAGCAAACCGAGGCTCAGCGTTACCTTTACCCAACCCTTTAATGATGTTGTCACGTTACATTCCTTAAAATAACGTGTAAATAAAGGGTGCTAGCACGGATGTTTGTGCAAAGACAATCAAGATACCTAAGAGCAATAGTGTGACGATGAGTGGAAGCAGAAAGAATTTTTGGCGTTCTTTCAAAAAGCCCCATAAATCTTTGAGTAAGTCTTGTGTTGTTTCAAACATTAGAAAGGTTTCTCCATTCTTTCTTTAGGTTTTACTTGAGCGATAACGCGATAGGTTGCTAAATCAGCATCTAACTTTCTTTTCATTGAGTCTTGACGGAACACACCCCGCATCACTAGACCCATTGGCATCAATAAAGCATAGAAAACAATGCCTAAAATGATGCGCGTATTAATCCAGCCTAAAACTAGACCAATCCTCATCCAAATTTGGTAGATACTATTGAGGGTGGTGGGGGCTATAAGTGCCCAAACCCAAAGAATGGCAGCAATCAGCCACGGTACAATTGGTAAAGATTCATGGTGTATTAGGGGTAGTAGACTACCGAATAAACCAGCCGCGATCGCACCGCCAATTAATCCAAAATCCCGTAGTCCTTTACGATCAAGTTGTTGTATTTCGTTCATGGGCGTTAATCTAATTCAAATTCTGTTTTCCAAGATTCATCTTTGTGTATCTGGGGTTGATCAGATTTGGCGAGGAGAAAGTTCTCCAGTACCAAGTAGTCCATTTCCGTTCTCATAAAACAGCGATAGGCGTCTTCTGGTGTACACACAATCGGTTCACCCCGGACATTAAATGATGTGTTCACCAAAACTGCACAGCCTGTTTTGGCCTGAAAATGACGCAGCAAATCATAGTATCGAGGATTGGTTTGTTGATGAACGGTTTGAATCCGAGCCGAGTAATCTACATGGGTAACGGCGGGAATTTGCGATCGCTTCACGTTTAACTTATCAATGCCAAACAACTCCTCCTGCTGTGTTGTCATGGGAATTCGCAACTCGGCTTTGATGGGTGCAACCAGAAGCATATAAGGACTGGAATGGTCAATTTCAAAGTAGTTGGAAACCTGTTCTGCTAAGACGGAAGGGGCAAAGGGACGGAAAGATTCACGGTATTTAATTTTCAGGTTCATTACCGATTGCATCTTGGGACTGCGAGGATCACCGATGATCGAACGACCGCCCAAAGCCCGTGGCCCAAACTCCATTCGTCCAGAGAACCAACCGACGACATGCTCTTGCTCTAGAATTTCGGCAAGTTCAGGCATGAGTTTGTCATCTTCTAGATATTGATAGGGCGCATTTACAGACTGGAGATAGTTTTTAATCTCTCCTGATCCAAAACTAGGGCCTAGATAGCCCCCCCGCATAGCATCCCCATCCTGGGGAAAGCGAGGCTTATCATTATATTGATGCCAAATAGCTAATGCTGCCCCAACTGCTCCCCCCGCGTCTCCGGCAGCGGGTTGAATCCAAATATCCCGAAAACCTGTTTCTCGCAAAATACGTCCATTGGCGACGCAATTTAGGGCAACTCCACCAGCTAAACAGAGATAGTCTGTGTTCAGTTCCTTCTTAACCGTTCTTGCCAAACGCAAAACGACTTCCTCGGTAACGTGTTGGATAGAACGAGCTAAATCCATCTCTCGTTGGGTTAGTGTACCTTCACTTTCGCGGGGCGGACTGCCAAACAGCGCATGGAATTTCGGAGTAGTCATGGTCAACCCCGTGGTGTAGTTGAAGTAGTCCATATTCAACCGAAAGGTTCCATCTTCCTTGAGATCCAAGAGATGGTTAAGGATATGGTCTACATATTTGGGTTCACCGTAGGGCGCTAAACCCATGAGTTTGTATTCCCCAGAGTTGACCTTGAAACCTGTGTAGTAGGTGAAGGCAGAATAGAGCAGCCCTAAAGAGTGGGGAAAATCAATTTCCCATTGAGGAGTTAGTTGATGGCCTTCTCCTAACCAAACTGAAGTAGTCGCCCATTCTCCTACGCCATCAAGGCACAGCACCGCCGCCCGTTCAAAGGGGCTGGGGAAAAAGGCAGAAGCGGCGTGAGCTTGGTGATGTTCAGTAAATAAAAGTTGGGGCAATTGCGCTGTTTTGCAATCTCCGAGGGTCGCCAGTTCTTTTTTTAAGAGCGTTTTGAGGTAAAGCTTTTCCTTGAGCCAAACTGGCATCGCGGCAATAAAGGAACGCAAACCCTTGGGCGCGTAGGCGAGATAGGTTTCCAGTAGCCGTTCAAATTTAACTAATGGCTTATCGTAAAAAACGATTTGATCTACTTGTTGCAATCGAATTCCTGCCTGTTTGAGACAGTAGGCGATCGCACCTTTGGGAAATCTCGCATCATGTTTTTTGCGAGAAAAACGCTCCTCTTGAGCGGCAGCAACAATGTCACCGTCAACAACTAAGGCGGCGGCGCTATCGTGATAATAAGCTGAAATTCCCAGAATATGCATTTTTCTTATAGATATAATGGCTTAATTTATAACTCGATATCGCTCAATTTCCATAGACCCAAACTCTTTTGTTTGTAGTCTTTTCTTTCAGTCGTTTCTTCATCAATGATGTCGAGTATATCTGGAAAGTTGTACGGAGGTAATTGCAAATTGATTGCTCGCCAATCACCCGTAACAATATCTTTATTTTCAAGTATTCCCGGATAAGTTGTAGTTAACAAATATTGAGAATTACTTTTTTTAAAGTTTTTAATTACAGCAAGAGCATCTTTAAATGAGAGATGTACTAGACAATCTCTACAGAAAATCAAATCAACTTGAGGGAGTTCGTCTGTTGCTAAATCGAGATTGATAAAATCTCTAGTTTCGTTGCCATAATGACGTTGATTTTCGGTAATTAATTCGGCAACAATATCACATCCAATGTATCTTTCTAGATTTAGTTCTGCTTCTTTTAGCCAATAAAAATCTCCACAAGGAGCATCCAGCATTGTTTTCACATTAAGCTTTTCCAGCAAAACTGGTATCTTTTTGATGATAACTAAAGTTTGCTGAAGATTAGAACCTCTGCCAGAAACAGATTCGCGATCGCCCCACCTATTACGATAATATATATCATTAAAAACTTCTTTTCTATTTTTACCTCGAAATGATAAAAGCATCAATTCATATTGCAAATTAAATGACAGATAGTCAAAGAAAGATTTGATTGGTTGCAAAATAGTATTCTTGCTCATCGCTTTTAATTAAAAAAAAGGTTTCTTGCTAACGCTCATTAAAACTGAAAGTAGACAAAGGGTTGAGGACTGATTGCTGCAAACCGAAGTATTGTTGAAACTAACACTCCATAGAAAACGGCAAAACTCCATTTAGGAATTTTCTGCCACCAGTCCGCAAACCAACCTTTATAGGCTGCCCAATGCATGATTATTAAAGGTATAAAAATCCATCCAATTTGAATGTCTAGGTTTTGAGAGCCAGGAGAATTCAGGAATACAAAAGATTTCTCGATTTGTATAGCACTGCCCAGATCGTTACTCCGAAAGAAGATTGCAGAGGCACAAAACCAGTAAAACGTGAGGGGAGTGCCTACAATATTTCTAAGGGTCTGGAGTCGCTTGTAAGGAGCAATCCAGGATGACCATTGCTTGTGAATCACTAAAGCAATGCCATTCAACCCTCCCCAAGCGACAAAATGCCAAGCCGCACCATGCCATAGTCCAGAGGTAAGCATCAGAATGAGAATATTTCTAGACCTAAAGAGTTCTGTACGTTGCTCCTTTGGTCGCATTTTCATCAAAGGGCTATAAATATAGTCTCGCAGCCAGGTGAAGAGGGTTATGTGCCAACGTTGCCACAACTGAGTAACATTGCTGGAAAGGTAGGGGAAATTAAAGTTGAGAGGTAGCTTGTATCCAAGTAAACCTGCACAGGCGATCGCCATATCTGAATAGCCAGAAAAGTCGCAATATATTTGTATAGCGAAAGCAATCACAGCAATCCAACAACTTAAGACAGTATAAATTTCTGGATTCGTGAAATACTGGTCTACCAATGGAGAGAGATTATCCGAAATACACGCTTTCTTAAAATATCCCACCAAAAAAAGCGTTAAACATCCCTGAAAATCAACATTATTTAAAGTTTTCGGGGTTAAGAGTTGAGGCAAAAAAGTAGATGCGCGGACAATAGGGCCTGCAACCAGTTGAGGGAAAAAGGTTACAAATAAAGCGAAATCCCAAAAATTTCTAATAGGTTTGAGTTTACCCAGATACGCATCAATTGAATAGCTCAGAGTTTGAAATGTGTAAAAGCTAATACCTGCTGGAAGAATGATTTCAAGGGTTTTAATACTAATAGGTAGCCCCAAAAAAATTAATAAGTTTGAGGCAGAGTCAGCAAAGAAATTATAGTACTTAAAAAATCCTAATAATCCTAGATTTACAACTAAACTGAGCGCCAACCATGCTTGGCGCTGTTGCTGATTTATTGGTTTAGTCAGCAGTGCATCCCAGGAAAATAGGTTTATCCATCTGTTCTTAGTTTCTCCGTGTTGTAGTGCCTCGCTTGTTTGAATTTCTTGTTGTGGTCTAGCTAGCATCAAACCGACAAAGTAATCAACGACTGTCGAGAGCAAAAGCAGGGAAAGAAAGCGCCAATCCCAAGCTCCATAGAAGATATAACTACAAATTAGCAACCAGGTTTTACGATGATTGTGTTTCTGTAAAGCCCAGTAGACGCAGAAAATAATAATAAAGAAAAACAAAAAACGAAATTCTGTAAAAACCATATTTATTTTAATGGGTAAATTAACTCTTACCAAATAAATTTGAACTTATAGATATAGGCGATTGATGGTATATTTCCTCTTGAGATAACTTAAGATGCTGAGAAAACTTTGCTGCCAAGGCGCGTGTGAATTCTTGAGCGCCTTGGTGATTTAAATGCCTTCCATCAGAGCGGCGATCAACTTCATATAAAGTGGTGAAAGTATTAGGATTATTAAAAGCAAATAGAGTCGGGATATATCCTATATTGTAAGATTTTGTAATAGCAGAATTGTCAAAATCAGTATTGAGTACTGGAGGAATAAAGAAAATGGGTTCAACTTTGATTTTACTGATTTTCTCTTGGTTATCAATTCGATAGGCTATCTTTTTAAGAATTTTAATTGCATAGGAATTAAGTGGATATGTAGATATATTTCCTCGAACAAAAACTCCTGATTTTGATTGCTTTAGTTGCTGTTTATAACTCTCCAAAGAATTTGATAGAAAAATTTCTCTCCGTTTTGCACTATTTTCCAGCCAATCCATTGCATAATATCCAGCTTCCTGTATCAATTTGTCACCAGATATTCCCTTTGGTAATACTTCAGGTTGTTGTTGCCAAAAATTAGAAAAATAGCCAATTCCTAACCACCGATAGATAAAGCTTATTGAATTTGCATAAAAACCGTTAATCTTTTCTTTTAAAGTAGAGGTTGATTCAATGATTAATCGAAAATTTTCTATCGTTTTTAGAGGAGTATGCCAGTAAACATTTTTAATCGAAGTTGGTGAATCCTCCATGAAAAAGTCAACTAAACAGTCTAAAAATACCCATTTTAAGTTTGCTGGTTTTAAAGCTAAAATCTTTTGCAAATAAAAATCCATTTCAGCTACATTTGCCGCCATGATTCCAAAGTTGAAAGACCTGATACTCTTACCATTTGCTGCCATTGTTTCATCAAATACTTTGGGGATAACTCCTTGATATGTGGTACTTGGCCCTAAAAAAATAACATCATAATCATCTTTGTGTTTAGCAAAATATTGAAATTTAGTGCTGATATCACCAAGACTTTGAGGAGTATCGTAAGAGGGTGAAACCGTATTGATTAATCCAGCAGTCGAAATCAAAGCCAGTATAAAAATTAAGCTATAAACAAACATAACTAGTGGTCTTGGCACTGTTTTTTTTAAAATATCTACATTCATTGTCAGGTTGCCTTGAGAATAAATACTTTATTTTTGTCTCACGCAGAGGCGCAGCGAAAAGTTCTGTAGGCAGGTTTCCCAACCTAGGAAGCTTTTCAAGACAGAGACACAGAGAGAAAGTAGAGAATTAGTACTTTTACCAGAAGTCTAATTTTTAGAAGAACTTAAAATCGATTTATTTTTATTATTTCTTTGGGTGTAAAATTCGCTTGTCAAAATTGGTGCATACTTTGCAGTTTCATTTACCCCTAAACAACTCTCAGGACAGGCAATTTCGGCATCATTATTAGGAGATGCAAAAAATGCAAAGGAGTATCTTGGCTGGATGTGTTGGGATGCATACGGTATTGCAACTTGATGCTTTGTGGCATAGACTTTATCGTTTGTCCATCGTTGCAAAATTTCTCCTGCCATGACGACAACTGTATTAGGAATTAAGGGAACTGGAATTTTTTCTCCAGTTTTGCTACAAATTTCTAACCCTTCTACCTCATGCTGAAACACATAAGTAATAGTATTGCCATCTGTATGTTCTCCCAGGCGAATATTTTGGGCTTGCGGAACCTGAGATGCACCAGGATAATGATGCAAACCCACAGCATGATTTTGCTCAGAATGTAACTCTGCAAAATAGGATTGTGGCAGTTTCAAAGTAATAGCCAGGGCTTCAAGGACTTTCAGTGTACTTGCGTGACAAGCTGTGAAAAATTGCAGCATCGCTTTATGAAACTCCGGTTGACTTTGCAGCCATTGGTTAGGTTGATGAAAAGGATGATTTAGCTTATCCAATTCCTCTGGGTTCATTTCTCTACCAAAGTAAAATTGTTCGCTGAGTATGCTTGATTTTCCCATAGGGATATATCCTCTGTGGCATATTTCTGTTAAAGCTACCTGTTTTTTCTCTTCTAGCGGTAGTGCAAAAAAACGCTTGGCTTGGGCAAATGTTTGAGCAATTAGAGTTGCACTTATATCATGATTTTTTAGGTATAAACATCCCATCTCCTGTAAAGCACTGGCGATTTGGTTGGCAATTAATTCTTTAGTAACCGTGTCACCTACCAAAAATAGATGGAAGTCAATGACGGGAATCGGCGTTGAAACAATAGATTCTTTTGAAAGTTCGTTTATTGAGATCATCGTTAAAAATTTCTAGAAATGAGGTATGAATCAGGATTTTGTAGAGACGTAGCATTGCTACGTCTTTACATTTGTATAGCCTCCTGTTGCGACTTGATTGATATATTCATGGGTACGAATTGGTGGATAGTTGGGAGTTGCATTTTCCTCTAAGCAATTGTCAAGGCAAGTAATTTCAGTATCGTAATCGGGAGACTCAAAATAGATAATCGAGTACCTGGGATTGGTGGGGAATTTAGAGGGTAGGGGAACTCGATGTTTCGTGGCGGGAAACTTGTCGTTTGTCCAGCGCTGCATTAAATCTGCGAGGATAACCAGAACTTTACCAGGGAGGTAGGGCGCTGCAATCCATTCCCCTGCATTGGTGCAAACTTCTAGTCCAGCTGTCTCATCTTGAAATATTAAGGTAATGCTACCGTAATCTGTATGTTCAGCAAACCGAGTCTCTGCGGGAGAAAGAGGTTGGCTCACGGATGGATAGTGATTTATGGAGGTGTTGAAATTGCGCTCAATATGGAAATCGGTGAAATAGGACTCTGGTAGTTTTAAGGCGATCGCCAGCGCTTGTAAAATACTGAAAGACGTATCACGACAAGTTGTAAAAAATTCCAATAGCACTTGGCGAAACTCTCTTTGGTTGGCAGGCCATCGATTTGGTTCACCAAACCTCTGGTGAGTTACACCCGCTTCATCGGTTGCAATGTCTAAACCAAAATTGAATGCTTCGAGCAATACTCGCTCTTTACCGCGAGCAACGTAACCTCGGCTAGTTCCTGGAGCAAGTTTTACTTGATTTTTTTCCTCATCTGGTAATGCGAAAAAACTCTGCGCTTGAGCAAACACTTGCTCAACTAAGGTCTGGGGTACAGAATTTTCGAGATAAAAACATCCAATTTCTTGAATAGCAGACGAAATGCGATCGGCAACTGCTTCTTTAGCAACAACATCACCAACCATAAACTTATGGAAATCGATGACGGGAATCGGTGTGGAAACTTGGCGCTCTTGGCGGCTTGGCGGTTCACTAATTTTCATAAGATAATTGGTATTAATTATTAACAGTATTAGTTTTCAATTCATAAACATTCCAAAATGTTCCTTGTAAAGCAGAATGTTTCACCCCCTGAATACGATTTCGCACAGACACCATTGATAACGAATTCACTAAATAAATAAACGGCAAATATTCCTGACTAAGCTGTTGAGTTTCTGCATAAATCTGCTGGCGCTGTGGTTCATTTGCTGCTGCACCTTGAATGTAGAGATTGGCAATCTTTTGCTCCCAATCTGATATCTGCTGCCCAGTAATTGGCTTTTGTCCGGCTTGGGGTTGGCGATTAAAAAAGTGCCAGTTACCGACCGTAGACCAAATATTTACTGCTTCGTTGGGTTCTATCGTCATTGGGAAACCATCAAGAATTTGGCAATCCCAATCCAAACGATTTGTTAACTTGTCTACAACCAATCCTACTGCAATCAAATTCAAATCTACCTGAATTCCTATCTGACTCAAATCGTCTTGAATCAGTGGAGCCATGTTTTGCAATACCTTATTACCGACATTGGCGGTGAGTGTAAATCGGACTCGATTACCATTGATATCGAATAATTGACCTTGATTGTTGTAGCGAAAACCTGCTTTGACCAGTAACGCTTTTGCCTTCTGAGTGTTATGGTCGTAGACTGGTAAACCCGCTTCTTGAGAGAGATAGTAAGGACTTTGTACTGCTAGAGGCGAATTTTGTAGCGCTCCTACCCCCCCAAAGAGATTAGTGAGCATACGCGGGCGATTGATGCTATGAGCAACGGCTTGGCGAAATGCCACTGTATTGAACCAGCGAGATTTAATAGGATCAATTAGAGGCTGACCATTTCTACGTCCTGTATTCAAATTAAACATCATAGCTGTGGTTCCTGTTTGAGAACCGCCATTATAAATTGTGAATTCTCCCTGTTTTTCTTCTCGTTTCAATAATGAAAAATAATTAGGATTTACATCAATAAAATCAAGACTTCCAGAACGGAATTGGATTAACGCCGTATCATTATTACTGACTGTACTTTGAACAATGCGATCAATATAAGGCTGAGTATGACTTTGAGCATCTTGACGCCAGTAATAGGGATTTTTGCGAAAGGTGATCCGCTCGCCTGGAACATAAGATTCTAATTTATAAGCGCCGTTACTAACAATTTGATTGGGGGGAGTATCTGTGCCCCAGATTGAGAGAAATAGCGGTCTACCTGCGGAGTCTTTGGTTGTGATGGACGATCGCAGAATATGAGCGGGTAAAATTTCTAACTTTGTTGTGCGAATAAAGGGGGCAAAAGGTTCTGGAAGAGTAAACTCAACACGCCAAGTATCCAGTTTTTTCACTGTAGGAAAACTGCGAGTTTTGCCTATTTGCAAAAAATCTTTAGCATAAGAAGGAATGGCGGGATTCGTGTAAATATCTTTATAAGTAAACACTACATCATCAGCAGTGAGGGCTTCGCCATCTGACCATTTCAGTCCTTTTCTCAGTGTAAAAATAATTTGCTTTTGGTCTTCAGAAATCTCCCACGATCGCGCTAACGCTGGTTCAATTTTCCCTCGACCATTTTCACGAATCAATCCTTCATAGAGTAAAGTCAAAATCCCTACTCCCTGCTCCATCAGTTGAGGATTAAAGGTGTTGGGTTCGATAGAACTACTAACGATGATTTGAGATCCGGCTACTGCTTTGTAGAGCAAGTTGGTTTGGACACAACTAACTAGAACGAACGCCAGGATAAATCCGATAATAGCTGGCGATGCCTGCGGCGGGCTATGCCAACGCCGACGGCGAATAGCAGTAAATTTAATCAATCTTCGCATAGTTGTACTCCAGGAAACTTCTTTTACCTGCCCTACATGGCGCTGTATCCCCCATCCACCATCAAAACTGCTCCTGTTACATAAGAGGCTGCTTCTGAGGCGAGAAATATTACTGGGCCGACGAGTTCCTCTGGTTTCCCGCGTCGTTTCATGGGAATCACGGCGCTCAGATGTTGCTGATCCTCGTCTGGCGATCGCCGAAATGTTTCAGTCCCTTCCATGATGTTGTCGATGTAGCCAGGAGCAAAAGCGTTGACTCGAATCTGATGATCTGCCCATTCCAGTGCAAGCGATCGCACAAGTAAATTTACCCCTCCTTTGGCTGCTGTATAAGCCGCTGAGCCATTGATTCCCACTACGCCGCCGATCGAAGAGTTCATGATTATCGAGCCGCCTGTCCCTTGTTTGATCATTTGTAATGCCGCTAGTTGAGCGCAGTGGAAGTATCCTTTAAGATTGACGTTAATGATGTCATCCCACTCTAATTCTTCTAAGGAAGCTGCTGATTTGATGATGTCAATGCCGGCATTACATACCATGATGTCAAGCTTGTGGTAGTGGGCTACGGTTTGCTCAATTAGGCGTAAACAATCTTGGCGATTTCTAACATCGGTGGGAATTGCGATCGCTTCGCCTCCAGCTGCTTGAATCTTTTGTGCTGTTTCTTCTGATTCGGGTGCTTTGATATCGGCAATTACAACTTTTGTGCCTACAGATGCTAATCCTTGAGCTATTGCTCTACCGATGCCTCGTGCGGAGCCTGTGATAATGGCAACTTTATCTGTTAGGTCAAAAAGGGAAGGTTTCACAATTGTTTTTCTAGTTTGAATTAGAGTAGTTTTAAAAGAAATTTGTATCACGCAGAGGCGCAAAGGCGCAGAGAAGAGGAGTTTGAGAGAGTTTTTTGTATTGATATTTTGTGGTTTATAAGCTAGACTCCTTGCAAAAGTTTCGATGATATACTCTTTCTCTGTGTCTCTGAGCCTCTGCGTGAGAAAAAAAATACTTATGCAAAATGTCTACTATTTCGTAAATTGCGGATCGCTTCTGCTTGCTGAACTATGGTAGGTTTTTCAAATAGGGAAACTAAAGGTAACTCTACTTGCAAAGCTTTTTGTAGCTTGTATATGACTTGCAGAACAAGAGCAGAATGTCCTCCAATGTCAAAAAAGTTATCTTGAGTACTAATATGTTCTAACCCTAAAATCTCTTTCCAAATAGCTAATATAACTTCTTCAATAGGGTTGCCAGGTTCAGTAAATTCATTCTGAAAACTGTTCTTAGCTACTGGTAATTTTGAATTTTGAATTGGTAAACTTTCTCCTTCAGATAAACAGGGAAGTTCACTAATACGTTGGTCAGGATTAGAAACAATATATTCAAGCAATTTTTTAAATATCGTCACCATTCTTGCAATAGTAGCATCTTCAAACAAATCGGTTTTGTAGACTAAAGCGCCTTCAATTCCCTCTGATGTTTCTTGGAGGGTAAGATTCAAATCAAACTCGGCTGTGTCTTTGGTATCTGTTGCAATGAACTCCTCTTTTAATGTCAAGTTCGCCAGTTTTAAATCATCTTCTGGAGTGTTTTGAAAAACAAACATTACTTGAGCTAGCAGTGTGTAACTATCTCTGACTGGTTGCAATTCTTCTACTAGTTTGATGAAGGGCATTTCTTGATGTGCATACACTCCTAAAGCTACTTCCCGCACCCGCCGCAGTAGTTCTCGGAAGGTGGGATTGCCTTCTAAGTTGGTGCAAAATGGCAGTAAGTGGACAAAGAAACCAATTAGTCCTTCTGTTTCTGGGCGGGTACGATTGGCAACAGTGCTACTGACGATGATGTCTGGTTGTCCTGTGTAGCAGAAAAGTAATGTCTTGAGTGCTGCTAACAAGGTCATAAATAGGGTTACGCCTTCCTGCTGACTCAATGCTTTGAGTGCTTTGGTTAAGTCCTGAGAAATTACCAAGGGTTGACGCGCACCTGCGAAGGTTCGCACTGCTGGACGTGGATGGTCGGTTGGTAATTTCAAGACTGGAGGGGTAACACCTAAATGTTGCTTCCAAAATTGCATCTGTGATTCCAAAACTTGCCCCTGCAACCATTGCCGTTGCCAATTAGCAAAGTCTGCATATTGGATGGGTAACTCGGTTAGCGGCGAGGGTTTGTCTTGAGAAAAAGCTTCGTAAAGGGTTGCCAGTTCTTGAGTCAACACGCTAAAAGACCAACCATCAGCAACAATATGGTGTGTAGTGACAACCAGCAAATACTCGATTTCACTCAAACGCCAAAGTTTACTCCGCAATAACGGCCCTCGCGCTAAATCGAAAGGCTGCTTAATCTCCTTCTCAGCAAGTCGTTTCGCCTCACTAAGAGCCAATTTCCCCTGCCCCCTGCCCCCTGCCCCCTGCCTCTTCTCTTCAGGGATGTCTTGTGAGTCTATTACGGCGAAGTCAAATACAGGTTCGGGGGAAATTGCATAAACCACTTGTCCGTTCTCAACCTTAAAGGTAGTTCGTAAGGTTTCGTGTCGTCGTACAATTTCCCTTAAACTTTGTTCCAACGCTGTCACATCTAGCGAACCCGTGACGCGATAAACTAGCGGCAAGTTGTAAACAGGATTACCAGGATAGAATTGCTCGAAAAACCAAAACTCTAACTGAGTTAAGGAGATTGGCAATACTCCGTCTTGCGATGTCTGCGACGGGCTACGCCAACGCCCGACTTTCAAAGATACAATTTCTGGTAAAATTTCTTGTTGATTAGCTGTCTCGACTGTTTTAGCTAAAGTTGCGATCGCAGGAGATTCAAATAAACTTCGCAGAGCTAATTCTATCTTAAATGCTTTGCGTGTCAGAGAAATTACCTGGGTAGCAAGTAAAGAATGTCCTCCCAAATTAAAGAAGTTGTCGTAAATTCCAACTTGTTCTAACCCCAAAACATCCCTCCAGATACCGGCCAAAATTTCTTCAGTGGGAGTCCGGGGTGCAATAAAAGTTTGAGCTAATTCCGGTCGGCTGGTCGTCGGTTCGCTTAAAGCGCGACGATTAACTTTACCGTTGGGTGTCAGGTGGAACATCTCCATCTGTACAAAAGCCGATGGAATCATGTAATCTGGCAACTGGTCTTGAAGAAAATTACGCAACTGTTCGACGGTGATTGTCTGTCCTTGAATTGGTACGAAGTAAGCGACTAAATATTTTTCCCTGGCACTTTGCCCAAACACCTTAGCGACTGCTTGGTTAATTTGGGGATGTTTGCTCAAAACTGCTTCAAGTTCGCCAAGTTCAACCCGAAAACCCCGAACTTTTACTAAATCGTCTATCCGTCCTAAAAATTCGATGTTGCCATCACTTAGGTATTTAGCTAAGTCGCCAGTTTTGTATAGCCTTCTGCCTCGTGCCTCCTCAAACGGATTTGGAACAAATTTTTGGTCTGTCAAATCTGGGCGGTTAAGGTAGCCACGAGCTAAACCATCACCGCTGACGTAGAGTTCCCCAGGAACACCAATCGGTACAGGTTGGAGATTGCGGTCTAATAAATAAACTTGCACGTTTACGGCAGGCTTACCAATTGGCGGATAAATTGGCCACTCTTCTGGTTTGTCGCTAAAAGTATAAGCTGTGACTAAATCTGCTTCTGTAGGGCCGTAGAAATTATAGAGCGCGCAATTCTCCAGACGTTGAAATAGCCTAATCATTGGTTGCGTAATCTGGAGTTGTTCACCACAGGCGATCGCTTCTCTAATGTTCTTAAATAGCTGTTCTTCTTCTCCGTATATTTCTGCTAATTGTTGCCATAAGGTGACGGGAAGGAAAACTTTGGCAATTGGTTCTTTACCAAGTAACTGAATTAATTTATCTAAATCTTTGCGATCGCTTTCGGGAATCATATACAGCGTTCCACCCAAACCCCAAGCCGCAAACATTTCGTGATAGCTGACATCAAAGCTAAGGGAAGCAAACTGGAGAACACCCACGCCTGTTATCATCTTCGCTTGATGGTATTCGATTAAATTGGTGAGCGATCGATGGGGGACAAGAGTACCTTTAGGAGTTCCTGTAGACCCAGAAGTGTAGATTATGTAAGCTAAATTATCAGCTTTTATTTCAACTTGCGGATTGAATTCAGATTCTTCGCCGATTTCGTCCCAATCATCATCTAACATAATGAGATGATGAGCAAAGTTGCCATTCAGCAACGATTTACAACGTGTTTGAGTTAAGACGACCGCTGCTTGAGAATCGCTGAGCATAAATGCTAAACGCTCTGGGGGATAGGTAGGGTCAAGGGGAACACAAGCGCCCCCAGCTTTGAGGGTTCCTAATATGGCAACTGCCGCCTCTAGAGAGCGTTCTAGACAAATCCCCACGGGTGCATCTGGTTTGACACCCAAACGTTGTAGATGGTGCGCTAGCTGATTGGCACGTTGGTTTAACTCTAAATAGGTCAATTGTTGGTTATCATACACCACTGCCACAGATTCGGGTGTTTTTTCAACTTGCTGCTCAAATAATTGATGGATGCAATAATTTATGGGATTGGCTGCTTGGGTAGCATTCCACTGTACTAAGAGTAAATCTTGCTCTGCTGGTGTGAGTAGCAGTAGTTCGCCTGCACTGCGATGAGAATTAGTAACAATCCCTTGCAACAGCGTCAGCAAATGACCAATCATGCGGTCGATGGTATCTGCATCAAAGCGATTGCGATCGTAGTTGATTTTGATTACCAGTTCTTCACCGGGAATTGCCACCACCGTTAAAGGATAATTTGTTTCTCCGAGGGCTTGGCGATCGCTTATTCTTAAATTTCCTGGAAGTGCTTGCAGCGATGCGTTTACAGGATAATTTTCAAACACGACAATGCTTTCAAACAAAGGCTGATTCCGAGGAATCTCACTCGCACCTTGAATATCTACCAGTGAACTATATGAATACTGCTCCCGTTCTATATGCTCTTGTTGTAATTGCACCAGCCAAGGCAACAAATCGTTTGTTTCAGGGATTTTTACCCGTACAGGTAGGGTATTAATAAACAACCCCACCATCGACTCTACACCAGATAAGTTATGAGGACGACCAGACACCGTAGCCCCAAATACCACATCAGACTCACCGCTGTAGCGACTCAGTAACAACGCCCAAGCTGCCTGCACCAAGGTAGAAAGAGTGAGATGATGCTGTTGAGCAAAAGATTTTAAGTTAGCAGTTGCCTCAGATGATAGATGTTGGTGTCGAATATAACTAGTTTGCTGTTGGTGAGAAATCTGCCCTACTGCTTGTTCCACAACCAAAGGTGTAGGAGCATTAAAACCCTCAAGAGTTCGCCGCCAAAATCCCTCTGCATTAGACAAGTCTTGCTGCTGCAACCAATTAATGTAGTCTCGGTAAGAGCGAGATGGAGCTAAATATAACTGTTGATTGTTGTTTATAGAATCGTAGAGAGCAAAGATTTCTTTGAAGAGAATCGGCCAACTCCAACCATCAAGCAATATATGATGAAAACTCCAGACAAAATGATAAGTTTCGTCTGCTAACCGAAATAAAATAAAGCGCATTAAGGGAGCTTTGTCAAGTTCAAAACTTTGCTCTTTATCTGTATTTAAGAAAGAATTAATTTGTGTTTGCTGTTCTTCGGACGAGAGCAAACGCAAGTCCATGTTAATCCAAGGTAGATTAACTTGTTTACGCACTACTTGGACTGGTTGTTTACGATTCTTCCAAACAAAAAGAGTCCGTAAAGCCGAGTGTCTCTGCACCACTTGTTGCCAAGCTTGTTCAAACATACTCTTGTTTAGATCGCCATGAAGAGTGAAGCGAAACTGCTCAAAGTAGATTCTTGATTCAGGCTGATAGAGAGTATGAAATAGCATCCCCTGCTGCATTGGCGAAAGGGGGTAGATGGCTTCAATATCTTTAGTTTTATTTTGATTTTGTATAGCTATCATTGTTATGTTTTTTGTGATATATATTTTTTTAATTAACCGCCAAAATGCAGAGAACACAGAGAGAGAAAAATACAATTTACAGCAGTTTTATTCCTTTGCGCCTTTGCGCCTTTGCGCGAGATAAAAAAGATCTGATAAAAAATGCTTAGATCTATTATTAAAAAGCTCCTGTAGATAATCCGCCATCAACAGGAATAGTTACACCAGTGATATAACTAGCGCATTCTGAACTGAGAAAAGCAACTAAATTGGCAACCTCATCAGAAAGACCCCGACGACCTATAGGAATGGTATTATCTATTCCTTGTGCGATCGCATCAATATTTCGGTCTTCCTTTTGGGCAAATACTTCTAAATATTCTCTATGTCTTGGTGTATCAATAATACCAGGGTTGACAGAGTTAATTAACACATTCCACTTGGCAACTTGTGTAGCTACAGATTTGGTAAAGTTGATTAATGCTGCATTCGCTACTCCTGATTTAATTAAACGAGGGGAAGGTTCTTTCCCGGATGTGCCAATAATATTTATTATTCGTCCCCATCGCTGATTTTTCATAGTAGGTAAAACCAGATTCGTCATGCGGATGTAGCCCATTAATTTTCCTTCAAACACAGTTCCCCAATCTTCATCAGATAGGTTTTCTACAGCAACACTGGAAAATTTAGCGCCATCAGAATTATTTACTAAAATATCAATTTTCCCAAATTGATTGAGAGCTAACTGCACTAATTTTTCAGAGTCAATTGCCTTTTGAACATCAGCCGAGCAGGTGATAATTTTGGCTGGAGAATTAACTAGACTTTGATAGGCTTGTTCTAATCGGTCTGCATTTCTCCCACAAATTATTAAATTACAGCCTTCTGCTGCTAGTTTTTGCGCTATGGCATAACCAATGCCAGCACTCGCTCCTGTCACTAAAGCTACTTTTCCTGTTAGTCCTAAATCCATGTTAATAGTCCTCTAGGTTGTAGTTAGCGATCGCGCAGTTCTTTTACTAAAAGAAGCATCTTGATAAGAGAAATGAGAGCAAGGTGGAATCACAATTTTCACCAAAGATACTACTTCATCAGAAGCATTATATCCTCCAAAAAACACATCAGATGGTGCGTAATAAATACTACCATAAGCTAGTTGCTGCTGTTCGTCTCCCACAGACATGATCAGCTGACCACTAAGGATTATTCCCACTTGTTCGCTAACAGATTTGTGCATTGGGATAATACCTCCTGGCAGGATTTCCGTAATTGCGATTTCAAACCAAGAAGCAACAATAGATTGGCATGAGAAGCCAGTAATTTCATCTTTTGTAGGCGATACTCTAATAAAAACCTCGTCAGTTTTTATTGAAGAATTTATGATACGTTTTACATCGAATACCAGTGCTGTTTCTGGAAAAATATTTACAGAACCGTGAGGAACATAAGCATTGGCAATATATGCTTGTTGCAGCGGCTCAATAATTTCTTTAATTCCGTTGACGTTCATTTCTAAACGACCAGAAATTATCATCCCCATCTGACTTTCTAAATGCTCATGTAGTGCAAAATTAGCTCCAGGAGCAAGATACACTAATTGAACAAGCGTGTCTTGGCATTCATAAGCTATTAACTCTACATCTGAATTAATTTTTGTGATTTTGGGAGTAGGAAAAAATTTAGACATGACTTTCTGCTATTTTTTTATAAAAAATCGACCAACTCATAGGAATTTTTCCATAAGTCGAAATAAACTCCAAATCATAAGCGTCAACAGCATTTTTATTAGTAATAGCTAAATTAGCTAAACCCTGCTGTACTTGAATTGCCGCATCACTAGTAGAAAGAGATAAATCAACCTTAATTTCTGATTGGTCTTGGGAGTCTGGTAAGAGCCTTGACAACAAAGGTAAGGGTGCAGGATGGGTAACAAGTCTAGCTCCTTTAAAAACTACTTCTGTATTTTTCTTCTTAGCCAATCCATAAACTGGAGTCGGATAGATAAAAATGAAACCTAAATCAAAACTTGGCTCCATATAAAACTCATTAATTAGCTGGTAAGCATGAGGAACTAGAGCCAAATCTACCTTATTTTGTTGCAAAGCTTCTTTGACATCTGGAAAGCTATCAAATAACTGAATTTTTCCAGTTAATTGTTCTGACTCTAATTGTTTGACTATATAGTTTGAAGCATAGTCACTACTAGTACCACTAGGCCCCAATGTGCCTATAGTCAAAGTTTTTGCAGGAGGAATAGGAGGTCGAAATTCAATTGAAAACTTCAGCATAGTTTTAACCAAGGTCGTATAGTAGAAAAAAGAAAGTTAAAATTACTAATTTTTAAATATCTTCTGCGCCAAATATTAATTTTCGGTCTATGTATTGAGATTTACTCTGACTTAAAATCAATGCAGTTAGTACCAAAACCGTGCCAATCAAACCGCGTACTCCAAACTTCTCGCCGAGTAGCCAAAAGGAAAAAACGGACGTGAGTACCGGATCGAGGGTACACAATAGCGCCGCCTCGGAAGCTGAAATCCATTGCTGACCTATTGTTTCTAACCAGATAGTGCCAGCAGTCCCTACCAGGCTGAGGTAGAGGATAATGCCATAGTTATTGCTCAGAGCCTCAAATTGTCCGACCATCTCCGGTGCTGCCCAGACGACGCTTAACACTGCTACAATCCACAATTGAATGGCAGTCAGGGATAAAGTTGAGTGGCGTTGTGCCGTTCCCTGGAGTACCAGCATATAAACCCCGTAAATGAAGGTTTCACCAAACAACAACAAGTCACCGATGCCTAGAGAGCCATTTTCCCAGCACATAATACCGATACCTATGAGGGAAACTGTGGCGGCGAGTACAGTTTTAAGAAGTAAGGGCTGACCTAATAACGCTGCCAACAGGGGTACAATGATCACATTTAGGCTAAAAATGAATCCTCCCCGATTGGCATTGGCGGTTTCTAGCCCGATCGCCTGGAAGGCAAAGCAAGCGAAAAGTAGAAGTCCTAAAACTGTACCATCGCGTAATATCTGAGCGTTTAAAGAGCGTAAATACGGGGTAAATATCGCTGCTGCAATGGTGAAACGGCTGGCGGTAAGTACAGCTGGCGAAAAGTTAGTGACTGCATCTTTGGTAAGTGGAAAGGTCGTCGCCCATATTAGACTGACGATCGCGATCGCAATTATGCCCTGAATATGGAGGGCGTTTTGCGTGGGTTGATTGCGGTCATCTAGTTTCATGTTATGAGTACCTAAGAAGAGGCAGGGGAGCAGGGAGCAAGGGGGAAGATAAGCGAATTCCTACACCTTCAGTCATAATGGTTTCCTCTGGCGACTGGTTATTGGCAGCTTGGCGCGGATAGCCTCCTGAAACTTAGCAACATCAAACTCGGCAATACTGAATACTCCGGTTTTTTCGAACAGCCGCGATGAAACGCTGTCTTGACAGATATAGTTAACGCGAATGTCCTCATGTAACGATTCCAAAAGTAGTTGGATATTCGCTAAACGTGCCTCTTCAATAGCTTTGCTGTTGGTGTCGTGGGGGTTGAGGATATGTCCGTAACTGCGAACATGAAAACGGCACTCTCTTGGCCCGGCGGGAACTAACGAAAAAGTTTGGACGTGTTCGGGAAATACGCTCAAAGAAAAAGGCATGGGGATTTCTTCTTGCACCGACATCGAGCAGAATGCTGAGTAACACAGCGTTTCGGGCAAAGAATGATTTTCAGATGCAAAATCTTGTAATTGCTGCTCACGTTCCCAAGAATGTCGAGCGATCGCTTTGGCGCAATCATAATATTGTCGCTCGATTGGGGTTAAGCTGGGTGAAGCCGGATCGCGCATGGGAATAATCATGCCGTTAATGCCTTCACAATCACTCGACACCCCAAACCGCCGAGTTAAACCTTTGTGCATCATGGGAAAGTGATAATCTTCTAAGAAGTTTTCCCACAACAGCTTGTAATCCACCTCTACATTAATGTCATACTGACCGACTCCACCAATGGGTTGCATATTTTCCAGTTGGTAGGGTTCTAATAAGCCGGGTAGATACCAACTTTCAGCTAATCTTGAGCCTTCCCAAGTAAAGCGAATGAAAATAAATCCATAAAAAACATCAATGTCGATGGGTTCTAAACCGTAGTTAAGTAAACCAAATTTCGGATAACTCCCCCGTTGCGTCACATCCTGAAGTTTACCAGCGAACAATTCACCGCTAGCAGTCCGAATAACGTAGGCTCGTTCACCGACAATATCCAGCCAAGTGAAATTACCCGGTTGCGGAACTTCGTTGATATGACAGACAAATTGCCAAGTTGGTTTAATTAAATGCTCAACTTCCAGAGCAAATAACGTTGCATCGCCATAAATCCAGATTGGTAATGCTTGCCTTCTTTGAGATGATTCGGAGTATTCTACGCCATCAGGATCAATTTTAGAATACTCAATAAACTGCCTTTGCTCGTCACTGCTGTTGTAAACTCGTTCAAGCACTTCATTTAATTCTGAAGTTGACCCATCACTATCGACGGTCAGGATAGCTTGTTTGAGTTCCCCAATCAATGACTCCAACATTAATTGGCGATTATCGCCTGTTCGTTCTTGATTAATGTCTGCAATTAGCTGTTTTATATTCTCTTCTAAATAACCAATTCTCAACCAGAGGCGGATTTGTTCTGGAAGTGTAGCAGTTTCCCCATCTGCGTAGCCTGGACTTACAGAATTGAGTAAATTTGTAATTTCTACCCCAATATTTTGATGGTTTTCAGATTGTGATTCTTGCTTGAGGTGACTATTTTCGCAAAGCTTGGCAAAAACCCCTTGATTTTCATCAATTTTGACCTCAAACTCCTGCAAACTGTAATTTCTCAGGTCAAAATCAGCACCAAACTCTCCTCTATTTGCCCCTGGTGCATTCTTGCAATGACCATCTACACCAAAAGCCCATCCATGATAAGGACAAAGAGCCGTTTTATCTACGCCTACACAACCGTGACCTTCAAAAACTGGTGCTTGGCGATGAGTGCAGACATTCAGGAAAACGCGAATCGTTCCGTCTGCTTGGCGTACAGCTACCAACGGTTCCTGAAAAATTTGAACAGTAACAAAATCTCCAGGCTTGGGAATTTCTGCGGCGCGACAAATAAAATACCAATTTTTCTCTAATTCCGATATTTCAACAAAGATTGAACGAATAATTTTAGCAGTAAAGTAATTATAAACAATTTTGATATTGACTTCTGTATTATGGCGTTTGTTGTATTCAACAACTGCATCTACTAGATATTGATATACTGTTTCAACAGCAGAATCACCATTTGCTGATGATAAAGTGGTGACAAAACGATGCCATGCTACTTCATCATTGTTAGCAAAATTAGTACCCATCGCAGCAAGAGAATATTGCTGTCGTCCAACTTCAACAAAAAGTTTACACAATTCCTTTTCTTTTACTAAAATCATTTTACCTTTTCCTACTTTTCATCATATAGCGGTCTTAGTAGTGGTTCTCACTTAAGTTAAGTACACAAAGAAGTAATTAACCACAGATGAACACAGATAAACACAAATAAATTTGTACCTCAGATGATTAGGAAACACTATAAAATAAATGATTATCGAACTCCTTTCCTTCTTCTCTTGGCGACTTGGCGACTTGGCGGTTCAATAATTTACACAACTTAAACAAAATCGTTAGATCCGCGAGTAATTGTTTTGAAATTGTGGCAACAACAAAGAATTGATGTACCCCAATTGTTCTAACTTAATTAAAACTTTATTTGCGCTTTGCACAACACTTTCTTGATTCGTTTTGCATTCAACATCAGGTTCAAGAGGTATTTCATACAAATCATCAATTCCAGTGAAATTTTTGATTTCACCTGCTCTAGCTTTTTTATACAAACCTTTAACATCTCGCTGTTCGCAAACTTCTAATGGTGCATTAACATACACCTCAATAAAATCTCCAATCCGTTCTTTAACTTCTTTACGGATTGCTCGATATGGCGAGATGACCGAAACTAATACAATGACATTATTTCTAGTTAGCAGTTGAGCTACAAAACCAATTCGTCGAATATTTTCGTCTCGATCCTCCTTGCTGAAAGTTAATCCCTTACTTAAATTTTGGCGAACTACATCGCCGTCTAGTACCTCAATTTTATACCCCTGCGATCGCAGTTCTATTTCCAAAAATCGGCAGATGGTGGTTTTTCCAGCACCGCTCAAACCAGTTAACCATATTGTTACACCACGATGTTTTTCCAGCATCCTACTCCTACACTTTTACTAAATTGCTGGTTTAAAAAAGATTATTTTGAGTTTGAATCTTCCTTGTTTTTCCAGGGTATACATCAAGTTGCTAATAACCAATAGCTTCAATAAATAAACAATTAGCAATTGGTTATTAGCTATTAGCAATACTTAATATTAATCTTCCAGAATCGGTTCAGGAATGACTGGTACAGGATGGTCGAGACGATAAGCATTCCAAGGTTTGATGAAAGATTCGCGTTTTATTCCTGAAAATCTTCCTATCTGTTTATGAAATAGACTCTCATAAAAATCCAACTCTTTCTTTAAAAAATAAGGGGCTTTTTCTCCATAAACTTTCACAAACATTCTGTAGGTATTATAATGCTTAGCTGCTACATCCTCAGAATAAAACATCAAATCATCTTCAATGTCATTTAAAACTTCTAGAGGCCACATTAATCTCAATTCTTCATTTAACTCCTCTTCTGAGTAATTTAGACCTAACATCTTGAGCAAAGTACAGTGTAAAACTCGATAATCTGAAGAACGTAACTCAGCCGCCTTTTTAATCATTCCATGAGTAACATGAGATGTGGCTAATATCTGGGTTTCTAATTCAAAATACTCTCCCAGTTTTTGCATATAAAATTCAACTTGACAATGTTTGAGATTATACTCTTCTAAAACAGCTAAAATCATTTCTTGCTTAGAATGCCAAGGAGAAGTGTGCAGTTTTTCGTAGCCCTCACTTTGAATTTTTTCGACTTCATCATCAGTTTGATAAACTAGAGCTTCAATAAATCCTAATATGGGGTAAAACCGAAAGAAATCATTCAGCGAGAGGTTATAAATTGGAAAATAATAAAGTACAAATTCTCTCAATACTCTGCTAGACCGACGCATACTTTGATAGGAAATGCAGGATATTTTAGAAGCAAGTTTATTAACTAAAATCCCTGAATCACGCGCGGTTGTGAGTGTAGCTTTCGAGATTGTCATAAACAATGAATATGGTTGGTGTGGAAAAATTAAAACAATGGACAAAGTGGGGGCAAGTCTTCTCTTGATAGAGATGAATTGTGAGCAACTTCATTCAATTTCTGCTAGCAGCTCGTCCAACGCTTCTTGGCTTAAATCAACTTCAGGGAAATCTGAAGGAGTATAGCCTCCTGCTTCTTTTGATATACAGTGGTCGATAATAGCTTCTAAGACTTTCACATAGTTTTTAGCCAAGTTTTCTACAGTAGCTTGGTGATGGAAAGCCGAGCTATATTTCCACTCCAGTTGCAATCTGCTTTCAATGACTGATCCATTCACATTCAACAAATGGCGGCGCTGTCCTTTGGGACTGTGAATAGAACCGCTAGACTCTTGGGCATATTTCCAACCAAGGGGTGCTAGGTGCGTTTGGTCGAATTGACCCAAGTAGTTGAAGCTCACTTGAGCTTGAGGGAGCATCTTAAGTTGCTTGTGTATGGTTGCATCGTGGCTCAGATACCGCAGGATGCCATAACCAATACCTCGCTTGGGAATGCGTCGTAGTTGCTCCTTGACCGACTTAAGAGCCTCCCCAGGGTGGTGAAGACCTCCAAGTTTTAGGCAAAAGGGGAATATACTGGTAAACCAGCCTACTGTTCGGGACAAGTCTATATCCTCAAACAAGTCCTCCCGTCCGTGACCTTCTAATTCAATCAGTAGGGAGTCATAGCCTGTCCATTCAGCAAAACTTTGTACTAATGCGGTCAATAGCACATCGTTAATTTGGGTGTTGTAGGCGACCGGGACATCCTGCAATAGGGTGCGAGTTCGTTCTACACTCAGGGATACAGTAACAATGCGACTTGAGCCGACAGTGTTTTGTGACGCCACAGCAGGAGAATCCAACGGTAAAGGAGCAACTGCGAACCGCATTGAATGCAGCCAGTAATCTAGTTCTGAGTGAAGTTCTTGAGTGCCTGCATAATTCTGCAATCGGATTGCCCAATCCTTAAAGGAAGTTGTTTTTACAGGCAGTTGGATGTTATTCTCACTGTCTAACTGTTTGTATGCCTCAGATAAATCTTCTAGCAAAATCCGCCAGGAAATTCCATCGACAGCCAAGTGATGGATGACTATGAGCAAACGTCCAGGGGAAGATTTACCCAAGTTAAACAGAACTACCCGCAGCAGTGGCCCATCTGCTAAATTTAGCGATCGCTGGATTTCATCTGCCTTTAACTCAATGGCTTTTGATTGTTCTGCTTGAGGAAGGTTGGATAAATCAGTAATTGCCAACGATACTTCATTGCACACATCACTGTTGTACTGTTGCCATTGCGTTGCTTGCTGCACAAACCGCAGGCGTAAAGCATCGTGATGGTAAAGTAACTTTTGCAATGCCTGCTTTAATAATCCCGGTTGGATATTTGGCGGAACTTCTAACAGGATAGATTGGTTAAAGTGATGGAGTTCGGGTAAATTTCGCTCAAAGAACCAATGCTGAATCGGTGTTAGGGGAACAATACCCTTAACTAAGCCTTGTTCTGCCTCCTTGGAGGTAGTTGTCACAGCTACAGCAGCTAACTCCGCAATGGTTTGGTGCTGAAATAACTGTTTTGGAGTTAGTTTTAATCCAGCTTGATTAGCTCTGGCGATAATTTGGATTCCAATAATGGAATCCCCACCCAATTCAAAAAAGTTGTCGTGAATACAAACTTGTTTTAATCGTAAAACATCTTGCCAAATTTTCACCAAGATTTTTTCGGCATGGGTGCGGGGAGAGACAAAGCCAGTCGAGTCATTGAACTCAGATGGTACTGGTAAAGCACGGCGGTCTACTTTGCCATTGGGTGTAATTGGAAAAGCTTCTAGAACTGTGAAGGATGCAGGAATCATATAGTCGGGAAGCTTTTCCTTGAGGAACGATCGCAACTCGCTACTTGTGAGCTGTTTTCCTTCTGAAATAACGTAAGCCGCCAAACTTTTAATACCAGGTTTATCTTCCCTAGCAATCACAATGGCATCTCCTACCTGGGGATGTTGAGTTAAAACAACCTCAATTTCTGCAAGTTCAATGCGGAAGCCACGGATTTTTACTTGGTTGTCAATGCGGCCAATAAACTCAATATTTCCGTCAGGTAAGTATCGCCCTAAGTCTCCTGTTTTGTACAACTTTTTGCTAGAAGTTAATTGTGCTTCAGCAATGGAATTCGGGATAAACTTTTCCTCGGTTAAATCTGGGCGGTTGAGATAACCTCTGGCTAAACCATCACCACCAATACATAGTTCACCAGGAACGCCAATCGGTACAGGTTGGAGATGACGATCCAGGATATAGATTTGTGTATTAGCAATTGGTTGTCCAATTGGTAAATTTGTTGCGCCTTCTGGTACTTCTTGCACTAAATACCAGGAAGAAAAAGTAGTATTTTCCGTTGGGCCATAAACGTGAAGCAGTCGCTTTGGAGGTTGATGCAGTACTGTTCTCACCCAGTTTGGTTCAACCGCCTCCCCACCAAATAGAACGGTTTGGAGACTTTTAAAGATTCCTGGTACTTGACTTACCAACTGATTGAATAAAGCTGTTGTGACAAACAAAAAGTCAATCTGCTGCTCTTGCAGTTGTGTAGCAAGTTGTGGCGGCGATAGTAAAACTTCTTTAGTAATACCTACTAGCCTCGCTCCATTTAGCAAAGCTCCCCAAATTTCAAAAGTAGCAGCATCAAAAGCTGCATTCGAGGCTTGAGCAACTCGATGATTAGCTGTTAACTTCACGTAGTCAGTATTGCACACTAAGCGATTCACAGCTTGATGAGTTACGGTTATGCCTTTCGGCTTTCCTGTAGAGCCAGAGGTATAAATTACATAAGCTAGGTTATGGCTTGATGCGTTACTAGTGGTGTTTTCCTGGCTATATTTGCTAATTACTGGCTCCCAGTCAGTATCTAAACATACAACTTGAGCGTTAGTTTCCGGTATCTGCGCTCTTAACTGTTCTTGAGTTAGCAGTATTGATACCTGAGAATCATTCAGCATATAAGCCAAGCGTTCTTGGGGATAAGCTGGGTCAAAGGGAACATAAGCACCCCCCGCTTTGAGTATGGCGAGTATACCGACAATCATTTCCAGCGATGCTTTCGGCAAGGTCTTCGACCAACGCTCAACGCAAATCCCTACTAATACTTCTGTCCCAACTCCCAAGCTTTGCAGATAGTGCGCTAATTGATTGGCGCGTTCATTTAACTCCCGATATGTCAGAGACTCGTCCTCATACACCACAGCGATCGCATTAGGTGTTTGTTCTACCTGCTCCTCAAACACTTGATGGATAGATTTAGTATCGGGATACGCTGTGCAAGTATCATTCCATTCCACTAGCAATTGATGACGTTCACACTCAGTCAGCAATGGTAATGTACCTACTGATGCTTGAGGATTCGCCACAATTCCCGCTAATAATGTCTGGAAATGACCAGTCATGCGGGCGATTCTATCTTCATCAAACAAGTCAGTGTTATATTGCCAAAACCCTTGCAGAGAGTTTCCTTCGTCTGTGTTGGTTTCCCACATTTGTAATGTGAGGTCAAACTTGGCGTTAACATTATCTAGATGTAGAGGAGCGATGACGAAATCAGGCGTTTCTAATTGCTCCATTGGGGCATTCTGCAATGCAAACATCACCTGAAATAGGGGACTGTGGCTGAGACTGCGCTCTATTTGCAAAGCTTCGACAATCTGCTCAAAAGGTACGTCTTGGTTGGCGTAGGCATCCATGCAAGAGGAGCGGACTTGCATTAGTAGCTCCGAGAAACTGGGATTACCTTCTAGTCGAGTTCGCATCACCAAAGTATTGACAAAAAAGCCAATTAACCCTTCTATGTCTTGATGATTGCGGCTAGCGATCGGTGTTCCTAATAGAATATCTTCCTGACCGCTGTAACGGAACAGTAGAGTAGCATAAGCCGCCATCAAAGTCATAAACAGGGTGGTTCCTGACTTTTGGCTGAGTTCTTTCAGCGATGCTGTCAGTTTTGCATCTAGCTGGAAGGAAAAACACCAACCTTGGAAAGTTTGCACGGAGGGACGAGGCCTATCCGTAGGTAGTTCTAACAGAGGTGGTGCGTCTGCTAACTGTTGCTTCCAGTAATTGATTGAGGTTTGTAATGCTTTTCCTTGCAACCATTGGCGTTGCCAAATCGTAAAATCTGCGTATTGAATTGGTAATTCTGGGAGGGGAGAAGGTTCGCCAACCAAGAAGCCTCGATACAAACTCGATAATTCTTTGATGAATACTCCCATTGACCAGCCATCACCGATAATGTGGTGCATGGTCAATAACAAAGCATAAGACTCTGACTTGAGTTGTACTGGTGGTTTGTCAAGGCAACTTTGCTGAGTCAACCAAATTTTAGAATCTTTCTCTCTTTCTCTTCCTCTGTGTTCTCCGTACCCACCGTTCGCCTTTGGCGTCTCCCCTTGGGAGAAGTTCAGATCGGCGGAAGCCGCCGCTCCGACTTCTCTCTGCGGTTCGTTATTTAACCGTACTAAAGTGACTCGTAGCAACAGTCCTTTAGTAAGGTCAAAGGGTTGCAATTGATCCTGAGTTGCTAAAAGTTGCAATTGTTCTGACTGTTCTTGTCCTGACAATCCTTGCAAATCCACAACCGAGAGTTTTATAGTTGCGTGGGGAGCAATTACTTGTACAGGCGTTCCCTCCACTGCACTAAAAGTGGTGCGTAAAACTTCGTGACGGCGGATAATCTCGTTGAGGCTGCGTTCTAAAACTTCTATATCCACACGCCCGTTAAGACGAACAGCCTTAAACATATTGTAGAAAGGGCTGTCCGGCTCTAATTGCGCCAAAACCCATAGCCGTTGTTGGGCGAAAGAAAGAGGAATTTGAGATTGTGTTTGATGTCCCCGACTCACTTTCGCAATAGCACCATTATTTCTTTGATATCCCAAAGACTCTGCTAAACCCCAAGTTACATCGCCTAAAAAGTCGCTGGTGTAGTACTGCTTCCAACTATCTGCGGTGCTAGCATTAATGCTTTGATGTTCGTGAAATTTCACATCCCCCACCATTCTCGATTGGGCATAGATGCCATCGGTCATCCGCTGCTTTTTCTCTTTGTATGGTTGCAGCATATCAGGATGAAATTCTAGCCCTAAAAATTGACATAAGCCCTCAACACTAGTCTGCGGCTGGCTAACGATGTCTTCAAATTTGACTTGATATTGGCGGTGTTGGGGAACTTGTTGCAAGAATTTGAGAATATTTTGATGGCTAATCAGCCAAACGAGTTCAGCGAGTTCACGCCTATTAAAAGGATGTTGATAGGGAAAGGTTTGCTCTACTCTGGCTTCTTCATAAGAGCGCATCGTTGCATAAGGATGACGCACAAGATGAATGTAGAGAGGATTTTGGAAGTTTATTTCCGTCCGTTTGAGGGTTTCTAAATCTATGGAGTAGGAGGGGGTCTTGTCTACCAAGATTTTATCGCCCAGCCATTGCTGTATGAGTTGGTAGAACTGTTTGGTGCTGAGGTTTTTCGCTTCCAATTCTTCCATAAGTGCGATCGCCTCTTCTGGACTACACTCCCGAATTTGCATGATTGTGCGAATCGTTCCTTCCGCCCAAAAGCTGTAACGTCCAGAAAATGCTGCTTTTCGTTCCCCAAGTGTATTAAACGTCAACAGTTCCAATTCTGGAGGCGCGAACAATTGCGGGTTTCCTCCTAGGATGACGCGGAGCAAGGTAGAGCCGCTACGATGAGGCGACAGGATAAATATAGCTGGCGGATTTTTGATTGCGTCGTCATCTATTGGGGGAGCAATGGAGGGAATAAGCGATCGCATTTGCAAAACTTTAGCTTCATCGATGCGCTCTTGTGGTGTATCAATAACTGAAGTTATTTCCTGACCAAGTAGTTTTGCTGCTGCTTGTGGGTAGTTTTCTTCTATGTAAGCGGCTAGTCTAGCAACTGTTTTAGTATCAAATAAAACAACAAAGTGAATAATCTCGTTTAATTGTGCTTGCAGTTTATTAATCAGAATCGCACCCCGAATCGAATCGCCACCTAGTTCAAAGAAGTTATCATCAATACCTACTCTGTCAAGTTTGAGCGCTTCTGCAAATAGATGTGCGATCGCCTTTTCTATAGGGGTACGAGGAGCAGCAAATTCTATATCTAACTGAGGACGTTGGCGTTGTTGTCGGGATGTAATTTCTTTGAGGATGAGTTGGGGGCTATATAGATTCCGAGCAATGCGCTCAAAGAAGTCTGCGGCGGAGGCTATTTTTAACGAGTTATTAGATATGAATTTCGCTTCTTGATCAGGCTTGTTATCTACGTTATCCCTATCGGATACAAGTAGTTTCTTACCTTCCAACGAGGCTGCTTCTACCAACTTCTTATCGGACTCTTTATCTATTGTATCTATATCGGATATAAGTATAATACTACTCTCAGATGCGGTTTGAGATGGAAACTCGAATAACCAACCACCATCTTTTTCTTGCTGAAATTGTCTACCAACACTAGTTAGGAAATCCCTAGCTGGTTGATTCTTTTTGGTAGGTGTGTAGAAAAGCTCGACTTGTCCCAATCCTCTTTCTTGAGCAAGAGTTCCTAAATAGGACAGCATTTTATGCTCTACACCCCGACCAAGTACTCGACAACTCAGTAAAAAAGTGTCTACAACTAGTGCATTTTCTTGAGCTTCAAACAACAACAGACCTACTAAGCCATAATCTCCAAAGCGGTCTTTTACCTTGACCACTCGACACTCTAATGTTCCTGAATTACAAAGTTGTTGAATTTCAGCTTCAGACCATCGGATTGTTGTGAGGTTAAATTGATTGGTGCGTTGGGTAAGTTGAGCAACCCGCGAAAGTTGCTCGTTTTGCATTGGAGAAATCTCAATTTCTAAGTTAAGTTGCGCGAGAAAATTAGTAAAGGAAAGAGAATCCTGTTGTAAACGCTGGCGTTGAACATTCTGTTGATAGAGATTAGTTCTTTGTTGGTCTTCTTGTGTGGCTTGGAGTTGGTCAAAAGCCCAAATATGCTCTAAAAATTGCGGGATGCGTACAGCCTTTGGCTGATAGCTTTGCGTCTCGCACTCTTGCGGAAGTTGGAGAGTCAAGACTTCTGGACAGTTTGCTCTAACTTCAGCACACTCAACTGGATTGTCATCAATGAAAATGAAGCTATCTAAACTCAGTTGTAGTTCGGTGGCTAAAGACTTCAGATTCTCCGATTTAGATTGCCAGTTAATCCGCCAATTGACGAGATGATGGCGCTTAAGCAACATATCTGGATGTTGGTCAAAGACTGCAAATACATCCTCTTCTTGATTCTTACTACACAGACAAATTAACTTTCCTGCTGCTTGCTGCCTTACGATGAATTCTTGTAGCGATCGCAATGGTGGATCGATTTTCACTCCAGCAACTCCATCCTCCCCACAAATACCGTTCCATAAGGTATGGTCGCAGTCAAGGGCAATTACTTTGTAGGGATAGCTTCTCAAGGCAAAGATTTTCCGCGCCAGCATCGTCCCAAGAGCACAGAAAAAGGTTGGTGTGTAGGGAATATGTCCTAATTCGTCTCCATAAGGGTCGTAGTACTCTTCTACTGGGTAAATACTAGTCAATTCTTGACTTTTTATCAGATGTATACCACTGACATTCTTAAGGTCGGCTGCTAACAATTCTTGCATTCTTTCATGTAAGATGTTAGACGCTGTATCAGTAGTTGGAGATGGAGGACAGATACAGACCAAGTAGGGATTTGATGAGCGTGTTGTTGCAGTTTTCAAAGCACTGCCAAAATCTCTGACGGTTTGCTCTATTTGAGTTACGTTTTGTCCAAATTGCTGTGATACTGGGTTGTGCTTTTGGTTGAGGCGAGTAGCGTAGATATTATAGAGTCCTGAACCGTGCAACATAGACTCTTCATCGACAACAAATTTAAAGCCTTTGTCTTCAAGTAAGCGCATGACCTGTTTAATCGTACTGCCTTCTTGGTCATGCACTTCAATGACTATTTGTTTAATCAGTGACCAGTGATTGTCTTTAATTCCTTGGAGAATTGCTAACTCGCTTTTTTCAGCATCTAGTTTCAGTAAATCAATCTTTTCAATCTTGTATTCTTCGATAATTTCTGAAAGAGTCCGCAGCTGAGCCTGATAAGTTTCTCGCTCCAGTCTATCCTTAAGAAATTCATCAGCTAGGCGCTCTAATGACTCTTCATCTAGAGAACTATCGCGTTGCAGCATATTAATAATGATTGAACGAATAGCTTTTTCATCTTGCTCAGTATCAGCTGCAAAACTTGAGAAAACCGAGGATCGGGGGTAGAAAGTAAAGGTTTCTTCTTTGGTTTCACCACCTAATCCGCAATTAAAAAGATGAGTGTTTTGACAGTAGAGCTTGGCGTTAGTCTCTAACTTGTCAAAGGCGTGGGGTGCAGGCTCAAAAGCATAAATAGTCCCTTTTGGGGATTTTTGCTGAGCAAATAAGGTGAATAGACCAATATTCGCTCCGACATCGATTATACAGTCGTCTTCATTGAAGACAATTCCATGTTTTAAATAGACGCGATCGCCAAAAATTTCTTGATAAAGATACTCGGTTTCGTACTGGTTAAGGTGGGCAATTTCTAAGTGATTTGGTAAGGTGTGGCGTAAGCGATCGCCAATAATTTGTGCTTTTAGATCATCATTAACCGTTAGTTGTAGACGATTCTTATTTACTTCCCAATCCTCAAATCTAACCAGAACTATATTAACTCCATCTTGATTGTTAGCCAAAAGGCTGGCTGGATTGAGTAGTTCTTGAAATACCTGATTGTAAGGAGCAAACTCTATTGAATAAGGAACTCCTATTTCTGCAAGCCAATACGATAGGGAATCCTCAATTGGTTCGCTTGTAAATGTAGCTGCAATAGTAATGTTCTGCTTAGGAATATGTTTTAAAAAATGCTGTGTAGTCATAAAATTATTTTCATTAATTACTTTTACTAGCAGTAAAATCCTGCCAGATAAGAGTATCTTAATCAGGTTTTACATAAGGGATTAGAAGAATCTAAACGTATTGCCAATGAAATAACAACTGAGAATTTGTCTACTAAAACTGGCGTGACTCCTGATAAAACAGCTATCGTAATTCTAAACTATAGTGATAATTCCTTGATTAACTCCGAATTTTATAATAATCATCAATCAATTTTGGGCATTACTTTGAGAGCTCTTAGTCTGGCTACAATCAGCAAGTTTTTATTCCGACAAATTTTATAAGTTAATAGATTTAAGTTTATTGAATACCCAATGATTCTCCAGTAAAATATCTGATTTGCTCTGATAGAGAGAATAAAACTTACTTTTGCTTTTTATAATCAATGTTTGGTTGATTTAGGAATAGTCATCTTTTATTATTTAAATCTATTCAAGATAATTTTTAGCACATTAGTCATCTATTAAAGTAAAAGATTAACTATTTGATTAAATAAACTTGCTTCTTTAAACTAACATGCTTAACCTAAGCTTCCAAATAATCTCAGCTTTATCAAGAAAATGCAATAGCAGGTAAGACAATATTAAGTAGACAATTAAGCCAGTTAAGGTACTTAAGTGAATAATTGACTAGACATTTAAGACATTTAAGACACTTAAGTGAATAATTAACTAGACATTTAAGACATTTAAGACACTTAAGCAAATAATTAAAATATTTAAAACAGTTAATAAATAATAATGACCAACTATAACTTTTTTGCAGCTAAGCTAGACTTTACTCCTGATGGGACTTAGAACTGCTAGGAGCCTTTGGCAACAAATATTTTGACAGTTTTTGACTCCTATTTTTACGATTTTGTGATAAACGTAAGGCTATTTGTGCTATCATGACGGGCTTTGGATTAATTGCAGATATAGCGATCTTCCTTCTGGACTACTGTAGCAGCAAGGGAGGCAGCGGCAATTAGGCGGCTATCGGGTTTTATAATTTTCGGGGTTAGCATATTTATAACGATTAAAAAAATATACATATAATTGCATAGTTCCCCTGCTGCTTACCAATGTCTGGGAAGACCTCTTTTGTATAGGAGCGATCGCTATGGCAGTTGAAATTGATCAACTTTTAGCCGACTGGAAGAACAAAGTCAAAATTGCTAGTCAAAATCTTCTCGAACTGCAAGAACTGCCAACATATCAACGCCTCTGTGGTAGCCCTGGTTTTCCGGGGGCGCATTTGACGGGAATCACTGCGGCGCGAGTCACCCCAGCGCTGGAGTCAGTAAACAAGTTGTTTCAATACTTCGATTTGTTGGTGCAAACGGTTGATCAAGCAACCAAGCTGCGCCAAAAATTACCGCGTTTTTTACCAAGAGAGCAGAAAATTGGCTTTTTGATGGTGGGACAAGAAATAGACGAGATTAAACAACTGCTAACAGGAGCTTCAATTGAGTTACCTGCTGTACAAATGCCACTGGCACAAAGAGGACTATTAACTGGGCCCCAGAAGGTAAATACAATTACCCCCGCACTGCTAGTTGAAGTCATGACAGACGCGTTCTCTGTTGCTAGGGACACACTTCTAGCTGTTGAAGCTGCTTGGACAGATTTGGATTTGATGCTGACAAATGCGGAAACTCAGATTCGCTCACTGCAACAATTAGCTGAATCGCTAGATCAAGGTTCCCTCAATGAACTTGTTCGAGCTCGTGAGGCGATCGCTTCCTTGCGCGATCGCATTGAGCAAGATCCTCTGGGAGTGAGTGAGGACATAAAGCAGCAAATTCAGCCATTGTTAGCACAGGTGAAAGTAGCTTTAGAGCAAGAGGCTAAACAGCAAGCTCAAATACGAGATAAATTTGCGATCGCTCACGATTTATTACAGCAATTAGAAAAACTCAACTCAAAATCTATCGCAGCTTTTGCGGAAAGCCAGGAAAAAGTCGTGGATCATTCAATGCTGGCGACTCCATTGACTCAGGTGCAAATCGATGCGCTCAGCCAATGGCTAACAAGATTAGAAACTAAGCTGGCGGAGGGTTTAGTAAATCCGGTTATGGTTGGTTTAGAAAATTGGACTATCAAAACCAGAGAGTACATAGGATTGGAAAAACAAGCATATACAGCCAATAGCGCTCCTCTAGAAACTCGTCGGGAGCTACGCGGACGCCTTGATGCTCTCAAAGCTAAGGCACTAGCACGAGGACTGATAGAAGATCCTCACTTAGCCGAACTAGCCGAGGAGGCAAAGCAACTGCTCTACACACAACCAACTGCTTTAGATAAAGCCGCTGAATTAGTATCTCGATATGAGAAGCGATTGAATGAAAAGCGGTAAGGAGAGGGGCGGAGGGGAGAATAAATACAGACGCTTGACTAATGACAAATGACTAATGACAAAATCGTAGGAATGTCCTAATGGAAGGCTTAACCTGCTCAAGAAATGGATGTACTGGTACTATCGAAGATGATTACTGTAATGTCTGCGGACTTGCAGCGGTAAAAACTCCGTTGGTTGGCCAGCAGCAAAGTACGGCTAACACAAGTAGGAGTTCACCCATTACTACGGGTACTGGTTCCTCGCCATTAACTAAACGTTCCCAAGGTTCGCGGCGTACTAGTAGCACTTCTGCCCGCAGTAGTCGCAAGCAGTTAGGGGCAGGACTTGTTTCTGTGCCGGATCTGCCTTCAACGGAGCCAGAAAAAGCTATTATCCCTGACCCAAAAGTACCAGAGAACAAGCGCTTCTGCTCGAATTGCAATAACCAACTGCGACGGGAAAAGGGATTTTGCAGCAAGTGTGGACAAAAGTTTTCGTTTATTCCTACCCTCCATCCAGGTGATTTAGTTGTAGGGCAATATGAAGTTAAAGGGGCGATCGCTTATGGTGGTTTAGGTTGGATTTACTTGGGCTTCGATAAAACTCTGTCTCGTTACGTTGTTCTCAAGGGATTGCTAAATACTGAAGATGCATCTAGCGCAGCCGTCGCCGTCGCAGAAAGGCAATTTCTTGCAGCGGTGAAACACCCCAACATCGTTGGTATCTACAACTTTGTTAACCACGATAGCGAGGGTTTTATCGTAATGGAGTATGTCGGTGGTAAGACTCTCAGGGAAATTCGCAAGAGTCGGGGGCCGTTACCAGTAGCGGAGGCGATCGCCTATATTCACCGCATTCTCAGCGCATTTGCCTATCTGCATTCTTTGGGCTTAGTATACTGCGACTTCAAGCCAGATAACATCATGGTCGAGGGCGGCGACGTGAAGTTAATTGACTTAGGTGGTGTCCGCCGCATCGATGACCCCGATGGTGATATCTACGGCACTATGGGCTACAGTGCTCCCGAAGCAGGTGAAGGCCCCACAGTCGTCTCGGATCTATTTACCGTAGGTAGAACCTTAGCGGTACTGCTGACTGATATTCGGGGTTTTAACAAAGAACACCTTTATAAACTGCCTAGTCCCCAAGAAGAACCTCTGTTTGCCCAGCAAGAGTCACTTTATCGGTTCCTGATTAAAGTAACGGCTGAAAACCCTGATGACCGTTTTCAGTCGGCGGATGAAATGGCAGATCAATTGTTGGGTGTGCTGCGGGAAGTGGTGGCTCTCTCAACTAATATCCCCCGTCCATCTGCTAGTAACCTATTTGGTGGAGATATGCTCGCTCTAACCAATAGTGGCGATTTTGAACCAATAAAAATCGACTACCAGCAATTGCCTGTACCGATTTTAGACTCTAACGATCCTGGCTTCAATGCAGTACTCAATGCCAGTGCGATCGCCGATCCAGTCAAGCGGGCTGTTAGTTTAGAGGTTGTTGCCAAGCAAGTTGGTAATACCAGTGAAGCATGGTTCCGCTTGGCAAATACTCTCATTGAAATAAATGAATACAGCGATGTAGAGCAAGCTTTAGCAGCAGTCGAAGCCAAAGACCCTTGGGACTGGCGAATTTTCTGGTATCGGGGTCGATTGCTGATGGCACAGGGGAAATCCCAAGAGGCACAAACAGCATTTGACCAAGTTTATTTTGACCTACCAGGGGAAGTGGCTCCTAAGCTAGCGCTGGGGCTGACGGCGGAGCAGGCGCAAAATTACCAATTAGCAATTAAAATGTATGACCTAGTATCCCGTACTGATCCCGGTTATGTATCTGCGGCGTTTGGGTTGGCTCGTTGCCTTTGTGCTATGGGCGATCGCAACGGTGCGGTGGCGGCGTTGGAACGTATACCTCAAACCTCCAACTTGTTTACGCGATCGCGCGTAGAAATTGCTCGTACTTTAATTAATCGCGATCGTTCTGTCCCCGGAACCCAAGAACTACAGGCGGCTTCAACGGCAATTGAAGCACTCACCTTAGAAGGGATAGATCGCTATCGACTAACTCAACAAGTTTTGGATACTGCCCTCAACTTGCTAACTTCGCGGCAGTTACAAGCTGCTTCTGACTTGACAATTTTGGGACAGCCATTCCAGGAAGTGCATTTAAGAAAAGGGCTAGAAAAAGCTTTGCGCGATATGGCACACCTAGCAAATGGAAATGAAAAAATCCGCTTAGTTGATGAGGCAAATCGAGTGCGTCCTAGAACTTTGTTTTGATAAGAGTCAAGGGTCAAGGGTTAAGAGTCAAGGGTTAAGAGTTTAAGTGTATTATGCAATGTTCAAACTGTGGTGCTTGTGTCTTGGCGGGTGATAAATTCTGTGAAGAATGTGGGACATCTCTTACAGCTAACGGTTGTGAAAAATGCGGTGCTGGAATTGAGGCAATTGATGATGAAGGATTCTGCAATAATTGTGGATTCCGTAAAGAAATGCGGGAAAGGGATCGGCTAGAAGTAACAATTGACTTGCATTTGGCAGGTATAAGCGATCGCGGACTCAAACACAACCGTAACGAAGACTTCCTTGCCCTAAAACAGCTAAATAACGCTCAGACAAATATCCTTGTAGTTTGTGATGGAGTTTCCAGTTCCGATAAATCTGATGTAGCAGCCCAAATTGCTGCTGAAAGTGCGTGTTTAGCGCTAGCTACTGCCTGGGAAAAAGGAGAAAATCCAGAGTCAGCAATGAAATCAGCCTTTGCCACTGCTCTACAATCTGTATGTAATATCCCTTATGTAAATAGTATAAATTCGGAACACCCATCAACCACAATTGTTGCCGCTCTCGTGCAAGACCATACCGCTACCATTGGTTGGCTTGGTGACAGTCGCGCTTACTGGATCTCTGACAACAATTCCCAGCAATTGACTAAGGATGATTCCTGGCTTAGGGAGGTGGTAGCAGCCGGGGAAATGACCGAAGTAGAAGCCAGACAATCGCCTCATGCTCATGCAATTACCCGCTGGCTAGGGGCAGATGCAACTGAAAATGTTGACCCCTCAATCGTACACTTTACTATTCCTGGTTCAGGATACTTGCTGCTATGTACCGATGGATTGTGGAACTATGCACCAGAAGCCTCGCACTTGGCAAAAATTATACAGCAGACATCAAATACAGATGCGATCGCCCTACAGTTCTTTGGGCATCCTACAGCAGACGTTGGCGCAGCTATCGCCATCTCCCATTCACTAGTCGAATTTGCCTGCAACTCTGGCGGACATGACAACATCACCGTTGCAATCCTCTGTTTATAAACCAAATTTCTATATCTTAAATATTCTCCTCTTCTCTGCGCTCTCTGCGCCTCTGCGGTTCGTCCTTCACACTTTTATTGAAAAATCATGTTCAACCAATTCAAAGCCGAAGTCTTTCAAAACCAATTCCTCCCCCAAGGTACAAAAGAAGTCAACGCCATCATGACCATCAGCGTTGAAGGAGGTAATAGTGCAACCATATCTCCCAGTCGTGACAGACTATTTGGCGTTATCTGTGATACCTCTGGTTCAATGGGGGGTGGTAAGATTCACGCAGCCAAAGATGCGATCGCTAAACTTGTAAATTTGCTGCCAGAAGATACCCACTTCTTTATCGTTACTGGTGCGAGTAAAGCCAGTGTTATTTTTCCTGTGTCCCAGGCTACATGGGAAAAGAAGCAGCAGGCGATCGCATCGATCAAAAATATCGGTGCTAATGGTGGCACACTCATGTCTACTTGGCTGGCTGAGTCCTTGAGGCAATTCAAAAAAATGCCTAATGCAGTCCGTCAAGCATTACTACTCACAGATGGACAGAATGATGACTCTGATGAACAAAAACTGAAGACGATTTTACAGCAATGTGAAGGGGTTTTTCAATGCGATTGTCGGGGTGTCGGTACTGATTGGCGTGTCGCTCAACTCCAGCAAATTGCCAATAAGCTCTTAGGTGCAACCGACATTATCCCCAATGCCTCAATGATTGAAGCTGACTTTCAAGCCATTCTTGAAAAAGCCATGAGCAAAGATGTCAGTGACGTAAATATGCGTCTGTGGACACCCCAAGGAGCAAAGGTATTGTTTTGCAAACAAGTAAGCCCTGATATTGTTGACCTCACCCACCGTGCCAAACCCATGAAGCCTCAAGTAGTTGATTACCCTACTGGTGCTTGGGGTAATAAAGAGTCCCGTGATTACCACTTCTGTATTGAAGTTAATCCGGGTAATATCGGTGATGAAATGCTGGCTGGTAGAGCCAGTCTAGTTTACACGCTCAACGGCACAGAAACCAAAATTGCCGAAGCACGCATTCTAGCAACCTGGACAGATGATGAAGCCAAATCTACCAAAATTGACAGACGAGTAGCCCACTATACTGGACAAGCAGAACTTGCCCAGTCCATACAGGAGGGGTTGGAGGCACGTGCTAAAGGTGAGATTGAGATTGCCACAGCTAAGTTAGGCAAAGCGGTTAAACTTGCTTACGAATCTGGTAACGAGGCAACTGCCAAACTGCTGAAAACTGTAGTTGATGTGGAGGATGCGCCGACGGGTACAGTAAAGCTGAAGCGAGAAGTGGCAAAAGAAGACGCGATGGCGTTGGAGACTCGTTCTACTAAGACTACTCGCATTCCCAAATCTTAGAGTTAGTTGTTAATTATTGAGAAATATGGCGTTGCAGAGAAAGCGGGATGATTTATTTATCTCACGCAGAGGCGCAAAGACGCAGAGAGAATGAGGAGTTTTAGATCTCGATACATCAATTTCATCCCTTGTTTATGCAATGTTGTAAATACAAATGACACATGACTTATCAATGTTTAAAAGGACACGAATCAACTGAATCCGATTTTTGTTCAGAATGTGGTGCCAAAATTCTTGGGATACCTGAACAAGGGTTTGTTGTAAATATCATTCCTGCAAAAGTGCTGCAAACCATATTTGTGGAAACCTGTCCAGCTTGCAGCGCTCCCCGCGAACCTAACAGTGGAGATTTTTGTGAGATTTGCGGTTACAACTTCGTTACCGGGGTACATGGTGAATTAGCTATAGGGAAAGCAGGGGGAGAAATTCTTAGTTCCCAGTCCTCAATAGTTTGGGAGGTGATTGTGACAATTGACCCATCTCTACGCAATTCGGAAAGCCCAGAAGCACCAACTAATCAACCAGCCGTTACTTTCCGGTTAGAAAAGGACAGCAACCTGATTGGTCGGCGCAGTGAGATTCGGGGCATTCATCCAGAAGTTCCACTGGACTTTGATGATGCCGTGTCGCGCCGCCATGCTTTGCTCAACCGTCAGGCGGATGGTACGTTGACTCTGCGTGACATCGATTCTGCTAATGGTACAAAGCTGAATGGGGTTGAATTGACGCCAATGGTAGATGCTCCATTACAAGACGGCGATGAATTCACCTTGGGACACTGGACTCGGATTACAGTCAAATCAGTTGCTATATAAGTATTAACAAGTATGAGTAAGATAATTGCAGTCTCAAAAAAAACAATTAGTGGACTCACAACCCCTCAATTACTTAAGGGTGGCTTGTACCTTACTTGGGTAGCAAGTGTGCTAATGCTAATGGCGGTCATTACCGGAATTCAAGGGCAACGGCAAGCTATTAAAACAGTTGGTGAGGACTCAACACCCAGTATTGTTACTGCTCAGCGCCTCAAGGATGCTTTTGCAGGTATGGATGCATACATCGTTAAAGAACTGCTAGTTCCACCTGGACAAAACCAAGATGCTGTCAAAGGCTTTGAGGAGCGATATCAGAGAGTCGCCGAAAGGTTGGTTGCAGCTGCCAAGAATATCTCTTATGGCGATAAAGAGCAGAAACCCATTGAGACTATGCAACTGGGATATGGCGACTACATAGCCAAAATCCAGCAGGCGCGAGACGCTCACGCACGGGGTGATGGCAATACTGTTCTGGTTGCTTATCGAGCAGCAGCCGAAATTATGGATAATAAGCTCCTACCAGCAGCCAACGCACTGGATGAGGTGAACTTGCGAGCTATAGAGAAAACTTACGCTAAAGAAAAGTTTACTTCTAGTAAATTTTTATTTTTGATCGTCATTTCTGGTGTGGTACTAATCAGCATACTGGTGGGACTTCAGCTATTTTTGGCTCGCAGGATGCGCCGTACCTTTAATCCTTGGTTATTGGTGGCCAGTGCGATCGCCATTGGCTTTTTGAATTATACAGTCGGGGCGTTTCTTTCCGCTTCCCAGCATTTGAGGATTGCTACAGAGGATGCCTTTATGTCGATACATGGGTTGCGACAAGCTCGTGCTTTAACCTACATTGCTAATGCTGCCGAAAGCCGTTATCTGCTTGACCCGGCCTTTGCCACCAATCACGAACAAGCTTTCTTGAAAAATATAGCCCAAATCGCCAAACTACCCAGTGGTCAGACATTCGAGACAGTAGCAACATACTACACAATAGAAGGCAAAAAGGTGGATGGGTTCACAGGTTACTTAGCTGAAGAATTGAACAGTATAACTTTTGCTGGAGAGCGAGAAGCTTTGATCGCAAACCTTCGTATTTTGGGAACTTATCTAACTATCGATCAACAGCTCCGCCAGTTAGAGCAGAGTGGTAAACACCAAGAAGCGATCGCACTTTGTATCGGTAACAACCCAGGACAATCAAACTGGGCGTTTGATGAGTTCAAAAAAGCTAACCAAAAGGCATTCGATATTAACCAAGCAGCCTTCGACAAATCAATTAAACAAGGCTTCCAGGATTTAGATGGCTTCGAGATTACCACCCCTGTGGTGCTAAGTGCGATCGCGCTTTTAAGTCTACTTGGACTACTACCACGTCTTAAAGAGTATGCCTAAAGTCAGGGTAAAGGGTAAATTAGCATTGCTGAATCATTCTAATATCCTACTCTTTGCGCCTTTGCGCGGCAGTCGCTCATGGGGGAAACCCCCAAGACCGCGCTGCCTTGCCTTTGCGCGATACTAATTCATCCCTAATAACCAGCAACGCCAATAAAAAAAGCCTCTCGACAGAGAGGCTCAACCATGAGTTAGTAAAACATTTAACCAAATAGGTCAAAACCTGATACAGCTAAAGCTCCGGCTAAAGCTGAAGCCGCTAAAGAGACAAAAGCTGTGTTAAATAACCACCAAGCAGCACCCGCAACAGCTTTTTTGGTTTCAACTCCTTGCTTTTGTGCTTGCTCTTTGATTGCATTGAGGCGTTTTTGAGTTTCTTGCTGGATGCGTTCGGCTCGATGCAGTACGCTATCCCGTGTGGCTTCGATTCTGTCGATAATCTTGTTAGCTTGCGCTTCGGAAATATCTTCACGCGAACTGAGGACAGCAACTAGGGTATCACGGTCGAAAGAAGACAGGCGATCGCGCAAAGCATCAAATCCTGCTTGTGGATCATCAAACAATTTAGCAAAGTCTTGCTGGATACCTTCATAATTGAGTTCAGGACGCTCCAGTGAGTTCAGGTAGTTGCGAATTGAGCTGAAAACACCATCAAGTGCTGATTGCACCCTTTGCTGAATCTGCTGATATTGTTCAACAATCGAGTTACGCACAGAATCAATTTGATCCACAATCCGGTTAGCTTCTTCTTCTGAAATATCCTCACGCTGGGACAGCAAAGCCACAAGTGTAGAGCGATCGAATTTAGAGACACGCTCACCTAAAGAAGACGCTCCAGCGCGGGGAGAAGACAGCAATAATTGCAAATCGCGCTTGATACTATCAGGGTTAAGTTCTTCTTTATTGGTGTTCCGCAGATAGTTTTCCAGATTTGCTTCAAACTCCTGCGCTCTTTGAGTAGCACGATTTGCCAAGCGTTGCGGTGCTTTGACAATGTTATTAATGGCTTGTTGTGTTGAGTCGATGGTGCGATTGACTTGCTCCTCGCTCAAGTCTCCTCGTTGTGTGAGCAGCTTGACTAAAGTTTCCCGGTCTACTTGTGAAAGCCGCTCTCTGAGTGCATCAGCGCCCTCTCTGGGGTCAGCCAATAATTTTTGCAAATCTTGTTGAATACCTTCAGGATTAAGTTCCTCAAGGTTAGTATTGCGGAGATATTCACTAATCGCACTTGTGGTTTTTTCGTACTGCTGTTTTGCTGTCTCAGCAGCTTTTTGCGGAGCTTGCAAAACGTTATCTCGTACAGTGAGCAACTGGTCAATAGTTTGATTTACCTGTTCTTCGCTCAAATCTTGCCGCTGACTCAGTAATTTAACCAAAGTATCACGGTCAAATTGTGATAATCTTCCTCTGAGGGCAGAAAGTCCTGCTTGTGGGTCTTCTAACAGGGTTCCAAAATCACGCTTAATACCTTCAGGATTGAGTTCTTCTTTGTTGGTATTCCGCAGATATTCTTCTACCCTTTGCCGCAATTCATCTGCTTTCGCTCTGGCTTGTTCTTGCAGTTCTTGGGCCCGATTTAAGACATTATCACGAGTACGCTCAAATTGACCAACAATATTATTAGCTTCCTCTTCGTTAATATCTTCGCGGGAAGCCAGTAGCTTAACTAAAGTATCGCGGTCAATTTCCGAAAATCTCTGACTTAAATCTTCAATTCCTGCTTCTGGATCTTCCAGCAACTTAGTCAAGTCTCGCTCAATACCTTCTGGATTGAGTTCTTCCTTCCCAGTGGAACGCAGGTAATCTTCTAGACGGGTGCGGAGACTTTGGGATTTTTCTCTTGTATTCGCCTGCTTAACAGTTTCTAAAACTTCCGTGCGAATGGTTTCCATCTGCTCGGAAATATCTTTGACTTTGGCTTCACTAATATCTCCGCGTTGCTTGAGCAAGTTAGCGAAATAGTCTAAGTTTATTTCCTCCAATTGCCGTCTAACACTTCCTGGGTTAGCATTCTGGTCATAGATGACTTCTTTAAATTCATCTTTAATTGTGATGCGGTTAAAATGCCAAGGGAAGGAATTCAGGATGTATTCTTCTATATCTGCCTTGATGGTATTATTCGGAAGTGCAGGCAATCTCTGAGCTACAGAACTACCAACTTTACTTGCTTGCTGGGTCGCTTGGTCTTTAAGTTGTTGTAGCTGCTGTGTAATTTTATCGACATCTACTTCCTGAACTTTTCCTGATAATTGTTGTAGCTGATGGGTAACTTTTTCTACATCTATTTGTGAAAAGTCTACCCGTTTTAACACCGCAGGTAAAGCCGCACCTAAGCCGACTTCGATAGCTTGCTTGACTACTCCATTTCTTTGCTTACCATTTCCACCGCCGACTGTCGCCAGTTGTTGAATTCTCTCAACCAATTGCTCAGATTGCAGTTCTTCTGGAGAGGCTTGTTGGAGTAAATTAATTACTTGGTCGGTGGGATTTTGCCCTTTAACAACTTGGTTCCAAGCACCTTGCAATTGGTCGGCAATTCCATTGATATCTTCCTTGGAGAAGTCTGTGCGAGAGCTAATTAAATCGACAAATGTTTGGCGATTCACATTTTTTAGTAAGTCATTATCAGCGATCGATTGTAAGTCTCCTTCTTTGAGCAGTTTCTCAAATTGAGAGCGGATTTGTTTGGTATCAAGCTGTGGTAATTGTACACCGGATAAAGAACTCTGTAATGTGTTTTTGATACTATCTGGATCAAAACCTGATGTGAGTTCCCGACGGACGGCTGCGGTGATTTCTTCAGCGGTAGAAACCATCTGATTTTTAGCAGCATTAGCACCTAAAGCCGCGCTTGCTGTACCCATGATTCCTTGCATACCACTTGTAACAGTGCTAGCAACAGAACCAATCAACGAGCCGACTGCACTCGAACCTAACCACACGATGACTGTGAAAAAGGCAGACCAGATAACTACACCGATAATTGCTCCTAAAAGCGTACTTTCAATTAAGCTGAGCTTAACTGCTAAAAAGCAAGCACTGAATAAGGCAATAGTTGCGGTAACAAGCGTCCAAAGACCGACAGTTGTTTCAACTTTGCGAATTGTTCCGCCTAAGCTTTCAGATTCATCAGAACTTGAGCTACCACCTAAAGCGGAAATTCCTACGGCTACCGAGAAGTTTGTTAATAGTAATTGAAAGGCAAATGCCATCAATATACCAGCAAGCAATGCTACCAAAAATTTAGGCCCAGAAAATACAAGTGATGCTTGTTCTGGAGTTAAAACTTCATTAGTTACTGGAATTTGGGCTATTCCCTGGAAATTCCAGTTATATGCAGTAATCACACTATGAAACATAATTTTTCTCTCACTTAGACTCAATTACAATCTTTGGTCATAACCCAATACTTCCCTTGATAAGCACTTCTTATCCTCTTTTTAACCTGGGAAAAGGGTAAGGGGTAAGGGGTAAATTTCAGCCTTCCCCCTTTCCCCCTTAACTGCAAGATATTGGGTCATAAACTCTCGCATTCCTAATTAGAAGTTACTTAAAATTGGTGTTAAGTTTCTCTATAATTAGGAATGCATTTGAGGACGATCGCTTATTTACGACCACCAAACCATTTAGCTGCGATCGCTCCTAAAGCTGCTCCTACCATTGGGTTACTCAGAAACTTAAGAATCGCTGGTTGTTCAGCCATGACTTCTTGGAAAATGTCGGGATGATTGTGATAAGCAAAGGCTGCAAGTTTGCTGACATCATCAGCATTCATCTTGTTGGGGTTATGAGTAGAAAGTCCCAAATTTTTCTCCAGATGGCGATCATCTAGACCTCTTCCCTTCAAGTGCTTGAAAAATGCTCGTGCAACATCATCGCGTTCGTTAGGCTTAATCTGAGCGATCGCTTTTTGCAATTCTGGCTCCATCTGGCTGGGAGGAATGCGATCGTGGTTTAAAGACCGACCAAATAATTGACGACGTTCTTCATGGGATGAGCGTTGAGCAAAATCATCAAAGTTTTGGTAATCTTTGGTTGGATCAGATGAAACATCATCTAAAGATTCTGTATTCCCCTGAGCCAACTCGTTCATGATTTCGCGTTTATATTTGTCACTGCTACTCATTTTTATTTTTTCCTTTTCTACTTCAAATCAATGTCAATCTGCTTTTTGAATTTGGCAAATTGAGTAGTTACTTATACTCAATTTGATTTGTTTGCACATCATACTGACCCGTCAAAATCAGTTTTTTATCTGGTGCATACACCAAAACTGTCAAGTCTTGATTAGGGAAATTCTTGTGAAAACCTTGGAGTAACGATTTTGCTAATGGTTTTACTTCTGTCGGACGAACTTGAGGTGTAATCACAACACCTAATTTGTTATTGTCACGTACATAAGCATCTTGGACAATTCCCTTTGCTGTACCGACAACCCAATTACCAAAATCTTGACCTTGTACGCTGTTACCGCGTTCTAACAGAGCATAGTCTCCACTACGACTGATTCCAGGCGGTAATTGGGTGGGTTGTTTGGCTTGAACTGTACCACTACAGGCGGCTGTTGTTGTTAGTACTAATACCAAGGCTAAAGCTGTTAAAATCCGGCGAAACTGTTGAATTATTTTCATTTTGACTTCCTCACCTAAACGCTATCTTTTGCAGCATCAATTTACTCAGAATATTTTGCTAATAAGCAGGTATATAACCTGCTCCTACTAACTAAAACGTAATCCAATACTTTTCTTATCTATTTTGTGCTTTGGAAAAGAGTAAAGGGTAAATTTCAGCCTTGTTCCTTTTCCCCTTAACCGAAAGGTATTGCAACGTACGTAATCTAGTTAAGTTAAATCTTGTCAGTTTTATTGACTATTGGAGTTCCATCAGTGTCAACGTCTAATTCTTCGCGTCGAATGGTTTCTTGAGCTTCAACGGTTTCTTTGTCTACAACTTTTTGTACTCGAACTTCTTCACGCACGAAAGCTTCTTTACGAACGTCAGCAACTTCTTCGTAGATTTCCATGTGTGCTACTTCGCCCTCGCGGAAGTTAGCTGTTTCCGGAGACACAACTTTACCTGCGTCTTGAGGAGTAACTCGCTCAATCACAACTCGCTCTTTTTCTACCGGAATAGCAACTCTTGCAGTTTCAGTTTCAACGTGCTTACCAATCGCTACTTCTCCGGTTTTCCGACGCTGTTTGTTAGCAACCAGTCTTTCTTCGTAGAGTTTGAAGGTTTGGTCTTCGTGAGCGCTGACATCATATAGATCTGGCTCTTGGGCGTAGGTGTAGTTGTTGCGATCAGGGCTGGGAGCAGTGCGCCCGGCTGTTGATGCTACCGCAGCCGTAGATGTTGCATCCAGAGGCGCTGAGCTTTCTACAGAAGATGTGCGATATCCTCCACGCACCCGTTCTTCATAGTCGTAGTCAAGCGCTGTATGCTCTTGATATTCAGGTAAATTTTCCGCTTGCTCTCTTGTCATACCAATGATATATACACGGTCTGCTGTGGAGTCAACACGCGCTTTACCTATTGGTAGCAATACTTTTTTGCCAAAAATCCAAAAACCTATATCAACGATTAAATAACGAAACGCACCTTCGTCGTCTACTACAGCATCACTTACTGTACCAATCTTCTCATCAGTTCCTTGGCTATAGACACCCATTCCTTTGATGTCCTTACCCTGAATAGTATTGTGATAGTCTGGGTCGAATTCACTTATTCTATGGAGTGGCATTATTTTATTCCCTAAAAACTTTTGTTGTTCATTCCTAGACTAAGAAATTAATTCATATAAATCTTCTCTCTGAAGATTGACTTCAATCACTTTGTTGATTAACCAAAGGTATTAATTTTGTGGATTTGAATAAGTAAAAAATTATTTCAAGCTTGTGTATAGTATCTATGTACTTAGTAAAATAAAAATGACTTTTACTATTTTTGTGACTAGTTTCTAGCATTTTTGTGACTAGCTTCTAGTACGAAATGTAAGGTTTAAAGCTAAGCCATCCTAAGTGTTTGCAGGGCTTTATGCTAATTAAATCTTTTGATTAATGCCTTACATTTAATTGAAAAAATACTTCATTTTTTCGCTTTGATTGTTTTACTTGCAATACTTCTTCCGTCACTCTTGAGAAAGACAGAATTTATTCCAAGAGATTGAGGAGAATTTAATCTCAAAATGCCTAAATGTTATTAACGTATCAATAATTTTGTAAATCAATAATTTTCTTTTGCTGCAAGGAGCAATAATGGTTTTAGGTGTACATCGGCGTGCTGTAGGCGTATTTACTCATCGTCGGGATGCAGAACACGCGCTGCATGAGTTGAGAGATTCTGGCTTTGCAATGGATAGAGTTTCTGTGGTTGTGCAGGATGCAAACCGCAATGATAATATTGCTGGTGCTGAAGTTAGGGAGCGGGTTGGTGATAAGGCTGATGAAGGTGCAACATTAGGAGCACTTTCAGGTGGTGCTTTGGGCGGTTTGACTGGTTTATTGGTTGGTCTTGGTACTCTAGCGATTCCTGGTATTGGCCCAATTATGCTTGCTGGTGCAACAGCAACCGCCTTGGCTACAACTGTTGCAGGGGTAGGTATTGGTGCTGCTGCTGGTGGTTTGCTCGGCGCATTGATTGGTTTGGGAATTCCTGAAGAACGAGCTAGAGTTTACAACGAACGAGTGGAGCGGGGACACTACTTAGTCATTGTTGATGGCACAGATGCAGAAATTGCTAAAGCAGAAGCAATTTTACAACATCGGGGTATTGAAGAGTTTGGCATTTATGACCATCCTAATGGCAAGCATGAGGCTACTGATGTCACTACAACTACCATCCTGAATCGGAGTACTAGTCTAACCAAAAACGCTGTCGGTCACTTCAATAATCTTAGTGATGCTGAAGGAGCAATTAATGATTTGCGTGCGGCGGGTTTTCCTTTAAGCCAAGTTTCTTTAGTTCACAGAGACTTTTCCCAACCAGAACGGATGACAAGTATTGCTGTAAGCGATCGCTTTGATGCTATGAGGTTGGGACTAACAGATGAGCGGGCGCGTTTTTTCAGCGATCGCATCAATCAAGGAGATTATGTAGTTATCATCAATGGCACAGATGATCAGCTACGTCAAGCTGGCTCTATTGTCAGTAGAAATGGAATTCAAGAGTGGCAAATTTATGACCCGACGTTAATTAGTTCTACAAGTCCTAATTATGCTAATGATACCTCTGAAGGTTACAACCAAGGAGTTCACCAGCAAACAGCGATTTTTGATACTACTTACAATAGTGAAGACCCTGCTGTGATCATAATTGACCGCCGGGATGAAACTCTTTAATTATCTACTAGTACTAACGCAGCAGTTGGCTAAAATTGAATCTTTAACTAAGGAAATAAAAGGCGTTAAAAATTGTAGTTGATAACAACATCAAACGAAAAAACTGTTCTCATTGCAGAAAATCAGGAGAGAATTATGGAAACCGAATTACAGCAACAGCAATACATCGATGCTGCTTCCCAAAACCAGATAGAAGCACTTAAAGGTTCAGAGGGTGGACTAGCAATGTTACCACCCGCTTCGCAAAATGAAGAACAATGGCAAAGAATTGGTAGACAGATTTCTGTATTTTTGGCAAAACTACCTGAGTACATAGGTAGATTTTACCAAGAATACAAACTACCGATTATCAGCTTTGCTTTGCTTGTGATAGGAGTTACGACACTGAGAATTTTTCTAGCGGTACTGAGTGCAATCAATGATATTCCACTAGTTTCTCCAAGTCTACAGTTAATTGGGCTTGGTTACACAACTTGGTTTACTTTCCGCTATTTGCTCAAAGATTCTACTCGGCAAGAATTAGCAGCAGAAATTCGCTTGATTAAAAAACAAATTCTAGGCAGACAAGAGTCAGAAACTTTAAGCTAACCGCAGTATGGTAGTGCAGAAAACAGTTTATTGTTTTGCCATATATGCCTAGCTAAGCACTCGTGGTCAAGTAGAAATCAGTTTTTACTCGACCACTTTTTAAATGATTATGTCCTCGTCATTGCTTTGGTTGCTAGAGGTGAATTGTCGTAGTGTGTTAACAAGTCAGCCGGATCGTTGTAAATGGCTAGAGCATCCTTTAATTGACTATCATCAAAACCACCGCAACGAAATGCAATCACGCCAACACCAGCCTTATTTGCAGACTTAATATCGTAGGGAGTATCGCCCAGCATCACTACTTCGGATGGTTGCATGTTCAGCTTATTCAAAGCAGCTTCGACAATACCTGGGTCTGGTTTGGAGGCTTCAGCATCGCTAGATGTTGTCGCCTCATCCTGACTGAGGAGGTCATCAACTTGTGCGGCTTTCAATAATACTGACAGTTCTTGACTCGTTGCTGAACTGGCGATGATTAGACGCAAACCTTTATCTTGCATCTGCAATATTAGTTGCCGCGCACCATTGGCGGGAGTCAGATTTGTTCCAAAGTTGATGATCAATTCTTTGCGTTTGTCGGCGATTTTCTTACCCTTTCCTTCTTCATCAGAAAGTCCCGGTGCGAACTTGGGGATAATTTGGTCGCCTCCCATCCCAATCAGCGGTCGGACTTGCTCGAACTTTACCTCATAACCAAATTCTGCAAATGCTTCTACCCAGGCATGAGCATGAGCATCATTACTGAGAACAAGCGTTCCATCTACATCCAAAATTACGCCTTGATATGCCATTGAGAAATCTTGAGGTTATTTTACTGCCTCTAGGCTACTGAAACGTTGTTGCCATAACCTCTACCTCGGTTGTTACTTCCAATGGTAGAATTACTGTGAATGTGGAACCAACCCCCAATTGAGAAGTAAGGCTGATTTTGCCTTGTAAGAGCTTTACCAGTCGCGCAACGATCGCTAGTCCCAACCCTGTGCTATCAGGAGGATGCAGTTTGTTGGAGTAATCAGCACGAGTAAAGGGTTCAAAAATGCGCTCTTGGTCTTCAGGTGCTATGCCAATTCCTGTATCCGTAACTACGATCGCCCATTGATTGCTGATAAGAGAATGACACTCGATAGTTATGCAACCTGTTTCTGTGTAGCGAATAGCATTACTAACTAGATTGGTCAAAATCTGTTGCAGTCGTAATGGATCGGTTAATACTTGCATTGGTGCGTCTTCACAGTTCAGCAGTAGCTTGAATCCTTGCTTATCTGCCAAAGGCTGCATGGTTTCTACAACGGTGTCAATGATAGAGTGTACATTCGTTGTTGCAAGGTGTAAACGCATTTTACCTGCTTCATAGCGAGAAAGCTCTAGCGCATCGTTAATTATATGCAGGAGTTGACGACCGCTACGCAACACACGCTCGATATGCTCGACGCTAGTAACAGTATCTTTGAGTTCGGGGGAGCGCTGTTGACGAATAAATAGTTCTGAGTAGCCAATAATTGAGGTAAGTGGTGTTTTGAGTTCATGTGCTAACATATTCAAGTTTTCTTGGCTGGTACGAACTAACCGCCTTAATTCTTCAACAGTTAAAATTAATTGGTTTTGCAGTTGCTCTAGTTCGTTTAACCGCTCTTTGACATAGCTTTGAAAACACTGAGCGATCGCTTCATCTACAACTGCATCAATCAGCGACACTGACCGTAATACCTCTTCTACGGTTCCCTGCAACAATTCTGCATGCAGATTAGTAAAGATAATGGTGCGGAGTAAGTGATATTCTCGCACAACTTCTGTGGGGTCAAAGCCTTGTTCTGCTCTTTGCAAACCATGTTCTAAGCTAGCTTCGACAATGGTTTTAATATCACTTGCTTGAGCTTTAGCCAATACTGTCACCAAAGCAGTAAGAACATGAGGAACATGATCTCGAATAGCTGTTTTCGAGAGATTCTTAGTACTTTTTATTTTTTTGTCTTGGGCTACTGCTTCTACCCACTGTTGAGCGATCGCATCAACTTTTTCTGACAGCAAGTGACTAAAATCTTGCATATTATATATATATTGATTCGGTATGTAACTTAATCTTTTAACATTGCTTATATAATAGCTAATTGGCAAGCGATCGCACTACTACTTTAAAATAAAATGCCTGTTTAACTATTATAGATAAAAAGGGTTATGTTTGCAATTGGTAAAAAATATATTAGACCTCTTGTATAAATGCTTAAAAATAATAATTTTCAATTTCATGCAGAGCGCAGAGAGGAATGATAAACTTATCTGTTTAGCTATTAATATTGCCATAAAATCAAAATATTTTTAGATATTTTAATAATAGTTGCATAACATAATTGCTCCTTGCCGTTATCCCTCTTAAGTAGGAAATTATAATAAGATTTAATTAGTTATGTCCAAAGACAAAAATAGATTAAACAGATATCTTGCTATTTATGGTTTATAATCTCCCTCTTGCGGTTGGTAAAAGCACAGCAATAATCAGGTAAAGTTTAATTTAGACTATCTATTTCAAGTAAAGCAGTTAAATTCTAATATATACATATCAATAACTAATCTTTGCCATGTTCCAAATAAATTAGTATAAATACACTTAAATAGATGCACTGATTAATTTAATAAAGCCTAATAATATAGAACAATTTCAGTTAGGAAAGATGTTACATAGTAAAATTTTTCAACGATTTCAGCAAATTTTGGAAAAAATTGTTCCCGGTAATTCAAATCATAGTCAAACTAATATTGCTGAAGATGAAAGATTGGTAAAAAATCATATTTCTCAATTAAAAAAACAAATACCTTTTCAAGTTCAATTTAAGAAAGATGCTCAAACATCAGTATCAAGTTACCAACAGGCTCCGTTAAAACCCCAACAATTCAAAAAAGCTTCGTTATTCCCTGATGGTAAGACTAATATTGCTGCATTATCTCTAATTTTGCATGGAGTTGCTGATGTCTTATCTCAAAAAATGAATCTGTCCTGGAAAACTGGAATAAGTAGGACTTTCAGCTACGAAAAAGAAGTTGAAGGCACAAAAGGAAAAATCTTTTACTATGTAACTGATAATCCCGAAAATTCACAACCAGAAACTCTGGCTGAAGAAACTGCTTTAGTTGTTATAGACCAATTTGACCCAAGAGCATGTGCTATTCACCTAATTTACTGTGCCTTAGTAGCTAACCTAGAGAAACCTTGGGAAGGCAATTTTGTAATTGATGACAAGCAGCTACTTGAATATACAGGGCTTGTCAAACGCAGGGATTTATGCAAACATGAAAAGCTGAATATTTTGTATCACTTGTTGCGGCAACCTGCTCAAATACTAGCTTGTATTGCATGGCCTAAACAGGGGAAAGTAGGAGATTTTACTGTTGCTGATTTAAAGATTTGGGACGTTAGTATAATTAGAGATTTTAAAACAGATCAAGCTGGCAATAGCAAGCTGGTGGGCTTAAAAGTAATAGGTCAGCCTGGAGCATGGACAAAATACTTTTTCAACAAGTCTAATTATTACTCTAATACTGGAATTATCACAAAGAAAACTGTACAGAAACTATTCAGCATTGGTAAACAAAATGCTGGCGCGGCTAGAATGCTAGTCTGGCTAACCTTTCAAATTCAACCAGGATATCAGAATTGTGTAACGGGCCAAACTCTGATGGAGATTGCTTATGGTGCAGACAAATTATCAACAGTGGAGCAAGACAATCAGCTGAGACGGCAAATGGCTGATGACTTTGAAACTGACTTGAAAGTGGTAAAAGAAGCAGGATGGCAAGTAGATTTGGAATCAGAAGCAGCTTGGTTGATAAGTAGTGACCGTACTAAAAGACCAATAGGTTACTGGAATGAATTACTAAATACTAAATGGCATTTTCATGTACCAGCAGAAGTACTAGAGCGCTTGACTTTAGACTCAAGTCAGCGAAGCCCAAACAATATTCAGCACAATAGCTATGTGCAGCCTCCAACTGGTAATGTTATCAGAGAAGCTAGAAAAACCAAAGGCTGGTCTAGGGCATTCTTCGCTTCAACAATGGGAAAAAGTATTTCTTGGGTTGATGCAATAGAGACGGATCATCGTAAGGTTTCTCAGAAGGATATGCCCAAGTTGCTCAACATATTGGAACTACACCTAATCTCTTGAAACAGCTAATCTAAATCGGGTTCAACGCCGAGATCTGGTTCAACGCCAAGCGATCGCAATTGTGCTATTAACCTTTCCGTCCGTTGTCTTTCTTGTTCTGCGCGTCGTCTTTCTTGTTCTGCCAACTGTCTTTCGTGTTCTGTAGAAGTTAATACCCAGTTGCCTGTCTGATCATACCAGCGTAACCAAGGCTGCTCAATATCTTGATAGCGTCCTTGCCATACACCCAAACCTAATTCTAATTCTGGTATCCAGAAGCGTGATTCTGACAACGCCACCTCAACGTAATGTCCGCCATCTAACTTAAACATCCTGAATTCATATTTGTAGCGATCAAACACAGCATAGTAGGGAATCCGCAAAATTTGCTCATATACTTCCCACTTTGGCGGTGGTTGCTCGATATCGCGTAAAGTTTGCCCCAAGTCTTCTTTTTCAGTACCGGGAGAGAGCAATTCAACCACAATAAAAGGATTAACTCCCTCTTGCCAAACCACGTAACTTAGACGTAAATCCCGTTGTTCGTAGAGGCGGGAAACACCCAAGACAGCAAACCAATCTGGTCGCTTATACCGTAGTGGATGGCGCAGATCATAGTATAAATTCAGATCACTAGCTACAAAAATCTCATCGCTAGAATAATTTGGCGGACAAAAGCTTTCGTCTAAAAGACGAGGTTGTAATAAATGAAACTGATCAGGCAAACCAGGTTCCTCTGGATCTTCACTGGGAAGATCATACATGGTCGGAAATACCTCTCTTGGAGAACGTGGCGGATCAGTTTGATACATCATAAGGTAATCCTGAAGATGAGATCAGATCTATTATGGAACTAATTCTCACTTAATTTAAAGGCGATCGCAATGGTAACAATTGCGGGAAACTGAAAGCAGATCAATTAGGAAAGGAGAACCTAATGAGCTGGACTAAAGTTCTTGCAGTTGCAGCGCTTTCCCCAGGTGCGCGACAAGTAGTGAAAGTTGGCAACCAGAATATACTGCTTTTGAACCACGAAAATCAGTTTTATGCTGTAAATAGCTCTTGTCCTCACTTAAATTTGCCTTTAAAAAAGGGGAAAATTAATGAATCAGGAGCGATCGTTTGTCCCTTTCATCGCAGTGCTTATGACTTGCGTACTGGTGAAGTACAAAACTGGTGTCCCTGGCCGCCTGGTGTAGGTAAAGTACTCTCGTTGGTTTCACAAGAAAAAACATTGCCAGTGTTTCCTGTTCGTGTAGAAGAAGGTAGTATCTGGATTAATTTGCAAGAGGAATAGTAACCTCTGTGTTGTGGGAGTGGGGACAAGAGGGACAAGGAGGACAAGGAGAATAAATAACTACTGTTTCTTGACCCTTGACTCCTATCTCCCATTCCAACACACAACTTAAACACCAATTAGCTTATGAATGAAAAACCACCAGAAACCTTACAGCAGAGAGTTAAACAGTTAGCCATCCAAGCAGTACAACAATCAAACCCATCAGCATGGTTTGATGTTTTATATGCCGAATCTAATGGCGATGTAACTCAAATCCCTTGGGCAAAGTTAACTCCGCACCCTCATCTCCAAGATTGGTTGACTCATGCTCCTCAAGGCGAGGAGCGTTCAGCACTGGTAATTGGTTGTGGTTTGGGAGATGATGCGGAAGCTTTAGCACAGAGGGGATTTCAGGTAACAGCCTTTGATATTTCCCCTACTGCTGTTGCTTGGTGTCAGCAACGATTTCCTGATTCTCCTGTCACCTACGTAGTTGCAGATTTATTGGCAGTTCCCACGCAATGGTATCAAGCTTTTGACTTAGTTGTAGAATCCCGGAATATCCAAGCTTTACCCTTGAGTATACGCTCAACAGTCATTGAGTCAGTTGCCTCTATGGTTGCAGTCGGGGGAACCTTGTTGATAATTACTCGCTTTCGGGACACTGAAGCAGAACCCGATGGCCCTCCTTGGGCTTTGTCTAACTCCGAACTTGCTCAGTTTGAAGAGTTGGGATTAAACGAAGTTAGCCGTGTTTTATTCTTTGAGTCAGATAAAACTCATATTAAACAACTTCGGCTTGAGTATCATCAGCTTGGCTTGCAAAAATGAATGCGCGATATACTGAAATGAGAAAGCAAAGTGGGGTTTGAGAAAGTAAAAGCTGATTTTGCTTGCGGAAAACACCAAAATGAGTAAGTCAAATGGCATTTTGAGTAAGCAATATGCCTTTTTGCTTGCGGAAAACACTAAAATGAGTAAGTCAAATGGCATTTTGAGAAAGTAAAAGCTGATTTTACTTGCAAAAAACACCAAAATGAGTAAGTCAAATGGCATTTTAAGTAAGCAAACTGGGGTTTGAGAAAGTAATTAGGCATTTTGCTAATTGAATTAGACTTGACCAAATATAGAATAGCCGATAGTCACGTAACCCTTTCAAGGTGTAATGTATTTTTCTTAGTGTCTTAGTGTCTTATATCAAGTTCGGCTGATTAGTTGTCATTCTGAACGAAGTGAAGAATCTCCGAGATACCTCTCTACGAGACGCTCCGCGAACGCTACACTACGTTCCGCTCAGTATGACAGACATATTTTTTTATAAGTGATTAGCCGGACATGATATTAGTGGTTAAAAAATTGACCTTTGAACCACTAAGGCACAAAGACATAAAGGTGAAAATCCCAAAATTTGGTAAATTTTTTAGGTTTTTACCTACTTTGAAAGGGCTAGTTAACGCTTGTTGTTTACGGGGTCTGATGATGTCAGAAAGCTACAAAATGTTACTTAAACTTTCCATAACATCTTGTGTGGTTATTATTGAGGGAAAATAGAGATGTAGGAAACGATAGGCTAAATAAAAAACAGCCCCCGCTTTCATAGTTGCTCAAAGCCTCAGATAACTTTACACGATCTATTAATGGAGGTGTAAAATGATTAACAATTTTCCCTTAGATGATTTTACCACCTATCTGATTACCAAAATCAGCTTGTTAATTTTAGTACTACTAATACTGTTGGCGGTATCTGCGGCTCCAGCTATTTAGGATTAGCCGATTCCAACCTCAAATCTCCCAAAAACGCCAGCCTTCTAAAGAGTTGGATGTGAGATTATGCAAATTAGAAGCAATCTCTTACCGTTGGGTGTGGTTTTTGCAACCTTACTAACAGGTTTGCTAATTTCTTACAGCCAAGTTAAAGGTAAACAAATTCCATCTTCTGTAAACCAGAATTGGGTTATAAAGCGACCAGTCAATATTGCAAGTTTAGCAAATAGCAATTATCAGTTTTGTAGTCAACCTGACCCCAAAGATTGGCGAGACGGGGCTGGAGTTTGTTTCAATTTTAGTAAAATGGGGAATCGCGTTAATGGATATTACGGCTATCCTCATTCAGATGATTTTATCTGTATTCGAGGGGTAGTAAATGGCGATTGCATTACAGGTGAAGCTTTAGCGATATCATGGGCTGCTAATCAACTGGAAAACAGACCTGAATCTTTATTTAAGTGGGATTCAGAGGGACGCTTAATACTTAGCCAAGGACATTTGATTACTACTCCTGATGATAACAAGGATGCTGTTAAGTGGATTTTGTACCGCAATGCTTCACTTAATGTTGAAGGATTTTACCAATATAATCGTCCTCGGATGACATCTCCATCTCAATTGTGTGATTGGAAGGCGAAGTAGCAAATTAACTTGCATGTTCCCAGTCACTCAACAACTCGTGCTGTTGCTCTGTCTTGGTGCGTTGGCGGAGTGGTACTTTAGGAGAGCCAACATCCACACTACCAAAAGACTGTTTCTTCTTAGCTGATTTGTTTTCTTTTGTATTTGAACTGACTTGTGTACTTGTCATTGGTGATAAATATAAAATTTGAGCATCAATAATTTATAACACCAATTTCCAAAGGGCAAATTTCGGAAGATAGATATTAGTTATTTGTTAGGCGATCGCTGGTAATTAAGTAGACATAATTAAACATAAAATAACATTCTAGTTCGTAGTGTTCGCGTAGCGTCTCGCAGAGAGCGATTTATCGCTCAAAACAAGGCTTATCAGGACTAAAGTCCCGACTACAAGCTTTAATTTATTTGCGCCTAGCTACTTAATTGGTAGACATAATTAAACATAAAATAACATTCTAGTTCGTAGTGTTCGCGTAGCGTCTCGAATAGAGCGATTTATCGCTCTATATAAGGTTTTCAAGGGCTAAATCCCTTACTACAAGCTTTGATTTAATTAAGCCCTTCTACTTAATACCTGTAACAATACCATTCACACACAAGTATAAAATAGTTTTGAATACCAGTATGCAAGTTAGGAAATTCTTGCTTGCTGGAAGATTTGTTGAGGTGTAATTTGTAGCCCTTCAAATAGTGAATCTTCTAAGCTATCAGTACCGCGTTTGGTTTGAGGGAGAATATCGGGATAAAAAATAGTCATAGTTTTTGCTCTAGTATCAATAATCCAAACTCGTTGAACTTGAGCTTTCAGATAATCAGTTGCTTTTTCTGTCATCTCTCCGAAAGTTTGGCCGTGGGAGATAATTTCAATGACTAATTCGGGTGGAACAGGACAAGCCTCATCTTGCAACCAATCAGCAGAAAGACGATCATAAGAAACATAAGTCAAATCTGCTACAGGAACCCAGTCTTGTTGATTTCGTGTTAGCTTAATTGCCCATTCAATTACAACCCGTCCCTTTCCTTGTGCCCATGCAGACAATAGTATAAATAACGCACCTGTTATAGAACTATGAAAAAACTTTGGTGACATTGTATCGTTTTTAAATTTGGCAACAGCTTCTCCATCAATGAGTTCGTAGGTGATTTCTCCTTCGGGAAGTGCGAGGAATTCCTCAAGGGTGAGTTTAGTTTTGAATTGAGTCATGGTTAGTTTTGAGGTTGGGGATGACTCTATTTTAAATTTTTAAGGGTGATGTCTATCTCCAAGCGGCTGTGCATCTACTGCTTTACTTGAGAATTAACAATAGAAAAGCCGCGTCGCGTGGGTTTGATACTAGCTAACTCAACTTGAAAACTTACTTTGTCGCTGATTTCACCGCTTTTTGCTTCCAAAGTCCAGTTACCAGGGCGCAAATACCAAAATAAAGAATTAGCTGATTGTGTAGCTAACTTTTCACCATTCAGCCACCACTCTACAGGTTGAGATGTTGTCCCTGCTAGCTTAAACTCTAGTTTCTGCTTCGCCTCGTTACCTGGATACAGTAAGAATAAATCGCCATTATGCGGAGATAAAATCCGCAGATTGCCAGAAGTAAAACTAGATTGTTGCTGTTTTGCTAACCATTCATCATACTCTGGTGGCAAATTGAAGTTATTTTGAGTTTCGTAGGCTTGTTTGTCTTCTGGGTAAAAATATTCTTGTACTACTGAGGTGCATTCTGGTGTTGGTCGTAACCCCGAAGTTGCACAAACAGGTAGTTTTACTAGGCTTTTTGGAGGCTGAAAACCTGCTGGTTCTTGATGTTCGTGCAGATGTAACATAATTCGATTCCACAGAGGTGCTGCACCTGTAACACCTGAAACTTTTCTCATCGGTTCGCCGTTGAAATTGCCTACCCAAGTAGCAACGGTGTAATCGGTAGTGAAGCCAACCGTCCAAGTATCACGAAAGTTGGAGGAAGTGCCAGTTTTAACAGCAGCAGGGAAGGGTAAGTTTAATACAGAGTCTACACCAAAAGCTGTTGCACGAGCATGGCGATCGCTTAACATATCAATAATTAATTGCCATGTTGTAGGGTTGGGGAATGGGGAATGGGTAAGGGGTAAGGGGGAATCAGAGAATGTCGTTACTAATGGGGTGGCTTCTCCCAGTTTGGCCATAGTTAAGTAAGCCCTAGCGAGTTCCCACAAACTGACTTCGCCACTACCAAGAGTCAGCCCCAAACCGTAATGTTCTGCGGTTTGATTGAGGTGTTCAAACCCCAGTTGATGCAGACGTTCTAGGAAAGTCTGCACACCTACTTTTTCTAAAACTCTGACTGCTGGGACATTTAGAGAATTCGCTAAAGCAACTCGTACCCGCACAGGGCCGAGAAAACTTTCGGTGTAATCTGTAGGACTATATAGTTTTGCGCCGGGAATGGCGTAGTGAGCAGGGACATCTGCCAAAATAGTACTTGGGCGAATCAGACTTTTTTCTAAAGCCAATTCATACACAAAAGGCTTGAGGGTAGAACCTGGTTGACGCAAAGCTTGCACCCCATCATTACGTCCTAGCTTTGCTTCATTGAAGTAATCAGGCGAACCGACATAAGCTAAAACTTCGCCAGTGTGGTTGTTAATTACTAAAGCAGCTGCATCATGGACGTTGTTAGCCGCCAGGGAAGAAATTACTTGCTGCACTTGTGCTTCTACAAACTGCTGCAAGGGACGATTTATAGTAGTGCGGATGGGGGAGGAAATTTTTTGAGTTTGCGTCTCAGACAATTGACTGGCTAACCAAAACAAAAAATGTGGCGCAGCGATAATTCCTTGTTGACGAGACTGAAACACAACCTTTTCGGCGGATGTTCGTGCCATTAAGCCAGTGATATATCCATCCTGTATCATACGATTGAGGACATATTTCTGGCGTTGCTTCAACCGTTCCCAATGTTCGTAAGGATTAAAGTAGGTGGGATTATTGGGAATAGCGGCGAGAAGAGTAGATTGGGCGAGGTTCAATTCACTGGCTGGGATAGAGAAATAAATACGGGCTGCTGCTTCCACACCATATATATTTCCTCCCATTGGCAGCCGATTGATATATGCAGCGAGAATTTCATTTTTGCTCATCCCCGCTGCTAACCGCCAAGATAACCAAATCTCACTTATTTTACCTGAGAGAGTCCGAGGGACGGGATCTAACATCCGCGCTAACTGCATGGTAATTGTGGAAGCACCGGAAACAATTCTTTTAGCGTGAATGGCTTCTTTGATAGCGCGGACAATTGCTTTCATATCTAACGCCCCGTGCTGATAAAAGCTACCATCTTCGGCGGCTAAAATGGCGTTGATAAACTGGGGGGAAACCTGATTGAGGGGTACTACTGCTGTATGCTCTTGATCACGAGTGAGCAATGTTCCTAATGGTAGCCCATTGCGATCGCTAAACTGCATTGCCAATTGATTTTGTACAATGTCTGTGGCACGAATGGGCGCAAAATAAGGAAGTAGGCGCACCACTAAGCAAATTAGTAGTATAGCCAAGATAACTTTACTTGTTTTACGATGTAGCAGACGCCAAAATTTATGCTTAATTCTCATCAGGGAATCCCTTGCCCAGGAAAACTTACCTTAATTTTGACGTTGTGATTAAAGATATATCAGCAAATATATTCAATATTTAACAATCTCTCTGTAATAACTTTGTGTCTTAGTACGGGCAGTCCGTTCAAGTCGGGAAACCCGCCCACACGGCTGCCCTCGCCTTTGTGGTTCAAATAAAAATTTGACTAACCACCAAAACACAAAGACACCATTTTACTAATACCAATTGTTAAGAATTGTAGTAATTTTTAGGAACTCTTATAAGGGATTGGTTATCTATGTAAATATTCAAACCTTAGATAGAAATAACTACTTGTCTTGCGTCCTTTCTTCAGCAAGCTAAGCATTGGCTAGTGCGTAAATGCCAATTTTTACTTGCTATCGATTTTTAATTTAAGTTACTCAAACATGATTATAGTAGTTCTCACTTGAGTGAGGTATGAGAAGAAGTAATTAACCACAGATAAACACAGATGAACACAGATAAATTTATATTTCAGCAGATTAATAAACGCTGTATAATATTTTTTAAGCAGTTCTTATTTTTTATCATAATTGTAGTGGGGGTAGCAGGGTGTAATTTATTTGGTATTTCCCCAGGTAGAGAAAAATTACCAGCGGTTTCGCCACTCACACCACCAAAGTTACCAGTCTGGATTGAACAAATTAGTCCTATTGGAGATACTCAACCTCTTAATCAAATTCGCATCCGGTTTAAAGAGGCTTTAATACCAGTTGAGAGTCTTGATAGTCCAGAACAACAAAAGCTATTACAAAAGTTTGAGCTTTGGCCGCCTTTACCGGGTCAATTTCGGTTTTTGACGCCGCGCATGGTGGGATTTCAAGCTGATAAAGCATTACCAAAAGCCACACGATTTCAAGTTACTCTCAAAGCAGGTTTGGCAGATTTAACAAATCATCGTCTAGACAACGATTTAGCTTGGACTTTTAATACTGAACCTATTAAACTGACTAATTTACCTGGTGTGAACCCTATTGAAAAAGCTGATGCCGAACCAATTGATTTACAGCAGAAGTTGCAATTTAACTCTAATGTGGAGCTAGATTTAGCTTCCGTACAAGAACATTTACGGCTTACTCCAGAAGGTAACAATAATAGTATACGTTTCCAAGTTGAATTAGCTAAAGAAGAGACATTAGAAAATAAAGACCCTTTAGAAAAATTTGACCCCTCGACACGCAATTGGATTTATAATCTTATTCCTCAGCCAAATCTTGAAAAAGCAACCCGTTATCGCTTAGAATTTTCTCTGGGGATACTTCCAGCTTATGGCAATATACCTACAGATAAACAATTTGCCAGTAAGTTAACTACTTATTTTCCTTTGGCATTTCAGGGAATTAAGTTTTATGGGCAGCCTGATGCTGCGGGAACCTATGGAAGATTTATTAAAGGTAGCCCCCAGCTAGAATTTAATAACGTTTTAATAGCAGATGCCGCTAGAGAAAATATTAAAATTGAGCCGACGCCAAAAGCCATTCCGCGAATAATACGAGTAAATGATGAAGATAGAATTGTTAGTATTAATCCTTATGCTTTAGCCCCAGCTACTACTTATACAATTACTATCGGTGCAAATCTCAAAGATAAGTTCGGTCAGAGTTTGGGTAAGCCTCTCACAGTGAAGTATGATACTGGAGATTTAGCTGGGGATATCTGGACACCATCAGATTTAAATATTTTTCCCGCAGGTAAAGATTTGCAGTTGAATATTAATACAGTAAATTTGCCAGAATCAAATTACAAAGCTGCTTATCGAGTTGTTAAACCAACAGATTTAGTCTATTTCAATTACGGTAATGATTTCTTATCAAAACCTTCGGAATGGCAAAGTTTTAAATTAGCAGTTAAGAAAAATCAGTCAGTTGACGTTACAGTTCCTCTGCGAGAAAAAATAGGTGCTGCTACGGGAATGTTAGCTTATGGAGTGCAAGCACGCACTAATAAATATCAAGAGAATGGTAAAGAAATGTGGCGTGAACCTGTGACTTATGGTTTGGTTGAATTGACAAATTTGGGTATATTTAGTCAATGGTTTCCAGAGTCAGGATTAATTCGCGTTAATCATTTGAGTGATGGTTCGCCAGTTAAAGCTGCTGCTATCGATATTTATCAATCAAAGTTACAGGCAAAATCTCGCCCTGAACCTGTACCTTGTGCAACAGGTAAAACTGATGAAAATGGAACTTTGAGAATTAATCGTCAAGATTTACAGCAATGTTATCCGGCAAATAAAAGCTCTATTAAATTACCACAATTATTAGTAATTGCGCGTGAAAATCAAGATTGGGCATTTACTAGAACTGAAGAATATAGCGGTGCTTATGGATATGGTATTGATGCAGGTTGGCAAGATGGTAAATCAGAATCGCGTGGAGTCATCTTCTCAGATAGACAGTTATATCAACCAGGAGAAAAAGCTTGGTTAACTGGTTTTGCTGACTACTTGCAAAATGGTACAATCCAACAAGATAAAAAAGCTGTTTACCAATTAACTCTGGTAAATCCCGATGGCAAAAAAACTGATTTGGGTACGCAAACTACAAATGAGTTTGGTACGTTTTCGTTAGAGTGGCCAATCAATAAGACTCAGCCTTTAGGCTACTATACAATTCAGGCTAAAGGTAAAAATGGACAAGAAATTGCTGGAGAATTTCGCGTAGCTGAGTTTAAACCACCAAATTTTAAAGTCGAACTCAACTTAGATAAAGAATTTGCCTTAATTGACGAGAAAGTAGAGGCTAAAGCTACAAGTAATTATCTATTTGGTGCGCCTGTAGAAGGAGGTAAAGCTAAGTATTTTGTTACTCGCCAGCAAACTGATTTTATCCCCAAAGGATGGGAGGGATTTGCTTTTGGCAGACAATGGTTATGGCCAGAGGAAAGTCCTTCTATAGCTAGTGATGTGTTGCAAACTGATGCTCAGTTAGATGCTAAGGGTAATATTAGTCAAACTATAGCTGTAGCTAAAGATTTGCCTTATCCGATGACTTATCGGATAGATGTGGAAGTTGCAGATGTTTCTAATCTATCTGTGGCAAATTCTCAAACTTTTACAGCTTTACCAAGTAATCGTCTCATTGGGATAAAAAGTAATTTTGTTGCTGATGCTGGTAAAGCTTTTCCCATTGAAGTTATTGTTACTGACCCCACAGGAAAACCAATAACAGGTCAACGGGTGCGTTTGGAATTACAACAGATGAAATATAGCAGTGTCACGCAATTAGTTGAAGGTAGCCGCACACCAAAAAATCAAGTTGAATATAAGACGGTAGGACAAACAGAAGTAATATCTGCCAACAATCCACAATCAGTAACCCTCACACCAACTGAATCAGGTTCGTACCGCATTAGAGCTAATTTTAGCAATGCTAAAGATGAATTGAGTGCCACAGATTTACAAATTTGGGCAACTGGAGAAAATCCTGTATTTTGGGGTTCTAGAGAGCAAAATATCTTGGAAGTTAAGCTTGATAAAACGGAGTTTAAACCAGGTGAAACTGCTACTGCACTAATTCAATCTCCCTATCCAGATGCCGAATTGTACTTTGCTATTGTTAAAGATAAACCTCTTTATCAGCAGATTACCAAAGTTAAGGGAGGAGCGCCACAAATTCAGTTTGAAGTAACGCCAGAAATGTTGCCAAATGCAGCTGTTGAAGCTGTGTTGGTAAGACAAGGTACACCAATTAGCCAGGTAGAAGCTGAAAGTTTAGATAACTTGGTACGCATTGGCTTTGCACCCTTTAAAGTCAACTTGGAAGATAAGTATTTAAAACTGCAAGTTAAGCCAGTGCAAACATCATTAGAACCTGGTGCAGAGGAAACGGTACAACTAGAACTTCAGGATAATCAAGGCAAACCCACCCAAGGACAGTTTACAGTCATGGTGGTGAATGAAGCGGTGCTACAACTTTCTGGTTATCGTCCGCCAGATTTAGTAGATACGGTTTATGCAGAACAGCCGATATCTACCCGCTTTAGCGATAATCGACCAGATGTCATCTTACAACCCCAAGATGTAGCGAAACCCAAAGGCTGGGGTTACGGTGGTGGGTCATCAACTGGTGCAGCAAATACGCACGTTCGCACAGATTTTCAAGCTTTAGCTTACTACAACGGTTCTGTGATTACTGATGCTAATGGTAAAGCACAGATTACCTTTAAATTGCCGGATGACTTAACTACATGGCGAGTGATGGCTGTCGCCACTGATGGAAATCTGCGTTTCGGGAATGGGGATGCGACGTTTATGACTACTAAGCCACTGCTAACTAATGCCATTTTGCCACAGTTTGCCCGTCCAGGCGATCGCATCCTTGGTGGTTTATCAGTAACTAACAACACTGGGAATACAGGAAATCTTGCCATAAATGGCGAACTTAGCGGTACGGTGAAGTTTGCTGAGAATAACCCTACAGTCACTTCCTTGCAAACCAAAGCCGAATCAGCAACTCATGCTTATCGCTTTCCAATGGTGGCGAGTACTGTGGGAGTTGGTAAAGTTCGCTTTACCACCCAGCTAAATGGTACAGCAGACGCTTTTGAAGTACCTTTGGAAATTAAGCCGCTGGAAATTACAGAACAAGTGGTTGAAACTGGTGTCACCGAAAAACAAGTAAAGATTCCGCTGAATGTCGATAAAAATATCTTCCTGGAAGCCGGAGGTTTAGATATTCAATTAGCGAGTAACTTAATACCAGAGATTAAAGCACCAGCAAAGCAGGTTTTAGCAGATGATGATTTACCATTCACAGAACCAGCAGCAAGTCAACTGATAATTGCGGCTAATCTACAAACTCTTGGACAAAAATATGGTCAAACATTTGCAGAATTTAATCCTAGCAACCAGGCAAATCTAGCACTAGAAAAACTCCAAAAACTTCAAATATCAGATGGTGGTTTTGCTGCTTTCCCAGGACAAGAAAAGTCCGACCCTTGGGTTTCTTCTTATGCAGCAGAGTCTTTGGTTAAAGCAAATCAGGGGTTCCCTGGTTTGGTAGATTCTGGAATGCTTTCGCGCCTGAAAGGTTATTTGCAAAAAGTTCTAGCTAACCCCGGACAGTTTGAATTTTGCAAACAACAACTATGCAAAACTCAATTGCAACTTAATGCATTAATAGCTTTAGCAGAATTGGGAGATAAACGCAATAGTTTCTTAGCAGATATTTATCAACAGCGTAATAACTTTGATTTAGTCACTCAAATTAAACTAGCGCGGTACTTATCTCAATTCTCAGAATGGCAAGATGAATCACAACAAATGTTGACCCAATTACAACAAAATATATATGAAACTGGTCGCACAGCAGTTGTAAGTTTGCCCCGTAGTTGGGGATGGATGAGTTCATCTACCACAACGCAAGCGCAAGCTTTACGCTTGTTTATATCCAAGCAAAGTAAACCAGAAATTATAGATAAGTTATTCCAAAGTCTTCTCGCATTACGTCGAGATGGCACATGGCAAACTAACTATAACAATGCTCAAGCTTTAACAGCTTTGATTGAATATAGCCAACTACAACCGACACCACCTAATTTTATCACTACAGTAGAATTAGCTGGTAAAAAGTTAGGAGAAAATCGCTTTGATGGCTACCAAAATCCTAGCTTACAGATGAATGTGGCAATGAATAATTTACCCCGTGGGCGTTATGATTTGCTACTAAAAAAAGTAGGAAGAGGCACTTTACATTATTTAGTTGCCTATAATTATCGCTTGCAGGGAAATCAACCAGGCAGGTTTAATGGTTTACGGGTATCACGAGAAATTCGCAGTATCAACCAGGAAAAAGTCTTGCAAAAGTTAGGTCTTTATGCATTTGATAAACCATTAACTTTAGAAAGTGGACAGGTGTTTGATATTGGATTGGAAATTATTGCAGATCATCCTGTGGAACATATAGTAATTAAAGATCCGTTACCAGCAGGATTTGAGGCTGTGGATGCAAGTTTTCAAACTGCTACAGCTGCATTACAAGCAAAAGCAGATAGCTGGCAACTTGGGTTTAAAATTATCCATCGCGATCGCATTATCGCCTACGCTGACCACTTGGAACCAGGTGTTTATAGCCTGCACTACTTGGTACGTTCTGTTACTCCCGGTACATACCTTTGGCCTGGTGCTGAAGTTCATCTGCAATATGCACCAGAAGAATTTGGGCGATCGGCTGAGTCTACACTGATATTACAGGAGCTTAATTAACTTACAATTGAAGGCGATCGCGCATATAGAATAATTGCGATCGCCTATGCAGAATCGAAACCAGTAAGGCGTAGAAAAGTGTATTGTAGTGTGTTTAACTTTAATGTATGATTGCATTAATTCTCTTGGCTTAGTAGGAGAACTTACTATGTTCAACAAGTATTTTGCATTACTTATTACAGTTGCCCTTACTTCCGCCCCATTGTCAGCATTTGCACAGCAAGTTGATGATGCGAACACTCAACAACAGATTAACAATCTCACTGAGATGTTCCAGGGAGCGATGGACGGTACACTTCCTGTCGATAGTTCTTATCGTCGTGCTGGCTCCCCCATACAACCAACTAACAATGCAGTGGGGAACTTTAACCAATCCTCTCAATCGATTATCGACAATTACCAGAGAACTGTAAATAATATTGAAGCACAATCTGCCGCTTCTCCCGGCTATCAAGCCCCATCAACTACATGTAACTTCAACGTACATACACCATCCACTAATAATAGCACTTCTACCAATGCTGCATTTTCCTGGGTAAATGCATTTAATAATTTTGGAGGTAAATGGATGCCTCGCATTACGGGTAAAACAACTCAACAACTATACGGCTGTTAGTGTATACAATATTTTTAGAGCGGGTAATGAGGGATTTTGTCAAATTAAACTCTCAATTACCCTCTCCAGGTTCGGCAGTTGGTACAACATAATGCGATCGCATTATCAGGAAATCCACCCCAAGAAATTGCTGAGCACTGTAAAGATTTATTTATTAAAATCAATTTTCGTCTATATTTAGAACGTCACAGACTTAATGACGAAGAAAAGTTAAGTACTCTGACAGTGCAAAAACAATCTGGTGAATAGAAGCGATCGCACTACTGTAAAGATAATATAGAGAGCGATAAATCGCTCTCTCCGAGACGCTACGCGAACACTACGAACAAAAGTTTTATTTTACATTTAATTACGTCTACTTATTTATTTAGTAGTGCAATTAGTAGTAGTGCAATTAGCGCTTCTAGTTTTTTTGACTCACTTCTCGCTCACTTTGGGGATGAGCATTTTCGATATGCTCGATTAAGCTTTCAGCCATCTCAACAGCCACAATAATTAGTTGCTGTTCTGTCTGTCCATAGCCTCCCTCATCACTGAGTTGCGGGTAAATGTGAGGGTTGGATAGCATAGCAGCCAGCAGTTGAGATGCAGTTTGTTTTAACTCATTAACTTGCAAATTCACACGCTTACTTCCTCCAGTTCAATGATGTTTTACAGCTATTTTCAGGTAAATGAACAACATTTTTTTATCATGGGTAAATGCAAAGGCGCAAAGAAGAACGTTCCCAAGCACCAAAGTTTATTTACTTACCTAGAGATAATAATTGATAGTTGCTCCCAGCTTTTGCAAGTAGGTCACGAACTTCTTGATCTGTAGTTTGGGGAAAGTTTTCGTACCAGAGACTAACGCTGTAGAATGGGCTGGGTGTCGCAACATATACCATTTCGTCTACCTCAGCTTCTAACGCTTCGCAGGTTTCGAGTGCAGCCACCGGCACAGCAACTACAATCCTAGCGGGTTGCTGTTTCCGCACAGCCGCAATAGCAGCCCACATGGTTGCACCTGTTGCTAAGCCGTCATCGACTAAAATTACAATGCGTCCTGATAAATCTGCATCAGGTTTATCGCCCCGATATAGGCGTTCCCGCCGTTCTAGTTCGCGTTGTTCTTGCACCGCAATCCTAGCAATTGCTGCATCGGATATCTTGGCTTCATTGACAATATGTTTATTCAGTATCCGCACACCACCAGAAGCGATCGCTCCCATTGCCAATTCTTCATGATCAGGCACACCTAATTTACGTACCACCAAAACATCTAATGGAGCATTTAGCGCTTTGGCAACCTCAAAAGCAACGGGTACGCCACCTCTCGGAAGCCCTAATACCAATACATCTGAGCGATTGATGTAAGCCGTTAACTCTCCAGCTAAAACTTGACCCGCTAACCTCCGGTCTTTAAATAACATGGTGTGACACTCCTGAAAACTATATCGGATAAGTTAAGTATTTACACGTATTCTACCTTTGGTTAACGCCTCAAACACTCAATTAACTATCTGATGTTCTAAACTAATCTTAGAGAGCTAAAAATTTTGTGCCCTCTGACTAATGGGGCGACATTCTCAATTTACCATTCTGCCTAACGGATGAGTTACCGCCATTTATGAAAATGTGGTTCCAGTCAAGGCTAGTACAAACAAGCTGAAGGTTAAGTTTTTGACCAAATAATTACTAATTCGCCCTGGGGCTACGCCCCGCTATGCTCCTAATTACGAATTACGAATTATTAATTACGAATTATGTTGATGTACTTTACTTAGCGTATAACCATCTGCTAAATAAACGACTCACCCTTGGCATGACAACGTAGGTTAAAAGTACAACCATGATGCCAGAAACGATTAGCGAGATAATCAAAGGAGATAAGCCGCGGAACAAGGGTGTAAGAAAAGTATTCAGAAGATTAATTAACACGTACACAACTGCCCAGGTAAGCAATGCTGTTTTGTAGCGTGGTGGAGTCTTCAACGGTTGACCGGGAATAGAAAACCAAGCTTCTAAACCGCTAAGTTGCTGAACGTAAGGGTCAGATTGAACTAAAGATTTACCTTGATTTAACCAGTATTCGCGATCGCCTGACTCCATCCATCGTTTTAAATTTTCATAGTTGTCAAACCTAAAAATAATCACATATTCGGGTCGCACGCCAGGTTGAGGACGAATCACATTTGTACCCAAGTGACCAGTATAAGTTCTCGCCACACTAACAATATCTTTTACCCAAGCTTCGTAAGCACTTTCATAGCCAGGTTTGATAAGTTGCGAAATAACTACCGTTACGTATTGCTCATCTTGTTCCATGTTTATCAATTATTTCACTAGCAAGCTTTTCTCACAATCTTTTGATGCAAGTCTAGTTTCTTGTACCAAGATTACAAAAGGCACGCCCTGGGTTTGATGCTCAAAAGTCTTAACAGCGCGAAACCCTGCCTTATACCATACTCGAAGCGCACGCTGATTGAACGCTGCAATCGTTACCCGAACAAAAGGAGGCGCAAACATCTGTCGAGCAAAATCTATAACCGCTTCCACATAGCAACTTCCTCGACCCTGTGCTGTTAAATCTGGGCGAATACCCATGCCAATATCTAACCCTGGCGTGCTGTAATCACCTCCAGGCACTTGCCCATCTTCTCCAAAACTACAATAGCCAACAAATTCCTGCTTTTCAAAAATACCGTAGAAGTTGTTTTGAGGATCAAGAAAGTAGTGTACGTTTTGTTCAATTTCGTTGGGATTCAAATTGTAGAAATTATAGGGTGCATCATAGTACCACCCGGCCATCTCCCGCGCATTCGCCTCATCCAACGATTGAATAGCCAAGGACATTGTTAGTCTCCCATACAATTCAGACAGTGCCTCTTAGCAAGCTAAAGGTGATATCCAGCTTTTCCAACCTCAAGTCGGACAACGGTTGCTGGCACAACTCCTGTGGGAGGCGGTAAGAACATCCCACCATTTGTTACGACATAGATAGCTGTACGGTCTGATTCTTGTTGACCAAAAGCAACCGCTGTACTACCAATTACATCCTGCTCGGCTTGAGCAATGATGGTTGTGCTTCCATTTGGAGCAATTCGCACGACACTGTTATAAATGTGAGTTGCTCCATAGAGATTCCCCTCTACATCAAAGGCGAAATCATCAATATTGGTCTGCTCAATAAAGATTTCTGGTTCCCCCGGTTCTTCCGCTGCGGTAATGGGAATCCGCAACAGCAGCATTTTATCAGTGTTTGAGACGTAGAGATTGTCATTAAAACGCTTCAAGCCACTTGCACCAGGAATATGACTCTCAGCAGTTCTCCGAGCCAGTAAAGAATGTTCTAACCAAATTGACGCACGGCGTTGAGCAATATCAATTTGCCAGATTGCACCCCGATAGGAATCAGCTGTCAAATACCGAGTACCTGATAAAGGTGTGATGCCATTGAGAAATATGGCATCTGGCAGCTTTAATAAAGTCTCTACTGTGCCATCTGAGGCAACCAGAGAAATCACAGGTACAGAATCAGTATTCCATCCAGTCGCTACCAAACCACTGTTTGCAGTAAAGGCAAGACCGCTGACTTTGCCCTCAACGTTTGCGTGAATATACTGTCTTTTATCTAGAGTAATGCAAATAATTTTACCAATTTCGTGATTCGTTACAAAGATTGTGCCATCTGGGGCGTAGGCGTAGCCCACCGGAGGTATCGCCAAATTTTCTAAAAAGGTATTGACTGGAAACGAAGCAATGACTTGGGCAGATGCTAATTCAATTGGCGTATCTGCATAAATTGGGGGTAATCCGGCTGAAATCTCCATTTGGCTGCAACTCCTATTAATACACCATTTCTGTTTCAGAATCTTGAATAGTATGAAATTCCCAGTATTTCTCTGCAATGCGATCGGGACTGTATTTAGGGTCTGCCGCGTCCACTGTACCGCAAATTGTGATTGTTCCCACCCGAATATTTTGACTTTTTAAAGCATCTGCCAGTGTATTAGCCAAACTGCGAATACCAGCTTTACCAATCGAGAGCGAGGCAAAATCAGAACTTGGATACAGGGCAAATCCACCACCGGTCAACAGAATTGTTCCCTTACCCTGTGCTTGCATACCAGGTAGAACAGCTTGGGTTGCTACCAACGCGCCAGCAACATTCACTTTAAAATCATTGACTAATGTCTCAAAAGATGTACTCAGAACATTTTCCATTCTTGGAACTGCCGCATTGTAAACAAGCACATCTGGGTTTCCTAATTGCTCTTGAATAGAAACAAATGCAGATTTTAAAGAAGCCTCATCACCCGCATCAGCCACAAAGTCATATACTTCATAGCCTGACTTTTGTAAATGATCTCGATATTCCTGTAACTTACTTTGGTTGCGGGCAATCATTGCGATCGCAAAACCTTCTTTAGCAAACCGACGGGCGATCGCTAATCCATTTCCCTCGCCCATTCCCACGATGATTAGTAAAGAAGTCATAATTATTTGTTCCAATTTTGCAAAACTTAAATATTGCTTTTACTTGCAACGTACCAAAGTCAAATAAATTAATCAAATCGATTATAAAAATAATGACTATTGATGAAATCGATTGACTTGACCTCAATTGACCTAAATCTCCTCGTTACCTTTGAAGCCATCTTTGAAGAACGAAGCGTTACCAAAGCAGCTAATCGACTTTATTTAGGGCAACCTGCCATGAGTGCAGCGCTAGGACGGTTGCGAGCATTATTTCAAGATGAGTTATTTATTCGTATTGGTAGGGAAATGCAACCTACTGCAAAAGCTACTGAAATTGCTTCTGGTATCTCAATTGCTTTACAGCAAATCCGACAGATACTAGAATCGAGTCAAACTTTTGATCCCGCAACTTCACAACATACTTTTGCGATCGGCAGTTCAGATTACACCAGTTATGTTGTGATGCCCAAATTGTTAGAAATTTGTCGTCAAACTGCACCTGGTATTAACTTTCGATTAATTGGCTTTGATAAAGATCGAATTGGAGAGCTTTTAGAACAACGAGAAATTGATGTCGCCCTCGGTGTCTTCCAAGAACCGCCTAGACAAACGATGCAGGTTCCATTATTTTCAGAACACTTTGTAGGCATTAGTCGTCATGAACATCCCCTCATTACCCAAGACGCTTTTAGCGCTGAAACTTTCGCTGCTCTGCCTCATGTTCTCTTTACCCTGCGGCGAGATGAAGTTGGTGAACTCGATAAGGTACTTGCTCAAGACAACTTACAGCGTCGAATCGTTCTGACAATCCCCCATCTGTTAATATTGCCAGCAATAATTTCATCCAGTGATCTGGTTACTGCTATTCCATCACGACTGGCAAAGCCGTTTGCATGTCAAGGCTCATTAACAATTTTTGAACTTCCTGTGCAAACCGAACCGTGGATGATTTCCATGCTGTGGAGCAAACTTGCAGATCAAGATCAGGCAAATCGTTGGTTACGGCATATACTCAAAAGTGTTTGTGAAGGAATGTGACGTACCTACACTTCCTGAGTACAGGTAAGTGTAGGCTTCTCAGAGACTCTTCATTGAAGACATGATCTGAGCTTTTAGATCGTGCGTCCCACGATTCTTTATATTTATTGCTGCATTCAAATCTCGACACAAACTTGCTTTACAGTTAGGGCAATTATGCATCCTTTGAGATAGCAATTTCTTCACTTTTTGACCACAGCTAGAACATTCTTGGCTAGTACCATTTGGATTTATAGCTATTACTTTTAGTCCAGCATTTTCGGCTTTGACACTAAGTATTGAAATAAACTGACTCCATCCGGCATCATTTACACTTTTAGCCAATCTTGATTTAGCTAGTCCTTTGATATTCAGTTTTTCTACTGCAATAACATCATACTTATTAAGCAGTAATTTAGCAGTTTTGAAATGAAAATCTTTGCGAGTATCGGCAACTTTTTTATGTTGCATACCCAGCCTTTTAATTGCTTTTTTGCGGCGATTAGAGCCTTTTTTTCTACGAGAAACTCGTCGTTGTGCGGATTTTAATCTATGTTCTGCCTTGCGTAAAAACTTAGGTGCTGCTATTCTTTCATCTTCTGATGTGACAATAAAATCAATCAATCCTACATCAATCCCAACGATATTTCTGGAATCAAAATTTGGCTTGGTTGTTGGTACTGTCTTATCTTCTAAGCTCAAAATCACATAATAACCATCTGACTTTTTAGTAACAGATACGGTTTTGATATCGAATCCATTTGGTATTTGACGATGAATGATTACTTTGATTGTGCCAATCTTTGAGAGTGTTATTTTATCGTTTTGAAAATTCTCCCGCTTGAATTGTGGGTAGGTAAAAGTCTTGTATTGCCCTTTAGCTTTGAATCTTGGCTTACCGCTACGCTTGCCGTTAGTATCACCTTTGAGCCAACGGTCAAAAGCTATTTCAACTTTTTTCGGTACTTCTTGCAACACTTGAGAATGAATGCCTTTGTACCAACTTCGATTTTTCTTCAGTTGAGTTAAAGAGGCTTGCTGCCTAAAACGATTGGGTTTGTCTTTCAACTCTGGAATATGACAAACAATTAGAGAACATCTATCTATTGGACATCGGTTCATCTCAAACCATTCAAACCTTTGAGCAAGTTGATAATTGTACTGGCAACGCAGCATATCTAGTGTATTGTCGATAATTTCAGCTTGTTCTTTAGTAGGCTTTAAGCGGTATTGATAGGATGTTCTCATTTTGTTTCCTTTGATTCGACCTATTGCTATAATAACACAAAGGATAGCCAATCGCCACCCAAAATGAAAAATAAAAGACTTAGCTTAAGAATTAGCGAGAGAAGAATGCTTGTATTACAGACTTACGCCGCACAACAAGACAAAACTATTACTTCCTTAGTGGAAGATTGGATAGATTCGTTGAAAGTGAAAGTTCATTCATCATCGACCACCAACACTGATTGAACAAAGTTCAATTTCGTTTGCTGGTCAATTCTTCAATCACGCGCATTCATAAGCCAGCGCTGTAGACGGGTTTCCCGTCGCAGGCGACTGGCGTCCCCACACTGACTGAATACAGTACAGATGTGGGACTTCTGCTGTTTCAGTTAAAATTAAGGTTTTTCTCCAAGAAAACTTTCCTACCAGACGCTATGCGAACGGGGGCTTTTTACCTTTACCCCTTCCCCTTTGCCCCTTCTACCTTCCCTCTTCGCTGATAAAAGAGTCAGAAGTTTACAGCATTTGCCTCTGGGTTATTAGCTGGCAAGTACACCTGAAACTGGCTACCTTTGCCTACCTCGCTATACACCTTGACAAAACCACCGTGGCTTTTGATGATATTGACAACAATGGAAAGCCCTAATCCAGTGCCTTGGCTCGTATCTTTGGTTGTAAAAAACGGTTGAAAAATTTGCTCTAATAACTCTTGTGGTATACCGCATCCTGTATCCGAAACGGTTATGAGCACGTAATCACCCACTTCATTCAGCCCAGCACAGCTTTGCTCACAAAATAGATTTTCAGCAGAAATAGTTAGTGTACCTCCCTGTGGCATGGCATCACGAGCATTTACACACAGATTCATCAATACCTGATGTAATTGGGTGGAGTCTGCCGAAACCATCCAAAGATCTTGTGTTGGTATATTAGTGTGAATTTCAATTAATTTTGGGAATGTATTTTTGGTAATCTGCTCAATTTCCTTAAGTAAATGTCTTATTTGTAAAGGAACTCGCTTCCCTTCCGCTCCCCGTGCATAAGACAGGATTTGCTTGACTAGTTCGACACCACGTTTAGAGTTATCCTCTAGTATTTTCAGTAGTTGTTGATTCTGCTCATCATGATTGGGCAGTTTAAGTGGCAGCAGTTGAGCAATTATCAAAATAGGCGTCAGTATGTTATTCAAATCATGTGCAATAACACTTGCTATAGTACCGAGGCTCTCTAACCGTTGTGCCCGATGCAACTGATCTGAGAGTTGTTTTTTCTTAGCCAGGTCAGTATCAATAGTGAAAATAGATTTAGGGGTGTTCTCCGCTACGCCAAAGAATTCCCGTGAATGTCGACGCACCTCATTTTTTAGCCCCTTGCTTACATTTTCCAGTATATTTTGGATAGCAAGACGAAGGCTTTGTGACGTAGTATCTCTTTTAACTAAATAGTCGGCAGCACCACTTTTCAACGCTTGTACTGCTATCTGTTCATTTCCCTGACCAGTTAGCATTATGACTGGAAGGTCTGTTTGACCAAACTGAGTCTTCAACTGACTTAAAATTTCTAGCCCATCCATATCTGGTAGCAGATAATCAAGCAAAATCACGTCAGGAATTTGTTGGCAACAAAATAACAGCGCCTCTTCTCCGGTCTCTGCCTCTAAAATATTGTAAGTGCGTTGCTTATCCCCCAACAGGTAGCGTCGGTAAGTTTCCCGGTCTTCTAAGCAGTCATCAGCCAACAGAAGTTTTGGTGTAATTATTGTCACACAGCCCTCGGTCAACAGTGTAATATCCGCTCCTTTCATTTCAAATATCATATTGGGTGGATAAACACAAGAATTTTACATCTCATATAAAAAAGAGGGGAAAAGGTTAAAGAGAAAAGCGCAAAGTCTGAGCGGAGGCTTCCGACGCTCCTCTCTTGGAAAGTTCTGATCGCCGTTCAACGGCGCTCAGACTTTCCGCTACGTCGCTCTAAGCGAAGCCATGCCGAAGGCTTTACACTGCGCTATCCGTTGGCGCAGCCCGCCGCAGGCATCAGAACTTTGTAAGAGAGGGAAAAGGGCTTAACGCGACCACTGTCCCCAAAAAGCTTTTTACCTCCCCCATAACAAAAGGATTATTTCGCGCCACTTAAAGGCGTTAGCGTAGCGGAACGAAGTCCGGTTTTTACTTTTACCCCTTTCCCTTTTATCGTTTCCCTTCTTTTATCAAACACCACCTTTTTTAATAATCTCTCGATATGCAGCTGCCGCGAGGGTTGGCTGGCGCTTTAATTCTGGGTCATTATCTAGACCAACGTGGTAAAGTCCAAAATCGCTATCTGGGCCGAACTTCAGACCCCATTCACGGTTAGAGGTAATGCACCAAGAGACATAACCCACCACGTTCACACCATCTTGACGAGCACGCTGCACCTGCTGGATATGCTGGCGAATGTAGTCCTCGCGCTTGACGACCTTATCAGCTACATCAACACAGCCGTTCTCAACAATTAAAATCTCCTTACCGGGGAATAATTGGCTGTGGAACTTGAGCATATCGTACAGTACCCCAGACCAAACTGGCGCATTACCGAAACGCCCGAAAGCTGCATCCATCAACTGCTGGATGCGGTTAAGTCGTAAATTGCTGATGCCCCAATAGTAGTCAAATCCGACAAAATCTTGCTGTCCGACGCACTCTTGGGGACAGAGGAATGTTGGCAGTTTTCCAGCCATGCCGAGATGCCACCAGTTACTTGTCAACGATGTTGAAAGGGCGCTAAAAATCTTCATTAATGGGTCAAAGATTCGCACAACAGAGCGCAGCACAGGCAGACGTTCCTGAGTCGCAACGGCTTGAAATTTCACTTTGCTAGGATCACCGAAAATTTGCTTTGCTAAGGCACGAGCTAGATCGATTTCTAAGCCGCTAAATTCACCCGTTTCTGGGTCACGATAACCAAACCCAGGAACGTTATCTTTAACGGCAACAATTAAATAACCCCGGTCTTGAATCCGACGCAGTACAGGTTTAGGCAGGGGCTTGTTAGGTGCTGAGGGTTGTCCCTCTCCTTGATGTGTGATGTCAGCTAGAGTTGAGCGTCTGCCTATACGGGGAGGTTCTGGGACTGGTTGACCGGGGAAATAGCGGGCGTAACTGGCAGCCCAAGCACCGGATTCTTTAAAGCTTCGCACTGCTATATCTACAACATTAAGTAATTCGCGATCGCCTTTAACTACAGCAGCAGCATAATTTTCTTCAGTTAGCCCTTCACCATTTTTACCAATCAGCCGATATTGCCCCGGAAACTGCTGGGCGATTCCTAATAAGATGGTGTCATCAGCGAGGATGGCGCTGATTTGCTCGTAGTCCAACGCTCTGAGAGCATCAGCATGATTTTCTACTACTTGGATATTGGCTGCGGGAAATAGTTGATATACGGTAGATTCGGCGGTAGTGCTTTTAACTACTGCTACAGGTTTGCCATCAACATCTTTGGGTTGCTGAATTGGACTTGCTGACTTCACCAGTAAAAATTGACCTGCTTGATAGTATGCCTCGGAGAAAGCCACTTGCTGTTGTCGCTCTTGGGTAACAGTCAAGTTAGCAATCACTACATCAACTTGCCCTTTTTCTAGCAAAGCCCGCTCACTGAAACGTTTTCCTTGAGCAACGAAGTCTTCGGGACGGCGGAGATTGGTGACGTTGCGATCTACCAGTTTTTGCAACCATAAGGGTAGACCCAACAACATGGGATTTGCTCCCACTTGAGCATCTGGGTTGACTTGCTTGAGAATAGTTCTAGCGTTAGTGTGTGCTATGAACAAATTTCGCATCAGCTTGCGGACTGCGGTCATTTGCTCGGCGATCGTTGCGCCTCGATCTAAACCGGGTGGCATAAAGTAAGCTCTCTCCCACCAAGGTTTAACATAGCCATAAATGAGTTGACTGGGTTCGTTAAAGCTAATCCAGTAGCGCACTAAGGGGCCCAAACGTTGAGCAACTTCTTTGGCATAGGTGGCGAAAATGGATGGAAAATCTGGGGAAATTAAACCGCCCCGTTCTTCAACATGGATGGGATGAGTGAAATGGTGCAGAGTGGCCATGGGTTCCATACCATGCGATCGGATAGTTTCAATCACTTGGCGATAGTGTTCAAAAGCTTCCTCATTAAACTCACCAGGTTTAGGTTCCACCCGCGACCAGGCGATAGAAAAGCGGAACATCTTACAACCAAGAGACTTGGCTAAGGCTATATCTTCGGCGTAGCGATGCCAAAAGTCAGTTGCTTGACCCCTAATTGTCAAGGCGCGACGCCGCTCCCACACATCTCGAATGTCTTCATAGCGGGAGTCGTAAGCTTCGCATTGGTGGTCAGCTGTGGCAACACCAAACATGAATGAGTCTGGTAAAGGTGAGAAGCGAGCTTTGTCGGTAAGTGGCTTTTTTTGTGCGTCTGACATAGAAATAACTCCTTTAGAAATCATCAAAGTAATTAGACTGAAACAATGGTTCGCTCTGCTAACCTATGAGCAGCATCAGGATCGTGACTCGGAAGATAGACTGTAGGAAATTCTTGTATGTACTGCAAAATCAGCTTCAATGTCTGGCAAGATTTCTCTTCATCTTGAGCAACACCGTCAACAATCTGATCCAACATGAGTTGCTGAGTGTAAGAAGCATCACCAGCAAAAAATAAGGATAGTCCGTCAGCTTGTACCAAAACTGATAAATGCCCCCCAGTATGACCTTCTGTAGGAATTAAGCTGACATCTCCAGCTTTTGTCAGCGGATAACTCTCCAAAAAAGGCCCGATTGGCTGAGGCTCATACTCGATTAAGTGAGGGTTTAACCACTCTGGCCAACGCTGAGTTAAATAACCTCTTAGCTGTCCGCGCCAACCACCAGTTAGTTCATACTCTCTACGCGAAATAATAATTTCGGCGTTGGGAAAATGGTGCAAACCGCCTATATGGTCTGTGTGCAGATGAGTGAGAATTACCCAACGTACATCATTTGGTTCTATACCCAAAGCTCGTAACCGAAAATTCACTTCGTCTTCAGGTTGCAAACATGGTTTGATACTCAGCTGAAAATAAGGGTTCCACCAAGGGAAGTAGCCTGGTTCCAAAGTGCGCGCAGTTTCACCCGTATCAATTAAAATAATCCCTTCAGGATGTTCAATAGCCCAGCTATAAATGGGTAAAGGGTCAGTCCAATTGCGGTCAAGAATCGTGTTTACCAGACGCATAGCACCATGACCTTTGCTATAGCACTGACAGGTTTTGATGGTTACAAGTCCACTTTGAACAGCGTGAATACGCATTTTTATACCCTGGTATGACAGTTGAAGGCAGGGGAGCAGGGAGCAGGGGGCAGGGGAAAAATAATAACTCAGCACTCATTACTCAGCACTCTTTTGTATTTCTCCTACCTACCCAAGTACTTCTCGAAGAAAGTGAGTATCTTGTCTGGGTTATCCACTGCGTATTGATACGCACCAAAGCGGTGGTCAGTCTCAGGATAAAGGGGTTCTACGGCGTTGGGTGTGGCTGCTACCATATTGGCTACATCAGCAACGCTACCCCATTTGTCACCAGTACCTTGCACATAAAGCACAGGGGTATTACGAGCACCGCTAGCGGCGTAAACTGGCTGGAGATAGGCAGTTTTAGGAGCGCCCGATAAGCAATAGAGAAGTTCGATTGGTAGGTTAAGGAGTTTACCCAAAGGGCCAAATTTATCGGCGCGATAGCGTTCCCCAAATACCGATGAAGTATTGGGCTGCACGACAACGGCAGCTTTAATGTCAGTGGTTTCAGGAAGAGTATATATTACTGTGTTACCTCCCATAGAAAACCCGACGGTAACGATGCGATTTGGATCTACTTCGTTTCGGCTTTTAAGGTAGCTTATGGCTCCCAGCAGATCACGCCTTTCTAGCAAGCCATAGGTAACTGGAATCCTGGCGTCGCTCTCACCAAAATTGCTGAGGTCAAACATCAGCACGTTATAGTTACTCTCGTGCAATGCTTTGGTCAATGGTAGTAGGTTAATCGGCTTACTACCAGGTAAGTCTCCGAGGGGGTCGTTGGCTTTAGTACCCATTCGGTTCCAGGGCCAGCCGTGTACAATGATTGCAGTTGCCGCTGGCATTTGTGTTGCCGGGATAAACCAGCCTTTGAGGCGTATTCCATCCTGAGCTGGAAACTCCACATCCTCATAGCCCAACCCTATTTCTTGCTTGGGGTTACTCCATAGCCGCTGCCGTTTTGGTGCAATTACCAACCGCGCCGAATTTGCGATCGCCAAAAGTGCTACTACTAAAATGATGACAACTAACCAGATAAAGATATTCACTAGCAACTCCTCTAAGTAACTGTCTGCCTATCAATCCCAAACCGCACCTTTAACCCATCACGTGGGGTAGGAAACAAGTCTTGGTTCAATTCAAGATTCTGTGGTAGCAGTTCCCAACTATATCGACGCAGCAAATGTACCCCCATTATCTTGAGCAACACAGTAATCAAGTCTTCGCCTGCACAACGATGTCCATCTCTAGGCCCACCGCCTTGGGGTACATAGCTGTTTTCCGGTAAGGCTGCAAAGTTTTCTGGAGCAAAGCGACAGGGCTTAAAACTCTGCGGTTCAGAAAAAACCTGGGGGATATGCATAGTAGTATGGATTCCTGCCACTGCGCCCCAACCTTTCGGAATGTGGAAATTTTGAAACTCACAGTCTTTCTTTACCTGACCAAAAAAAGTAGCAGCATTAATGGGATAAAAGCGGCGGATTTCTTTGGTAATTTGCTCTAGATACACCAACTTTTGCAACCGTGCCATATCCAGTGGCCCATCAGGCACATATTGCTTGACTTCTTGCCTAGCACGTGCAGCAATCTCTGGATGTTGGGCTAGGGTCAGAGAAAGCAGCGTGAGAGCAACATAAAAACCGGAATAAGCCGCAAAGAACAAATGCATGACCTCACGGCGCAACTGTACATCGGTGAGAGTGCTACCATCCTCACTGCGGGCTGATAACAGCAATCCCAGTAGATCCTGGCGGGGTTGCTGACGGTGCTGCCCAATCGCTTGGTCGATGTAATTGAGTAACCAATCACGATTCTTGAGCGCCCGTCCATAAGCATTAAAACCCAAGTTAATCGGTACTGAGGAGAAACCTTTGATAAAAGTGTCTGTGATTTCTCCCACAGTTTCACTTGTCGGGCCTGGCTCTTTCCCAATAAATAACGCATTGGTTAAAGATGCGCTCAGCTTACGGTATTCTGTTAACCAGGTAAAGCTACCCAGTTTTTCCCAGCGTTTCAGGTAGTAAGCCGCTGTTTGTTCAATGCTGGGTATGTATTTATCGAAAGCCTCTGGTGTAAAAGCCTGGAGAATAATCCGTTTTCGGCGACGATGTTCGTCACCATCCAACAGTGGTAAGGTGTCCCAGTCTAGTAGTTCTTTTATCGGGTGTGGACTGGCATTTTCACGGGTGAAATATTCCTGATTTAGAAAGAAAGTAAAAGCCTCCGGGCCGTTAAAAGCAATGACAGGTTTGCCAAATAAATGAGTTTTAAAGACTGGGCCATATTTTTTAACACGCTTGCGGTAAAAGCTATGAATATCCAAAGCTAATGGAATCGTCTCACCCAGCAACGGTAAACCGTAGGAACCAGGTGGTAGGTTTTCATTATCTTGACCATTGCGGGTGTTGTGCCGCACCAGTAAAGCTACCAAAATAGAGATAGCTAAGGTAATCCCTAAAGTGCGAGCAAATCCCGCTTGTAAAATCAAATTGGCAACCAAAAAGCTCAAACCAACGTAAATATGCACCCCAGTTCGTTGGATTTGTATCCAGGTTGCCGAAGAATCAGTAAACCGTGCCAAACTTATATCTAATCCCCACCAGAAAGCTAAGATTAATTTACTTACTGCGATCGCACTCCCATCCGCTGCAAAATCTTGAATGCCGCCATATATTCCAAACACCTCATAAAACAAATGAACTAAATAAGCTAAAAAGCTAAAAGTCCATAGCAGCAGCCAATAATTATTCTTTTTTGCTAATTTTCCTAGCAATATATATAAATAAATTGCCGGAATTAATAACACCGTACTAGCCCAAAATGAGTAAATTGCACGGTGTAAATTCAAATTTGGTTTAAACTCTGCCGCTAAAAGCGCAGCAATCAGAATAATTCCAAAAGGAAAAAAAGTACTAGCAAATTCTGCTAAGGAAATATTTCTTTTAAATTTGACTATTTCCATTTTTATGTAACTGTGAATATTGTTTTTTGAAAATTCAAAAAATTCCTTTTCAACCTCTTTACTCTGTGCTCTCTGTCTTGAAAAGTTATGATGCCTACGGCGGGCTGCGCCAACGCCGGAAGCCGGCGCTCATACTTTTCGCTGCGCCTCTGCGGTTAAATAAATTCTTTTTAACCACAGAGACGCAGAGGACGCAGAGATTAAACTTCTAAAGTGTCTTGAGATACTCTAATAAGTCTTCCAAAGCTGCCTTATCCCAATCGGCTCCTTGATAAGTCCAAGGATAATCATGCCCTTTATTAGAGTTACCCTGAACATGGGTATCTAATTTAAAGTAATGTTTATCATCAGGTTCAGTTGGTGAAGCCAAGCCGACATCAATTGGATCGTAAAGATTGTCTCCGCGATAAAAAATTTCTCGACGAGGTTTGAGATTAATTAACTCTGCCAAGGTCAAGACACTGCCATTGTGCAAATAGGGAGCGCGGGCAAAAACTGATTCTATGGGAGCGTTAATGAAACCTTTGGTATTTCCTAAAGGCCCTGGTCTGATGTTTTCTCGTTTGGGTTTCAAGGGATTGCTATCAGGAAAGAAAACATCAACAGCATCCGGTAGTTCTTGATAGTAGCGATAGTTAAGCCGTTCAGAATCAGTTTGAATTTCTTCTATCGGCGTAATTAAACCCTGAAGTTCACCTTTCACCCAAGTGCCATTTTCAGAATTGCGATCGCCATGACAGATAGCGCAACTCTGCTGAAAGACAGCATGACCACGTTCTATTTTTTGTGGATCAAGCTTGATGCCTTGGTCTTTGAATACCTCTGCATATTTAGGCCCTTGCAAACCTCTCGTATATTCAATGGCTTGGGTGACATTATGAGAAATTTCTGGCACTACTAAGTTATTCGGGGTGGCTCCTGCTGCCACAGCCGCAAGCACACTGCGACTGAGACGATCTCTAACGCTACCGTCATATTGCGCCCACTCTCGATTTTCCTGCTCGTACAATGACGGCAGTTTGGAATAGGATTTATCCGAGGCGGCGGGGCGATCCATCACAAAATGGACTAACTCTTTAAAAGGTTGCGTTCGAGCCGGGCCAATGGGTGATAATTTAGAGTCTCTCAGGTCTTTGCCATTATAGGGAGCATCCCACTTCGGAAGTGAAGCTAGTACTTGACCTCTGGCAGTCGATAGCCAAAAACCAATTACAGTTTTATCTACAATTCCTAGGGGTTTTTGGTATTTAGTTTCATAAGCTTTGGCAATGTTTTCTACAGTCAGATTCTTATCAAGAATTGAAGTTTTAAAGGCGTCTACCCAGGCAAACAAGTCTAACGAAGTACTCCCCATGCCTGTGACTATCACAGCTTCATCTCCGGGAAACCTCCTAATATGGGATGTGTGACACAATGCACAGCTAAAACCCACAAACTTTACAGGTGAGGGATTTCCCGATTGAGGTTGATAGTTAGAAACACTAAAGCCCACTGGCAAACCTTCGTTGTCCTCCGGCTTTCCGTGGATAAATCCGAATTGCTCAACCCAATCCCCTGCTTCTTTGCCTGCTGGCTGAAATTGATCGGGGAATAAATCGGGCAAGACTTGGAAAACTGGTAAGGGCGCTAACTCAGTACCGATACTGCCGTGGATAAATGCTTCTTTTGGTGTTCTAAATTGAGGTTTTGCCCAAGTTGATTCTATGTACAAAAACCCAAAAGTTGCTACCAGCAAGATCGAGATGAGGGAGATGGCGGCAATCCTGATAACTTTTAGCATACTTTCCTCTCACAAAGATTTGGCGACAGTGTTTAGCGATCGCCCCAAAGTTCAGCGTGCTGGGCTTGGCGACGGAAAAGAGCCGGATCGTAGTACTTTTGGTAGTACTCCAACTCTATGTGGCTAAATTGCAGCCAGATGCCAGGAACAAAGAAGGCATCGACGTGGGCAGGAAAGCGACCATAAGTGTCGTAGATATAGTTGCAGATATCTTTGGTGTACTGAATTGCTTCTTTAGAATGGGGTTCGGCATCCCGCAGGAAGGCTTCGGCACTTGATTTTGCTTGGTAGGAACGGGCAAACACATCCTTGTCTCCATAGGCTCCCTGGTTGCCGTACTTCTCTTCAATGACGCGATCGACTGCTTCATCCATAGAACTAATGTAGGGCGGGCAAAGTCCTTCCAACACACCATCGATACCAACTGGATTGGGTTGAGTAGCCGGTGGCGGGGCCCAAATACTTTTCTGAGGAGTTGGCGGTTCCATGCGAAATCCTAAACCATACCATTCCTTGGCTGGGTTATGCTCTAAAATGAACGGCTGGAAGACTGACCCATGTACCCAACCAGCAACACCCATTGCTTGACCAATGAGCATTAAGTTTTGCAAAATAAAGAAACATTCGTGGTCGGTACGCATGGTATGGGCGAGTCCCAAGGGAACAGTGTTGTTGGGGTTGACAAAACCACCCTTGACTCGATCAATCCCACCAATGGGTTGATAAGGGATTTTGGGACTCAGCCCCAAGTGCATTCCTGCCCAAGCTGCCCAGTCTGCCAAACTTTTGGGTCGAAATTTCTGCCAGTCATCAACAAACAAAGGTTTTTGACCGTCTGGTTCTGAAAGCAGGATGAGCAGAACATTAATATATTGACGGGTGCAATCGACAACGGGGAAAAAGAGAGTTGTTCCCGGAAGGTTAGAGATTTGCTTGTTCCAACCTAGGTAGTAGGGATAAATTCGAGGGAAATCTAGACGGCGATCGCTAATTTTATGTTTGACCGCAGCAGCAGCTTTCAGCCAGTGTTCTTCTGACCAATCTTCCCATTTAGGAGGTAAATCGCCGAGGGCTGCTAACGCTTCCCGTCCCTTGAGTCGCTTGATTAGCCAGATGCCTTCATCGTTGATCATGAAAAAGGAGGTAGCTTGAGAATTATCAGCGCTACTACCAGAACGAGCAACAATGTTAAGGAAGGGAGTTCCCAATTCTTTGCCACCTTCTGGTTTATCCAGAGGGCCATCGTGGGTTGTGATGCCAGTCATCCCCGTAGCAACAATCAAAATCGCCTCTTCCAACGGACTGAGAGGATCTGGCTGATTCTGGCTGGTATGGCTGAGTTCTCCTGCTACGACTGAAGCACCACGAGCTAATCTGCGAGTGCGTCGCTCAACAATTGCTTCTATCAGCGGGTAGCGAAATAGCTCTTTCAAACCAGGATGTTGTTTGATATCGGATGCTAGAGGTTCAGTGAGTAGTTGATTAATTTCGCTCATTTGCAATTACCTTGTGGGGAATGGGGAATGGGGAATGGGGAAGAATAATAACTCTTGACCCTTGACTTCCACCTCAATTAATTGAACTTCTCTAATTCCGCCAGGACGGTGGGGAAAATATCCTTGGCTGCGTTTTTGCCCATGAAACAGTCCATGTGTGCATAATCAGGGATAACATGGCGAACATACAAGTCGCCACCATTTTTATCGCACAATAGCTTGTAAGTAATTTCCGAACCCTCTGGTAGGAAAAAGGCGTTGTCTGCGCCGTGAATCAGTGCAATAGGAATGGCTAAGCGTTCTAGATGGGGCAAGTAAACATCTTTACCATCTTTGTTAACAATGTGTCCCTGGCGCAGGATCAAAGATATATGTCTGAAGAAGGTAAGATTACCTGGGCCAAATATCTCGTGAATGGCATCGTGGGTAGCTTCATTCAACTGGGCGATTTTGTACACTTCTCCATACATGAAGAGAATGCGGCGGTCAACAGGGTTGTTGTAGGGTTCTTTGGTAGGATACAACCTTAAAACCGTGTCGTAAAGTTTATCTTGCCAATCGGCATGGGTATCAAAGTCTGGGTTGAGAGTTTCTACCCCTAGCACTGTCAGAAATGAAGCTAGACGCAAACCCGCTCTGATTTCGTTCAGAGTTGCGGCTCTAGGATGGGTCGTTAGTTGGGAACAAACGGCGGAACGCACTCCTTTTAAACCCGCTAGCATGGCCATCAGAAAAGACATGGAGCCAACGCAGTGACCCACGACTTGAACTGTTTCTGACCCAGTGATGCTACGCACTTGCTCAACTGCTGCTGGCCAATCGTAAAGGGCAATCTCATCGGCGGAAAACTGGGCCGCGGCGGATGGTAAATCGGCACTGGCTCGATAATCGAATAGCCAGACATCATAGCCTTGAGCATACAAGAACTCTGGCAGGTTTGTATCTACGGTATCGATGGAAAATGCCAAGGTGGAAGTACCAAAGCCTGGTGCTAGCATGACTGGGCCTTTTGTGCCGCCTTGATACCGAATCAATCGCAGTTGAACTCCATCATCAGTTGTGCAGAAATGAACTTGGGGCGCTGACATCCGCAGGGGACGCTTTTGACGGGGTGGTGCATCGGGATCGAATACTTTTGAAGGAGCAAATATTCCACCGTAAACGTTAAACAAGACTCCAGCAAAAAAGCTACCGAAACGAGCAGTCTCTTCTACTTGTTGCGTGAGACTGGTGGCGTTGGTGACTTGCAACGTAGTCATCTGGTGAAGGAAATCGGCTGGCAGAATCTTTAAGATTCCTTGCCCTAGAACTGGACTGTTGAGACTCTCGCCGTCATGCACGGTAATGTATAGCGTGGTGGTGTCTGCCCAAATGTCAAAACCTGGGTCGTTGTGTACGACTTTGAAGCCATCAAAGTAATAAACTTTACCCTCTTCGCTAGTCATTTTCATGCGGTAGACCATGCGGCGCGTATTTACGCTGTCTGGGTCAACGATGAATAAGTTAAATTCTCCATCGGTAACGCTGAGAGGTTCTGGCGATATAGCTGGAGCAATTACACTACCAACAATTTTGGCTTTGTGGCTTTCGTCTGTGAGCATCCTGTCCAAATCGTCGGAGCTGACTGTGACGGTAAATTCAAATTGGGAGCCACTCTGTTTACCCTGTTGTGCTGCGCGTTGATAGTCGTTTTGGACTGCTTTAGAAAAGTAGCCGCGCATGGTTTCGGTGAACTGAATTCCGACTTTGTTTGTTGCTGTTGTGGTTGTTGCCATGAAACACCTCGGTTATTGAAAAATCGCTGCTGAATTTTTGAGAAATTATCATTAACTTGAATGATGGGTATCCGCAAAATTATGAAAAAACGTAGACGCGGAGCGGCTTGCCGCAGGCTACCGCCAAGGTTGCCTTCGCGTAGCGTCTCGTAGAGAAGGACGCAAAGGAATAGGGTTGCTTAATTAGGATTTCAAACTCTTACTCTCTGCGACTCTGTCTTGAAAAGTTTCCTACGGCGGGAAACCCGCCTACAGAACTTTTCGCTGCGCCTCTGCGTGAGACTAATTCATCTTTTTACTCAGCAACACCAAAAAAATAGAGTTTTAGAGAGTTATCAGAACTCCTGCCTTCTTCAAGCTACGCAGATTCCATATTTGGGTAGTAAGTCATGGATGATGTAAAAGTGATGGGACTGCAAAGCATCGTGAAATAGTTTCCAATCACTTGCCAAAAAGCTGGGGTGATAGGGAAATCTTTCGTTTTCTCGGTCAACTGAGTTTTCAGTACCAAGGGCTAAGTGTTTCCACGAATCTTTACCTTTGGGGATATAAGTAACATTTGCTTTGCCAAGGCTGAACTTACCCTGAGCGATCGCACTCAACCACTTTTGATGACGCAGGCTACCTTTGTTATCTGTGATACTCTCTAGCATCTGGGCAATTAAGGTTTTATCTGATTGTGGCAATCCCGGTACAACAGCATCAGGATTACCCGCTATGTACCGCTGCATGACTTTGCACATATTGTCTGCTGCTTCTAGAAAGTCTTTGGGGTTGTTTCTGGTAATTTGCTCGCCCCTGCCGTTGAAGTAACCCCAGCGCAAAAATGGCTTGTCAGGATGGCTGAGAACAGAACCATGCCCCAAGGGTAAAGCTTCACTGACGAAGTAATTCTGAAGCCGATCCATGAGGTTGCGATCGGGTTGACCATGTTCGTCTAGCAGGTGTTTGGCTTCATTGACCCGATGATTAACTCCGGCAAAGCCCTGATGTGCCCAAGTGTCAACGTACACATGAGCAGTAATTCCCAGGCGATGCAGTCCGTAGGGAGTATGGCGGCGATTTATACATTCTCTCACCATCTCTTGAGCTACGTAGCTGTTGGGGCGACAAATTAGCTTGTCGATAAAGCTTCCTTGAGGATCTTCACTTGCTGGCAATCCGCCGTTACCTGGGAGAAAATGAAACGGAATCCAAACGCCGTAATTTGCTAGTTCCTCAAAGTTGCGATAATCCAGCATTTTATGGGCAGAACTGATGCGGTGAAACAATGCGCCGTTATCAAACCGGATGAATCCGTCATTTATCGCATCGTCTACGTATTGAGCACTGTAAGCGATGATACTAGCAGGTGGATGCTCAAATCCCGCTAGTCTCGCTGCAACGTAGGTAACACCATGATGAAAGTCGATTTGCATAATGAGTCAAGGGTCAATAACAGCTAACAACTAACCATCTAGAGGTAGAGTTCAGATAATGTGCCAGCAAAGAAGCGACTGAAGCGATCAATTGCTTGCAGGCGTTCTGTAGGGCTGGGGGCGTTGGTGACTTTCAGGGTGGTCATTTGCTTGACAAAATCTACGGGCTGAATTTTCAGAATGCCCTTACCTAATACGGGATTAGTGTTACTGTCGCCAGCATAAACGGTGATATAAAGGGTGGTGGTGTCAGACCACAAATCAAACCCTGGGTCATCGTGAAGTTCTTTATAGCCCTCTAAGTAGTAAGACTGTCCCGCTTCTGTGGTCATGGGTAGACGGTAGAGCATCTGTCGTGTTTCATGTTGGTCTTGTGCCACGACAAACAGGTTAAACTCGCCATTGGTGACGGTTAGCGGTTCGGTAGCGAGAGCGGGGGCTGTTACTGTACCAACTATCTTGGCGGGATGTGTGGGGTCGTTGAGTAAATGTTCCAAATCATCGGCGATTACCGTCAGGGTAAATTGCAGGGGGGAACCGTCTTTTTGACCATGCTGAGCGGCACGTTGATAGTCGTCTTTGACTTCAGTGGAAAAGTAACCGCGCATGGTTTCGGTAAACTGAATTCCCAGCTTGGCGGGCGTGTTGACGCTTGGGGAAGTTGGTGCTGAAGGTAGGTTGTAGTTAATTGTCCACCCCCGGTCTTTGGCGATGAGGGTACAGCAACGCTCGGCTATGGCAGAAATTGTAAGTAGTGGATTTACTCCCAAGGTGCGGGGAATCACTGAGCCATCGGAAACATACAGGTTTTCGTAAACGGCTGTACCTTGGTTGCTAGAAAATACTTGCCCTTTGTGGTTGACAACGCCGTGTTCGGCATCTTCTGCGAGGATGCAGCCACCTAGAGGATGGACGGTAATCAGGTCGTGACCGAAGAAATTAGTCCAAATTGGGTTGGGAATTTGTGTGCCACCTAGGGGACGAGTCGCTTCTGTGAGGCGATCGTTTACCCGTTGAAAGATGGATTGTTTACCCACATTTTCCCAGCGAATGCGGAGGCGGTCATTTTCTAAGTACATTTCCCCGGCTGCATCATCGTGGGTCATGACTAGGTAAGTCTGGGTGTTGTGGACTGCACCAGTGTAAGCACCGTGAGTTAAACTTTGCGCCTCTCGTAGCCTTTCTTGGAGGCGATCGCCTAAACCTTCATCAGTATCTTTACCTAGTATTGTGCTAGCGGCGGCAAGGCTTTTCGGCAGAATGGGAGCTAGTGCACCAGGAATTGAGCCTTCTTCTATAACCATGCCGTTATCAAGGCGTGGTTGCTCGCGCATATCGATAATGCCGCTGATGCAGGGGCCGACGGGTTCCCGTCCACTCGGAGGACGATTCCCAAAGCCAACGCCGTTAATTTTTTGCTCGGTGTTGTAGCCGAAGGCCAGCACATCGCCATTACCTGTAAAGTTGTGTCCCACCTGGTTAGATAATGCTAAACCTGCTTGTTGCGATCGCAGCAAAATTTCTGTAGAACCGAGAGTACCAGCCGCTAGGATAACTATATCGGCACTGACGAACATTGTCGGAGCGTCAAACTTCTCTTGTCCGGCGTTGAGCAATTGGAAGTGAACTAACCAGCGATTATCCTGCCGTTCAATATGCCTTACGGTTACTTGCGTATAAATTTCTGCACCGTGATTCTTAGCATCGGGCAAATAATTCATCAATACAGTATTTTTTGCCTTGTTGTTGCAACCTGATACACAATCACCGCAGAGATTGCATTTGTTCTGTTCTACGCCGACATGATTAACCCCATCTTTAAAAGTCACGTTGATGGGTGGTCGATAAAAATTTTCATTCAAGTATTTAGAAGACTTTTCCAATGCTTGTAATTTTGGCAAAGGCGGAAAATCTTCTGGATAAGAAGTCGGTTTGAGCATTTCCTCAGCACGACGATATCCTTCTGCCAATAATGTGTTGACATCATCACGCAATTCTTGGGGCCAGCGTTTATCAGTAAAAACACGGGGTTCGGCTTGTAATGACACATTGGCATTGACGAGCGATGTTCCACCCAACCCACAACCAACGAATACATTAATATCTTTATTAACGTGAAAATCGTACAAGCCTGTGCATGCACCAACGCGTTTACCAGGCAAATCTACTTGTATTTCACCTAGTGCTTTGACTTCATTATTTGGGTATTCACCTGGTTGAAATTCTTTACCTCGCTCTAGTAAACACACCTGCTGTCCAGCACGTGCTAGGCGTGAAGCAGCAATCCCGCCGCCATAGCCGGAACCAATAATCACAACTTTATAGTGATTTTTTAAGTTTTCAATAGGGCTTGATAAACGAGCCATAGCATCAATCCTTTAGATGTGTGGACATAGCAAGATACGCTTCACCTACGTTGAGAATAAAGCTCATCAGAAGGGTTCTAACACCACTGCTGTTGTACATCAACAGCGCTCAAGGCGGTTCCGCAAAATCCGCAAAAAAAGTATTGCTAAATAATATTTATGAAAGAATAAAGTTTGAAAACAGATATATCCGGTATTGCTAAAGAGACTTAAAGTAATACCTTCTATAGAGTTATCCGAGTTAATTAGGGATTTATGCAAGTTAAAAAAAACTTTACATTTTGTTACTCTATTCCCTAATTAAGGAACATTTACAAGAGAATTACTCTTCATTAAGAAAACGAACACATTTTAAAATTACACCTTTGAAATCCTATGGAGAATTTAAAACATCAGCGTAACACCATGAATAGAATTTTTGGGTAGCGATTGGTTAATATTTATTGCTTATTATTCATACTTCTGACCATTTTTACCACCATTTTTCTGGGTGTAAATCTAACAGCTTCAGCAAATAACTTATTTTTCAGACCAGGGATAACAACAGTTTTGTTTGACATTAAGCCGCGATAGCCAATCTTAGCTACAGTTTCCGCATCCATAATTTTCTGACTAGCGACTAGCTTAGATTCTTCCATAGCAGCTCTTTGTTGAAAACCCGATGCTGTTGCTCCTGGACAGATTACGGTCACTGTAACACCTGTACCCTCTAATTCATTTGCGATCGCTTCAGAAAATGACAGAACATAGGCTTTTGTAGCATAATAAACTGCCATCAGAGGGCCTGGTTGAAAGGCAGCCCCGGAAGAAACGTTTAATATCTTTCCATAGCCTTGCTTAACCATATCTTTGAGAAATAGCTTAGTTAAATGGCTGAGACTAACCACATTTACCTGTAACATTTCCAGTTCTGTAGTGATATCAGTTTCATGAAAGAATCCATAAGTGCCAAATCCAGCATTATTCACCAGTACATCAACTTTAATAGCTGCTTGTTGTAGTTTTGTAAAAATTTCTTCCGGGGCTGTTGGTTCGGATAAATCCTTAACAATAATTTCAACTTTTATGCCTGATTTTTTTGTGAATTCCTCAGCAATTTGAGTTAACTTATCTTCACTTCTTGCAACTAATACCAAATTGTAACCATCACGAGCAAATAACTTAGCTAATTCGTATCCAATTCCACCAGATGCGCCAGTAATTAGAGCAGTTTTTTGTTTGTCTAAATGATTTATTGTATTCATCTAAAAAACTCTTGTATTTAATATTGTTGAATTGATGGTTATGTTATACCGTAAAAATGCGTTAATTACTGCTTTGTAAAGTAAATATAAGAACATAGATTTTTTGTTAAAAATTGAGCGATTTTAAATATGTATTACTATAATTCAAATCTTACTACCATACATAAATAAATCTGGTTGGGTGGTTCAATTTCCTGCTCGTATCACTCTGCTTAGAGAAAAATCAAATAGTAACTCGATACTTTTACAAAAGAATGGATAGAGCGATCGCATCCTCATAATTTTTATGATAGAAAACAAGGTAAGGTTGTTATAGTACCCTTGTGGGTAATATTGCGTTTTGTCAGGGGTTATTGTATTATCGAGAACTGTCAAAAAGCTTAAATGCTTAACTTCTACCAAAAACTATCAACAGCATTAAAACAAAATGCTGTAGTTTTAGCCACTGTCACCAGTACCAAGGGTTCCGTACCTAGGGAAGTAGGCGCGAAAATGTTCATCAGTGCTGATGGAAAAACATTTGGAACAATTGGCGGTGGTGCTGGGGAAGCAAAAGTTTATCGACAGGCTTTGCAATTACTGCAAACAGGTGAAAAACAATTTGTAGAAATTGATTTATCTGGTGTACCGCAATGCGAAACTCAAGGCGTTTGTGGAGGCACAATGCTGGTATGGTTAGAGTTATGGTCAGGCAGTGAAAGCTTAAATTTAGTCAATCAAATTCTAGATATTTTAACATCTGGGCAAGTGGGGGCAATTGTCACACCGTTTAATACAGATGAAAAACCTTATGTACTGCTAGAACCTTGCTTAATTGCCTCTCTACAAACTACCGGATTAATTGAACCTTTACTACCACCACCAACGCTGTTAATTATTGGTGCGGGGCATATTGCAGTTTCCTTAGCGCAGATTGCAAAGATAGCAGGTTTTCAAGTTATTGTACAGGACGATCGCCCAGACTTTGCCACAAAAGAACGATTTCCTGAAGCGTCATTGGTGCTAGCACAACCCATTAGCTCAATTCAGGAAATATTAGAGATAAGTCCTAATTTATATGTTGCTTTAGTTACTAGAGGTTATCTGCAAGATTTAGCAGTTTTACGGCTGTTAAGTAATTATCATCTGCAATATATCGGTATGATTGGTAGTAAGAAAAGAGTCAATACTGTGTACAAAATGCTGCAAAAAGAAGGTTGTACAACCGAATTTTTACATAAAATATATGCACCAATTGGTTTAGATATTGGTGCTCTAACTCCAGAGGAAATTGCAGTTAGTATCTGTGCTGAATTAATTAAAGTTCGGCGTGGTGGTACAGGGGCTTCATTATCTGAGACAATGTAGTATTGCCCACTGAAACATTAAATCAAAAATTTTAATTGACACACTTTGCGATCATTTTAGCAGCCGGTGCATCGACTCGCATGGGAACTTGTAAAACCTCACTACCTTGGGGTGAAGGTAAAACATTATTAACTTATCAAATAGAACAGTGGTTAAATTTGAATTTTACACCTGTAGTGGTGTTGGGTTCACATAATAGCCATCAACAAAAAGATTGTCCTCCCGGTAGTTTAACTGTAATTAATCCTCATGCCAATACCGGAAAAACAACTTCCCTACTTGCTGGGTTACAACATATTCCCCAAGACTTTGAAGTATTAGCAATTTCCGCAGTTGATCAACCTAGGAAATTAGAGATTTACCAGAGATTACTGCAATCACACATAAACAATGCAGCATTGATTACTGCACCTATGTATAAAGATAAAATGGGGCATCCATTGTTATTTAATAATCAGGTGCGATCGCACTTACAAAATATCCGTGAAGAAACCTTCGGTTTACGCCAAATTATCAAAGAATTTTATCCACTGATTTACAAAGTGGAATTTGATCATCCAGCAGTACTTGTAGATATTAACACCCCAGAAGTATACGAACAACTGTGCATTACCGAATTTTAGATTTTAAATTTTGGATTTTGGATTGAATGATTCAAAATCCAAAATTTAAACAGGTCTGTTCGCGCAGCGTCTCCAAGAGTTGTCCCCTGAATTTATTCATGGAACAAATCTAAAATCTAAAATTTTTAGTGAAGCCCCTGCATTTATGTATGGGGTCAATATAAAATCCAAAATCCAAAATCCTTGCATTGGCTCACTCTCAGCGGAGAGGGGAGTAAAACCCTAATTTTTCGTAGCTCCTTCCTCGCCAATTACAACAATCTCCTTTATGGCAAAAACTGAAGGCGGTTCAACAGAATCGGGTAACTTGTTTGTTAAGCTAGGCGTTAAGTGCCTTATGAACAGTCCATGATGGAAATTGTTTTTTTGGTTGAAGATGATCCAGATGGTGGCTACACTGCAAGAGCCTTGGGTGAGTCGATATTCACCCAGGCAGACGACTTGAAAACACTGCGTGAGATGGTGCGAGACTCAGTTCAGTGTCACTATCCCAATGAGCAAAGCCGTCCTAAGCTAATTCGACTTCATATTGTCCGAGACGAAGTGATTGTCTCGTGAAATTACCAAGAGATTTGTCTGCTGAAGATTTGATCAAGGCTCTTGCCAGACTAGGCTATGAAGCAACTCGTCAAACGGGAAGCCACATCCGTTTAACAACTCAGGAAAATGGGGAACATCACCTCACGATTCCTACTCATAACCCGATTAAAATCGGAACACTCAATTCCATCCTTCGAGATGTTGCAAATCACTTTGATCTAGAACGTGAAGATATTCTGAATCAACTTTTCTTGTAAAGAGGATGCAAGGATGGTCTGGGAAGTCGTTCACATTTCAAGATTTATGTGTACACGGTAGCCTTAAAAGCCTGCAAAATGCAGGCAAATTAATTATTGAACAAAGTAAAGAATACCTAAACCATCTCCAACTCTAACTGATGACTTTTGAGAAAATCATGAGTGAAATGATCCACCACATTCGTATCACTCAATTCCAAATTATAAAAATCTACAGCCTCATGCTCAAAATAGGGCCCCGCGTGCCAAGTGCCTTCATTTAACTTAATAAAACAATTTCCTGGAATGCGGAAAGCTGCAATCTCCTCTAATGCTGGTTCATTCACATCATTATTAGGAGGACAAACTGCAATGAACCAATCTTTTCCTTCTAAAGAACCCAAACATTGAGTACATTGTAGATGGCGAGTAATTTTGTGAAACTTACGGCCTCTGCCTTGCAACCGCATAATATAAAATCGGGGAATGCCATTTTGCAGATTTAATTTGGCATCTTCCGCATCGCAAGCCTTACCATCTTGACTAGCAGAAATTACCTGTCCATAACGCCGAAAATTTTCCGGCGTTACCCATTCTGCCTGCAATTGTTGCACTGTTTGTGATGTGCTCATATCTAATCTTTTCTGAGATTAATGAGGTTTTTCCCCTACAATAACTAAATTTTATACCTAGATGTTGATACGTACATTTTCCTCAGACAGCCAAGTAACTACGCACTTGATCTTTTTGCCGTCTTAACAAAGTTAGAGCCTTTTGCTCTATCTGGCGTACTCGTTCTCGACTAATACCCATGCGATCGCCAATTTGTGCCAAGGAAAGTTCATATCCATCAGCAAGGCCAAAACGCAAGGTTAATATTTCTCTCTGCTGGGGAGTCAGCTTTGCCAATAAGTCTTGTAAGTCTTGGTGGAGGGATTCCTCAACAGCGTAGTCTTCGGGAGAAAGTCCGTCATCTTCCAGGATGTCTTGCAATTCTGTATCTTGTTGTTCGCCAACTCGCGCTTCTAGTGAGAAGGGTTGACGGGTAAGATACCAACACTCTCGAATTTGGCTGGGTGTCAGCGATAATGAGTTAGCAATTTCAGTAGTAGTAGGAACGCGCCCTAGTTGTTGAGATAATTCGCGTTGTACACGCTTAATTTTGTTTAGTTTCTCAAAGATGTGAATGGGTAAGCGGATTGTACGTCCTTGTTGGGCGATCGCTCTTGTGATTCCTTGGCGAATCCACCAGTAAGCATAAGTAGAAAACTTATATCCCAGAGTCGGATCAAATTTATCCACGCCGCGCTCTAAGCCTAGAGTCCCCTCTTGAATTAAATCCATAAATTCCAGGTTTCGTTGCTGATATTTCTTAGCAACTGCTACTACCAACCGGAGATTTGCCTGAATCATTCTCTGCTTGGCTTGGTGTCCTTGACTTAGCTGCTGCTCCAGTACCTCAACACTTAAATTCGTCTGCTCAGCCCATTCTTGCGATGTTGGTTGGCGGTTTAATTTCACAACCAATTCCTCTTGAGCAGCTAGTAAATTCATCATTTGCTGCACTTGTTGAGCAAAAACAATTTCTTGTTCACGAGTCAACAAATTTACTCGCCCAATTTGTTGCAGATAAGCACGTACAATATCATCTGTAGCCCGACGAGGTTTTTTATCTATAGCTGGATTTTTTTTCTGCATATTGTCAACTTCAGCATGTGCTGATGTTAAGTTACCCATGGTTATTTCCTCCTCCATAACCTCGTTAATTTTGTATTTTTAAGTATGGATATCCAGACTTATAGCTTTTTCATACACTTTATCAATATATTAGTGAGACTAAGCAACTCTATTGTATAACACTTTCTGAGTTAAAATTTTACGGTAATCACCCCCCTGTAGGATATCAAGCTGATCACTGACGACAAATCAATTAGCAAAAATATTATCAGCATATATTTTGTATAAGGTACTCTTACTCATGGCTGATTTTTGTAGAGTTGAAAATATAAGTATTGCCTGTTCACTTCTTCAATGCGGTTGAGAGCTAATAAGCAAGGATTTTCCTGGGCAATGATGTGATTGCAGGGAACAAATCTCCAATAGTGACTGTCATAGCTACTATTTTGATAATCTCCTAATCCCAAATAATAGTTAGTACAGATAATCAGCAAGCTATCTATTTATTAGCTGGTTTAACTTTCATATAATTCTCATTTAAAAAGAAATCATTAATATAAACAAGTCTATTACCTGATCATTGGATAATCCAATGACACGTTTAATAAAAGCATTATTTGTAGCTAAACAAAAAGTATGGCTACTTTACTTCTGTATCTGTCACAGGCGATCGCCAATAGCTATACTCGTTTCATAAAAGCAATAAATATTACATTAATTTTAAAAATAGGTTAGACCATAACCTATGTTTAATTTAAATCAACCAGTGATGCTTTGACAAATCAGTAGCCGAGAGGTTAATCTGATAAATAACGAGCGTTCGATATAAATAAACCTAATCATGCCTAAGATTGTTGACCATGAGCTATACCGTAAAGAACTGCTCGGTAAGTGCTTTGACTTATTTGCTCAAAAAGGCTACGGTTCCATCACTATGCGCCAAATTGCTCAGGGGTTAGGAGTTTCTACTGGTACGCTGTACCACTACTTTCCTAGCAAACAAACTTTATTTGAGCAATTGGTGGAAGAGATTAATCAACAAGAAATGCTAATGGCAATAGCTGAGTTGGAAGGGGCAAAAACGCTCCAAGAACAAATGGAAGCACTAGGAAAATACCTTTCTAAAAATGAAGATTACTACATTAAATTAACTTATATATTAGTTGATTTTCGTCAGCATCAAGACTCTAAGGAACCGTGGGGCAATGGAGTATTTAAGCGAGTTGATGATCAATCTCGGCAAGCGCTCAAAGATATTTTGGGTATCCAAGATCCGGCGCTTGCTTCCTTTATGTTGAGCCTAATTGATGGCTTAATTCTCGAACGGTTATGGGGTAATGAAAATATTGATTTTTATGAACAATGTGCCTTGTTGGGTAAAATGATAACGACATATTTGTCTAATCAAAAAGTTAATTGTCAATTATACTCAGGGGACTAGCAATTATTGAGTAATAAGAATAATGTTCGTACACTTTAGAATCTTCTAAAAAAAATGAATCAAAAACTGTTATTCAAAGCTCCCAAAAAAGGGTTAATTGCATTAGTAATTGCTGCTACTGCTATTACAGGTGGAATTGTTGTTTATGGTATTTCTCAGTTTGGCAAAGTTGGTCAAACTGCTTCATCTGAGTCTGTACAAACCACGCCTAGCAAACCAAAAGTGGCAGCATTAGGACGAATAGAACCAGAAGCAGAAGTAATTAGCTTATTTGCACCCATAGCTTTAGATGGCGATCGCGTTGCCCAAATCCTAGTTAAGGAGGGTGATCGCGTTAAAGCCGGACAGATTGTGGCAATTTTAGACGCACGCGATCGCTTGCAAACTGCGGTACTACAGGCTGAAAAACAAGTCAGAGTTTCCCAAGCTAAACTCGCTCAAGTGAAAGCCGGCGCAAAAACTGGAGAAATTCAGGCACAGCAGGCAAGTGTTGAACGCTTACAAGCTCAGTCCCAAGGAGACAAATCAGCCCAACAAGAAGCGATCGCCCGCATAGAGGCGCAATGGCAAGGAGATAGAATAGCTCAAGAGGCAACAATTAAAAAGCTTTCGGCAGAATTAAACAATGCCCAAGCCGAATATCAGCGTTATCAGCAACTATATACAGAAGGCGCAATTTCTAATTCTTTATATGACAACAAAGGCTTGAGCGTGGAAACTGCTAAACAGCAATTGGGCGAAGCCAAAGCAGTACTCAACCGTATTAACACCACAGCAAGCAAAGAACTTGCCGAAGCGAAAGCCGCGCTCACCCGCACTAACGCCACAGGTGACAAGCAAGTTAGTGAAGCCAAAGCTACACTCACCAGTATTGTAGAAGTCCGAACTGTAGATGTAGCAGCGGCACAGTCAGAAGTTGAGAATGCGATCGCCTCACAGAAACACGCTCAAACCGAGTTGGCGGGAGCTTACATCAAAGCACCGATGGCGGGACAGATAATCAAAATTCATACACGATCTGGAGAAAAAATTAGTACTGCTGGGATTGCAGACTTAGCGCAAACAGACCAAATGGTTGCAGTAGCAGAAGTTTATCAAACCGACATCGGTAAAGTGAAATTAGGACAACAGGCAACGATTACCAGTCAAGCATTTGCCGGCGAACTGCGAGGAACCGTTGCCCAAATTGGCTTGCAGGTAAACCGCCAAAACGTTTTCAGTAACCAGCCTGGTGAAAACCTTGATAGCCGAGTAGTTGAGGTGAAAATTCGCATCAACCCCGAAGACAGTAAGCGAGTTGCTAGTTTCACCAACTTACAGGTGCAGACAGCGATTGAATTATAGAGTTGTGTTCCAAACGTTGGATACACCATAACGTGAACTCGTATATTCCAGCATCTCTTATAAGGCGAATTGAATCATGATTCAAGTCATATATTTTCTACTTTGTATACTTGGCTTTGCTCTACCTTACTCTCAGTTAATTCCCTTTATCTTAGAGCATGGTCTTGATATAAAGCTATTTTTTGAACAACTCTTTGCTAATAAAATTTCTGGTTTTTTTGGCATGGATGTTATTGTTTCATCGCTAACCTTATGGGTATTCGTATTTTGGGAGGGAACACGTCTTAAAATGCAAAATATTTGGATTTACGTTGCTTGTAATCTTTTGGTTGGTGTTTCCCTAGGTCTTCCCTTGTTTCTATTAATGCGACAGCGCCAGCTTGAACAAGATGACAAAATAATTACTAATTCATAATTCATAATTCATAATTATATGTTGTCCAAATTGTTTCGCAAAACGCCGCTAGCATGGCGGCAGTTAATGAAAGAAAAAACGCGTCTGGTGGTTGCAGTCGCAGGTATTACCTTTGCCGATATGCTGATGTTTATTCAGTTGGGGTTTGAAAGTGCGCTTTTTGATGCAGCCATACAACCTCATCGCAATTTAGAAGCAGATTTAGTTTTGATTAATCCCCAATTTCAAACCCTGTTTTCGGTAAAAAGCTTTTCTAGAGAGCGACTGTACCAAACATTGGGTTACGACGGTGTTCAGTCGGTAAATTCGGTTTATATCAACACTGGACAATGGCGAAATCCTGAAACGCGTCTTGATCGCGCCATCTTAATTTGGGGTATTGATCCAGCCAAATCTGCGTTTAAATTTCCCGAAATCCAACAAAATCAGGATCATCTCAAGCAGTTGTATCAAGTTTTGTTTGATCAAGCTGGTCGTCCAGAGTATGGGGCGGTTGGAGATATTTTTAGAAAAACAGGCAACTTTGAAACTGAACTAAATAACAAAGCCGTCAGCGTTAAAGGTGTGTTTAGTAATGGTGCTTCCTTTGCCGCCGATGGTAATGTGATCACCAGTGACTCTACTTTTTTACAACTATTTCCAGACCGTAAACCTGATCAGATCGAAGTTGGGTTAATTCACCTCAAACCAGGAGCCGATCCCGAAAAAGTGCGATCGCAACTTGTCGCAGGGCTACCCAACGATGTCAAAGTCTTAACTCCAGAAGGGTTTGCCGAAACTGAAAAAAATTATTGGGCCACCGGGACTGGTATTGGTTTTATTTTTGGTTTGGGTGTAGGTGTCGGGTTCATTGTTGGCATCGTCATTGTCTACCAAATCCTGTACTCTGACGTTTCTGAACACATGCCAGAATACGCCACCCTCAAAGCAATGGGTTATAGCGATCGCTATCTTTTGGGAGTCCTATTCCAAGAGGCATTAGTCTTAGCCGTGTTAGGTTATATCCCTGCATTCTTCCTTTCATTTGGGCTGTATCAGATCACCTACGCTGCTACACTGCTTCCCCTAACCATGAAGTTAGAACGAGCGATCGCTGTCTTGATCCTGACTATTGTAATGTGTAGTTTTTCTGGAGCGATCGCCATGCGAAAGCTACGAGCTGCTGACCCCGCGGACGTTTTTTAGTTTCTTTCAAAACCTCCAAGCTTACTGGCAAAAAAGCCAACTCTGCGAAATTCCAACTATAAAAATCTTATGTTCCAAGAATCTGTACAAGTAACTTCTAACTCAACACTATCGGTTTTAGAACCCGTAATTTCTGTTAATAACCTCAACCATTATTTCGGTGGGGGTACACTTCGCAAACAAGTATTATTTGATATTAATTTGGAGATTAAGGCTGGGGAAATTGTCATAATGACTGGCCCCTCTGGGTCGGGAAAAACCACCCTGTTGACGCTAATGGGTGGGCTGCGCTCTGCTCAAGAAGGTAGCCTGAAAATCTTAGGGCAGGAAATTTGTGGTGCAAAAAAACAGCAGTTGACCAAACTTCGCCGCCAGATTGGCTATATTTTTCAGGCGCATAACCTGATGACTTTTTTGTCAGCTAAAGAAAATGTGCGAATGTCTATAGAGTTGCATGACGAATTTCTGAATGAGGATATTAACACCAAAGCGATCGCCATGCTGGAAGCTGTCGGTTTGGCAGATCATGTAAATTATTACCCAGAGAATTTATCAGGAGGGCAAAAACAACGGGTGGCGATCGCACGTGCTTTAGTCAGCCATCCCAAGATTGTACTAGCAGACGAACCCACTGCTTCACTTGACAAAAAATCTGGGCGCGATGTCGTCGAATTGATGCAGAAGCTAGCCAAAGAGCAAGATTGTACGATTTTGCTGGTTACTCATGACAACCGCATCCTCGATATTGCCGATCGCATCATTTATATGGAAGATGGTCAGCTGAAGACCGATAGCATAGATGCTGTGACAACAAGTAAGTGACATTTCTCCGACCTGAAGGTAGACCTCTGCCCCCCTGCTCCCCTACTTCTTCCCCAGTCCCCAATTCAACGAGCTGCTAATTTCCGCCAAGGTTGGAAACCATTTTCGACACTCGCTAACGCGAGTTTGAGTTCAGGGTAGTGGCGACTTAGCACTGTCACAAAGCTGTTATCTTCAATCCAATCTAGACCTAGCTGGGTATAAACTTCGCTGCGATAATCTTTGGTAAAGAAGCGATCGCTTTTTAATCTTCGGGATGCCATGAGAATAAATACTCGGAAGGCGGTATCGCTAAAACCAAAGCCTTCTGGAATATCTTCAGCAAATAGACCAACCATTAAGTCTACGCTGTCGATTTTATTGTGATAAACTTCGCGCATTTCCTTCGCCCATTGAGGATTGCTGGTAATCTCTTCAAAGGTTTTGACACGACCACGGCCAATTATTTCTCGAAAGCGGTTGTAGCGAGGGACACCCCTTTCTCGATCGCGAAGGATATCAACAGCAGCTAAATCAAAGACTTCACCGTTATCTTTGACAAGATTCCGCAGGAATTCGGGGTAATTGTGCAACTGTACGGCTCCTGGGTGGGCAATACCAAAAGAGTAGAATAGATCTGGTATCTCCACTTCTTGCATTAAAGCACGGGCCCGCTTGCTAAAGCCCTCAATGAAAGGTTTTTTACTTAGTAATTTTCCGTCTTGATGGGAGTAAAAATCAAATTCGTCTGGGATCAGGGGATGCATCCGGTAGACAGAGACAAATTCCTCAGTCAGATAGTAGGGTGCAGTATGGTGGTCAGTTGATGAACCAATGATTCCACTAAGTAATTCACTGTTACCTAAGCGTCCAATAGTCTTTTTAAAATCTTTTCCCAGAATTCCCCACCAGTTACTATTCATGGCAATTTGTGTAGCAGGATGGGGCAAAATAGCAGGAGTCCATTCAACGGTATGAATTTTCGCCATCAAGGCGGCATTAATCAGTCGTGCGTGGTCAAAGAGTTTATTATCATCCCAGTCAGGATATAGTTTTTTCAGCTGATCGCAAATTGCGTTATGCTCTTTCACAAACAGGGTGTGCATCATGCTTAAACCCACCCACCAAGTACCAGTAAAACCTACTTGATCAATACCTGATATCGGGTCAAGTGGTAAAAAGCCATCTTCGCCAATCAGCATTTTCCCATCTTGATGAGAGCGGAGTTTCTCAATACTATCTTTGTCACTGCCGTAAATCTGCGAACCATCCCACCAATGAGTAACTTGATTAATAAAAGTTGCTGGATTGTTATTACCATCGTGGCGAGTATGGTCTTCTACGGTTTTGCCAACCTCTAATTTTCCGTATTTTTGTTTCCAGGGATCATCATCTGCTACTGGAATATCAAATTTCTGATCGTGCTGGTTATCGCCATGTGTAAACCAGTCGTGGGTTTGAAACTGAATCCATGAAGCTGCGTGCAGATTTAAGATAGTTGCAGGATGAAATTGATCTCGCGTCAATAAAGTACGACTTACTACCCGCGGATTTGGGTTCATTAGGTTTTCTTCATCAGCTTTGGCATCACTTAACGGTACGTTGCGTCCAAAGCGAGTCCCCATCATCCCCATTTCTGGATGATTGAGGTCATTGTAGCTCCCATCTGGAGTCCGAGCGGTATAATGCCTGCCATCAGGGCTGGGAATAGGTTTGGGTAGTTCTTCTTGATTAGGTACTTGTGAAGTATCGTGAAGATTATTTTTCCGTAAAGCATTACGGAATTTGAATAATTCTAACAAGGCAAGTGGAATTGGTAATCGATGCCAAGGTATTCCAAACATTGTAGTTTTCCTAAAGATAAAAAGCCTTTGAAAAACCTAAGCTAGAGATTTATCCTGCTTCAATTCGTGTTGTAAATCATTCATAAATCGCAGAAAAAAATCTTTAAAAACACAAGCTCTTTCAGAACTTCCCGTTCCAAAAGTAAAAAATATGTCGTGGGTTTTGGCAGCCGCTTTGCCAATCATAAATAATACTACTGTCTTCCCTGGAGTTGTAGGAGAAGACAGCATATTATCAAAAGTTGACGATTTGATAGCTATTCTGGGTACTTGCGGTGTAGGAGCGTGTGTTGTAAAGATTTCTTCAACTGGCTGATCAAGGTTTTCTTTTAAGCTCTTTAAAGCACTAGATGTTGCCTGGACAACTTCACCAATATTATGTCCCACATCTAAAATATGGACACCCGGAGTTAGGCGTTGCTCACAGTAGTCCATAATTTGTTTCTGCGATTTTCTACCGCGTATGTATTTCCAAGGAAAAATAGCCTCACTAAATTTCTGGACTGTATATTTTGCAGTATCAGTAATTTCGGTTGGAACATCTTCGCCGAAAAATCTGCGGTTTACTACTTGCACCATTTCGTATGCTAGTACTTCGTCTGAGGCATTTATTCTTAACAGTTCAGCAATCTTTTTGACATCTTCTTGGGTGTAACTAATTGCAACTTTTTCTTCCAAATATGTCTTTCTTGGATAATAGGTAGGATCAGCACTGGATTCAAAGGGGCAAAACCATAAGTCGCGCTCATCATCATGAAATTTTGTTGCCGGAAAATAAAACTTAACCCACCAAGGTAAAGATTTAGTACTGTATGTATGCAATCTATCAACATCCCCTGATGTTTCAATTAATCTAATTTGTACAGGATCAGAGACGATGATAATGTCCAGCAACAATGGGATTTTAATCCGCAACGGATTGAAGAAAGACTTATTCTTTAACATTTCTCTAGCCCACTAGTAGCTTATGAGATTGGTGAATAGTGCCCTCATCACAACTTTTGATTCTGTTATCGCTCAAATCCCGGTTAATCTGTTCCTTTTCTCAGTGCGTGTTTCAAAAATTAATTAGAGAAATGAGAGATGGCTGAAGAGGGAGCCAGTTGTTTAATCATAATTTAAATCATAACCATGTAATGTAGCGTGCAATTTATAATTTCGTTACAAAATTAGAATTAAGCAATCAGTATCAAAAAACCTGGATTTATTGAGCATTACAACCTATGGACAGAGGCTCAATAAGAAGTGTTCGAGCAGATTAAGACCATAGCTTCCAATAGCTCTTAGAATCGCACAATCTAGAGATTTACGACCTGCTGCAAATTCTGGCAGAGAACTTAATAGAAATGAAATCACCTTTAAGGAGTGTAGAAAACGAAGGACGAATCGGTCAGTTTGAATTCAGATTTGACCCTATACCTGCATTGTAAACTGCGAATACGATGATGATCTGCTGCATGGCGACCAATCAAATCTGTCGCCATGAGTGATGCGATCGCACTATTGTTTCTCTGTGACAGATCCGGCAATCAGTAGGTAGCTTGAATTAAAACTAACTTACTGGCAATTGTTGCGATCGCTGTGGAAATTATTCAAGTCGCAGCTAGCTTGATTCAATTTACAGTAGTGGTGCTGACGCTTGCAGCGTTTGTAGTCTCTTCTACAACTTTATCTGTTCTAGCAGTCATTGGAAGATGTACAATATGCACTGAACAAGGAGCATGGTGAAGGACGTAGTTACTGACGCTACCAAGGAATAATTCCGTCAGCCCAGAACGACCCCGACGCCCCATGACAATTAGGTCAGCGCCCCAACTGCGGGCTAAATCACAAATGATCCGCCCAGGATGACCAGGGTTTTGTGTAAATTCCGTAGTAATACCTGCGGTGTTAGCTTGGGCACAGAAAAATTGCAACATCTGGATACCTTCATTTTTAAAAGTATCCCACTGCTTTTGATATAACTCAAAACTTTGACTGTTCAATCCCGGATAGTAATCAAAATTAGAGAACATAGGTAAATAAGGACTGCCTTCTGCTTCTGGAGACAGGACATGCAGTAGCATTAAGTTGGCTTGTGTTAACTTTGCTAAAGCCAATGCTTGCTCAAAAACCTGTTGCCCTATTTCCGAGCGATCTAATGCAACTAGAATCTTTTTAATCATATAGACCTCTGGTTTTATTAGTGATTGGTCTTTAAGGTTTCTGGTTTTTATCGCAATCCTAGATGAGTTGTGAGATTTTTTGTGTACCCCTCCGCAAAAGCCAAGCTACGCGTAGCATCGACTATAGGAGAAGGCTGTCATTTGTCAGAAACCGCAAATGATCTAAGACTGCTATGGTAGCCAAACAAGCATTCTGACTCCTAACTTCTGACTAGTGACTCCTTTGTTGGTATATCTCCTGCATCAGGGAATCGCTATAAAATTTCGCTAAGAATTATTTTGGATGAGCTGGTAAGCTTTTTTGTCCTACAGTTATGTTTATAGGGAAACAATTTGAGGAACTTGTGAGGAAAGCAAAGAATTATTTACTGAGATACCTAATGGTAAAGTTTATTTCCTTCCTAAGACTGAATTGAGATGATTACAAAAATGCGATCGCAAAGCGTGATCTGAGACAATCGCCACAGTGTTTTTGTCATAAAGTTGCCAACTAGCTAGCAACTTTATACAAGAGCCATTCACTTCCCCACAAGCTTATACTTCTAAATTAGGGCATACGTATATACCAACTCCCACTTAAAATGCAACAAGATAGTAATAAATGTTGAAATTTATTAAAGAATATTCACCTTAAAGATATATCTCCTTGAAAAGGCTTTAAAACTCAGTATTGATATTAGTTTGGTTGGTAATTAAGGTTTATCGCTCGTTATTTGTTGTATGTATTAACCGCTGGAAAGCTTTTGATATGAAGATTTTAGTTGTAGAAGATGACGAGTTAAATGCTCATGTGCTTACCACGGTTCTCACTAACCAAAACTATGTAGTTGAAGTGGCAACTGATGGTGATGTTGCTTGGGATTTAATCCAAACTTACGATTATGATTTAATCCTCTTGGATGTCATACTGCCTAAGCTAGATGGTATTAGTCTTTGTCGGCAAATCCGGTCTAGTGGTCTGCAAGTACCAATCCTATTACTAACAGGGCGCGATAGTGGTCATGAAAAAGCAATTGGACTAGATGCAGGTGCAGATGACTATGTAGTTAAACCTTTTGACGAAGAGGAGTTAGTCGCTCGTGTACGGGCGCTATTGCGTCGCGGAGGGAGCACTTCACAACCTGTGCTAGAGTGGCGTGGGTTAAGGCTAGACCCTAGTAGCTGTGAAGTCACTTATGCTAGCAATCTGCTGTCACTTACACCAAAAGAATATGCTCTGTTGGAACTATTCTTGCGAAATTGTCGCCGGGTGTTTAGCTGCGGCATGATTTTAGAACATCTGTGGTCTTATGATGATACTCCTACAGAAGAAGCCGTCCGCACCCATATCAAAGGATTAAGACAGAAACTAAAAGCTGTCGGAGTTTCCAGTGATTTGATTGAAACAGTTTACGGGATTGGTTATCGCCTGAAACCACTGGAAGGCGAGGACGGGAAAGGGAGAAAGCCAGAAGGGGGTAAAGCCTCTGATGCCAAAGCTAGAATGCATACATATCAAGAAGAGGATTTATCCAAGCAGCAGCAAACACTAACAGCAGTTGCGGGAGTTTGGCAACAATTTAAAGGGCGGGTGGATGAGCAAGTAAGCGTGCTAGAGCAAGCCGTTGCAGCTTTGAATCGCGAATCTCCACTTGTTTGGAGCGATCGCAATTTGCTCTTGGAAGCAGCTCAAGAGGCGCACACTTTAGCAGGATCTTTAGGCACTTTTGGCTTTACTCTTGGCTCAAAACTGGCACGTAAAATTGAGCGTCTGCTGAATTCTCAGCAAATCTTGAGTGTATCTGAGATAACTAACCTTGAACGTTGGGTTAAGTTATTGCGTCAAGAAATTGAAGGCGACAAAGAAGTTACAGCAATATCTGCATTGGCAAGCGGCGCTGAATTGCCTTTGGTTTCGGTGGTTAAGAATGATTGCATAACGCACTGCACACAAGTTATCGAACAAGAGAATCGCTGGCGAACTATCTTTGATGCTGAGCCAGAATGCGTCAAAGTGATTGCCGTCGATGGCACTTTGTTGGAAATCAACCCAGCAGGTATTTTGATGCTGGAAGCAGACAATACCGCAACACTGATTGGTAAATCTGTTTATAATTTAATTGCTCCAGAATATCAAGAGGCATTTCGCCAACTCAACGAAAGTATTTGTCAGGGCAATAAAGGAATTTTACAGTTCGAGATGATTAGCTGTCGGGGTAATCGTCGCTGGGTAGAAACTCATGCAGCTCCTTTGTGTTACGGCGATGGCAAAGTAGTGCAGCTAGCAATTACACGAGACATTACACCACACAAACAGGCTGAAGCTGAAATTCGGCGGTTAAATCGAAAGTTGCAAACTTTGAGTAGTTGCAATCAAGTACTTTTTGGTGCTAAAGACGAGTTTGATTTATTACAGCAAATTTGCCAAATTCTTGTAAAAATCGGTGGCTATCGGCTAGCGTGGGTAGGTTTTGCCGAAGATGATATAACGAAAAATATCCGTCCAGTATCTCAAGCAGGCTACGAAGACGGATATTTGCAATCTCTGAATCTGACTTGGGCAAACACCAGTTATGAGCAAAGTCCAATGGGGATTGCCATTCGCACAGGTCAAACTTGTATTGTCCAAAATATTTTAACTGATCACAATTATCAGATTTGGCAGTCTCATACTATTAACCGAGGTTACGCTTCAGCGATCGCGTTACCGTTAATTATCAACAGTCAAACTTTTGCCGCATTGAATATTTACGCTGCCGAACCAGACGTCTTCGATGCTGATGAAGTAAAAGTGCTACAAGCATTAGCCGCAGATTTAGCTTATGGCATTGTAGCATTGCGAAATCAGCGCGATCGCCAATTAGCAAAAACCGCAGAGTTAATTACCGTTAATCGACAGTTGCAGTCAGAACTTGATGAGCATCACCAGACACAGAAAGAGCTACGCCTATCTCAAGCCCGATTTGCACGAATTTTGGATATTGCCGATGATGCAATTATTTCCATCGGGCATGATTTGTATGGAACTACTTCAACGAATCATTCGCAACCAAAAAGAGAGTAGCAGCAATGACAAAAAAGCGAATTCTAGTAGTTGATAACGAGCAGTCTATTCAAGAAGTTGCCAAGATTTGCTTGGAAACTGTCGCCGACTGGCAAGTGTTGACGGCAAGTTCTGGGAAAGAGGCCATAAAAAAAGCCGAAGATTGGCAACCAGATGTGATTCTGTTAGATGTAATCATGCCAGACATGAACGGTATCACAGTCTTTGAGAAGCTACAAACAAATCCGGCAACAAGAGCTATTCCAGTCATTTTGTTAACCGCGAACATACAGGCGTGTGATCGTCGCCGCTATGCCGAGATTGGAATGAAAGCAGCGATCGCCAAACCGTTCAATCCGCTAGAATTAGCCAATCAAGTAGCAGTAGCGCTGGGCTGGAATCTGGAACAGTAGTTACAAAAATACTTATCTAGACTATTACTTAGTAAGTTATATTTCTTATTGCCAAAACTCTACCTAATATCATCGCAAATTATGCTGCCTGTACAACCTTTAGAGCCGTCATTACCACCTGTTAATGGTAATTGGTACTTACTCAGCGTTCGAGCCAAAAAACGTGAATTATTTCTAAAATATCTAAAAATTGCAATTGCCCAAAATAATCTACAAGAGGTAATTATCGATATAAAGACTCCACAAGAGTCAGTTTACGAAGATATTATTTTACTGAATTTAAGTCACTTTAAAACAGCATGTACTCACCTACAAAAGATTGAGTATTTCCAGAGTATTGAACGCAAACCATTACAGTTAGAACAAGTCAGCCGAATGATGGGAAGTCTTTGATTTTTGTGCTAGAAGCCCGAACATACAACCTCGAACATTTGATCAAAGACAGTGAGTGATACTTACTCTGCATTGCTGATCTCAGCCTCTAAACAGATTATCAAAAATAAATTTCAAACCATTAATTTAGAGACATTGCATGTAGATGCGGTTCCTGCCATTCAAATGATGTCAGATAGTAATTGAACCATTGACTCGCTAGTCGTCCTACTTCCTCCAGAGCACCAGGTTCTCCAAACTGATGAGTTGCCCCAGGAATCATTTCCAGTTGCTTGTTTTGGGCAGAAATTTGTGCCAGTGCATCCTCATTCATTGCAATTACTGGGAAGTCGTAGCTGCCGACAAGGAGCAATGTGGGAGCTTGCACCTGGGATAGTGCAACGCCTGTTAAATCAAGTTGCCCACTGCGGCAAACTATAGCCCTGACAGACATTGGGCGTGCTGCTGCGGCTAGAAATGCCGCACCACTGCCTCTGTTTGCACCAAAGTAACCGACCTTGAGATGGTGGGTTATCGGGTTCTCAAACAGCCAGTCTGTAATGGCAACTAACCTGGTGGCGAGAAAAGTAATGTTATTACGGAAATGCTTGGTTCGCTCGTCAATTTCTTCCTCTTCTCTTGTCAGCAAGTCAATCAATATAGTTGCTAATCGCCCTTCCTGACGCAGCACATGAGCAAGATAGTGGTTACGGGTACTGTATCGGCTGCTACTACCGCTATTAGCAAATAAGACAATCCCCTCAGCACTTTCAGGTACAACCAATTCTCCGTTTAGCCTGATAGTTCCTAGCTCAACTATCACTATTTGTTCTTTAACATTCCATGATGGCTTTTTATTCATTGGTCTACATTGGTAATTCGTAATGGTCTACGCCTTGCTACGCTAACGTAATTTGTAGTTCGTAAGTTAGTTTTTCACATTCTTCCTAACTTTTTCTTCTACCTTTATAGTAGATCCATCTCACACATTGATTCAAATTTATTTTTTAGTATTTAGCAAACAGGAGACAGAGTAGCAGAGGTGGGCAAAGGAAAGACTTGGTGCAACTTCTCACTGCACCCTAGCCCTTTCAAGGTGTCAGAATTTTTGTTGGTGTCTTGGTGTCTTGATGGTTTAAAAATTGACTTTTGAACCACTAAGACACCAAGACACGAAGGTGAAAAGCCCCAAATTCGGGAAATTTTTTAGGCTTTTTATCCACGTTGAAAGGGCTACCCTGCTCTCACACTTATTCGCTCCTCCAATTTATTCGATTTCGCTAGATTGCAACTTATAAATTGATTGACTTTGAGAAAATTGATTTGGGTAACATCCCATGCACGCCTTTTTGTGGACTATTCACAACTTGAGTGATGCGAAAATTCACAGCTAGACTACACAATACATAAGCATCTTCTGGCGACAAATTTGTGAAGCGTTTTAGAAAATCAATCATGTTGTTCAAAGCTAATTCTAAGGCTTCATCTAAAGTTTGACCAAACCCCATTGTGATGATATCGGTTGGAGTTTCTGCGATTGGCGTTGTCAGTTGTATATCCTTGCGAAGCTTGAGTATTATTCTTCCGTTCATGGAAGTTTCAATAGCGGTGACATTTACTTCGCCATCTCCCTGTGCTGAATGACCATCACCAATCGAAAACAACGCACCTGGGACGAAAACAGGCAAAAATAATCGAGAACCTGCTTGCAGTTCGCGGTTATCGATATTACCACCGTAAGAACCTGGTGGAACAGAAGTTCTGGACGTTTCTGGGGTGGCGACACCAAGAATGCCAAAAAAGGGTTTGAGGGGAATTTTTATGCCAGCACCCGCAGGAAATTCAGCGATGTTGTTGGCTAAATCGAGGGGAATAAATCTCAAGGCTGGTTGATTGAACTGGTGTGGTAAGGCTCCCCAACCTGTACGAATCGCATTAAAACCAATTGGTAAACGAGGTGCGATCGCTTCTAATCTTACTTCCAAAACATCCCCTGGTTCTGCATCCTGCACATAAATTGGCCCTGTTAGTAAATGGGGCCCTCCAGCGATTTTGCGTTCTGGTGCAAGATTTTGGCAGATATCGATAAATTCTGGTGTGAGAAACTCTGGTGGTGCTTTGTCGTAAACGTAATAACCAGTGTAAGTTTCTACATCAACTGTGTCGCCAGAAGCAACAGTGAGTACTGGTTCTAGCAAATGCGAGAAACCACCCAGATGCACAGTTTCCGTGGTGGCTTTTAAAATATGATCACTCATCGCTGCTGTTCTGGTTGCTCAGTATCCTTACTTAAGTTGTACAACAGTATCTACTACTTTCTCCGCAAACGCGCCAATTGGCGATAATAGAGATGCTGATCATGTAGTAAAGCAACTGTTACCTACAAGCAATGACACAGACGGCAGCAATTACAGAAGCGATTACCACTCTATTGGATGCAGAAAATCGATTCGGTTTTGTCCGCGTTGAGTCCGAGCAGTTTTTTCCAGAGTGGTATGAAGGATTACCTGAAATTACGGAAGCGGAAAAAGCCTCTGTGGATGTTCTGCGGCGCAGATATCTTTATCACCGGACTGGAGGTCATTTACTAGAAGGAACAGTCATGTTGTTGCTGGTGTCGCCAATTCTTGCACTCTCCGGGTTTTACGATCCTCCTTTCAGGATTAAGGCCGAATCCTCTGTAGAATTAGTGCTAAACGATGACGAGGAGATACTGCGCGGACGGATTGACGTTTTAGTGCTACAAGAACAGTTCTGGGTCATGGTTTTGGAGTCAAAGAAAACCACGCTTTCGGTTTGGTCGGCCGTACCGCAAGCTCTAGCTTATCTGATGGCTAATCCTAATCCCAATCAACCTGTGTTTGGTATGGTGACGAATGGGGACGATATTTTATTTGTGAAAGTGACGCAGACAAATACGCCACAGTACGACCTATCAAGAGTCTTCGCTCCGTTTGTATCTGCAAGAGAATTGTACGGCGTTTTGCAAATTCTCAAGCGTATTGGTCAGGTAATCTCTAGAGTGTCTTGAAGAAGACACAGAGAAGGACGCTAATAATGCAAACAGATGTTAAGGCATAACGAATCCCTTTTGTTAGAAGCTCACGCTAAATTATTATTCTTGCAAAAGTCGATTTTCTGAAAATGAAACCACAGAGAGAAGTCAGAGCGGCAGCTTCCGCCGTTGGCGCTCAGACTTCTCTCCACCTACAGAACTTTTCGCTGTGTTTATCGGTATTTATCTGTAGTTCGATTTAACAAATCTCGACTTATGCAAGAAGTCTAATGTTATGAGATTCCTGAAACAGCACTTGGATATAGAATGTATCATTTTCTTACATAAAACTAAACTTTTGCTTAAGTTATTACCTCTGTAAGTATTTTTAAGATAGCAAGGTGGAAATTGTTCTTTTTAAACTTACCAGAGGTAAAAATGCTTTTACTAACCTACGATTGGAGTTTGATGTATTTTCTTGCTCAGTCTGACCAGAGTTCTGGTAGTGCAGGAGGATTCCTTGGTTTAATATTTGGGATTGTTGGCTATGTTTTCGGTTCTTATTGCTTCTACAAAATCTACCAAAAACTAGGAGAGCCTAACGCTTGGTTTGCATGGGTTCCTATTCTGAATAATTGGATAATGTTAAAAGCTGGTGATCAGTCCCCTTGGTGGATTATTGGACTGTTTATACCTTTGGTTAATATTGTTGCTTTGATTTTTTTAATTATTGCCTTTGTAAATATTGTCAAGAAACTGGGGAAAAATCCCTGGCTAATTTTGCTAATGATTATTCCGTTGGTTAACTTTGTGGTGTTATACAATTTTGCTTTTGGTTAAAATCAATCAAAAATATCATCATAATTCCGACATTGTATTTTACTAAAATCAAGTATAAAAAAGGAATTAAAATATTAAGGTCTGATTCTCAGGGTTCTGAATACTTAATATTTAATTCCTTACTTTTTAAGCCTATTGATGATTCCTAGCTAGAAGTTTTGGGAATTGCGGCTGTAATTTGACGTAGCAACATCACTTGCCAGTAAGGAACAGGTGCTAGTAAGACAGTACCAGTTCCCTCGAAAGTGTTGACTAAAAATTCACCAGAAGTCATAGAACCGAAGAAAGATTTAGTGGCTTTTTCTACACGATAATTTAAGGTAGTTGTGCGGGCGATCGCAAAGTTGCCATCAACTACTAATCGGTCATTTTGTAAATGCACAACTTCTACAGGCCCTTGTGCTACCATGACCACTTTACCTCTGCCTTTGACTTTGGTTTGAAATAAACCTTCGCCACCGATTAACCCAGATATTAATTTATTCCGCTCAATTCCTACTTCCACACTGCCATCACTTGCCCAATAAGCACCACTATCCAAAATCCATTCACTGCCATCTAATTCTAGGATGTGAAATCCAGACAAAGAAGGTTCCAAATATAATTCACCACTTCCTGTATAAGTGGGGCGAAAAATATTTTCACCTGTAGCTAGAGATTTCAAAAATCCACCCGCAGAGGGCGGTTTAGATTGCATGGCAATGTTGCCACGTATATAGTACATAGCACCAGATTCAGTACGTACTGTTTCGTTTTGCAAACTTATCTTGACTAAACGCAACCCTTCTTGTTCGATAACTTCAAAATTTGCCATTAGTTTCCTGTTGTTTGTACAAGAATATGTGTGCCAATTAATAAGCATTTAGATACATTTCTGGCATCTCTTTTCTCGAATGGCAAGTATAGCAAAGTGCTGTGGGAACGTAAAAAAGAAATTTTCTGTATATTTCAGACAGAAGGTAGCTGTCATGCTTGATATATTAAGATTTAGAAAAAGATTATATAGAAACTTTCCGTATAATAAATAGTTAGACCGCTTCTTAAAAATCGAGAGTCAATCTTTAACAGAACTTTTATTTGCGCTCGAATGAGTGCGAATACGAATTCAATCATCATGACAAAGATTTATTGCAATTATTGTTGAAATTACTTGAAAAGAAACCGTCGTTTGAGATACAACGACGGTTTCTTCAATAATTCTTCGGTTCTTATCCCAAACTCACGTTACTTTAAATGTTCGGTAAAAAATGACGTAAGTTTATCAAAGGGAATTAACTCAACTCTGTCATATAAATCAACGTGTCCTGCTTTTGGAATGATATACAATTCTTTGGGTTCGGCTGCACGTTTGTAGGCATCCTCACTAAACTCTCTAGAATGAGCCTGATCACCCGTGATGAAAAGCATAGGACGAGGGGAAATCGTTTCGATATCATTAAACGGATAAAAATTCATAAACTTAACGTTACTGCTTAGCGTCGGGTGCGTTGTCAGTTCCGGCGAACCTCCTTTAGGCGTGTATTCACCTCTTGGTGTACGGTAGAAATCATAAAACTCACGCTGGATAGGGTGTGTGTTTTCATCTAACCTATGTACAGTCCCACTCGTGTATTTGGTTTCACCATCAGTAAACTCTACATAACGTTGCTTTGCAGCCTCCTCCTGGATTTTCTTTCTCTGCTCAAGGGTCAGCGAATGGTTAAGTGCATTTCGGTTGGCTGCTCCCATATCGTACATGCTGACAGTTGCGATCGCTTTCATTCGCGGATCAATCTTAGCGGCACTGATAACAAAGCTTCCGCTACCACAAATTCCAATTATTCCGATTCGGTTTCTGTCAACAAATGGACGAGTACCAAGAAAGTCAACTGCTGCACTGAAATCTTCAGCATAAATATCAGGCGCAACAGCGTTGCGTGGTTCCCCCTCACTCTCACCCCAGAAAGACAAGTCAAGAGATAATGTCACAAACCCTCGTTCAGACATATTAGCAGCATACACATTGGCACTTTGTTCTTTTACAGCTCCCATTGGATGCCCAACAATGATCGCCGAATGTTTTTTACTCTGATCTAAATTATTGGGGATAAATAGATGTCCCGCAACATTCATTTTGTATTGGTTTTTAAAAGTAACCTTGTACATCGTAACGTTATCGCTGACGTTAAAGGTTGTATATGCGTTTGGTGTGATTTTTTCCATTTCTTTTGTGTTTTTTGATTGTTCTTTTTGTTCTGTTTGTGTGTAAGCCTGCCCGCTGATCATAAGAGTCATCATCCCTAAAATTAATAGATATTTCATATAATTTTTCTCCTTTGCATTATCAGATTTACAGATTGAAATTGTTGCTCTATTAATCTGACATTTCTCCAAATATTAATCTGGTTTTTATCAGCAGCGTTTCTACCGTTTGCTGTATGAGTTCAATTTTACGGGCGTGAAAACGGATAGTGTGAGGACGTTCATCGAAAAAAACCGGACAATTCTCCAAAAATCAACCGCGTCACGTGCTGAAGAGAAACAAAGTGTTTAAGATGAATTTATGAACCATAAAGAAGCAGAATTTGAAAAGCAAAAGATGCAGATCAATCGGGAAGAGCTGATCGCAAGGATGATGCGTCTCGCTCCCGATAACAGCCTTTTGGAAGTGTTTCCAGGCATTTTCATATATCAATCGTCGAAACCAACCGAGAGCGAGGTATCCGTATTAAAGCCCGCCTTCTGCGTCATCGCCCAGGGCAGCAAGGATGTGCTTTTGAACGATGAATTATTTCACTATGATTCCGGTCATTACTTAATCTCGACGCTTGATTTGCCGATTATGAGTAATGTTGTCGAAGCGTCCGAGGAAAAACCTTATTTGAATCTTCGCATAGACCTCGATCCGGCGCTTGTGGCTGCGGTGATGATTGAATCCGGCATCGAAACTATAAAAAGCGGCGCTAGAGTCAAGGCGATGGATGTCAGCCCGGTTGATGCCGATTTGCTGGAAGCGGTCGTCAAATTGGTGAAACTATTTGACACGCCGGACGAAATGAAGTTTCTCGCACCGCTCATCATCCGCGAGATCATCTACCGGCTTTTAAAAGGAAAACAGAGCGCGCGGCTCAGCCGGCTTACCACTACGGAAGGCGACGTGCAACGCATCTCCAAGGTCGTCAAGCAAATCCGCGAGAACATTGATCAGCCGCTAAAAATCGAAGATACAGCCCGCGAACTCGGCATGAGCGTGTCAGGCTTTCACTCTCATTTCAAGTCTGTTACGGCAATGAGTCCCTTGCAGTTCCAGAAACAAATACGGCTTCAGGAAGCACGCCGTCTGATGCTCGGCGAAAACATGGATGTGGCGAGCGCCAGCTTTCGCGTCGGTTACGATGACGCGTCTTATTTCAGCCGGGAATATAAAAAACTATTTGGTATTCCCCCGCATCGTGACATTGCCAAGCTGCGCAGCAATTTAGCATCAGCTTTAACTACATCCACAATTAACTCAAAGGTTTGACGGCTTACTCCAGTCATACGCTTAAATTTTCTTGAAGTAAGCCGTTTAGCTTTCTCTATTTTCACTGCTAATCAAATCTCATAATCGCAAATTGCCAAATTATCAACCATACCACAAAATATTTTTGCAAGAGTTCTTATGTGACTACGGCTATAACATTTTTATAACTATCGGTATAGCCAAACACGCAAGAGTGAAAGTAACTGTTCAGTATCTACAGGTTTGGTGATGTAGTCTGATGCGCCTGCTTCAATACATTTCTCGCGATCGCCTTGCATGGCTTTGGCGGTAAGGGCAATTATCGGCAAAGGTTGAAATTGCTCCTTCTGGCGAATGAGGCGGGTTGTTTCGTAACCGTCCATTTCTGGCATCATTACGTCCATCAAAACAATATCAATGTCTGGTGTATTTTCCAGTAATACAATACTCTCTCTGCCGTTTTCAGCATATAGAACCTGCATTTGATAGCGTTCTAGCATACTCGTCAACGCGAAGATATTACGCATATCGTCGTCTACAATTAGCACTTTTTTACCGACGAGTAAGTAGTCTATTGAATGCAATTGTTCTAGTATTTGTTGTTTTGGCCCAGGTAAATTTGCTTGGACTCGGTGTAAAAATAATGCTGTTTCGTCAAGGAGACGTTCGGGCGATCGCACGTTTTTGACGATGATTGTCTCGGCTATCCGCCTGAGTTCAGTTTCTTGGGCTTTGGTAATTTCTCTGCCGGTATAGACAATAATTGGTAAAGTTTCGCCATTCGGTTCAAGCTTGATCTGCTCGATCAGTTCAAACCCGGTCATATCTGGTAGCCCTAAATCGAGGACGAGGCAATCAAAATGCTGTGAGCGAATGGCTTCTAGGGCTGCTGCACCAGTACCAACGGCAGTGGTAGCAACATCGCTGTTACCAACCAATTCCACAATACTCAGCCGTTGAATATCATCATCTTCGACTATCAGCAAATTCTTCACCCGACGCTCAATAAAACCTCTAATTTTGGTTAATGCTTCAGATATTGTTTCGCTGGTTAAGGGCTTTTGCAGATATGCGATCGCTCCTAGTTGCAAACTGCGCTGTCTTCCTTCCTCAACTGTCATAATATGTACAGGAATGTGACGCGTGTTTGGGTCATGCTTCAAACGATCTAGCACCGTCCAACCATCCATTTCTGGCATCCGAATATCTAGTAAAACGGCTGAAGGCTGGAATTGCTGTGCTAGCGCCAAACCTGCACTACCATTTTGGGCAGTTATGACTTTGAATCCTTGCTGTTGCGCCATATCTAAAAGGATACGGGCAAAATTAACATCATCTTCGACAATCAACAGTACGCGATCGCCATTTTCGATAGTAGCGCGATCGTCATCTAGGAGTGGGGAATGGGGAATAGGGATTGGGGAATGGGGAATGGGCAATGGGGAATGGGGAATGGGGAGTGTTTGTGATGTAGACTCAGGACTGGGCACTCGTGACTCAGGACTGAATTGCGGTAGGTAAAATGTAAACGTGCTACCTTGACCGGGATTGCTGACGAGTTTTATTTCTCCGCCAAAGAGACGGGCGATTTCGCGGCTAATTGATAAACCTAATCCAGTACCACCGTATCTACGACTGGTAGAGCCATCGGCTTGCTGAAATGCTTCAAAAATCACTTTTTGCTTTTCGGGGGCAATGCCGATGCCCGTATCACTGACTGAGAAGGCAATCACAGTGTGGGCGCGATTCAAGGTTTGCTGGTCTGAACTCCAGCCCTGCTTTGCCACCGCAATTTGCAAGCGTACCTCTCCTTGATCTGTAAATTTAAAAGCGTTAGAGAGCAGATTTTTTAGTACTTGTTGTAAGCGTTTGGCATCAGTATAGATGGTTGGTGGCAATTCCGAAGCCAATTCAATTGTGAAGGCAAGCCCTTTATTTTGAGCTATTTGCCCAAAGGTGCGCTCAATTTGTTCGCCCAACTCTATCAAAAGCATCTGGGTCATATCAATTGACATGGTTCCAGATTCAATCTTGGCAAGGTCGAGAATATCATTGATTAACGCTAAAAGGTCGTTACCAGCTGAGTAAATTGTGCGACTGTATTCGACTTGCTTAGCGGTGAGGTTGCTTTCGACGTTATCAGCCAACAGTCTAGCCAAAATCAACAAGCTGTTTAGCGGTGTCCGCAGTTCATGGGACATATTGGCGAGAAACTCAGACTTGTATTTTGACGAGAGTGCTAATTGTTCAGCTTTATCTTCCAAAGACCGTCTTGCTTGTTCAATTTCGCGGTTTTTGCGCTCAACTTCTTGTTTTTGTAAGGCTAATAACTCTGCCTTTTCTTCTAATTCGGCGTTGGTTTGTTGTAGTTCCTCTTGCTGTCCTCTTAATAAATCTTCGGAGGTTTTGAGTGATTGGGCTTGTTGTTCTAGGCGCTTGTTGGTTTCTCTGAGTTCGCTTTGCTGGGTTTGTAGTTCTTCAGCTAAAGATTGCGACTGCTTCAGCAATTCTTCAGTTCGCATGGAAGCTGCGATCGTGTTGAGGACGATCGCAATACTTTCGGTGAGTTGATCGAAGAATGTCAGATGAATTTCGCTAAAGCGGCGGAAGGAAGCCAATTCAATCACCGCCGTCACTTGTCCTTCAAATAAAACGGGTAACACCACGGCATTTAAAGGAGCCGCTTCTCCTAAACCAGAGGTGATTTTGACATAATCGCTTGGCACTTCCGTGAGTAGAATTCGCTCTTTTTCCAAAGCGCATTGTCCTACCAAACCTTCACCCAAGTGGAAGCGGTTAGCTAGATGCTTGCGTTCACGATAAGCGTAGCTACTCAGCAGTTTGAGATACGACTGATTCTCTGCGGCTTCCATCAGGAAGAAGACGCCGTGTTGCGCTCCTACTAAGGGAGCTAGTTCTGAGAGAATCAATTTGGATACAGTTTCCAAGTCTCGCTGCCCTTGAAGCATCCGGGTAAACTTGGCTAGGTTAGTCTTCAACCAATCCTGTTCGGTGTTTTTCTGGGTTGTCTCTCGCAGATTGGCGATCATCTGGTTGATGTTGTCTTTGAGGATCGCCACTTCGCCCAACGCTTCCACGGCAATTGAACGGGTTAAATCGCCCTTCGTTACCGCTGTAGCCACTTCTGCGATCGCCCGTAACTGGGTTGTAAGAGTAGCAGCAAGTTCGTTGACGTTATCTGTTAAATCTTTCCAAGTTCCAGCCGCCCCAGGTACTCTGGCTTGTCCGCCTAACTTCCCTTCAATTCCCACTTCCCGCGCCACTGTGGTTACTTGATTGGCAAACGTTGCTAGGGTATCAATCATTTCGTTGATTGTCTCTGCTAAGGTTTCAATTTCTCCCTTAGCATCCAGCATGAGTTTCCGTTTTAAGTCACCATTCGCAACCGCTGTTACAACTCTGGCAATACCGCGCACTTGTGCTGTCAAGTTCCCTGCCATCGAGTTAACGTTGTCAGTTAAATCTTTCCAAGTGCCTGCCACACCTTGGACTTGCGCTTGTCCGCCCAACTTTCCTTCAGTTCCCACTTCCCGCGCCACCCGCGTGACTTCCGATGCAAAGGAACTAAGTTGATCCACCATCGTGTTGGTCGTATTTTTCAAGTCCAAAATTTCACCTTTGGCATCGACGGTGATTTTTTTGGATAGGTCGCCATTCGCCACAGCCTTGGTAACTTCGGCGATGTTCCGCACTTGTCCGGTAAGGTTCCCCGCCATCGAGTTAACGTTATCAGTTAAATCTTTCCAAGTCCCAGCCACGCCTCTAACGTAGGCTTGTACGCCTAGCTTACCTTCGGTTCCCACTTCACGGGCAACCCTTGTAACTTCTGATGCAAAGGAATTAAGCTGATCCACCATTGTGTTAATGGTGTTTTTAAGTTCTTGAATTTCACCTTTAACATCGACGGTGATTTTTTTGGAGAGGTCGCCATTTGCCACCGCTGTGGTAACTTCGGCAATGTTCCGCACCTGCGCCGTCAAGCTTCCCGCCATGAAGTTCACGCTGTCGGTGAGATCCTTCCAAGTGCCAGCAACGCCTTTAACTTCTGCTTGTACACCCAGTTTGCCCTCGGTTCCCACTTCCCTGGCAACCCTTGTAACTTCTGATGCAAAAGAGTTGAGTTGATCCACCATTGTGTTGACGGTATTTTTCAACTCCAAAATTTCACCTTTGACATCAACAGAGATTTTCTTGGAGAGGTCGCCATTTGCCACGGCGGTGGTGACGGCGGCGATGTTGCGGACTTGTGCTGTTAAGCTTCCTGCCATGAAGTTCACGCTGTCGGTTAAGTCTTTCCAAGTCCCAGCCACACCGCGCACATCTGCTTGGACGCCCAGTTTGCCCTCACTTCCGACTTCCCTAGCAACTCGTGTTACTTCACTAGCAAAGGAGTTGAGTTGATCCACCATTATATTGATGGTGTTTTTGAGTTCCAGAATTTCGCCTTTGACAGCAACAGTGATTTTTTTGGAAAGGTCGCCGTTTGCGATCGCAGTTGTAACTTCGGCAATATTCCGTACCTGTGCCGTTAAACTTCCCGCCATGAAGTTCACGCTGTCGGTCAAGTCCTTCCAAGTTCCAGCAACGTCTTTGACATCTGCTTGGACACCTAGTTTACCTTCGGTTCCCACCTCCCGCGCCACCCGCGTTACTTCACTAGCAAAGGAACTGAGTTGATCCACCATTGTATTAATAGTATTTTTCAACTCCAGAATTTCGCCTTTGACATCGACGGTAATTTTCTTGGAAAGGTCGCCTGTGGCTACAGCTGTGGTAACTTCGGCAATATTCCGTACTTGTGCCGTCAAGCTTCCCGCCATGAAGTTCACGCTATCGGTTAAGTCCTTCCAAGTCCCAGCCACGCCGCGCACTTCTGCTTGCACGCCCAGTTTACCTTCGCTTCCCACTTCTCTAGCAACTCGCGTTACCTCACTGGCAAAGGAGTTGAGTTGATCCACCATTGTATTTATGGTATTTTTCAACTCTAAAATTTCGCCTTTGACATCGACGGTGATTTTCTTGGAAAGATCGCCTGTGGCTACAGCTGTGGTAACTTCGGCAATGTTCCGTACTTGCGCTGTCAAACTTCCCGCCATGAAGTTCACGCTGTCGGTGAGATCCTTCCAAGTACCAGCCACACCTTTGACATCTGCTTGCACACCCAGCTTACCTTCACTTCCCACCTCACGGGCGACCCGCGTCACCTCACTTGCAAAGGAACTGAGTTGATCCACCATTATATTGATGGTGTTCTTAAGTTCTAAAATTTCACCTCTGACATCGACAGTGATTTTTTTAGATAGATCACCGCTAGCGATCGCTGTGGCAACTTCGGCAATGTTCCGTACCTGACCAGTCAGATTACCCGCCATTAAGTTCACGTTATCGGTCAAGTCTTTCCAAGTACCAGCCACTCCCCGGACTTCTGCTTGCACGCCCAGTTTACCTTCAGTTCCCACCTCACGCGCAACTCGCGTTACTTCACTTGCAAAGGAGTTGAGTTGATCCACCATTGTGTTGATGGTATTTTTCAACTCCAAAATTTCGCCTTTGACATCGACAGTAATTTTCTTGGAGAGGTCGCCGTTTGCCACCGCCGTGGTAACTTCAGCAATGTTCCGTACCTGTGCTGTCAAGCTTCCCGCCATGAAGTTCACGCTATCGGTCAAATCCTTCCACGTACCTGCTACTCCCCGAACTTCCGCTTGACCGCCTAATTTTCCTTCTGCACCCACCTCACGGGCAACCCGCGTTACTTCCGATGCAAAAGAATTGAGTTGATCCACCATGATGTTGACGGTGTTTTTCAACTCCAGAATTTCGCCTTTAACATCGACAGTAATTTTCTTGGAAAGGTCGCCGTTGGCTACCGCTGTGGTGACTTCCGCAATATTACGGACTTGAGCGGTCAGATTTCCTGCCATCAAGTTAACATTATCGGTCAAATCTTTCCAAGTACCTGCCACGCCGCGCACTTCTGCTTGTACACCCAGCTTACCTTCAGTTCCCACCTCACGAGCAACCCGCGTTACTTCACTAGCAAAGGAATTGAGTTGATCTACCATCGTGTTGACGGTGTTTTTCAACTCCAGAATTTCGCCTTTAACATTGACAGTGATTTTTTTGGAAAGGTCGCCGTTTGCGATCGCAGTAGCAACTTCGGCAATGTTGCGAACTTGACCAGTCAGATTACCCGCCATTAAGTTGACGTTATCGGTCAAATCTTTCCAAGTGCCAGCCACACCCAGCACTTCTGCTTGCACGCCCAGTTTACCCTCTGTTCCCACCTCACGGGCAACCCGTGTGACTTCACTAGCAAAAGAACCGAGCCGATCTACCATCGTGTTGACAATATTGGCAGTTTGCAGAAACTCACCTTGGAGGGGTCTGCCATCAATTTCTGTAGCGATTGTTTGGGATAGATCGCCATTAGCTACAGCCCTGATTACACGCGTAGTTTCAGCTGTTGGTTGGACTAAATCTGTAATTAAAGTATTGACAGAAGTCACACAATCTGACCATGAACCGCGAACATCTCCTAAAGAAGCGCGTTCAGTGATTTTGCCTTCTTTACCGACAACATCGCCCATCCGCTGTAACTCTGTCGCCATCCGCTCATTTTGGTCAATAATATCGTTGAGCGTATCAGCGATTTTTCCCGCTATACCAGTTTGGTCTATGGGCATCCGAACAGAAAAGTCACCTTGTTTGACAGCAGCCAGCGTTCTCAATAACTGATTTAAATCTAAATTGTCGCTGTCTCTAGTCAACTGTTCGGTTGTCATAGCCTAATCCTTATTTTTGTTATTGAGAAATTTTTTGTATTTTTTGTCCTCTGTACCTGCTTAAGGGTACTTTCAGGTAATGCTCAGCGCTTCTTCACCCTTGGGCAATAGTTAGGCGAATTTCACCCTATGCACCTGCTGTCTTCGCTGGTACACCACTTAGCTGATCATAGCTAGCCATCTTCTGCTTTGGATAAATGGCAAATATTTTTAATGGGAATGAGAGATTTCGGTTAATACAGTTTAGTTTTGTTTAACTAAAGACAAATCTAGTGTCAGCCTCCGCAAAACTTGCTTCAACACCATTGCTGTCCAATCTACATCAGCTTCGGTGGTATCACGCCCCAGTGTTAAGCGAATTCCGCCCAAAGCAGCTTTTTCTGAATAGCCCATTGCCAACAATATCGGACTAGGGCTAAGTTTTCCACTGTGACAAGCAGCACCAGCACTAATCCCAATGCCGGCAAGGTTTAGCTGTCTTACCAAGGTTTTACCGCTGATTTTTCCATCGGCGTTTTCTGTATAGACGCTGACATGGTGGGGTAAACGATGATTGAGATCGCCTGTGGGTATTAAACCAGGAATTTCGGCTAATAGGGCAAAGGCGCGATCGCGTAACTTGATTAAGCGGGGTGTTTCGATTGGTAGTTCTTGTGCGGCTAGTTCAGCTGCTACCCCAAAACCTGCGATCGCAGGTACAGCTTGAGTACCAGAACGCAGTCCCATTTCTTGCCCACCGCCACCCAGTAGGGGTATCAATTCTATACCAGGACGCACATACAACGCCCCAGCACCTTGTGGCCCATATATTTTATGACTAGAAAGGCTAAGTAAGTCTACAGGGAGTTGTTGTACATCTATGGGTAAACGTCCCGCTGCTTGCACTGCGTCTGTGTGGAACAAAACACCATGCGATCGCGCAATTTGCCCTAGTTCCTCAATTGGTTGTACTGTTCCTACTTCACTTTGACCGTAAATTACTGAAACCAAGACGGTATTATTTTGCAACGCAGCCTTTAATTCCAAAGGGTTGATTCTGCCTTTAACATCCACACATAAACGCGTTACTTCCCAGCCCCACATTTCTAGCAACCGTACTGGTTCGGAAATTGCAGAATGCTCAACGCTGGAAATAATTATATGTTGAGGAACAGCGTACAACCGGGCAATACCCATAATTACCAGATTATTTGCTTCTGTGCCACCAGAGGTAAAGATGATCGATTCAGGACTGGCGGCGTTAATTAATCCAGCTACTTGGACTCTTGCTTGTTCCACAACCGTTGCAGCCCTTTTTCCCCACTCATGCAAACTGGAAGGATTACCCCACTGTTGAGTGAGGACTACTTGCATTGCTGCGATCGCTTCTGGGCGAGTGGGAGTAGTGGCGCTGTAATCTAGATAAATTTGCATATCAACCAATAGTAGTGGGAACACACGCCGATAAAAGGATGCTGATCTTGTCAACATATACATTTAAATAGGCAAATCTGACAAAATCTAGATACTTCGGCGTGTATGGGTAGCTTCTCTACTTAATTCCGAACACAAAATTTTGGGAATGATAAATGTGTTCACCCCTAATCCACTTTTAGCAGATTACAGTGCAATTTTTCTCTAGACAAAGGTATTCTTTTTATATCTTTTTACTAATATTTCCTCTTGCTGCTTGTCAGCGAGTCCATTCCTACAATCAGCTTCCAGCACCTTTACCGCAAGATCCATTAGTTCAAGTTTACTTGAATCATTCCGAGTCTTCAGAATACAAAGAGCCTTACCGTCAACAAATCCGTCTGGGAGACAATCTAGAAAAACAAATTGCTGATGCTATTTCTCAAGCTAAATCAACAGTAGATGTAGCGGTTCAAGAATTACGTTTACCCGAAGTTGCTAAAGCACTAGTTGATAGACAAAAAGCTGGAGTCAAGGTCAGGATCATTTTAGAAAATAGTTACAGCCGACCTTGGAGTAGCTTAACATCTACTGAAATAAGTAAATTAAATAAAAGAGAACGGGAACGCCATAACGAGTTTCGCCAATTTATAGACATTAACCAAGATAATCAACTCACTCCAGAGGAAATCAATCAACGGGATGCTTTAGTAATTTTACAAAATGCTAAAATTCCCTGGCTTGATGATCAAGCAGATGGTTCAGTAGGTAGCAGTTTAATGCATCACAAATTTGTGATTGTAGATAATCGCATTGTCATTATAACTTCAGCGAATTTTACCCTAAGTGATACTTTTGGCGATTTCACTAATTCCAGTAGTTTAGGCAATGCCAATAATTTATTACAAATTGACAACCCAGAATTAGCATCTTTATTTACAGAAGAGTTTAACATCATGTGGGGGGATGGCCCAGGAGGCAAGCCAGATAGTCGATTTGGTTTGCAAAAGCCGATGCGATCGCCTCAAACAATCACTTTCGGAAAAACCCAAATTACTGTAAATTTTTCGCCTACTTCTCCTACTCAACCTTGGAGTAACAGCAGTAATGGTTTAATTGGCAAAACTTTAGATTCAGCAACTAAATCTATTGATATGGCGTTATTTGTCTTTTCTGAGCAGCGTCTTGCTAATATCCTAGAAAATCGTCATCAACAAAGTGTGCAAATTCGCGCATTGATTGACCGACAATTTGCATACCGTCCTTACAGTGAAGCGCTAGATATGATGGGGGTTGCACTCAGTAACAAATGTAAATATGAAGTTGATAATCATCCTTGGCAAAATCCAATTACCACTGTAGGTGTGCCTTCATTAGCCAAAGGTGATCTGTTACATCACAAATTTGGTGTTATTGATAGTCAAACAGTAATTACAGGTTCTCACAATTGGTCGGAAGCTGCTAATAGTGGCAATGATGAGACGCTGATAGTGATTGAAAATCCCACTGTTGCTGCCCATTATGTACGTGAATTTGCTCGTCTTTATGCTAAAGCAAAACCAGGAATACCAACAGCAATTCAAGAAAAAATTAAATTAGAACAAAAACAGTGTTCCCAGACTAAAACTCCTTGAGCAAATGAAATTATAGCAAGCTAAAAAGTAAATATAAACATTGCAAGTTTGGCAGACCTAACAACTTTGCCTAGTGTAGGAAGAAATTAGCACAACAAATACTTATTACCCGTCAACAGCGAAGTTTTATATCTTTATCAAGCTTGGAAATAGTTCCAGGTATTAGTCATAAGATGCTGGATAAATGGCGCGATCGCGGAACTATTTAATAATATTTACTTTTAACAAATGCTAGGTTTCATAAATTAGTGTTTCCTCAACTAGAGTCACTAAATTAGAAGCTATGATACATTATCCCTCTTATTGAATACCACCATTTTAGCTATCAGCAGCAATATCATCGCAGGGCTGATCTGAAAATTGTTTTATTCAGCCAAAAGTATGGTAAATTAAATCTCTGCTTACAGAAAGAGGAAATTGTACTTATAAGTTTTTAGCATGAACTCTAGACTAGATAATCGGAGTCGGTTTATGCCTTATAACAAAGTTGATGAATTACCCCAAGAACTTCAACAACAACTTCCACCAGAAGCCCAGCAGATTTTCATGGCAGCATTCAATGCCGCTCAAAGTGACGGGATGAGTGAAGAAGGTGCTCGTGATGTTGCTTGGAATAGCGTCAGAAACCAATACGCGCAAGACAAAGATGGCAACTGGTACATTAAAGCAGATGATACTAACCAACATCATAAAGCTGTGACATCTGGCGGTAATTAATTACCCCTAAATATTAAATTGAAGGCGGTCTGTGTAAAATACAAACCGCTTTTTGCTTATGTGTAGCGATGAATTCAGTTGTTAGATACTTTTGTCTTTGCAGTTTATTTTAAAATACAGCAGAGTAGCCAATGATAAAAGAGTTGTAAATATGTATGCTTATGGAATTGACTTGTTCATCGGCGAAACCAACTATTGGAATCAGGGAATCGGCACAAAAATGCTGTCAGCAGTTATAAAATATATATTTGAACAACTACAAGCTGTTAAAATTGTCATCGATCCAGACGTTAGCAACGCTCGTGCTATCCGCTGCTATGAAAAATGTGGTTTTGTGAAAGTAAAGCAATTAACTGCACATCAACTGCATAAGGGACAACATTCAGATTGTTGGCTCATGGCAATAAACCGAAAGAAATCATTACACTGAAGTTAGTTGCCCTGCTGGAATTGACAGTTCCACATATATCGACCGATGACTCAACAAACTCCTAGAATTTGTATTCTCGGTGGAGGCTTTGGTGGTCTCTACACTGCCCTACGCTTGAGCCAGTTACCTTGGGAATCTACGCAAAAACCCGAAATAGTTCTGGTAGATCAAAGCGATCGCTTCCTATTTTCTCCTTTACTATACGAATTACTGACTGGTGAACTGCAAACCTGGGAAATTGCCCCCCCATTTGAAGAACTTTTACAAGGCACAGGTATACGTTTTTATCAAGCAGTTGTGTCTGGAATTGACATCGACCAGCAAAGGGTACATTTACAGGATGGGCCAGAAATCCCCTATGACCGATTAGTATTGGCGTTAGGTGGAGAAACACCATTGGATTTAGTCCCCGGTGCGACATCCTACGCCTACCCATTCCGCACAATCTCGGATGCCTATCGTCTAGAAGAACGCCTGCGATTTTTAGAAGAATCGGATGCTGACAAAATTCGCGTGGCAATTGTTGGGGCTGGCTACAGTGGTGTAGAGTTAGCCTGTAAGTTAGCAGACAGATTAGGGGAAAGAGGACGCTTTCGGATAATTGAAATCGCTGATCAAATATTGCGAACTTCGCCAGAGTTTAACCGTGAAGCAGCAAAGAAAGCTTTAGATGCGCGTGGTGTGTTTATTGATTTAGAAACCAAAGTAGAATCAATAGACCAAGATACTATCTCCCTAGAATACAAAAGCCAAGTAGATACAATTCCTGTAGATTTAGTAATTTGGACTGTAGGAACACGGGTTGCTCCTGTAGTCAAATCCTTGCCCCTTAAGCAAAATCAGCGCGGTCAAATTAGCACTACACCTACTCTGCAAGTTCTTGACCATCCAAAAATCTTTGCTTTGGGAGATTTGGCAGACTGTCATGATGCAGAAGGACAGCAAGTCCCCGCCACTGCACAAGCAGCTTTCCAAGAATCTGATTATGCCGCTTGGAATATCTGGGCTTCTTTAACCAATCGTCCTTTACTTCCTTTACGCTACCAACAGTTAGGGGAAATGATGGCACTAGGAATAGACAACGCCACCCTGACCGGTTTAGGAATGAAACTAGACGGCCCCTTGGCATACGTCGCCCGTCGTCTTGCCTATCTGTATCGTTTGCCAACTTTAGAACATCAGCTCAAAGTTGGTTTTAACTGGCTAGTCCGTCCTATTATAGAAACACTTTCTAAATAGAACTTTAGAACTGTAGGTAGGGCTTATGCCTTACCTATATTGTTATTAACCCAAATTTTCGATAAACCCTAGTACAGCACGGCGTAAATAAACCACCCATGCCCAATCAATGAAACGCTTGCAGTAGTAACAATTACGAATTACGTTAGCGTAGCGGGGCGTAGCCCCAGGGCGAATTACAAATTACGCACTGACTCTACAGAACTTAGCACTTGATATTATGGAACAACCGAAAGTTATTTTTTTAGATGCTGTGGGCACACTCTTTGATGTCAAAGGTAGTGTGGGCGAAGTTTATAGTCAAATAGCCGAAGAATTTGGCGTTAAAGTTTCAGCTGAGACACTGAATAAAACGTTTATCCAAAGCTTTAAAGCAGCGCCGCCACCGATATTTCTAGATGCAGACACGCAAGATATTCCCCAGCGTGAGTTTGATTGGTGGCGGATAATTGCCCTAAACACTTTTGAAAGTGCAGGTGTTCTCAAGCAATTTTCTGACTTTTCAGCTTTTTTTAGCGAACTCTACATTCACTTCGGCACAGCTCAACCTTGGTTTGTTTATCCCGATGTTTTAGCTGCTTTGGTTAACTGGCGGCGGTTGGGAATTGAACTAGGGGTACTATCCAATTTTGATTCTCGAATTTACTCAGTATTGCAAAGTTTAGGATTGAGAGACTTTTTCATATCTGTTACCATTTCTACTCAGGCACGTGCGGCTAAACCTGATCCCCAAATTTTTGCCATTGCTTTAAAAAAACATAACTGTCCCCCAGAGGCAGCATGGCATATTGGCGACAGTATTACAGAAGACTACAACGGTGCTAAAGCAGCTGGACTCAGAGGCATTTGGATCGACCGTAGCAAAAAATCTTAATTTAACTTAGCTGGATTTGGAAAAACGAAGGATTTAGTGATGTTATTAACTCAAAAATAGTCTATATAAAATAATATTTATATAATAGCGATCGCTAATTGCTAACTCAAGTAAAATCAAGTTTTATTGACACCCTAATTAACCTAGCTTTAGCAAGGCGATCGCACTTAGTTTGATGTTGCTGATTTTGAAATTAATTTCTTGCAACGAAAAGTAATTAATTAGCTGTCCAACAAAGTTGATACTCCTCAATATAAAATGTTCCAACATTGGAAGACATCTTAAAAACGAAGTAATAATCTCCTGTTTCCCAAATATTAAATTCTCGCTGTATTTCTTGAACATTAGTTGTTGAGCCGCCGTTAGGAATGCTCATACTAGAGTGCATTGTTCCGTTCTGCGCTTTTATCAGAAAAACTTCGAGTAGACAAAAATCTTGTAGTTCGGCACGATAACGAATTTTGAATCTAATTTTACCCCCATCTCGTAGGGTCTTTTCAATAAAAAACTTTTTGGCTTGAATGGATTGATCAGACAGTTGAATATCTTGCCCTTTTGTTAAGATATGTATCTGTGTTTCGTCAACTGCACCCATTATTTTTCTCCTAGTAAATAGAAATTGTTGAGATAAGTGTGATATCGAAAATTGCTTTTCAATATCACGTGTGTATTTTTTCACTATCACTAAATAAATGCAACGACAGATAAGACAGATAAGACAGTTAAGAGAGAATTAAAAAAAATAACTATAATAAATAATCGAAATTTAGATTTTTACTAGACAGTTAAGACATTTAAGAGACATCTTGCAAAAATACTAGTTTTTTATTGTAACCACAGATAAACATCGATAAATTATCGGTGTTTATCTGTGTTAATCTGTAGTTTAATTTTCATAAAATCGACTTTTGCAAGAAGTTTAAGATGTAAATTTGATAAATCTTCTCCCTGCCTTGAACTTTAGTTCAAATCTACCCCTCTCCGAGCCGGAGAGAGACGGTTTTGCGTAGTAAAACCTCTAAGAGGTCTTTTTTTACAGCTACCGTGTGTTGTATCCAAATTAGAACCGCTATAGCTTCGGCGATATTACCAATTACAAATTACCAATATGCAAAACTTGGACTTTTTCTTCTGGGGAAATTAATGTTTGACCTATTGGTAAAACAGCTAAGGCGTTGGTTTTAGCTAAATTAATTAAATTACCGGAACTGTGACTACCACCAGCTTTGTGAAATTTGTAAACTCCATCAATTAAATGCAATTTACCCCAAAGGTAAGTTTCACGCTTGCCATCCGATCGCAACTCATCACGCGATCGCACCTTCATAAATATCGGTTTCCAACCTTCAGTAACTCCAGAAAGTTTCTTAATTGCTGGTTGTACAAACCGCCAAAAAGTCACCAAAACCGCAGCCGGGTTTCCTGGTAAACCAAAATAGAGTGAGGAGTCAGGAGTAGAGACGCGATTAATCGCGTTTGTACAAAAGCCAGGATTAATCGCGTCTGTAGAGGAGTTCTGGGTTGAAAAAGTGGCGAAAGTCAAGGGTTTTCCTGGTTTCATCCCTACTGCACGAATGTGGATTTTTGCTCCTAGTGACTCTAGAATTTGGTCAACATAATCATAATCTCCCACCGAAACCCCACCGGAAGAGATAACTATATCGGCGTTAGCGATAGCGTAGGCGATCGCTTCTTGAAGGGTATCTGGCTCATCCTTAATAATTCCTAACAATAACGGTTCTGCTCCACTCTCCTTGACCAAAGCTGCTAGAGCATACTGATTAGAATCTACAATTTGACCAGGTTGCAGCGGTTGATCAGGCGTTACCAACTCATCACCAGTAGAAAAAATCGCCACACGCGGACGACGGTAAACATTTAATTGGGGACACTGTGCCGCTGCTAGCACTGCAATTTCTGCGGCATTTAACCTAATTCCTGCTGATAGTAATGGTGTTCCAGCTTGGTAAAAAGATGCTTTGTGTCTGACAAATTCTTGTGGTTGCGGTGCGGCCAGGATAAAAATGCGGTTTTCTTCTCGGCGTGTTCTCTCTTGTATGACTATAGTATCTGCACCTGTGGGGATCACCGCACCTGTGAAAATTCGTGCCGCTTGTCCCGGTTGAATCGTAGACTTGGGTTGATATCCCGCAGGAATCTCTTCAATAATTTCCAAAATAACAGGCTGTTCGGCGCTGGCGTGCTGCACATCTTCGTAACGTACAGCATAGCCATCCATTGCCGAATTATCCCAATGGGGAAAATCTAGCGAGCTAGTAACAGGTGTTGCCAGAATACGATTATCTGCTGTCAATAAATCTACAACTTCTATATCCCGCTGAGCATTCAACGGTTGCACTAAATTTAAAATAATTGCTTCTGCATCGTTGACTGATAGCATAGCGATCGCCTCTGATTATTTACCTTTTGAATCACCAACCTTGAATTGAAGAAAACGGAGATCTTGTCAGCGTGCTTACATCTTTTTCTTGAGCTTTAGTGTACTATTGTACATACAATAGAGACATGAAGTACGAGTGGGATGACAACAAAGCCTTATCCAATCTCCGCAAGCATCGCATTGATTTTGCAGATGCAGTTTCCATGTTTGCCGACGATGCTGCAATTACGATAGTAGACGAGCATCCCAACGAACAAAGGTTTATCACAATTGGCATGGATGCCTTTGGTCGAATTCTTGTTGTAGTTTATACGTGGCGTGGTGAGTGCATTCGGTTGATTTCTGCTCGCAAAGCAACACGTTATGAACGCATACAATACGAGGGGTAGTTTATGAAAGACGAATACGATTTTAGTACAGGTAAGCGCGGTGCGATTGACTCAACACTAACTGGCAAGACCCGAATTACGATCAGACTCGATGACGATATTCTTGCGTGGTTTCGTGATCAAGTCCATCAGACTGGTGGTGGAAACTATCAGACATTAATCAATGATGCCCTGCGCCAACACATTCAGCAATGCCGCGAACCTTTAGAAGATACACTGCGCCGAGTTCTACGTGAAGAACTGGATCGCAAAATTTGACCAGATAATTACTAATTCGCTCTGGGGCTACGCCCTACTACGAATGCGAGTGCGTCCGTAAATAAAACAGTAATTCGTAATTATGGCTCTTAATTATGAATTACGAATTACGAATTACGAATTATATTGACACCCCTCTTTTTGTTTTGGGTTATCTGGTTGGTTTTCCTGAAGTCCTGCTGTTCTATTTCGATTGCCTGATTTTGGTTTGTTGAAAGCGCAGCAAGTACTTAGCTCATCACCTTAATATTAAAGACAGGAGCAATTATTATTTCCTAACCCCTAAATAAAATACTTAATTTTATATGACTATTGAAAGAGTTACCCAAAAACACTATCCCAAGGCTGAGATTGGGCGACGAGGTATGGCATTGGGGCTTGATTTCCTGGTTGTCTGGTTAGTCAGTTCCTTGCTAGGAGGCGGCAATGTCGGTATTCAATTTGTGCAGATCCTAGTTTTTGTCATAGCTTGGCTGGTTTTGCGGGTAGTTTTGGTATACAACAATCAAGGGCAAAGTTTAGGGCGTTGGGCGTTCGATTTGAAAGTGCTGGAAGTCGAAGATAGACAGGTAGTGGGCAGAATCCCAGATTTGCGATCGCTGCTGAAGCGTGAGGCGATCGTTGGTTTTGGGGCGCTTTTAGTATCAATTGCCCTGAGTAACATTAGAGCCAATCCTACTGCTATACTTCTAGTACTTCCCCTGGCAATCGATTGTGGGGCTGCCTTCTCTGATACTCAGATGCGGCAAGCTTTGCACGATCGCTATACAGGAACTTTCATAGTTTCGTCGCGTCGAGGCTACTCGCTAGATATAAAAGTTAAGCGATTAGTTGGAAATTTGCGTCGTAATGTGAGAAGATAGTCATTTGTGTTAATTCTCTTCAGGCTTTACTGTTTGTAAGATTATGGCTAAGAGCAAAGGCGCCCGCATAATAGTCACACTAGAATGCACTGAGTGTCGCACTAACCTAGACAAGCGCTCTGCTGGTGTTTCACGGTATACCAGCACCAAGAACCGTCGCAATACAACCAATCGGTTAGAACTGAAAAAGTTCTGCACCCACTGCAACAAACATACCGTTCACAAGGAAATTAAGTAAAGATGAGCTACTATCGTCGTCGCCTGTCTCCGATCAAGCCAGGAGAACCAATCGATTACAAAGATGTTGATTTGTTGCGTAAGTTTATCACCGAGCGAGGCAAGATATTACCCCGCCGGATTACTGGACTGACGTGTAAACAACAGCGAGATTTGACATTAGCAATTAAGCGATCGCGGATTGTGGCTTTGTTGCCATTTATCAATGCAGAAGGCTAAAAAAGTGCTGAGTTATGAGTGATGAGTGATGAGTTAAGAATCAAAACTTCTAACTCCTAACTCTTAACTCTTAACTTAAAAATATTTAAACTGTTCACCAAATAAAGCGCGAGAGTTGTGGAGAAGGGGACGCTAGTTGAATTTAGGGTTCAAGGCGATCGTCGTCTGGGTGTCGTAGATCGTCCAGACGGCAAAACCCGCTGGTTTGTGGTAGACGAACGTGGTCAATCCCACAGCCTCGCGCCTAGACAAATTACTTATACAGTTAACGGACAAACCTACAAGCCAGCAGAGATTCCCAGCTTTTTGGAGCAAGCTCAGGCTTATTTAGATCCATCTAGCTTAGAAGTAGCTTGGGAATTACTGGTTGAGGATGGGGAAACTGTCACCCCAGACCAAATGGCGAATCTGCTTTTTTCTGAATCAGACGCGCTTTATTGTTATGCCGCTCACTGCTTGTTATCAGAGGACAAACTCTACTTCAAGCAAAAAGCAGAGACTTACGAGCCGCGAACTGCTGCTCAGGTAGCAGAACGCAAGCACCAGATGGAAGTAGAGGCTCTAAAAGCTAAGGGACAGCAGGAATTTTTGGCTCGCGTAGAGCAGGCGCTTAAAGGTGAAGCAGTAGAGTGGCAACGCCACGATCTCCAGCGCCTAGAAGGATTGGAAAAATATGCAGCGCTGCTTGCTGACACCGTGCGGATGGGGGTCAATTATGACTCTTTGGCTCGTGCCTATCCTCCCCCGGCTCCAGTTTTAGAAACTATGACCATGCTGGGACGTCCCACAACTCCCCCAGGAGCATTTCAACTTTTGGTGGACTTAGGTTGGTGGAGTCCTTACGAGAACTTGTTCCTGCGTCGTTCTTCAATTCCGATTCAGTTTCCTAATAAGGTATTAGAAGTGGCGCAACAGCGTTTGGATTTTCCACCGACTGACTTAGATGCAAATCGCCTAGATTTGACTCACCTGAAGGCATACACAATTGATGATGAAAGTACTACTGAGATCGATGATGGTCTGAGTTGGGAATTACTGCCTGATGGACGAGAGCGGCTGTGGGTGCATATAGCCGATCCCACCCGGTGGTTAGCGCCAGAAGATGATTTAGATCTAGAAGCCAGAAAGCGGGGTAGCACAGTTTACCTGCCCACTGGGATGATTCCCATGTTTCCAGAATTACTGGCAACTGGGCCGATGAGTCTAGTACAGGGACGGGTTTGTTGCGCCCTCAGCTTTGGGGTTGTTCTAGATCTAACTGGAGCAGTAGAAGATTACAGTATTCATACCAGCTTTATTAAGCCCACTTATCGCCTCACCTATGAAGATGCTGATGAAGTGCTGGAATTAGGAGTGCAAGCCGAACCAGAAATTGAAGCGATCGCCACTTGGGCACAGCGGCGCAGAGCTTGGCGGTATGCTCAAGGCGCAATTAGCATCAATATGCCAGAGGCGATGATCAAAGTCAAAGGTGACGAGATCAACATTGACATTTTAGATGATTCTGCATCGCGGCAACTAGTAGCAGAGATGATGATTCTGGCTGGTGAAGTTGCTGCCCGTTACGGTCAAGCTCACAACATACCTCTGCCCTTTCGCGGTCAGCCGCAGCCAGAATTACCCCCAGAAGAGGAATTACTCCAGCTACCCGCAGGATTTGTTCGCGCTTGCGCCATGCGTCGTTGTATGCCCAAGAGTGAAATGAGCATCACGCCTTTGCGTCATGCTGGTTTGGGTTTGGATACCTACACCCAAGCGACTTCTCCCATTCGTCGCTACAGTGACTTACTAACCCATTTTCAACTTAAAGCCCATTTGCGCGGTGAAATACTGCCATTTTCAGCAGAGCAACTTAAAGAAGTGATGATGACTGTCACTACTACCACCCAAGAGGTGACGATGGTAGAACGGCAAACTAATAGATATTGGGCTTTAGAATATCTGCGCCGTCATCCAGAACAAACTTGGAGTGTGACAGTATTGATGTGGCTGCGAGAAGACAGCAACTTGGCACTAATTCTGTTAGAAGATTTGGGCTTACAGTTACCAATGATTTTCAAACGTTCTGTGAATTTGGGCGAACAGATATTAGTGAAAGTTAGCCACGCTGACCCACAAAAAGACATGATTCAGTTTCAGGAAATAATTTATCAAGAAGCTCAAACAGCGGCGAATTAACTTTGCTCTAATCCCTTTCGGCTAGCATATAAAGTAAATGGAATCGGCTTGTTGTTAGGCATTGCCCTTTTAAGTTACAGAAGACCAAATTTGCTGTAGTCTATGGCATACCCGCAACCAGTCATTAGATGTTAATAAACCTAAACGTTGTTCTATTAAACGTTTTTCTAAGGTGTTCACCTTATGAAGGCGAACTACAGACTCTCGCCTTAAACCTGCTTGTTGCCATTCCAGAATCTCCACATCAAAAGTAGTTTGAGATGAACGACTAGTAATTTTGGCAACAATTATATCTTCATCTCCTGTATCCAACAGTACCAAACCTGGACGGCGTTTAAATTCAGTTGCACCACTAAACAAAAATGCAACTAAAACTACCTCTCCCGGTTGATAATTTTCCATTATTAAATCTTGTCATAAATAGCATCTGCATCACTGTAATCTTTGAAGAATTGCTCGGCTGCAAGTCGATGCCAAGCAGTATCATCATTTTCTTCTATTGCTTCATTTACGAGTACAATGACTCTGATATCTTGGTTTGCTGTTAGTTGCTTCAAGACTGCTTCAGGAAATTCGATTTTCCCTTCTGATGTGACTTTTGCAGGAAACTCGTAGGCTTTCATCTGGGATTAATTTTGATGATCAATTAATTATGCATACTCACGTATACATATAATAGGCGATCCAATACGGTTCGGTTAAAGGGGAAATGTTTGAATTCACCTTTCCCCATTACCCTTTAACTTATATGTCAAATGGGTAAACACTATTACCCATCATCACGCTTAACTAACTACTGCTTCAGCTTTTTCCTCAGCTTTTTCCTTCACAAGCACATACGGTGTTTCTGCACCTTGTGCTAAATATTCAGCTAACTGACTTTCAATTTGATCGCGCACAATTTGGCGATACTCTAGAAAATGCTCGTTGTGGGCGCAGGCGGAAAGATAATGTTCAACAACTCCAGGGTTACGCTTGAGGATGCTAAACAAATGATGCCAGAACTTCCAGCGAGTTTCACGTTTGATCCCTTGTCGCCAAATCACAATCAGCAGCGCTTTCACAACTACCAACTGTGGGATTTTAGCTGGTGCTTTCCAACTCGGCAAACCCATCATTAAGAAACAGCGATAGGTGCGATCCAAATACTGTATCGGGTCATATAAAGCACAAAAAGCTTCAATATATTCTCTGGCAATATCTTCCAGAGGACGGGTGGCAACAAAGTTCATCAAAGTTGTTTGGTTAATGTTGCCGTCTTGATTTTCCCGTAGTCGTCCTTCTTTTTTCAGGCGATGCCACAGCGCGGTATTGGGTAGCGCTTGTAACATTGCGAAAGTAGTAGAGGGAATTGCTGCTTGTTCAGCAAAGCGGACAATGCGATCGCCTGCACCAGCTTTTTCACCATCAAACCCAATAATAAACCCAGCCATTGGGCGCAACCCGGCTTTAATAATGCTTTGTACTGCATCAGTTAGAGAACTGCGGGTATTTTGAAACTTCTTCGTCATTTGTAAACTGTCTTCATCCGGTGTTTCAATTCCCAAAAACACCGCAGCAAAGCCAGATTCAACCATCAACTCCATCAATTCTGGGTCTTGGGCTAAGTCAATTGAAGCTTCAGTGTCAAACTTGAAGGGATACTTGTGTTCTGCCATCCAAACTTTTAACTCTTTGAGCAACAACTTGACATTCCGCTTGTTGCCAATAAAGTTATCATCCACCATGAACACACCCCGCCGCCAACCCAACTCGTAGAGATAATCTAACTCTGCCAAAAGTTGTGCAGGAGTTTTGGTACGCGGTTTGCGCCCGTAAAGAACAATAATGTCACAAAATTCGCACTGGAAGGGACACCCGCGCGAAAACTGCACCGACATCATGTCGTAGGCATCTAATTCTAATAAGTCAAAACGGGGTACTGGGGTACTTGTGACATCAGGTTTTTCTGTGGTGCGGAATGTTCCAGAGGTTTCTCCTTTCTGAATTGCCTCTACAAACATAGGTAAGGTGATTTCCCCTTCATCCAAAATCAGAAAATCTGCACCAACATTTTGAACTTCGTGAGGTACAGAGGTAGGATATGGGCCACCCACCGCGACTAACTTACCACGCTGTTTTGCTTCTTGAATTTGGTCAAGTAAATCTTGTTTTTGGACAATCATTGCAGAGAGAATTACTACATCTGCCCATGCCCATTCTTCTTCTGTGGCTGGGCGAATGTTGCGATCAACCAGCTTGAATTCCCACTCTTGAGGCAAAATTGCCGCCACTGTTACTAAACCTAAAGGTGGTAACAAAACCTTGCGATCGACTAATGCCAAAATCTTTTCGTATGACCAAAAGGTTTTAGGAAATATCGGATACACTAGCAAGACTCGCATCAGTATCAACCCTCACACTTTGATTGTTATCCCACTCTAACGAAAATAGACAGTTATTGACTTTTTATTAAAGTTGTCCTATTTTACCATTGATATTTTTACTGGGGATTTTTAAGGGGCGGAGGGAGGGGGCAGGGGGCAGGGGGCAGGGGAGGCGAGGCTTTGATACTCGTGAACGAGGCTTTGATACTCGCGGACGAGGCTTTGATACTCGCGGACGAGGCTTTGATACTCGCGGACGAGGCTTTGATACTCGCGGACGAGTCTTTGATACTCGCGGACGAGTCTTTGATACTCGTGAACGAGTCTTTTATACTCGTGAACGAGGCTTTGATACTCGTGAACGAGTCTTTGATACTCGTGAACGAGGCTTTTATACTCGTGAACGAGTCTTTGATACTCGTGAACGAGGCTTTTATACTCGCCTCCCCTGCCTCCCCAATATCCAATCCCCTTCACTTAATAAATTCTGGTAGTTCAATCCAAAAGCGGCTACCCTGACCGATTTCTGACTCCATACCGACTTGGCCGCCCATGCGTTCGATGCCTTTACGGACGATCGCTAATCCAATTCCTGTTCCTGGGTAAGCTTCTATACTGTGCAGACGTTCAAAAACGCCAAAAATTCGCTCATTATACTGAGGTTGGATACCAATTCCATTGTCTTCTACCCACAAACGCACCGAGCGATCGCGTAGCGTGCCGGAGGCATCGCGGCGGCGTTCAGTCCATACCCGGACTTGGGGTTGAACTCCGGGAACGACAAACTTAATGGCATTGGTTAGTAAATTTATGACAATCTGCTCAACAGTGCGGTAGTTTCCGACAACTTCCAGCAAGGGTTCAGAGACAATCACTTGAGCCTGCTGTTGTTGAAGCAAGGGTTCTAGTTGCGTCAGGACTTGCGTTAGTAGCAAGTTGAGGTTAATTGGTTGGAGTGGCAAATCAACGCGACTCAAGCGGCTGTAAGCTAATAAGTCCACCAGCAGATTATCCATCCGTTCCACACTGCTGGCAATCCGATTCAGTAAATCTTGCCCGACTGAATTCAATGCGGTTTCGTATTCTTCTAACAAGATAGCTGCAAATCCGCGCATCGCACGCAGAGGTTCTTGTAAGTCGTGGGAGATAGAGTAGGTAAAAGCTTCTAAAGCACTATTTGCTTCTTCTAGCTGTTGCGTACGGTTGCTAACCAGTTGTTCGAGTTGTTCTGTGTAGCGCTGCAATTCTTCACGCATACGAGATTGCTGGATAGCGATCGCTAGCTGATTCGCCACTTCACGGGCGATTTCTACGTCTTCTTCAGTTAATGACTTGGGCTGGATTGCTCCCACATTTAAAGAGCCGATGAGTTGTCCTTGAGCAATCACAGGCACATTGATTAATAAGCGAATGCCTTGGTCAAATAATCGTTGTTGGACACGATAAGATTTGGGATGCTCAGCCAGGTTTTCAATAATCACCACCTGGTTTTGTTGCAAAATGCTAATGTCACCAAAGTCTTGCAATGATAAACTCTCACCACTACTAAAGCCAATCTGATTGCTAGATTGAACAGCCAGCACAGAAGCTTGTTGATGTTCCAAGTCAAACAATGTCACATCCAATAACTCACAAGGAAGTAATGGATAGGTGTAAGCAAGGGCAGCTTGAGCAATTTCTGTAGGAGAACTTGCCCGCAGAATTGAGCGATCTAATTCCTGTAGAGTTTGTAGTCTTGATGCATAACGCTTTAGTGTTTCTTCCGCACGTTTGCGCCCGGTGATGTCTTCTACCAGACCATCAATGACCGGATCTCCATGAGTAGTATTGAGAGTTTCATTCACGGCAACCCAGAACGAGCTACCATCTGCTCTGCGTAACTTTAATTCTCGTTCTCGTTTTTGCTCTGGCATGATATCCCCCACTTTGGAAAAAATTTCATCAAAGCAATTATTAGAGCGGATTTCGTCTAAAGAACTAAGTCCCAGACATCTGAGAAAGGCGCTGTTGACTTCGAGTAGCCTTCCGTCAGGAATTACCCGAAACACACCGACATTTAATTGATTGAGCAAGAATTGTAAGCGATTCTCAAAAAAGCTGGCTCTACGTAGATTTTCATTGCGCTCTAAGACAGACTTTACGGTTGCCGATAGCCGAACAAGGTGCTTAGCTGACTTGAGGATGTAATCATCAAGTCCACTTTTCATTGCCTCAACAGCAATTTCCTGGCTTCCCGTGTTTGTAAACATAATCACAGGACGATCAGGGTAGCGATGCTTGAGGGTATGCAAGATTTCCAGACCATTAGTCCAGCGCAGCTGATAGTCGGTGATGGTTAGGTCAAAGCGACCTGCTGCTAGTGCTTGCTCAAATTCTTCTGGAGCACCCACTTCCTCCACTTCTACATCAGGAAACTCCCGGCGCATTTCTCGGATAATCATGAAGCGGTCATTTGGATTGTCGTCAATGATCAGAATGTGCATGGGGAGGCAAAATGGATGCTTAAAATTTACATAAAGGATATTTAAGTATGAGGGTGCAGTCTCTACTAAACTTTCAATCAGTGTAGGCTAACGGTTGCTGATTTAAATTCACCCAGTAGGCATCAAGTAACTTTACCATTGCAGTTAAGTCATTGAAGGCGACGGGTTTGACTAAGTAAGAGTTGACACCTAAGTCATAAGCTTTGTGAATGTCTGTTTTTTCTTTGGAAGTTGTGAGTACGATAACTGGTAAGCGTTTCAGTTCAGGTTGCTGCCTCAGCCACTCCAAAACCTCAAACCCAGATTTCCGGGGCATTTTTAGATCTAACAAAACCAGCATCGGTAGAGGATAGGACTTACGGTCAGCATAATCTCCTTCACCACAGAGGTAAGAGATGGCAGCTTCGCCGTTGTTAACTACTTGAAGCGGTTGTGTCAGATTCGCTTTACGTAGAGCACGCCGAATCAGCAGGACTTGATTAGAGCCGTCCTCTGCCAGCAAAATGGTCTGTTGATCTGTGTTCATGTTTTCATGGTATCTGTTTGTAGTTCAATCCAAAAGTGGCTACCTTCGCCTACTAACGACTCTACACCGACCTGTCCCCCCCCATACGCTCAACACCTTTGCGGACAATGGCTAAGCCAATGCCAGAGCCAGGATAACTCTCTTCACCATGTAATCTTTCAAATATTAGGGTTGTGCGATGACCGATAACTTCTGGAAGTGGTTGTTCTACAGTTACTTGAGCTTGTCGCGATCGCAATTCCGTCTCTAGTTGATTTTTGGCTTCCACAAGGGCAGATGTCCTGTCAGCAGCTCGTTGTTCTAGTTCATTGACATAGTTTTGCAACTGTTCTCGCAGTCGGGATTGCTGGATAGCGATCGCCAACTGATTGGCAATTTCAGTGGCGATCGTCTGGTATTCTGTATTAAAAGCTGCGGGTTCGATAAATTAAGCTTTTTGGCTATTTTTGCGTAAGTCCTGTAGACTTCAGATTTCCTATTCCCAGGACTGAAATTCATCAATGGCATTACGAATTAGGGCAGTTAGTTGAGCGCGACGGGTTTCAAAGTTGGCTGCAATTGAAATCAGCGCGATACCTACCAGCAAGCCAACAACCCATTTCATAAAGGGATAGCGCCAGCTTAAAATTACTGATTGATAAACACTGGTGAGCAAAAATGTGGCTGTGCCAATGTAAAGAAAAGCCCGCACTCGCAAAGCTAATCCGGCAAAAATGGCGATGAGGCTGAAAATTCCAGGTATCAGAGGTGTGTCTTGATGAAATAAAATTGCCCACCCACAAATTACACCACTACCTAACAACCGAAAACTATGGCGAGCGACTTTATATTCTGGTAGTTTCAACTGGGGATCTATTTGAGCGACATAAAGCAGTGATAACCCAATTGGTGTTACATACCACAAAGCATCAGTTAGGTTTAAGTTATAAAACCAGCGGTAAAGTGCCCAATTAATCAATGCCGCACTAATATAAGTAAAACGGATGTTTTTACCTAATATTGCGAGGAAGATGTAGAATCCAGCGGCGATTAGTATGCTGATTGGGTAAACTCGCAGTCTGGTTTCCCATAAAATTATCAATGGCACAATGTATGCAGCTTGTTGCCAAGGTCTTTTAGACCAACCCCAATTTTCCCAAGGCAGAATGTACAGAAAATAAGCTACCACACAAGCGATCGCACCATTCCAAGGAATTAGCGGCCCAGTCAAAAATTGTCCTACTGCTGTCTCGCGCCAGTAAATTCTCATCCCAGCTACTTCTAATAAGCCGAGGTAAACCCACATCTCTGCTATTGTTATTCCTCCCAACTTGTAGAGGGGAGTTTCGTTAACAAGTAAAGCGGTATGTTGTGCAAATAAGTCTGAGGATTGGTTGCTTCCATCTTTTGGAATTTCTGAAGGTTCTCTTAGTTGTAGTAACTGTTGTACAATTCGCGATCGCCGTCCCTGAAAGATGGCATATCGAATTAAAAATACCCCGGTTGCTAATCCCACCAAACGGTTAACTTCAATGGGAGTAGGAATAGCAGCCATCAATAAAAAACTACTCCAAGCCCAGTGAATATGAGCAATTCTTTTGAGTTCTTGGGAAGTCAGGCGCAAGTAGCCTACAAGCCAAGGTGAAAGGATGCGATAAGCATACATGATGCTAGTGCCAAGAGCAGACATGGCAATTAATCCATCGCCTAATGCTCCTCCTCTGGCTTGTGACATTTGGTAGAACAAAAGTTCGTAGGCAGAAATTGATACGCCGATGATTCCTAAGTAAAGTAGCGGTTTGAAGTTCTCGCGGCGTCGCCCTACACCAATCACTATTAAAGCTACACCCAAGGAACACAAGCCTGTCCAGTCGGTAAAGGTATCTAAACGTAGCAATACACCAAATGCACCATAGATCAGGGGCAGAATGTGAAAGCTGCTAGGAAGTCTTTCTAATTGATGTCGTCGCCGCCACCACTCTCCTGAAAGTTGAACAATCAAACCCAAGGCGATGTTGGCGATTGCAACTCTAACAGTTGAATATTCCCCAAATCCCAGCACTTCAGCAATTAATAATTCTAGACACCAACCAATACTATAAAATGCCCAATCTGTTGGTTCTCGCCAACTGCGATAAGCGATCGCGCTCAAGGTTATAGCAGTGGCAGTAAAATACAAAAATCCTGGCGAAACAATCCCCTGGTAAACTAGCACGGAGTGCAACGTCAGCATTAACAACTCAAAACCACACAAGGCGAGCGCCCATTTATCACTTGCTATTGCATAGATATTTGCTAATTCATTACCTCGCCACAGAAGTGCTGTACGTGCTAACCATAAACTTAAGATTGCGATCGCCCCTACAACAAACCAACCGACTAGCGCTAAGCGAGAAAAACCAGGTAAACCTGTCCACAACAGCGCCCCGATGAAACTTAACCCGAAGCCGACTGTGATTACCGCCGCTGCTTGGTTTCGCAAATAACGAGTATTTGTGAACATCAGCCCTATACCTACAGCCAAACCGATTAATCTAGTTCCTGGTAGCTGCAAAGTAAGTAACTGGGCGACACCTACAGCCAAAACGCTCAAGTAACTGTTTATAATACGACGCTCTAAAGTTGTGCGATTGGCAACACCAGTGAGAGCTAAAGGCGTAGCTAGCCAAATAATTCCCCAATGATCTTGGCTATCAGCTACACCATACCAAGATGATTTAGCATTTACCCACAATAGAATAAAACTAACGGTAGCTAACCCTAAACCAATGTACCAAGAACTTTGTCGCCATAGTTCATCACCTTGAGACGTTACGCGAGAACCAAGACTAAATCCCCATTCTGCCACCATGACAGCTAATAAAATGCTTGCCCAAGCTTCTTTACCAAGAGTTGGTAATAGCCAATTGATGGTAGAGCAAAATGTCAGCACCCCCATGACGTGAGTTAGGTATACGAGGGAGGGGGGAGGGGAGGAGCGGCGTTTAGTAATGATAGCGAGAGTGGCGGTGGAAAACAGGAAATTTAGCGATCGCAACGCCGGATTTATGAAAGCGATCGTTGTTAAAAAAGCGCCAAATAAGAGCGCTAACAATTCGCCAAATTTAGCCAATTCTGGCTTTTGGAGGCGATGCAAGCTTTCATTAAGCACCACCATCAAGATGATATAGGGAAATAAAGCTACACCCAGTAACGCCCAAGGTTCATTTTGAGCATTGGTGAGATATGTGCCAGTTGCGATCGCCCATTGCTGTAGCCCAGAAGGTACTAACCGCCAACCCAGCCAAATAGTCTGTAAGCCAATGACAAAAATCGCCGCTAAGTCAGCCTTTAAACTGTACTGCCGTAAGCGGCTTCCCTCAAACCACAAACCCAAACCACATACAGCTATTGCTTGCCACGGATAAGGTATTACCGAAACAAGCCAACCCAACAACAGTAAGATTCCGCCAAGTTTCTCCCAGAGTAGGGCGAATGAGGGGGACAAAGAGGACAAGATAGAATTTTCTCCCCCTGCTCCTCCGCTCCCCTGCCCCCCTGCTCCCCTACTTCCCCTTCCCTGCTCTGCTGCTAACCAAGTTATCAACCAGCCGCAAATACCAATAGCTAACCCCAACTGAGTGACATCTAATCGAACAACAAAAATTGCTCGCACTAGCAGCACTGCTAAGGCGTAAATTACTACTAAAGCTGGCGAAGTAATCCCCAGTCCAATTCCTTGATCGCTCCTATGCTCCCTACTAATTAGCGGGTGATGCTGGCGAGCGCGATTGTGATAAACCGTAATGATAGCTGTGCCGATCATTGCCAAATACACGGCAATTAAGGGAAATCCTGGGAATTGCCAACCCCAATGCAGATAACTCAGCCCTAAAATATTGACTAAAGGTAAATTGCCAGTATGTAAATTGGGAAAAATAGTTCGATTATTCCAGACTAAAACAGTAATAGCTGTGAGAACAGGCCAGGCGATCGCGACTACAATCCAGTCCAAAGGATTTTGCCACAACTGGAAGCTATCCATTGCCCAAAAATTTACTGGCACTAGTAAAAGAGTGACAATCAGCAATGTCTGAGCCGTTAGTCTGAGGTTACTTTGTTTAGTTGCCCAGAAGCTTAAGCCCCAAAAACTCAAGGTATAAGCCAACAAAACCCCATACTGTCCAGAGGCCGGAAATCTCTCCCACTGACTAGCAGCCAGTACGCCAGAAGACAACACTACTAAGAATACTCCTAAAAACAGCAGCCACCGGACACTCAACTCTGCCCCTAGTGACTGCAACATTGTGCTGAGAAAGCTGGGTTTAACTAGCTTTTGGCGCGGTTGTCTGCGGTTATGAGATTCCAGAACTGTCACAGGCAAATGTGGCACAGGATCGGAAGTTGCGGGTTGAGCTAGAGGTTGTAATATCACCTCGCAGACGAGAAACTCTCGGCATAGCTGCCTAACTTGGGTGTCAGATATCAAACCCAAGCGCAACCACGTATCCAGTCCTTTTAATAACTGAGGATGGGATGATGGCAGACTAACTTCAATTTTCAGCGGGCGCTCAAGGGGCGATGACATAAGCCACAGTGTATAAGTATATACTTAAATAATTTGGTTTAATTAAAGTATATTTTGACTCTATCTGTGTCACTTATTTAACTGACTCATATTAATTTTTTTAAGCGTTAAGTAGTTTAGTTGCAGATTTTACGCTATTGCCCTTGACAAGTAATCAGCAATGTGTTTCTAAATCGGCTTTCGGCAATCACCGAGTCGCGCCCAGGATTCCCCAACTTCACTACGAAACCAAGGTGAACAGCTTAAGCTTGTTGGGCACTACGAATATTCCCCAGTCACTAGTTTAAGACAATCCCTTACCTTTGATTTGTTTGGATGTAGCTTCCATAAAGTCGATAAAAACCTGTATGAGCTTATGAATTCCCTCGCTACCTCCAGCAATTAAACCACCTGTTAACAATGCATCTAAACAACGGAAAAGAATTACTTGCATTGAATTATCTGAATCAATAACCACCAATGGCTCAATTGAGCGAATACCGATCGCACTGATTAAAAGACCAAATAAAAGGGATGTCCATAACGCAATTATTCGTGTATCGGACTTATAAGCTACTCTTTTTCGCTCTTTCTCAGTTAGCTCATTAATTTTGTAATTTAAATTATCAATCTGTAATTTGGTTGTGCTAGATAATTCTTCTTGATTTGGGGTGAAATTTTGGATATGCTGCTCTAAACTCATCCCTACAGGCGGAAGTTCATTGATTTGATTATATTCTAAAGAAGCTACTGGGTTTTGTTTTTGTTGCGTTTCTAGAAAATTTCTATGTTCATGAACTAAAAGCTTCTGTTGTTGAACACTAATATTTAATTGCTCTGCGGCTGGGCCTCGCCAAGTAGTTATAAAAACTTCTAAAGAGCGCTCCAGCAATAGAGAAATAAAAAATGGTAATGCAAGAAGCTGTATAATATCATTGAATCCAAATTGTTTTATAACAAATGGTTTAGATGATAACCAAGCAGCTAAAGTTACTACGAAGAAACTAATAATAATTAACAAAATAAATAGAGGAGATTCTGGTGAAAGCTTTAGCAACTTGTTTATACTCCTGTGCGAACAACATTTAATACAACGTTGACGAGCCACAACTCATATTAGAAAACGTTAAACTTAATCGGAGGCTCACCTTTTAAACTAGTATCAGTCCAATCAGTCTTTCCCGTTTTACTGGAAGTTTTTGTGGCAGCAGGATAAAAAACAAGACTGTGCGTGTAATTTATGAGTTAGAAAGCCTGAAAACAATATACAGAGATTGATTGAGGCGATTTAATTGGCAGGATTTTGAGTTTGGACTTTTTGCTATTCACTACAAAACGCTTACTGCTGCGATCGCAGACTTAACAAAACGTGAGTTCGACAAACTTTTCACTGCCTTAAACTAAAGTTCAAGCTTGTCCTTCCCTAGCTCAAAGAAGGACAGGTTTGGCGTGGTAAAACCTCTTAAAGGTCTTTGTCTTAATTTGTTTGAGGATGAGCGCAATCAGCAATTGCGTAAGCGTAGCCAGCCGTAAGCATCGCTGAAATAGCAAATGCGATCGCCGAAATAGCAAATGTGGTCGCCGAAATAGCAAATGTGGTCGCCGAAATAGCAAATGCGATCGCCGAAATAGCAAATGTGGTCGCTGAAATAGCAAATGTGGTCGCCGAAATAGCAAATGCGGTTGCCAAAATAGCAAATGCGATCGCTGAAATAGCAAATGCGATCGCCGAAATAGCAAATGCGGTCACTGAAATAGCAAATGCGTAGGCGTAACCAGCCGTAGGCATCGCTGAAGAGGAAAATTCTAGACTTTACTTAGCACTCAGCACTCGTTATTCAGCACTACTAAAGGCTTTTTGCTGCTGATAACGCTGTTTAAACTGCTGCTGCTGTATTTTATGATCGACAATTGGGTCAGGATAGCCAACAGCATGACGTTCTAAAGGTGGAATTTTACCAGTAACTAAATATTCTGTATCCACAGACCGCAATTCGGGAATCCATTGGCGGATATATTCCGCTTCTGGATCAAACTTTTGTGATTGACTGGCTGGGTTAAAAATTCGCACGGGTTTGGGATCCATCCCACTAGAAGCACTCCATTGCCAACCGCCATTATTGGCAGATAAATCACCGTCAATTAGATGCTGCATAAAATATTTTTCACCTAATTGGGGATTAATCAGCAAGTCTTTGGTCAAGAAACTAGCGACAATCATCCGACAGCGGTTGTGCATCCAGCCGATTTCATTCATCTGGCGCATCGCTGCATCCACAATGGGATAGCCGGTTTTCCCTTCACACCAAGCTTGGAAATGTTCTTCGTTAGTTTCCCAAGGGAAGTTTTTGAAGGTTTGGCGGTAAGCACCATCAGCCAATTCGGGGAAGTTATACATTGCGTGTTGATAAAACTCCCGCCATGCTAGTTCTTGTTGCCATGTGCGGATATTGGCTGTTGCTTCATCGCTGCGGCTGTTTTCTAACACTTCTATTGTGGCTTGCCAAACATTACGAATGCCAATGACGCCAAATTTTAAAGCTGCGCTGAGTTGCGATGTCCCATCTACTGCGGGAAAATTGCGCTGTTCTTGATATTCAGTAATTGCTCTTGTAGTAAATTCTTCTAGTCTGTCTTGGGCCGCTGCTTCTCCTGGTGAAAGAATCAATTCTCCATCCCAGATAAATCCTAAATCTTTAGCTGAGGGTAGAGCGATCGCTCCTGCTTGTTTAGCAATTTCTTGTTCTTTTGCTGTTAAACCCTCGGTATTTTGCAGAGTTTCTACTGGATTCGCCTTCGGTTTACTAATCCAATTTTTCCAGAAGGGGGTATAAACTGTGTAAGGGCCGTTGGAACCTGTGCGAATTTCTTCGGGAGAGTGGAGAATCTGATCCCAATTTTGGTCAAGAAACTGAATGCCATTTTCACTGAGGGCATTGATAACGGTGCGATCGCGTTCTTGCGAGTACGGTTCTACATCCCAATTCCAAAAAACAGCTTTGGCTCCCAAAGCCGCTGCTAAAGCTGGTATCGCTTGCACAGGATTGGCGTGGAGTATTAACAACTCGCTACCCACTTGGGCATATCGCTCCTGTAATTTCTGCAAACAACCAATCATATAAGTTACTCTCACTGGAGCAACATCATCTCGTTCTAGCAGATTCGGATCAAGGCAAAAAACACCCACCACTTTTGGACTCTGCTGTCTTGCCGCAGCTAGTCCTGTATTGTCGGAAATACGTAAATCACGGCGATGCCAAAACAGAATTAAGTTAGACATTCCACACTTAGCACAGTTCACTTGTACTAGCTTAGACGTTAGTGATACTCTTGAGCATCATTCTGCCGACAAATTTCATTGAAAGCGGCGGGAAAGCTTTTCCCCTTGGAGGTATTGTTGGAAAGCCGCCCTGCCATTTAGGGGATATGGCATCTGCTTATTCTTCCCCATACCAAAAACCAGATGTGCCAGTTTAAAGAGCGGAATGTGGGGTAATAGATTGACCAAAAGTGTATGGGATATTTACTGTGTATTTTGTTATCCGGTGCTTCTTCCATAGAAATCATGAGATTCCAACTTAAATCTTTTATTGCCTTTACATTATTTGCTATTGGCACAAATTTATCTATTTCTCCATTTGCCCAAGCTGCAAACTTCAAGACAAATTTTACTCCAGAAAAATCTAATTCTAAAGAGGATATTTGGTTAAATTCTATTACTCAAAATCAAGAGATATTTGATAATTTCTCATTGGTTAAATCAGCCAAAATCCTATATAACACACCAATTACAGGCGTTCGACCTGGAGCTAGTAGCATACCTGGTCTAGGCAACAACAATACGGGAGCCGCCAGTACAGAAAAAGGAGATTATGCCACTTCTTTTGTGCCTGTTTCTGGGTTAAATAATCCAACTAATAGCGAAATTGCCTCCATATTAGGTAATCGCAATTTAAATAATATTATTGATACAGAGGAGATTGGTGCTTCTAAAATAAACCTATTCTTCGACAGTTCTATCGAACAAGATAATACTGGGTTAGATAACTTGTTCTTCTGGGAACGAGGCATGAACAGTGACTTAGGTGTTCAAGCGATTGATAGCACTGGTAAATTACTTGGTAACTTCTTAAAACTGTCTAGAACTGAGCAAAAAAGTGCAGGCTATTCAATTGACACCACAGAAATTTCTGGTTCTCAACAAGTTGGCTATTGGGGAGTTAACCTTAGTCAATTGGGTGTCGATTCTCTTAGTGGGATTCAAGTTATAGCCAAGAGTAAAGCTAATAATGATTCCGAATATTACAATGGCCCTGATTACAAGGTCGTGGCTAGAAAAACAACTAGAAGAGTACCTGAGCCGGGAACTGTGCTGGGTTTAGGAATAATTGCTGGAACTATTGGCTTACTAGGCCGTAGTCGTTCTACTAGTGTCTAATAATCTCAGTACTCACGCATAGTGACAAGAAATCAAGGATTTGGGCAGGGAAAAAATCACCAGTTTGTCTATCGGAAATAGTGGCTTATTGACTCAAAGTTAAGTATACTCTTCTTAACAGTTAATTAGTTTCTTGTTATGGCTACTCTACTGCTTGACGATGGCACAATCGAGAGCGATTTAGGCGAAATAGTTCGTGAACTTGCCCCTCTCGGCATCCAACTCAGACACTACGACCCAGGAACATCGCTTCTATTTGCAAATCTGCTAGACCAAGATGTTGTAACTGAGTCTGAGAAACACTACATTGTAGAACTCCATAACAGCGTCTTTGAATTTCTTCAGCAAGAAAATGGCTTTCTCTGGTGTGACCTGCTGAATGTGCATCCAGGTTCGCCAAACCTTCACCAATTGATAGTAACCTATAGCCGCTACCATACTCACACTGCTGCCGAACCCCTGTATGTTTTGGCGGGAGAAATGATTTATGGCTTCGTGCGACCTGATGGTAGTCAAGTACAGCTTTTAGTTGAGGCACAAGACTATCTCTGCATCCCAGCCGGAATTGAACATTGGTGTAGTCCGACTGCATCATTGCATTTTAAAGCAGTACGCTACTTTGCGATCGCTGATGGTTGGGTTCCCAATTATACAGGAACTCAGTTGAGTGACTCGCTCAACAAGCCGCGCTAAAACTAATTAGTATCACTGACTAACCTGAATCTCCATTGATGCAGAATGTGGGATTTATGTTGTTTTTTTGCTTTATGATACTAGCGATCGCTTTCTAAACTCTTAATTATTCCACTTTGATAAATGTAAATACATAAATATTTGCGTAATAATTACATATTAAAATGCATATTTTACAGCCTAAATAAAGGTGTTAGCTATAAAATATGCACTGGCAAAGTAGTTAAAACTATTTGCGTTTAGAGCAAGAGGAGAAGCAGAAAACTAAGAACTGTCCTAGCAGTTTTTTCTTCTCTGAGCTTGTCAAGTTTAAACTACGAGATTATCCACTCTGCGGGCTTTGCCAACTTAGTATTTTTTGCAAGGATACCAAGAGTAGTAGCAGCAGCGGTAACGGCGTCTTCTACCGTATTTATCTCCTTGATAGTCGTCTTCTTTGTCGTAGTCTTCTTTGTAGTCGTCTTTATCTTTGCCGTAATAAGAATCTTGTCCTCCAGATAGAAGCTGTTGTTCTTCTAAGGACAGCTCTTTCAAAAAGTTAGATTTGATGATTTGAAGTGACATAATTATTAGCCTCACTTTACGTAGATAGGTGTATAACACCTATGGTTTTACTTATAAACATATTTTTTAGAGATTAAATTATCCTGTAGTTAGAAATTAAAAGGCTCCATTTATAGCTTTTGGTTGACGTAAATTATATCTAATTGCTGATTAAAATTTCTGTAATTATAACAAGTGATAATTTAAGTTATTTAACTTTCTTTAAGTAGAAGGTCTTAATTAAATCAGAGCTATTAGTGAGTTAGCGCGGTCTTGGGGGTTTCCCCCATGAGCGACTAACGAACCCACAGGGTAAGAGATTTAGCCCTTGAAAGCCTTATATAGAGCTATAAATTGCCCACGGATGAACAAAAGTTTTATCTTACATTTAATTTACCTACTTATAAGTACTCTTTCTAACGTTAATTACCGAGCTATTTATTAGTTAACTATATTATGTATATCTATAAATTTTACTGTTAACTTAAACATTTATTTAAAGTTATATATAAATATATAACATTTTTTAAAAAATTATTAAAATGTTAAAAACCCAGTTTTCTAAAAAACTGGGCTTCTGAGGTCTAGCTATTTTCACAACTCGAACAGGATTGCTATAAATAGCATCTCTATTCTAGAAAATACCTTTGTAGACACAGAATTAAACCTACTAACTTGAGTTTTTCCGTAAAAGTCTGTTCGTCAAGTAGTCAAAACTATTTGCATTCGAAATAAAGGGAGAGCAGAAAGGTAAACGCTCCCCTTAGCAGTTTACTTTACTGTTCTCTAGGGCGTTAATTTAATACCTTAAAAGAACAGAGAAGACTTACTATAAACTCTCAAAATCTGATTTATTTTGAGTAAATTATATAAGTCTTCTCCTCTCCCCATTAATAGCAAAGTTTAAACTACAAAACTAACCAGTTTTTAGCTTATACTGACTCAGCTGCAACAGGATTTGGGCTTACAACATGAGGGCTTGCGTACTCTACAGACTGTGATTTTGAAAGTTTTGCATTTCTTCTTAGAACTACAGCCGTTTTTGCCGTTATCATCGCCGTTATCGTCGCCGTTACCGTTGCCGTTGCCGTTGTCGTCGCCTTTATAGAAGCCTCCAGATAGAAGCTGCTGCTCGTATGTAGATAAATCTACAAGTAAATCAGACGTTATCATTTGAGATGACATGATTGATTACCTCACTTACGTACATAGGTGTGTTATACCTATGCTTTTCTTTATAAGGATTTTTTTTAATGATTAAACTCTCCTAAAGTGAGAGATTCTAAAACTAAATTTATAACTTTTGGCTAATGTGAGATACTATCTGAAGTTACATGATTTTTTTTTATAAAAATCACAAAAAAAATGAATGTTTGTATTTGAATAGTTAATTTTTTTGACTTTTTATCGTTGGCGATCGCTTTCTAAGTTAGCTATTAATTAGCTGTGTTAAGTTAGCTTGTAAATTTTGACGTAAGGCATTTATTTATAGTTGTATCTATATAACTATACTCAATAGTTTATAAACGCTAAAAAACCCGTTTTCTTTGAGAAAACGGGTTATGGAAGCTGGCAATTTCTACAAATCCAGTAGATTGCTATAGATAGCATTTTTATCTAGGAAAATACCTTGATGAATGCTACATTTCAGCTACCATCTTGACCAAAATCTGATTTATCGTGAGGAAGTTATGTAAGTCTTTTCCTACACTCGTGAATTACAAAGTTTAAACTATAGAACTACTGCATCAACTTAATGAGAGCAGCAAGATTTTGGTTTGCGACATGAAGATTTTTTGAAGACTTTGACTACGAATATTTTGGAAGGACTCTTGTCTTTCTTACCTTTATCATCATCGTCATCGTCATCGCCGTCGTCGTCGCCATTGCCGCCATTGTAGAATCCACCAGATAGAAACTGCTGTTCTTCTGTGGATAAATCCATAAGTAAATCAGAGGTGATAATTTGAGATGACATAGACATAATTAATTGCCTCGCTTACGTCATAGGTGTGTGATACCTATACTTTTAGTTATAGAAACAATTTTCAAGGATTAAATTATCCCAAAGTTATAAATTAATAAGATACAACTCTAGCTTTAGGCTCATGCTAAATACTTTCTTAAGAGGAATAAAAATATTTTTAAATTTCAATAAAAAAACCTCCAATTTATATTAAAAAAGCTTTATTTTTTGACTTTTATTTGCTAGCGATCGCTTTCTATTAAGAGGATTAAAAATGCTACATTTTTTATACAGAGTGTTTGCTGATAGTTATAAAAAAAAAGCAATATTGATAATTATTTCAAAACTAAAAAACCCGCTTTCTTTAAAGAAAACGGGTTAATCAAGTCTTGCAATTTCTACAAGTCTGCCAATCAACTATGAATCACGCCTAATGCCGACAATATCAACAGGAAAACTTACACCCTCTTTAGTGCTAAGCTGACCACGAACGATAATATCGGGACTTGACACTGTTGCAAAATATCCTCTTCGTCCCCCCGATAGAAGCTGTTGTTGCCCTACAGATAACTCTACAATTAGCTCAGATTGGATGAATTTAATAGACATAATGGATGACCTCACTTACGTAAATAGGTGTTTAACACCTATATTTTTATTATTAACTATTCTCGTAAAATTTAAATTATTCTCTGGATAGAAGTTAATGAAAAAAAAGTTATTTATTATAGATTGTGATAACTTTGATAAATAGATTTTAAGTTTAATTTTAAATAAAAATAAGTGTGATTTTATAGCTAATTTACTATTTGTAATTAGCTCATCCAGGTAATTATTTTTAATTCAGGGTCATGACTTGTCAATAGTTGCAGAGTTGATAATTATCTCTGCAACTTGTTTTTATTCAATTTCACAGTTATAAGAACTTTAAATGCTCTCCTTGTTGAGAGAGAAAAGTTTCTAACGTACCTTGGATTTTCACTTGACCTTTATCTAGTAGTACGATCCAATCAGCGCGATTGATGACGCTGGAGCGATGGGTGATCAAAATCGTGGTTCTGCCTTTGCGGTATTCCAAGAGCCGATCTAGTACTTGAGATTCACTCACTGGGTCTAGTCCCGCAGTTGCTTCATCTAAAATTAGTACAGGTGGATCAGTGAGAATTCCTCTAGCGATCGCTAATCTTTGTCTTTGTCCACCAGAGAGATTTGCACCAAATTCTCCTAAAACAGTTTGATAGTTATTAGGAAGTTGACTAATAAAGCTATCTGCATCAGCAATATGGCAAGCTTTGACAATTTCTTCAAAGGAAATATAAGGTGTTCCTAAGCGAAAATTCTCCAAAATTGAGCGGCTCCAGAAATGAGGTTCTTGGGGTACATAAACTACTTGTTGTCGTAAGCAATCTAGAGAAATATCTTGTGTGTTAAAAAAACCAATGCGGATATTACCAGAGTTCGGCTGATATAAACCTGCTATCAATTTAGCCAAGGTACTTTTACCACAGCCAGATTTGCCAATCAAAGCAACAACTTTTCCCCCAGGAAGCTTGACAGAAAAATCTTCTAGTAAGTCAACTCTACCAGCATGATGAAATGTAACTTGAGAACAACGAATATCTGCATCACCAGAGATTTGAGCGATTGGTTTTTGACTACCTCCTACTACTTCTGGTGTAGCATCAATAACTTCCAAGAGGCGAGAAACTGCTGTTTGAGAGCGAAAATATTCATCTGTTAAGTTAACTAACGAGTCAATTAAATTTAGAACATTGATTTGTAGAACGTTAAAAGCAAGCATTTGACCAATGCTTAACTCCCCCCGAATCACTAATATGCTTCCTAGTCCAAGTATGATGACACCGCCGATTGTAGAAAGGAGATCAGCAAGCGTATTGTTAATAATTCCAATTTGAGTTGTACTGAAAGAGAGATTAGCAAGGCGACCAAAACGACTTTGAAATTCATCCCAGAATTGTGGTGCAGCATTTGTAGTTTTAAGAACTTGTGCGCCTTTAAAAGTTTCCACCAAAACACCTTGATTTTCCGCGCCCAAGACTAAAAGATTGCGAGTTTTTTGTTGAAGAATAGGTAAAAAAGGCAAGGTGGATAAAGTCATTAAAGCGCCGACGAAGACAACTGCAAGTGTTAACTGCCAGCTATAAACCAACATAAAGCAGAAAGAAACCACTGCAACGAAGAACTGGCTGGGTAAAAGAATCACAACCTGTGATACCAACTGGTTGATGTCATTTATATCTCGTAGTCGGCTGCTGATTTCGCCACTACGACGGGATTCGTAGTAATTCAAGGGCAATTGAAGAATTTTGCGCCCAAACTCCAAGACCAGCCCTAATTGCAGCCGTTGACCAAAATGAGCAATCATGATGCCTTGCAATACTTGCAGACCACTGCTGAACAAGGTCATGACTACAACGGCTGACACCACAACAGTAAGTAACTGAGTATCTCCGCGCACCAGAACATCATCTGTGAGCAGTTGGATCAGGATGGGAGTACCTAGAGCGAGCAGTCCCAAGACAACATTGATCATCAAAACATGAGTTAACAGCCCACGAAAAGGCAAGATGCGCTTAAAAAAGCGTCCTAAACCACCTTTGGCTTCTTCTTTGGGCTGCTCATTAAAGCGTTCGGGATCTGGCTCTAGTAAGAGCATCACCCCATTCCACGCTTCGGTTAATTCTTCTCGGTTGACATAACGGATGCCTACAGAGGGATCTGCGATCGCGTACTTACTACCCAGTTTGTCGTATAAAACAACCCAGTGATAGCCTTGCCAATGTATGATAGCTGGCAAATGAACTTCTTTAATTCTGTCTATAATCGCTGGCGAAGCTTTAACTGCCCTAGCATTAAAACCCAGATTTTCAGAGCCACGTTTTAGACCTAACATGGTTGTTCCTAGCTGTCCAGTCCCTACTGCTTCGCGGCTGCGATTGATGCTTAGGAACCGTCCATAATGTTTAGAAATCGAAGCTAGACAAGCTGCTCCACAGTCTTCTTCACTCAACTGTAAAACACACTGGTAATTTTTATGAGGTTGGAATAGATGAAGCATAGTCACCAAACCTATCAAATTCGGATACAAATTCAGCAGAACAATTGATCATTGGTAAAACCCCATTGTGGGATTAAAAATCCGTGATTAATCTTGCTTTTCTGAGAATGAAGTGAAGTACTGTTTCCCGCCGGGAAATAATATCTGCTCTACCTTCCATCCCAGATTTGAGATAGCAATGGCGATCGCTTCTACCCACATGTAGGGTTTGTGGTTCAATAGTTACCTCGTAGCTAGCAGCCTGCTGTATAGCTTGCTGTGTGCCTGGGGATGCACTATTTTTTACATTTGAGATGGCATCTGGTGCAATTGTTGTGACAGTTCCTTTAAGAGTGCCGTAGTCTGGATAAGGACAAGCAGAAACCTGCATCTGGACTTTTTGACCTGCTTTTACCTTGTCAATATCTTGAGCCGGCACTTGAGCCTTGATCAGCACTGGAGCATTAAGAGGAGCAATCTGAGCAATAGCTTCACTTGGTTGTACTACCTGTCCAGGGTTGCGAAGATTCAGTTGCAACACAGTACCTTCAATAGGCGATCGAATCACACTCTGTTTTAGGTCAGTTTCTACCTGTTGCAGTTCTTTGCGATTAGTAACAAGTTGTTTTTGGAATTCTAGATTTTGCTGGAGCAGAGTTTCTCTTTCTTTTTTCAAAGCAGCTAAGGTAGCCTCACCTTGTGCCTGTTCTTGCTTAATTTTTTCAGATGCTACGGTTACAGAAGCGTTACTAGGATTGATCGCAGTTTTAGCCTTTTCTAAGTTTGTTTGCGCGACTTTAACGGCTTGGTCTTTCTCTTCCAAAAGATTTTTAGCGTTTTCTTTAGCTTGTTCTAGCTTCGCCTCAGCAGATTTCACTGCTTGTGCTTTTTCTTCCAAAAGATTTTTAGCGTTTGCTTTAGCTTGTTCTAGTTTTGCTTCAGCAGATTTCACCTCTTGTTCTTTTTCCTCAAACAAAGTCCGAGAAATTGCTCCTGATGCTACTATTGGCTGCAATCGCTCTCGTTGCACCCTCGCTAACTTCAAGGCTGCTTCTGCTTCTTGCACAGTTGCCGTTAAGACTCTTTCGCGCTGCAATCTGTCTCGTTGCACCCTCGCTAAGATTAAAGCTGTTTCTGCTTCTTGTACAGTTGCCGTTAAGAGTTTTTCCCGCTGTAATCTGTCTCGTTGCACCCTCGCTAAGATTAAAGCTGCTTCTACTTGGGCCATATCAGCTGTAGCTTTAATTTGCTGATCTTCATAGTTGCGTTGAGTACCACCTAGCTCAGCTTGTGCGGCTATAATTGTGCGGTTAATTAATTTTGTCTGCGCTGCAATCTGAGTATTAATTTCACCAAGCTGAGCATAAATTTGACTTAGCTGTAATTGACTCTGCTGAATCGTGTTTTCTAATTGGCTCTTTTGATTTTGCAGGCGAGAATCATCAATGTAAGCAATAGCTTCCCCTTTAGTTACTAGCTGATTGTCTTTAGCCTCAATCTTTTGAATGGTTCCAGTAATGGCAGACTGAACAACTCGCAGTTCTCCTACAGGTCGGATAGTTGCAGGAACTTTGACTGTAACGTTGTAATTTAAAACAGATGTAAGAGTAACTCCTGCTACAAAGGTTGTAAGCAGAACTCCTCCTCCGATGTTTGTCCATTTACTAATACGAGGGAGAAACTCGTTAGCTTCAACTAAATGGAGTTGCTCTGGATTAGGTTCATTTAACCTATGCCAAACATTGTTTTTCTCATGGCGTAAGAAGCTCACGGTATTGCACCTTTGGTTTGGAGTGGATAAGTACGGTTATCTGATGTCACACCTGTTGATTTCCGCAGAACACTGCAAAACAGGTAGATATATATAACTTGATTGCAAATCCTGCAAAGCACAAAAATAACTATCTTTGGTAATAAGTCAGGAGGAATAGTCAAGTAAAGCACTAAAGATTACAAAATACCCTGTAGATATAGGTCTTTCGTGTGTTAAATGGTGAAATGCTAACATCTGCTGCTAACAGTAGCAACAATCAAACTTTGCAATGTTATATAATTAGTAAAGGGGCGAGAAGGGTATACGCAATATGCGAAAATTATCTTTCTCAAATCTCAAACGTGGGCAACGCGTTGAGTAAAGAAAACGGAGGAGAAAGCTCAAACTCCCTCAAAGTCCTCACTTACGTTGAGCGAGTCATAAAAACCTCCTCCCACCCCTTTTTTTGTATACAACAAAAAGAATTTCAGAAATTTATTGGCAGATTTAGTTTTGTCCGAAGTAGTTAGCTAGAGCGTTAGCTATATAAAGCAGCAGGTGACACGAAAACCCCAGAATTCCTCGGCGTCACAACTACCAACTTGTATATTTACAGTTGGGAAAGAAATAATCAGTTTGATGTTGATCCAAAAACATATTCACTCTTGAATGATTGGCGACTCCTGTTAAACTAATTTCTGCTGAAATGTGCAAAGTTTTGTGGTGTAACAAATAATTTTCTAGATTACGTGTGATATCAAGTCAGGCTAAATAGTTTTCATTCAAAGCAAGAAGCAAGCTATGCGTAGTGTCTCCGACAAAAGATGAATCTACGAGATGCTACTCTTTAGGAACCGGTGTGGAGCGCGTTTGTACTCCTATGCTCCACTAAGTTTCGCTCAGCATGAAAGATATTTTTTGATAAGTGATTAAACGAACTTGAGATGACAATCGTTAAAGAATAAGTACAGAACCCAAGAAGCCCATAATATCTGTAGGAATTGTTGCAACCAAGCCTAATAAGTCTCGTGCTGCCGTATTTATGGCTTTCTTCTAAGCTCAGGGATTTACTAGTGCTGTCTTAGAACTTAGAAGTGGTTGTTCCCTGTAAAGCCGCTAATTCTTAGAGTAATATTGCTGTTAATCCGATTTAAATCGGTATAGCCAGCTAGAATCTCCTATTACTGATTCAGATAACGCGACAAACAACTCGGTATGCAGTTATTTGATCTGACATGATTACTAACCTCACATACGCAATTCGGTGGTTTCCCCACTTAAGTAACCAACTATAAGGATTGTTTGTCAGGAATTCATAAATCTAGAGGTAGAAATCGGACTTAAATAATTACTCCCCAAAGTAGATATACAATCTTTCATTTTTTTGAGATAAACTAATACCCCTAGAGTGGGAATGGTCGATATTCAATGTTTTTGAAGCGATCTAATGTATTTGAAGAGATATTAACAGATTTTAGATAGTTAAAACTATAACTTTTACGTATAGCTTTTACGTATAGTGTTAGTAGACACGTAGTTTCTACCTATCAAGTCCCGATTCAAGATTGATGAGAAACTAAATTATACTTTATACTTCAGTCTTTGTCATTTTATACGTAATTTAACTGTAATTGAGCTAACAGTATTAAGCAGAAAACCATTAAAAACTTGTGATGATAAACTGCTATAGCGGTTTTCACTTCAGTGAGGTACACAGAAGAAGTAATTAACCACAGATGAACACAGTGGAAAGTTTTCGCGTCCGAGTAACAGGAGCGCAAAACTTTTCAAGCCAGATAAATTCATACCTCAGCAGATTATTAAATGCTATAAGCTTTGATATCAGGTAAGTTTAAAATGAAGTGTACCAGTGAGGATTAGGGCAGGCGATGTCTACGACGGGCGTAGATGCAGCACTGCTAAACTCAATAGAGTACCAGTTGTTGAATTAACACAAAAGCCAGCGCAGCACTACCCAAAGGAACTGTTAAATTATCAACGCCTAAAAACGAAAAAGCTTCTAAACCAGTAGCGATAAATGCCACTACAAGTGATACCACCCAAGTTTGCCAATTGTTTCCTTGTGTGCCAAGTAAAATCAAACTACTGACAACGAAGCTAACTAGCGTCATAGTCAAAGAGCCTTCCCAACTTTTTTCTCTGCCAAACACTTTATACTTATGTGTACCAAAGCGTTGTCCAATCAAGGCTGCTAGTCCATCTCCCCAAGACATCACCAAAATTCCTAGCGCTGCGTACTGAGGTTGTTGCAAGTGCCAAAACCAGGCAACTAAAATACCAAAACTGACAGAATAAAAAAATGTCCCAAAACTTTGGCGTCCGACGCTGTTGATACCAGGAAGAATGGGAAATCGATAGGACAATAAGGTGATGACACTCGCTAAAATTGAAGCCGTAATCCCGATAATTGCAGGAATATCTAGCCACCAAGCGAGTAAAATTACATTGCCAGTGCCAATATGAACTATCTTCCGTACAATTTCTGGATCACGATTAGCGAAACGATTTACCCACCATGCAATTAGGAGGATGAATAACACCCAAACTGCAACGATCGCAATTTGCAGCCATAAAAGCGGAACTGAAGTCAAACCAGGAAATGTAATCAACAAAGATGCAACAAAATAGAAATTATTACCATTGTTACTAATTTATAAGATTTAGGTGACGCAATGAAAATATTATTGATTTGGCTGATTCGGGGCTATCGAATGTTTATTTCGCCGCTGTATCTCCCGACTTGTCGCTTTCAACCAACTTGTTCAATGTATGCCATCCAAGCAATTGAACGATTTGGCGTATTGCGTGGCGGGTGGATGGCAATTTGGCGTATTTTACGCTGTCATCCCTTTCATCCAGGTGGTTACGACCCAGTTCCAGAGGCGGCTGGGGGAAATGAGGGAGCAGGGGAGCAGAGGGGCGGAGGGGTAGAGGGGGAAGAAATTCTTGACCCTTGACTAATGACTAATAATTAAACTTCAGCAGACTAAAGTTTTATAAAAAATATTTCTCCGCGTAATGCGGAATGGTGTGATTTCACTTTGTAGCTCCCAATATCTTAATCAAAGTGAAATTTACCTCCGATTTTATATAACTTCGGTTGTAAGCATGGGGGTAAGTTCATGAACTATCACCATTTCTTTAACACCGAGGAGTATGTTAAATGAATGCACAGTTGAAGTTTCGCCCGGTTTCTTTCAGTTGGGTTGCTATTCATCCAAATCCAAAGGGTGTAGTGCAATTTATGGGTGGTGCTTTTTTTGGGACTTTCCCTACTGTTTTCTATCGATATTTTTTAAGAAATATATTTGAACAAGGTTATACAATCGTTGCTTTACCGTTCCGGTTTAGCTTTCGTCACTGGCCTATTGCTATTGGTTTATTAAAAGAACAGGATGTTCTGACAGAGGAAATAATCAAAATTGCCAATAAATTAAATTATCAATCAGAGGTATATCGAAATAAAGAAAATTATTTTTGGATTGGTCATAGTCTCGGCTGTAAATATATTACTCTCCTAGAATTTTTAAGTGGTGATGAATGGGAAAGCATTTTATTAGCGAGTGATGTAAATACTCAAAAACAAGCTCAACAGATTAAAAGTAGTCTTCAGGATTTTGGGATCAAGAAACCTTCTATTAAAGGTCAAAAATCTTTACTCATTGCTCCAGATATTAGCGATACACAAAGTGCAATACCTAAACCTCTGTCTTCTATAGCAAAATTCCTCGATGGGGTGGGGCTGGGAGTGCTACCTACTAGAAAACAGACTCAGGATTTTGTCGATCGCAGTGATTTATTTAATTTAACAGCGCTTATTTCCTTTTCTCAAGATGCGATCGCGGGTAGTCAAAATGACAAAGACAAGAGCGAGGAAGTACAAAAAGATAGTGATGTACTTTGGCTGATTCATGAGCTAAAAGACAGAGAGTTTCCCATTGTTCATCAGGAAATGCCTGGTAAACATTTAGAACCAATCGGTATCAAAATAGGTAATTATATAGTGGATCTCAATCCATTAGATAAATTCATCGAACCTGTTGCATCTCGATACCTAGAACCTGTTACGATTCGATTTTTAGATGCACTGGATAAACGGCAGCAAAGTAAATGAGACCTTATCACCAAATCCCTATTTATGAATGTGGTGAACCCTTAGTAGAGATTCCTTTAGAATTGTTTGCAGTGGAATCGCCCCATCCTTACGAAAAACTGGGTGCGCCTTATGGGAAAAATTCCCCTTACTATCTCCGTCAAAGTGTTGTTGACAATTTAAGCCAAGCCCAAAATTATCTTCATCGCTTACATCCCAACTGGCGCATCCAAATCTTTGATGCCTATCGCCCGATCGCTGTACAGCAGTTTATGGTAGATTACAGCTTCGCGGTAGCGTTGCGACAAAGAGGACTGACTGAGGCTGAGTTATCACCACACCAACGCCAAGAGATTTGGAAAGCAGTTTATGAAATTTGGGCTATACCAAGTTTGGATGAAAAAACTCCTCCTCCCCACAGTACAGGTGCAGCCGTAGATGTAACGTTAGTAGATGATGCAGGGCAAATAGTGAATATGGGTTCGCCAATTGATGAAATGTCAGAGCGATCGCATCCCAATTACTACGCCAATAACCACCATCCAGAAGCACAACAATATCATGCTTACCGTCAGTTATTGCGGGATGTGATGTTAAAAGCGCAATTTCAACGCAATCCCCGAGAATGGTGGCATTTTTCTTTTGGTGATCAAATGTGGGCTTGGCTGAATAATCAATCCAATCCAGCTAATCCAGTTACAGCACGTTATGGACGTCTTGTATAGAGGAGGAAGTGGGGGAGCACAGGAGCAAAGGGGAAAGACTTACTGCAACTTCCCCCAGTCCCTTGACTCCTCTACGCATCTTGAGGATTTAACTCTTTTAATTCGTCGGTGGTATAAGTTCCAATTGGACTCCAAATTAGATAAGGAGCGAGTAACAGCGCCGCTAGTCCAGAAATCGGTAGAACGCATATTGCTAGGACAACGCCTAAAATTAGACCACTTAACCCAATAATTTCCCCAGCTTTAAGACTGCGAAATCTCAGCATTAGAGGTATGTAAGCGACGGTGATAATTTCCAGTATGAGATACAAACCCATTAGCAGCCAGGTGATGACGCTTCCTGGATTTTTTTGCCAGACGATATTAGCTGAAATTGCACCGCAAATAAAAATTACAGTCCAAATAATCGGGATAAGCGGCTCAAAAACTAGCCATTTAGGGCGTCTCAACTGTGCAAACCATTTGACATCGCGCGGCGTAATCAAGAAACTACCAAACTCGATTAATAAAGTTACAGCCGCAATGACCATCCAAGATTTAATCATGGTGAATTCTTGCTTGTGTATGTTGTCAAGTTATACACTGCAAGTCTGACAATTTCGGGCATGAGTTGAATCATTCGCTGGTTGGAATATCAGATATCTTGAGGATTGAGACTAGCCATCTGCCAAGTGGTATAAGTGCCAATAGGACTCCACAACAAATAAGGAACTAGTAACAATGCTGCCCAACCAGAAATAGTTAATACTGCAAGTATCAATAAAACACTGATGATAAAACCTGTACCACCGAGAATTGTTCCTACTTTAAGACTGCGAAGCCGAAACATTACAGGCGTATAGGCAATGGTCACAATTTCTAGAAGCAGGTATAAACCCATCATTAACCAAGTTGTGGTGGTTCCTGGATCGTTTTCCCAGACAATATAAGCTGACCAAGCACCACAAATAAAGATTACAGTCCAAATAATTGGAATTGCTCCCTCAAAAGTTAGCCATCTAGGTCTTTGTAAGCGCTTGAACCATTGGCGATCGCTTGGTGTAATAAAGTTAGCCGCTAGAGCAACCAAGAAAGCCACGCCCCCAATCACCATCCAAGATTTAATCATACCCGTTATCCTTCGCTATCGCTGCCTATCGCTTAAATATCACGCTTTATGGTGCAATTTTGTCAATTTAATTGCTGATTGCTTATCATCCCTAAGTTTGATAACTTTCTATTATTTAGAAGTATTTCAGAAGTCAGTCGCTACGCTTCCATTCCAAATTAAAAATTAAAAATATTGAGATTTTATTCCCCAAGATTTTGAGGTAATTATGTCTGGGGATGGGGGTATAAAGCGAACCGCGCAAATATCCTTGAAGGATGAGGATCTGCTAATTAGACTTAATGGAATTTTAAGATGCAAACCGAATCAGAAGCGCGATCGCTAGCACCAGAAACTCGTTCAATTGGGAATACTATACGCCTTACAGGCTGGCTCACCTTCTGGGTACAATTGGGACTTGCAGCGGTTTCTGGCTTAGTGTTGTTATTTGCCTATACTGGTCGTGGTTTGACTGAGCAACCAAATGCCGGGCTTGGGGTTGGCATATTTTGGGCTGTATGCGGAGTTGTAGTATTGTTATTTAGTGTGTACTGGGATTTTCGTTACACCCGTATAGGTAAAAGTCTAGAAAATCCTAATCCGGCTCTGCATTCCAGTAAGGCGGATACTGTTAAAATCATTCGACTAGGGGTATTTTTAGGTTTAGTGGGTATATTATTAACCCTCTTGGGTGCTGGAGCAACTGTAGCAGTGCTAGTGGCAAAATCTATATCCCAACCTCCAGGAGTCGCAATCACTGATCCCTACAAAATTATTCGAGCACTTGATGTTTTTGTGGTACTAGCAAACATTAATGGGATTGCTGCTCACTTTATCGGTACTGTTACTTCGCTGTGGTTGCTAGAGCGAGTGCATCAACATTAACTAACTACAATAGACCTCTTGCAAAAATATATTTTTGCACCTTGGGGAAAAGGGTAAAGGGTAAAGGGGAAGGGTTGTAAGTCCCTTTTCCCCTTCGGGTGACGCTCCTACGTCGCTAACGCTTCGCTAACGCCAGTTGCCTGCGGAGGGAAACCCTCCCGCAGCACTGGTCTCACCTTTTCCCCTTAACCTTTACCCTGACTTTTGCAAGAAGTCTAATCTCTTACTTGCTTAGAAAGAGTGAGCAGAAATGACAAATTTTCTTCAAAACTTCGTGTAATAAAGCGTTTGGAAATTGGGTATAGTCTTAGTTATTTCTTTTAGCTCTTTCAAGGTGGGTAAAAATCCCAAAAAAATTTAGCGAATTTAGGGCTTTCCACCTTTGTCTATTTGTGTCTTAGTGATTAAAAAATTGACTTTTGAACCACTAAAGCACTAATAAGACACCAAGAAAAATATATTACACCTTGAAAGAGCTAGTCATCTGTTTGAACCTCTGAACTTGTCCCTAATTTGCCAGGAATTTATCATACTGTCTTTGAGATAGCTCAAAGAAGGAATTAACTTTTACAGTTTGCACCCTGCGGAGTAGCATCGGGGTAAAAGGTAACGATCGCCTTCTGTTTCCTTACAAAAACTGTCGTAAATAATTTTCCTGTTTCCCGATCGCGCACATTAGAAATACACGCTCCCTCAGTATTTTCTTGTAGTTTAAATATTCGGGTTGTATCTATAAGCATTTCTTCGGCGTTGCTCAGATAGCCATAGCCTTTGATGACATCTGTTACTGTTCGGTTTTCCTGTTTAAGTACTACACCCATTGTATAAATTACACCAGGAACAACTTCTTCTCGCCTTTGATTATTCGCCAGGCGTCCGCCAATTCCTTCATTTTGTAGCTGTAAATATCTGCCATGAAAATGCAGGCCGCCAATATCGTTAGCGTTATATATTTCGCCACAAAAAATATGTTCAAACCCCCGACGTTTAAACCAAATATTAGTTAAATCTTCGAGAAATTGCGCTTTATTCCGACGACCTGGACGCAATTCGCCACCGCTAGCTTGCTGAAGTTTTTGTAACACATCCGGGTAAAAGGATAACAATTGTTTAAATTTATTGCTACTGACTTTTGTTCCAATAGGGCCACAGATTTGTAGTACGGCTTGGTCAAAAGAATTTAGCAGTGGTGGGGATGGTGTAATGTCCAATTTCTGCCCTGCGGGGAAGCCCACAGGAACAGGGTTATCTACATTATCAAAAAATGGCAAAAGTTGTGTATTTGGCTGAGACTGTGCGTTTACTGAATTTTGCCAGTAGAGCATGGATAGCAGTAGAATCACAAACACTCTTACAAACTTGTAGTTTGCAGAATTGAGATGCATAAATTTTAAATTAATGATTTGAATAATAGTTTCGCATAAAGACGAAAACACTTTGCTCTAATGGGTAAACTCTAATTGAGCAAAGTGCTTGCTAAGTAGCTAGGCATAGACAAATTAAAGTTTGTAGTAAGGACTTTAGTCCTGATAATCCTTATTTTGAGCGATGAGTCGCTCTCTGCGAGACGCTACGCGAACACTACGAACTGAAATTTTGTTTCGTGTTTGATTATACCTGTTTGCTTAGTGTATATTACGTCTTTGCGTAAGGGTTAAATTCAAAATAATTAGGTTGCGCGATCAATTTTTTGCACTTCTTCATCAGATAGTGTCACAATGAGCGCATGTACTGAGTCTTCGATGCTGGAAATTTTGCTAGCACCAGGAATTGGCAAAATAGAGGGCGACTTAGAACGCAACCATGCCAACACAATATTATAAACTGACACGCCTTTTTCTTTTGCTAATTGAGCGATCGCAGGAATATCTTGCAAGTTTTGATGGCGACGAATACCACCAAAGGGACTCCAAGGTAAAAAGGTCAAACCTTCCTGTTCGCAATACTTCAATACGCCGTCATTTTCTGGCTGTCGTTCCCAAGGGCTGTATTGATTTTGCACGGAGACAATATCCACCACATCCCGCGCTTGCTTAATTTGTTCAACGGAAAAGTTAGAAACTCCCACAAACCGAATCAAACCCGTTTCTACTGCTTCTTTTACTGGTGTAAGAGATTCTTCAATAGTGTAATTGGTATCGGGTGAGTGGTATTGCCAAACATCAATGGGTTTAGCACCGCCCAAAGCTTCAAAGCTGACTCGAATTGTTTGGCGCAGATTTTCCGGGCTACCATTGCGTGTCCAACTTCCATTGGGACGCATCAAACCGCCTTTAGTCGCCACAATCACTTGGCTGATATCGCCTTTGTAACTAGTAAGTGCTTTGTTAATTAGTTGCTCATTATGGTGCTTATCTGACTCATCTTTGCAGTAAGAATCAGCAGTATCAATAAATGTAATACCCAAATCTAAAGCACGATGAATAACTGGGATTGATTGCGATTCTGGAGGGCGATTATAGATTGACATCGGCATCCCACCCAAACCGATCGCACTTACAAAGATACCACTTTTTCCTAGCTGTTTAGTTTCCATATTTCTAGCCGTAATTTTTTGCCCCAATTATCTACTAGCTACTCAAATATCTCTTAAAAAATCATCTATCTCAGGGTTATAGCTTAATACTAGTTAAGCTACTGATGTTTATTCCTCTTCTTAGGATAGGCTGTGCGAACGCAGATTATTTCGTTATTTAGACTTGGCGATAAGAGGATGGGCTATAGGGGAATACTCTATTTAGGGATTAAGTATTCCATACAGAGGCACTGATGAAAATTGTAGAGGAAACCCGCACAAAATTGCTACTAAAGCATCGACCACTCAAATATTGGTCTATCGGATGGTGCATTTTTACGGTCTGTTTGAGTTTTTTGATTTACTGCACAGTTTTTGATTTTGCTTCAGCTAGTCTAACTTGCGTTCGCGTAGCGTCTCCTTCGGAGAATCGCTCCTCACCCAACCAAATTAACTGTGAATTGAGGCGGTATAATTTGCTGGGAAGCATGGATAAACTAAAGATTTTTGATCCACAAGAAGCATACATCCTCACAAGGAGCGGTGGAAAAGGGGGAAAAACCTATCAGGTTATGATTGTGACTCCCTTCAAAGACTTTGCCATGTTATCACACGTTAGCTATCAAGAAAATCAAGAATTTGCCTTTCAAATTAACAATTTTATCAATTCTGGACAAACTTCTCTATCAGTACAGCAAAATCAGCGTAATTATGTGTTCTTTTTTAGCTTATTTATGTTCATTATGATGGCGATCGCTACTTTTTTCGCTACATCACCTGTAACTATCTGCACTTTCTATAAAAGTCTTAATCAGGTATTTATAGAACGCAAAAGTTTGCGCGGCAATCAAATCATTGAGCAGCCACTAGAATCAATTCTCTGTCTTGATATTCAAGAAAAACAATTTAAATACTCTAAGCTTTATCGAATTGTGATTGTGCTGAAATCTGGTAAGGAGATACCAATCAATCCCCAATACGCTGATGAAAAGAGCATCCGATATGTACTATCTAGAATACAGTCATTTCTGAAATCAGCTATCAGTGAATAGTTATCAGTTGTCAGTCTGTTAACTATCCACTGATTACACTTAAGCCTTTTTCAACCAGCTAAACATAGCGCGTAAATCTTTGCCTACTTCCTCAATTTTGTGTTCAGCTTCTTGACGACGCATGGAGGTAAATCCAGGTTTACCAGCTTGGTTTTCTAAAACGAATTCCCGTGCAAATTGTCCAGATTGAATTTCGCTGAGAATCTTCTGCATTTCGGCTTTAGTTTCTGCGGTGACAATTCGCGGGCCACGAGTATAATCACCATATTCAGCAGTGTTGGAAATGCTGTCGCGCATTTTGGCTAAACCGCCTTCCACAACCAAGTCAACAATCAGTTTGACTTCGTGGAGACATTCAAAATAAGCCAATTCTGGTTGATAACCAGCTTCTACCAAAGTTTCAAATCCGGCTTTGATTAGAGCACTCAAACCACCGCACAATACAGCTTGTTCACCAAACAAATCAGTTTCGGTTTCTTCGCGGAAAGAAGTTTCGAGAATGCCGGCGCGGCTACCACCAATACCTTTAGCATAAGCCATCGCGCGATCGCGTGCCTGACCACTAGCATCTTGATAAACTGCAAATAGCGCTGGTACGCCTTGCCCTTGTTCATAAGTTCGTCGCACTAAATGCCCCGGCCCTTTGGGTGCTACCATCACCACATCTACATTCGCCGGTGGTACGACTTGCCCAAAGTGAATATTAAACCCGTGGGCAAAAGCTAAAACATTCCCTTCTTCTAGATTTGGTTCAATCTCGTTTTTGTAAACTGTTTTTTGCACTTCATCAGGCAACAAAATCATGATGAAGTCAGCAGCATTAGCGGCATCTGCAACATTTTTCACGGTTAATCCGGCTGCTGTGGCTTTTCCTGCTGACTTACTACCCGGATATAGTCCTACAATGACATCCAAACCACTATCTTTCAGATTGAGGGCGTGGGCATGACCTTGTGAACCATAACCGATAATGGCAATGGTTTTTCCAGCCAAAAGGTCTAAATTTGCATCTTCGTCATAATACATCCGGGCCATAGAAGCATCTCCTGTCAGCAAGCATAGTCATTAATTGGCAGGCTTTCGATTGTACCTCAAATTGGGCATTGGGAATTGGTCAATAGTCAGTATTTGTTTCCCTTGTGCTCCCCTCTGCCCCTCTGCCCTCCACTCCCCAATCCCCAGTCATCTTGATTACTTTAATTATTTTTTCAGATGTGCAAAGCATTACAGAAATAATTGTGATATTTTTGATACAAATTTGTTAAGAATAAGTAGGTGGGCGAGAAAATTTACAAGTATGTAACAAAACATTAAGTTGTGGAATTAGAGTTAAATTTAACACGTT
>NZ_WVID01000012.1 GCF_010091925.1 Nostoc sp. B(2019) | reverse complement strand
TTTCGGTAAAACGACCAATTATCGTTGACTGTAGAGACGTTGCATTGCAACGTCTCTACGAAATAATCGGTTTTTCTTGCCCCTATCTTGAATACTGAATCGGTGTTCTAGCCTTAAATATTGACTTTAATATGAAAGCAGCGCTAAGCCTCATCCCCTTGTGAATGAGGAGGAAAGCCGCCCCCCTGCTTGGGTGATATGGCATCTGCTTACTTTTCCCCATACTCAAAAACCACGCTCACTAGGGGCGTGGTTTTTTATGAAGGTGCTAACGTGGGCATGACTAGCCCTACTTTGGTTACGATATTTGAATGTCACTACATCAAAGTTCTGGTCGCTGGCGTTTAGGGCTAGCGTTATCGCTGTTGACGGTCTTCTTGTGGGGAATTCTACCGATCGCCTTGACGGTAACGCTGCAAGTGCTTGATGTCTATACCATCATCTGGTTTCGCTTTTTGGTATCGTTTGCGTTACTTGCTGTGTACTTAGGGGTACGCGGTCAATTACCCAAGCTAGAACAATTACGTTCTAACTCTTGGAAGTTGTTGGCGATCGCAACAATCTTCTTAGCAAGTAATTATCTCCTTTTTATGCAAGGTTTAGCACTTACATCCCCTGCTAATGCTGAAGTTCTCATTCAGCTATCCACCCTTTTATTGGGTTTGGGAGGCTTAGTAATTTTTAAAGAACGTTATCGGCTGTATCAATGGATTGGTGTAAGTATACTGACCTTGGGTTATCTCTTATTTTTTCGGGAACAACTGACGAATTTAATTACAGCACATAGCACATATATCTTAGGTAGTATTTTAATTGCTCTAGGAGCATTAGCATGGGCCATTTATGCATTAGCACAAAAGCAGTTATTACAATCTTTATCTTCTGCGAGCATCATGCTAATTATTTATGGAGGATGTGCTTTATTATTCACTCCTCTCGCCAGCGTAAAATCAATTTTTATACTTGATACTTTGCATTTAGGAATGTTGCTTTTCTGTGCTTTAAATACTCTAATAGCTTACGGTGCTTTCGCCGAGTCATTAGAACATTGGCAAGCTTCGCGGGTGAGTGCAGTATTAGCCTTAGCTCCCATTGTTACTTTAATATCAATTGAAATTGTATCAGTAATTACACCTTCTTTAATTCCACCAGAACACTTAACATTAATAGGAATATTTGGAGCGGTTTTAGTGGTAGCAGGTTCAATGGCGATCGCTTTGGGAAAAGCTGAACGATTGTAATTATTTTAGAAAAATTACTAGTTTTTACTCAGTGATTTTTTTCCTATTCAAAGCTACATTATAAATACTGAGGCAGGGTATTTTTTTATTTGTTATGATTTCACAGTAAAAGCAAGCTACTAAAGTCAATTCTTTTCCAAATGGAGACTTTGCCTATCTGTGTTCCTATATTGCATTAAAGTTTTGACATTGTAGCTAATAGAGAAAAAACTCAAAACAAATCCTTACTTTTGAGGCGAATAATATTAAATAAACTAAGCAGGGTGTCAGAATAACTACCACCAACGCCTCGCGAAACAATACCACTGAAACAGTTGAGCGATGAATAGTTTGTTTGGTAATTGGGCCAGTACTCTGAGAAAAAATTCTCTGTTACTGGTTCTTTCAATGTTGCTGCCAACGTTGGGAAACAGTAATTCTGTGATGGCAGCAGAGCATATTTATGCATCTTATTCTGCTCTAGAGCTTTCCATTTCAGTTAATGCTTTAGAGAACTACGCCAAAACAGGTGTAATTGATGACGATTTGGCAGCTTATCAACAGTATTTGCCACTTCAAAAAATTCAGGAATTGCGCCGAATTCTACTCAGTCCTGTAAAAGTTAGTCCGGTAGTAGTTTCGCAATTTCTCTACACACCTCAAGGAGAATTTTTACTGCGTCGATTGACGCAAGTAATTAAAACCAAATCTCGTCAAACAAAACCCAGTTTTTATGCCTTACGAGCAGCACTGATATTAGCTTCAGCCGAATCAGGAGGCTTAACGCTTTTGAATGTGTTGCGTAAATATCCCACCAACAGCATTCACCTAGATTTATTGCAGAGTTTAGAAATAGCTGGGGAACTTGAGAAACTTGTCAATGAAACCAACCGAGCGATCGCAACTGTTTCTCAAAAGTCAAAGATAGAAGCTGCTACCATCCCCCAACCAAATTTATCGCAATTACCAGATTTACGAAGTCAGGGACAGTTTAAGTCGCAGAAATATATACTAAAGTTTTTTGACTTGACACGCAATCGGCTTTTATTAACTGATGTTTACGTTCCCAATATCAAAACTTCTACACCCGTAATTGTGATTTCTCACGGTTTGGGTTTAGACAGCAGCAACTTTCAATATTTAGCCACTCACCTAGCTTCCCACGGATTTGCTGTCGTCGTTCCCAATCATCCGGGTAGTGATGCTAAACAATTGCGTTCCTTACTGAATGGAAGCGCTAATGAAGTAGCAGAACCAGGTGAATTTAAAGACCGACCTTTAGATGTGAAATACATACTAGATAAACTAGAAAAGAGTAACCGCTCTGATTCACGGTTTAAAGGTCGGTTAAATCTGCAACAAGTTGGCGTATTTGGTCAATCCCTTGGCGGTTACACAGCTTTAGCCTTAGCAGGCGCTAAGATAAACTTTGAGCAGCTAGAACAAGATTGTCAACCAGAGGCACTTCAAGATAGCTGGAATATGTCTTTACTGCTTCAGTGTCGGGCTTTGGAATTGAGCATTAGTAAGACCGGCAAGGAGTATAATCTGCGGGATGAGAGAGTGAAGGCTGCGATCGCAGTTAATCCAATTACTAGCTCTATTTTCGGCAAAGCTGGCTTAAGCCAAATTAAAACTCCAGTGATGATCGTCGGTAGTAGTGATGATACTGTAGCACCAGCTTTATACGAACAAATTTTACCTTTCTCCTGGTTTGTTAATTCACAAAAGTATCTCGTGATGCTTGTGGGTGGTACTCACTTTTCCACCATTGGTAATGGAAATCCTGCAAATCAGCAAGTAGCATTACCTGCGGATATGATTGGTGATGCTTCCCAAGCGCGTCGTTACATGAATGTTTTGAGTTTGCCTTTTTTCCAAACTTATGTCGCAGGAAAATCAAAATACATCCCCTACCTCAACGCCGCTTACACTCAAAGTATTTCTACTAAGTCTCTTGGTTTAAGTCTCATCGAGTCCCTCGGCCCAACCGAATTAGCACAAGTGCTTGGTAGCGATCGCAACAAGATTCTACTTTTTCAAATTCAGAAAAAAGCCTCTAATTCTATACTTCACTTTGGCTTTTGGATGTTAGATGTCGGCGTTGCCCTGCTACGTGTAACAATTTTTATTTGACCAGACACAAACGTGATTATGGAATTTAAGTAGACACCACACATCAGCCAATTTATTTCTTAAACTGCATAATCAAGTCTGTGCAATTTATTTACTCCCCATCTCTTGCCAAAAAATTTATTTCTTGGCTAATGGCTAAAGTCCACGCTTGCGTGGACTAAAACCTTTACTCAGTCTTCTTTAGAAGATTTTAATCAGAATTCATTCTGAGGCGGTTGTGGGAACAAGTGCAATTGATCTGGTATCCGATTCATACTGCTCAGTATATACTTTAAAGAAATGTGACATTTAATTGCGTTATTGTAAAAATCAGCTTCTCATCAGTTGCTATCAATTGATTTATAAGCATGAGCCAGTTTGAAGATATTACTGCCCAAGCTACTTTTCTGACTAACCACGATCGCAAACCTATTCATCTACCTGGCTCTATTCAACCTCATGGCGTACTAATAGCACTCAGTACAGAATTAGAGATACTGCAAGTTAGTAACAACACCCAACAATACTTGGGTAAAGAGGTAAAGGATTTACTCGGTCAACCTTTGAACTGCTTGCTTGATACTCAACAAGTTGAAGCAGTCAAGCAATGCTTGGTGAAAAAAATTGGTAGTGCTGTTGCTTTGAAAGTATCAATTACAACTTTGAATAATGAAAGATACTTTGATGCCATTGCTCATCATACAGAAGAAGCTGTGATTCTGGAGTTAGAACCAACTGACTCGAAATCTGAGTTGAGTTTCTTGAGCTTCCATGCTTTGGCGAGTGAGGCGATCGCTAAAATGCAAAGCACATCCAACCTGATAGAATTTTTGCATCTGGCAGCGCAAGAAGTTCAAAAAATCACAGGCTTTGATCGGGTGATGATTTATCAATTCGACTCGCAGGGAGCGGGTTCTGTCATTGCCGAAGTTAAACGAGAAGATTTATCACCTTATTTAGGACTCCACTATCCTGCAACAGATATTCCTTCACCGGCTAGGGAATTATACACGCGCTCCTTTCTGCGATTCATTCCCGATGTGACTACTCAAGCTGTCAAGCTAGTTCCCGCTGAAAACCCCACAACACATCAGCATCTTGATTTAAGCTACTCTGTGCTACGAAGTTTTGATTCATGTTGTGCTGAATATCATCAAAATATGGGAGTGGCAGCTCTGATGGTACTCTCACTCATTCAAGAGCAGCAACTTTGGGGATTAATTTCTTGCCATCATCAAACTCCAAAGTATATTCCTTACGAAGTGCAAAAGATGTGCGAGTTGTTGGGACAGATTATTTCTTCGGAGTTAGCGCACAAAATTAGTCATTCGGAATGGGATTATAAAGTAAAGCTCAAGTCGCTACAGTCTGAGTTTCTAGAATCCATTTCTCAAGCAGACAATTTTATAGATGCATTGATTAAACCTGAAATCCGGTTGCTGGATTTAGTCAGCGCTTCTGGAGCAGCGGTTTGTTTGGATAATGAAATCACACTTGTGGGGACAACACCAGATATTGCTCAGGTTCATGCCTTAATTGAGTGGGCAGATAACCAAAGTGACAACTTGTTTGCTACCGATTCTCTGCCGAAGCTTTACCCAGAAGCTACTGCCTTTAAAAATACTGCCAGTGGGCTGCTACTACTGCGGATTTCTAAAGTTCGCCGCTATTGTATCCTCTGGTTTCGCCCCGAAGTTATCCAAACGGTACACTGGGCAGGTAATCCAAACGCAGCCATGATTGAGGTAGATGGTAATATTACCCTTTCTCCACGAAAATCCTTTGAACAATGGCAAGAAACGGTACGATTAACTTCTCTACCTTGGATACCGTGCGAACTTGACAGTGCGATCGCTCTCAAAAATGCGATCGTTGGTATTGTACTCTCTAAAGCAGATGAGTTAGCCAAAATTAACCAGGAGTTGGAGCGCAGCAATCGAGAACTCGCTTCTTTTGCTTATGCTGCTTCCCACGACCTTAAGGAACCTCTGCGGGGTATCTATAACTTCTCGACAGTATTGCTAGAAGACTACGTTCAAGTACTGGATGATTACGGAATTGAATGTTTGCAGACAGTGTTAAATCTATCTGTACGGATGGAAACTCTGATTAATGCTCTGCTGCGGCTATCCCAGTTAGGACAAGCACAACTACGAAAGCAGCCCACTAACCTTAACGAATTACTCGACCAGGTAATTGATGTCTTTCGTGCTAGTCGTCAAGACTGTGAGCTTGTTGATATTCGTATCCCTCGACCTTTACCAATAATTCAGTGTGACAAAGTTCTTGTTAATGAGGTCTTCAGTAACCTAATTGGCAATGCGTTTAAATACAACGATAAGCCAGACCAATGGGTGGAGATTGGCTACCTGGATGGGGGAGCAGGGGGAGCAGAGGGAGAAGAACTATTGACCCATTCCCCATCCCCATTCCCCATTCCCCATTCCCAATTCCCCGTCTTTTATGTGCGGGATAACGGTATTGGTATTCCAGAGCATCACTTAGAAACCATTTTCCGACTCTTCAAACGGCTTCATTCTCAGGAAAAATATGGGGGAGGAGCAGGTGCGGGGCTGGCTATTGTTAAGAAGATTGTCGAACTACATGACGGTCAGATCTGGGTTGAGTCTACCTTGGGCGTTGGTTCGGCCTTCTATTTTACGCTGGAATAGTTTAAGATAGTCACCAATTATATATTTTTGTTAAGTTCTTTTAAGACCACGAATGACAAAAAAACTTCATGAACCGCTGCTCGTTGTTGAGGACAGCAATGAAGATTTTCGGATGCTGCAACGGCTGATGCGGCGGATGGCTGTCCAAAACCCCATACATCGCTGTACTAATGGGGATGAGGTTTTAGAATTCCTCTATCGAGACTATCAACAGGAGAGCGATGCCTACGGCAAAGGCGAAGTCTTACGCCAGCCTAAACCTGTGCTCCGACCTTCTGTGATCTTGCTCGACCTGAATTTACCAGGGATTGATGGTCGTGACATCCTAGAGCGGTTAAAGCAAGATAGGATTTTCAAAGAAATTCCCATCGTTGTTTTTACCACATCGTCTAATCCCAAAGATATTGAATTGTGCTACCAAAAGGGCGCAAATGGGTATCTGGTAAAGCCGATGGATGCTCAGGAACTAAAAAAAACGATTCAAGCATTTGTGGATTATTGGCTTGAAGCTAATACTCCGCCAGTCTTGGATTAATTTGCTTATTTTCTGTTGATCAGGCAGTAGGAACATAAGGAAAATAAAAGAGAAAACTGAGAAGACAGGGAGATATTTTTCTCTCCAAATTGCTGTGTCTGTTTGTCTCTGGTAGATTTAGCTTTTTTTTCTTTTTCTCACTGCCTAAACTTGACGTGGTTGTTGAGGAACGCCAGTTGATTTCTTTAGGATCACTAAAGAATTTAGATTTTATTTACACTTATTTTATATTATTTTTAGAATTATGCAATAAACACAATCTGGATTAAAGGATTTATATTGCCCCCTGATCCTCATACTTTTATGTTGGACACACGGACGCTACTGATCATCGATGATTGTGCAGCGGATCGGAAAATCTATCGTCGATATCTTTCAAAAGATCCGCACCATTCCTACCAGATTTTGGAGGCAGACTGTGCAGAGGACGGACTTGCCTTATGGAAGCAAACTCGCTGTGATATCATTCTGCTCGATTTTTGCCTACCTGATATGAGTGGGTTAGAACTCTTCGATAAGCTCAAGCAGGAGATATTTGAGAATTCTGTACCTGTAATTATGTTGACAGGGCGTGGTGATGAAGAACTTGCTGTGCAAGCAATGAAACGGGGTGCTTTAGATTATTTGGTCAAGCAACAGCTGAAACAGGATGTACTGCAATTAGCAGTCCGCAACGCGATCAAGCAATCGTGCTTGCAAGCTCAGCTAAGCAAAACTCAGGAACGACAGCGCCTAATTGCTACGACTGCTCTACGAATTCGCCAGTCTCTTAACTTGGAGCAAATTTTAAATACGGCTGTAGTCGAAGTTCAGCAACTTCTGAAGTGCGATCGCGTGATGGTATATAAATTTAACCCAGATGCAGGCGGTAAGATAGTTGCCTCCTCTGTTAAATCATGGCGGACTGTAGCACTGGGCGATCGCGAGCAAGCTGAGGATTGGGGACAAGCAGAGAAGTTCGAGCATCGGCGTCCGGCGAACGGAACTTCCCTACGGGACGCTACGCGGACGGAGGACTGGGGAAGAGTTTTCCCAATCTCTAATCCCCAGTTACCGATTCCTTATGTCTACGAGCTAGGCTTGAGTAATTGCCGTACCCTGAGAGAGCAATTTAATACAAAAACTAATTTGGTGGTTCCCATTAATCTGAGCAATAACGGGAACCCGATCCCCAAGCTTTGGGGCTTATTAATTGCCCAACACGACTTAGGAGAGCCGCAGTGGCAAACTGATGATGCGGAGATGCTTTATGAAGTGTCGGTGCAACTAGCGATCGCTATCCAACAGGCTGAATTACTGGCTCAAACTCAAGCGGCTCTTGCCAAAGAACAGCAACTCAACGCATTTAGATCCCAAATTGTGGCGACAGTTTCCCACGAGTGTCGAACGCCGTTAACTTCAATCCTGGCTGCTGCATCCACTTTAGTAAAACATGGCGAGCGGCTGGATGAGTCTAAACAACAGCGGTTCCAGCAAATTATTGAGCAAAAAGCAAGGTATATGTCCAAACTCGTGGATAACATGCTTTTAGTTAATCAATTTGAGATGGACAAGACAAAGTTTAAGCCCATGCCCCTCGATTTACTACAATTTTTCTCTGAGCTTATAGAACAAGAGCGAGAGACAGTAGGTGAGCTTCACAAAGTGATTTTTCAAATTACTGGGAATAACAAAGGCTTCTGGGGCGATCGCGGACTTTTACAGCAAATCTTTGTTAACTTAATGTCCAATGCAATTAAGTACTCCCCAGCTGGGGGTACTGTAGAATTCCACCTCATTGGCAAAGAATCAGAGGTGATGTTTCACATCAAAGATCAGGGAATTGGCATACCGATCGCAGATCAAGAAAACTTGTTTCAATCCTTCAGCCGTGCAAGTAACGTTGATACAATTCCTGGAACAGGCTTAGGGTTAGCGATCGCTAAAGCTTGTGTAGAGTTACATGGTGGTGAAATTGCTTTGTTTAGTGAAGTAGGGCAAGGAACTAAAGTTACAGTCAGCTTACCGAAGCGACTTACTACTGATTCTTATACTAATTCGTAATTCGTAATGGGCTACGCCCCGCTGCGCTCTAAGCGTAGCTATGCCGTAGGCTTTACGTAATTCGTAATTAAGATGCGTCAGATATGTCAGGGTTTCCAGGCTTAAATCTGTTGTCGTATTTTGGAGAATTGGTATTAGGTGTTGCAAAATCTCAGGATAATGATTTTGGGTTGGGCATTTTATCCGCAGTTCCTAAACTTCTAGTGCAACGTCAAAGTTATCCGACAACGCTTTAATTGATTAAAATTTTCTGTTGTCTGTTATTATTACTAAAGTCATCTATCTTAAGATAGAAAAATAATTCATTCCTTACTACTTGTAGCAATAGACTTTAAATGACTTTTTTCAATAACTCTGAGCCACTCCTGCGGGAAAAACAGCATGAGCTTGATTTTCAGGATCTTCAGGGGCTAGTACGTCTTAACTACCAAGTAGGAAATCTTAGCCTTTTTTCAGGATTTTATACCCGCATTGATCAAGCATTTATTCTTTGGGGTCTGATTTCATCTGGCATTTTCGTGACAGCTCAATTTCTCCCCATCAGCTGGAGTTCGCAAGCGATTTTGTGGTCAGTGCTAACTCTAGTTGGTACAGTCGGCATGGTTTGCTTGACGTGGTTTTGGGTAAGTGTAGAGCAGCTGCGCTGGATTGTATATGGCTGGGTGATTTTGATGTTAACGGGTTTGATCCTGACTGATTTGAGCATTTTTCTTGGCTGGGGGGAGGTTTTGATGAACCTGTGTCCGCTGTGGCTGGGATTAAGTGCCATTGGCTATATCTGTACAGGATTGGGAATGCGATCGCGCACCTTTTTTCTCATGGGATTGGTTCATCTGCTAGGTATATTGGTTTTACCCTATTGTGGTGTTATGCAGTTCCTCGCAACCGGGCTAATAATGAGCATTAGTTTACTCTTACTAGCAGAATGGCAGTGGGATATGCGACCTGCAATTGATTCCGACCAATTAACATTTCAACAGAAGCAGTTTAACCAAGCACAACACCAAAAACGTCAAAATAATTCATAATTAATAATTACTAATTCATAATTGCAATTAGGGCGTTGCTGAATCAAAGTATGAAAATCCAAAATTCAGTTTCTCAAACTCTTTTTCTCTCTGCGTGACACAAATTTATAGTCTCAATCAGCAACGCTAATATGAGAATATAGCTGAATCTGCAAACTATAAAATTTTACAGTGCAAGGTTTTCTCAATTTAAACAAACCATTTGACTGGACTTCTCACGACTGTGTAGCGCGGGTGCGGAAACTGCTACGCCTCAAACGTGTAGGACATGCAGGAACATTAGACCCAGCAGCTACCGGCGTGTTACCGATCGCACTTGGTAAAGCCACAAGATTATTACAGTATTTATCAGAAAATAAAGCTTATAAAGCTACTATTAGGTTGGGAGTGCGTACCACAACCGATGATTTACAAGGTGAAATCATCACTTCTCAATCTTGTAGTGGATTGAATTTTGCAGACATAAAAACTGCACTTTCACAATTTGAAGGTAAGATTCAGCAAATTCCACCAAGTTACAGTGCAATTCAGGTAGATGGGAAACGTCTTTATGATTTAGCACGCAGAGGTGAAACAGTAGAAGTTCCAGCGCGGACAGTTGAAGTTTTTCAGATAGAGATTTTGGACTGGCGGGAAGGAGATTTTCCCGAATTGGATGTAGCGATCGCTTGTGGTGCTGGTACATATATTAGAGCGATCGCTCGTGATTTAGGTGCAGTTTTAACAACAGGTGGAACCCTCGCCGCTTTGACACGTACCCAAAGCAGTGGCTTCAATTTAGCAGATAGTCTTAGCTTGACCGACTTAGAAGCACAACTACAAGCCGGAACATTTCAACCTACTATTCCTGATGCAGCGTTGCAACATTTGCCATTTGTAACTTTATCAGCAATATCTGCTCAAAAATGGTGTCAGGGACAGCAAATCCCCATAAATCATGAGCTTTCCGGGATAGTGCGAGTATATGAGCAAGAGGCTCGCTTTTTGGGGATTGGGCAATTACAAGGCGAAACGTTGATTCCGCAAATGGTGTTTGAACCAATTTCATAAAACAACTTGAGGACATGCTTTGGACGAGTACTACTTGTAGCGCACACCTGATACAATCAACAGCAACCCCAGTTATATCCGCATTTTTACTGTGGTTATTGCTGAGTCTTGGGTAGAAATTAGCATTATTATTATGCCGACAATTCATTTAGTGGATGGTGAGAAGGGTGGAGTAGGGAAGTCTCTACTAACCAGAACAATGATTCAATATTGTCTGGATAAGAGAATACCGTTTGTACCTGTGGAGACTGATAGGTCTAATCCTGATGTCGCTGGTGTCTATAAGGAGATATGTCAGTATGCTGTGTTTACTGAAGATGAACGGCTAGCTGATAAAGCAGATAGAATCTTTGAAATAGCAATGTCTAAACCAGTAATTGTGAATTTAGCAGCTCAATCACATAGAGCGGTAAAAGGCTGGATTGAGAGAAATCACTTAATTGAACTGGGGAATTCTGAAGGCGTAAGGTTTTGCAAGTGGTTTGTGTCTACAGGAGGATATGACAGCCTGAATCTGTTTGTTCAGTCAGTGAATACCTACGGCGACAACATCCCTCATGTGATGGTCAGGAATTTAGGACTGTGTGACGATTGGGAGTATGTTGAGTCTGACATGACTATTCAAAATTTAGTGAACAAATATAAGATTCAGGTTGTAGATTTTCCGAAACTGGCGTACAGAGAAAGAAATATAATTGACCAAAATCGCCTGACCTTTGCTCAAGCGCGAGAGTATAAAGAATTTGGCGTTCTTGGTAAACAACGAGTTGTGAATTTTCTCAAGCTTGCTTATGTTGCTTTTGAGACAGTGGGTATTTGGTATGAAGAGGTTAAATAACAAATCACTGGAGCTACCATAGCGGTTCTCACCTCAGTGAGGTACACAGAAGAAGTAATTAACCACAGATAAACACAGATAAACACCGATAAATTCGTATCTCAGTAGATTAGGAAACGCTATATAGCAGTTCTCATTTGCATGAAATACAAAATATCTTATTTTACCCTGCTTGATTAAATCAAAAACGGATAAAGTCGAGCTTAAAACTAGAGTAATGTTTTTAGATCAGGCAAGGTTAAAGAAAGGGTATGTTAATTTTTGCAGGTCGATGCATTAACAATGCAGGTCGATGCATTAACAATGCAGGTCGATGCATTAACATTGCAGGTCGATGCATTAACATTGCAGGTCGATGCATTAACATTGCAGGTCGATGCATTAACATTGCAGGTCGATGCATTAACATTGCAAGAGGTTGCGTTTAGATGGCATTGCAGTACAAATATAGGACTTACGCACACTCTACGAATTCTTATCTGCGAAACCAAGGCCTTGGCGGAAGCTTCTCGTAAAGAAGGCGATATGCCTCCGGTACACTACGCAAACGATAAATTAAGCTTTTTGACAATTTTTGCGTAAGTCCTGAGTTTTTTTGGTGTACTTCACACAATTTAGAACCGTCCTAGTCTATTCCCAAGTTGAAATATCTCGTAGCACGCCAGGAATTTCTCCTTGAGATAGAGGAAACTCCAGTAAGGTTTCTTTGAAACCCAAATACCCCGACTCAGCAAACGATAAAAGCATTCGCGAAAGGGCTAGCCAAACCTCCGATTCATATTCCCAATCCCGATAACGCGAAGCGCGACCAGCAATTGAACGTAGCGCCCAGAAATATGAATTCCTGACCACAGAACCACCCTTCTTAAATTCTGGTAAATCTTCGTGATGGAGAAAAAGCACTTGATTTTCAATTCTGGCTCTCATATTAGCCATTGTAATTGATTGGTCAAAATAATTCATAATTAATAATTACTAATTCATAATTACAATTAGCGCAAAGTTGAGCCAGCGCTGAAGACGGGTTTCCCGTCGCAGGCGACTGGCGTTGGAGCGGAGGTTTCCTCCAATCCAAACTTTGTAAGAGAGTGTTAGCTCTAAACTTTCCGCTAAACTGAAAATTTAGTCGCTTGCTCTGTACCCATTCTCTAAATTATGAATTATGAATTATGAATTATGAATTAATAATTATTTTCTCCTACTTATAAATTTGAACTTAAACCCACACGGAAAGTAAATCCAGGACTATAGATACGATTTACTCGCTCGTATTGCTCACCTAGTAAATTTTCTAAATAAACTGTCAGTCCCAAAGCGCTAGTTATGGGTATACGACCGCTGAAATCTAAATTTAGGAAGGATGGCGCAAAATCTGTACTCCTGTCACCAGGATTTGTAAAGAAGGCTCTGCGAGCGCCACTGTTATAAGTAACATATAAGTTAGCTTGCCATCCTGCATTTTGATAACCAACACCAGTTTGGAGGACAGAGTAAGGAATCAAACCTAACTGTAAACCTTTCTCTGTTCCTGATTTTATTTGAGCATCTGTATAAGTGTAGTTGAGGAAAGTTGACCAGTTAGAAGCAATCTTAAATTGCAACGCTGCCTCTAAACCATTGGTATCTACTAGTCCAATATTCTCCCATCTTCCTGCTATAACTCCCAGGCGATCGCCTATACTACTACCAAAGTAAGTAAACTGTCCGATCAAATTATCAGAAAAATTGATATCTATTCCCGCAGTCCAAGAAGAACCATTTTCCGGTTCTAAATCAGGGTTTGGTTCCCAACCATGAACTGTATCATAAACGTATAACTGATCTAACCCAGAATTTCGCTGTCCTCCAGCCCAACTTCCACGCACAGCAACTTTTGGAGTAACAGCATAACGCAACCCAACACTAGGATTAAAATAATTCCCAAACTGACCATCAAAACTTTGTCTTAGTCCCAAGTCTACCAAAAAATTATCGCTAATATTCCAAGTATTGACAGCAAATAAGGCTGTATTCAACAGACTCCTATTTTCAGTTTCGTTATTAGCAATTCGACTAGGATTTGTACTCAAAACATCACCGTTTAAGTCAGTATTTTTTAAATCTAATCCCCAGCGTAATTTATTATTGGGGGTAAGTTTCCACTCATGATCTACCCTAGCTGAGAGTTGTTGTGTATCTAAAATCCCTGTACGATAAAATGCCCCTGTAGGGCCATAGGTGCTGAAATAATCTTGGTTATAACCAATTGAAGTTGTAAGATTAGAGTCGTCTCCATTACCAAGTTGTGTTTTCCAAGATAAGCCAACATTCAAGCCATCGTGGTCTAGTCGATCTCTTTGTAGAGGAAATCCAAAATAAATTAAGCCGCGACGACTGCTGAGTTTAGTAATATCTAAATTTAAAGAGTTTTTCTGATCTAAATCTAGAGCAATGCTACCAAAGTAAGTACTTGTAGCTGTGTCTGCATTCGATAAAAATCCTTGATTATCACGATTCGCTGCACCTACAGGAACGCGGTAACGGTTATCTGAAAAGAACCTTTCAAAGCTGAAGTTATACTTAACAGCACCAGATGAACCACCATAACTGACTTGTTGATTATTTAAACTCAATGAGCCAAATTCTACACTACCAGTCAATTTAGGTTGTTCATAGCCTTCCTTAGTAATGATATTAACAACTCCTCCAAAGGCTGATGAACCATATAAAGCGGATGCTGTACCGCTATATAATTCTACTCGTTCAATCGCCTCTACGGGAATACTATTTAAGTCAGTTCCACCATGATAAGTGTTGACATTATTGTTAATTGGTCTACCATTAATCAAAAATACAGACTGATTAATTGAGGCTCCCCGGTAGTATGTACCTGTGTGGATATCTGCACCATGTCCGACATCATTGATGGCGAAACCAGGCATTCTTTTCAAAATATCAGCTAAGCTTGTAGCACCCTGTTTTTGAATTTCTTCTTTCTCAATTATGTAAGTTGGAGTAGACTCAGGTAGATTGTCTTTTTCTCCAATCGCTTCTATAGAAATGTCTGCATCATCGCTAGGAGTTGGCTCTGCTTCTGGTTGTTCGATTGGCTGATTTTCTGGAGTGACTTCTTGTTGAGTTAATAACTCTGCATTAGTAGCGGGTAGCTCAGTTTCACTCAAACTAGGAATATCTAAAGTTTCAGCAGCAAAGGTAGGCAATGTTATCAGTATCGCTAAAGCAACTTGCAGCAAAAAAAAATACTTGTTCACTTTGTTATCTTAAACCCAGTTAAAACAGTCACTAGGTAGTATTGTTGCTGTAATAGTAAAATCGTGTCAAAAGACATACTGTCATATTTCCTCACTGTGGCTTAGGGGTTATTTATCAAGTAAAAATCAAATTACTGTAGAGTGTGTTAGGCGCATATTTCGAGATCATTTGGCATAAAAACATCTGACATGAGCGCCTAACGCACCATTTTATCTAGCGGTGCGTTAGGCTAAAGCCATAACACACCCTACTTAATATTTACTTTATAAATACTTTCCTAGATTACCGACTTCTTTGATAAGTCGGTAATCTTGTTATTTATGTCCAAAAAAAACTGATTTGTATATAAGAACTTTACATAATCATCTGCTTGATTCTGACTGGTAATGTAGAATTTAAGAGTTAAATTCACTCTTGATCAAGTGAACCACACGACTTTGTGATTCCATTTGTCGGCAATTGTGTCCCACTAAAGTTGTACAACTGTTGATTACCTGACCCACAAATAAAGACAATGGCTAAAATAGTAATTTCCGACTTACATCATAGTGATGCGAAGAATTTTTCGCATGACCTAAACCCAGTACAAATGGATACCATACAAGGTGGTAGTACTCCCGAAATACTGTTAGCTACGACGATATTTGATGGTGTAGTTAAGCTACTATCTAATGATAGTTCGCTTAATACATCGGACAACCAGCTTTTCGGAGTTGACTTTTCAAATTTAGCGATCAATTTCATAGTCGTCTAATTATTTGATAATTGCCAATTCATATTGGAAAGGGAAAAAAGATTCAATTCTTGATAAAAATAGGTTCTAATAATTATTAGAACCTATTGCTTCTTACGAGCAGCACAGATAACATTAGATGTCACAAAAGAGCAATTTCAGTTGCCAATTGTATTTCTTGCCGTAGGCTCTTGAGTAAATCTAAAGTTTTTTCGTAGGCGACCCTCTTTCCTTGGTGCTCAAAATACTCAGATGCCTTTTTTAAATCAGCGATCGCTCCTTGATGGTATCCTAAGCGATAGCGAGCAATTCCCCGATTGACGTAGGCTAGAGCATTGCTGGGGTTAAGTCTAATGACTTCAGAAAAATTATCCACTGCACCAAAGTCATCCCCATTTCTACCGCAAGCACAACCCCGGTTAAAGTAAGCTCTATCATCGTTGGCATTGAGACGAATTGCCAAATTAAAGTCGAGCATAGCTGCCTGTTGGTTTTGCAACACCAAGTGCGCCAAACCTCGGTCATTATAGATATCCGCAAGGAGTAAACTGGTTCTTTGGGGAATTTGAGTTAATGCTCTGTTGTAATCAACAATCGCCTCTGAGTAATTTCCCTCTCCAGCTAAGGCTACCCCTCGATTGTAATAGGCTCGAAAATCATCAGCTTTAAGTGCGATCGCTTGATTATAATCGGCAATAGCCGCTAGATAATTTCTTTGTCTGTAGTGTGCCAGTCCCCGATTCAGATAAGCCTCAAAGTTATTGGGTGCAAAATTTATTGCTTGAGTACAATCTGCGATCGCCTGATGGTAATCTTGTAATTGAAGGTAAGCAAGACAGCGATCGCCATAAGCTACAGCAAAACCTTTCTGAAGTTCAATCGCTTGGCTGAAATTCTTTATTGCTTCTGGGTAATCACCTCGCCGCATCTTATCTACACCCAATTCGAAGAAATTGCCTGCTGTAATTTGAGTGATGACAAGAGGTAATGAATACGCGGTTGGAGTCGAAAAAATGAAAAACAAAGCAATAATCACACTGAGAAATAATCGCCAGAAATCAGTCATAAGCATCATATTTCAATACAATTCAGTGTAGAGACGTCGCATTGTAGAGACGTTGCAGTGCAACGTCTCTACAGCAACGTCTCTACAGAGGTATCGGCGTGCAAATTATCTTATCTGAACCGTATTGCATCATATTTGACAATTTCGGCAGCAATAAAATTCGCGGGACAAAAAGCCCCGCAAATTTTTAGTTGTTGAAGTTAAACGTTAGTTGGTTTACTTCCAATCGTTGTCTGCTTTTTCAAGTACGTAGGCGGCTACATCCTCAATCTGATTAGGTTTTAAGCGGCCTTGGAAGGCCGGCATAGCATTTTTACCTTTTGTAACTTGGGCGATAATCGCTTCAGCTGAGTACATATCATACTTTTCTAAAGCGTCCTTCTTCAGAGTCTTCTGAGCTTGAACCAGATTCTTACCACCTGCATGACAAGAAGCACAATTCGCACTAAAAAGTTTGGCTCCATTAGCGGTGTCTGCTGCTAAAGCTGGACTACTGAAGGCAAAGGTGAAGATTGTTATGCCTAACAGTATTAATGAAAGAATTTTTTTCATTTTGTGTTCTCTCTGCAATAACGGCTTATTCGGTGTAATACCCTCCATAATTCTTATTTGAGCAGTTCTCTTCGTCAAAAGACAAGCTGTCAAACTTAGTTTTAAGGATTAATGAATGATCAAAAATAAAGAATAAAATTTTACTGGTTTTCATTTCAGCTTTTATCCTTTAATTGCTAACTCAGTAAGCGCCTGTTCTGTGACGCGACAAATTCGCCAATCATCTAAAATAGATGCTCCCATACTTCGATAGAATGCTTGGGCCGATTCGTTCCAATCCAACACACTCCACTCTAACCGCCCACAATTCCGCTCTACAGCTATCTGGGCTACTTTTATCAGGAGAGCCTTTCCAATACCATGTCTTCGGTATTCTGGTAAGACAAATAAATCTTCCAAATAAATTCCTGGCTTTGTCAGAAATGTTGAATAATTGTGAAAAAATAGGGCAAAACCAACAGCTTGACCAGCATATTCTGCTAGAATTGCCTCTACATAACTTGGCGTACTAAAAAGATGCTCCTTAAGCGCTAGAGCATTTCCAGTGACAGCATGAGATAATTTTTCGTACTCTGCAAGCCCTTGAATTAATTCAAACAGTACATTGCAATCAGCTGGTTTTGCAAAACGCAAAATTAAATCGCTACCTGATGTCATTAGTCCATAATCCATAGTCTCTAGTCCATAGTCTATAGTCAACTGTGCAAAGTTTTGTGACTAATATCTAATGACTAAAGAAAGGATTAAGAAAAAGGTACAAAACACCCAGTTTTTACGACTTACTACAGGTCAGGATGAAGAAATATACAGATATAAGCCCTTAAATTCATTTGTAGAGCCAATTAGGTCAGGCGTTAAATCTCTATCTCAAGCCAAAGGATTTAACATATAAAGTGTAAAGTGACAAACTAGATCAACCAACCTTTTAAACGTTTGGCTATGTGGGGACGCCGTAATTTCCGCATGGCTTTGCTTTGAATTTGTCGCACTCGCTCACGGGAAAGATTGAACATATTTCCGACTTCTTCTAGAGTACAGGGTTCGCTGGTTGTCAGGCCGTAGCGTAGAGAAATTACATCTTTCTCCCGTGGAGTTAGCACGTCACCCAATACTTCCCAAATCTCCTGACGCATCATGTTTTCATTCATTTTTGCTTCTGGAGACAGGTTGTCTTCGTCTTCTAGCAAATCCATCAATTCCGTGTCTTCTTCTTTACCGACGCGGTGGTTAAGGGAAAGTGCTTGACGCCGTAGTTGTTGTAGTTGGCGTAGTTGTTGCACACTAATTTCCAAAGCTTCGGCCATTTCAGCTTCAGAGGGATTGCGACAAAGTTTTTGCTTGAGTTCCCGTTGCGCTTTTTTCAGCTTGTTCAGCTTTTCAACAATATGGATAGGCAAACGAATAGTCCGCGCATCGTTAGCTATAGCACGTGTAATTGCCTGTCTAATCCACCAATAGGCATAAGTAGAAAACTTGTACCCTTTATCTGGGTCAAACTTTTCTGTAGCGCGATTTAAACCCATTGCTCCTTCCTGAATTAAATCCAGAAAAGGCACTCCTCGATTGAGATATCGCTTGGCAATGGAAACTACCAATCTCAGGTTAGAGCGAATCATTTTGCGTTTCGCAACCCGACCTTGATACAAGCGACTTTCTAGTTGTTTCTCCGTCATATCTAGCTGAGAAGCTACTTGTTCCTTGCTAGGTTGTTGCCCTATTTCTAAATGCAATGAAGCTTGTATTTCCCTAACTTCTTCTAAAAATCTAACTCGCCGTGCTAATTCTACTTCTTCATCAGGTTTTAGAAGCGGATAACGCGCCATTTCTTTAAAAAACGCGCCTACAGCATCATCATGCTCGGTTTTATTGTATCCCGAAGGGCGAGCCGCTGCCATCTCATCCCCATCGCGTTCTTCTGACTCAACATTCTCTACAATTGGAGGATCTTCATCTGCCACTAAATCTAAACTATCAAGTGATGGTTCTTCATTATCAGCAGCATTCTCCAGAATTTCCATTTTTCCCAATTCAGCAATATTCATAGTTTCCTTGAGGATTGTTGCTTTTTTTGGTGCATAATTTAGTGACAGATGCTCGCTTGAGATTTGGTAGGTTCCTTAATGAACAAATGCACCCTTTCACATAGCAAAATACAAGCTTTTGCTAATTTTTCTTCAGGACTAAAAATCAGTATCTACTTACCTGTTAAAGGTTACGGATAAATCGAACCTTTAACGACTACTGAATTTTGCACCCAACAAAACTTTTTTCTCAGGCTACGAATGCCATAAATAAACATACATATATATTCCTCATTCTTTTCTTAATTACCAAATATGTCAAACTCCCTCAAACTTTCTCAACCTTAACAAATATCAAAATTTTAGGTAATAATTCCAATATGTTAAATTTTCCTATATTTTTCTAAAATTTTTTACTATTTAGGCGATGGGAGGTCGTTAAATAAATTGACAACTTGGTACTGAAGTTGTGCATCTCTAGATGAGAGTTACCCAAACGAAACAAATTACAAATGTAGCAGCTTAATTTCCGGATCATCTTGTTTGTATAAGAGCATCTCATATACAGCAAGGGTTGAATATCTATCGATAGGCGGAAAAGGGCTATTCCCTATTTAGTAGATAGAGAACCGCTCTGGAAATAGCCGAGGTGATTTTATTTGTTAGTAGGTACAAAATATTTATTGCACGTATAGTTGAGATGAATTTGTCTAGTAGATTACATAAGAAGAAACTTATCAAGTATCATGGGTGATAAAAGTATTGCGAAATACAGTTTATGTCTGTGAAAGCAAAAACTTAAAGTTGAGTGAGCCAGGTTAATTTTAACCAGCTAAATAAGGGAAATATCTGTCTATAAAGTCAGAAACTATGTATATTAATGACCTGAATTTATCTCCTTTGGTGGTAGCTGAGCCTGGGGAATCCTATCAGTCACAGACAAATTTAAACAGGTGGGTTGAAGTACTAGTAGACTGTCCAGGAAGCACAGGACTATTTACTTACCGATCGCCAGCCCAGTTAGAAATCAAACCAGGTGATATTTTGAGTGTGCCATTTGGGGCACAACAAGTAGGAGCGATCGCTATTCGTTTCCTAGCACAACCAAATATCGATTTACCCCCCGAAAAAATCCGAGAAGTAGAAGATATAGTCAGCGTCGGGTTTTTCCCAAGTGCTTATTGGGAATTACTCAATCGAGTCGCCGCATATTACTATACACCCCTGATTCAAGTGATCCGGGTTGCTTTGCCACCAGGGTTACTAGGGCGATCGCAGCGTCGCATCCGCCTTGTTAGAGGCAGAGGGGCAGGGGGCAGGGGGCAGGGGGTAGGGGGAAATAGTTATTTACTGGCATCTCCTGATCCTTTAGCTTTTTTAACTCCAACTGCGCGACAAATTTTGGAACTTCTGCAAGCGCAACCAGCAGGAGATTACAGTTTTGCTTACATACAACAGAAAGTCAAATCTGCCTACCGGGGAATTCGGGAGTTAGTCCGATTTGGTTTAGTACAAAGCTACTTAGAACCCCCACGACTAACTCGACCAAAGCTGCAAAAAGCAATTATATTGATAGGCGCAACGGACAGTGACTTAACTACTCGCCAAAGAGAGATTGTAGAAGTGTTACGGCGACGTGGTGGTGAGTTGTGGCAAAGTGAATTATTGCAAATTTGCAGTGCTAGTTCCTCTATCCTCAAGACGTTGGTACAAAAAGGTTGCATCGTCATTGAAGAACGGGAAGTACTGCGAACAGAACAAGGGCCAGCATTAGCAAGCGATCGCGCTAAATCTTTAACTGTTGCCCAAGCTAATGCTTTAGAGATAATACAATCAATAGATGGATTTGCTCAAGTTTTGTTGCATGGAGTAACAGGTTCAGGAAAAACAGAAGTTTATTTACAAGCGATCGCACCTTTACTCAATCAAGGCAAATCCGCCCTCGTCTTAGTCCCAGAAATTGGACTCACACCCCAGCTAACTGACCGATTTCGCGCCCGATTTGGCAACAGAGTTAGCGTTTATCACAGCGCCCTCTCAGACGGAGAACGTTACGACACTTGGCGACAAATGCTCACAGGAGAACCCCAAGTTGTGATTGGGACTCGCAGCGCCGTTTTCGCCCCTTTGCCCAACTTGGGTTTAATTATTTTAGATGAAGAACACGACAGCAGCTTTAAGCAAGATTCCCCCATCCCCACCTACCACGCCCGCACCATCGCCCAGTGGCGAGCAGAATTAGAAAATTGTCCCTTGGTATTAGGTTCCGCCACCCCTTCGTTGGAAAGTTGGGTAAGTGTGAGAGAGATAAGGGAGCAGGGGGAGCAAAATTCTACTCACACGTCCTATTACCTGTCATTACCTGAAAGAATATATTCCCGCCCTCTACCGCCAGTAGAAATAGTGGATATGCGGCTAGAGTTGCAGCAGGGAAATCGTTCTATATTTAGTAGGGCGCTGCAAGAAGCTTTAGAACAGCTACAAGAGAGACAGCAACAAGGAATTTTATTTATTCATCGCCGGGGACACAGTACCTTTGTATCTTGCCGCAGTTGCGGGTATGTCCTGGAATGTCCGCACTGTGATGTCTCACTGTCGTATCACCACACTGAAGAGGGAGCGCCACAATTGTTGCGGTGTCATTACTGTAACTATACGCGATCGCATCCCAAATTTTGCCCCGACTGTAGTTCCCCTTACCTGAAATTCTTTGGTAGTGGTACTCAACGAGTAGCCCAGGAATTAGCGCGACAGTTTCCCCAGTTGCGCTTGATTCGTTTTGATAGCGATACCACCCGCAACAAAGGTGCACACCGCACCCTACTCACCCAGTTTGCCAACGGCGAAGCAGATTTATTAGTAGGTACGCAAATGCTCACCAAGGGTTTAGATCTGCCCCAGGTGACACTTGTGGGCGTTGTCGCCGCTGACGGATTGTTGCATTTATCAGACTATCGCGCCAGTGAACGAGCATTTCAAACCCTGACTCAGGTAGCTGGACGTGCTGGTAGAGGCGAAGATCCGGGGAGGGTGATTGTACAAACTTATACACCAGAGCATGAAGTAATTGAGGCGGTGCGATCGCATGATTACCAGTCTTTCTCTCAAACTGAATTAGAACAACGCCAAGCACTCAATTATCCCCCTTATGGGCGGTTAATTTTATTGCGCTTGAGCAGTCTTGATCCCATTCAAGTGCAGAATGCAGCCCAAATAATCGCTACAGCCTTGAGTGCAGAAGAAGGATTCGAGATATTGGGGCCAGCACCAGCTAGTATTTTGCGGGTAGCTAATCGTTATCGTTGGCAGATATTGATTAAATTTTCCCCTGATGAATTGCCACAGTTGCCAGATTGGGAAGAAGTGCGATCGCTTTGTCCTCCGTCTGTTAGCTTGACAATAGATGTAGATCCATTAAATATTATGTGAATTTTGATTCGTAGTTTGCGCTGTCTTCGCTAAAGCGCAAACTACGAACAATTCTCACTACTCAATTATTTCTTGACAAACTACTAGTAAGTAGTGAAATTACTAGCGTTTAAAGTTGATGCCTGAATTCCAATTAAAAGAGCAATATTTTGGTTATTGGAAGTATCTTTAATTAAGGTATTACTGCCGCTTTGAGTAATAGACAAACCTGAGTAAGTCAAACCACCTGATAAAGCAATAAGATCTTCAATATTGTTGAAGTCTTGGATAGTATCTCTACCTTCACCTCTGGCAAGCACAAAGATATCATTACCTGCGCCTCCTGTCAGAGTATCATTACCTAAACCACTGTAAATTTGATCGTTTCCTCCTCCACCAACAATTACATCATTACTAGCAAAGCCGAAAATCAGATCGTCCGAGCTAGTTCCCTGCAAAGATGTATCAGACTTGGCTGTGCCTGTGATAATGCTATTTACTTGATTGCCGTTTTTAATATTTATGACATCAATATCGGCAATACTAGCAGGGTTGAAATTGTTATAGTTGGAATCATTGCTAACTACTGTGCCAGTAATGATTTTGTAAGCAATATTATCATCTACAATGCCATCATTAACACCTGCAACCGTGATGATTTGTGACGTATTCCAGTTAGCAGCGGTAAATGTGACGCTAGAAACTGAGACAGTACCTTCATTCACGTTGGAACTACTCAAATTTAAGGTGACATCAGCAGTGGGTTGGCTAGTGAGTTGGATATTAAAGCTAGCTGTGCCACCAGCTTCAGTAGTTATTAATCCAGTAGCAGGAGAGACAGTGAAACCCGCTTGATCATTGTCAAAAATAGTAGCAGTGCCTTGAGCATTGCTGATGCTAGCATTGCTATTAGTAGAGATATTGACAAAAAAGCTTTCATTTAACTCATCAACAAAATCACCGAGAATCGGCACAGAAATTGTTTTAAGAGTATCTCCAGGGTTGAAAATTAGGCTTCCTGTTACTGTTGTGTAATCAAGACCCGCAGTGGCACTGCCATCAGTTGTAATATAGTTAACCGTGATTGTTTCACTGCTGGGGTTAGAAAGTCTGACGGCAAACGAAGCTGTAGAGTCATTAGTGTTGCCTTCAGTACTACTTGCATTATTGATAGAGATGCCGGGTTGGCTGTCATCATTGACAATTGTTACTGTGGCTGGAGCGATCGCACTTGTTTGGTTAGGGTAACTCAGCGTTAGATTAATGGTTTCGTCAAATTCAGTGATTCTATCACCCACAACATTTAATGTAATCGTCTTTGTTGTTTCCCCAACGGCGAATTTTAAAGTCCCAGATAAATTAGCTGTGACACCTGCAACTTTAATAGTGTTGTAGTCGCTGCTAAAAGTTGCAGTGCCATCCAAAGCATAATTTACAGTAGTGGCAACGCTAGTGTTACCACTGCGGGTAACAGTGAAAGTTACAGGTTTACTACCGCTGTTTCCTTCAGTTAGATTTGGGGTAGTAGTGGAAATAGCGTAATTGAGATTAGCAGGAGGAGCAAAGTTAGTATCCCCAATGTGATTCAATGGTTGCTCAGCAAAGTTTCCAGGTGATGTGTTCGTAGCAGTACCTAATGTAAAATTCGGTGCTGTTCCACTAGTTAAACTCGCTACCCAATCCGAGGCTGTTGAATCAGTAGTTTCACTTGACCGCCCTACATATCCTGCTGTAAATGAGGTGTCAACAACTGTGGCATTAGTTGGAACTGAACCGCCAGTAGAACCTTTTCTAAACACAATCGAGCTATATGCTCTATCTGTAGCTCCGCCATCTAAAACGGAAACTGAATCGAGCATAGTCCAACTTGAGTACACAGCACTATCAGCAGTACCATCGTTATCTGAGTCAATATCATTGCTAAGGGCGGGTGCAGTGGAAGTTTTAATCACAAAGAAACTAACAGACCCATTTTCTATCTCAGTTGCGCCCGCCTGACCAATGTGACCAATTGAACTTGAGGCTCCGCTTCCCCATCCGGCTCCACTTCCAGTATTAGTTAGGACATTTGCATTCGGGTTGACTGAATAAGTATTGCCTTTTTGCAACAGCACCAGAAACCCATTGCTACCAAACTGCTTACCAGACAAATTAAAAATATTTTGAACATTGCCAGGATTAGCACCAGAATCACCTTCAATACCAACTAGATAAGTTCCAAATGGTATGGTTGCACCGGGAGTACCACGCAGTTCGATATATTCTTGAGGACTGTCTGTATTTGGGAGATCAAAAAGAATTTCGTTGATGAATATCGGCTCAGGGGGAACGGGATTATTAAGCAGCACCGAAACGTTTTTAGATTCACTGTTTGCCACCGCCAGGTCAGACGTGCCATCCTTGTTGAAGTCGCCTACGGTGACAGAATAAGGTTTTGTCCCTACATCAAAGTTAGTTGCACTTCCAAAATTACCAGTGCCATCTCCCAGTAGCACTGAAACCGTGTCTGAGTTTGCATTCGCCACTGCTAAGTCAGAGTTACCGTCTTTGTCAAAGTCAATCACTGTAACGGATACAGGATTTAACCCCACGTCAAAGTTGGTAGCAATTCCAAAGCCGCCAGTGCCATCGCCTAACAGCACTGAAACATTGTTAGAGTCGGAATTCGCCACCGCCAAGTCAGATTTACCGTCTGTGTTGAAGTCGCCTACGATGAGTGAATTAGGATTTGTTCCCACGTCAAATTGGGTGGCTGAGTTAAAAGTGCCATCACCATTTCCCAATAGCACTGAGACGTTGTTGAAGAAAGAACTCGTCACCGCTAGGTCAGATTTTCCATCCCCGTTGAAGTCGCCCACTGTAACGGAAGTGGGACGGCTTGCAACTTTAAAGTTTTTGGCACTTCCAAAGCCGCCAGTATCATTTCCCAAAAGCACTGAAACATTTTGGGAGGCATTGTTTGCAGTTACTATGTCAGACTTTCCATCTCCGTTGAAGTCGCCCACTGCGATGGATATGGGAGCTGACGCTGACTGTAAAGCAAAATTGACAGCAGGTTCAAAGCTGGCGTTACTGGTTCCAAACAGCACCGAAATGTTATTAGAGATATTGTTTGCCGTTACCAAATCGGAATTGCCGTCTCTGTCGAAGTCGGCTACAGCAACGGAATAGGGACTTAAGCCGTTGAACCCAACCACGCTAAAGTTGGTGGCAGGTTTAAAAGTGCCATCACCATTTCCTAAAAGTAGCGAAACGCTTTGAGAGGACTTGTTTGCCGTTACCAGATCGGTATTACCGTCTTTGTCAAAGTCACCGACAACAATGGAATAGGGTCTTAATCCCACATCAAAGGTGGCAGATGTAGGTAAAATTGAGCGATAAGCTTTTGTTATCTCTGGTGTAAAGGCTAAGTTTGACTCAATCTCTCCAGTCTTCACCTCTAAATTCCAGTCGCCCCCTAAAGCTGCACTTCCTGTTTTGTCAGTGGAAGCGGCAACATCAGCCCCAGTGATTTGGCTAATTTGCTGTACAAATTTTGTGCCTTCACCACTTGCCACATCACAGCCATAAAGTAGGATGTCAGCATCATCAGTTAAATAATTTTTCCACTGTTGCAATTGATTGGTGTAGTAGTTCAAATTGTTGGCATTGAGTTGGGTTGCTCCTAGTTGCAAACTTCCGGTACTGCCGTGGGAGACAATGTGAACTGATTTGTATTTGCCACCTTGCAAAGCTTCGGTTATTTGGTTTACCCCGTCTCTACTGGGATCAAGGACTACTACACTAGTCCCTGGTTTGATATGAGCAATCAAGGTTTCGTAGTCTGTAACTGCTTGATCGATAAAGAGAATATTTTGATTTAGCATTTGCAACTCCTCAGCAATATTAGTTTGGGTTTTAGAAGTTTTTTTAGCAGTTGCGTCCTGATTATTGTTGAGAATAAAGCTTGGCAACTCCTAACTTTTGACTCTAAATTTATGACTTTAGCAACACAGCACTAAATAGGAAATGCATGACTCAGCATTCACTTTCGTGGCTAAATTGAATAGGGAATTAAAACCTATTTTGAATAAGGTAAAAAAAGCCTAATATTATAATTCAGTACAAAATTATGCTAAAAATATAATAGTTGCTACTGTATTATTACTGTAATCACTCAAATGTGCTGAAGATTGAGATTCAGTAACAAATCAAACTGTTTTTGCTGATGCTTACAGTCATCAAGAAGCTCTTTTGGAGCCAACTGCCGAAGAGTTGGATTTACTATTAAATCATCAATTTTACAAAGTCGGATCAAACAAATTTAAATTTTCAATATCGCTGCTTGATTGCGGCGGTTGCGGTTGCTTAACCAACCAGTTAGCAACAGTGCCAGCACTCCTCGGACAAACAAATTCAACAATGTTAATCCCGTAGCTGCGAAAGTGACTCCCAAAACTGCTCTCTGATTCAATTAGGAATCTGCCAACAAAATCATCTCCGTATAGCGGTATCAAGTATTCCAGCAATATCACCATAGTAAAGGCGATCGCTATCAGCCAATAGATTTTCCCACGCTCATCTAGAGCCTCTTTAATAGTCAATAATCGACTTAATATCATCATTTTTTCTAAAAAATTAGAATCAAACAATCCATAAAACTATTTAATTCAGACATAATTCTGATTTATCTGTACACATCACATTTATGTCTTTATATATATTTCTTAAGACTTAAAATATAGCTATCCTAATATATATTTTCCTCGTTAAACTATATCTCATGTGTAATTATTTTTTCTGATAATTTAGTATAAAAGTATTTAGATGTTTTCTAAAAAAATCTGAACTAGCTAAATTCTTTTTAAACAAAATATTAAATAAATAAAATTATTTGCTCACCTTAGTTTTGGTTACAGGTAAGTATGTGAAGTGGTGTAACTTTATACAAAAATAATTATCAGGCGCATTAAAATTTTTTCTAATTCTAATATTTATATCTTTGAAAGTAGCAAACTTTAAGAATGTATTGTATAAACAGATAGTAATAACTGATCAAATAAATGAATAAGAGTAAAATTTAAATATTCTTCACAGAAATTTTAAAAAATATCTTGATATTCTGTTATTTCTAAGAATTAGCTTGCTAACACTTAAGTTTAATTGAGAACGAAATACATGGGACAAGGTTTTTTACAAATTGGCTTAACGTTGTGTATCGTTATAGCAATCACTCCAGTATTAGGAAGATACATGGCGCGTGTCTTCTTAGGAGAAAGAACACTGCTTGATCTGTTAATGAACCCGATAGAGCGCAGCCTCTACGTAGTAGCGGGTGTACGCAGGAAAGATGATATGACGGGTTGGCAGTATATCCGCGCAGTATTATACACTAACCTAATCATGGGTATATCAGTCTATTTACTGATATATTTTCAGAGAATCTTGCCCTGGAATCCCAATGGTTTCGGTGCGCCCACCTGGGATATTTTGTTACACACCACCATTTCATTTCTGACGAATACCGATCAGCAACACTACTCTGGGGAGACAACCTTAAGCTATTTTAGCCAGGTAGCGGCTTTAGGTTTTTTGATGTTCACCTCAGCAGCCACCGGGTTAGCAGTAGGAATTGCCTTTATTCGCGGGTTGACAGGTAGAGGACTAGGAAACTTCTACGTAGATATTACCCGTGCAATCACGCGGATATTGCTGCCAATTTCAATTATCGGGGCGATCGCCTTGCTTATAGTAGGTGTACCGCAAACATTAGCTGGAACTCTGGTTGTGAAAACCTTAGATGGGGGGACACAGTATCTTGCTAGAGGCCCAGTGGCATCATTTGAGATGATCAAAATGTTGGGCGAGAATGGCGGTGGTTTTTTTGGTGTTAACTCTGCTCACCCCTTTGAAAATCCGAATGGCGCTTCTAACTTAATAGAAACCATCGCCATGATTTCGATTCCAGCTGCCTTGATTTACACCTACGGTTTGTTTGCCAACAACATCAAACAAGCTTGGTTGCTTTTTTGGATGGTGTTTGTGATTTTTGTAATTTTGATTGGGGTGACAGCTGTAGGAGAACTACAAGGTAATCCCCTCGTTAATGCCACCTTCGGATTAGAACAGCCTAATTTAGAGGGCAAAGAAGTTCGATTTGGCTGGGCACAAACAGCGTTATGGGCGGTTATGACAACCGCCACCATGTGTGGCGCTGTCAATGGAATGCATGATTCCTTGATGCCACAAGGACTATTTTCAACTTTATTCAACCTGTTTATCCAGGTTATTTGGGGTGGTCAGGGGACTGGGACGGCTTACCTATTTATTTATTTAATTCTTACCGTGTTTTTAACTGGGCTAATGGTGGGACGCACCCCAGAGTTTTTAGGGCGGAAAATAGAAAAGAGAGAAATCGTCCTTGCAAGTGTAGTGTTGCTGATTCACCCAATTGTAGTTTTAATTCCCAGTGCGATCGCCTTAGCTTATCCGATTTCCCTATCTGGAATTAGCAACGCTGGTTATCATGGCATTTCTCAAGTAGTTTATGAGTATGCCTCAGCGGCGGCAAATAATGGCTCTGGCTTAGAAGGCTTGAAGGATAACACTTTATGGTGGAACTTGAGTACTCTAGTTGGTTTGTTAGGAGGGCGCTACATTCCGATTATTGCCATCCTGCTGTTAGCTGACAGTATGTCTCGTAAACAAGCAGTACCCGAAACCCCAGGTACTTTGAAAACCGATTCTCTGGTATTTACTGGTGTCACAGCTGGAGTAACTCTGATTTTGGGAGTGCTAACTTTCTTTCCAGTTCTGGCTTTAGGCCCCATAGCCGAGGGTTTTAAGTTAGCATCCGGCAATTAGAAGAGGAGCAGGAAGGGGGAGATAGGAAAATAGGGTGACAAGAAGATAAAAAGAAGAAGAAAGAAACAATTCAAAATCAATCCCCACTCCTCCCCTCCCCCACTCTCCCACTCCTACCCTCCTCCCCTCCTCACTAACTATATAAATACGGTGGCAACTACCTCTAAAGCTAGACGCCCAAGTTCCCGGCCTGGCGATCGCCGCCAAGCACGCAAAAAGGCGAAGATAAATACTAAAGGACTTTATCTCAGAGCAATTAGGGATGCTTTTATCAAGCTCAATCCCAAATATGCACTCAAAAACCCAGTGATGTTTTTGGTTTGGGTTGGGACAATCATCACCCTAGCAGTAACCATTGATCCCAACCTCTTTGGCCCAGATTCGCAGAAGAACCCGCAACTTTTCAACGGCTTGTTAACAGGGATTTTATTCTTCACCGTTTGGTTTGCCAATTTTGCGGAAGCCGTAGCTGAAGGGCGAGGTAAAGCCCAAGCCGATACTTTACGCTCAACGCAGTTAGAAACCATCGCTAAAAAACTCGCCCCCGATGGCTTGATTAGTGAAGTCGCATCTACTAGCCTCAAACAAGGCGATACTATTTACATCGTTGCTGGTGATATCATTCCCGCCGATGGCGAGGTAATTATGGGCGTCGCCTCAGTGGATGAATCGGCAGTTACCGGGGAATCTGCACCAGTTCTCAAGGAATCAGGCTCAGATGTTGCTAGTTCGGTGACTGGCGGTACGCGGATTATCTCTGATGAATTGATTATCCGTATCACAGCTGACCCAGGCAAAGGGTTTATCGACCGGATGATTGCCTTGGTGGAAGGAGCAGAACGCAGCAAAACACCCAATGAAATCGCTCTAACAGTATTATTGGCAGTTCTCAGTTTAGTGTTTCTGTTTGTTATAGTAACCTTGCCCGCATTTGCTTATTACGTCAACAGTCCAGTCAGCGTACCAATTTTAATTGCCTTGTTGGTTGCGCTGATTCCTACAACTATTGGCGGATTACTAAGTTCTATTGGGATTGCTGGTATGGATAGAGTTGCCCAATTTAACGTTATTGCCACTTCTGGACGAGCAGTCGAAGCCTGTGGCGATGTCAACACTTTAGTTCTCGACAAGACAGGTACGATTACTCTTGGCAACCGTTTGGCTGAGGAATTTATCCCGATCAACGGTCACTCAATGGCAGAAATTGCTAATGTAGCTTGGGCAGCTAGTGTGTTTGACGATACACCAGAAGGTAAATCTATTGTTCGATTAGCAGAAAAGTTAGGTGCTAAGTTTGATTTCGACCCCAATCAAGCAGAAGGAGTGAATTTTTCTGCCAAAACACGCATGAGTGGCACTAACTTACCAGGCGGACATGAAGCACGCAAAGGAGCGGTTGGAGCCATTAAAGGGTTTGTACGTTCCCACAATGGACGCGACACCCCGGAACTGGATGCCACTTACGAACGAGTTTCCCAACTGGGAGGTACACCCCTAGCAGTATGCCTAGATAACGAAATCTACGGAGTGATTTATCTTAAAGATATTGTGAAACCTGGTATCCGCGATCGCTTCGAGCAACTGCGACGGATGGGAGTACGTACCATCATGCTGACTGGAGACAACCGGATTACTGCTTCTGTCATTGCCAAAGAAGCCGGGGTAGATGACTTCATTGCCGAAGCGACACCAGAAGACAAAATCAGCGTCATTCAAAGAGAACAAACAGCAGGTAAACTAGTTGCCATGACAGGCGACGGGACTAACGATGCTCCAGCGTTAGCCCAAGCTAACGTCGGCGTAGCTATGAATACGGGGACTCAAGCAGCAAAAGAAGCCGCCAATATGGTGGATTTGGACTCTGACCCCACAAAGCTGATCGATATTGTTAGCATTGGCAAACAATTGCTGATTACTCGCGGAGCATTGACTACATTTTCCATCGCCAATGATATTGCTAAATACTTTGCAATTATTCCAGTGGTCTTTGCCGCTGCTAACCTGCAAAGCCTAAATATTATGAATTTGACCAGTGTTAAGTCTGCCGTACTATCGGCACTGATTTATAATGCTTTGATTATTCCAGCTTTGATTCCCTTGGCTTTGAAAGGTGTGCAGTTTAGACCCCTGACGGCTAATCAACTCTTACAACGCAATATCTTGATTTATGGTTTAGGTGGAGTGATTGCACCGTTCATTGCCATAAAGTTAATAGATATGCTAATCACAGTTGTGGGGTTGGCTTAAGCAATTCAAAATTATCCAAACTTCTGAGTAGTGGCTTTCGCTGCTCAGATTTTTCTCATAAATTAACTGCCAAGATAGCAAGAATGCAAAGAATAAAGAGAACTATGAGACAAGTTGGTTTATTAGGCAAGTTTTTATCAATAAATGTGATGCAGACAATTTCCTTGATTGGGTCGCAAAGACGTAAACAAAACTTACCACTCGCTGTTTTTATCTTGCTGTGTTTGAATGTGGTAGTTCCCTCAGCTGTTTATGCTGCTAATAACACCCTAGAACAACGTTCTGCCTGGGCAATTGGCATCTTGGGATTTGTGGCGCTGGCACTCATAATTTACTTGTTTGTCGTCGTTTTTCAACCAGAACGCTTTTAAAATAATTAAAAATTAAATATAAAATTCTAAGAACAAGTGGAAACTTTTTTATGTCTATTATTAGAGAAACTATTAGAGCAATTTGCGTAACTCTGGTACTTTGGTTGCTGACTGCAATCATCTATCCTCTCGTAATCCTTGTAGTGGGTCAAGTTTTCTTTCCATTTCAAGCTAACGGCAGTATCATGCCGAATTTAAAAAATGAACCAATTGGTTCAGTTTTGATTGGTCAGGTATTTACATCCGAACGATATTTCCATCCTCGTCCCAGTACTGTTAGATATAGCCAAGGAAAAAGAGCCAGGCCAACTGGCATCTCTGGTGCTAGTAACCTCGCTGCTAGTAATCCAGAGCTACTGGATCGAGTTGTAGAGCGGGCTAATCAATTACGAGAAGAAAATATTCAACCGATCGCTGATTTAATTTATACTTCTGGATCTGGCTTAGACCCTCATATTTCATTAAGAGCAGCACAAGAGCAGTTGCCGCGAGTTGCTCGTGCGCGGGAAGTAGAAGAAAACGAGATCCTACGTTTAATTAATAAATATACTGATGGTAGATTTTTATGGATTTTTGGCGAGCCGGGAGTCAATGTTCTGCGCTTGAATTATGCGCTTGACCTGCAAGAAATTAATAGTAAGCAGAATCAATAAAATGTGAATAGAAATAAATTGTAGAGACGTTGCATTGCAACGTCTCTACAGTCCTGCAAACCATTCATACCCCTGATCCTCCCAATAACCTTTAGTAGGCAATAAATTGCTGGTTAGTGTAATCTGAGTTACCCACTTACTTTGCTTGTAGCCCAGTTTAATGGGGGATGCTAGGCGTATAGGCGCACCATTATCAACTGATAATGGTTGCCCATTCTTCTGATAAGCCATGAGAGTTTGAGGATGCACAGCAGAGGCAATATCCCAGCTTTCGTAATAGCCATCGGCAGATTTGAAGTAGACATAGCGGACGCTTGATTTAGGCTGTACTAGTGCCACTAAGTCTCGTAATCGCACACCTCCCCATTGAACGATCGCAGCCCAGCCTTCAACACAGACATGGCGAATCACCATCGAAGTCAAGGGAAGTTTTTGAATGTCTGCCATACTCAATCGCATTGAATTATTTACCTCACCATCAATAGTTAGGTAAAACTGCGCTGGGTCAATTTGCGGGGTGAAGTCAAACGTATTAACCAGCAATTTATCTGGCTCAATGGCACTCAGAGAAAATTCAGGTATGGGCTTTTGAGTTTGTAGAAGCGCTTCCAAACTTTGGTTTAGTGGCTCAGATATTTGTCTTACATTATCTGAGAACAAATTTGTCCCACATCCACCTAGAAATAAGCCTAATCCAGAAAGTCCAGATATTTGCAGTAAATGACGACGGGATAGGGTGCGTTTGGGCAGAATCAAACTCATAAAACCTCAGCAAGTTTAGCGAAAAGAGCCATTAATAAGGTTTCTAATTTATCTATAAAAAAATTCAGCTTCTTCCCAGCATTCTATCAGGAAATTATAGTATGCAAAATTACAGCCCACTTCATAACCTTATTAAGGGCAATTTAATATAGTTAGCGATGCTTTCATTGCATATACTTAGCAAAAGTTAAGATGTTAAATCATACTAATACTAGTTCGGCTAGCACTAAACCTTCAACATCTGCAAGTTATTCTCCTTATCCGGCGCGATCGCGGCGAGGTAAACACAAAATATTTATCGGTATGGCTCCTGGAGTAGGTAAAACCTTTCGGATGCTGGAAGAAGGACACGCACTCAAACAGGAAGGAATTGATGTCGTGATTGGGCTTTTGGAAACCCACGGACGCAAAGAGACAGCAGAAAAGGCAGAAGGACTAGAGATTGTACCCCGAAAGCAATTCCCTCGCGGTGAGTTGATGCTGATGGATATGGATACAGATGCAATTATAGAGCGATGTCTGGCGACAAGCCGCTGACGCTCCTTCTCCCAAGGGGAGACGCTTACGCGAACGTCGCTACCGCTTCGCTAATGCGTCTACGCCTCAACTAGTCTTAATCGATGAACTCGCTCATACCAATGTCCCTGGTTCCCTGCGAGAAAAACGCTACCAAGATGTAGAAGTAATTTTGGCAGCAGGCATTGATGTCTACTCTACAATGAATATTCAGCATCTAGAAAGTCTCAATGATTTAGTAGCAAGAATTACTGGCGTAGTAGTACGTGAGCGAGTTCCAGACCGCATATTGGATGAAGCAGATGAAGTGGTAGTAGTTGATGTCACACCTGAGACGTTGCAAGAACGGTTATTAGAAGGCAAGATTTACGCACCGCAAAAAATCCAACAATCCTTGGATAACTTTTTCCAACGCCGGAACCTGATTGCTTTACGAGAGTTGGCTTTACGGGAAGTAGCAGACAACGTAGAAGAAGACGCAATCGCCACCACACCCAACGGACAATTCTGTAACATTCACGAGCGGGTTTTGGTGTGCGTATCTACCTATCCCAACTCAGTGCAACTATTACGCCGGGGTGCAAGGCTAGCTAACTACATGAATGCTCCACTTTATACTTTGTTTGTCGCTGATCCAGAGCGCTTCCTCACTAAGGAGGAAAGCCTACACATTCACACTTGTGAGAAGCTATGTCAAGAATTTGAAGGTACTTTTATTAGTGTTACCAGCAATAATATAGCCAATGCGATCGCCGAAGTAGCTGAGAAATATCGGATCACCCAAATTGTGATTGGAGAAAGTCAGCGTTCTCGCTGGCAAATGTTGCTCAAAGGGTCTTTAACTCAAAAATTGGTGCGTTTGCTCAAAAATATAGATTTGCACATCATCGCCAGCGAAAAAATATCCTCATCAAAGCAATGGCGCTCAACAGTGCAAGACTAAACTGACACTATAATTCAAAGAAATTCTTATCAACGTCCAACGGGGCGACTAATTCTTTGATTAGAGATTTTATCTCTGTCCCTATTTTGGTATTTTTAAGTATTACAAATACAGAACGGAGATTGTTAGCTACTAAGTTTTTATTTAAGTTAGTGAATTCGGCTTTTTCTTGAGCAGCTTTGAAATAACCGTATGCTTCCTTTCTCATGACTTCTGTCAAATCTGGACAATTATTAAGTAATTGCTCAATCTTTGACAGCTTGTCAATTACCTTTTCTTTCCAGCTTAGTTTTTCCTCCACAGATTTTAAATTTCCTTCTGGAATACACTCAGCCTCTTCTCCATTAAAAAACTTTACATGATATAGGGGAGTCCAACCCAACGTAGATAATATATCTCCACCAGTGAAGATTGAGTCACCTATATGAGTTACGCTTCCTTGTTTTCCTTTTTCATGTTGTAGATGTGAACTTGTTAATTCTACACGCTCATTTTTTTGAAAACGAAACATAACTAACACCCGATTTATTACTCAAAATTTAAAAATATTAGTAAATAATTTAAATTAAACTACTAAACCAAATCAATCAAGTAGAGAAAAAATTTATCTACTAAGGTTTTCTAGCTAACCATAGGTTTATTTATATGAATTGTTCGCTATTTCCAGCCGATGTTAGGGACAATTATTAATAACTATAATCCGTTGGCAGATTGTTTTTTGACATTGCTAGCGGCATGAATTAAACTATCCCTGACAATCAACACCAGAATGTATATCCATGCAACCAACTCTACAAGCTGCTGTTCCAACTCGCGTTATCGGTTTAATTAGTGGCACATCTGTAGATGGTATAGACGCTGCTTTAGTAGATATTTCCGGTACAGATTTTGATTTAAAAATTGAGTTGGTAGCTGGGGCTACATATCCTTACCCCGCCGAACTTAGAGCCAAAATCTTAGCAGTTTGTGCTGGGGAAGCCATTTCAATGGCAGAATTAGCTCAAATAGATGATGCGATCGCCTTTAGCTTTGCTCAAGCCGCCCAAAATATCCAAATTGATCATCAGCCAGCTACTCTAATCGGTTCTCATGGTCAAACTGTTTATCATCGTCCACCGGGAGGAAGAGGGGGAGAAACTCACTCTTTACTCATCACTCCTTTGGGTTACAGCTTGCAATTAGGGCGTGGTGAATTGATTGCTCATTTGACGGGTGTTACTACTGTAAGTAATTTTCGTGCTGCTGATATCGCCATTGGTGGTCACGGTGCGCCTCTTGTACCGAGAATAGATGCCTTTTTGCTCAGCCATCTTGAGGAGGGGCGTTGTATTCAAAACATTGGCGGTATTGGTAATGTTGCGTATATTCCTCCTCGACAACATGGCGACTGGCTCGAAAAAATTCGCGCCTGGGATACCGGCCCAGGAAATAGTCTTTTAGATTTGGCTGTGGAGCATTTAAGCGCTGGTGCTAAAACTTACGATGAAAACGGCGATTGGGCAGCTAGTGGCACTCCTTGCTATCCATTGGTAGAGCAATGGCTCAGCCAAGATTACTTTCATCTCCCGCCGCCCAAATCTACTGGGCGTGAGTTATTCGGCGCGGCTTACCTGCATCAATGTTTACAAGATGCTGAAGCATATCAACTCAGTCCCGCCGACATGCTGGCAACTCTTACAGAACTTACAGCTGCTTCAATTGCTCACAGTTACCAAACTTTTTTGAGGCTGCCCCGTGCGGAGGTTCCCTCCGTTGAGGGGACTGCCGTACCACAAATGCCACAGCGGATACTATTATGTGGTGGTGGTAGTCGCAATCTTTATTTAAAACAAAGATTACAGTTATTGTTGCCATCAGTACCAGTGTTGACTACAGATGAAGTTGGTTTGAATGCAGATTTTAAAGAAGCGATCGCCTTCGCTGTTTTAGCCTACTGGCGAAATTTAGGCATTCCTGGTAACTTACCTACTGCCACTGGTGCATCTCAAGAAGTACTACTAGGAGAAATTCACCAAGCTTAATATTGAGTATCAAGCTAGTTTTAACTCATATTTGCATAAAGGTTACGGTAAAGCTTAAGGTTTTTAACCTTCATAATTATCAAAAATCGCCAATAATTCAATATCAGATAGTTTTGACGTAGTTTACTAATTACTCTACGGTTAAATTCATTGAAACTTTTAGTACCTCCAGATAACCGATAATTAGCATAATCGGTATATATTGCATTTTCTTTAAAGTACTGAAAATTCTGAATAAAGTTGGATTGTCTGTAAAAAACTAGCACCTCTGGTAAATTTGTCAGACCAATACCTTTTTGAGTTATTCTGCTGAAAAATTCATAGTCTTGCGCCCGATGTAATTCTTCACAATAACCGCCGTATTCTTTAAATAAAGATGTCCTGATCATAGCAGCACAATTCGCTATTTTCATTTTGCCTTGTTTAAAGCCTTGGTACACTTTATTTGAATTGGTAGGCCAAAAGATAATTTTAGCTGGATCAAAAATTGCTTCTTCACAAAAAGAGCATGATTGGGAACCGACAGCGCCAATATCTAAATTGTTATCTAAAAAATTAACTTGCTTCTCAAAACGTTCAGGATAAGAAATATCATCACTATCGCATACAGCAATATACTTACCGCGAGAATATTCTAAGCACTTATTACGTGCTTTACCTCGACCACTATGTTCTTGATAGTAGACTTTAATTCGTGAATCTTTTGCTGCATACTGAGCGATTAATTCGGTAGTTCCATCAGTACTACCGTCATCTATAATGATGAGTTCCCAATCAGAAAAAGTCTGATTTAGTACGCTCTCAATAGCATCATTAATATATTTTTTCACATTATAAGCAAGCATCATTACTGATACAGTAGGCGTAGAATGTATTACTGGCTCATTCATTTTGCATTCTCATCCTAGTACATTGCACAACTTGAAAACTATAGCTTTCTACAGTCCATTAAGGATTGCAAGCACACCTGTGTTAGCTATTTTTTGATTATTTACATTTTGAATTATCATCTACTGCTGAAATCGTAGACTTAAGGTAAACTGGCGATCAAACTCCAGATTTTTTTATATTCTAGTTTCAATCTCAGCTTTTTTTGTATCTTCATAAGCATAATCAGCTAGCTTAAATCCATATTTATTAAAGTAATCTAGAAAAAATTTGGATTCTTTAGGATAGACTTTTTTAACCATAGCTGGATTTCCTGCTAATAAAATATAATTCTTATCCATAAAATTCTTTGTAACAACAGAACCAGCACCAACAAATGTAAATGAGCCTATGGCTGTACCTGGTAAGAACATACAATGACTACCGATATAACACCTATCACCAATAACAATTGGCTTATTAATGTTAGTAACATCAATATCTGCGGTGATGGTATGTGTATAAAAGGTTGAATTATAACCACCTATTAAAGTAGCTTTACCTATAATTATTTGTCCTGGAACATCAAAATAATGTCTACCTGTTATACTGCTACACTCACCAATTGTCAAACATCCAAAGCCTTCATTATCTTGATAGTTTAGTTTGGATGCAGTAAACCAATTCCCCCATCCAGAAATAGCAGATTTTTCCATCATAGTTAGATGGGAGAGATTTTTAAAATAGTTAAAGCTTTGGATTTTTACATTATCTTTTAGAGTAATTTTTTTAATGTTTAAGATTGACAGACCAATATAAACATTTTTACCAATTTCATGACCCATTATTTTTAAAACTAATATTTTTAGTTTAGATGGGAGTAAAGCTACTAAAAGGGCAATTAAAAAGTTGTTCATTAGGTGATTTTTATTTTTTCTAACTTAGAACATTTAAATTTTATTTAATAAGTGTTTTATAATCTTCTAAAGCATTACGTGCTATTTGATTCCATTGCAGATGCTCAAGTGCATAACGCCGTCCGCGCAATCCCATTTCTTGCCAATTTGGACGAGACTTCAATAATTTTACTAATCCTTCTTTGACTGATGATACATCTGGCTTGACCACAATTCCACAACCACTTGCCTGAACATAGTGTGCAATGCCGGCAACTTCTGAAACTAACAATACTCGACCTGCTAGCATTGCTTCTAGAGCAGCTAAGCTAAACCCTTCAAAACGTGAGGCTAGACAGAAAATATCGTATTCAGCAATTATTGATGAAGAAGATTGATTATAGTTTGGCTCAACAAAAGAAACTTTTTCTAATATAGAAAGTTGAGCAGCCCTCTTTTGTAATTTATTTTTATCTCCCCAATCAGGGCCTTGAATAAAAAGTCTAGCATCTATCGTTTCTAGTACTTCCTTAAATGCATCGATTAAAATATCCAAACCTTTATTATGGGAATCGATTCGTCCCAAAAATAAAAGTTTAGGAATTCCTACCTCTGTCCAACTTAGCAAAGATTCAGAGTGTACATCATCGGGTGAAAAGCCATTGGGTGTCTCTATAGCTGGGGTATGAATATTTAAACGTTCCAACCATTTAGCATGGCGAATATCTAAAACTTGGATAGCATTTGCTTGCTGCAATAGACGTTTTTCTATGAGATACCAATAAGACCATTTAAGATGGGCATTTTTACTAAAAATAGATGGATGATAAGGATCGTGGGGTGCAATTATATATGGAATAGCATTTTTTTTACACAAACGTGATAATAGATAACTTTTAAAATAAAATATTCCATTAATAATTACAATAGAGTCTTTTGTTTCTTGAGAGATATACTGCTTTAAACCGGATGGAATTTCAAATTTATGCGACTTATTTTTTTGAGCAAAACACTTAATTGCGTAACCAGTATTTGACTTAAAAAAACTGTCTTCTTTACCTTCGCACAATATTGTAACTTGAACCCCATGAGATGCAAGCCCTGAAGACAAACCGTGTATAGCCTTTGTCATTCCATCGGTGATTTTGTCTCCAAATGCTGGAAATTGCGGTAAGTAAATATAAATATTCATCACCCTCCTCACTTAAATAAATATGTAATATTTTAATACAGATGTTAGTAGTTGAAGTTTACTTACCTTATATACAAACAGTTTAATTGCTGACAATAAGTTAGCTTTAGGTCTTCAGCCAAAAGCTATCTTGTTGCCTCAAGATTCTGTTAAGCAATCATTGACTATAGATAAAACTTGATTGGGGTTATTGATAAAGCAAAAGTATAAGCTTACCCAATACTTCTGGTTTATTATAACTAAAAAAAATAAGCATTAACCCCACTTTATTAACGTTTGGATTATTCTCAATTAAGCATTTTTAGCAACATAATATGATGCAAGGCTAAAACCATAAAATTTTGTTTGGTTAGCGCTTTTGAGAAAACCATCTTTAACAATACAATTATTTGCCTCATAGAGCAAGACTTTTTCCAGGAATTGGGGTGAATCTGTATTGTAGAAACTGTTGGCGAATTCAAATAAAAAATCTCAAAAAGGCGTAGGATCAACACTCAATCGTATTTGAGGGTATAAATCATCATGTCGGCGCATCCCTAAAATATTCCTGAATATATATATAAATTTGAATTATATAGATAATTGACGCTGCTTTTTCAAATAGTAATATCTATCTACAGATAGACGATATATTGGCAAGTATTTAGCTCAAGTTACTCTTTATAAGAGATACAGCGATCGCAATATAAAATCCCCTCATACCTAATTGGGCAGAGGGGAGAAAGATCAATGAAATTATTAACGTCTACTGTATCATCGACAACATTTATAACGAAATTTGATATTGAGAAGATAGTCGTAGAGCCGTATAAGTCCGTCAACAAGCCAGATAAAGTTTTACAGAGATCGCTCCTCATCAGGAACTCTGAATACTTCACAGATTTTCTTGCTGTCGTCTAAATTGTTGCTGTAGTCTCAATTGTTGCTGTTGGCTAAATTCTTGCTGTCGTCTAAATTCTTGTTGCCGTCTCACTTCCTGCTGTTGTAATCTCAATTGTTGCTGTCGGCTAAATTCTTGCTGCTGTTGCCTCATTTGTTGCTGTTGCTGTCTAAATTGTTGCTGTTGCCTCATTTGTTGGCGTTGTTGGCCAAATTCTTGTTGTTGTAATCTTAGTTGCTGTTGCTGTTGTTGTGGTTCTTGAATATATAACTGTAGCCATGTTTTCTGAACTTGCTCTTGTATTTGCTGATCTCGTTCCTCTTGTTGTTGTCTGATTCTTTCTTGAAATGAGGTTTGCCTTTGAGGATTCGTCTCAATTATTTGTCCATAGGCAGGAGAATTAATTGGCAAAACTGTTGTAAGAATGATGAATACTAGCCCTGGCTTAGATATGAATGAGCCATTCACAATGCAGTTTTCTCCTTAATTGTTAGAGGTTAGTTTGAGCGATCGCTCAACTCTTTAGATATCAATATTTTAGCGCTGCCTTCTTGCAGCGATTGCTAACCTTCTGAGCTTCAGTAAACTGACAGTGATACAAAGTCCAATTAACCGCCAGTAGGTCATTACCGCTATTTTCCAAACAGGATAGCTGCTATCCAGCAATTGATGACGAGCTAACAAAATGTCATGGAGCCAATCCTGATATTCTTCCCACTCTTGAGGCGCTTTAGTTGAGAGAGTTTGACCAATCCAATTAGCTAACTTAACCTCACTTCCAACTGGAACAGAGGAACTTGCTCTGGCAGGTCGGCTTGTGATAATTTGGTGCTGCCTGTGAGCAAGAAAATTCACCACAAGGCTGAAAATTACTAGAACCAGACTTACACCAAGAGCTATATTGCTAGGTACTCCTAGAGAGATAAGGGCGATCGCTCCTCCTCCAATCGCAATGTACACCGCAAATTCTAGCGTTAGATAAGTGAAGGCTCTAACAATGGCTTTGACAAGACGCTGCATGAAACGTGCTATCTGCGAAAATCGAGCAGTACGTCGTCGTTGATGGATTCGTCGTATCATCTAAAATTCTCCTAATACAGGTTGCAAATGCTGTAAGGTTTCTAGAAACTGTTGTTTTTTCTCTATGGCTTGTAAGCCCGAACCTGTAATCTTGTAGTAGCGTCTGCGTGCGCCAGTTGTTTCTTCTGGAGCTTCATCACCCCAACGAGAGGTCACAAATCCGCGCTTTTCCAGCTTTCGTAATGTGGGGTAAAGCGAACTATAGCCGATGGTTCGTTCACCGTTACTGGCTTGCGCGATCGCACTCATAATTTCTAATCCATAACGCTCACGAAATATTATTGCGTTAAGAATAGCTTCCTCAATCAAGGTTAGATCTAACGTGTCGTCCTTGTTTTGAACTGACATATCGTTTTTTAGATATTTATATAGTTTTAATTATATATTCAAAAATTGAATATAGGTTAACACACCCTTACTATGCGCTCCAACAACTCCTAATACCTTTCGGTTAAGGGGGACTGGGAAAACATTCCACGCGGATATTCTGTTTCAAATCCCCGGACATAATTTTTCCGCGCTCTTACCCAATGCCCAGTCCCTTGTACGAGTGCTTAAACTTACTCAATAAGTGAGATTTAATTCTTACTGGCTCTCAGTTGTCCACAAGCAGCATCAGCTTCTAAACCACGAGAGTAGCGAACGCTAACAGCAATTTGTTGTTGCTTAAGAATGTTGACAAAAGCTTGAATGCGATCGCGGTTAGGACGTTTGTAATCTACTTCCTGAATCGGGTTGTAGGGAATCAAATTCACATGACTTTGGAATCCTCTCAAACATTTTGCCAGTTGTAATGCATGTTCTGGCAAATCGTTGACACCAGCGAGGAGAATATATTCAAAAGTTACCCGGCGTCCAGTAATTTCCACATATTCGCGGCACTCAGTCAGCAAATCTTCTAGAGGATAGGCGCGGGCGCTGGGGATGAGTTTTTCTCGCAGCGCTTGGTTAGGTGCGTGGAGACTAACAGCAAGAGTGACTTGCAAATGGTGTTGGGCAAACTGACGAATGCGATCGCGAATACCAACTGTTGAGATAGTAAGCGATCGCGCTCCTATACCAACATCTTGATTTAGAGATTTCAGGGCTGCTAGTACATTCTCAGTATTTAACAACGGTTCACCCAGTCCCATGAATACCACATTGCTAACCCGTTGCTGAAAATCTTCTTGTACAGTCAACACCTGATCTACAATTTCATGTACTGCCAGATTTCGCTTGTAGCCTCCTTTACCAGTAGCGCAGAAATCACACGCCATTGGACAACCCACCTGAGTAGAGACGCAAACTGTCAGCCGGGATTTTGGGCCTTTTCCCCCTTCTCCAAAGGTGGGAATGCCAACAGTTTCAATAATTTGACCATCTACGAGTTGCAGAAGATATTTTATTGTGCCATCGGGTGCAACAGCACGGTGATGTATGGTTGAGCGCCCAATAGGAATTTCTGCAACTTCTGCACGCCATTGTTTTGGAAAAACAGAAATATCAGATAGCGATCGCGCCCCCTTCTGATATATCCATTCATGCAGTTGCTTTCCTCTGTAAGCAGGTTGTCCCTGCTGCTGTACCCAAGCGCTTAACTCCACAACCGAAGCACCTAGTAGAGGAATTAGTTCTGATTTTTCTGGGTTGTGTGAGTCAACCTGAGATACAAGAGGCGTAGCAGACATAAAAATCAAGGATTGATACTAGATCTCTATCCTATAACTTCTTGCTGATACTAGGGTTGACTGGGTAACTTTCTGCCTAATGGGAATTTTAGCGTTACTGATATGAATATTAAAGTCAAAAATTCAATTTCTCAAACTCTTATTCTCTGTGCCTCCGCGCGACGCTAGTTGCTACAACGCGGGGAACCCGACGACACTTGCTACAACGGGGGGAACCCCCCGAAGTTCTGATCGGAGGAAGCCTCCGCTCAGACTTCTCTCCGCAACGCAGTGTCTCCCCAACGCACTGGCTCCTCTGCGTGATCTAATTCATACTTTCACTCAGCAACACCAGAATTTCAGTCCAAAACTCTTAACTCGTATTTAGTGTAAGAGACTCCCGAATTAACCAAAAGTTGAACCGTTCCACCCCCACATTGCACCCTTAGCATCTGCAAACTCTATGTAAATCCGATTTTTAGGCACACCTAGCGTTTGATTAATCTGCTGACAAAAGTCCTGACTCATCGCCTCGGTTTGGTCTGGCTTCATCGTGCCGACGCTCTTAATTTCAATGTAGCAAACAGGGTCAGTATTCCCTGCAAATGTCATGGATATTCCTGGTTCAAACGCAGTCATTACATAGGATTCAGGTTTTCCCAAATGTTTGGCTAACTTGGCAGATAGGCCCAAAAGCATTGACTCAACTTCAGCTTTTTGAGGAGCAGATACAGAAGTTTGTACTTTTATTAATGGCATATAGATAATTTGTAATTCGTAATTCGCTCTGGGGCTACGCCCCGCTGCGCTAACGTAATTGTCAAACTTAATGGTGGCAATCGCTGTGTTAATTTTATTTCACCGTACAGAGAAGTTTGATTACTAGCTCATTAATGAGACGGACGAAATAGGTGGGTGTGTTCGGGATGATATAAATGCGATCGCCCTGTTGCTGGCAAGAGTGCTGGACTGATTAGATAAAGTGTAGTACGAATTAGCTTTTCTTGATGAGTGCAATCTGCCATTTGGTTAAGAGGGACAACTCTGATTTTTTCATCTGGCCATCCTATGCGAAAGCAAATTGCTACCGGGGTTTCGGCTGGGTAATGTTCCAGTAGTTTAGCTTGGGCATTTTCGACGTGACGCGCACTTAAATACAGGCAAAGACTAGCTTGATGTGCTGCAAGAGTAGCTAATTCTTCGGTGGCGGGGACTTCTGTACGTCCGCTGATACGTGTCAGGATGATGGTTTGGACTAAACCGGGAACAGTTAATTCTACTTTGAGTTTGGCAGCTGCGGCTTGAAAGGCGCTGATACCTGGTATGACTTCAAAAGGAATTTTTGCCTCTGCGAGCAGGTGCATTTGCTCATGGATAGCGCTGTAGAGACTGGGGTCGCCAGAATGGAGACGGATGACTGATTGGTGCGATCGCACCCTTTCGATCATGACCGGCAAAATCTCTTCTAAAGTCTGATTTGCAGTCCTAATTATCTCCGCGTCTTTTCGGCAAACATCCAAAATCTGTTCAGGTACTAAAGAATCAGCAAATAAAATCACATCGGCAGCAGCCAATAATTTTTGCGCCTTAACCGTCAATAAATCTGGATCTCCAGGGCCCGCTCCCACAATATACACACACGGTTCTACAGTATATAAAGTTTTTTCATAGCCCAAATTTTCAGTATATTCACGCTTATAAGAGCACACAACAGTCCCTCAAAAAGTTTTTTTGGCATTTTCTTCAGTATCTTTCCTGATTTACCCTCTTTTCCTAGTAGAGAGTAATGGTAGATGCACCCTGGTTAAGCCCTAGAGAAAACTCTGGGGCATTTTTTATTTCTTAGTCAAGGGTCAAGAGTCAAGAGTCAGTATTTATTCCCTTTGTACTCCCCTGCTCCCCCTGCTCCCTCATCTCCCACTCTCCCCATCTCCCTTAAAGGGCGGAACTACATCGGGTAAAGGGCGTTGGATTAAGTAAAGCCAAGCTAACCCAGCTAATCCTAAGACAATTCCTAGACTGCTTACTATTTGTGCTATCCGCAAGGGCCCTAGCATTAAGCTATCAGTGCGAAAACCTTCAATCCACAGGCGTCCTAAGCTATAGGCTGGCCAGTAAACTAAAAACAGTGTGCCTACTTTCAGGCGTGGCTTACCAGCTAAAGAGCGAAAAAACAACGTGATCAACAGCGCAAACACCATTAAATCCCACAGAGATTCATAAAGGAAGGTGGGATGAAAGTAATCGAAATTAGCATACTCTAAAGGACGATTATCCGGTGGAATATATAGCTTCCAGGGTAAATTAGTGGGTCTGCCAAAAGCTTCAGAGTTGAAGAAATTGCCCCAACGTCCGATCGCTTGTCCTAAAATCAGCGAAGGAGCTACCAAATCTGCTAGTTGCCAGAAAGAAACCTGTTTGAGTTTGGCAAAAATTAACGCTGCCAAAACACCACCCAGAATTGCTCCGTGAATGGCAATACCCCCTTCCCAGATAGCAAGGATTTTTCCTGGAGTTGAGGCATATTTTGACCACTCAAACAAAACGTAATATAGCCGTGCGCCGGGAATTGCCCCAATTAACAACCAAAAGAACAAATCGCTCAGCAAATCTGGATTAACATTACGGCGCTTTGCCAAGTATTGAGAAAGAATAACACCAATTAACACTGCTGTGGCAATCAACAAGCCATACCAGCGGATAATTATTGGCCCTATTCTCACCAGAATCGGGCCCGGAGAAGTAAATTGAAACGCCAAGGGCAAGGTGGAATCCAGTACCATGCAAAATTACCTAGAAGATTTCATAAACTGTCCACGCACTTTGCTAAGTACGGGGTTTGTTACGTTTCAACTGCTGGAGCTACGCTTGAATCCTTCACAAAGAAAGTGGGGACGCAAGTGGAAGTCTAGCATCCACGTTTAGGAGTCTAATTCCTAATGCCTAGTTGAGCATAACTTGTGCCACCACAACAATGGACTTTAACACCCTTGGTCAGAGCGCGAGATGGTAGATTTGAGTAAGTTACACACAAAGGTTTCGATATAATCACCTAAACAACTTTGATATATCTAAGATTGTGATTGCTGTTTATCCTGGTAGTTTCGACCCCATCACCTTGGGACACCTTGACCTCATTGGACGCGCCAGTCGGCTATTTGAGCGGGTGATTGTCGCAGTGTTGCGAAACCCTAACAAAATGCCACTGTTTAGTGTTCAGCAACGGCTAGAACAGATTCGTCTCTCCACACAACATCTACCTAATGTAGAAGCAGATAGCTTCGACGGTCTTACTGTCAACTATGCTCAAATGCGACAAGCGCAAGTTCTGCTACGGGGTTTACGGGCAGTATCAGACTTTGAAATAGAATTGCAGATGGCTCACACTAATAAAACTCTTTCTACTCAAGTAGAGACAGTTTTTTTAGCAACCTCAAATGAGTATAGTTTTTTAAGTAGTAGTGTGGTAAAAGAGATTGCAAGGTTTGGTGGCTCTGTCGATCATCTCGTTCCCCCACACATTGCCCTAGATATATACCAATGCTACAACCACAACTCTCCAATGTTGAATCCAATCACAACGGAAGCAATCCCCCTCAAGAGTATGCCAATGGAAACTCCTACGGAGATGCTTCGCGATCGGGAAGTGTAGACATTCAGCAGGAACTTGACCGCCTAGAGGAAATGGTTCTCTCTAGTCTCCGAATTCCGCTGACGGGACGCACGCTCATAGATGAAGAAAAGCTGCTAGATCAGCTAGATTTCATCAGGCTTTCCTTACCATCGGTTTTTCAGGAAGCAGCAGCAATCCTGGAACAAAAGGATGAAATTCTGCTGCAAGCAGAAGAGTATGGACAGCAAGTTGTTGAAGCAGCGCAAGCAAAAAGAGCGCAGATTTTAACTGAAAGCGATATTGTCAGACAAGCAGAACAGGAAGCCGAACAACTGCGGCGACAAGTGCAACAAGAGTGTGAGGCAATCATGCAAGAAACCCTCACTGAAATTGACCGCAAGCGGCACGCTTGTCAGCAAGAGTTGGAGGACATGCGCCAAACAGCGATCGCCCAAGCTCAAGAAATTGAAGATGGTGCTGATGGATATGCCGATGGCGTCTTGGGAAATATCGAGCAGGATCTCCAAGAGATGTTGCGAATTATTACCAATGGACGGCAACAACTGCGAGGAGATAGCTCTGTGCAGCGTCATTCACCTCCTGGCAAGAGAAGATAGAGGATCTAAAAACAGATGGGAAAGAATTTTAGGTTGGGTTTCGCTACTGCTTAACCCAACAAATTTCATTAAAACTTTTAGATTTCCATAGACTAAACTCAACTTACTTAATAAATAGGTTTAAAATTATTGCTTGTAATTATTAAGTAGGCTTTTTAATAAATGCAGACTTTAGCTCAAGTTAATTTTGGATTAAATATAGCCGGATTAATTGGAATTATTTATTTACTTTTGGCAATAGTTTATTTTATTTTAATGCTAGTTTGGCTAGTGCCAAGGGGAGCCAGACTTGCAGGTTGGGCTTTAGCGCTTTACATTATCCAAGTAATATTTACGCCCATTATATTGTTATTATGTGGGTTTATTTTATTGTTTCAAGGCTGGCGATTAGATCCAATTCTTCAATTTGAGCAATTTCTTTTATTGCTACTAATTATTTACTTAACTATCAAAGATATTGTAATTAATGCAGTCTACAGAAATAGGTGATTTGATAATTCGGTGTAGAGACGCTAGATTTCGCATCTCTACCAAAGAATAAGTTTTTTTACACAAACTGACTACAAAGTATATGTGAAATCTTCCACCAATATACCAGGAATTAAACTACCTCCAAGTTGGCGACCGTCGTATGTACCTACTTCGGGAATGAATTCCTGAAAATTGGTCAAATTAATCAGGCTTTCTCCCCAGAAACGATAGAGACTTTCATCAAAACGCAAGTTTTCAATAGGGGCGATAATTTCTCCCTTTTCTACCCAAAAGCAAGCATAACGGGTCATACCTGTAATTCTACCAGTGGGGCGATCGCTCCAATTCAAATAATGCAAATTCGATACATATAAGCCTGTATCCAAACTTGGAAGAATTTGCTCAAAGGCTAAATTTCCCGGACTTATTTCTGGCGCACGTAACGTTTCTGAACCATTAGCACCATTGGCAATTTTTTGATATTCCTTCGCAGTCCGAGAATTCACCAAAGTATTTACCAAAAGTCCTTTTTCTATGACACTTAACTCCGGTGCAGCCATTTCTCCCAATTCATTAAATCGCGGCACTAATCCCCGCTGAAAGTTTTCTTTCAAGTTAAATGCTGGCGAAAGTTGTTTTTCTTGACGCCACAGAGCAGCTAAAGCACTATTTCCTTGTTGGATATCAGCTTCGCTCACGGCTCCCCAAGAAAGCATCATTAATAAATCTGCAACAGCAGCAGGTGCAAAATAAGTTTTATAATGTCCTCGTGGCAATTCTTTAGCCGGGCGAGAAAGCATTTCTAGTTGCTGTTTTGCTTCGCTGATTTTGGCTATATAAGCAGCTGCATCCCAATCACTCCCGGCAAAAGTACCTTTAACAGCTTGTTCCGAGATGGTGAATAAAGAATAGTCTAATGTAAAAGAATCAGTAGCAAACCAGTGTTTCTGACCGCTAGAATCACCATAACCTTTAACTACTACTCCCCCAGCATATATACCAGTAAAATCTAATTCAGCAACCAGTTCCAGCACAGTTGGCACTACTGCTTCTGCTGTCAATAATTTCCCAGGATGTACTTCCCGACTGGTGTTGTTTCCTGATGGCAAAACTAGATAGGGATCGACGGGTAATAAAGGAAGTTCTTCACGTAGTTCTTGTAAAGCTTTATATCCTATTTGCCAATCTACTTCCCAATTTCCAGTAAAAGGAAACAGCCGAAAACTGCTACGCTGATTTTTCATCAAAGTCAGTTCTATGCAACCATCAGCTACACAACCAGTTTGTCTGACTTTCGCATGATTGAAACGAGTAAATTGACTCCGTTCGCTGCTCAGTTTCACAGTAAAGTGTTCACCTTCTACCGTTTTGAGCAGTAGCGTTTCAATCAGTTGATTAAAGCTGACTTCTAAAGTAGATAATTCCTCAATTTTCATGAACATTTATAGAGACAGTGGGAATAGCGGGAGATGGGGGAGTGGGACAGTGCTTCGACTCCGCTCAGCAACCGGGGCAGGGGGAGCAGGGGAGGCAAGGGGGCAGAGGGGAGAAAATAACTTTTGACCCTTGACCCTTGTACAGACGCGATTAATCGCGTCTCTACTCTTGACAAATGACTATCTCAACTTCCTCCACCAAAAACTTCAACGTTAGCAAATACACAAACGGGTGAACCATGTCCTACCCAAATTGCCTGATTTGGTTCTCCTTTACCACAGTAAGCAGTACCATACATTTGCCAGTTAGAGGCATCTCCTACTTGGATTAAACTGCGCCAAAACTCTGGTGTCGTTGCGCGATAATTGGGATTACGCAGGGTTTTGGTAAGTTTACCGTTTTCAATTAATTTGGCGTATTCACAACCAAATTGAAATTTATAGCGGCGATCGTCAATTGACCAAGACCGATTGGATTCCATGTAAACACCGTGTTCTATCCCGGCGATAATTTCATTAAAGCTGGCATTCCCTGGCTCTAAGTTTAAGTTAGCCATGCGATCAATTGCTGGTCGATTCCATGAGGAAGCGCGGGCACAAGCAACCCCAGGCACACCTGCTCTTGCTTGACTTTCTAAAGAGCCTAAACCCCGCTGAAGTACACCTTCTTTGATCAAATACTCTCGTGTCGCCACGACACCTGTATCATCAAAGCCGTAGCTGGCAAATTCGCCATCTACGGTGGGGTCAAAGGTAATGTTCATCAGCGGCGAACCATATACTAGGTTGCCAAAATCACTTTTGTTGACAAAGCTACCCCCAGCGTAGTTACGTTCATCTCCCAAAATTCGGTCAATTTCTAGAGGATGCCCGACACTTTCATGGATTTGCAGCATCATTTGGTCTGGGGCTAAAACTAAATTGGTCGGCATGGTTGGGCATTCTTCTGCTGTCAACAGTTCTAATGCTTGTTCACCAACTTGCTGCACTCGATGCCATAAGTCTTCTTGTTTTAAAAGTTCTAGTCCACCTTGGTAACAATTTGCTTGCCAGCCGTTGTTGGTGCGCTGTTGTACACTTCCCCCATCTTGGGCAGTAGCACCGTAATGAGTGCCTAAAGATAAAACTTTTTGATACACCTCTGAGCCGTTGCTGCTGACAAACCAAGATTCTCTTTCAGTTGTACTGGCGCTGGCGGTGGTTTGTACAATCTTGTCGTCAACTTTCAGTTTTTGGCAAACGCGAACTAGTAAATCGTTAATTTCGCCAGGACTTAGAGCATCCAATGGCTCTAGGAATGGAGAGTGATATTCACCAACGACTTTAGGCCGCTCACTTTGACGGAAGGGATGTATCCACCATTCACTGGCTGCTAGTGCCTGTTTATACGCCGTTTGAGCAGCAGTTTCCAGGGACGAGAGTTCTAGAGAGTTAGTAGCTGCATAACCCAGACAGCCATTAACTAGAACTTCTAGCATGGCTCCGACGGTGAAAGATTTGCCGTTGGACTGGGGTAAACTGTCACGAACATTACGGTTAGTGGAAGTTTCCTTTACAGCTCTGATACCGATCCAATCAGCAGGAATATCGAAACTAGCGATCGCTTTTGTAAGTTCAGACCACATAATTAAATTAAAAATTAAGAATTCTTAGTTTTAACGAAGCGAGTACCATCAGCACTATCAATTAAGTTAATACCTTGTGCTTGCAATTGATTACGAATACGGTCAGCTTCGGCAAAATTTCTAGCTTTCCTAGCTGCTTGCCGTTGTTCAATTAAATCTTCAATTTCCGCATCGCTTAAACCATTATTCGCAGAAGTTTGAACTTCTGGTTTTGCTTCTAAACCTAAAACTTTTGCTAAAGTGACGAGTGTTTGCCACTGTATTTTTAACTCATCTGCTGGTATTTCGGTTTTCCCTTGATGTACAAGAATATTTCCCTCACGGTGCAGTTGTTTGGCTAATTCAAATAGCACTGTTAACCCACTGGGAAAATTAAAGTCGTCATTCACAGCTTCTTGAAAGCGTTCAATGTATGGATTGGGAATTGGATGATTGTTTATCTCAACTTCCCATCCCAATTGTTTGCCATATTGGTAGCCGAAAAGTAAGCCTTCTTTGAGTGTGTGCCAAGCGTTCGTCTTATCTGCGATCGCTTCATCAGTAAAATCAATTGGTGTACGATATTGCGCCATCAGCACAAATAACCGCACCGCCATTGGCTCAACTCCTCGATCCAACAAGTCGCGAATGGTGGTAAAGTTGCCCAAAGATTTGGACATTTTATTACCATCTACCTTCACCATGCCGTTATGTAACCAGTAACGAGCTAGGGGTTTTCCTGTCACAGCCTCAGATTGAGCAATTTCATTTTCATGGTGGGGAAAAATTAAATCTTCTCCGCCTGCATGAATGTCTATGGTATCACCCAAGCGATCGCGCACCATTGCTGAGCATTCAATGTGCCATCCTGGACGACCTGCACCCCAAGGTGATTCCCAAGCGGGTTCACCTGGTCTTGCTGCTTTCCATAAAGCAAAATCAACTTTGTCTCTTTTCCTTTGATACTCTGGGTCTTCTACGTCTACCCGCCCACTTGCACCGGCTTGCATGTCTTCTAACTTACGCCCAGAAAGTTTACCATACTCAGAAAACTGTCGCACGGCATAATAAACGTCGCCGTCGGAGGGATAAGCAAAGCCTTTATTTTCCAAATCATGGATTAGCCGCTGAATGCCATTCATCGTGTGAGTAGCACGGGGATACTCATCAGCTTCTTTAATCCCAAGCCGTGCCATATCCTCAAAATATGCTTTGATAAAGCGATCGGCTACAGCCTCCATCGATGAATGTTCTTGCCGCGCTCGATTGAGGATTTTATCATCAATATCAGTAAAATTTTGGATATAGCGGACTTCATAGCCGATAAACTGGAGGTATCGACGTACGACATCCCAAACAATGCAAGCTCTAGCATGACCCAAATGGCAGTAGTCGTAAACTGTCACGCCGCAGTAATACATCTTAACCTTGCCCGGTTCGACTGTTTCAAAGGGTTCCTGACGCCGGCTGAGGGTATTGTAAAGAGTTAGGGTCATAACAGAGTAATACTGAAAATAGGGAGATACGCAATAATAAAGTAAAGCATCTGGGATGACAGTCCAGCATCCCTATGCTAGTGTTTTCTGGACTATCTGCGCTACACCTAATATTTTGACTTTTTTGATAACAGCGCTATGCAATCAGCAGTAACTCCCGAATCTCAAGCAATGGATGCCCCAAAACAAGGAATGCCAGTCACAATTATTACTGGGTTTCTTGGTAGTGGCAAAACGACGCTACTCAATCATATTCTCAACAATCAGCAGGGTTTAAAAACTGCTGTTTTAGTCAATGAATTTGGTGAAATTGGCATTGACAACGAGCTAATTGTCTCCACTGGTGAGAACATGGTGGAGCTAAATAATGGTTGTATTTGCTGCACCATTAATAATGATTTGGTAGATGCCGTTTACAAAGTTTTAGAACGCCAAGAAAATCTAGATTACCTAGTAGTAGAAACAACTGGACTTGCAGATCCGCTGCCAGTTGCTCTAACATTTCTGGGTACAGAATTACGGGATTTAACTCGTTTGGATTCGATTATTACTGTAGTAGACGCGGCAAATTATAGCCTGGATTTATTCAACTCTGAGGCAGCATACAGTCAAATTGCTTATGGTGATGTAATTTTACTGAATAAGGCTGATTTGGTTGATGAAGCCACTTTGAATGATTTAGAAAGAAAAATTAACGAAGTCAAGGAAGGAGCGAGAATTCTCCGCACCACGCGATCGCAAATACCACTCCCCTTAATTCTCAGTGTTGGTTTGTTTGAGTCTGACAAGTATTTTGACACTGAAGAAGAGAAGCACGAGCATCATGATCATGACCACGACCATGATCACTCAACATGTGGTCATGACCATCACGATCATGAACATGACCATCATCACCATCATTCCGATCATTTAGAAAATGATGGCTTCACTTCCATATCTTTTCAAAGTGATAAGCCTTTTTCTATTAGGAAGTTTCAATATTTCTTAGATAACCAGCTATCCTCTAGTATCTTCCGTGCCAAGGGGATTATGTGGTTTGATGAAAGTCCGAAGCGTCATATTTTCCACCTTTGTGGCAAACGCTTCACCTTAGATGATGAAGAGTGGCAAGGTGAACCGAAAAACCAAATTGTGCTAATTGGTCAAAATCTGGATCGTGAGACTTTAATTACTCAGTTGGAAAACTGCATCTGTCTACCTTCTAGCGATCGCGGTAAAGGTTTTGGGAAATAGTTATTAGCGCATAGTACTCCTTTATACTTATTTATAAGTTACACGGAAGTGCATTTTAGCTCCGCCATCTGCTTTGATGAAGGCGGAGCTTTTAATTAGTTTTAAAATGCGATCGCCCTAGAATTGAAACTGATCGTTATGCGCGTGATCATCCAGCGAGTTAAATCATCTCAAGTTACTATTAACGGCGAAATTGTTGGCAAAATTGGGCAAGGGCTAAACTTGCTAGTCGGTATTGCCGATACCGATACTGATGCTGAACTTGATTGGATGGCGCGTAAGTGTTTAGAACTGCGGCTGTTTCCCGATGAAAAAGGAGACGATCGCTGGCAAAAATCTGTGCAAGAAATTGGCGGCGAGTTACTTGTAGTAAGTCAGTTTACCCTTTACGGTGACTGTCGCAAAGGTCGCCGTCCTTCTTTTGACCGCTCAGCCAGCCCGCAATTAGCTTTATATTTGTATAATGGCTTTGTTACCAAGTTGCAAGCTAGTGGTTTGCACGTAGAAACAGGTCAATTTGGTGCAATGATGCAAGTTACAATTGAAAATGACGGCCCGGTAACTTTGTTACTTGAGCGCGAAGCAATTTAAATATAAATACGTAAAAAATGAATATCCTTAGTCTCTAGACCGTGGCGTTCTAAATGATGAGAGAATATTAAATTAACCATCAAAAAAGTTTAAATATATCCATCATGGCGAAAATCCAATTTTCTAGAGGTATTGACGAAGAAGTAATTCCAGAGGTGCGCTTGACGCGATCGCGTACTGGCGACAGTGGCACAGCGACGTTTATTTTTACAAATCCTAATATTTTAGGACAAGGCAGCACCGAAGACATCACAGGGATGTACATGATTGATGAAGAAGGGGAATTAATTACCCGCGAAGTTAAGGGTAAGTTTGTCAACGGTAGACCAGAAGCATTAGAAGCACTTTACCTGATGAAATCCGCTGAAGAATGGGATCGCTTTATGCGCTTCATGGAACGGTACGCCAATGAAAACGGTCTTGGACTCAGCAAAACTTAAAAGCGGTAACTAGTTAGTGGTCAGTGGCATATAAAGAGTAACTGACCACTGAATAAATAACAAAAACCATGACGCAACAACCCCACCCAGACTCGCCTGGAATTACGGTAATTTGTGCTGTTGTTACCGTCAGCGATACACGCTCCCCAGAAACAGACAAGAGTGGTCAGCTAATCCAGCAATTACTCCTTGACACTAACCATACTGTAGGAGTCTACACAATTATCAAAGATGAACCAACACAAATTCAAGAACAGATAGAACAGCTGGGTAAAAGCTCGAATTTGGATGCTGTAATTTTCAATGGTGGTACAGGGATTGCACCCAGAGATACCACCTACGATGCTATTGAGAACTTACTAGAAAAAATCTTGCCCGGATTTGGAGAGTTGTTTCGTTTTTTAAGTTATCAAGAAATTGGTTCACGCGCGATCGCTTCTCGCGCCGTTGCTGGTGTTTATCAAAATACATTAATTTTCTCTGTTCCTGGCTCTAGTAATGCTGTACGACTAGCAATGGAAAAGCTGATACTACCAGAACTTCCTCACTTGGTAAGTCAGATGCGTAAATAGAATTGGGGAATGGGGAATTATTTTTTATGGCTCAAGCGGCGGAGTAGGTTGACGACAACGCCACAAACAAAAAACAACCCCCGGTATATGCGGAGGTTGTCAATTGGTATTCGATGAATTGTGTCAAAGATTCAGAATGGAGCGATGCCTGCGGCGGGCTGCGCCTACGCTAAACAGATGACAGCTAAAATAGCAGCGATTATATAAAATACGGAAACTACTTGTAATTCTGACCAGCCAGTAAGTTCTAAATGATGGTGTAAGGGGGCCATTTTGAAGAGACGCTTGCCTTTACCATCGGGGCCTTTGGTGGCTTTATAGTAACTTACCTGCGCCATCACAGAAAGGGTTTCTACGAAGAAGATACCGCTGAGAATGAACAGCGCTACTAAGCTATTGGTCAATAGTGCGACAGCAGCTAAAGCGCCTCCCAGCGCTAGAGAACCAGTATCACCCATGAAAACACGGGCTGGGTTACGGTTATGAGCTAAGAAACCCAAGCAACCACCACTTAAAGCAGCACAAAACACCATCAATCCAGGTGAGGTTGGTGCAATTAGGGCCCCTAGTGCTAGTAGAGCGATCGCTACTGTTCCTGCTGCTAAGCCATCAATACCATCTGTTAAATTAGTCGCATTACTTTCTGCAACCAAGACAAACCCAGCTAAAGGCCAGAATAGTAACCCTAATGGTAGCGAAAAGCTCACCCAAGGCAAGGCAATATTTGTAATATTAGAAGGCTGATTAAACATCAACCACAGACAAAACACCGCTGCAAAGCCGATTTGCAAAGCCAGTTTCATCCGAGGAGATATACCTTTATTTGACTTACGGCGCAGAATTTGCCAATCATCTATCCAGCCGATAAATCCGTAGCTAAGTGTTAATGCGGAGACGGCAAGCACCTCTGTAGCAAAGTTAGACATTATACAGGCAGCTATCACAGCCACGGGTATAAAAAATATACCCCCCATCGTTGGTGTACCTGCTTTTTTTAGATGGGCTTGGGGGCCATCTTCGCGGATTATTTGCCCCGTTTTGAGTGCTTGCAGTACGGGTATTACCCAATAGCCGACAACACCTGATCCCAGCGCACATAATAATAGTGGTAGGGTTAATGAGGTGAGTTGCCAGGGCACTCTATTTGCCATCGCATCCAAAAAAAATGCTGCAACACCCAGCCCTAGGGCTAATAAAGAGGCTAGAGCGATCCCAGAAATGTTTAATCCTTGCTCAGGAGATAATTTAGCGTCCACAGAAATTTCCCTTCACTCCACACTTACAAAACTGAATACCAGGGACTAGGGATACCACCAAGTCCCCAGATTGAAAAGGCTAATCTTCAGCGATACCTATATCGTCATCATCATCAAGATCATAGTCGCCAATACCATCTTCTACACTCATTAGCGACTCTATTTCTTCTTCGTCATCCAGAAAATCCGGTTCGTGAACGTCACGCGAGATAAGACGACCGCCGGATTGCAACCAATCCAAGATGGAGGACTCTTGTTTTAATGGAATTACAGCAGCTCGCTGGTTACGGGGTTCTTCACGTAATGGAGAATTCAGCATATCGACGAGGACAGGAAAAGGTTGACCAAAAGGTTTAGGTAACTTGACATTTAGAGTCTATCACTTGATACGGGCTAATTTAGTTATTCATTCAACTGGTTAGTTTAGAAATCCGCAATAGGATAGAAATTTTTTATTTAATAGCCGTATGCCAAACGGATGGCGGTTTTTAGTGATTTGTACGGCTCTATACAGGAGACATTAATATCTTGTTCATGCTAATTGAAAGTGAATGATTTTTAAGGTGAAAAACAATGATTGGAAAAACGGCTCTTATGGATGCGATCGCGGGGACAAATCGCGGAATACTTGCAACTGAGCAACAGAAACAAGCTATCTTAGCTGCGATCGCTAATTTGGAAGACCTTAACCCTACACCACGTCCGGTGGAAGCTAGTAATTTACTAGATGGCGATTGGCGATTACTATACACCACTAGCAAGGGTCTGTTAAACCTAGATCGCGTACCTTTGTGCAAACTTGGTCAAATTTATCAGTGTATTCGGGTAGAGACTACCAGCGTCTACAACATAGCTGAGATTTATGGCTTACCCTATCTTGAAGGATTAGTCAGCGTTGCTGCCAAATTTGAGCCAGTTTCAGGTCGTCGCGTCCAGGTGAAATTTGAGCGGTCTATTGTCGGATTACAACGTTTAATAGGATACAATTCTCCGGCAACTTTTATCCAAGAAATTGAAAATGGTAAAAAATTTCCGGCCATTGATGCCGCCTTAAACAGCGATAAACAACAGGGCTGGTTAGACATTACTTATATAGATAACAATCTGCGGATTGGCAGAGGTAATGAGGGGAGTGTGTTTGTGTTGAGCAAAGCATAATATTGAGTAAAAGTACTATTTGCGTCGAAGGTACACGATTGTATGTACTCTGTCAAGATGTATCTGACAGTTTTTTATATTTGACATTTGAGAGAGAAGTAGAGGAGAGTTTATAACTCTTGACCCTTGTAGAGACGCGATTAATCGCGTCTCTACTCTTGACTCCTGTACAGACGCGTAGACGCTCGGAGAGCGGCTTCTCGTAAGAGTATAATCGCGTCTCTCTTGACCAGTCAGACAAATAACTTAATAAAACCTCTTGCTGACACCTCCAGGTTGTAGAGTGAAATCAATTAGCCCTATATATTGGCGATTGATAATTAAAAGGGAAAATACTCATGGTTCAACGTGGTTCTAAAGTACGTATTCTCCGCCCAGAATCCTACTGGTTTCAGGATGTCGGAACCGTGGCTTCTATTGACCAAAGCGGTATCAAATACCCAGTAATTGTCCGGTTTGAAAGGGTAAATTACGCTGGTATCAATACCAATAACTTCGCCCAAGATGAATTAATAGAGACTGAAGCACCAAAGGCTAAGCCGAAAAAAGAAGCAGCAAAGTCATAAGGTGATTGTTTAATGGGATGATGAAGGAAAGTGTCAAGTATGGAATATAAAGTATGAAAATTTTAGATCTTTCATCCTTTATCCCAGCCTACCCTACTCTCAGAAAAGCCGCCCTGTGGGGATTCACGGTTTATTCTTGGTAGTATGGCAAGTTGCTTAAGGGTATCTACATACTTGCTCATTCCTTCTTTCCCAAATACATCAAATTGCTTGCTTAATCAGCTTGAATGCCTGAATTGCCTGAAGTTGAAACAGTGCGGCGGGGTCTAAATCAATTGACCCTTAACCAAGAAATTACGGGTGGAGATGTGTTGCTTGATCGCACCATCGCCTACCCGTTTTCTGTTGGTGAATTTTTTGCTGGAATTAAAGGGAGTACCATTGCTACCTGGCATCGTCGCGGCAAATATCTCCTAGCAGAACTCACCCCCTCTCCCTCACCTAGCTGGCTAGGAGTTCATCTGCGAATGACTGGTCAACTACTGTGGTTGCATCGAGATGAACCATTACACAAACACACGCGGGTCAGATTATTTTTTGGAGATCACCAAGAATTGCGCTTCGTTGACCAGCGCACCTTCGGTCAAATGTGGTGGGTTCCTCCTAGCATTGCTGTAGAAAGTATCATTACTGGTTTAGCAAAACTAGCAGCAGACCCATTTTCACCCGAATTCACCGTCGAGTATCTAGCTCTCAAACTCCAAAACCGCCGCCGTCCGATTAAGACTGCGCTACTTGATCAGTCGGTGGTGGCGGGATTAGGTAATATTTACGCTGATGAAGCACTGTTCAAGAGTGGAGTGTTACCCCAAACTCTATGTACAGATTTGCAGCTAAAGCAAATTGAGCGTTTGCGAACAGCCATTATTCAGGTATTAGAAACCAGCATTGAGGCTGGTGGTACAACTTTTAGTAATTTTCTCAGTGTTCAGGGTACAAATGGTAACTATGGCGGTGTTGCTTGGGTTTATAATCGCGCTGGAGAACCCTGTCGAGTTTGTGATACAGCAATTGTGCGGATTAGGTTAGCTGGAAGATCCAGTCACTTTTGCCCCCAGTGTCAGCGTTAGTTTTGTTTCCCAATTTTCCCCTCTTCTAATTACTTTGTGCCTTTGTCCCTGAGCGCAAGCTAAAATCCTGAATAAAACAAGTTACAAACTTGAGGGGGAACTCATGGCAGTCAAAAGAGGAGATATGGTTCGCGCTGTCCGCGATAAATTGGAAAACAGTCTGGAAGCAAAAGCTAGTGATACACGCTTTCCTTCCTATTTGTTTGATACTAAAGGCGAAATTGTCGATGTCAAAGGTGATTACGCTCTTGTTAAGTTCGGGAAAGTGCCAACACCAAACGTTTGGTTACGTCTAGATCAACTCGAAGAATTTAAATAAGCTGTTACTCATTTAATTTGTGTAATTATGCCTTATGGCTGTCAAGAGTCAAGAGTAGAGACGCGATTATACTTTTACGAGAAGCCGCTCTTTGAGCGTCTACGCGTCCGTACAAGGGTCAAAAGTCTACTGCTCTTTGGCCCTTGACTGTTGATGACCTTCTCCTATGTTGACGCTGCTTTGTAGCTTGCTTCCCTGGAGGAGTACATAAGTAAATGTGCAATTTAAAAGCGCATTATCTTAACAAGACGCTTTCCGACTTCAATCTGAAGCTACACAAACAAAACTTGCTTTTGCAGGTTTCATACAGATCGCACTCTACACCCCAATTATGTCTTCTTCTACCTCCTCAATTGTGTGTAATTTACCTCGTGTCACCATCGTTGGTGCGGGTAGAGTTGGTAGCACCCTAGCCCAACGCATTGCGGAGAAAAACCTGGCAGATGTAGTTTTACTGGATATCGTCGAGGGAATGCCTCAAGGACTAGCCTTAGATTTGACTGAGGCTAAGGGAATTGAACTACATAATCGCCAGATTATCGGCACAAACAACTATGCTGATACATCTGGTTCTCAAATTGTGGTGATTACTGCCGGAATTCCTCGCAAGCCAGGTATGAGTCGGGATGACTTGCTGAAAACCAATGCCAAGATTGTAGTGGAAGCAGCGAAGCAAGCGATCGCCCACTCTCCTAATGCCATTTTTATTGTCGTTACTAATCCCTTGGATGTGATGACTTATTTAGCTTGGCAAACAACCGGTTTACCACGCGATCGCATTATGGGCATGGCTGGTGTGTTAGACTCGGCTCGCTTTGAAACTTTCATTGCCTTAGAATTGGGGGTTTTGCCTGCCGATGTCAAGGCGATGGTATTGGGTAGCCACGGCGATTTGATGGTTCCCTTGTCCCGTTATGCTACTGTCAACGGCATTCCCATCACAGAATTATTAGATGCACCCACAATTGAACGGTTAGTAGAGAGAACCCGTAACGGTGGTGCAGAAATTGTGGAATTGATGCAGACTGGTGGTGCTTTTTTTGCACCAGCATCCGCCACAAGTGTGATGGTGGAATCGATTTTGCTGAATCAGTCACGATTGTTGCCTGTGGCGGCGTATCTGCAAGGTGAATACGAATTAGCAGACATTGTGATTGGCGTTCCCTGTCGGTTGGGATGTGGTGGGATTGAGAGTGTATTGCAATTGAATCTCACTGATGGGGAAAAAGCAGCTTTGCAGGCTTCGGCTCAATCTGTGCGTAAAAATATAGACCGAGCGCAGGAAATTTTGGGTAGCAACATTTGAATTTTGGGCAACCTCAATTTATTCAGCAAAAACAAAAGGCAGTAGTTTAAAAATCTACTGCCTTCTTTGTTATTCCACAATTTATCCCCATGTCAAAAACATATTAGTTATGCTTAACGGCGGTAATCCTGATCAGCCGGGTCGCCATAGGGGTCTTCGCTAGCTGGGCGAACATCGCCGAAATATTCCTGGTCTGCTGGGTCGCCATAAGGGTCTTCGCTGGCTGGTGTGAGGTCGCCATAAGCTCCCAGGTCTGCTGGATCACCATAAGGGTCTTCGCTAGCTGGGCGAACATTGCCGTAATAGTCCTGGTCTGCTGGGTCGCCATAAGGGTCTTCGCTGGCTGGACGTACCTGGCGATCGCGATATTCGGCATCTTGCTCAGCTTGATCACCGTTCGACCCCAAGAGAAAATCCTTCGCCTTTCGCAAAAAGTCATCTACCATGATTAATCACCTGATTTAATTTCATGTGTACCACGTGCGCGATCGGCGTTATCCTCTGGGAAGTCGCTTTGCATTTACACACACGCTTTACTTATTTAAAGTGCCGGCGCTGCGCTTGAAGCTATGCCACTTAGATCGCGACCTGTGGAACGCCCGTTATAGCCTTGGAAGTCCCGATACTGTTGCGCCTCAGATTCCGGAACTCGAATGCCTTCTCGTGGTGGAGTTACCCAGTGAGCGCGGTGTTCAGCATCGCGGTAATATACACGCCCGTTCTTAGAAAGGTAATACTTGCCCTCTGCTCCTTCTCCTTGAGCATTCTTATGTTTGTTGTAGAGATAGTATAGTCCTGCGGCTCCCGCCAAAATCGCCACTTTTTGGCCTGTAGACAAGCCCTTTTTCGCTTCGGGTTGGTTTACAGGAACACGATTACTCACATTTCTGCCAATGGTATCGTCAACAGGTGGCGGTGGCGTAGCAGTTCGGGAACCTCCTCCGCAGCTACTCAGCAAAGGCACTGTTAGCAATGCTGAAAGCAGCACTGCCAGTAGACGCGAAACTATTTTACGTTCTCTATAGATTGTGTTCATCGTATTTCGTCATCACCTGCGTTTTCTAAAAGCCTTGCTGTTGCAAATACAGAGTTGGAATGACTGTTATTTTGGCTGGAATTAAAAGAACATACACCGCTTATTGACAACAACACAGCTTTTTGTTTTCAGTGTCATGATGATTGAATTTTTCAATTTTTCCATCCCGCCTTTGAGATAAACTGTTTTCCTCCCAAAGAAACATATTTGCTAATTAGGCAACAATACTCTTGAGCACTTAACAGATTGCATAAATTTTATACGTATTTCTTGTATGACACTTGGAATGTGATGGGATTGAAATTGTATTGAAATAAACTTTTACTAATTTATTTACATAAAAAACACTGAATTCACAGTGTTCTCTATTTTTATGAAGAAATATAGCAAAAACGTACTAATATTCAGCAATTTTGCGGTTATTGTTTTGTGCTAAATTACTTAAAAAGATACAGTTACTATAATTATCTCTGTCAAAAAATACACTCAACATGACATCAAAAAACGCAGCCCAAACTAGAACTCGTCTGCTTTTGGCTTTGTGGGATTTGGGAGGAACGCAGCAGGAAGTAATGAAAGGTCAACTCACTAAACGCATTGTATCCAAGGCCAAGAAGGTAGCAGATTATCAAAGTATATTCGAGGAATTACAGGCACAAGGAGCGATCGCAATTTCCAAAAAAGGATACTCTCTGACATCTCCCAAGGGTTTAGAAGTATTGAGTGATGGTTTGAGAAGTGGTGATTTTAAGTTTGAAGGAACGATTGTCGGAACTTGGGCGGCGAATGCATTGGTGAAGTGGATTAGTCAGATAGATGTTGCGTTAACTAGTGCAGATGTCCCAGTTAATGGGGTTAAAGGTGGGGCGATCGCATCTTACGACGAGTTTAAATCAGTGACGCTGGAAGTATACGACAAGCTTAACCAAAACTACAATTTGAATGATCTAGTGCCAATTTATCGTATTAGGAGAGAAATAGGCGATCGGGTAAGTCGTGAAGATTTCAATGAATGGCTACTGGAGATACAGGAGAAGGACATTTTCCAACTAATTGCGGGAGAAATACCAGACTTGACTCATGATAAACGCGAAGATTCAATCACCATCCCTGGAGCAGGATTGCGTTCTTATGCCAAGCGATTGATTTAATCAGATTGCCACGAATGCCCTTGTAGTTCCTCACACTATATAGAATCACTATGACAAATATCCCTGTTTCTCCCATAGAAGCTGTAAACGCTGCCATTCAAAGTCACAATCCATTTACTAACGCCGGTATTGTCAAAGAACAAGATATATGGGGGAAGAATTTCCCTGACATACCTACTTTAAACGCCCATGCTTCTGATGCAGTTTTTCAGGCAATTCAACTAGTACGAACAAGTCAATCTAGCCAAGATAAAGTGACTTCAATTGCTATAACTGCACAACAAGGAGTTGGTAAAACCCACCTTCTCAGCCGCATTCGCCATCGGCTAGAACGCGAGGGTGGTGCTTTTTTCGTTTATGCAGGTGTCAATAATTATACAGATTTAAATCTAATTAAGTACCAATTCCAGCGAACCTTAGCAGATAGTCTGAGCAAAACTGGTAGTCAAGGAGTTATGCAGTGGCAGGAAGTGGCAGCTGCTATGGCAAACGAAGCTGGAAGTGGAAATCCTCAGACTCCGGCAGAGCTAGTCAAAAAATTTGACCAAGCTTATACAAAGACTTTGGCTATGAATAAGAATTTAATAGATGCTCTGCAAAAACAAGTTCTTAGAAAGAAACAAAATGTAGACCCTTATATTGTCCGGGCTATTTTGTGGACGCTTTCAGAAACTCAGTCACCTTTTGCCATCAAATGGTTATCTGGTGAGGAGTTAGCCCAATTTAACGCTGATACTTTGGGATTACCCAATCTTACCAAAAGCAGTCAAGATAGGGAAGCTGAAGCCCTAAAAAATATTCAGCAATTGTTGAATTTAGTAAGTTCATATAACCCAATTATTATTTGTTTTGACGAGATAGATGTCAAGAATAACTCTACTGATGATGGCCTACCAACAGAACTGGTAATTGCTGATCTAGTGAAGCGTCTGCATGATACTCTCGAACACTCAGAAATTAGCCAAGGGGTTGTTATTATCACAGTTATGCTGCCTGTTACATGGACAATGAAGGTAAATGAAATGCCTGGTGGTACGCCAGATAGAGTGTCAAAATACACGCGACGGAAACCGATAGATTTAAAACATATCGATACAAATTATTTAATTGAATTAGTGACGCTTTGGCTGAAAGATTTTTACGAGACAAGGAATTTATTACCGCCTTATCCAGTCTACCCATTTGAAGAAAGCCAACTGAAAGAGTTTGGTAAAGGAAAGCCAACTGTCAGGGAAGCTTTGAAATGGTGTGCTGAAAACTTTAAAGTTTATGAAGAACTATTACCTGCTGATCCAATTGAGCGCTTTGAACTTGCCTTAAAGCGTGAAAATGAAGCAGATATTGGAAATTATCTAGAGGATAGTTTACTAATTGCTAAAGCTATCTATTTTGGCTTTGAAACTTTAAAAGGTCAAATTGTAGAAGGAGTAATGATTGAAGACATTACAAAAGATATCAAACCAAAAATACAAAATAGAGATTTTATCAACTTCAAAATCATCGGCACAGAGAATGGTAAAGAGGTAAAGATTGGTGTAGCTGTAATACAATCTTCTCAATTTACATTAACGGCAGGATTAAAACGTTTGACTGACTACGAAACATTTGAACTGTCTCGTGGTTGTTTAGTTCGTTCTAAATTTAAAATAGAACAAATTAAAAAGAATTCAGAAGCATATAAGTTACTCAATCAACTTATATCAGAAAAAGGAGGTGAAAATGTGGATTTGATAGAGGAGCAAATTCGACCACTATTAACAGTGCGGTCTGTTTGTAAGAAATGTATAAACTATAAATTAACTGAAGAACAGGTTTTTGATTTTATCTCTCAGAAGCAGATCACTTTTGAGAATCCTTTATTACGAGAAATTTTGAGTAATCCCTCTGGTCAAATGCCAGCTGTTAATGATGATGATGATATTAAGCTAATAGAAGACTTCCTAAATGCTTCCAGTATTAGTGAAGCAGATAACACGGATGATTTGGATGAGTTGTTTAATTGAGTATGAGGGAATCAGTATTGATTGACAACGCACTTTGTCTACCTGCTCCCGACATTGAAGCATTAATTCAAGGGCGAATGATTGCAGCAATACCTCGAAAATTGATTAACCCAGGTCATAAATTTGCTCTTTATTCAGGCAATATCCCGGTTAACTTGTTACATGATAATTCTTACCGCTCAACCTTTTCGCCCATTGCTCAAAAGGTTATCGCTAACTCATATTCTCAAAGAGTTTTTATTAAAGCTTGGGCAAAGTGCGATCTATGCCAAATGTTGGATGATTCTCAATCATTTGAGCAATTATCACAGTTAACTATTTGGACGACAGAAGCATTACAACAACAACTATCAAAACGTCCTTATATTTTCCTAGCTTATCTGCGTGTGTATTTGTTGCCTCAGCAGATTGAGATGCCGGTATATATTCAAGAGCGTCATTTTGTGCCTTTACCTCAACAGATTAGGGTATTTTACGATTTTCCAGTATTAAACGATCGCACCTTCGCCCAACGCAAGCATCAACTAGAATATCGACGGCCACCACTACATCCTGAATTAGAAGAATTACAGAGTGCGATCGCATCTCTAACCATTAGCCAACCAGCAGCTAAAGAATTAGATCACGATATCAAAGTCTTTTTGGGCTGGAGTAGTGACAAGCTGATTAAGCAACTCGATCCAGATTTAGCCTGGATACATGATATTGCAAAATTAGGCGATCGCAGCATCGAGGTAGAGGAGAAAAAAACCAACTACCAAGCTGGTACAGATTTTGAAAACATTGCACGTCACAGTCTGGAGTTTTTAGGATTCAAGGTTGAAAATGCTTATAAAGGTGGCGCTGGGGGCTTAGATTTATTTTGTTCAAAACCTTACCCTATTGTTTGCGAGTGTAAAGCGGGTAGGCTTATTCCTAGCGGTACAGTTGAAGAATTAATTAAGTTAGGCGGAATGCATTTAGGTGCTGATCAATTTCTTGATTCAGCAAAGTTAGTAATTGGGCCTGGTAATCCATCTGCGGATATACTAAAAGCCGCTCAAAAATGGAAAGTAAGTATTATTAATGCTATGACTTTACAAAAACTAGTTCAATTTAAAGCAAAATATCCAGGTGCTATAAATTTAGTTGAATTACAGCAATATCTAGAACCTGGGCAAATTGACTATAAAATTGATGAATATATTGAGAAAGCTGAGAGAGAGATTAAGTTGCGATCGCACATTATCACAGCAGTCAAAGAACTATCTGAACAAGACAACGAAAGTTCAAAAACGACACATCAGAGTTTCACGGTTACAGAAATTCGTGTTCATTACAATGCCACTCATCATCCCAAGCTACTTGACGAAGTAGTTCACGATTTAGTGATAGAACTTTCCTCACCCTTAACAGGCTACTTAGGACGAGATAAAAAGAGCGATCGCTTTTACTATCTACGCGACTTACTAATTATTACAATATAGTGCAATACTCTCTTGTATCTTACCTCTGCGTTCTCTGCGCCTCTGCGGTTCGTTTTAGAAATGGAGTGCGTAGACGTTAAACGTTTTGTCGTCAGACATCGCGACTATCCCAAAGTCAATATACCAGCCTGGTAATTAACTACCAACGGCAGAATTTTTAGCCACTCTGAACCTAACAAGACTTCTGTAAGTTCATTCCCTACATAAACATTAATTTCATACTCCTGTTCGTTTAATATCACGTTACCTAAATAAATATCAAATCTTGATTCTCCTTTAGCAGTTCGTAGAGATTCCTCACCCATGTAAGCCCAGTCCAGCCCATCTAAATCTTGTTTATTAATTGCCATAAAGCCTGTGAAGCCAGTATCTAACATGACATCCACAGGCAAATTTAATCCATCAGATGTAATCAAATCAATTTCAAAAAATAGTTGCCCATTATCCCCAAAGCTACCCAGAATCATATTGTGCCAGTCGTCCCCGTCTCATTCAAGCAGAATACACAATGTCTAATATCTGAGTACTTTTCAAGGGCTTTTTTATGAGCTTGCATTTTATCAACATCAATCAAATAATCACCACTATCCGGCTCTACAGCAATATACCAGCCATAGTGTTCTTTGATCAAATCGGGACGCACACGCTCAAAAATTGCCCGACAACGCCGATAAAATACTTCATCTTCAGCTTTGCGTCTAGCAAGTTCTTCTGGTGGTAAAGTGCGTTCTGGGAATATTCTGCCTCGACGTGCAGGTTGTTTTGCGGTTGATTCAGCCATAGTAATTAACTCTACTTGCTAATGCTGCCTTAGCTTTATTTTACGGGAAGGTAAAAGCGATCGCTTTTAACTACGCGACTTACCAATTAACCCAAGCTAGTACAAAATATCTCTTTTCTTACCTCTGTGTCTTTGTGCCTCCGTGGTTCATTTCTTATTTATCGCCGTCTCTAACTAAGATGACAGCAAAGTGAGATAATTAAACAAGACCATAGGTCAAAGCCTTCTTTTATGTATGCACTTTAAAATCCAACGTCAACTGACAGTAGCACTGGAAAACTACCCCGGTCGCCTAGCTGCCGTCAGCACTACGATTGCCAAAGAGCGAATTAATATTGAGGCGATTTCCCTGCTCGACAGCATAGACCAGGGTGTTATTCGTCTGGTGGCTAGCGATCCTACTAACTGTAAAACCCTTTTGGTAAAAGAGGGATTTTATGTGATTGAGGCAGATGTTTTAGCCATTGAATTAACAGATAATCCCGGTCAACTAGCTTTGTTGAGTCATGCTCTGGCGGCTGCCAAAATTAATATTGAATATATTTACGGGAGTAATGTCCAGCCTGGTGAAAATATGCGCCTAATGGTCAAAGTTTCCGATTTAGGCAAGGCTTGTCAAGTGCTTGCCGAACTCACAGAGAATTGAGGTATGAGTTCCTTAATTTCAAACAGTATAGGAATCTTACCAACTGGAGCGTTAGGAGTCGGTTTTTTCTATCATTTAACAAAACAGCTAACGCAGATAGATGATCACGTCTATTTTATAGAACGACGAGGGTCTGTTAGTGCTTCCTCCTTGAGGCAGAGTGGTAAAATTGCGATCGCCACACCTCAAGGAATCCAATCTATCCCCACACATTCAATCCTCAAACCCGACCTACTCACTTGCTATCGGTCTGGTTTTCTACCAGAAGTGGTTCTTGTCTGTCCCAATCCTGACCAACTCTTAAACGTAATCACCACCCTTGTAGAGTTATTAGTGCTGATTGAAGAACAAGAAAAGCTATTGCAGCCAGCCACATCGTTTCCCTTGTTCGTCTTCTGTTCTAATGGCATCTATTTTCAGCGGTTTCGACAAATTTTTATTGAAAAAATCGAAGAAGCTACACTTTTTGGCCGTTTACCAGACCTTTGGCCCTCTAAAATGCCTCAAATAGTCTGTCGATTCCTGCGTGGGATAACAATCCAAACTGGACTACGGGAAGGAAGTGGGTCTGAAACCATTTATCGACCAGGGTCAAAAGGACGAACTCAGATTGCTGGGGGAGATGCTAGCACTAGAGAACGCTGCTGTGAGATTTTGGTTGGAAGAGGAGGCTGGTTTGAAGAGGCTCCCACCAGTTCCGCTACTCGCCTAGAATTTGATAAGGCATTGGTAAATCTCGTCTGTAATTTGCTGGGACAGATTTGGGCGATTGATTCTAGAGGCAATTTTAAAGTCTTAACAGTCAAAGACATTCTGGAATCTTCTCATGAAATCCGAATGCGTGAATTAGTCTATCAAGTATTTCGGGTTGGGCAAATGGTAAAAGTCTATGATTTGCAAGAAGATTTTGAGGTAATTTTCACTCAAGTTATAGAAACCTGTCGAGAACACGCTGAGCATATTCCTTCTAGTTTGCAATGGCTAGACTTGAATTTGCGCCTCGGTACACTAAAACCCCAAATGACTCCCACAGAAGCTTGGCTAATAGAACCTTTGATTCGCTATGCTAAAGCTTCAGGTTTGAAAGATGCTGCTAATTACTTTCAGAAACTCAAGGCTGAATTGCTTGAGAAATTAACTTTGGCGAAAGATAGAAATAGTTAAGCATCCCAGTACTAAAGTTTGCACTTCAAACAAGGATGCTTAACCATACAAAATCGTTGCATTAGCAACAATACTGAAATTCAACTGTGATGTAAAACTTATGCTTATCAGCTAGCAGAAACAGTCAAACTACTGGGTTGTCCCAAATCACCTTGCAAAACCACACCCCGCTGATTAGCGTGCAGATGACGCAGAATTTTGTAGATTGCCTCAATTTGGTCAGATGCGCCAGCTTTATCGGCCAGGTCGGCAATGGAAAGAGCAGTTTTTTCTTTTTGCAGCACTGTCACCACTCGTGTTTGCAAGTCGAGAATAACAGCGGCAGCTTTTTTGCCAGCTTCTACCCCTGGTTGATGGTAGGCGTTGACGTTGACTAAGCTAGCATACAAACCAACAGCACGCTCATACAAAGCAATTAATGCCCCTACAGTTCGGGGGTTAACTTGGGGAATGGTGACTGTGATTGAATCACGGTGATTTTCAAAAAGTGCTTGTCTGGTTCCTTGAAGAAAACCGGAAAGATAATCGCCTGAAGTGACTCCCGGATCTATTTCAGGGGATGGGCCTTTATGATCTTCTAAAACTTCAACAAAGGTAGCAAAGAAATTCGCTACACCCTCACGCAACTGCTGCACATAAGCGTGTTGATCTGTTGAGCCTTTGTTACCATAAACGGCAATGCCTTGATGGACTACCTTACCGTCTAAGTCTTTTTCCTTACCCAAGGATTCCATCACCAGCTGTTGCAAATAGCGACTGAATAAAAATAAGCTGTCCTTGTAAGGTAGGACAACCATATCTTTTTCACCTCTTCCATTGCCGGCAAAGTACCAAGACAAGGCTAGTAAGGCCGCTGGGTTATTTTTCATATCTGGGATGCGAGTAGCATCATCCATTTCTTTTGCGCCATCTAGCATGGCACGAACATCAATTCCCTGTAATGCCGCTGGTACTAACCCCACAGCAGACATTTCTGAAGTGCGTCCTCCTACCCAGTCATACATGGGAAATCTGGCTAGCCAGCCTTCAGCTTTGGCTATCTTATCTAGGTTGCTATCAACGCTGGTAATAGCTACCGCATAGTGAGAAAAGTCCAAATTTTGGCCCGCGTAGGCTTTTTTAACTTCAATCATGCCGATGCGGGGTTCCGGTGTTCCTCCAGATTTGGAAATTACCAATACCAAAGTGCTGGAGAGGTTATTTCGCAAATGAGTCAGAACCCGATCAATACCTGCGGGATCAGCATTGTCGATAAAGTGAATTTTCAGGGGCGGGAAATCAGGGGCGAGGGCTTCAGCGACGAATTGGGGCCCTAGAGCGGAACCACCAATGCCAATAGAAATAATATCGGTGAAGCGACTTGCCCTGGGAGGATGAATAGCACCTGTTTGGACTTTTTCAGCAAAGGCTTCGATTTGTTCTAGGGTTTGGACAATTTCTTGTGTAAGCTCTGGAGTTGGCGCTAAATCAGGGTTTCGCAGCCAATAATGTCCAACCATGCGGTTCTCGTCGGGATTTGCGATCGCACCCTTCTCAAGTTCCGCCATATCCGCAAACGCCTTGTCAAACTTCGGCCGCAACGACTCCACAAAGGTATCATCGAACCGCATCCGACTTACATCTAAATACAGTCCCAATCCCTCGTGGAAATATAACCAATTTTGGTATCGTTGCCAAAGTGCCCTAGCATCCATAGGGAAATCTCAAGTAAAGTGTTTTCCAAAAACCAGTTTAATGTAAGGTTATAGCGATCCCTGCCTAGCCTTATACAGTTTACAGTTTTAAGTGTTCGCTTAACTCTCTAACCTAAACATCTGGCATAGGGATGACACGCAGAAATTTCACAATTTCACCTCTAATTTCTATACCAATCAGATAATTATCTAGAGTAAAGCGGTGAAAAATTCCCTCACTATCAAGCTTTCGCAGTTCTTTAAGGTAATGCAGCTGACAGTTTTGAGCAAACTCGACAAATACAAAATCATACACCCGCTCGTAGGCAGCAGGTTCTAAATTTTTTAGGTCTAGCAAAAAAGACCTGGCATAGCGCACTTCCAGACTCACTAGGCGTTACCTTAAAAAATAGTGCTGACTAAAAGCGCTTCCTATTCAGAAAAACATTAACAGTCGTATCGCTTCATCATGGGTTAAGATGTCCCACGGTTGCTGCGATCGCTTGACTTGTTGTATTGCTTTCAGCATATAAAAGTCACAATGTAAAGCTTCGAGAACACTCCAAATGGTTTGCAAATCTTCATCGGCTAACTGCTCGATTAAGTGATGCATCCTAAGTCGCAGCAAATTCATACGTCAATTATTATTTACAACCCAACACCAACAATAAATAGTATTCCCACAAAATCGCTAAGGTTTAACGGCGATACAGTACTATCCTCAAGCTAAGCTAAAATTTATTCGCTCAGGAGTGAGCAGAGGAGCAAGGGGGCAATAAATACTGACTTTTGAACGCCACTTGCTTTAAGCCGGGAAACCCGTCCAACGCAGTGGCTCCCCTTGACTCTTGACCCTTGACTCTTAACCAATAACAAATGACAAATGACTAATGACAAATAACTAAATTTATATGGTTGAATATCTGATCTTCTTAGCAATTTCTACAGCAATTTTTGCTCTATTCGGTCTGGGACTTAACTTGCAGTGGGGCTTTACGGGGTTAATTAACTTTGGTCATATCGCTTTTATGACCCTCGGAGCATATACAACCGTGTTATTGAGCTTAAAGGGTGTTCCCCTACTAATATCGGCTGTGGCGGGGGCAATTGTCGCAGCTTTATTGGGCTTAATAATAGGTTTTGCTACTTTGCGCTTGCGAGAAGATTACCTAGCAATTGTCACTATCGGTGTTGGGGAACTAATTCGTTTGGTAGTGAATAATCAGGATTTACCTGTGGGTGACACTTGGACATCTGGGGCATTTGGTGTGCAAAGTTATCCCATACCGTTATCTACAGAACCAAATTTGTTTTTCAGATTTATGATGATTGCGTTTTTAACGCTACTGGCTGTTGTAACTTTGTTTACCTTATGGCGGTGGATTCGGACTGCTCAAATATCCAGGGTTGCTGATTCAGCCAAAAAGTTAGCTAGCAAGCAAGAATTATTATCACGTTTGGTAGTAGGAATGTTGTTCGCGCTCTTGGTAGGAGCGATTTATATTTCTGGGGTAATATCTCTGTATAACTACACCCCAAAAGCGGGTTTAATGCTATTGTTACTGCTAATTTTAGCATTTGTATTTTGGCGGTTAGAAATTTTGGTGCGATCGCCTTGGGGTCGAGTTCTCAAAGCCATCCGCGAAGATGAAGAAATTCCCAAGGCATTGGGAAAAAACGTCTTTTGGTATAAATTACAGTCTCTCATGCTAGGGGGTGCGATCGCAGGTATCGCTGGTGCTTTTTTTGCTTGGCAAATCAGCGCCATTTACCCTGATAATTTTCAACCGCAGCTCACCTTTGACACTTGGATTATGGTGATTTTAGGCGGTTCTGGTAATAATGTCGGTACTATATTAGGCGCGGTGATTTACTTTGCTTACGATGCCATCACGCGCGAAGTCTTACCAAGATTTATTCCCCTTGATGAAGCACGTCTGGGTGCATTTCGCATCATGGTTATCGGTCTAATTTTGATGGTACTGATGATTTGGCGTCCTCAAGGTATCTTAGGGAAAAAGGAGGAACTTACCCTTGGTAAATAACCAGTCATCTCAACTTCCTCTGCTGGTAGCCACTGGACTTTGTAAAAGCTTTGGTGGTATCAAAGCAGTCAATGACGCAAAAATTGAAGTTACTAAAGGTAGCATTACAGGCTTGATTGGCCCCAATGGTGCTGGTAAAACTACTTTATTTAATTTACTCTCGAACTTCATTCGACCAGATAAGGGACGAGTGATTTTTGACGGTGAACCGATTCACAACTTGCAAACATACCAAATCGCTCAGCAGGGTGTAGTACGTACCTTTCAGGTAGCCCGGACTCTCTCGCGGTTGTCGGTGTTAGAAAATATGCTGCTGGCGGCGCAAAAACAAACAGGTGAAAACTTTTGGCAAATGCAGTTGCAACCGCATACTGTTGCTAGAGAAGAAAAGCAGCTACAAGAGCGGGCCATGTTCTTGTTGGAATCAGTGGGTTTGGCAAAAAAGGCGCAGGACTATGCTGGTAGTTTATCTGGCGGACAACGCAAACTACTAGAAATAGGACGGGCGCTGATGACTAATCCTAAGTTAATTTTGTTAGATGAACCAGCAGCCGGCGTGAATCCGAGATTGATTGATGATATATGCGATCGCATTATCGCTTGGAACCGGATTGACGGTATGACTTTTCTAATTATTGAACACAATATGGATGTCATTATGTCTTTGTGCGATCGCGTTTGGGTACTTGCCGAAGGACAGAACTTAGCTGACGGTACGCCAGCAGAAATTCAGACCAATCCCAAAGTTCTAGAGGCATATTTGGGAAAATAATTTGTGTCGTAAAAATATATCTGAAAGCCACAGAACCCCGACTTCTTTGAGAAGTCGGGGTTCTGTGGCGCGGATCTTGTCTCTCAAAAAAACTGATAATTGAGAAAAATGGCTTGATCTAATTCCCTCCTTTTTAATGAAGGTTATGGAGAATTAAGTTTTAACCCTAGTGTATTAGGCTATAACTGAACCTGTATTTTTTTCACATTTACATACGGATGTTATTCAAATTCCCCTCGTCGCTACTCAGAAAATAGTGAAGAGTTAAAAGTTAACTTTTATGAGTATTCGGGAATATTAAGGTATGAAACCTTAGACCTGATATCGACTTTGGGATATTTGGAGACTCACTTATGAAAAAGATTGCTGACTCAATGATCATCGGCATCATCCTCTTTGGACTTTGCAGTTGTACCTCAATCCAATCGACTGTTCTAACAGATTCTAGTCAAGTTGCCAACCAAGCGGATAATCAAACCCAAACGAGCATTAAAGTTGGTGGTTCTAGTTCAACGGCAACTGTTTTAAAACTTTTAGCAAAAGCGTATCAATCCCAAAATAAAACTGTCAAAATTGAGTTTATTTCCAATAGCCAATCTGAAGGAGCGATCGCAGCCCTGAAAAACGATATTATTGATATCGCTAGCAGCAGTCAAAAACTCCAATCAGAAGAAGAGAACGTTAAAATTCAATATCGTGAACTAGCACAAGATTTGTTACTTGTCGCCACCCACAATAGTGTTAAAGGTGTTACTAATCTATCAACCAAGCAATTAAAAGCAATTTACAAAGGTGACATTACAAATTGGCGAGAATTAGGCGGTGCTAATGCAGCCATTGTAGTCTTGGATAGACCCGAAGACGAGTCAGCGAAAAAGTTATTGCGAAAATATTATTTGGGAGAAGATAAGACCACAACTAAAGCTGTGATTTTGAACAAAGAAGGAGAATTGATCGAAACCTTACAAAATACTCCTAATTCCATCGGTGCTTTTTCTTTAGCGTCTTCTCTCATCAATCAATTGCCTGTCAATCATCTCAGTCTCAATGGTGTTGCTCCCAAAGCGCAAAACTTCGCCACTGGTCAATACCAAATGGTGCGTCACATAGGTATTCTTTGGGACAAAGCACCTTCAGCACCTACTCAGAGTTTTATTGATTTTATCTTGAGCAAAGAAGGTAAAAAACTACTACAAAATAACGGCTTTGTCCCTGCCAAATAAATTGAATATGCCATGCGGAGATTTTTCAGGGGGCTGAGACTCAGCCAAAAGATTGTTCTACCACTGCTTGCAGTTTGTCTTAGTGTATTCATGCTGGGCTTCGTAGTACTAGGACATTGGTTTACGGATAGTTTGAATCAGAATTTTCGCCAACAAATCGAAAGTTTTGCCGAACGAGTTGATCAGGATTTTCAGTATGAACAGCAAGCTCTCGAAACTCAAATCGAGCTAATTTCTGATCGAGATATGCTGAATCAGGCTGTTGAACAGCGTAATCAAGGGTTGCTTTTGCAGATATTACTACCACTAAAGTCTGTTTTAAAATTGGATTGGATCAAGGTAATTGATACTAAGGGTAATATACTCATCGATTTACGGGATAACTCGCTGAATCAAGCCAAGTTCCTAGACCAAGCAATTACTAGCACTGCTAGCAGAGGAGCGCATTTAGTTGATTTGGTAGATGTAGAAGGCAAGCAACAAGTTCTCCAAGTGGTAACAAATGGGATCAAATCATCAGTAGGACTCTTAGGAGGAATCATCATTGGTGACTTGGTAGACGATACGTTACTGCAAAAAATTGCTGCGGGTTCCTCCAAACATTTGATTTCTCACAGACAAAATCGTGTAGTTGCGGCAACCTTGGTGGCAGCTAAGCGTGGAACTTGGCAATTTCCCCTTCCCGATTTGCCTGCTACACGAATCACTATTGACAACAAGAACTATTTAGCCAAAAGCATTGAATTTACAGGAGCAAGTCAGTCTTTGACAACCACAGTGTTGTCTTCCATCTCACTGCTGGAGGTTGCTCAATGGAAGTTATGGGAGCGTTTAGGACTATTATTTTTGTTGGGAAGCACTATTGTGGCGATCGTTGGGTTTCTAATTGCGCGAGCAATTACTCGTCACTTGCAAGCTGTCACAAAAGTCGCACAACGAGTCACCCAAGACTCTAACTTCGAGATCCAAGCCCCCGTAACAACTGAAGACGAAGTTGGTATCTTAGCCATTTCTTTGAACCAGTTAATTCAACAGGTAAAGCGACTGCTAGCAGAACAATATGAAGCAAACCAAAACCTAGAGACTTACAGCAAAACACTTGAACAACAAGTACAAGAACGAACGCAAGCACTGCGACAAAAAAATATCGATCTCAAGCATACTTTACAGGAACTCAGACGTACCCAGTCCCAATTGATCCAGAACGAAAAAATGTCTTCTTTGGGACAATTGGTTGCTGGCATTGCTCATGAAATCAACAACCCAGTTAATTTCATCTATGGTAATCTCAAGCACACTGATGATTACACTCAACAGTTATTGTGGTTACTTCAACTTTATCAAAAGTATTACCCATACCCAGAATCAGAAATTCAAAATGCTAAACAAGAAGCTGATATTGAATATTTAATAGAAGATTTGCCTAAAATATTGACTTCCATGAAGATTGGAGCCAATCGCATCCGGGAAATTGTTCTCAGCTTGCGAATCTTCTCTCGTTTAGATGAAGCTGAGTTTAAAACAGCTGATCTGCATGAAGGGATTGACAGCACTTTGTTAATTTTACAACACCGTCTCAAATCCCAAAGCGTAGATGAAAAGCAGCTTGTCGATAAACATCGCCCTAAAATCATATTAATTAAAGAGTACGGTGAAATCCCTAAAATCCAGTGCTTCGCAGGGCAATTGAACCAAGTATTTATGAACATCCTGGCCAATGCCATTGATGCTTTAGAAGAGGCTTTTCAAAACGGGCTTTGCCCAGAACCTACAATTCGTATTTCTTCAGCCCAGGTGAATGAAAATGTCGTTGTTCATATTGCTGATAATGGAATAGGGATTCCAGAAGCAATTCAATCACATCTATTTGACCCCTTTTTCACGACTAAACCTGTTGGCAAAGGTACTGGTATGGGATTATCAATTAGCTACCAAATTATTACTGAAAAACATGGTGGCTCGTTACGGTGCATTTCATCACCGGGAAAGGGTACAGAGTTTGTAATTGCAATCCCGATTCGAGAAGTCGGAGTAGCGGCTTTTGAGAACTCTCCGCGGAGACTTCCGACCTAAACGTTTGCCAAAAGGCTTGCTGTTCGCTCTTGGCGTCACACCTCTGTCATCCGCCAATAAACCCCGTTCTCCCGCTGCATTAACTGATAGCCAATTAACTCCCGTCGTAGAGTAGCGTAGTCTGGATGGTAGCGCTTGAGAATGTCATTCACTGTGCGTTCTGGATACTGAATCCCAATCTCAAATTTGTTTGCTAACCACTTGAGAATCACTAAGCGTTTTTTGCGACTAGCAGGGATTTCTTTGAGGCGTTGGACGAAGTCCTTGTCGGAGACATCGCCCTCAAAATAGTTTTTCAAGACTTTGCTTTCCCACGCTTCAGTATCCACATCTTCAATCAAAGATGCAATTTGTGCCGGCGTGAAAATTTCCTTGCTGATGCTTTGCAAAGCTTCACTGTCTAGTTGGTACAGGCGGCTATTACCTTCAGGGCGCATGGTTACTAAATTCAGCTCTTTAAGCCTTGCCAGATGATGAGATACCGTCGGTTCCTTGAGTTGCAGTAGCACCGCCAATTCTTCGACGCTGCATTCCTGGTTTGCCAGGATACCTACAATCTTCAATCGGCTCTCGTCTGCCAAAGCTTTGAAAAATCGCAGCAGGGTCTGAAATTGTTCTTTCTTCATAATTTGTTATAATTGAATTCGATCTCAATCTAATTAGAAAGAAATCAAATTAGTCTTGCTGTCCTCCTCTGAAGCAGCTTTACGTTGTCTAGGACAAAATTTGATTAATGTTAATTTTTAGGTTTTTTTCGTAAAAGATTGAGATTTCTTAAGTTGTTCTTTACATTTTGCTATGATATATCCCTCATCAATTAGCAGCAGAAGAAGAGGGAGTACCCTCAGACAGGGAACTTCACTTGTAGAAGCAGCCAGATTCTTGGGTGTAGACCAAAGCACCTTGTACATGGCTGTACAAAAAGGACAAATTCCTATTAGTCGAAGCAATGGACGGACTGTAATTAGTCAAGGCGCTTTAATGGACTATCAAGCTAGAACAAGACCATTGTTATAAGCGATTGAAATTCCACTGATTAAAAATTCAAAATTTCATTACTGCTGAATATATGGGGTGTGCGATATCTCGCTTGAAAAGTTTTGCGCTCCTGTTACCCGGACACGCAAACTTTTCGCTGTCTTGAAAAGTTTCCTGGGTTAGGAAACCCCGTTCGCATGATTGCGTCTCCCCAACTCTTGGAGACGCTACGCGTTGGCGGAGCCTCTCCAAGAGTTGGGAGAAGTTCTGATGCCTCTCTTGAAAAGTTCAGTTCGCTTTTGGCGTTGGCGGAGCCATCGCTATGCGGCTCTTACTGCCCAACCGTTCTTTCAGAACGGTTGCCTTGTGTCCTTTGGACACAAGGGAGAGGCGCAAGGCTTTGCGCCTCTCGGCAGTGATAAAGACCATCGGCGGAAGCCGCCGCTCTGACTTTTCGCTACGGCGGGCTGCGCCAACGCCGGACGCCAGCGATCAGACTTCTCTCCGCCTACAGAACTTTTCGCTACGATGGGCTACGCCTAAACACTCACTACTGATATCTATAAACTTGAGGATGTCAGCAAAATTTATCCTCCTCTCTTACTTGGTATTCGACCGTTGAGGAGGTTAAGTAGTGCTGAGCATATAGATTGCTCAGCACTACTTCAGTAAGTATTTAACTTTCACAGACTACAAAACTTCTACTGTTAGGTGCAAAGCTAAATTAAAAGCACACACCCATAACAGCAACACAACTCAATTTTAAATTTTGAATTTATCCGAATCTCAAATTGATTTAACTAAACTGTTCCCCTGCATCTAAGTTAAATAACATTTGCAAGGTCTGCATACAGCGCCGTCTTGCTTCTACATCTTGCTGCGATCGCAACTGTACCATCGGATCATGTAGAATTTTATTAACAATTCCCCTTGTTAAGGCTTCGATCACCTCTTGATGTTTGTCAGCAAATTCTGAACCCAATCTTGACAAAGCTTTTTCTAATTCTTGTTCGCGGATAGTTTCGATTTTATTCCGCAGACAGCTGATAGTAGTCACAGTTTCTAAACTGCGCCACCAAATATCAAAGGCTTCCACTTCTTCATCTAAGAGTCGCTCTGCTTCTTGAGCCATCTTCCGGCGGCTTTCATAGTTTTGCGCTACTACCGCCTTCAAATCATCCACATTGAAGGCCTGTACATTTACCAGTTCATTCACATCCCCATGAACATTACGGGGTACAGAAATATCAAATAACATTAGAGAGCGCTGAGGTTCTAAAACCATTTCCAACTTGGCACGGTCAAGTATCGGTTCTGTTGCCGAAGTGCTTGTAAACACTAAATCACTATCGGCAATCACGGTCATCATTTCCGATAGCAAATGAGTTTGGATCGGTTGGTCGGAAAAATGTTTCGCTAACTCCTGGGCACGTTCTTGAGATCGATTTACAATACTAATTTGCACAGCACCTTTAGAAAGCAAGTGTTGCACCAATAACCGTGACATTTTACCAGCGCCCAGAATTGCCACTCGACAAGCTGCTAAATTTGCCACTTTTATTTGTGCTAACTCTACAGCTGCCGAACTGATAGAGACTGCACCAGTGCCGATACTGGTTTCGGTGCGAACCCGTTTACCAGCTGTCAGCGCTTGTTTAAATAATCGATTCAGAATGGTTTTTATACCGTTATATTGCTGTCCCAGTTTGTGAGTAGTTTTCACTTGGGCCAGAATTTGACCTTCTCCGAGTACCAGACTATCTAAGCCGGCTGCTACCCGCATGATATGCATCACTGCATCATCATGTAGCAACATAAACAAGTGTTGCCGCAGAGAAAGCACAGGTAATTTGCTGTGTTCTGAAAGAAACTGAGTAACTTCTCGAATACCTTGGTCTGTTTCACTAGTAACAATGTAAATTTCCAGCCGATTACAAGTACTAAGAATTGCGACTTCATCAATATGAGGATAGCTGGTTAGATGAGCGATCGCGCTTTCAGTTTGTGGTTCTGGAATGCTCAGCTTTTCCCGGACTTCAACTGGGGCTGTTTTATGGCTTAACCCCACCACTGCTATATTCATTTGCTAAATCGTAGTTACTAATTGGTAGTTGGGAATAAAGAATGGGTAACTCTGGGGGCCCTCTGGGGATAAGGGGTAAGTGGGAATTATTGTTTGTTGCTTAGAACAACCAACAAACAATAATTAATCACTAACTAATAACTACTAACTACTGTACGGATGAAGCATTTGGATGACTCTTTTTCAGTTTGATTGAAAGATTTCTTTCCAAATGCTTCGCCCCTACTTTTGCCATTCCCCGTCCCCAAGAATTAGTTCAGTTGGAGAGTCTTCGGTTCGCCAAACATGTGGATTGTATCGACAAATCGAGCAGTTTTTGACTGGTTGGAAATTACCAAGCTTTCAGTTCTTGCTCCGCCCTTGAAGAAACGCACACCTTGCATTAAATTACCAGTGGTAATTCCGCTAGCAGCGAACAAAATAGTTTCGCCAGATGCCAATTCATGAGCATCATAGACCTTATCGGGGTCATTGATATTCATAGACTTTAAACGATCAATGTTGGCTTGTTTGCTTTCTCCAATCAGACCTGTTTTTACAACTTCTGGATCGTAAATCAGTTGACCTTGGAAGTGTCCACCCAAAGCACGCATTGCGGCTGCGGAGATTACACCTTCAGGAGCAGCACCGATACCCATCAACGCGTGGATATTAGTTCCAGCAAAACCACAGCTTATGGCTGCACCTACATCACCATCCGAAATCAGTTGTACTCTCGCTCCAGCTTCACGGATTTCTTTAATTAAATCATTGTGGCGATCGCGCTTCATTACCACGATCACAAGTTCTTCAATAGAGCGCTCTAGACACTCGGAGAGAATCTTGAGGTTTTCCGTTGCTGACTTGTTGATGTCTACTTTGCCTTTAGCTGCGGGGGGCGCTGCTAACTTTTTCATGTAAAAGTCAGGAGCAGCAAATAATCCACCCTTTTCAGAAATTGCCAAGACAGCCATTGAACCAGGTTGTCCATAAGCTACCAAGTTCGTACCTTCACAAGGGTCAACAGCGATGTCAATCTCGATTAATTCATCCGGGTTACAGAAGTTTTTGGCATCTGGTTGAGTACAGATACCGACTTCTTCCCCGATGTAAAGCATAGGGGCGTCATCGCGTTCGCCTTCTCCAATGACAATGCGACCGCGCATATAAATTTTATTCATCCGCTCCCGCATGGCTTCTACTGCTACTTGGTCAGCAGTGTTTTTTTCGCCTTTACCCATCCACTTTGCGGATGCGATCGCTGCTTGTTCTACTACTTCAATAATCTCTAAACCAAGTGTATTTTCCACAGGTCTGCCCCCTTAACTGCTTGTCTTCGCGTCTTTTTATCTGGCTATTTCAGTTTTCAAGTCTACCAAAGGGCGGATACACGTGGAGGAAAGTTAAGTTTTACTGCTAACTGGTTAAAAAAGTGCCAGTTGCGACTTCATTATTTCCGCTCATCTTATTCCAGCATATAGCATGGTCAGTGCTGAGTGCTGAAGTGCGGTAGCGGGGCGTTTAGCCCGTGAAGAGTGCTGAGTGATGAATATATTTAGCGAGTAGCATTGTTTTGGTTAAAAACATCACTTTCCTTTAGCATTAAGTTTATCTGTGGTTATAAATAATAGAGCAAAGAAAGCTGGTAAGTTCAGTCAAAACATTAGACCAACCTAGTAACGATATCAAGAGGTTAATCATGTTTATTGACTACATCACACTAATGTTGATCAATATGGTAGCCGGGTTAGTTTTACTGGCTGACTATGTGAATCGTGGAATAGATAGCCCTCATCAAAAACAATGGATTCCTGGATTTGGGATAACAGGTGCGATCGCATTAACAACTGGTTTGCACATGATCTTCACCTGGCCTGTTACTGGTAGCTTTAATATTACTTTCGGTGAAACCAGTGTTCTATTTGGGGTTTTATTTGTTGCAGCAGCGATCGCCCTCTCCCAAAGTTGGGATTTGCTGACAATAGCAATTTACGCCTTTTTTGCTGGTCTGGTTGCGATCGTGTTAGGTATACGCATCATCAACTTGAACTTAACAAGGCAACCACTTTTGTCAGGAATCGGTTTTATTCTCACTGGGTTAGGTGGTGTCTGTGCTGCACCAACTCTCTATTGGAAAACGAACCGAACTTGGCGGCTAATTGGTGCAGCTGTGCTGATAGTAGCCGCTCTGATTTGGGCATTCACTGGATATTTGGCTTACTGGAATCATCTAGAGAGTTTTGGTAAGTGGGTTCCAGCCCCAATGCGCTAACCAACGCCAGCAATGATCTAGGCTAGAGATAGTTAAAATCTCTTTTAAGAATAAATATGCTGGACTTTCTTAATCCCCTCCTAAATCGGCATCCAGAGCGCGTTAAAGCTAACGTAGAAATTTATACTTGGCAAACCTGTCCTTATTGCATCCGCGCTAAGCTACTGCTGTGGTGGAAAGGTGTAAACTTCACCGAATACAAAATTGACGGCGACGAAGCAGCCAGAGCTAAAATGGCAGAACGTGCTAACGGACGCCGTACTGTGCCACAGATTTTCATCAATCAGCAGCACATTGGTGGCTGTGATGACCTCTATCAGTTAGATACACAAGGACAACTCGACCCCATGTTAGCTCAAGCCGTTATTTAAAGAATTAGCTCACTTTTGCAGGCTTGGTGATGTTAGCCCCAGACTCGATTTTTAGTCTGCGGGCTATTTGGTTGCCAAAATTCAGTTTGACCTTAAATTTATCGCAGTTCTCAATTGACTGCGATACACTCTCGCAAAGTCAGAATTCAAATACAACTCAGAGATTCAGAATATCTTTAACTCCTAACAGACGCAATTAATCGCGTCTCTACTCCTATCTCTTTTGTCAGTGTATTTTACTCATCCGATAGCTATAAAAATATGTTAACTGAATACACAGAATATCTTATACATAAAAAATGGATGAGCCGCGCCCTAGAATTGGCACAAACAGCAGGTGATGCGGGTGAAGTTCCTGTTGGTGCTGTTATTATTAATTCAACTGGATATTTGCTTGCTGAAGGAGAAAATAGAAAAGAACGCGACAAAGACCCCACGGCTCATGCCGAAATTCTTGCTATTAAGACAGCTGCTACAACTTTACAAAATTGGCGTCTTAATGAATGCACCCTCTACGTAACTCTAGAACCTTGCCCAATGTGTGCAGGCGCTATTGTACAGGCGCGTCTGGGATTGCTTGTATATGGAGTGGACGATCCAAAAACTGGTTCAATTCGTACAGTTACTAATATTCCTGACAGCGCCGCTTCTAATCACCGCCTACAGGTAATTGGAGGCATTCTAGAGTCAGCCTGTCGTCAGCAATTGCAAGCCTGGTTTGCTACTAGGAGGCATAAAAAAAATTAAGGACAGAGGTAAAACTGTCCAGCTGGTACGACACAATTCATGCAAGAAAATCTACGGTGTAACTAATCAGGCTTTTCGTTAAATCTTACCCGTCAATCAGCTGCCACCGTCATGATGGAATTTCACTCTTCATCCGATATTTGTCAGTACACACCAGCGAAGACTCCAGAAAATTCTCAGGTGGCTCCTACTACCTCAAGGGTTTCTCCTTGGTTAAGTCCTTTGGCGTATTTATTGGGGCGTCACTGCCTACTACCATTATTCTTTGGCCGGATTAGCATAACCGGACGAAAAAATATTCCCACAACTGGCCCTGTTATTCTTGCTCCTACCCATCGAGCGCGTTGGGATGCATTGCTTGTACCTTATGCTGCTGCTGATTGTGTGACAGGAAAAGACTTGCGGTTCATGGTGACTATTACTGAATGCCAAGGATTGCAAGGCTGGTTTGTCCGACGCTTGGGGGGGTTTCCTGTAGATATTCAACACCCGTCAATCCGTACCCTGCGACACGGAGTTGAGTTACTTCAGCAGAAAAAAGCCTTAGTGATTTTTCCAGAAGGCGGGATTTATCGTGATGGTAAAGTTCACCCTTTAAAGCCGGGAATTGCTCGTCTTGCTTTAAGTGCTGAGTCTAGTTACTCAGGACTAGGAGTAAAAATTATACCTATCAGTATCAACTACAGCCAACCATGTCCTAATTGGGGTACAAATGTGAACATTCACATTGGCCCGGCAATAGAAGTAGCAGATTACGTCAATGGCTCTATCAAACAAAATGCTAAACACCTCACGGCTGATTTAGCAAAGGCGTTGCAACAATTAAGCCATCAAGAATCAGAAATTACCAGTCATCAAACAGTGCTGAGTAATGAGTGCTGAGCGCGTCATTAGCAAAGGACAAAGCGCAAAGTCTGTAGCAAGATCCCGCAGGGTGCGCCGACTTCCGGCGAACAGACGGCAGTTCCTTTAAGCGGGGGAACCCCGCCAACGGACTGCCTCAACTTTGTAAGAGAAGACTAATGACCAATGACTAAATGCCCAAAGTTAATTCCCAAGTATTGAGTTTCCCGACATCTTGTGGTATGTAATCGATTACCCACAATTGCCAGCTTCCGTTAGCTGGTAGGGATAATAGCTGCTTGAGGGCTGGGTGCGATCGCACGGTGTAAGTTGTTTGTAAACTAGTACGGCGTCCTAAAATACGACTTTGTAACAAGACTCGCCCATTATTGGGGGCAATTAAATAAATTTCTAAATCGCCTAAAAAATCGTGAGTGAGGTTAATTTTTACCTGAATATCCCTAACTGAGCCAGCTTCAGAAATTGCGATCGCACTTTTTACACCCTGTCGGTCATTATCTGGAATCGCTACTTGGTTAAGATTGGCTCCCTGTACTTGTTTGCTAGCATTTGATGCGGCTGTACGCTGCTGCTGCGCTGCTTGTACTGCCCTAGCTGCATTCACTTTGCCATAACCAAACCACTGGCAATGACCGTTACCATCATAAGTACCTTCACGCAAACCCAGTTGCGGGTCAGGGTCAGGGTCAACAATTTTATCAGCGGTTTCTTGGAGGATACGTTTAACTTGCTGGGCGGTTAAGTCAGAGTTTGCTGACAAAACCAAAGCTGCCACGCCCGCTACTACAGGAGTAGCACTGGAAGTACCGCCAAAGTTGTCAGTAAAGTTACTTGGATCGTAGCCAGCGGCTCCCAGTTGGTCAGTAGTGAACACACCCAATCCAGAAAGCGAAGTGGCGATCGCAGGTTGTGTGTAAACAAAACCCGTTTCCTGAAATGATATTCCTGGTGGAGCATTGTTACTAGGGGCACATACCGAAATATTAGTTCCCCAATTGCTATAAGCAGCTTTTTTATTCAAGCTAGTAGAAGCAGCAATAGCCATCACATCTGGATGTACCGTAAAACCACTTAACCAGTTTGTATTGCCTTGTAATATATTTTTTGGCCAATTCCGCTCATTCACAGTACCGTTAACTGGACGATTGGCATTTCCGGCAGCAAATAAAACCACACAACCTTTGCCATTGCGCCCTTTGGTGGCAGCGCGGGTGATAGCAGCACGTTGACGCAAAGACAGAGGAAAATAAACAGCAGATGCTCCCCAACTGCAAGAAATGACACTGGCTCCTTTTTCGATTGCCCAGTTGAATATATCCTCAACTGATTGATCATCTAAAAACCCCGTGCTACGAATCGGCATCAGCGCACAACCAGGGGCAACTCCTACAATTCCTGTACCATTTTCTTCAGCAAGCGCTATTCCCGCACAAGCTGTACCGTGACTAGTTTCCTGTTCATCAGGTAAGGGTAAAAAGTCATTTTCTTTTAAGTCTCTGGGGGCGACTATTTTACCATTACCTTGAAAATCTGGATGGTTCAAATCAAAAGAATCGTCCACCACAGCCACAATCACAGAACGTATACCGCGAGTGATATCCCAAGCTTTTTCTACAGAAATATGGGAACCTGCTGCCAACTGTTTACCGCCGCCGTGGTTGAGATACCATTGCTGAGGATAGAGGGAATCGCGGGGTTGGTAATGGGTTTCACTTTGCACCAAAATGTTAGGCTCAGCGGCTAAAACTTCTGGGAGTCCTTGCAATTGGTTGGTAATTTTGATCGGGTTTTCTGTGGCTTGTTTGCTGACGAGAAACACGAAAGCATTAGGAAGACCAAGAATTGGTTTTTCTTGGACTAAGCTAAATGTGCTAGCTATGACATTAATGCTGTCAGCGTTCACTGATGAGGCAAATTGAATTGTAATTTGGTCATTCAGATAAACGAAAGTTCCAGGATTATCCTTGATTTTGTAAACATGACTAGCAAAGACAACATTTTCGGCGGCGCGTGCTTGGGACATCGCCACCTCTAACTGATTTGGCGCAACTGTGAATAGTTCTAGCCGTGCTTGGGGAATACTGCGCTGCCAAATACCCCAACTAACCTGGGATAATTGTTGGGGAGGAAAATCGGTAGCCGGACGGACGGTGAAGCGGTCTAAGACTTTTTCTAAAATCAACTCTTCACCACCACGTTGTAAAACTACTCCCAAGCTGCTTGCTGGTACACCTATGGTTGGAAAATCGGAGGAATTGACGCGATCGCTCATAGGGAGGATTTTAGTTAATTAGTATACACAGGCGATGGGAACTCTATGAAACCGATTTTCAGTCTAAATCAAAGAAACTTAGGATGTGGCTTTGCTTTGTTCAAGACGAAAACAGAGGTAAGATACCCGAAGTTTCCATAGCTTTCTATATAGTTGTCACACTAATTGACCCCATGAACTTTGCTGCCATTCCCTTAATGCGTTTCACTGCCTTATCAGTCATAGCAATCCTAAACCTTATATCACCTGTCAATGCTCAGGTATCACAGCTACCAGGCACTACTGGACAACCACAACCCATCGACCCCAACGCTCCCAATAACCTCCGTCCCATAACCCAAAATAACAGCCTTTTGAGCATCGAAGGAGGCGATCGCCTGATGAAAGATGCCGAACAAGCTGTTTCTGCCCAAAACTATCCCTTAGCTGCGAAGAAACTCCAAGAAGCACGTCAAGTTTATAATCAGCTATCTAATTTCTATCAAGAGTTAAACTCAAGCTTTTCTGGAATTGACAATAGAGTTTCCGATTCCCAACGTCAAAAGGCGCTGTCAACCGCCCAAAAGCGAGATGAAGCCACTTATCAACTAGCATTGGTACATCGGGCGCAAAATCAACCGGAATTAGCCGTACCGTTGCTAATTCAAATTGTTAAGAGTCAAAACCCAACACGGGATTTAGGCAAAAAAGCCTACCAACAACTATTGGAGTTAGGTTTTGTTGATGCTCCCTACCCCAGACAAGGCGGTAGTTCATCTTCCTCAACCCCAACAAAAAAAGCAAATTAAATTTCTGTTGGTTCTTTCTCCTCTCCCCCATCTTCCTAAACGTAGCTTTGGACTAACCCAATGCTAGGATGAGATTATCTCCCACAAGGTCAACCCAGCGTTCTCAAAATATACGCGTTAAAAGCGCACTTCTCCTCAGCCTTGCCAAAACCTGAAGTTGGCAAAGGTATCTGCTCTATATCTGTTAATAATAGAAAAGTAAGTTTTTTTCAGGAAATGCGATGATTAGTCCGCAACAGGTTGAGGCAATGATCAAGGCGGAACTGCCAGACGCACAGGTTCAGGTGCAAGACTTGACTGGTGGCGGCGACCACTATCAGGTGACAGTAGTTTCATCGCACTTTGCAGGTAAGGGGCTAGTGCAACAGCACCAGTTAGTTTATGGTGCATTGGGACAAGCTATGTCAACCGAAGCGATACATGCTTTGGCAGTAAAAACGTATACACCTGAAGCTTGGCAGGCAACAGCCGCTTCGTAAAATTAAGAGTTAAGAGTTATGAATTGTTAACTCCTCACTCCGCAACGCAGTGGCTCTACCTCACTCTATCAATGCAGAATAGGAAACAGAAAAATCATGACACCAGAACTCAAAGACAAAATTGACAACTTGTTACAACAAAATAAGATCATGGTTTTCATGAAGGGAAACAAGTTGATGCCCCAATGTGGATTCTCCAACAATGTTGTGCAGATTCTCAATACTTTGGGAGTCCCCTTCGAGACGGTTGACGTTCTCTCCGACTCTGAAATTCGTCAGGGAATTAAAGAGTATTCTAACTGGCCGACAATTCCCCAGGTGTATATTGATGGTCAATTCGTTGGCGGTTCAGATATCTTGATTGAACTGTACCAAAAAGGCGAATTGCAGCAATTGGTAGAAGTAGCACTAGCTTCCTAAACCTCTTTTTGTCGCAAACTAGAGCTTATGCTACCGACTTTGTTTGTTCTAGTTACAATCGCGTAAAACTATAGTTCTTTTATTGGGGTACAACAATGTTCCCCACCGCATATTATCTCGTTCCCAGTCTCCGGCTGGGAATACTTATTTAGAGGCTCCCGCCTCTAGCGCCAGTCCCAGTTATAATGTGCATCTGGAATTTCCAGGTTTATCCCTAGAAAAGAGATTGTAGCTTATTACACAGTAGTGAACAGCCATTTTACTCCAATCGGGATTGCATCCAAACAAATAAAATACAAGCTTTACTCTATTCGTTGATTCCACAAGAACAAATACAGGAATCCCGGTAGATTATCCTGATTTGGGAGTACCCATTTATGGATATTTCGAGAGCTATGATCAACAAGGTTATGTCACTTCTGTTTACAACGAACTTGTGAGCAGCAGATTCGTTCCCAGCGAACCTGTTCCTGAACCCTTCACCCTTGGTGGTACGGTAGTTGCTAGTACTATGGGTTGGTGGCTGAGACGTAAGCGTAAAGCTTCTCAAGCAGTGTAGTTTTGTTCTAGTAAACACCTTAAGGATTTTCAATATCCTATATATGTCAATGCTATTACTTAAAAAATAATGGCATTGTCTATGTAAGAAGCTAAAAAATGAATAACACGCAAGTATTAAGTTAGGCTAAGCTTACTACTTGTGTACTTTGTGGAAATAATGTATACAAAAGTCTGCGATCGCAACATTAACCAATATCTCGCTTGAAGCCGACGTTAAAACAATCTAAAAGGCTCATCAAACTCCATATAAATTTTTATTTTTATATATTTATTTATAAATTAAATTAAACCTAATCAAGCCAGCAGTAATTATAAAATTTATCCTATTATTTTGTCATTACAAATATTTATGATTTTACTAATAAATTTAGTAAAAAATCTTGATATAGCTGTTTTTGCAAATATATTCTTCAACAATTACCTGCAAAGCAACAATCTAATTTTTTCATAAAGAACAACTTTTTTTATTGCCTTTTGTTGTAGATACTGACAGTATTTATCTTGAAAAAGTACTTTCGTAATCTAATGTTAACCAAACAATTCTGGCGCAAGTTATCTCACGCTACTGCCACCGCAGCATTAAGTGTTACTATACTTAGTGCTTTGGAAACTGCGCCTGTTAGAGCTGTTCAACTAAGAACATTCAATGTTTCTGGCAAATTTGTTTCTCAAGCTTCACCAGAGGCAATAGGATTGCCTGTAAATCTAGCTAGTGGTTCTTTTTATGGAACGTACGTATTGGATTTAGATCAAACGCGAGAAGATCTTGCAATTCCCTTACTTGTTAATAAATGGAATATAAATTTACGTAATTCTTCCAATACTATTTTAGAGACTTTATCTAATTCTGTACCTAACTCTACCGCTTGGTGGGGGCCGCTCTATGATCAAATTGATTATTCTTTCTCACAAGAAGGAATTACCTTTGCTTTAACATATTTACTGACCATAGGATTTCCTAATGGAGACAGAGAACTTGTACAAACAGACCAGTTTGCAGTACTCAACTATTCTGGAGAAGACGGCTCTGGAAGCATTGCTGCTCAAACGCAAAGCTTTTACCCATACCCATATCCCGATGCAGTTCCCGAACCTTTTACCCTTGGTGGTACAGTAGTTGCTGGTGCTATAGGTTTGTACCTAAAACGTAAAAAGCAAACAAGTTCCCAATCAATTTAGTTTTGTTTTGGTACACTGTTCTAGAATGTTCTAAAATCATTTCTCTATGAAGATGTACTAAATCTGACCTCCCTTTAGTCCCTTTAATTGCGAGGAACGGCAATAGTCGTTACAAAGAATTGGTATAACTCATAAAAATATTGCAATGCCATTAACTAAAAAGTGATGGCATTATTTTATGTACAGACAAGAATAGCCTTGGCATTAGTGCAAGTGCATATTAGCCGTCACGCCCTAACATTTAGATCAAAAATCCCCTCAGTCACCTTGGCAAGACCAAGATGTGGCTGAGGGAAAGCGTTTTATCAATACAACTCCAAAAATTTCACACCATTAAGTCCGTTGCTTACTACAGATAATATGTTATGATTATCTGCGGCAATCTACGGTTAGTATAAACTACAGAAACAAGGGCATTAGTAGTAATCAGGTTGTGGCTGTGGTTGCGGCACTGCAAAATTTGAGCCATCGTACAAGTAGCGGCTTGCCTCCTCTTCTAGACGATGAATCAGAAAAGGTTCGATCGCGTTACCATGTCGTAGTGCGGCTAGATACCCATCCAAATACATCCGCATGTCATCCGTGCGATAACCGCGATTCCATAGCTCGGCGAAGGCGTCGGTGAGTCTTTGGTAATAGCGGATGGTTTGTGTGTCTTGGAGCATAACTGCTGTATTAATCTCTTTGGAATGAGAATTGTAAATGATTCACGCCAAAATGTGAAGTCTCACTTTTAGTTTGGCATTAACTCGAAGTTAATAAATCTACTTTGAGCAATACCCCCAGCAGCTACAATCTAACTAAATCCAATTCCAGAAAAACTCGGAATATGATTATTTAGTAAGCTATTTTTATGATTTTCTCTATTAACAGCCCAATTAGATTAGCAATCGCGGGGATCAATCTTTAGTTAAGATAGAATCCGATTTTACCATAAGGCTGAAAGATGGTTTTGGTAATCGTTAGCTAGTTCGGTTATGGTTTTTCTGGACATTACAACCTGCTATTTAGCACGCTATTTAGCCAAAAGAACTTTTGATAAGTCTAACAAAAATTTAAGAATATTACTAATCGGCTCTCGGCAAGGCAGAAATTAAAGATATTGCCACTCTTCCTATAGGGAAATGTAAAGATAATAGCAGTTGAAGTAACAAAGGCTACAAAACCTTGGGCATGGGCTTGTTACTTTGAAAGTCATCGACGCTAAGGGGTCTTGCCGCCGTGGGTTCGGTTTGTATTGAAATCGTTGAGGGAAATCCCCATCTGAGGTCGTTGCTGGGTTGGCACTTGCAACAACTGGAATACCGCGTGCATCAAGCCGCCAGTATTTATCAAGCAAGGGAAGTATTTCTAAGCCATCAACCAACACTAGTCATCCTTGATGCTGACCTGCCTGATGGTGATGGTATTGAGTTTTGTCGTTGGTTGCATCGTCAGCAGCAGCCTCTCATCCTCATGCTATCTGCTCGGAGTAATGAAGCTGATATCGTCGCAGGTTTAAAGGCGGGTGCAGATGACTACCTGAGCAAACCTTTTGGAATGCAAGAGTTTCTGGCAAGAGTAGAGGCATTAATTCGCCGCAAGCGCACACCTACAGCACCAGCTTATTTGGATTATGGTACTTTGCAAATCGATTTAGTACAGCGCCGCGTCCGCTTCCAAGGCGAGTTCATCGACTTAACACCCCAGGAATTCAGTTTGCTGTATGTTCTGGCGCAAGCTGGGGGTGTACCTTTGAGTAGGTCGGAATTGCTGCGTCGTGCGTGGCCTGACGCCATCGACAACCCGCGTACCATTGATACTCACGTTTTATCGCTGCGGAAAAAGGTTGAACTTGATCCCCGCCAACCTAGTTTGATTCAAACTATCCGCAATGTAGGATACCGTTTTAACATGGAAATTTTGAATGTCAATGTTTCACAGTCACAAACAAAGTTAGCTAAAGAAAGATTTAGCAATCAACGTTCAACACTTAGTGGTCAATTGACCAAATAATTACTAATTCGTAATTTGTAATTCGTAATTCGTAATTCGTAATTCGTAATTAAAAGGGTACAAGCCCCGACTAAATTAAAAATTTAGTGGTTTCTAATTTAGTGGTGGGTTCAGAACTGTCACTGATTACAACTACGAATTACGAATTATTTTGACTCAGCATTATTTAACTCCATTCCTCAGCTGCTTGGGCTTCTGCTTGCATCAAGCTTTCTCGTAAGTTAACCCAATTTATTTCAGAGGCACTTTGATTTGCCCATAGATGACCTTGCTTTAGGTGTAATAACCGCGTACAGAACGTCTGGGCTAGCTCTAGTTGATGATTTACCATCAAAATTGTAGTTTGATGAGTTTGACTCAACTGGATTAAGACTTGCATCACACGAGAAGCTGTAGCAGCATCCAGAGCAGAGGTTGGCTCGTCTAATAGTAAAATTTTCGGTTGAGTGACTAAGGCACGAGCGATAGCTACTAGCTGTCGCTCTCCAGCAGAAAGTTGTAGTTCAGTCCGCCCTAACCATTCACTGGGAATGTGTAGTTGTTCTATCCAGTCACTAACTCGTTGCTGAATTGTCTGTTTGGGCAAACCACGCAAAACCAGCGGATAAGCCAAGGCTTGTTGAACTGTCATCCCCAACAGCTTCGACTCTTGCAATACAAGTGTCACCTCTTGGCGTAACTGAATAACAGGGATTTGGCGATATTCTTGATTTTCTAGATAGATTTTACCGCTGCTAGGTTCAATCAGGCGGTTGAGGAGCCGTAGTAACGAAGTTTTACCAGCACCAGATGAACCTACAATAGCCAGGCGTTCACCGTAGGTGTTGGTGGAGCGATCGCCTAGTAACACCTCCAAAGAAATATCCTGCAATATGGGGTATCCTTGCTGATTCCCTGAAAGCTGAGTTTTTAGTTTCGCAAACAGATTAACTTGTTCTAGTTTTAGTGTGGTTGCTGTCACATTATCCAAGTTCAATCGGGAAGATGAGGGAGCAGGGAGAGATGAGGGAGATGAAGAAAATAAATCTTGACCTTGACTCTTGAACGCCAGTTGCTAAGAAAGCGGGAACGCTAAGAGCGAACAAGTCGGCGGAGCCGACGACAGTCGCCTCAAGTCAAGCCACTGCCTTGCGGGGGTTCCCCCCGTTGTGGCAAGTGGCGTGGGAAAGCCGTCCACGGCGCTGTCTCCCCAACGCACTGGCTCCTTTTGACCCTTGACTCTTGACCAATTCTAAGTTAATTGTCGAGTAGCTAACGCTGTGGCGATCGCCCAGCCATCGACTAATAGTAGCAGCAGGGTGAATCCCAGTAAAATCAGGTACATCCACGGCTGTGCTAAAGGGCGAACGTCTGTAGTATCAATACCCGTCTTTGCTTGCACAATTTGTACCAAACGGGCAAATCCAGCTACACGCATCGGTAGTAAGTAAGCTTTCTCCTCTTGACTGAGAAAATAATAGACTAGTCCTCCTTGACCAGTAGTGCGGGGCTTTAACTCTTTCACCTGCGACCAAGGTAAGAACCAACCTTTACGAAAGAAGCGGGGAACCCAGGCGGGGTAAGTAACTTGAATTCCCTGGTCATCTACTATTACTCGCTCAGTCAATAGGGCATACAGAGCAATTAAACCGATGCTAATCCCTATCCACAATAATTTTGGTGATACAGGTGCAGCCGTTACCTGCGATAAGAAAGGCAATGGTACTGTGAGTGCTACGTATAGACTCAACAGCGTAATCCGAATCAACGGAGACAGATGAAAAATAGAAGCTGAGGTATTGGCTGAGTTTGCTGTCACGGCTCAATCACGATTATTGGCTTTAAGTTCATACTAACTGGGAACCTGGCAAGCATTCAGGCAAACAAACACGAATACCTGTTGATGCTTTTATTTTCTCTATGCCAGTAGAGCTTCCAGAGAAACACTTTGTTGAAATTGTCCTAACGATTTAATTAGGGTAAGTACTTTTGCACTACACTCCAACCAGTCAGAGACACCCAGGCGAATCCCATAAACAGGATAATATTCACGCCAACGTGTAAAGGTCTAGCCCAAGCTCGGCTAGCATGAATTTGCGTAGAACTAAAAGCAGACAGTAAAACTAACACTACTACTATCAGCCCAGCCACCAAATGTGACGAGTGTCCCAAAGAACCAAAGTGTCCCAAAGTGCCAACAATGCCAATTACCAGCAGTAGCAGTACTAAACTTACCATGCTGATGCCGATTATCTGGTGAAGCGATCGCACTCCCCTATTTCCGCCCATAAATGGGTTAATAAAAGGGAACTCCCTCAAAGTTCTCGCCCGAAACATCAAAACGCCGGTGACAGCTAACATCAAATATGCCAGCAGAGACAACCCCATTGACCAAGCGGCTATTTTCCACAACCAAATAAAAGAAGGCAGATTCATTAGCTAGTGGGCTATAAAAAAGCACATTTTCTCGTGAGGGCAATCAACAGTCAACAGTCCAAAGTTAGAGTAAGCTTTTACACCTTAAAGTTGCAGATTAACTCGTTAGGTTGTCATTAGTCATTTGTGTTTATAAAGGACTAATGACTAATAACGGTTTTAACGATAAGATGCAACATTTAGGCAAGTTAGCTTATCTGATTACTCTTGACCCTTGACTCTTGACCAATAAACAAAAGGGCTACTGAATTCAGCAACCCCCAAATTGAGCAAAATTGAGCAAAATTTTTTTCTTAATCAACAGATGCTAAACCAGCGACTTGTAAAGGTTTTATAGTATCTCCGGTTTTTGTATTAATTTGCACTATTTGTCTGGTATTAAGCGAGTCTTTTTCTTCTGACGAGTTTGTATCAAATTCATAACTGCTTGGTTCGTTGAGCATCAGGCGATCGCACGGAATCTTATCGGATAAAATTGCACTTGCCATCATACCCGTATGAATCTCCATTTGAGCCTTCCGTGGAGCTTCAAACACGAGGCGTTGTCCAGGAAAAACAACCCGTTCAAAGTACCAGTTGGGAATATTAGAGATGCGAGCCACTTGTATTTTGCTCGTGGCATTAACGTAGCAGCAGAGAATTTTCGCTGATTGCTCAGGTGGTAGAGGATCTAATATTTGAGCCATAACTGCTGAGGAGCTTTACGCCACAATTTTACATTACACTAGCCCAGCCTAGCATCTGCTGATCCCCGGTTGCTGTAACTCCGAATACCAACTGAATCTTTAGAGATTATTTCTATCTAAAGAAATATCTATAAGTTATGAAATTTTTGTAAATATCTGTTGCTTTTTGAAAATTATACACTACACATAGAAGTCTTGAATATTTTTTCCATAGCAAAAAACTTTAACTCGCCTAAAGAGATAATTAGGCTAGGGGCATAACGACGATTCCCTTGCTTCTTGCCTAAGTGGCAAGTGAGTTTTTCTGTTTCATCTGTCCCAGGACTAATAAGCTTCAATCATCGCTTAATGAATAAGCTCAATGTTATCGTAAAGCTATATGAAAAATATCTTCATAAAGCCTGTCGCTAAATGTCATGCATTTGGCACAACAATTTTATTGATTCTGACAATTGGCAACGCAAAGTTTTTGTCTATCAAAAATCGGCTTAGATGTCAAGCAAGATTCTGATAGGTATAGAGTAGCCAAAACAAACACACGCTTTAAAACTGGATTTTCTCTAACTTTCCCCGAAATCTTGGCAAGATTGAAGCTAAAACACCCATGATGGAAAATCGAATTCTCTACGTTCGCCTTCCCTGTAACCCCATCTTTCCTATTGGGGTTATCTATCTTAGCGATCACGTCCACAAGCAATTTCCCAACATCGAACAGCGTATTTTTGATTTGGGAACAGTACCACCTTTAGATTATGCTGCCGCTTTGGATCGCTGTGTCGATGAATTCAAACCGACACTGCTAGTCTTTTCTTGGCGAGATATCCAAATATATGCCCCAGTCGGGGGACGCGGTGGCAATCCCCTGCAAAACGCCTTTGAATTTTACTACGCCAAGAATCCTCTATTGAAACTACGCGGGGGATTGGGCGGTTTGCGAATCTTTATTGCTTACTATGTAGAATTGTGGCGCAACCTGGGATTAATCAAACGCGGTTTAAAACGCGCTCAAAAATATAATTCTAATGCCCGTGTAGTTGTAGGTGGTGGTGCAGTCAGCGTATTTTACGAACAGTTGGGTAAAAGCTTACCCAAGGGGACAATTATTTCTGTGGGTGAAGGGGAAACCCTATTGGAAAAACTTTTAAGTGGTAGAGAGTTTCACGATGAACGTTGTTACGTAGTAGGAGAAGCTCAACCACGGAAACGACTAATTCACGAACAACCCACCCCACTAGAGAAAACTGCCTGTAACTACAACTACATTGAAAGCATCTGGCCCGAATTTAACTACTACCTGCAAGAACAAGACTTCTACATTGGTGTTCAAACTAAGCGTGGTTGTCCCCATAACTGCTGCTATTGCGTCTACACCGTAGTTGAAGGCAAACAAGTACGCATCAATCCAGCCGATGAAGTTGTTGCCGAGATGCAGCAATTATACGATCGCGGCATTCGCAATTTCTGGTTTACCGATGCCCAATTCATCCCAGCGCGGAAATTTATCGACGATGCTGTAGAACTCTTGCAGAAAATCGTCGATTCTGGCATGACAGATATCCATTGGGCAGCATACATCAGAGCCGACAACCTAACACCAGAGTTGTGTGAGTTGATGGCAAAAACCGGGATGAACTACTTTGAAATTGGTATTACCAGTGGTTCTCAAGAACTTGTGCGAAAAATGCGGATGGGATACAACCTGCGAACCGTCTTGCAAAACTGCCGTGACTTAAAAACAGCTGGGTTTAACGACTTAGTTTCCGTCAACTACTCCTTTAATGTGATTGACGAACGCCCCGAAACTATTCGCCAAACTATCGCCTACCACCGCGAACTAGAACGGATTTTTGGCGCAGATAAAGTCGAACCTGCGATCTTTTTTATTGGACTGCAACCCCATACCCATTTAGAAGAATACGCCTTCAAAGAGGGTATCCTTAAACCAGGGTATGATCCAATGAGCTTAATGCCTTGGACAGCCAAAAAACTCCTTTGGAACCCTGAACCTCTTGGTTCATTCTTCGGCGAAGTCTGCTTGCAAGCTTGGCAACAAAACCCCAACGACTTCGGACGCGAAGTTATGAAGATCTTAGAAGAAAAACTGGGTTGCGCCGACTTAGAAGCAGCACTTTCTGCACCAATGGAGACGAAAGAAAAACAGCTAGTAACTATTTAATAGAAGACGCGCAATCAAATCAGGAAAAATTCCGTTTCCTTATTCTCCACTCCCCGACTATTCTGCGATTATTTTCACCAAATCCCATGTTAGAAGGTTCAATACTACAACAGCTGGAAACAGCCCATCGTCAAAGTACCAGACCAGTTCGATTCGGGGTGTACTACAAAAATACCCTAGTCTCCCTTTGCCATGCTCTAGAAGACCACATCTTAGCCGACGAAGGTACACCCTTAGTCATTACAGCCTTCCAACAAGGGAAATGGTATCTGCAAGAAACCCAACGATATGCAGACATCGCCCAACGCAGCCGCGAAATTGCCATCATGGCTGCTCCTGACACTGGTTTTGCTGAACATCCCACAAGCCAGTTATCCAACGTAGACTTAGTAGAATTAGATCCAGTCGATCCAGTAGCCCAAGAATGGCACTTGATTATTCTGTCGCCAGGATACACAGCAATGGTAATTTGTCAAGAATTATCAGAGGCAGATTATGGGAACGCTGGAGTACCCACATCAGACTTAGAGCGCAAATTCTACGGCTTGTGGACATTTGAGCCAGAGTTAGTCCAAGAGACAGTAGAAATAGCGATCGCCCACATCAAACAATACAACTCAGCACTGGCGGAAAAACTTACAAATCATAAACAGGCTATTATACCGTCAATTGCCAGATCGCAAAATTTGGGTGCAGTTGTCTCCCGTGTAGTAGATTACCTCCAGACTGGACAGGATAATTTATCCATCCCCACAGCACTCCGCCAACAAGCACTTGATCGCAACTTGGTTTCTAACGAAATCCAGGCATTTTTGCGGATGGCGCAACTGATGGATATGGCAGATGTCAATAATCCAATGGCAGCGGCAGAAGTAGTAGGACTTGCCGAAGCGATGGGACAGCTTTTGGATCTTCCTGCATGGCAAATTAAGAGATTGCGGCTAGCGAGTTTGCTGCACCGCATAGATCCACTACAGAAAGCCGAAAGCGTTCTCACTGGAGGAATATCCATACGTTACCAGGAAGATGCCCCCAGCTGTCCCTTAACTTGTCCCTTAGTACCAGGAGCGCAAGTACTGCGAACAATGCCACGATTGCGAGCAGTTGCCCAAATTATCACTCACCAAACCGAGTGGTGGAATGGTACAGGCGAGCCAGCCGGTTTAGCTGGGGATGAAATTCCCTTAGAGTCGAGAATATTAGCATTATTGGCAGACTTTCAGTGGCGAGTCAATCAGCGAAAATCGTCAAATCAGAGCCGCCAAGAGATATTTACTCAAGCTTTGGATGAGTGCAGAAAGCAACAATCTACCCGCTTTGACCCTAAACTTGTAGATACTCTAGCTTTGTTAGTCATGGGTTTACAACAGGGACTTGACTTACCTATGATGACACCTAAAGTCAGCGCCGGTATCTGGATACTTGATTCCCGATGGGATAGCCACAGCAAGACTAATGAGGAGATTGGTAGTTACCCCAAATGAATATTGAAGCCATTAAATCAGGAAAACTCAAACAGCTACCAGGGGCAAATTTAGAAGACGAGGAACTCTCTCAACTCGATTTAAGCCGCATTAATCTTGCTGGTGCTACCCTTGTCGGTGCTAATTTCGCTGCTTCTAAATTTGAAGGAGGGCATTTAGAGGGAGCGAATTTGATGGGGGCAAACCTCCAAGAAACTGACTTGCGGGCGAACCTGATGGGAGCAAACTTGATGCAAGCAGATTTAACGGGCGCTGACTTGCGGGGTAGCAATTTGCGCGGTGCTAACTTAATGGGAGCAATACTTAGTGATGTGTCGTTGACGGGTGCTTTCGTAAGTGGTGCTAATTTGATGAACGTGAACTTGCAAGGTGTTGACTTGCGCGGTGCTGACTTGCGCGGTGCAAACCTAACTGGGGCGAATCTCAAAGGTGCAGACTTAAGCCGTACCGATTTGCAAGGGGCGTTATTGAGTGATGCAAATCTCGAAGAAGCTGACTTACGGGGGGCGAATTTGGCAGGGGCGAATTTGACAGGGGCGAATTTACTTTGTGCGGAATTAGAAAGTGCGAATTTGAATGGTGTGAATTTGGATAAGGCGTGTTTGGTGGGTACAGTGCTTGAAAAAGTTTCGTAAGGGATAAGGCTTTGAGGCTCGTCTCAAGCATCGCTAGAATTTTTGCCAGTGAAGTGAACTATTGCAGCGTTTTATTTCTCCATTTTGATAGGGGAATATTTGAGCGATCGCCCCCGTATCCAAAAAGCCAGTACACTCATCAACAGCACCCCCATTAATCCTTGTAGAGGATTATTATTCACACCAGTCACCCAATCAGGAACTTTACCAGAATGTTTAGTTAATTCTCCAACATTAATAATGTAGTAGCCCCAAACTAAACCACCATGTAGACCAATTGGTAAACCCAAGCGTCCCCGACGCCAGCGCTTTCCCCATACCTGCGTTAACCCCAGCACTACTAAAGCGGGAAATTGCGGCAGTGTATTAATAATTGCCTCTAGCGGCTTAATAAAATGCAATGCAGCAAATGCAACGGCATCTGTCCATAGCGCCACACGCGGACTGTAGTCTTGCTCTAACTCATTTAGCAACCAGCCTCGGAATAATAATTCCTCAGCAAACCCGATACCCAAGCCAACAATTAAACCTTCTAAAATCACTTTTAGCAAAAAAACTTTTGGTTGTTGCCACGCCAGCCAACCTAAAAAACCTTGTATCCCAAAGAGTATCAAAATGTTAATTAACCCCATAGCTAAACCACGCAGCAAATCCACAGCATTTTGCCGCGTGAATTCTAAGCCGTAATGTCGCAGTATTTGCGGCTGCTGGTAAACATATTTGCCCCATAGCTTAAGGAGAACAATAAACTCTACATATAGCAACACCATTGTCAAGATACTTACTAAGTTAGAATCACGCACTAGTAAGTAAATCGGTGCAGCCAAGGGCAACCATAGCAACAATAAAATCACAATAAAACAACCCAGCCTAATGGGGGCAGGGCTTTGAGCTAAACGGACAAGGTTTATTTTCATACAAGTAAATCAATGCTCACCAGTCAAAACTCTAGATTTCGACTAATGACCAATGACCAATGACTATTCGTCAGGTTCAATTGTGCTACTTAAGCCATGACTTTTCAATGTTTCGCAATAGAACTCAGCATGTTCTTGAGCGCAAGTAATAACCAAAGCTAGACCGTTCGTATGAGCTTCCATCATGATGCTAACAGCTTGGGGCTGGGTGAGGCTTGGCACAGTGGTTATTAGCGCCTGCACCACGTACTCCATAGAATTGTGGTCGTCGTTATGAAGCAAAACGCGATACCGAGGCGCGAGCTTGCGGGATGTGGAACGCTTTTCAATAGTTTCAACTGACACGGCTCTTTGCTCTTTTCTCGTTGATTCACTACAACAAAGTCTCTGTCGAGCGATCGCTTAACAGTTATTTACTTATTCTATAGTATTTCTGTTTATATACTAGGGCAGCAAAATCTTTTCATGCCAGGGGCGATTATGGCAGTATTTCGGGGGTACTTATGAGACTTATGTTTAAAGCTGCCCTAAGAATCCTATCCTAAATGTTTTAGGATTTTCATCCAAGCATAGCGCATTGTAGCTCTTAAAATGAAGGAAGCGACAAACAATCCTTGCCACGGGCCAAACTGCGTAATGATGGACATGAGCCTAGACTTTCAACCGGGACAAATTGTGGCTTTAGAGCATGGCGACAGAAATCTGTATGCAGAAGTCATTCAAGTCGTAGTTTCCCGCCAGTTGTGTTGGGTGCGTCCTTTGCTGCTTGTCACTTTCATCGAAGAATCATCTGTAATTACCGACCTACGAGACGCATCGGATTTACTTTGGCATATTAATTTATTTCGACCAGCTTTAGACACAGAAGTGATTACCTTGTTGAGTCAGGTTTTAGCAAAGGAACCAAAAATTGAGCCTGATTTAGTTGCTAAGCAGCAACTCAATGAGTTTATTCACCAACTTTGGCAAGCATACCAAAATAGTGCTGAGTGCTGTTAGCGGGGCGTTTAGCCTGTGCTGAGTAATGAGTGAGTGCTCAGCGGTATCATAACCGCTCCCAAACATCACGGGAATACTACACTTATCAAGTAGCAAGGACACAAATTCGCCCTTTAAGGTGTAATGTTGTATTTTTCTTGGTGTCTTAGTGGTTCAAAAATTGACTTTTGAACCACTAAGACACAAAACTGAAAAGCCCAAAAATCGGGAAACTTTTTTGGCATTTTTACCTACCTTGAAAGGGCTAGATTTAAATAGTCAACCTTATAGAAAAGTATATGTGATGATATCGCGCCTGTTATTTGCGCTGCTTGGACTAAAAATTGTTTTACCTATTTTAAAATTTGATTGCTTTAGTTTTTCTCAAATTAATTTGATATTAGGAAATAAACATTAATAACAAATCAATTAGGATTACTATCCCAAGTTAGGAACCAACTGAATTCGACCCGCATCCATCTCTGCCATTAATAATTCCAAAGCTTCGTAGTCAACGTCAGATATATAACCCAATTCCGTCAGTTCTGAGTTGATTTCATTTTCTATTTCTGGAGTTAATTTTTTAATGTCAAGAGCCTTTTCTACTAATCGACGAATAGCGTACTTAGTTCTCATAAATAATAAACCAACTGTATATGATACTAGATTATCCAAGATAAAGTTAAGTATAAATTGTGATCTTAAACCTGGCTTTTTGTGATCTATATCACAATTTCATTAGTTATATAATTCGTGATCAACCCTACAATATGCCATTAGCAATCATGAAAGTGAAAGTATTTAACCTACTACTGAGCCTTAGCTAAATCGGCTTTAGTTATATACCAAGCAAGCTTTATCAGCATCGTTACGGATGACTTGTTTGATCTACGGCTTTCTATGTTGATTGTTTTTGAACTGAGATAAAAAAAAAGTATATATAAATACATTTTACTATGCATTTATGACAATCTTTAAACAGAGATGCTAAAGCAATAAAGATTCAGCAAAGAGACTTAAGACGTATGGTCGATGCAACAAAAAAGAGTTTATGTTCAAATAAACCTCAGCTTGACGCTTCAATAACTCTCAATAGGATGTCACTATGCAAGCAGTACTTAAATATCCCAAGATTACAGTTATTCATCCCCAAGGCTGCCTGAATGCTGCAAACGCTTTAGAATTTGAACGAGATCTGACTACAGCGTTAGCACAAGATGGTATGTCCATTTTGGTAGTGGATCTAGCAGCAGTAGAATCTTTAGACAGTGCAGGCTTGATGGCATTGGTATCTGCACTCAAGCTGGCTGGGACTTTAGGAAAGAGCTTCCGGCTTTGCTCTGTTTCTCCATCCATTAGAATTATTTTTGAAATGACACAACTCGATAGGGTTTTTGAGATATGGCAAGGTGAAGCCGAGTTGGCACAGAAATCTTTATAAATGCTTCTGTGGTGAGAGTTTGGAGTAGAGGGTTTCACTGTGGACACACGGCTTGTCATCAGACATCTCAACTTCAAAGAGGGTTCCCTTTCCTCCACTGGCGACTTCTTTAGCGCCAGATTTTCCTAGAAGCAGTGGTTTTTGCTGATTAGAAAGTTCAGTTACATAACTTTATGTCAACAGAGCAATACTGGGGTAAAGCTTGGGTTGAGAGCATGGTTTATGTAAAGGAGTTGTAAGTTGCAATATTCAAGTTTGTAGAAAACCCAATCAATGCTAAAGTTAAGAATGAGTAGCTGTAATTAAGGTAGCTAGAAGATAGCACAGTGGCTGTTGCAGTTGAACAATTAATAACATCGGATATTTTAAAACCAGCGCGTTACCTAGGTAACGAGCGCCTAGCAGTACACAAGCCTTGGGATACGTCAGCCATACGCTGGGTTTTAACCTACCCAGAAGTGTATGAAGTTGGTGCATCCAATCTAGGGCATGTTATCCTCTATAACGTCTTGAATGCCCAGCCGCGCCAATTATGCGATCGCGCTTATCTTCCAGGCGCAGATCTGGCAGCCAAGCTACGCCAAACCAATACACCCTTGTTTGCGGTAGAGTCAAAGCGATCGCTCACAGAATTCGATATTCTGGGCTTTAGCCTCAGTTACGAACTGGGAGCAACCAATATTCTAGAAATGTTGGATTTGGCTGGAATTCCCCTGACGTGGCGCGAGAGGCAGAGGAGCAGGGGGGCAGAGGGGCAGGGAGGCAGAGGGGAAGAAATACCCAATACTCAGTCTCCGTTTCCGTTGATTTTTGCAGGAGGACAAACAGCAACATCAAATCCTGAACCATACGCCGACTTCTTTGACTTTTTTGCTCTCGGCGATGGGGAGGAATTGCTACCAGAAATTGGCTTGATATTGGAAGAAGGCAAAAAAGCAGAATTGAACCGAGAACAACTACTACTGGATTTGGCACAGATACCAGGTGTATATGTTCCCCAATTTTACAACATGGCAAAGGATGGCTCAGTTCATCCTAACCGTCCAAATGTTCCAAAACGAATTCTGCGACGGGTTGCGACTCCAATACCAGCTTATTCTATTGGGTTAGTTCCCTACGTAGAGACGGTACATGACCGTTTAACAATTGAAATTCGGCGTGGTTGTACTCGTGGCTGTCGCTTTTGTCAACCAGGAATGCTTACGCGACCGGCGCGGGATGTAGAACCAGATCAAGTAGTAGAAGCGATTGAACAGGGAATGCGAGCGACTGGTTACAATGAGTTTTCCCTACTATCGCTGAGTTGTTCTGATTATTTATCCCTGCCAGCAGTGGGGATGGAAATTAAAAATCGATTAAAAAATGAAAATATTTCTCTGTCTTTACCCAGCCAACGGGTAGATAGATTTGATGAAAATATTGCCAATATCCTGGGTGGTACGCGGCAAGGTGGACTGACTTTTGCTCCCGAAGCTGGAACCCAGCGGATGCGGGACATAGTTAATAAGGGTTTGACGAATGAAGAACTGTTGCGGGGGGTGAAAACCGCTTGCGAGAAAGGCTGGGATAAAATCAAGTTGTATTTCATGATTGGCTTGCCGGGTGAAACGGATGCCGATGTTTTAGGGATTGCAGAAACAGTAAGCTGGTTACAAAGGGAATGTTGGGTTAAAAATAGAAAACGGCTCAACTTTAACTTGACGATTTCTAACTTTACGCCCAAGCCGCATACGCCGTTTCAGTGGCACTCTGTTTCTACAGCTGAATTTAAACGTAAGCAAAACCTGCTGCGGCAAGAATTTCGCCGGATGAAGGGAGTGAAGGTGAATTTCACCGATGTCCGCATTTCGGCAATGGAGGACTTCATTGGACGAGGCGATCGCACACTTGCAAAAGTACTACGCCGTGCCTGGGAATTGGGTGCGGGTATGGATTCCTGGTATGACAACGTAGATCAAGCGTTCACAGCTTGGGGGTCAGCGATCGCCGAAGCCGGTTTAGACTGGAAATACCGTCAAGTGGAAAACGGTGAATGGAATTTGTTTCATTCAGAGGAATACAGAAGTACACAAGCAGAGGAAATTACCCAAGATTCTGCTCATAACTTAGCACTCAATACTCCTCTGCCTTGGGAACACATTGATACGGGTATTGACAAAAAATGGCTCAGAGAAGACTTACAACGTGCTTTAGCAGCTGCAACTGTTCCTGATTGCTCGTTTGAAGGTTGTTCACACTGTGGCGTTTGCGGTACTGACTTCGGACACAATGTCGTCATCAATCCGCCTGTTATCCCAGAATTTGCTGGTAATTTTGTCCCCAACACCACCAAGGCACAACGACTACGCGTTTGGTTTGGCAAACAAGGCGATATGGCTTTGGTGAGTCACCTGGATTTAATGCGCCTGTTTGATCGAGTGATGCGGCGAGCAAGTTTACCAGTTGCTTTCACTGGTGGATTTCATCCAAATCCACGAATTTCTCTAGCAGCCGCTTTGGCACTGGGAGCTACTAGTAGTGGTGAGATTGTAGACTTTGAGTTAACTGTGCCAGTTGAAGTTGATACTTTTTGGGAAAAACTAGCTAACGAACTGCCCACAGACATACCCATATATCATGTAGCACAGCTAGATTTAAAAGCTAGTGCAGCTACCCAACTACTGGAAGCAGCAGAGTATTTGATTACCGTAGCAGCAGATGGAGAAACAACACCTGCACAATGGCAAAACTGGATTGATACAATTAAGGCCAAAGATGAGCTTTGGTACGAGCAAACGACTAAATCAGGCAAGAGCCAGTTAATAAATCTGCGCGATCGCCTATTTGAACTAGAATTAGTCGAAACCTACAAAAGCATTGCAGAGTCCAAATGTGTTATGCGTTATGTGGGTAGTTATCGCCAAGATGGTGTGCTGTTGCGTCCCGAACAAATCCTGTCTATGCTGGAAATAGTGGCCAGTGAAATTCAGAGCCTTGGCTTGGGAGCCTCGGACTTCACAGAATTTCAACTCTTACACATCCACCGCAATCGGCTAATTTTAAGGGTATAATCCCTAAAGGGCAACTTGCTAGTAGTTGTCCTGATAGGGCGTATCATGGAAATTGATTTTTAGCAAGGTTGCGTTAGAATGGGATGAAGAGAAATTTTCTGGCGCTGCATTGAATGAACTGGTTCACTACCCTCGTACTCAGGGGGCGAAAGCAAAGATATTTAGAGTGCAACTTCTAGGATTATTATCCCAGACAAACTGAGGCAGATTAAAGAACACTCTACTCTCTCTATAGCTACCTTGTGAATCAGTAACTAACAATAGGCTCCGTCGGCAACTCTTTCTCTATGCTTTTTAAAACAACTGCTGAATGCCTAATCTAAAGTAGTGCTGAGTACTGAGTACTGAGGAGCCAGCCGCGTGCGGGGGTTCCCCCCATTGAGTGGACTGGCGTTGCTGAGTGTAACCCTAAAGATGACTCCAGGGAATGGAAAACAAAAATAGTTTCTTTTTCTTAACGACTCAGGCGGTTGCTCTCAAATTAAGCGCCCTGACTCAAAAGCTCACTCAGCAAGAACTCTGTAGACGCTTCTGCGGCTTCCCGTAGGGTGCGGTGGCTTTTGCTACTCAGAAGTTCGGGGACTTAGGACTTCTTTTGATGAACGTATTACGTCAAAAATCAACCACGGACGGTTGATTTAATTGCTTAAACAATATGCAGCCGTTCTGGATTATTAATTAGGCGTGGAAACGCTCTTAAGTGCGTGAATAGCTCTTTAATTTTGAGCCTAGGTTCGCAATTTTTATTACCAGTAGCGCCTTTTGGGGCTGGCAGGGGCGAGAGGCATAACAAACCTCCAGAGCTATATTGGTGCTGCCAATTTTTGAGGAAATTGAATGCCAAAACAAATTATTATCGCGGAGCAGCATCAAATTGCTGCCGTCTTTTCTGAAGACCAAATACAGGAACTTGTTGTTGCTACGGGCCATCACCAAATAGGTGATATCTACTTAGGCGTAGTGGAAAATGTATTACCTGGGATAGATGCAGCTTTTGTTAATATCGGAGATCCAGAGCGCAACGGCTTTATTCATGTAACTGACTTAGGCCCATTGAAGTTAAAGCGTACCGCAGCGGCAATTACAGAACTATTAGCACCACAGCAAAAAGTTTTGGTGCAAGTGATGAAAGAGCCAACAGGGACAAAAGGGCCGAGGCTCACTGGTAACATTACCTTACCCGGACGCTATGTAGTACTGATGCCCTACGGCAGGGGTGTAAATTTATCCCGGCGAATCAAGAGTGAAAGCGAGCGCAACCGCTTGCGAGCACTGGCGATTTTGATCAAACCTGCGGGGATGGGTTTGCTGGTGCGTACAGAAGCAGAAGGCAAACCAGAAGAAGCAATTATGGAAGACTTGGAAGTGCTGCAAAAGCAATGGGAGTCTATCCAGCAAGAAGCGCACTCTACCCGTCCCCCAGCGCTACTCAACCGAGACGATGACTTTATCCAGCGTGTATTGCGAGATATGTACGGCGCGGATGTGAATCGGATTGTAGTGGATTCCAGTACTGGTTTGAAGCGAGTAAAACAGTATTTACAGAACTGGAGCGGAGGTCAGACACCGCAAGGATTGTTGATTGACCATCACCGCGATCGCTCTCCAATTTTAGAGTACTTCCGCATCAGCGCTGCGATTCGAGAAGCCTTGAAACCCAGAGTAGACCTACCTTCTGGAGGCTACATTATCATCGAGCCGACTGAAGCATTAACAGTAATTGATGTCAACTCTGGTTCCTTCACGCGATCGGCAACAGCCAGAGAAACAGTTCTGTGGACAAACTGCGAAGCTGCAACAGAAATTGCTCGCCAGTTGCGTCTGCGGAATATTGCGGGGGTGATCGTCGTTGACTTCATTGATATGGAATCGCGCCGTGACCAACTGCAAGTTCTAGAACACTTTAACAAATCACTCAAAGCAGACAAAGCTCGTCCCCAAATTGCTCAACTAACTGAGCTAGGTTTGGTAGAACTGACCCGCAAGCGTCAGGGTCAAAATATTTACGAATTGTTTGGGGAAACTTGCCCCACCTGCGGCGGTTTAGGGCATACTGTGCGTTTGCCTGGAGAAGGCGAAAACCGAATGCCAACACCAGTAGAAATACCAGAGCGTTTTGTATCCCTACCTCACAGAGAACCGCGTCAGCCAGCTGCCCGCATTACGGAACCACGAGAAACCTACGATGGGTTTGGGGAAGCATTCGATGGTGACTCTGAACTGGGTGCTTTGAATCTGATTAATCATCCTAGCTATCAAGAACTAGGCGATAACAACAAGCGTCGTACCCGTACCCGCCGTCATCGGATTGGTATCAATGGGGTAAATGGGAAAGATGAAGCGCGGGTTGTTGCCAATCCACTGTCTTTTGTTAATGAGCCAGACTTAGACCTTGATGCTGATGAAGAACTAGGAGCAACACCTGAAATACCTGCGCCCAGCCTCGGTAAACCAGGTTGGAGTGAAAGAGTAGAACGAACTAAAGTTACAGTTACCAAGGCAGAACCAGTTAAACCAGTTGTAGAACCGCCAGAAATTGTTTCTGTGGAAATGACAAGAGATGAACAAGATGTCTTCGCCTTGATGGGAATCTCTCCATTGGTGCGTTTGAATCGGGAGGTTAAAAATCCTAAATCTGTAATAATTAACGTTACCCTTCCTGGACAACTGCCAACAACACCAACAACAGAATCAACCTCAGACTCAACCGTCGCCCAAAGAGCAATTCCTGAAGTAAGCGCACCTATCTTGCCTGCACCACGAGTTGAGTTAGAGCAGAAATCTTTACCACAAGAGACAATAACAATAGAAGAATCAGGGTTTAGCGCAAATCCTTCGGGACGCTTCTCTGCTAGAGGCTCCGCCGCCAACGCAAATGTAGATGAAAGTGAAGCTAATAGCGCCTCCACTGCCAACCGTCGCCGTCGTCGTCGTTCCTCTGCGGCAGATGAAGGTACATCCACCATTGATGAAAGTTAACTTAGCTTTATGGTAAACACAGAGAAAACTGCCGCTGCTCTTTGTTCGTCAGCACCCTTGGGCGAATCGAGTTGGCTGGAGTTTTCTACCTTGTCAGGTATTCAAGGGTTGCTTGCAGGCGTGGATGAAGTAGGGCGAGGATCTCTATTTGGGCCTGTGGTTGCGGCAGCAGTGATATTACCAAATCACGCTTTGCCAGAACTGATGGCAGCTGGAATTAAAGACAGTAAAAAGTTGTCTAGTTCTCGTAGAACTCAGTTGGCAGAGCAAATTTGTGGGCTGGCCATAGACTGGAAAATTGGCTTTGCTTCAACTGCTGAAATTGACCAAATGAATATTTTGCAGGCAACATTGCTAGCGATGAAACGGGCTGTGCTGAAGCTGAAGGTACAGCCTGTACTCTGCTTGATTGATGGCAATCAGTCAGTGAAAAACTTGCTAATACCGCAACAAACAATAGTCAAAGGGGACGAGCGATCGCTTACTATTGCTTCTGCTAGCATTGTTGCTAAAGTTTGGCGCGACGATTTGGTGCTGCGCCTGGCAGCAAAATACCCCATATACGATTTAGCACGTAACAAAGGTTATGGCAGCCAGCGGCATTTGCTGGCTCTGCAACAATACGGTTCCTCACCCCTGCATCGCAAGTCTTTTCGCCCTTGCCAAACGAAAGTGCTGAGTAATTAGATAACTACTCAGGATTCAGCATTGGCAATTCAGTACTGTCATCGTCAAGCCCTTTGTCTTTAGTTTGTGATATCACCCAGTGGCGATAATCAGCTAGAAGTTGATGTAACAAACGTTGCTTAACTGTCAACAGCACACTCTTGAGTAAACCATTGCCGGTTGCTTCTAAAATCGGCTTGGGAGTAAAGGAAAATGGCGGTGGCAGATCCACCTGCACTTCTAAATCGGCTCTCCCTTGTAGGCGAGTGCCACTGCTTAGCTCTTTGGGAGATAAATATCCTTTGAGATTTAGAGCAAAGCGCTGATTAACATACTCGAAACCAACAATTTCACAACCTACCGATCGCAAATAAATTATTCCATTTGATTCTGCCCAGACCCTCATGTCTACAGTGGGTTGAATACTCAATGACATAAAAGTCATAGGACGCATTTTCAAGCGAAATACTTCCTCGGAAAGCTGCTGAATACGACTGTTATCAACTAAAGCTCTAACCAGACGTGGAGGCTGACGCAAGTAGTGCTGAATAGGAATAGGCTGCTGTGGAACAGCAATTTCCACCGATTGGGAAGCAGTGAACTTGGTAGCCATGAGTTGAAGGAAGTAATTGTTTGATACTTCTATTATTAATTAATTTATTATGTTTATTTTTTTAATTCAATCAAAGAAATATTTATCAGGACTGATTTTTTTTAAACCTATATTTGCTTGTAGTTATCCTTCATTATTTAGACAGTTTGAGAAATTATGATTACTCTCTTGAGAGAGATAAACTTAAGTCCACATAGCATTAATGAAAAACCGCTCTCACTTACTGCTACTGCTGCTATGGTTAGCCATTGGTACTGGTCTACGCTTTTTGCGTCTAGCATCTCTACCACCTTGGACTGATGAGTGTGCAACGCTGGTTTTTAGCTTAGGCAATAGTTTCCACACTGTACCACTCAATCAGGTCATCAGTTCAGATGTTCTGTTGCAGCCACTACAACCTACCCCTGCGGCTGGAATTAGTGCAGTTATTGAGCATTTGTTTGATGAGAGTAATCATCCGCCGGTCTACTTTGCGCTAGCACATTTTTGGATGAAAATGTTTTCGCCCACAGGGGAACTAGCCTCAATTTGGGTGGCGCGATCGCTCAGTGCTTTGTTCGGGGTTGCATCGATTCCTGCCATGTTTGGCTTTGGCTATTTAGCTTTTCGCTCCAAGTTGGTAGGTCAGATGGCAGCAGCGATGATGGCAGTTTCACCCTACACTGTTTTCCTAGCTAGAGAAGCGCGACATTATACTTTAGCGATTTTGCTAGTGATTGCTTCTCTGTGTTGCTTTGTCAAAGCAATTCAGACCATCCATCAACGGCAATCTCTGTCTATCTGGATAGTGTTAGCCTGGGTAGCTGTCAACAGTTTAGGGGTAGCAACTCACTTTTTTTTCACCCTGACTCTTTGTGCTCAAGGCTTTGTATTACTGTGGCAAATTTGGCTAAAAATGCAGCAGAGTAAGCCGATGCAACTTAATTGGTGGCGTATTTCGATAGTTGCTATGGGTACTCTCATCGGATGCCTGGTCTGGGTTCCTACCCTGCAAAATATTCCTGGTAGTGATCTGACAAATTGGGTTGCAGGTAGCAATGCTCAGGTTAGATGGTTAGAACCAATCGGCAGATTACTGCTTTGGATTATCAGTATGCTGTTGCTGTTACCTTCCGCACTCACAAACTTACCCCTGGCGATTGTAGCTGTTTCTGGTGTGGTAACTTTGCTGTTTTTGTTTTGGAGCCTGCCTAATCTTACTCATGGGTTGAGAAACCAGCAGCAATACCCTGCTCATCTGACCATTCAAATTTTGATTGGGTATATCCTTGGAGCGATCGCCTTATGCTTATGTTTCACATACGGCTTAGGAATGGACTTAACCTTGGCTGCTCGGTTCCACTTTTTTTATGCCCCAGCAGTAATTTTGCTCTTGGGCGCTGCATTGGCAGGCTGTTGGAACCGAGTACAGAATTTAAACTACCACAGGCAGAAGTTCTGGCTTCTGGTGAATGGGCAAGTTGTGGTAAGCATAATTTGGCTGACGGCAGCACTTGGGGGAGTGACAGCAACCTGGAATTTGGGCTACCTGCAAAATCAACGTCCTGATGTCCTTGCCTCCATAATCCAAAAAGTATCTCCAGGCAATGTGTTGATTGCTACGACTCACTTACATCACGGGCAAACTGGCAGAATGATGGGGTTAGCTTGGGAATTCCAACATCAACCCATCCAAAATGTGCAATTTTTCCTAGCTGGCAAAGATCCACACATTAAAACTTATACCCACGCCCTGAGAATATTTCAGGAAAAACTAATTGAAATCCCACGACCTCTAGACCTGTGGTTAGTTGAATTCCGTACTCAAGTCGATTTGGAATCTCAACACTGTATCCCTGATAAACAATACGGGAAATCTGCTGGTGAATACAGTTATAAACTTTATCATTGTGCTACCCAAAAGAGCAGCACATAGTAACACAGTACTAGTAGCGCAACTAGAGTACTTAATGCCACAGCTAACTAAAATTAGTAATTGATCGGTAAAGAAAAAATAATAAATGCCAAAAGTAATTTATTACCTTTGCCTCAACAGCAAAGGTTTTGAGAATATGCGACTATTAGCTTGATTACGCGATCGCTGCTTCAAAAATTTTTGAACGTCGAAAAACCTGTTTTGACACAATACTTTCCCAATATGCTTTAACTGTTCAGACTTCCCTACAAATCGGTTACTATCCAAACCCTTGTGATCTGTTGTTACCAACGCTGCTATATTGAAATCAAAAATGATTGGACATGATCTTATTGTCATTGGAGCATCGGCGGGAGGAGTAGAGGCACTAACTTTACTAGTCAAGCAGTTGCCTTCAGATCTGAATGCCGCTGTAATTATAGTCCTTCATGTACCCAGTAATGGCACTAGTGTTCTACCACGTATCCTGAATCGCGCCGGAAACTTGCCCGCGTCTCACGCCCAGGATGGCGAAGTAATCGTTCAGGGACGGATCTACATCGCCCCGCCTGATTATCACCTAGTTGTGAAACCTGGATATTTACGTTTGACGCGGGGGCCACAAGAGAACAGCCATCGCCCAGCTATTGATCCAACGTTTCGTACCGCAGCACGAGCTTACGGCCAGCGAGTAGTCGCTGTGGTACTAACGGGTGTGCTTGACGACGGCACGGCAGGACTGGTAGCGGTGAAAATGCGGGGCGGTATGGCAGTTGTGCAAGACCCCGACGATGCTTTGTATTCGGGAATGCCACGCAGTGCGATTGAGAATGTAAAGGACATTGATTCTATCCTGCCACTGTCAGATATTCCATCCATCTTGGTAGCTCTAGCTAACACATCAGTGCAAGCAGAACTAGAAAAACCTATAACTAAGGAGCTAGAAATTGAATGTGACATAGTGGAACTGGATATGAAAGCGGTAGAAAACGAGAACAGATCTGGTAAGGTATCAGTTTTCGCCTGTCCTGACTGCGGCGGTAATCTCTGGGAAATCGAAGAGGGAAGTTTGTTGCGGTTCCGATGCCGTACAGGTCATGCTTACTCAGCGAAAACCTTGCTGGCGGAACAGTCTGATTCTGTTGAAGAAGCGCTGTGGATCGCTTTTAGAGCATTAGAGGAGAAAGCTTCTCTAACAGAGCGCATGGCGACGCGGATGAATGAACACAATCAAACCCTTTCAGCAGAACGATTAATCCAACAGGCGAACGCTGCTCGGCAGCATTCCGGCATTATTAAAGAACTCCTTCTAAAAGGCAATGTAGCAGAGGCAAATGCTCTTGGAGAAGAATAACTTACCTAATGACCGACAATTCCTTGATGATACAGAGCAAGCAGATTTATCTGTGGAATCAATCCAAAATCTGTCTTGGAAAGTTCTGATCTAAGGAAGCCTTAGTTCAGACTTTCCGCAAAATCCAAAATCGGATCACTCCTCAATAATTTTATTTTTGCAATGGTGAAAATAATTACCAAATATTAAGCACAACTTGATAGAGAGTGTAGTGTTAAACACGATACATATTTTTGTTATAACTTCAGTCTCAGCCTTTTTTTGTACCTTTTTTAACTCGTTGAATTCAAGGTTAAACCAATATTTCAAGTTAATAAAGGCCAGGTTTGCCCACAATATAGTCTATAAATTTAACAGATAGACTAATAAACACCATGACTATATCAATTGCCCATTTAGGGCCTCCTGGCACCTACGCAGAACAAGCAGCTATTTTTTATGTCAATTGGTTAGTCAAAAGAACGGGAATTGAAGCTACCTTATGCCCTTATCCCAGCATTGCTCAGTCACTCCAAGCCGTTGCTTCTGGACAAACTCAGTTGGCTGTTGTCCCAGTAGAAAATTCTATTGAAGGTAGTGTAACCATGACAATGGATACGCTATGGCAGTTGGACAGTCTGCGAATTCAGTTGGCTTTGGTTATGCCCATCGCTCATGCATTAATTTCCTGCGCGACTAGTTTGGATAGCATTAAAATTGTTTATTCTCATCCGCAAGCTTTGGCACAATGTCAAGGATGGTTAGAGACGTTTCTCCCAACTGTGCAAGTGATTCCTACTAATTCTACAACCGAGCCGCTACAGCACTTGGAAGATGACAGAACGGTAGGGGCGATCGCATCTAGCAGAGCTGCTCAGCTCTACAATCTGCCGATACTTGCCAATGATATTAATGACTATCCAGAAAACTGTACCCGCTTTTGGGTGGTAAGTGAGGGTGAAGTAGACCCTAATTACCGTATATCTTCAATAAGTCCGAGTCACACATCGTTGGCTTTCAGTACGCCTGCCAATGTACCCGGAGCGCTACTTAAACCTCTGCAAGTATTTGCTGAACTAGGGATTAACCTCAGCCGGATTGAATCTCGTCCGACGAAGCGATCGCTAGGGGAATATTTATTTTTCGTTGATCTAGAAACAGATGCCACCTCAGCACAGATGAAATCTGCTAAAGCAGATTTATCCATCTATACAGAAATTTTGAAAATCTTTGGCGCTTACAATGTCTTACCAATCACTAGAGACTTAATATAACTCGCCTCTATTTCTCATTAAAGGTGTCTTTAAGTACAGCGCGAGCTGCCAAATGATTACGAGTAGAAGTTAAAATTTCTGCTTCCCGTTCTAAACGAGCAGCAGTATCCTGCATTTCTAGCAACGATTGCTGCTCTGCGGCAACACCATAGAGATTACTCGCTACCCAATAAGATAACTCTGTTGGTAGATCGGGCAAATCTTCTGGTAGCTCAATGTTTTGTTCAGTTAATTTGGCTGATAGACGCACGACATCTCGTAGCAGTTGTTCTACTTCCGAAGACAAAGGTCGCAAATCCTTAACCGGTGGATGGTCTTCAATCCACTCCACTAAGCCAACGCGGTAAGGTTTTTCACGAACATATTCTAATACACGAAATCTTTGCTGTCCTAAAGTCAACATCTTCATCCGATCATCTGGCAACCGCTGATGATGAATGATTTCCGCACAGCAGCCAACGTTTGCAATCCCACCCTTGACTGGATCAACCATCAAGACCCCGAACCTGCGATCGCTCTCCAAAATCGTGTTCATCATGATTCGGTAGCGAAATTCAAAGATGTGCAAGGGTAATGGTCTGGTGGGAAATAGAACTACTTCGGGTAACGGGAACAGAGGTAGCTCGCGAACTGCAATTTTAGAAGAGGATGTCATTGTTATCTCAGTATAAACTTAATCTTTAAAATTTATTCTTCTCTGCTTTTCCCGCACTTTGTTTACATTCTATCATTTGTTTCCTAGCTAAATAAAAGCCCTGAGATATATTTCTTCAGGGCAAGGTAAATATTCATACTAATGTCATTTGTCCTACTTTGCGGGTACTCCTTTGGAGAACTCGTAGAGTAGCAGCTAAGGCATCTACATCATTGGTCATTTGTCGAGTACTAATGACTAATGACTAATTTAAAGTTTTACTTCTATATCCACACCTGATGGTAGATCCAGTTTCATCAGAGCATCAATAGTTTTAGAAGAAGGTTGGTAAATGTCAATAATTCGGCGATGGGTACGGGTTTCAAAGTGTTCCCGTGAATCTTTATCTACGTGAGGCGATCGCAGCACACAATAGATCCGCCGTTTTGTTGGTAAAGGAATTGGGCCTATGGCTGTAGCATTAGTACGGTTAGCTGTATCTACAATCTTCTCGCAAGATGTATCTAATAAGCGTCGGTCAAAAGCCTGTAAACGAATTCTAATCTTCTGCTGCTGTAGAGTTGCCATTTTTAATTGTCCAGGTTCGGAATGAGTAGGGGAGTGCGGATTAGATACTGGGGACTAGGAAATAAAATTCCAGTCCTTGATCCTCAATCTTTTAAATAGAGGGAAGAGAAAGGAGCAGAGAGGCATCATACCATCTCTGCTCCTTTGTTATGAGAGCAAAAAGGTGTTACTTCAGGATTTTGGAGACGACACCAGCACCAATGGTGCGACCACCTTCACGAATAGCAAAGCGCATTCCTTGCTCAATAGCGATCGCGTTGATCAATTCTACGGTCATCTTGATGCGATCGCCTGGCATCACCATTTCTGCTTCACTGCCATCATCAGAAGTAAAGGCTTTAATAGTACCAGTTACATCGGTTGTCCGCACGTAGAACTGGGGACGGTAGCCAGAGAAAAATGGAGTTTTCCGACCACCTTCTTTTTCGGTAAGGACGTAAACTTCACCTTCAAATTGAATGTGAGGTTTAATTGAACCAGGTTTGGCTAGTACCATACCCCGTTCAATATCAGCCTTCTGAATACCCCGCAGTAGTACACCGGCGTTATCTCCAGCCATACCTTCATCGAGACTCTTCTTGAACATCTCGATCCCGGTTACGGTTGTGTTGCGAGTATCTCTGATACCCACTAGTTCAACTGTATCGCCGACTTTGACTTTACCGCGCTCAATCCGACCAGTAGCGACAGTACCACGACCTGTGATTGAGAACACATCTTCTACAGCCATCAGGAAGGGCTTATCTATATCCCGCTCAGGAGTTGGGATGAAAGAATCTACAGCATCCATCAACTCATAGATCTTATCCACCCAAGGATCTTCACCCCGTTGGGTTTTAGGGTTGGCAGTCATTTTTTCCAACGCCTGTAAACCAGAGCCTTTGATAATAGGAATGTCGTCACCAGGGAAATCATAACTGGAAAGCAATTCCCGAAGTTCTAGTTCCACTAGTTCCAGGAGTTCTGGGTCATCCATCAAGTCTTCCTTGTTCAAGAAGACAACCAGACTAGGAACGCCGACCTGTTTTGCCAGTAGAATGTGTTCGCGGGTTTGGGGCATAGGGCCATCTGTAGCAGCAACTACGAGGATAGCTCCATCCATCTGGGCAGCACCGGTGATCATGTTCTTCACATAGTCAGCGTGTCCAGGGCAGTCTACGTGAGCATAGTGCCGATTTTCGGTTTCATACTCAACGTGAGCGGTATTGATGGTAATACCCCGTGCCTTTTCTTCTGGCGCATTATCGATTTGATCATAGCCTTTAGCTATAGCCTGACCCATAGCTGCCAAGGTCATAGTGATGGCTGCCGTTAACGTGGTTTTGCCGTGGTCAACGTGGCCAATCGTACCGATATTTATGTGGGGTTTATTCCTTTCAAACTTTGCGCGTGCCATGAATGCTCATTTCCTTATTCTAATTAAGCGTTCCCTTTGCTTTTAGCAATGATAGTTTCAGCTACGCTGCGAGGCACCTCTTCGTAGTGGCTGAACTCCATAGTGAAGATACCCCGACCTTGGGTCTTCGACCGGATATCAGTGGCGTAGCCAAACATGGTCGCCAGTGGAACTTTGGATGCGACCTTAGCGAGTCCCTGTTCAGTGCTTTGGCTTTCAATCTGCCCTCGGCGGGAGATGAGGTCGCCAATGACGTTCCCGATAAAGTCTTCGGGAACTTCAACCTCAACTTTCATCATAGGCTCTAAGAGGACGGGTGAAGCTTTCAGCACAGCCTCTTTCATCGCCATTGAGCCAGCGATTTTAAAAGCCATTTCCGAAGAGTCTACATCGTGGTATGACCCATCAATTAGCGTTGCTTTGACGTCAATCAAAGGATATCCAGCCAGGACACCGGATTCGCAGCTTTCTTTCATTCCTTGTTCTGCGGGGCCAATATACTCTTTAGGTACTGTACCGCCAACAATTTTGGAGACGAATTCAAAGCCAGTACCGGGTTCTCCTGGTTCTAAATCGATCACAACGTGACCGTATTGACCTTTACCACCACTTTGACGGATGAACTTGCCTTCCACTTTGGAGACACGTTTGCGAATCGTTTCACGGTAAGCTACTTGCGGCGCACCGACATTCGCTTCCACTTTGAATTCTCGTAACATCCGGTCTACTAGAATTTCTAGGTGGAGTTCTCCCATCCCTGCGATCACGGTTTGGTTTGTTTCCGGATCGACGTGGACACGGAAGGTGGGGTCTTCTTCTGAAAGAGATTGTAGAGCCTTGGACAGCTTGTCCATGTCGTTCTTGGTTTTGGGTTCAACCGCCACCGAGATCACAGGCTCAGGAATGAATAGGGATTCCAGAATTACTGGCGATGCATCATCACAGATTGTGTCACCTGTCAAGGTGTCTTTCAATCCCAGAGCTGCTCCCAAATCACCCGCTCGCAGTTCATCGACATCTTGTCGGTCATCTGCCTTCATAAGAACTAAGCGGGAAATTCGTTCTTTTTTATTCTTACTAGCGTTAAGGACGTAGCTGCCCTTTTTCAGGACACCAGAATAAACGCGAACAAATGTGAGGCGACCATAAGGGTCAGCCATAATCTTGAATGCCAGAGCCGCTAGAGGTTCGTTGTCATCAGCCCGCCGCTCAACAGTATCGCCATTCGGCAGTAGGCCTTGAATTGGTGGCACTTCACTCGGCGCTGGCAAGTAATCTACAACGGCATCCAGCATTAACTGCACACCTTTGTTTTTGAATGCAGAGCCACAAAGTACTGGTACGATTGTTCCTGCAATTGTGCCTTTACGCAGGGCAGTACGAACTTCGTCTTCTGTAAGTTCTTCGCCCTCGAAGTACTTAGCCATCAGAGTATCATCGGTTTCTGCTGCTGCTTCTATTAGCTTGGTACGGTATTCTTCTACCTGCTCTTGCAATTCTGCCGGGATATCCGTTTCTTGGATATCGGTTCCTTGGTCGTTAGCGTAAATATATGCACGCTGCCGCACTAGGTCAACGATCCCTTGGAATTCGTTTTCGCTACCAATTGGTAACTGAATGGCAATGGCATTAGCTCGCAGGCGATCGCGCATTTGATCGTGAACTTTATAAAAGTTCGCGCCTGTGCGATCCATTTTATTAATGAAGGCTATTCGAGGCACTTTGTAGCGGTCTGCTTGTCGCCACACTGTCTCGGACTGTGGTTGTACACCACCTACAGAACAAAATACTGCGATGACACCATCCAACACACGCATGGAACGCTCAACTTCAATTGTGAAGTCTACGTGACCGGGGGTATCGATAATGTTAATTTGATGATCTTTCCAGCTGGTACTAATAGCAGCAGCAGTAATGGTGATTCCCCGCTCCCGCTCCTGATCCATCCAGTCTGTTACGGCAGTTCCTTCATGAACTTCGCCAATCTTATGAATTATTCCAGAGTAAAACAATATTCTCTCTGTTGTCGTTGTCTTGCCCGCATCTATATGCGCCGCAATACCGATATTGCGTACTTTCTCTAGCGGGATCGTACGTACCACAGCTACCTCCTATAGTTTTTGCCTCATGATATCTTGTATATTACTCTTTGTTAAGATTCTATACTTTTACGGAAAACCGTCTTTTTGGAAAAATCAACGATATATCGCTGGCAAAACTGCGATATATCGCTTTTCTACTTAGTAACGATAGTGTGCAAATGCTTTGTTTGCTTCCGCCATGCGGTGCGTTTCTTCCCGCTTGCGAATGGCATTTCCAGTTTCGTTAGCAGCATCCATTAACTCATTTGCCAGTTTGCTGGCCATTGTGCGCCCTGGTCTAGATCTAGAAAATTGCACCAGCCAGCGCAGTGCTAGGGTAGTACCGCGGTCGGAACGCACTTCCATTGGTACTTGATAGGTTGCTCCGCCAACTCGACGAGCTTTTACTTCTACTAAAGGCGTTGCATTTCGCACTGCTCTTTCAAAGGTTTCCAAGGCACCGCCACCAGTGCGTTCCTCAATAGTTTTCAAGGCATCATAAACAATCCGTGCGGCAAGTGATTTCTTGCCATGACGCATAATCCGTCTGATAATCATGCTCACAAGGCGACTGTTATATACGGAGTCAGACGGAACTGGGCGCTTTTGAACAACACCACGACGAGACATACTTCACCTTTAATTCGGATTTGGCAACGAAATTATATGCTATCAGGCTATCAGACACCGGAAACTAAAAGCGGTGGAACCCGCCGCTCAGAATTCCTCTATTTTTCCTCTACAGTTGCAGCGAGGCTGACCTACTTGACTTGCTGCCTGCAACTAGACACACAAGGCGACAACATTATAAACCTTAATATCTAGATTAAAATGCTACTGTCGCTTACAGGATTTTGCTTAAAACTTTCTACACTTGCTCGCTTAGTGTACGTAGGGTGTAGCTTCTCTTGAAACAGATATAACAGCGATAATTACTGTTGTTTCAAAGCAAGCGCTGCTGTTTTTCTGTCCCTTGACGCTTCTAAGAGAGACGATTAATCGTGTTTGATGCGATTAATCGCCTAATCCTACTTTTTCGCTTCTTTCGGGCGCTTGGTTCCATACTTGGAACGACCTTGCTTGCGATCTTTGACTCCGGCTGTATCTAAGGTGCCACGGATGATGTGGTATCTCACACCTGGTAAGTCCTTAACCCGACCGCCACGAATCATTACAACTGAGTGTTCCTGCAAGTTGTGACCAATTCCTGGAATGTAGGCTGTGACTTCGAATCCAGAAGTAAGTCGAACCCTTGCTACTTTGCGTAGAGCTGAGTTAGGCTTTTTAGGCGTAGTTGTGTATACTCTGGTACAAACACCCCGGCGTTGAGGGCATTGCTTCAGAGCTGGGGATTTGGTTTTCTGACGCGCTTTTTCGCGCTCATTACGTATTAGCTGCTGTATAGTTGGCATGAGTTACAGCGCGTGAAGCTGCATTAGGGTCTAAGTTTTAACAAATCCTAATTATATCGTTTTAAATGGTTTTATGTCAATTGTTATTTGTCTCCGTTCGCGCAGCGTCTCCCTTTGGAGAAGTTCTGAGCGGACACCGAACTTCTGTTAGCTCGCTCTGACTTCTGTCTTTGTCATTTGCTCAAACACTAATGATTAATCACCCATGACTAAGGACTAGTAGAGAAAGAATTACCACAGCCACAGGTAGCGATCGCCTGGGGGTTGTGAAAGCGAAAACCACCACCCATCAGATCCTCTGAATAATCAAGTGTTAACCCGTTGATGTAATTTAAGCTTTCAGCATCTATTACTACTTGAATACCATTCAAGTCAAAAACCTGATCGCTAACTTTTACTGCTTCATCAAAAAACATATCGTAAAACCACCCGGAACAGCCACCGGGTTTAACTGTCAATCGAAACAAACCTTTTGGCTGTTGTTTGGACTTTATTCGCCCAATCTCACTGGCGGCTGCTTGACTCAGATGAATCATGGAATTCGTTTTTTGCCATTGAAAACCCTATCTTAATCTTACAGAAGGGTTGACGCTTCCACTCCTTATTGTTGGTCTACTGCCATATCCAAAACTATAAATGCTCCATCTGTATGGATTTTCTCAACTCTGGTTACATATTGGCGTATGAGGGCGATTGCTATTATCACTTTAACACTGCAACGCCAGAAGTTCCTGCCTTCTTGAGGTGGTAACTTCTGGCGTGTGTGGAACAAAAGTAGCGCAGTAGCTCATGAATAATATCAGAGCCAGTCATCTAGTTTTTAAACTTTGGTACGTGCATAGTCATCTTGGTAGCGAATAATGTCATCTTCTCCTAAATATTCGCCATTTTGGACTTCAATCAACACCAAGGGGATCACGCCAGGATTCTCTAGACGATGAGCCGTACATTGGGGTACATAGGTTGATTGATTATTGCTTAGTAGGACTTCTTGCTCTCCACAAACCACCCTAGCTGTACCCGAAACGACAATCCAGTGTTCGCTGCGGTGGTGGTGCATTTGTAAACTGAGGCGGTGTCCAGGTTTAACTTCGATGCGCTTGATTTTGTATCCGCGCCCTTCTTCCAAAACTGTAAAAGCACCCCAAGGACGCAGCTCAGTTGCAGCAACGCCTCTGGAAGTGATGGCTGGGGGTAGGGGCAGAGTGTTAGTTTGTGCCATTTCTTGATATTGAGCCATAGTTACCTCATTTAAAGACATAACAAACCATTAGTACTCTTAACCATTGATGAAAAATCTAGGGCGATCTCGCAACCGTGAAAATCAGCAATCCTAATCTAACTTTGCTAAAGATAGCAAAATCAAACGTTATGGTGTAAACCATCACTACTAAAATTTTTGTGTCTACACCAAGTCTTCATCAACTAAAATTGCAGCTTATTCCAAACTTTAAAAAATACCCTATATCCCATCTCTCATTACCGTGGTTGCAGGAAAATACCAATTCCGTTGTGAACACGAGCCGCAGTGCTAGGAGAACGGTCGAGTAATTGACCTCCCAAATAAAGACTGGTAGAACTACCGCCGTCCAAATTCAGGGCATTTACACACCCAAGAAGTTTCATTAGTTGCGCGTGTTCTGCCAAGCTAGGGCCATATCCGCCAGCACGATTATGTACGGCAGTAATTATCAGTGCGCCTGTTGCTGTTGTACAAATACCACTACGAATTGCTTTTTCTGCAATGAAGGCATCACTGAATTTTTCGCCTTTGGCATCAAGGACAATTTGACGATCTTGCAGCAATAGCGGCCCTGCTCCCACAATATGAGGATAACGATTAAAATCAGCCGGAGCAGTGGCGCTGGTAATGCGGACTGTAGTGCCTACAGGTAGCTGTAATGACGTAGTAGCAACGTTACCGCGTAAAGTGAGTAAGTATCCATCTTGAGGAATAGGAAACATGGTATTTCCTGCTTTACCACCTGGTAACTGATTGGTAACTTGATCTTTCTGAACAACAAGGATGATTTCGTTATCTGTCAGGGGGGTGTAAGTTGTTCCCCAAACTGGTGTGTAACGGGCAATGCCACTCTGAACGTAGCCACTGTTAACAAAAAGAATTGGTAAGCGTAGGTTATTTGCAGTGATTAAAGTTTCCACCAAAGTGAGACGACCAAAGTAAAATTGCCCAGAATCGTTCCAAGCGATCGCTCCCCGGTTAAGAATAGGCCCTGATAACCATTGACCATCACGACGAATCGCACCCAAGGGCAATCTATTATTGCGGTTAAAATAACCACCATTGATTGCTGCTACTGCTAAGTACCGCTGTGCTGTTTGAATTAGGGGTGCAGTACCCGCAAGAGTATCCGGGTTCGTCCACACGGGTTTCAACATCAGCCCAAATTTGTCGGGATTAACTTCTAACGAAACTACAGGAAAGCGGTCTGCGCCTAACTTGACAAAACGCTGTTGCCAGCGTAATCCCGGCGCCCAAGTAATATCCCGCTGTTCTAAAGCGTCGGGTCGAATGTCGATAACAAGACGATTGGGGTTAGCGACAGTACTAATCTGAGGAGATTGACCAAAGGGAACGCTCAAACGAATAATTGTTTGATTCTTGACTACCTCTACTTTTTGAATTAGCGGGTTAAGAACTGGTGCTGGTGGGATTGGTGGTGTTGGTGTAACTGGTAATATTTGTTTGAGCAGGTTTGGCAGTAATGTAGGTGGTGGCGCAGGTGGTAAAGGGGTGTAGCGTTCTATTAAGACAGGATTGGCTATTCCATCTAGAGTAATTGTCCACTCTCGATTTGGCGGTGCAGTTGGCTTGGTGATAGGTATGTCTGGGTCAAAGAGAGGAGTTTGGGGTTTTTTGATTGCCAAGCCTTGTGTAATTTGCCAAGGAGTTGGACGATCTAAATCAACCAAAATACGAGCTTGCCCTAATGGTGCAACAGTTGGGACTGAAGATTGCTGACTCTGAACAATATTGGTCACTTGCGCCTTTGGAGTGACAATCACCAAGGTGTTGCCATTGGCTTGCATCTGCCATCCTGCTGTTTTAGCAAAATTAGTAATATCTAGATAGCGATATGCTCCCAGCAGCCTAGTGGTTAAAACTAGTGGCTTTGTAACTGATGAAAACCACTGTACTGGTTGTTTAGCTGGACTACTACTGTTTAAGAAATTTACCCCAATTAATTGCCTAAATACCCCGTCACTAAGATGAGTTGTCGCTTGACTACCTCCAGGTCGCTGCAACCAAGTTCCTGGTAATGTGCGACCATTGAGAGAAATTTGATTGCCAGAAGATAACACCCCTGAAAAAGGAGATGTAGGCAACTGTGAGGTCAACCTTGGTATTGGTTTGGCATTTGTCGAGGACTCTTGGGCACTAGTAGCATAGTTAGTAGTCAAGCACAGTGTTGTCAAAAGTATTGGTGACATAGTTGACCAGAAAAACCTACTATTGCCGTGATTGGTAATGGTACTAAGGTGTTCTTGTCCGTAACAATTTGGCGTTTTTACCATAATTTACTAGGTACTTGTGAAAGCTATTACCCAAGGAACAAACTAAAGACTAATGGTTGGGAAATATTAAAAAATCATGAGTTTATTTTTGAAAAAGTATGATATTATGTATATTGGCTTGTTATTACTTTTCAACCAAAAGAAGCATTTTGCCGCTAAAAATACCACAACTAAGTGTTTGAACTGGCACTAGTTCTGACCAGACCATACACGGTGGTTTTAGTTATCAAAACTAGATTAAGATATTCAATCCTTAGCGATCGCTGCTATTGATGCTACTTCAGTGAGGTTTAGTTAGTAGTAAAACAAGTAGCAGTTGTGAAGCAGCAAGACTCTAGACAGCAACAGAAATATTTGGGAATTGTCAAATGGGTATATATTGTAATACGCTGATTTTATTACTGGGACGGGATACTGTTAGCTTGAAAACGTAGTGCAGCGTTCAATGTTAGTTTTATTTCAGGTAGACCGAGATATGCTCTACCTGGCAACTAAGGTGCATCTGGAAAAAGGAATTGAGAAAATACTTAGCTTCACACTATAGAAAACAGTCTGTCAGGGCGAGAATAATGTCCGGACAGAAGTATCTTGTTTAACACCGCATAAACACATACAAAAATAACGCAACTATTTTAACACAGGTTAACTAAAAAGTAAAACCGAAGTTAAAATTTTTTTTCCCTAAATTTCGGTAATTAATCTGTATTTGTGCATCGTTAAAATTAAGAAATTTTTCTCAATAAGTAGTCGCAAAATTTAGTAACTCAACACTTCAGGAACAGGGTATGAACAAGAAACCGATGAATCAAGACCAGAAAATCACAGCGAATGTTGACTCACGAGATACCTACCGAGAACCAAGGTGGTTGGTAGAGGAACGAGATGCTTGTGGTGTAGGTTTTATTGCTCATCGCCAGAATCATGCCAGCCACGAAGTTGTGGCAAAAGCCTTAAATGCTTTGACCTGCTTAGAACACCGGGGAGGTTGTAGCGCAGACCAAGACTCTGGTGATGGTGCAGGAATATTGACAGCAATTCCTTGGGAGCTGTTCCAGCAAGATTATGGTCAAAAGATGAGGGAATTGTCATCCATCAGCAGTATGGCTGTGGGGATGATATTTTTACCGCCAGACCAAGAAGCAGCACAAAGAGCTAGGGCAACAGTTGAACAAGTAGCTGCTGAGGAAAAACTGACTGTACTGGGGTGGCGAGTAGTGCCAGTGCAATCTGATTTCCTGGGGGTGCAAGCTAGAGAAAATCAACCCCAGATTGAACAAGTTTTACTAGCTTCCGTTGATAAAAGTGGTGATGAGCTAGAGCGGCAACTGTATATTACCCGCCGCAGAATTAGTAAGGCTGCAACCAATATTTCAGAAGATTTTTATGTCTGCTCTTTGTCAAGCCGCACAATTGTTTACAAAGGCATGGTGCGTTCTGCTGTGTTGGGAGAATTTTATAAGGATTTAACAAATCCAACTTACAAGAGCGCCTTTGCTGTTTATCACCGCCGCTTTAGTACCAACACAATGCCCAAGTGGCCCTTGGCTCAACCGATGCGGCTTTTGGGTCACAACGGCGAAATTAATACCCTATTGGGTAATATCAACTGGATGATGGCACGAGAAGCTAGCCTGAATCATTCGGTATGGGGCAATCGCATCAATGAACTCAAGCCATTAGTCCATATTGACAACAGCGATTCAGCCACTCTAGATAACGTGCTGGAGTTACTGGTGCGTTCTGGTCGCAGCCCCTCAGAAAGCTTGATGATTATGGTTCCAGAGGCTTACCAAAATCAGCCTTCTTTGCAGAACTATCCAGAAATTGTCGATTTCTACGAATATTACAGCGGTTTGCAAGAAGCATGGGATGGGCCAGCACTTTTGGTATTCAGTGATGGGCAAAAAGTTGGTGCAACACTAGATCGTAATGGCTTAAGACCGGCTCGCTACGTGATCACCAAGGATGATTACATCGTCGTCGCTTCTGAAGCAGGTGTAGTGAATTTCCCAGAAGCCAGCATTCTTGAGAAAGGGAGACTAGGGCCAGGGCAAATGATTGCTGTGGATTTAGTAAACCATGAAGTGCTGAAAAATTGGGATATTAAGCAGCGCATCGCCAAGCAGCAACCATACGGTGAATGGTTGCGACAGCATCGCCAAGAATTAAAGTCATTAGTCATTAGTCATTCCTCATTAGCAAATGGAAATGGGAATGGAAATGGCAAAGGACAAATAACAAATGACATAGAGCAAGCGACAACTGATAGACAAACCTTGCTTCAGCGTCAAACAGCCTTCGGCTACACCTCAGAAGATGTAGAAATGGTGATTCAACCAATGGCGATCGCAGGTTCAGAGCCAACTTTCTGCATGGGTGATGATATTCCTTTAGCAGTGCTGTCAACAAAACCCCACCTGCTTTATGACTATTTCAAACAGCGCTTTGCTCAGGTAACGAACCCAGCAATTGATCCCCTACGGGAAAAGCTAGTGATGTCCTTGAAAGTCGAACTGGGTGAGCGGGGTAACTTATTAGAAGCAAAGCCAGAATATGCCCGGAGACTAAAGCTAGAATCGCCACTATTGACAGAGACAGAGTTGGACACAATTAAGCTGTCGGGATTTGCCACGGCTGAGTTGTCAACCCTATTTGCAATTGCCAACGGCCCAGAAGGATTGAAAGCAGCAGTGCAGTCTCTACAAGCACAAGCAGCTGAATCAGTCCGGGCAGGTGCGAAAATTTTAATTCTTAGCGATCGCCCTGTACTCGATACTGAATACACCTACATTCCTCCTCTGTTGGCAGTGGGTGCTGTACATCATCACCTCATTCGCGAGGGATTGCGAATGAAAACATCCCTGATTGTTAATACAGCGCAGTGTTGGAGTACCCATCACTTTGCTTGTCTGATTGGCTATGGTGCAGGCGCAATTTGTCCCTACATGGCTTTGGATACGGTGCGTGATTGGTGGTTTGATCCCAAAACTAAAAAGTTAATGGGTTTGGAGAAAATTCCAGCCCTCACACTAGAGCAAGCTTTAGGAAATTATCGTAAAGCCGTAGAGTCAGGTTTGTTAAAAATTCTCTCCAAGATGGGAATTTCTTTGCTGTCCAGTTATCAAGCAGCGCAAATCTTTGAAGCCATTGGCATTGGTAGGGATTTAATAGAACTAGGATTCCGTGGTACGACTTCTCGTATTGGTGGTTTGAGTATCAAGGAACTCGCTGATGAAGTGCTTTCTTTCCATGTCAAGGCTTTCCCGGTAACGACCAAGAAGCTAGAAAACCTGGGCTTTGTGCAGTATCGTCCTGGTGGCGAGTACCACATGAATAGCCCAGAAATGGTCAAAGCTCTGCATAAAGCTTTGGATAGCAAGGAGTATGACCATTACGAAGTTTATAAAAAACATCTTCAAGGCAGACCAGTAACAGCCTTGCGTGACTTGCTAGATTTCCAAAGCGCTCGCTCGCCGATTCCCATAGAAGAAGTGGAGTCAGTTAGTGAGATTGTCAAACGCTTCTGCACTGGTGGGATGTCTTTAGGTGCTTTGTCACGAGAAGCGCATGAAACTTTGGCGATCGCCATGAACCGGATTGGCGGTAAATCTAACTCTGGGGAAGGCGGTGAAGACCCAGTGCGCTATACAGTCCTAGATGATGTAGACGAGTTTGGTCACTCGCCAACCCTACCGCATTTAAAAGGATTGCGGAACGGTGATACTGCTTCTAGTGCGATTAAGCAAGTTGCATCAGGACGTTTTGGTGTCACCCCAGCGTACCTCAGCAGCGCCAAACAAATAGAAATCAAAATTGCCCAAGGCGCAAAACCTGGGGAAGGTGGACAGCTACCAGGGCCCAAAGTTAGTCCTTACATTGCGATGTTAAGACGCTCCAAGCCAGGAGTAACACTAATTTCGCCACCACCGCACCACGATATTTATTCTATTGAAGACCTGGCACAGCTGATTTTTGACCTGCACCAAATTAATCCCAGAGCGCAGGTATCGGTGAAGTTAGTTGCAGAAATTGGTATCGGTACTATTGCCGCAGGTGTAGCAAAAGCCAACGCTGACATCATCCAGATTTCCGGTCACGATGGCGGTACAGGAGCATCCCCACTCAGTTCGATTAAACACGCTGGTTCGCCCTGGGAACTTGGTTTAAGCGAAGTGCATCGCGTTTTGATGCAAAATAGTTTACGCGATCGCGTGATTTTGCGCGTAGATGGTGGATTTAAAAGTGGTTGGGATGTGGTAATAGGTGCATTGATGGGCGGCGAAGAATTCGGTTTTGGTTCCATCGCCATGATTGCTGAAGGTTGTATCATGGCACGGATCTGCCACACAAATAACTGCCCCGTGGGTGTCGCTTCCCAGAAAGAAGAACTCCGCAAGCGGTTTACAGGGATGCCAGAACACGTTGTCAACTTCTTTTACTTCATTGCCGAAGAAGTGCGTAGTCTTTTAGCAAGACTCGGCTACCGTTCTTTGTCGGAAATTATTGGACGTGCAGATTTGTTAAAAGTTCGCCAAGAGGCAAAACTTACCAAGACGCAAGCGCTGAACCTCGACTGCTTACTTCAGCTACCAGATACTAGAGAAAATCGTAGCTGGTTGGTACATGAAGAAGTTCACAGCAACGGCGTGGTTTTAGATGACCAATTGCTTGCTGATCCCGAAATTAGAACAGCTATTCGCGAGCAGTCAACTGTCACCAAAACCTTCCCAATAGTCAACACCGACAGAACAGTAGGCACACGCTTAGCAGGAGCGATCGCTTCCCAGTACGGCGATAGCGGTTTTGAAGGACAAATTAACCTCAACTTTCAAGGCAGTGTTGGACAAAGCTTTGGAGCCTTCAACCTCCCCGGTATAGTTTTAACGCTAGAAGGAGAGGCAAACGACTACGTAGGCAAGGGGATGCATGGTGGTGAAATCATCATCAAACCCCCATTTGATGCTACCTATGACCCGTCACAAAACGTGATTGTGGGCAATACCTGCCTCTACGGTGCTACTGGTGGTGTGCTGTTTGCCAACGGTTTAGCGGGAGAGCGTTTTGCTGTGCGTAACTCTAAAGGCACAGCAGTTATTGAAGGCGCTGGGGATCACTGCTGTGAGTACATGACTGGTGGCGTGATTGTTGTCCTCGGCAAGGTTGGACGTAACGTCGCTGCTGGGATGACTGGTGGACTAGCGTACTTCTTAGATGAAGACGGCTCATTCCCTGAGTTAGTCAACCGAGAAATTGTTAAAATACAGCAAGTGATTACAGAAGCAGGCGCAAAACAACTGCAAGAGTTAATCAAAACTCATGTAGAACGCACTGGTTCACCAAAAGCAAACAAGATTCTGCAAAACTGGCAAGAATACTTGCCGAAGTTCTGGCAGTTAGTTCCACCTTCTGAAGCTGATAGTCCAGAAGCGAATCCCGACGTTGAACCCGAAAAAACAACTGAGTGGAGTTTAGCTATTAGTCATTAGTCATTTAATTTAGGTTAATTGTGGTGATTAGTAGACTTCTTGCAGAAGTTGGAGAAAGGGTAAAGGGGAAAGGTTAAAAGTATTGAATTTTTCTTGCGCTATTCCCCTTTAACCCTTACCCCTAGGAAATGACTCATGACTAATTCAGGACTAACGGATTATGAACTACATACGTTAGACCTGAATATGAATACATCCCGCTCAAGCAAATCTAGCTGGGTATAGTTCATGAAATCAAAAAGCCTACACTGATACTGCTTGCATATCAGAATGAATTTTTCTGTAAGTGATGCAACTTTTTTAGGTAAATACCTAGAAGGCTGAAAATACTGCCGAAATGGCAACATTACTCCTCCGAGTTTAGTTATTCTCGGTGTTAGGTCTATCAATTGTGGATTTTACATTTACCCTTATCCATTCAATAAGCAGGTATTTGTATAAAAAATCACAAGCATTCAATGATCTAAATCTTTAATTTGCCCAGGCTTTGCTAAACTTCACATAGGAGAATTTTACTTCGTATCTCTCAGATGGTGATACAGAATCTATGTTAAAGAAAACACAATGTAAAGATATGAACAAGAGGCACTAAAATGTCGTGAAGTGACGTTAGAGCCTCTTAAAGTAGTAAATTTAACTGTACATTGCCCATAAAAATGGAATATGTAGCTTTTCTGTAGTTGACTAGGGCCAAATTTAAGTTACTCTTAAAACGGATAACTGCCAGTAAGAATCTATCCTGACAGTACTGTTATGAAGACAAAATTAAGTTTAGCAATTCTGTCTGAAATTTTGAATTTACAAATTGAATAGTTTGATACGGCAGCGGAACCCGTTATCAACTACCCTAAGCAAGGTAGTCTATTAATGACTTCATCTGTTTCTGGTAATTGTAATGAATAGTTTACAATACCAATGGATGAGAAAATCTAAAGAAAATATAAAAGAGACTCAAATGACTGTGGTGTCTGGAGGACAAAAGTGTTTCTGAGACTAGCACATCAACACCGACAATTCGTTCAAGACTTGGTAATGAACTTACAAGCCTTGGCAATTGTACTAGAACGGCGTGGGTATCCTGCATCCTGCTATACCTGTGGTGATCAGATGAATAGTGCATCATTTATGGTTAGCTTGGGTGATAACCACCTGATTCGGTTTTTAGTGTCCGATTACGGAATTACTTGGACAGAGATGCGGGATGACCGCGAATTAATGAAGTTAGAGGGTGCAGAGGCAATTAGCCAATTACAAGAACTGGCTAATCTTGTCAAGCAATCCATGCAAACTGGGACAGTCTCTAAAACCCTTGCCAAGAAGTATTAAGGTTCCAAAGGTCGATGGCAAATTGGGAATTAATTATCGGTAATAGGGAATAGGCTGGGTTGACGATCGCCTATTACCGATTCTCTTTTACCGTTAAGTGATTGGCTCATCGCTAGCCTGTCATATCTTTTTTCTAGTCTGCCAAAATCTCAGTAGAAGAATTGTGAGCTTCTAGCTCGAAGGCATTAAAACGCATTGCCAATTAAAATCAAGGATGCCCAATATTACAGACAATCGGGTCAGGGCTGCCAGTCATCAGAGCAATGTACATTTTTGTCAGGGTTTCTGCCTTCGTAAACTTGCCAGTTTGCTCTCTGGTAAGGAAAGCTTCATCAAAGGGATCAAATAATTCATAAAATACTTATTACTAATTGGGTTGCAGTATTTCAGATTGATCTAGCACAGGATGACGCGATCGCTATTGGCAAAGGTTGCGATCGCTCAATACTAAAGTCCATTACCAATTAAAATAAAGGACGCCCAGTAGTACGGATGACTGAAGTCACTAACTGCTGCTGTAGATTTATTGTGGCTTTCCTTCCACTCTCCAGTAATTAAATAAATTTGAGCTTGTCGTAAGGCTTCGGCTTTTGTCAACTTGCCTGAAGGCAATCGCGCTAAATTATCCCGAACTTGATTGAGACTCTCCAAATCTAAATTTTACTGCCTTGCTATGTGGCTGATTTGCTCTACCTGTGCAGTTTTTGTTGAGCTTTTCGATCTCTAATTGGCTATTGTTATTGGGTGAAGCCTGAGCTTTTTCTCCGTAATGGTACTGCAACTTTGCATTTGAGGTTACTTGTTTACCTTCTGGGTACACCATCCCAAAACCTAGTAAACTAAATACAGTTAAAGTTATCAGATTAACGTAGCGGAGATTAAGCAGCATAACAAAATACTCCTTGCGTTCAGAATTGTAAATATTAAATCAATAAGTTCTGCAATGCAATGGACTTTTATGCTGTTTAATATCTGGAAAATTTCTAGCTGCTTAGAAACTTAAAGATGTCAGAAAAAAAACCTAGCCAACCGGAACTACCGCCAATCAGTGCTATTGACACTCCATCACTGAGGACATACGAAAGTTGGTTTGAATATCCTATCAGAGTACAACCGCACCACACTGACTATGCAGGTATTGTCTGGCATGGTTCATATATCGCTTGGATGGAAGAAGCACGGATCGAATGCTTGCGCTCTATAGGGATTGAATTTGCTGATTTAGTAGCTTTAGGTTGCGATTTACCAGTTGTGGAACTGTCAATACAGTATCACCGTTCAGTGCAATTGGGTATGGCAGTGATCGTAAAAACCCGTATGGCTGAGGTAACTGGTGTTCGCATCAATTGGGATTATGCGATCGCCTCAATTGATGGAGAACAATTGTACGTTACTGCCAAAGTTACTTTAGTTGCATTAGATCGCGAAAGAGGCAAGATTATGCCTCAGTTACCTGCAAGTTTTAAGGATGCATTGGCAAAGGTTTCCGCGTTACCTAAATAAATAGACGCTTATAATTTCATCCTGATTACTTGCTGCCTTGAATTTGTGACAGAGATTGAGCAAACTGAGTTATCTGATGCCAAATATCTTGCGGAGTAATGCCAAAACCAATATTTAATAAGACCAGGATCGCAGCAATAGTCAATGCATTGCTCACAGTCGTTTTTAGCAATTTCCACAATATTGTAAAGACGATCCAAGCTACAATCAAGGTGACAATCATAATATAACTTCCTTGAGAATCGCTCTGTTTTAAAAAGGGGTTTATTTAGAAAGGGTAAATTTTTATTTTGGTAATAATTCCCGATGCAAAAGTTATTACACCTATTTATATAACTACTAAGCTTGGTTTTTTACTTGATAATCCCACAACGACTATACCCGAAAATATGAAAATAATTCAGATGTCAAGCAACTTGTTTTGTAAATTTTTGAATAATTTTTATCTATTCGTAGATATATAAATTTTCTGCGTAATTAGCAGGTTATTAGGTATATTTTAGACAAAAAATGAAGCTCAATTCCTTAGCTGTAAATAAATAGGTCAAGTTTTCTTGGTTGATTGAAATAAGAGACAAGAGTTAAGTGACATTTGAAAACGATTACTAGCCTTCAGCTTAATGCTGAAGGCTAAATGATTTTATCGCAGAGAAATTATCCGCGAGTGAGTTTGTAGCTTTTCAGTTGCTATTAAAACTTCTTGCCTTGCCCATTTATCTGCTGCCACAATGTCATCTAAAGAAGGATTTGCACAGTTATCATTTTGATGGCGATCGCACACCAATTCGATACACCGGGGAATATCTAAAAACCGAATTTTTTCTTCTAAAAATAACGCTACAGCTTGTTCATTTGCTGCATTTAATACAGCCGGCATTGAGCCACCAGCCCTACCCACAGCATAAGCCAACTGCATACAAGGATACTTTTGGTGATCTGGTTCGCGGAAAGTTAAATTTCCCGCTTTTACCAAATCCAGTCGTTCCCAATCGGTATAAATGCGTTCAGGCCAAGATAAAGCATACAGCAGAGGTAAACGCATATCCGGCCAGCCGAGTTGGGCTAAAACTGAAGTATCTTGCAGTTCAATCAGTGAGTGAATAATGCTTTGGGGATGAATGACAATATCGATATCGTCATAATCCAACCCAAACAAGAAGTGAGCTTCAATCACTTCTAAGCCCTTATTCATTAAAGTGGCAGAGTCAACCGTGATTTTACGTCCCATCGACCAATTGGGATGCTTGAGGGCATCAGCAACCGTCACTTCTGCCAACTTTTCTACATCCCAATCTCGGAAAGCCCCACCAGATGCAGTGAGTAAAATCCGCCGCAAGCCAGCTTTGGGCACACCTTGAAGGCACTGAAATATAGCAGAATGTTCGGAGTCGGCTGGTAGTAGTTTTACACCGTGTTTCTCCACTAGGGGAAGAACCACAGGACCGCCAGCAATCAGGGTTTCTTTGTTCGCTAAGGCGATATCTTTACCAGCTTCAATAGCAGCGATGGTGGGTAGCAACCCAGCACAACCAACAATACCCGTAACAACCGTTTGGGAATCGCCGTAGCGGGCAACTTCTATCACTCCAGCTTCGCCAGCCAGTAAAATCGGTTGGGGATCAAGGTCTTTAATAGCTTCTTGGAGTGCTGGCAATTTCTCTTCTGAGCAAATTGCGGCAATTTCTGGTCGAAACTGCCGAATCTGAGCAGCCAACATTTCCACATTGCGCCCAGCTGCTAATCCCACAATCCGAAACTGATCTGGGTACTGAGTGACGATATCTAAAGTCTGAGTACCGATAGAACCAGTGGAACCAACAAGAGTAATCGCTTTCACAATTGCTTCAGGATTTACAGACAACTCCCACTATAAATTGCTTGGGACTCCTTAATAACAGCGATCGCCATAATCAATAGACTTCTGACAAAAGTTGCTCAATTTTCCTGGAAATAGATAAAATATGTGTTCATAAATACTATATATAAATATAAATGCTGAGGATTCTAGCAAAAATGACTAAATAGGAAATAATTTCAACTAAGTGCTGATTTTTTTAATGGTAGAGGATTGAATGTGCAAAACGTTACTCATAAATTGCTGTGTTACAGCCATAGGTAAGAGGATGCATAAAGGAGTTTGTTGAAACACTCAAGCCTATGGCAAAGGTTCAGATAGTTATAAAAAAACTTTTATGGAAAAATGATTTTTTCTTTCCCGCAACAATGTGGCTTGTCAGCCGAATATTTATTTTGACTGCCATGTTGCTGGTTGCGCCAAAGCTGCCGTCACCAGTAGAAGGAATTGTGCCCCGCTTTGGCTGGGAGGTATTTGACGCTTGGGATAGTATGCATTACCGAGCGATCGTCACTTCTGGGTATGAATTTGTCAATGACGGCAAACAGCATAATCTAGCCTTTTTTCCCTTATTTCCCTTAATTATCTGGGTGTTGATGAAGCTGGGCTTGCCGTTTGAAATGGCCGGTACGCTAGTGAACAATCTGGCATTTTTTGCAGCGCTTTACTGTTTGTACTTTTGGGTCAAAGAGCATTATGGGATCAGCGCCGCGCAGTGGGCAACTGCGGTGTTGTCTTGGTTTCCCTCGTCCATGTTTACGGGGGTGATTTACACAGAGGGGCTGTATTTGTTTTTGAGTACAGCTGCTTTGCGAGCCTTTGATCAAAAGCAGCATGGCTGGACTGCCTTTTGGGGTGCAATGGCCACAGCAACACGACCCACAGGGATGGCGCTAATTCCGGCATTTGCGATCGCATCTTGGAAAGAACGCAGACCACCCATTGCCTATGTTGCTAGTTTAGCTACCGCTATTGGGCTACTTTTATTTAGTCTGTATTGTGCGATTTATTTTGGCGATCCCTTAGCGTTTATCGAAGCACAGCGAGGATGGCGACCCTCCCTAGGATTTGATTGGCAGGGTTGGTTAAATATGCTCATGCAAATTCCATTTGGTACAAATAATTGGGAATTTGGCTGGGTTAAAGACCCATCTGGCGGGATTATTAAAGATCCCTGGTATCCTTTGTGCTTTGGCATAATTGTTGCCAGTGGTTATCTTTTATGGCGTTTCCATAAATATTTGAGTTCTGCGAAGGTAGTCTATGGCTTTTACGCGTTTGTCTTATTTTTGTTGATACTGGCGAACGAACAGTTGATCAATAACTTGCTGAACGCGTTTATGGTCTTGGGTGGAGGTCATATATTATGGCGATTACGCACGCAACTGACCCCCGTTACTGTTCTCTATGGCTTTTGCGGTATTGGTCTGCTGCTAGCTTCTGGAGGTACTATCTCCTTGAGTCGTCTCGCTTACGGGATTGTGCCTCTGAGTATAGCCATAGGTGTGCTGCTATCTCGCTATCCGCGTCAGGGATATTTAATGTTGGGCTTGTTTATGACATTACTTGCCAAGATTGCTGTAGGCTTTGCCCAAGAACGCTGGGTAGGGTGATAGCTAAGTACAGAGAACACTTTACATCAGTTGCAAGGGTGGGTGAGATGCCTACCCTACAAATTCAGAAATTTTTATACTACAAAAAAATAATTATATTTAAATGAATAGAAGAATTGTCAGGTCAATTTTATTACCTTTGATCGTATGCAGCGCATTTATTTTTTGCACTGCTATGGCAATGTTCGTATATCCAGAAGCTTTTTATAAGTTTTTTTCTACAACACAATTAGTACGCGATATTCCTCCACAGTTACCTCATAAAAGTTACTACTGGGATGTAGAACATTACGCTAACTTAGCTTTAAGTCCTACTTGTAACGCTTTTTACCCTCTCTGGCCTTTGATCATTCGTACCGTATTTCATCCTCAAAGTATAGAGCAGGCTGCACACTATTTTTCAGTAGTAGCAACTGCTCTATTTTTTATTTCCACATTTCTATTATTTTGGGTTTTTCAAACAGGTTTACAATGCGTAGATTTAGCTTTTTGGCTAGTTCTTGCTTATTCTCTTAATCCTATGGCTATATTCCGAGTCATAGGTTATACAGAAAGCTTATTTACATTCCTGAGTACTTTATTCATTTGGATTTGCTTACCTAAATTAAAATTAAATGAAAATTTGAAGTTGGGTTTGATTTTTGTAATTACCTTTTTAATGGCTTTAACTCGACCAGTGTTAATCCAAATCCTATTTTCTGCTATAGCAAGCTTGGCGACAATATTTTATTTTCAGAGTTTGATACAACTAAGATTTACCCATCATAATTTATTAGCTATATTTACTAAATACAAATCTGAAATTAAAACAACTTTTACTATTTGCGTATCAGCTTTATTAGGTTACTCGATTTATGGAAGTTTCTGTTTGATGACAAGAGGTGATTTTTTTGCTTCTTTTCAAGACCAAAAATTTTGGGGTAAAAAGTTAGGCTTACATTTAGAACTATTATTTACTCCGAAATCACCTTTATTCGATCTTTTAGGACTTTACTTACCTGTAATAATTTTGTTTTTGGCTGTTACTGTTGTTTATTTTAAGTTAATGCAGGATGATTTATACATATTTGTTCCTCAATCTAAATTATGGAATTTATTATTAATTTATCCACCATTGCTGATTTTGTTGTATGTATTTAATCACATAAAATATAAGCAGCAAGATAAATTAACTCAATTTACAATTAGTAAATACACTTATAATTTAAGTGAAAACTATGTTTTTTGGTTTTGTATTTACTTTAGTTTTATTCATTGTGTAATTATATTTTTAACTCAAGACCGCCTTTTTAGCTTAGCGAGATTTATATTTGCAGTGCCGTTCTTTTTTATGGCTGTTGGTTATCTATATCTCTGTATTCCTGGTAAAAAAACATATCATGTTCTGTTGTGCTTCATTATAATTTCAGCTATTGCTCTATTTGAACAATGGATTAATTATGGTCAAGATAGATGGTTGGGTTAATCGAAATAGGTAAAAGAATAGTTATTTATTTGGTGGTGCAATCAAGGTAAAATCTTCAGACGTACCCAGAACTGTACTATTACTGTAATTTATTGTTGTTAACGTTGTATTGTCTAACAGTAAATAAGATTTATTTGCCCACATCTGCTGTAAAACGGGTATAGTTGCGGGAATAACTTTGCAATCGCAGTAAAAGTCTAAACTAGGACGACCATAAGAAAAAGAGGTGTAAATTGTTGTTCCTGGTGAAACGTGTTTGCGAATTAAGGTAGCAACTGGTTTAACTGCAAAAGCTTCATTTAGCTCCCAAATCCACGATCGCGAACTCATCAATAGTGCTAAAACTAAATACATTCCAGAAAATAGCACTGGAATGAATCTGCGATCGCGCTGTTTAATCAGCCATGCTACGATGCCCATACTTATTGTCAAAACTATGCTCATAACAATTAAAGCAGGCTGAGGGTTTGCAATAGTAAAGTAAACACAACCTCCTAAACCTGCAATAGCTATAACAGCAAAAAATATTGCCAAAATTCGCGTTTTAAAACGATGGTGTTGCCATTCACTGAGTTCAACACCAATTGCCAAAGCTAAAAATGGATAAACAGGCATAATATACCACGGCAGTTTTGTTCTCATCAAAGAGATAGTTCCTAAGTAAACAATTGTGCCGATCAGAATTAAACAACCCCAAGTCGTATGACGCTTTTTCCAAGCTAGATAAAACCCTCCCGGCAAAAATAACAGCCAGGGAAAACCATATTTAAGTAGCTCAATTAAATAGTACCAAGGAGGTGCGCTATGACCTTCAACAGGTTGCACAAGGCGAGCAAAAGTTTGTGCTTGAAAATTAATTTTTAAGAAACTACTTCCATAATGTTGCCATTGAGCAGCATACCAAGCGATCGCCGGAGTATTTCCTAACAACATTCCCACCCAAAAATAGGGGTTTGTCAACAAAGTTAATTGTCGATTTGCGAAAATAAATAAAGAAACAATGCCTCCTAATAGCAAAACTATCATTCCCTTTGTCAGAGTAATTAGCCCAAAACAAAATCCCACACCTAGGGCATACCGTCGGTTCTGACGCGCTTTCAGCAAACAAAACAACAACAGTAAGAAAAAAGTAATAATCGCACCATCTAACATCGCTAGTCGTCCGTGACGCACCACAGGCAACATTGTTAAGTAAGCTAAAGCAGCAAACAGAGCTGGTATTTGGTTAAAAAGCAAACGCCCTACCAAATAAAGCAAAGGCACTCCCAAGGCAGTTAAAACTGCACCAGGTAAACGTGTTGTCCACTCATTCACGCCTCCAATCGAGTAAGCCCAAGCAATTAGTAAGTGTATTAGGGGCGGTTTATTATGATAAGGTTCACCTCCCAAAGTGGGGTAAAGCCAACGCATTGAACCAACTGGAGCACGCCAAATTTCACGGGCAACTTGTGCTACTGTACCTTCATCCCAGTCTCGTAAGGGAGAGTTTCCCAAAAATATTAGCCACAGAAACAGAGATCCTACGAGCAAGCTCAATAGCCATTCTTTTTCTCGGAATGGACGCATATCTAAAATTGGGATAATCCTTTGATAATAAATTGATTCATTCTCATAACTGTATTAATTTTCTCTATTCATTTACACAAAAATTTATACTTCTATGAGAGATGACAGCAACGATTTTACAGTAAATGTTGCAAATTACATAAATTAGATAATAACTGTGACTAAGCCAATCTACTCTCTAATAATCCCTATTTATAACGAAGAAGAAAATATTACTGAAATGTATCGACGTCTGATTAATGTAACAGCACAGTTAGACGGCGAGGTAGAATTGATTTTGATTGACGATGGTTGTCGCGATCGCTCCTTAAGTATGATTCGTGAACTCCACCATTGCGATCGTTGTGTACGTTATCTAAGTTTTGCTCGGAATTTTGGTCATCAAATCGCAGTCACAGATGGTTTGAACTTTGTTCAAAGCAAAAGTATCATCGTCATGGATGCTGATCTCCAAGATCCTCCAGAACTAATTTTAAAGATGATTGAAAAATGGCAAAACGCCATTTCACTCAACGAAGGAAACCTTGGCGCGCGAGTGGCTCCCCAGCCTACGTCTAAATTCACAAAAGTCCTCCAGCCTGCTTTATTAGGTTTTGTGAACTAATTGTACAGAAAAGTTTAACTAAATTTAAACATATTTTAAAACACAAAATTTCATATTTATTTTGTGTAATCACCAAAAAAAACCTACATTATCATGAAATATTTAATGCTGAAATAAATATATGAGATAACTATTACAATTTTAACATTTTTCTCATAAACTTGCTGTTAATTACCGTATAAATACGGTAACATTGCATATTGAATTGTACTATTAATAATGTATTACCTTCCTTGGCTTGGGGGAAATAGTAGCAAACAAAAAATTCCAAGCGATTTAAGCTGATGTGTCAGCACCAAAAACCGAAAGAAACTGTCGATGAAATTATTTTCAGTGAATGAGTAAATAGTATCTAGGTTAACGAATAACTGCCCCTTGACAATGAGAAACTATATTAACTTGATTTGCGTCTATTTATTTCTCAGAAGGTCAAAGTCAACATCAGTATGTTAAAAATTTAACTTTTTCTTAAAAAGGAAGGAATAGTCATAGACAGTAGAATATACATTATCAATAATGAACTATTAGTTCATTAGATTTTTTCTAGGCGATTACTACACCCCTTGTGATTAATTCTGTATATTAATCAAATAATTCACTAGCCCACCTCATTCGCGGAGGCACAAAACCCGGAAGGTGCTTACTCCCGGATAAACTGTCTACAAGCAATTAACGGTTAGATGAGAAACAGGAGTTAGAAATTGGCTTCTAGTAGTATGGTTTGTTGAGGTGCGGTTAATTATTCAATATACGCTCATTCTTAAAGCTAAGGGTGGAAGTGTGGAAATGCAAACTTTACCTCTTATAGACGCGTAGTTGAAATCAAATAGTATCAATTATTATATGACCAGCATACGTCCAAAGCCAAACAATTTGGACTTCGGTTAAACCTGTATAATTTTCTTCACGATTTTTTAATTCCTGTTAATCTCTACTCTATTTTTCAGGATTATTTAGAGAGTAACTGCGTATCTAAGTATCTAGAAAAAATGTGCTATGACGTACCGTCAAAATTGTGACCGATGGTTCGACCCTTGAAGGAGCTATGAAGTGGAAAACAATAAGTCGTTTCTTTGGCCGGAAGGAATATTAATTACATTGCTTGCATTGTGCGGCACTTTAAGCCTTGGTTTCATAATGTTTTTAAAACCAAATTTTTCCGACGCTCAGAATAGACAGAATATATATGTAACCGATATAGCAGCGAAAGTAGGAACTCAGCAGCGCATTGAGGGGTTAAAGGCGGCGATGCTCACAACTTGGCAGCAAGAGGCACAAGCAAAGGGACTCTCCTACTCTGTACCATCAAGCTTTCAAGGAGTAATAATTAAGGCTGCAAAACTCACTCATGGTCAAAAAGTGATTTCCCTCACTTTTGATGACGGCCCTTGGCCTCAGACCACAGACCAAGTATTAGATATTCTAAAAGCAAATAATATCAAAGGCACATTTTTTGTTGTTGGGCAGAACCTAAAAAATTATCCAGAATTGGGGAAGCGGATTGTAACTGAGGGTCACGTAATTGCTAACCATACTTGGCATCACTGGTATCATTTTTTTAATCCCCAAGCAGCTGCTTTTGAAATTGACCGCACGACAGACCTAATTTATCAAGTTACAGGTGCTAAAACAACTCTGTTCCGACCTCCCGGTGGCATTCTACATAATGGATTAGCTGCTTATGCTAAAAACAAAAAATATACTGTAGTGATGTGGTCAGCTGACTCCATAGACTACAAGCTGCCAACTGTACCAAACTTGATCAATAACGTGGTCAAAGATTCAAAACCTGGTGGTATTGTGCTAATGCATGATGGTGGTGGTAATCGTTCCAGAACTGTGCAAGCTTTACCAGAAATTATTAGTAATTTTAGAAAGCAAGGCTATCGCTTTGTAACTATTCCAGAACTTTTAGAAATACAAGATACAGACCAAAAGTTGGCTACTAACAAACAGAAATAGTTATTAACTATAAGTCAATACGGTTAAGTTAAGGATAATTGTAACTAGTAAGTTGTGTTGAGGAACGAAACCCAATCATTAACGTTGGGTGTTGGGTTTCACTCCGCTTTACCTAATCTACTAATTTTAAGGTTTTTAGCTCTAACACATAGCGTATTGAACTATAAGCTATTAATCAATAGTTATTTGCTAACAATTAACAATTAACTTCCATTTCTGGTATTCCTTACTCCCGCTAGGTTTTTTGATAAAAGTTAATTTATGAACAGTTACACTTCTTCAGCGTCACTGTTCATAAATGGATATAAATACTTATAAGACTACTTGCCACCAACCAAAAGCTGGGCCGATAAAACGGATAGTCACCCACGCAACAACCATAATGCCAATACCGATCCAGGCACCGCGAGTTGTCCAAGCGACAAATAATTCACCTTGGGTTTTGGTGATGGGAACCCAAGGTAAGATCCGAGTTTCTTGACCGTATTTTTCTCCAAGTGTGGTTTTACGACGCTTTGCTTCACCCATAATCAGCAATTCAAAATTTAAAATTCAATGTAGGTTCTAAGTTCATACTGGCAGATTTATTACTTGCACAACAGCAGTTGTAAATTTTACTGCTAATGCAAATTGAAAATGTGGCAGTTGATGAAACTTGGAATGTTCTGCTCAAACTGATAATAGCGCTTGCTATGAGACGATCGCGCTTCAGTTGACAAAACGTAAATAGTCAGTACAAGAGAATAAATAACTGTCAACTGACCTTACGCCGAATTTTCCTCACTAGTATTAGAAAACAGACTTGGGTCAAGATAGTTAATCCGTGCTAAAGGACTAAGAGCAGCAAGAATTTGAGCGCCGTAACTACGGTTAACCACGCGACTATCAAGCAAAGCAACGATACCTTGATTTTCTCGTACTGGCGCGATCGCGCGTTGCAATTCATTCAAGGCTGCTGGCAACAAGAATAAACGAAACCAGTCCTGATGCGATCGCTTATAGTGAGCTACCCTACCGGCTACAAGAGGATTTTCCAAAGATGGTAAGGGCAAAGTAGCAATGATTAATAGCTGCGGTGCTGGCAAGACTGTTTGATGTTCTCGCCAAAATTCCCAACCACTGACCAAAATACCATTTTCATCCAAACAAGTTTTTTCTACTTGCACCCGTGAACCAAACTCTGAAGCCAGAATCGCCCCTACCTGAGACTTGAGCGGCACATCTCCCACTAACACAACCGTCAATCCTGGTGATGTAGCGCTTAAACAAACCAACGTACGGACTTTATGAATAAATGCTGCTTGAAATTCTGGCGTGTTAGGTAGGGGTAACTTATAGGGTACGTACAGTTGAATTGCTTCCGCTTGGCTATCCGAAGAAAACTTTAAGCAAGTTAAATCGTCCAAACCCAAGCGCTGGCGAAAAAGTGGAGCCTCTGTTTCCGATTCTAAGGCGCTGCCAATTAAAACTACAGGTTGTCGCTGCCAAATAGGCGAGAGTATTTCCGCTAATTCGATTGGAGCGTAGTGCAATGAAAATAAACCTTGACGACGGGCAATAGTCGCCCAAAAAAGAGGAGGTAGGGGAGAAAGATTTTTATTGATGTACTGAAATTGCAGCCTGAACTGTTTCCAAGGAGATGGCAGTGCTTGTACTGATTCCAATACTGAATAAAGATGGTTTAAAATCTCGGCTTCTGGTTGGGAAATCAGATAGCATTCATAAGGATTAGCAGGATGCTGGAACAGTTCGTGTGTCAGTTGCACTCGTGCAGAGCGAATTGCTTCAGCTTGGTTTGGACAAGCGAGCATAAGTTGATCCCAGTCATGCGGTTGAATGGCTTGAGTCAGCTGATGACGCACCCAATCTTCTAGATCATCCACTCCATCAATTATTGTGGGAATACCATGAGGAAAACGATCGCTCTGAGTTAACTGACCTCTTAGCCAGGCTTCTGGAGTTGTCAACAGTAGTCCTTGAAACTCCCTATCTGGCCAGGCGTCACCTGTCCTAATCGGTTTGTTGGCTGGTAGCCACTGCTGTAGCCGAGGAATTTCCACTTGCAGTAGGCGTTGCTGCACGACTTCTGGAGCAACAATAATTACGGGCCCATGCCACATCAATGCTGATGCGACAAAACTAGTACGATAGCGCCCTTGATAACCACAAACTGCCCCTACTTGAATTAAGGCGCTACGTCCTAAGCGCAAGGCGCGTGCTACCAACCGTGCCATCGTCAAATGATGGGGCCAGGAAGGGAAACCCGCCTGCGATCGCAAAAAGTTATGTAGTGACAAATGAACTTCTGCCTCAATCACACGCTTTTAATCCCATACAAAGTGATTTTTACTTACAAAGCCCCATTTCTATTATCTTGTCATTAGTCATTTGTCCCTTGTCATTTGTCCTTTGTAAATACGAATGACCAATGACCCTTGACCAATCACCAATCCCCCTGAATTATGCCAACTTACACAGGAATTTCCAGCGAAGCCTTCAGGCATCCACTGGATCGCCAAGCCGAGCAAGCTTTACGAAATTTACCAGGATTTGATTTAATCGCTCGTAAATTTGTGGAATTTGTCTACGAACGCCCTCAGTTAGTCTATCTAATGGGTAACACCATCCAAGTCGGGCCGCGCCAATATTCCACTATTTACCAGATGTTTCGGGAATGTGTGCGGGATTTGGACATTTATCCAGAGCCTACACTGTTTGTCTCACAAAATCCCCAAGCAAATAGCTATGCGTTGGGGCAAGAGAATCCTTACATAGTCATAAATACAGGGATACTAGACTTACTAGACGAAGCCGAGATTCGGGTGGTGCTAGCCCATGAACTGGGGCATATTAAATGTGGTCATACTATTTTAATTCAAATGGCGATGTGGGCGATGAGTGCTGCATCTGCCTTGGGTGAATTAACCTTTGGCATAGGAAATTTCCTGAGTCAAGGGTTGATTTATGCTTTTTTTGAATGGCGGCGGAAAGCCGAGTTATCTTCAGATCGCGCTGCGCTGTTAGTGATGGATGACTTGAACCCAGTGATGTCTTCAATGATGAAAGTCTCTGGCGGTAGTATCAAATATGCCCATGAATGCAGTTTACAGGAGTTTATTCGCCAGTCAGAAAGTTATCAAGCATTGGATGAAGATGGACTGAATCAAGTGTATAAATTCTTAATGTATAGTGGCGTGCAAGGAACGATGCTGAGCCATCCTTTTGCTGTGGAACGCTTGCACTATTTACGGCAATGGGCAGTATCAGAAGAATATCAACAAATTCGCCGAGGAAATTATCAGCGATCGCCTGCTTCGGGAGCAGTAGATGTTGCCGCAGAAAATCTGAAAAATGAAGCTGAAACTTTGCGCCGTCAAATTGAAGAATTACAACAAGAAATTGAGAGAATGAAAAGGTCAGAGTGAGCTTGAATGCTGAGTAAATTTTGGTATGGTACTTTAAGGCTGGGTCTAAGTACCATACCAAACTGGAATTTAATTTAACAATTTAGCAACATGGCAATTCTCTTGACAAAATGGCTATTTGTCTTATCTACTATTCTTAGCATTGTCCTCTTCTTGCCTAGAATTACTTTGGCTGCGCCAGTTCAACTCTATGCTAATTCTGGTGCTATTTTTGCCCAAGCTGCTAACCCTGTAAAATACTCCACCTCAATTACTGAGATTAACCTGACTCCGCAACAACGCCAACAACTCCAGGCTGTGCGTCAACGTAGGAACAGGGAAATTAATGCAGTCTTAAACTCTTCTCAACGTGCTCAACTTGCTCAAAAACTGCGCTCTGGGAATAATATCTATCAAGCTTTAGAAACACTGGAGTTGCAACTAAACCAGCAAGACCTTGTAAATGCGATCGTGCAATTTACTAACTTGAAGATGAAAGCAATCTTCTCTCAATATTCGCTACAAGTAGGGCAAAAATAAAGGTTGGAAATCTTTTCATGTAGATAAGATCACATTTAGGCTTTTATACACCTGAATCTATTTAAATGTTTACAAGTTGGTTTGTAGACAAGTGTCAAGTGCGCTAATGGTGCATGAATTTATCAGTAAGCTGAGAATTAAGCGGTTAACTTGAATTAATGGCATTCTGGAAGTAGCCTGCAAAGCGTAAATATCTCTTACTGCCAACTTTTGCAGCATCTATAATTAATCTTGCCCTATTTAGTTCGTTACTATGTCGGAAGAAGATATCCGTGCCGCCAGGCTGGAAAAAGTAGACCAGCTTAAGCAGCTAGGAACCAATCCCTACGCCTATCGTTGGGAATCTACCCATCATGCAGCGCAATTGCAAGAACAATTTGCCGATTTACCCAATGGTGAAGAAGTTGATTTAGAAGTTGCCATTGCTGGGCGCATTATGGCGCGTCGCGTTTTTGGTAAACTAGCTTTCTTCACCTTGCAAGATGAAACTGGCACAATTCAGCTTTATCTAGAGAAAAATCGCATCCAAGAAGGCATGACAGATATTGATGCCGATGCTTTTAATCATTTGAAACAACTCACAGATGCCGGCGACATCCTGGGAGCAAAAGGTACTATCAAACGGACTGAAAAGGGCGAGTTATCTGTCTATGTCAAACAATACACTATCCTCACGAAATCCCTTTTGCCCCTACCCGACAAGTGGCATGGGTTGACAGATGTTGCCAAGCGCTACCGTCAGCGTTACGTTGACTTGATTGTTAACCCGGAAGTGCGGCAAACTTTCCGCCGTCGTGCCCAAATTACTGCCGGTATTCGCCGTTATTTAGAACAGCGGGATTTTCTAGAAATTGAAACGCCAGTTTTGCAAAGTGAAGCTGGGGGTGCAGATGCACGTCCATTCACCACTTATCACAACACCTTAGAAATGGAGTTGTATCTGCGAATTGCCACAGAACTCCATCTCAAGCGGTTGATTGTAGGTGGTTTTGAAAAGGTGTTTGAATTGGGGCGGATTTTCCGCAACGAAGGAATTTCGACTCGTCACAATCCCGAATTTACAACGATTGAAGTTTACCAAGCCTACGCTGACTACAACGATATGATGGCGTTGACAGAGGGGATTATTACTACTGTCGCTCAAGAAGTACTCGGAACACTGCAAATTACCTACCAAGGGGAACCTATAGATTTGACACCACCTTGGCGTCGGGTAACAATGCACGATTTAGTTAAAGAAATTACGGGCTTAGATTTTAATTCTTTCCAAACTTTGGAAGAAGCTAAAGTAGCAAGTAAAAATGCTGGACTTGAAGCTATAGAAGATGTGCAATCGATTGGCAAACTCTTAAATGAAGCCTTTGAGCAAAAGGTAGAAGCCAATTTAATTCAACCTACCTTTGTAATTGACTATCCTGTAGAAATTTCGCCTTTAGCAAAGCCTCACCGCTCTAAGCTTGGTTTGGTGGAGCGATTTGAGCTATTTATAGTAGGGCGCGAGACTGCTAACAGCTTCTCAGAACTTACCGATCCCATCGACCAAAGAGAACGCTTAGAAGCACAAGCCCAGAGAAAAGCCGCTGGTGATTTAGAAGCGCAGGGCGTAGATGAGGATTTTCTGACTGCCCTTGAGTATGGAATGCCACCTACTGGTGGTTTAGGTATTGGGATTGATCGGTTAGTAATGTTATTAACTGATTGTGCCAGTATTCGGGATGCGATCGCCTTCCCTTTACTCAAGCCTGAAGGCAGCGTTATTAAGCAATTTAGCTATGTTCCAAAAACTCAAACACTAACTATTGAATTTGATAGTGGAAGTGTTTACGAGTATTTCAAAGTACCTCCTAGTGTCAAGGAAGACTTAGACAATGCACCGTCTAAAGGTCAATACTTTAACAAGTTGATTAAAGGGAAATTTAAATTTGAACAATTGAGTTGAGGCAATAAGTAGTAGCGTGACATAGCTAAAATAGTGCGTTTATCTATGTTGGGTTTCGCGTTGGTCAACCCAACCTACAATTTTTTTGCAACATTTAAGGCTTGTCACGCCAGTAGAACAAACAAAGATATAGGGTGCGTTAAGGCTTTGCTTAATGCACCCTACTTTTAATGACTAATAACTAATTTGCAACTTCAGCCAGTTCAATAACGCGCCCTTCATAATCCTTAACCAAAAAATTCAGGGGCTTCTGGTTACGAATCTTGAACTTCAAGCCGCGTGTTTCAACTCGCATTAAAATCATTTCCAGGCAGTCACGGTCAAAACAAACGTGGCGTTGTTGATTTTTGCTGCCTAAACTAGCACCAGTAATAACGTGTAGCTGGATGTTTTTCTTTAGTTGATACCATAGCCCATCGTTGGCATTATTCATCATTCTGCCTGACATGGTGGGACTTGTGGACATATAAAGTGGATCAATCCCAGTTGCGCCTAGAGTTTGTTCGTAGTTGTAATAGTAGTGCAAAGGCACATCGGCTGCTGGCAAATCTAGCAGACCTTCATACAGTTGTCGTGCAATCTCCAAATCCGACACCATAATGGTGTGTACTTTTGGAGCGCTAGTGAGAAACATCCACATGGCGCCTGCATACGCCGCCAGCAGTATTACCATAATGCCTTGGGTGGAAAACAGGCTATCCAAGGGCAGAGAAGGCAAAAAAGAGCCTAAAGTAACAGGATTGAACAGGAACGATATCACACTAACTGCTATAACCATGAACAAATCAAGGATTGTATAAGGGATTCGCTTTTTATGATTGTCGATTAAGACTAAAGTTAAGTCTTTGTTTTTAGTTTATCAATACTCAACTAATGTGAGTCTCAGCTACAAACTGAGCAACACCAAGATATTATGCGTTTAACTACCAGATGATAAGTCTCAAAGATATTTTAACAACTATCAACCGAAAGGCTTGTGCAAATTCCTCATTTTCCTGAAGCTAATCACCCACTAGTTAAGTCGCTGTTTCATCACAGTGACCATGAATTGCTGACCCTGTTTCAGCGCTATCCAGAGGCAGGAAAGTACTTTACAGTGATTTTTTGCCGTTATAGTCCGATAGTGTACACCTTGATTCGGCATTCGGCGCGATCGCCTGTGCAAGCAGATTATCTGTTTGCTCTGACTTGGCGTCATATCTACTACGAACTCGGTGGACTAAATTTAACCAGCGCTGAATCAGGCGAAGAAGCCTTAACCATGCAAAATTGGTTGATCAATATGACAGCTTTCTGTATTAACGAGATTAAACTACCACCCACAGAAGCAATTCATTATTCTCTCCAGGCGACTTCTCCGCCACTATGGTGCTATGTAGAACAGGCACTAGACCAACTAAAACCAGTTTTGCGATTAATTGTGTTGATGGCTCAGACTTTCCACTGGAGCGAAACTAGAATCGCTGCTTATCTGCAAGCCGAAGGAGAAGCGATCGCCCCTATTGAAGTAGCCAATTTTCTCCAAGAAGGCTATCGTATGCTAGAAGACAAATTACCTGTAGATATCCGCGCTATTTACTTTGGCGAAGATTTAGGTAAATCTTAATTTACGTACAAACGCGTATATTGATTGTCTTCAATTTAAACACTTAAAACTTCTTCTTAGACCTTCTACTTAAACCCGAAATTTCAGGGGTAAGTTTTATGAAACAACGGCATATATTCTCAGGGCAGACCATTTTGGATTTCAAGTCAACCCGACGCTGTGGTTTATGGATTTTGGCTGTCACCCATGCCTTACGCCAGGTTGACATCAAGTTTTTCACCTTTTATTTACTGTTTACTTTCTTGCTTAGTCCCATAGCAGCGGGTGCAGTTGATATTACGCAACAACTCCACCGCCCCTTAAATAGTTCGGTTGGGCGACAATCGAGAGATGAAGCAGATAGCTTGCTACGTATCGCTGAACAACAATACGCTTCAGGATATGCTGATAAAACAATTGCATCTTGCTTGCGAGCACGGGAAATATATCACTCAATTGGCGACCTGAAAGCACAAGGTCTAACTTATAATTTGCTTGCTAAGGCTTATGTCCAGCTAGGTAGTTTCAAAGAAGCGGATGATGCTTTACGACGAGGATTAGCGATCGCTCGTGATACAAAAGACTTTCAATCTCAAATTTTTGTGCTGAATAATATCGCTACATATTTACTGCAACAAGGGGAGTTTGCTGCTGCTGGCAAAACTGTTGAGGAAGCACTTTCAATTGCTCATGATGTCAAAAATACTGAAGGAGAAGGACTATCTCTGAGTAATTTGGGTTTAGTAACTGCCAGATTGGGAGATTATAACAAGGCGATTAAACTGTATGAAAATGCTTTAATTTTCCGCCGTCAAACTGGTGATGCTATTGGTGAAGCTAATACCTTGAATAATTTGGGTGATGCCTACTTAGCATCTGGAAATTATCAGGATACGATTGGCACTTATGGGGCAGCAATGCGGATAGCAAAAACTAAGAGCGATCGCACTAATCAATTACGATCAATTGATGGTTTAGTTACAGCTCACGGTGCTGTAGGACGCTATGAGCGTGCCTTTGACTTGCTAGAACAGCGCCTAGTACTTGCTAACGAATTGCAAAGTCAACAGGAAGAATTGACATCGTTTGAGTCTTATGCTCAGTTATACGAGCAAATGGGTAATTACCCAACCGCCCGCAATTTTTACGAGAGGGCAATTACACTGGCGCGAAATTTAGAAGACAGTAAGCGAGAAGTATTTTTGCTGGATAAGCTGACTAAAATTCAGAAGCGTTAAGGTGATTTAAGAGCTTTAGATTCCCGACTTTTTAGAAAAGTCGGGAATCTGTCGGGAATCTTGTTGTTTGTTTAACTAATTCAACAACACTGAACCAGTTTGCTGAATCCGCATCGTACTTGTAGCCTTACCTACGTCAGTTGCCTCGTTTAGCCTAAGTTCTAGCATTCCTGGCTCCGAAGAAGGCTGTGGAGTTGCTCTGAGTAGCCCGCCATCTTCCCGTTGAAATGTTACTGTTACTGGCGCACTTAGACCTTGTAGCATCACATCTGACTTACCTTCTAGCGATCGCGGTGCTGTATCGCCTATTACTTGGTAAGTTACATTAGCCGCAGTGTCATTTACTAATCTGACATTAACTCTACCATTGGCTAGTGCGATCGTAGTGCTGGGGGCTTGTTGTTGTTCGGGCGCTGGTGGTTGTATCGTACTCGGAACCTGTGGACTTGGGATTCCTTGTTCGGGCGCTGGTGGTTGTATCGTACTCGGAACCTGTTGGCTTGGGATTCCTTGACTAGAAGTCACTCCTTGTGCTTCGCGTTGTTGGGTGAAAGCATTCGGAGGGCATCCCTGTGGCACTACAACCCGACTGTTATGTGGTTCTTCGTAGAAAATTCTTGGGCAGGGGTTGACTCTGGGGGTAGGTTGCTGTGCTACTGCTGCTTGAGGAATTGCTGGCAAGCTAATTAGTAATCCCCCACAAATAGCGCCAAGTAACTCAGCCGATTTGCGTAACTTTAGATAATCTTCATTCATTTTTAACTCCTGGGAAAAATAGTTAAACTCGATTTACGCTGCTACACTTAACAGCAGTTAGAATTAGGCAGAAAAACCCATTTAGCTTTGCCTGCTGTATTCAGATTTTATTGTTACTTAATAAATCTAAAATAATTAGTAATTTTAAATTAACAAATAAATAAAATTTTTACCTCTTACTATAGAGATGAAAAAATATGGATTTTAAATATATTTGTAAGCCGTAAGCAACAGGTAAATAAATCAATAGTTATAGTTAAGAGTTAAGAAATATTTCCTAACTCCTAACTTTAAACTTTATTAAGCTTCTTCCCAGAGTTGACGAACTTTATCAGGCAACCAGCTAGCAATTTCTTGAATTCGTTCTGAAGATAATTCGTCTTTAGTAGCAGAAAATACAGCTTTAACCACTTGTTCGCGGTCTACATTTGGTGGCATTCCACCTTCATTTGCCACCCGAAATAAAAAGCGATCGCTATCAATTTTAAAGATACCAGGGCCTTGCCAAGGTGGACGTACTCGGCTCAGGAATCCCACAATCGGATTTGTATCGTGCCATAAATCTGCAATTTCCATTTGCAGCGATTTATCATCGGTGATTTCGGCTGGTTTGTGCAGTTCCTCTTCAACCCGGTCGGCAGCTTCGGTAGTCATCAAGTCGCGCATTACCCGGAATACTAATTCGGTTAAATCTCTAGCATCGTAAAGATCTGCCAAACCACTCTTAGCCTTAACCTTTTCTAAAAAAGCCGTATCTTTTTCTTCTATGGGAACTGGTGGCATCTAAACCCTCCGAAATACTTTTATAAATGCGTCATAGCTGAAAAAAATTTTGTCAAATTAAACTCGCAGTTGAAATAACTACTTACTAAAGCAAGTCATAGTAGTAGCGATATCAAACTTTTAAAAGCTAAATTCGTGACTCAATTTCTCAACCTTTGCAATATAAATTAATATCTAAAGCTAAACGTCTGCATCTATCACAGGAAACAATTATTTAATTAAAAATTTAAGACTCAAGAGTTATTGGTAAAGTGACGATGAATGTTGTGCCTTTACCAAGTGTGCTTTCAACTTGAATCTGGCCTTGATGATGTTCGACAATAGCTTGAGCGATCGCTAATCCCAATCCTGAACCAGTAGCGCTTTGTGTAGCTGTATTCTCAGTTTTATGAGTACGCGCCGGATCTACCCGGTAAAAGCGGTCAAACAAGTGTGGTAGAGCCTCCGGTGGAATTCCAATCCCAGTATCACTAACTTTAATTTGCAACTGAGCACTGGTGTAACGTAGTCCAGACACCCGATTTATTCCCTCAATACGCGCCAATTCTACGTTTACTCGTCCGCCAGTAGGGGTGTAGCGTAAGGCATTACCAATCAAATTTGTAAACAGCCGCACTAGTTGATCCCAGTTACCTATAAATGTGAACCAATTTTCTAGCAATTCAAGGCTACTTTCTGAGGCGGGAGGATCAACTAAGTTTAGAGAAAGGGTGATTTCTTGTTCAGCAGCTAACAATTGTTGTTCTTCTACCACTTCTATCAGCAAGGCATCCAGCGGACAAGGTGAAAAGATATCTTTGGTAATACCGCTATCTTGCCGTGCTAAGAATAGTAAGTCATTGACTAACTTACCCAAACGCTGTGTTAAGCGTTCCACAACCTTTAACTGTTGCCGATAGGGTAAAGCAGTAGTGGCTTCTGTGTCTGCTAACTCCAAGTCAGCAAGGGCAACTTGCACATTAGTTTGAATCAAAGTAATAGGACTTCTGAGTTCGTGAGAAGCATCAGCGGTAAATTGTTTGAGACGTTGGTAAGACTCGCCAACGGGTTCCATTGCTTTACCCGAAAGAAACCAACCACTTGCGCCTACGGAAAGCACCATTAATCCAGTACCCAGCGCCAAATCAAATATTAACTGACGGCTGGGTTTGGTGACTTCAAACCAGGGATGACTAACACGCAGATATCCTAATACTTGCCGTCCTACTTCTACACGCTGTGTTACTTGTCGCAATAACAATGCTGAGTCACTATTCGCCCTTGGCATCTCCCCTTGGGAGAAGTTGGGATCAACTGCTCCGACTTCTCCCTGAGTATTGATTCCTGAGCTAGGAGTGAGATGTTTCTCATCTGGCTCTGTCCCCCTCTGTTGCTTAACTACGCGCACAGTTTCACCAGCAGGGTTGAAATGAATGGGAATATTTAAAGGTTCGGATAGTGTTGACCAAAGTAATTCACCAGTTGGACTGAACCATTCTAGGTCGATGTGATCATCTTCCACAGTGTCAGCATTATTACGAAAACTGGCTTCTACATTTATGCGGAATTTATCAACATCGGAATTAATTGACTCGATAACGAGCGATCGCTCTACTATTTCCACTACATGGTTTAGGGTATCGTCAATCCGCTCAATCAGCGTACTACGGACATATAAATAAACGCCACTGGCAAACAGTAATAGTAGTACGGCAGTGACAGCAGTATACCAAAGAGCAAGACGGCGACGCGTAGCTTGAAACATACTTTTTTACTCCACTTTTTTCACTCAACATATCTGTACTAAGTATTTATATGGTTAAATTAGAGCTTTCTTGTTTAACTTCAGTGATATTACTGAGGATAAACTTGGACTCAAGAATTACACTCTTGTTGCAGTGAATTTGCTTAAGACTGTTTGACTCTTTACAGCTAGGTTACAAAAGTCTGTTTTCTTTAGTTACCTATATCAAGATTGGCGAGATGACTGCTTAGTGTATGAAAACAAACAGTAAACACTGATTTTTGAACATCAAAATAATAGCTTATATCTGATAGCTACCGATTTTGTTTTGCAAATAAAAATGGTGGTCAAATTTAGCTGTTTAATTTGAATTTACTCCTCTTGGATATGTCGGAATTTGGACTAGAAATTATCTGGTTAACTTTGTCAAGCAAAATATTGTTTATTTTATGGAAAACAGCAGGATTTTGGGTCAATTGATTACTGGCATGTACTACTGATGAAAATTACAATAAATATCCGAATTATTTTATTCTGGCTAATCTTGCCTACTATTTTAACAAAATCTATATTGAATGAATCATTTGCGATCGCCTTAGAAATAGACAATCAAAACAGTATTAGCTTAATTGTCAATTCTGAGAAAAATTTGCAAATAACTTCTAAGAGAGAGAGTAAATTGTATGAAGTAGAAAAATCTCAAAGCCAAGCACTGTTAAAACAGACTTTAAAAAATGCTAAGCATAACTCACAGCAAACAAAACAGTTACCGAAACTCATAATAGCTGACGTTATTCCAATTGAAGAATATAAACCAGAAATTCCCAAGCCACCTGAGCAAGACGAGGACAAACCTGAACAAGATTTAATCCAACCATCAACTTCAAATGAACAAAAACCGTATACACAAACGCAACAAATACTAATACAAAAACTACGTCAAGCTAAAAAGCAACAACCAGAAAAACAAAAACAAATAATTCTTGATGCTTTAACATTTAGTTCCAATAGGTATCCTTGGATTGTTAACCCAACAGATAACCTTACTTTTTATCCTCAATTATTTAAACCAAACGAAGACGAAAATTATATAGATACAGATATACGTGTAAGGTTTTCCGAAGACAATCAAATTATTGAGAAATTTACTTATGCCAATTTTCCTAAAGCTGACCAGTTTTATTGGGTTCTCAATAACAATAGGTTAGTATTTGAGACTAAAGGCTCACAAGTAGGTATTATCTATCAAGGAAGACAAACTGACACTTACATTACGCAAAATGTTACCTCACAGCAAGCATTTTGGGGATTGCAGTCTCTCTTTGCTATACCTACAGATTTTCAGAACTTAACTGGAGAAGTTGGTACTAATAATTTTTCCGTAACCTCAATAGCAGGACAATTGATTAATCCTGAAGGCGTACCTGCTGGCAGAGTTATTATTAACAGTGGGATTAACTCCGAAAATTCTAATGTCATAATTCTAGAAAATCCTAATCCAATTATTGGTAGTGGCTCGACTTTGAGTGTTGACGGTGGACAAGCTTTATTTCAAGCTTTAGATGCTACAAATGCTCCCCAAATTCTGCAAAGCTTTCCCACTACTAATTTGCAAGCTCTGCTAGATGACGGAAATATCAGACTTGAAGAAGGCGAAATTATTCCTAATAGGGTTTTAGAAGCTACTGGCATTTTTTGGGGAGATATTTTGACGGGAGAGGGCTTTAATTTTACTGCTCCTATCTCTTCTTTCCCAGGTATTAAGATTGCCCAGCGTGGAAAATTTGATAACTATGATTTACTAAATGTAGCAATCAATCCTTTTCTCTCCCAATCAGAAAAAGACTTTCATTACCTTAATTCTTTAATGTGGGTATCTCTTGGAAGAAGGGAACCTCAATTTGAAACATTATCTGAAGAACAGAGTAAATCTAATTGGCATAGATTCTATGTTAGCTACCCTCATAATCGCACCTTAATTCAATATGATCCCGTGGCAATTAGCGCTACATTTTCTAACCTTTTTTCTAGTCCAGGCTTATCCATAACAGCCAAATTTAGTGATGCTAGTATTGATACTACGCAATCAGTGAATTCTACATTAGGATTGGCATTAGGTGGGATTTTTGAAGGTATTACAATTGATAATATTAAACAAGGTTTAGAAGAGGCTAGACAAAAGTTTAAGAATGGAGAAGGTTTCACTCCTTTAAATACATCTGCAACATCTGCACAAAGGCGACAAATCAATAACAGGCTAAATCGTACTTTAGCCTACGCTAACGTAGCTAGTGGTTTAGAGCAGATATCAGGAACTTACACACTTCCTAGCAAAATTACTCCCGAAAACTCTAGTATTTTGCAAGTGAGAACGGGGAACCATAAACGAGCAGTCCAATTCCTTGGAAGAAATGTTTCTATTTTAGATGAAGGTGATACCTTTTTTTCCGATCTCCGGCTCTCTAACGAAAAGTTTGGGCCTCTTACTTACATTGGTATCCCAATTCCATTGAATGATACTTCCATCGATCCTATTAACGAAGCTTCTGCTGTAGAAGTAATTTTGACAAACCCTCAAGGAAGAAGATTCGTACAGCGATATAATTCAGCAGATGCTACGATAGTACCCCTTCAAGTTCGAGCATTTGATTTAGCTTTTGATTATATAGAACTCACCAGAGTTGACAGAATAGGTCTTAGTTTTAAAAATTTTAATGGTTATTTATCTCTACCAACAGTCGAGTTACTAGCCGCAGGTTCTTCTGAAGATTTTAACTACAGCGCTAGTTTGGGAACTTGGTTTAATATAGATCCAAACTCAGCCCCAGGCGTTTCTAACAATAATTTAGGGACGGAAGAACCAACTTTAGGTATATACGCTAATGTCTTACTTAACTATATTAAGACGCATATACAATTAGATTCTGCTAAAAGACCTGTAGCCGTCAAAACTCATATACCGTACTTGAGAATTGATTGGAATAGTGCCTCTAATAAAAATAATCCTTTTTCCACTTTTTTAAGTTATGCATACCAGCATCAAGAGAGGAATTTGGGGTTTTCTTTAGCTCCTGGTATTGCTTTTATTGAAGGTAACAGTAATGGTGAAGTACTGGGTCTTTTTAATGGTGAATTTAGTACTGTTACTGGTTTCAATCTCAAGACAAACCTAGAAATCGGCAAAGAAATGTTCTTTGATTTTCAGGGTTTACAAAGAGTTAGTACAAATATTTCTGTTGGTGCTTATTTAAGAAATTACAGCGTAAATAATCTTGGTTTAAACAATAGAGTTTCTGGCTTTAACTATGGAGCTGTTATTAGGCACAATTTTATAGATAATAGTGTGTTTCTAGAAACTAAGATTGGTACAGGTGATAATGGTTTTGACTTACAGATTCAAGGTGGATATAGATTTTAGTAAATATACCTGTCTATTCCATTTGCTAGGGCTAGGAATATTTTTATATTTGAACACTGAATTGATGTTCTAGTATTTCCTGACTGTGTAAATATGGCTACGCTTATTTACACAGTCAGAAGAATGTCAATATGATCCCAATCAATTTAGTCTAAAGCACCTAAGCCATTATTACCAGCACCAGACCGAATGATAGCTGTTACATCGTCAATGGAAATGGCATTATTTAATGAAGTCGCTGCTGTTTCAATAAATGGATTTGGGCTAGCGAGTGTAGTCGTGTTAATTACTCCAGGGGTTATAGTTAGGCTAGTTATAGTTTCATTGTTGCTGCCTGCTGTACCACCATAAGTAGGTGCAACTGTTAAGCCTCCCCCACTGTAGAAACTGCCAGCAGGCAACGTTAATTCACCACTGATACTGAGAAAAGTACCGGAAGGTCTAATAAGAGTGACAGCACCAAGAGCTGTGGCTTGCTGTGCATTTGCTGGTGATACTAGAAAATTACCGACACTAACCAAACCCAACAGGCAGATGCTTCCCCGAAGGATTATGGATAAGTTGTTGGATAAAACATTTATCATTTATAAACTCCTGATATTTTTCGCTCTAGTCCAGTTCCCAGATTTCACTTAGGAATGCAGATTCAACCTCGATTAACAGAAGTGGAGGTTGAACCTTTTTTTATATTTTTTATCACTTCAGTAGAGGAAAATATATAACCCTTGGTATGAGTATTGTGTTAAAGATGAACATTTTGAGAGTTCGTATTGTTACGCAAGCGCTCTGTGCATTATTCAATGAGAGTTTCAGCGTTTATATTTATTTAACCAAAGTTATATAAAGGGATGATGAGGAGTGTGACTGCACATAACACAACAAGATTCCCGACTTTTTTAAAAAGTCGGGAATCTGAACAAACAAATATAGGGAGGAGATATAGCATTGCTATTTCTCTTCCCTATAATTTCTGGATATATTCAACTGTTCTATCTAACAGTTGCTATGAATTTTGTAAGTACTTACGAAGAGGCAGAAATCCAGACTATTCTAAACCGCCTAAGCCATCGACACCAGCACCAGCGCGAATGATAGCTGCTTGATCTTCAATTGCAGTTGCATCGCCTAGAGCTTTTGCTGCTGCATCGAGGAATGGATTGCCGCTTCCCATAACCGTAGCCACTCCTGTAACTGTCCCTGGGGTTATAAGTAGACTAGTTACAGTTTCTTGGTTTGTTCCCGCAGCTCCAGCAGTAGGCGCTACTGTTAAAGCTCCATCATAATACGCGCCAGAAGGCAAAGTTACTTCACCACTAACACTTATAGAACTACCTGAAGGTCTAACTATGGTAACAGCACCACGAGCAGCGGCTTGCTCTGCACTTGCTGGCGCAGCCATGAAATTTCCTACACTTACTAAACCTAGTAGGGAGATGCTTCCTTTGATGATTACAGATAATTTATTCATGATTGGTTCACTCCTGGTGTTTTTCGCATCTTCTGCGTTTGCGTTTTCAATATAACCAGTACCTTCGAGAAATCTTTCAGTAAGAATACTGGATTTTATAAAAGTTCGATGGTCGTAAATTAAAAAAACTAATAAACAAAGTTGCGATCGCGTAACTGAACGACAGCAACAAAATCTTAAGAAAAGTGGATAGAAAGCAAAGCTTATATCTAGTCAATGCATATATGGAGCTTGTGGCAATGCTTACCAAATTTCTTATCTGAGAAAACTAAATACCAAAAGCAGCCAAGGTACAGTTTTAGACTATACTCAATACCAAATTCTCTGTAAACTGCGCTTCATAAGTAGTCAAAAATTTTCAGAAATGCCCATGTCATATCTTTGCTAAATCTTAAGTGCATCTTCATGGGTAATATGCTGTGGGCAACGATTTAAATCTTCAAACTTAAAATCCTGACCATCAGTCAATATGGTTCATCAAATCCGCAGAAGAGACGAGATGTAGCGATCGCCATACCGCCATACACAACTAAGATTTCGAGTTCCGCTCAAGCCCTATTTAATTTACTATGTTTGTATTCTCCAGTTAAATGGGCGACACCTGCCTCATACTAGGTCATCATGGCAAAATCCAAAAAGAGCGCCACCCCCATCAATCTGAGTGACCCGCAATACTATATAAATCGAGAGTTAAGCTGGTTGGAGTTTAATGGCAGGGTGTTACATGAAGCTTGTGACGATCGCACGCCTCTTCTCGAACGCCTCAAGTTTCTAGCAATCTTCAGTTCCAATTTAGATGAGTTTTTCATGGTGCGCGTTGCAGGCTTAAAGCAACAAGTAGAAGCAAAAGTTAGTCAGTTAACTCCTGATGGCCGCACGCCACAACAACAATTAGACGATATTGGGTCTACCCTCAGTCCCCAAATCACAAAACAGCACCAACATTTTGAGCAAGTACTTCGACCCCTGTTAGTAAGTCACGGTATCCATATCCTGGATTACATAGATTTGAATCAAAAACAGCGGACTCATTTAGAGGGCTACTTTGAAGAACAAATCTTCCCGGTTCTAACTCCCCTTGCTGTTGACCCTAGTCATCCCTTTCCGTTTATTTCCAATCTCAGTTTGAATCTGGCAGTTGTAGTCAAAAACCCGGATACCGAAGAGGAATTTTTTGCCAGAGTCAAAGTCCCTAACGTTCTGCCGCGATTTTTACCGATACCGCCAGAGTTAGGAGATCACAAAGACGGAAAACCGATCCACTGGACTGGAGTACCCTTAGAACAGGCGATCGCTCATAACTTGGAATCCCTATTTCCAGGGATGATTATTCAAGAGTATCATCCTTTCCGCATCACCCGCGACGCCGATTTAGTATTAGAAGAAGATGAAGCAGATGACCTGTTGTTAGCGATCGAACAGGAATTGCGAAAACGGCGCATGGGTGGGAGTCCAGTCAGACTAGAAATTCAATCCCAGACTCCTCAACCAGTGCGATCGCGATTATTGCAAGATTTGGAATTAACAGAAAAGGATGTTTACGAAGTAGACGGTCTTTTGGGACTACGGGATTTGATGTACTTTATGGCATTACCACTACCGGAACTCAAAGACCCACCGCGACAATCTGTTGTACCTATACGCCTGCAACGGCTCAGAGAACCAAGTTTAGACCCAGATGTCCTGGAAGTAGACGAAGGAAAAGACTTTTTTGCTGTAATTCGAGAAAAGGATTTGCTAGTACACCATCCCTATCAATCCTTTTCGGCAACAGTGGTGCGCTTTATTACCCACGCTGCTCATGACCCGAATGTGTTAGCCATCAAGATGACCCTTTACCGGACTTCTGGTGACTCGCCCATAGTCAACGCATTAATTGCCGCCGCTGAAAATGGTAAGCAGGTGTCTGTATTGGTGGAATTAAAGGCGCGGTTTGATGAAGAGAATAATATTTACTGGGCAAGGCGTCTAGAAAGAGTCGGAGTTCATGTTGTCTATGGTTTAGTGGGGCTGAAAACCCATAGTAAAACTCTCATGGTGGTGCGGCGCGAAAAAGACTGTATGCGTCGCTATGTGCATATTGGCACTGGTAATTATAACCCAAAAACGGCACGACTGTATACAGATTTGGGATTGTTTAGTTGCCGCGAAGAATTGGGTGCTGACATCACAGATCTATTTAATTTCTTGACTGGCTACTCTCTGCAAAAATCTTATCGAGAGTTGCTGGTTGCACCTGTGAATATGCGCGATCGCTTTCTAGCACTAATTCACCGCGAAATCGAAAATGTTCAAAATGGATTTACTGGACGCATTGTTGCCAAAATGAACGCCCTAGTCGATCCACAAATTATTGCTACTTTATATGAAGCTTCCCGTGCAGGAGTGCAAATTGACCTAATTATTAGAGGCGTTTGCTGTTTACGCCCAGGACTCAAAGACATCAGCGAGAACATTCACATAATCAGCATTGTCGGTCGCTTTTTAGAACACTCTCGCATTTATTATTTCTACAACAACGGACAAGAAGAAATCTATATCGGCAGTGCTGACTGGATGAGCCGCAATCTAGATCGCCGTGTAGAAGTAATTACCCCAGTCAAAGACCCAGATATTGCTAAAGACTTGCAAGAAATCATGGGAATTATGTTGGCAGATAATCGCCAAGCTTGGGAGTTACAATCTGATGGCAGTTACATCCAACGGCGTCCCGGTGACGATTGTCCAGAAGCTAATTCACAAAAAACTCTCATGAATATGGCATTACGTTCAACTGGCATAACCTCAAACCTGATTGATTAAAAAATAAGCTCTTTCTAGCTTGACAACTAGCTCAACTTAGTTTTTTTTTAGAAAACTTTAATTTTTTGGGGTTATCTGAATTATTTGTCATAGCTATACACAAGTTATTCAACCATAGGATAGAGTGAGTGCTGCCACTTGTTCCCATAAACTATTAAAGATTACCCTATGTAGTTTTTTATTTCCCTGGAATGTTAATGTTGTCCTGCGAGCTTTCTACCTTGCGCGTTTTAGTAGTTGATGATCACGAATTAACTCGTTTAACCTTACAATTGGTTTTTTCTGGTCAGGAAAATATTCAAGTAGTAGGTTTAGCCAGTAATGGTGAAGAAGCTATAGAAATGGTTAAACTTTGCCATCCTGACGTGATTATTCTAGATTTACAGATGCCCGTCATGGATGGTTGGAGTGCGTCTGGTCATATAAAAGCCATATCTCCGAATACTCAGATTCTTGCTTACTCCTCGGTGGAAGATACAAGCATTCTGGAGACAACAGCAATGCCTAGCTTTGATAATTTTTGCAAAAAAGATGTGTCCACGACCGAACTTATTGCTTTAGTCAGACAATTAGGTCAGCGTGGAGGAGATGGCTCAGTTGCAGGATAAATGATATAGCTATAATTGCTTGGCAAACCTTGTGCGTAGCTAAATTCTGGGGATTTGGGAATTATTGTATGTATTACTCAAGAGCGTCGGTAGAGCCGTAAATTAACGGTTACACCGACGCAATTTCTTATCCTTACTACCGCCTATTTTGACTTAATTATTTTCTGTTTGCGGAATAGTACGCCTAAATTCATCAATTAACTCGTCTAGTTCATCTAAAGCTTGGTCTACGTCAATTTTCAATGTTCCTAGGTTTGGTTGCTCCAGCAGACTCAGCAGATACTCGCGTTTACTTTGCACTACAGCAATTCGTTCTTTTAACGTCTGTATATCCATTATTTCCTTCCAAACTTTAACTATCCTCAAGTTTAAACTTAACTCAAAATCCAACGCTCTGGAGAGATGAGCTTATCTAATAGTTTGAGCCAATACTCTTCCCTAATCTGTTACTCATAGCCGATGATAATAAAACTGAGGTATTAAGAATTTATAGTAATCTAAGCTCATGCTACGCCAAATTTCTTTGGGAACACTCGGTTTAACTATCGGCAGCATATTAACTATCATTGGCTTTGTCGCCTACGCTGCTAATAATGCCACGCTCAACCTTGTAGGATTTTTTTACGGTATTCCTCTATTGTTGGGTGGACTAGCGCTCAAAGCTAATGAACTCAAGCCCATACCCTTTAGTCAAATTACCACACCGTCGATGTTAATGCTGCGGGAGCAGCAAGCAACTGTTACTCAAAATAAAATTCGCAAAGACATTACCCGATACTGCTATGGTCAAGATGCTCATCTAGATACCGCACTCTCTTTTTTGGGGCTGAGTCCCACAGATGAGGAACGACCTGTAGTCACAGGGTTACGAGAAACGGAAGTTAATGGGTCTTATACCTTGATTTTAGAATTTTATTCGCCTCTAATACCAATTGATGTGTGGCAAAAAAAGCAGGAAAAAATGACTAGTTTTTTTGGGCCTGGAGTGGAGGTTGAAATAACACAGCCAGGTGAAAATAAAATTGAACTAGCGCTGATTACTACTCAAAAAGAGTTGATTAATAAATAGTCAATAAAAGTACGCAACGACCCAATACTTCTCGGTTAAAGGGGAAAGGGAAAGGTTTGAATTTACCCTTTACCCCTTACCCTTTTCCCAAATCACAAGCAAGGTGAAGAGTGCTTATCCTATAAGTATTGCGCGACGACCAAAGTCACAGCTATAAACATGAAGTCCGCCTTTGCGGACTTCATATCCTAAAAGACTAATAAATCAGGCTTTGTTCGGGTAGCCCCAAATTTTAGTCGATGATACTTTAAGACTTTTGCAAGAGACTCCATGAACTGCGCTCACAAGAAACAATAAAAATAGATTTTCAAGGTAGATTTATTGACTTTTGATTCAAATAATTACTTTTCTAAGCGAACTGCATACCACTGCAAATATTGCCCAGGTCCAACATCTAACTCGCAACTGGTGTCAAGTAAATATTGCGCTTGGGCTTCCACAGCATTAAACTTTTGCAAATCTGGTGGCAAATCTTGAAATTTTAGTTGTTGAAGAATTTTTTTGAGCTTTTCTAATAACTCTGATGCTGTCAGGAATTGTTCTGGTTGGTTTGTTTCTAGGACGACAAACACATCCTGTTGATACATTAATGGATCTGGCATTTGGGAAATCTGGTAAATGTCAATAAGTTTTCATTTTCCGAAGCTCTTGTTATATGTCAATTTTTTCCTATTTTCCTATACTAATAGGGCAGTCTCGTGTAATCTTCGACAATCAATTGTAAGTTTTATCAGCTAAGCATAATAATCTCAATTTAGCATTTATGGATTAAATTTAGATTATTTTAATTACCAAATTTGGATAAAAAAATCGTCTATCCTCTTTCCCACTGATATGTATATCTTGTTGAACGCAGGTAAGGATTTTTACTTAGCGTATTCAACCTAAAATAAATCGAGAATAAAGTTCTGCCTTCAGTTTATCCTCACCCTATGTAATTATTCTCAACCCTGACATCTCTTACCAAATCAGCTACTTTGGTCAAGTTTAGTTATACCATCTGACTGGATCAAGTTTAGTAATACTAGTAGTATTTAGTATCAACTATATTGTTATAGCAATGCGGTAATAGCTTTCCCCCATATCATTTAACTTTAGAACTATTGCAGACCTAAATAATTAAGCAGACCATTTGAAGTTTTTAATAACATTGCAAGATAATTGCAATTTCGCTATGTCACTGGGGAATGATAAAACTAACATTTCATACTATAACCATAACTAAAAAAAAGTAAAATTTGCCTTTGGATTCTAAATACACTGCCTATGAAACTTAGGCATCTAGTGCTTACTTGGCTCAAAATTGAGCAATCTGTTGTCAGAAAAAAGTTGGTTGTGAAGCAAGACATACCTTTTCTGCAAGTTCTGACAGTGAACACCAAGAAATGGCCCCCATGCGATCGCAGCACAGCTTCGTTTCAGAATAGTTCCGAAAGTGACTATCACACATAACACATTTGTTGTTCACATCTCTTGTACCAAATTGCCCGTTAAGTGAGAGTCTGATAGCTGCAATAAAACTATTGCTCACAGGCAATTTGGCTATGGAGGCAAGGTTTTTCCTGGCTTCCCCCTACCCATACTTTCATTTTCTGTGGAACGCAACTCATGTCAGGCATAAGCCCATTTTCTATTTCCAAGCAACCTCCTCTAATTCTAGTGGCTGATGATGACAAGACCATCCGACTACTGTTGCGTAAAGCTATGGAAAAAGAAGGCTATCGGGTAGTCGAGGTTTCTGATGGTAAGCAGTGTTTAGATGCTTACGAGACTGTTAAACCAGATATAGTTTTGCTAGATGCTGTAATGCCGGAAATGGATGGCTTTACCTGCTGTAAGCAGTTGCTCCAGATTGCCAGAAATAATTTAATCTCAGCACTGGCAACGTTTGATACTGATTCTGCCCTTGGTAGTACTGTAATCTCAAAGTTATGGGAGCGCACTCCCATCTTGATGATTACCAGTTTAAATGATGAAGAGTCCGTAGACCGTGCCTTTGAAGCAGGAGCAACAGATTACATCACCAAGCCAATTCACTGGGCAGTATTGCGCCAGCGGTTGCGCCGACTGCTGCAACAAGCGCAAGTCTACAAGCAGTTAGAGGCGGCAAACCAAGCTTTGCAGCACCTCGCCAACGTAGATGGCTTAACTGGTTTGGCTAATCGTCGTCGCTTTGACGATTATCTCAATACTCAGTGGATTAATTTAGCACAAGAGGAATCTCCTCTATCGCTGATTTTGTGTGATATCGACTTTTTCAAATTTTATAATGATAAATATGGACATCCTGCTGGGGATGTTTGCTTACAACAGGTGGGTGCTGTCTTAAGCCGGAAGGCCCAGAAACATCAAGATTTACTAGCGCGTTATGGCGGCGAAGAATTTGCTGTGATTATGCCAAACACCCATGCGGCTGGTGCGCTTCACGTTGCCGCAGCGATGCAAGCAGGAGTCAGAGATTTGCAAATTGTTCATCACGGATCTGCTGTTAGTCAGTATGTGACTTTGAGTATGGGAGTAGCAACTGTTATTCCCACTTGGGAATCCTCGCCTTCCGATTTAATTGTAGGGGCGGATAAGGCACTCTACCGAGCAAAAGCAGAGGGACGCGATCGCATTATCTTAAGCTAAGGTGTCGTTTGTCCTTGACTCTTAACTAAGACGGGTAAACTGGCAATGTGAAGTGGAACCATGCTCCACCATAGGGAGCAGTGTCTACCCAAATTTGACCGTAGTGTGCCCGGATAATCCGTTGGCATAAACAAAGACCAATGCCATAACCTTCTGTAGCTTCATCGCGTTGCAGACGGAAGTGATTTTCAAAAATGCGATCGCAATTTTCTACAGGAATGCCAGGGCCGGAGTCACCAATACTGAACTGAACTTTTTGGGTAGTACGGTGCAGTCCAGCAACGCTAATTTTCCCGCCTTGTGGCGTGTATTTAATGGCATTATCCAACAGATTCATCAGTACTTGCCGTATGCGTTCTGGATCGGCATAGACACAGGGTAAGTCTTGGGGGATATCTGTATCTATATTTTGGGATTTGGCGGTGTAGCGATCGCGCAATTCCTCCAGTACATCCAGACAAACTTTACCTAACTCTACTTTTTGTGGTATTATCGGTAGCTCAGTATCATTACCACGACCCACGTGCAACAGGTCAGTAATCATTCGGTCAATAGTTTTAGTTTGACTACGGGCTTGCTTTAATAAATGCGCCGTCATAGCTGGTTTAAGGCGCACAAACTCACCTGTATCTAGATTGTAGTTAGATTGGAGAGTTTCTATGGCGATCGCGGCAGCAGTCAGCGGATTGCGGAGGTCATGTGCCAGCATCGCTATCACCCGATCTTTAAACTGTAGCTGCTCCTGGAGTTTATCTTTTTCCTGTTTCAAGCGAAAAATTTCGTCTGAAAGTCGGATGAATTCGGCGGAAACAGCAACAGAACTGATTGTAGATTTTGGTGATGTCACCCGACTATTTTCGTCTATACGTTCTTGTAAATCTTCCTGCAATTTTAAGTAAGCATCTATAGCAGTCTGCCAGCGGGGCCACCAGTTTTTCAGTTGGGCGATTATATTACTCCCGGCTAAAATCTGCCGAGGTTCCGGGTGGATTTTGATTAAAGCTGGCGTTGCTATCAATCTAAAGTGTTCAGCCAAGTAGGGTTGTTGCCCGACATCAATGATTTCAAGTTCAAAACTATACTCAGCCTGCAATTCTTTTAAGTAAGCACGGATTCGTTGTACCTGTTGTCGGGACTTTGGGCGTCCATCAACAAACAGCAACAGATGGAGTGGAGCCTCAGAATAGATAGGCTGATCCTGGGAAACTGGCATGTATTCGTGTTTCAGCACTGGTAACAACCCGGCGACGCTTACGGAAAGTAAAATGGACTGACGGTTGTCGATGGTCGTTCTTTGTTCTCAATTTAATATCTATTTTAGATTTTTCATACTCCTATACAATTTGCGTTTTTGATATCAAGGTATCTTTACGCGCCGTAAGAGTTGATTCTTCCATAAATATTCTCCCTTAACTAAGCGGTTAACTAAGCTACAAGCACAAATTTACTGCTTTTTGTCTGCTTCTAGCCAATAATTGCTAGAGCTTGCTCCAGTAATAGATTAGCTATCATCTTAGTGGGTTGAGTTCTTGACTAAAGCACAAGTAGGATTTCCATCAAAAACTCAATTTACAGATTCGAGAGAAATTGCTGCGATACTTGACCGCTTTGCCTATGACCTCGATTCCTAAGAACTGCAAACTCACGCTAAATGCCTGGAATTGCCTAAAACTGACATTTTCTGCGTATTGCCTTATTCAGATTACCATTCTCAGATGAATAGTCTCCAGAATCGATCGCAAGCCAGCGTTAGAAAATGTTATCTATGATTTCCCTCCTTGGATGAGGCTAAGGGGGGATTTACTCTCAGTCTATCACTTTAGGTAGTTGGCGATCGCTTCTAATTAGTGCATTCAGGATTAGATGGCAACTAGACTGTTCTTTGGCGAGTTCTCAACCAGTTACCCGCATCCCAAGTTGAAGATTTAGCGAACCCTACTTTAATCACCAAAACCTACAACTCATGTTTAGTAAGCATTTTAGATTTATTTATAGTTTTTTTTCTGCAAATGTTACTTTGCCAGAATTTCTGGGAACTCTATAGATAAGCATGGGAATTATCAAGACCTAATAGCTGTAGACTAAAGACAATACGGTAGCTTTTGCTACCGTTTACTCATTTTTTAGAGATATTTTTACCCGCATGGAAATTTTTTGAGGATGACTGAGGCTATTTCCTTAATTTAAGTAAGATTAGTATTCATAAATATAAAGATAAATCGGCAATCCGCTGTCTGCCCAAGAAGCTCAACTAAACCATTAAATTTACATTATTAATAGAGATATTTAAATAGTCAATTTACGTATGAAGCTTTTAATTCAGCACCGTCATTCTGAAAACGAAATTGCTGGTGTTTTAACTTATATTTATTCTATTATCCCAGAACTAGAAACCAGAGGAACTGAAATTCAAACTATTTCTACCAAACAAGACAATTTCCTAAAATGGTTGAGCCATATTGCCTGGGCTGATATAGTTCACATGAACTCAAATAACTTAATTTTTGCACTGCTCTGTAAAGCGTTGGGTAAAAAGATAGTTATTAAATATCATTATTCTTTTTATCATACGACACATATTAATTATGAGAAGATGACGTTTGGCAAACGGTTGCAAGCAGAATTAAAACACACATTACCCAAAGCTAATTATCCTTTAAAGTGGAAATTATACACTGCCGTAAAATGGATACGACTAGCTATCCGGCTTTCTACTGCACTAATAGCTGATTATCATACAGCTTGTAGTAATTTTTTGGCGGAATCTAGTGCCTTTCCTTGGTCAGTAGAGACTTTATATAATCCCATAGAAATTAACCAGAAAAACCAGCAAAACGAACTGAAACTATTATCTAATCCATATAAATTTGTTTTTGTCGGCAGATTAGATGGAAGTAAGGGAGTTGATATTTTATTGAAAGCAGCGCGAATTTTGCAAGGCGAAAAGCAGGAATTTGAAGTTTTAATAATTGGTAACGGAATACAAGCTAGTGAATTGAAACAGCTAGCATCTGATTTAGGGATTTTAAGCTACGTTAGTTTTTTGGGTAAACTTCCTAATCAAGAAGCACTTCTAAAAGTTCAGGATGCGCTAGCTTTGGCCGCTCCTTCTCGCTGGCAAGAACCAGCAGGTTACGTAGTGCTAGAAGCCTCTAGCGTTCAAACCTGCTCCATTGTCTCAAAGATGGGAGGATTGCCAGAAATCGCTGGGCCACACAGCCTGTTTTTTGAAAATGAAGATGCAGAAGGATTAGCCAGTTGTATGAGGTACTGCCTGAATAATCCAGATGAAGCAATTAAACGGGGCTTTCAGTCCAGTCAATATGTAGCCGAGAACTTTTCTCCAGCCCGTGCTGCTACTCAATTGCTGGAGATTTGTTGTAAACTCAGTCCTAAGCTATTAGCAAAAACTTATAGATAAGCAAATTAAATTTCGACAGTCTGCGCTAGGGTAGAAATTGAAACTCAATTTGTGATTTCCTGTGCTTCCCTGTAAACGTCCAGCTGTCTTTCTGAGTTTAGCTGTTTTACTCACTTCGTTAACAGCTTGTGCTAAAAGTCCAATTGCCAAAAACCTTGAGCAGTCTTTGGCGGCAGATCCGCAGCTCCAAAATAACCCAGTTGTTTTTGGGGAAGCTAAAGGTAACGAACCACAAGCACAGCAAAATGAATCAACAGTTCAGTTGCCGACTGATTTTCCCAAAGATATCCCGTTATATCCCAATGCCAAGCTACAGGAAGTCATACCTGCTAATGGCTCAGAAAACAGAATCTCAACTCGCTGGCTCAGTTCTGATCCCAGTAATTTTATTGCCGACTTTTATCGCAGCCAGTTTCAGGCAAACAACTGGCAGATTTTGCAACAGCCAACAGATGAAGCGGGAGGTGCTTTTGAAGCACGCCGCAACGATTTGCTATTGAAAGTTTCTATTCAACCACAATCAGTCACCAACGCTACACCTAATCAACCTCAAACAGCCACGGAATTACGGATTGAGTACGTACCTAATAGTACAGCAACGGCACAGCCTACCAATCCTAACGAAACTACTAACGAAATTCCCAAACCAGGGGAGCCGCAGTTTATTGGCCCGGTATCACCCACAAACTTGGCAGCACAACCGCAAAGCACGTCTAGTAGCCAAACAACCCCTACAGCTACATCTGCTCAGGAATTTAACGATCTCAATAAAGCACCACAAGAATGGCGGCAATACGTGCAAGACTTAGCGGCATTAGGTGTTTTGTCTATAGAATCAGAGCCTACTAAAAGCAATGTCGCCACAGCTAACCAGTTTGAACCCGGTAAAATCGTTAGCCGTCGGCAATACGCCCGTTGGCTAGTTGCTGCTAATAATGCCATGTATGCTAGCAATCCAGCTAAACAAATTCGTTTGGCATCAGAAAGCACTCAACCAGCTTTTAGTGATGTGTCGAAAACCGATCCTGATTTTCCAGTAATTCAGGGATTAGCCGAAGCTGGGTTAATTCCTAGTCCTTTGTCTGGAGATTCTACAACAGTTTTGTTTCGTCCTGATGCACCCTTAACACGGGAGCAATTGCTGCTGTGGAAATTACCTCTGGATACCCGCCAAGCTTTGCCTTCTGCCAACTTAGATGCGGTTAAGCAAACCTGGGGTTTCCAAGATGCGGGTAAAATTGACCCCAAGGCTTTAAGAGCAGTTCTGGCTGATTTCCAAAACAGTGAACAATCAAATATTCGGCGGGTATTTGGTTATACGACGCTGTTTCAACCCAAAAAGCCAGTAACTCGTGCTGAAGCGGCTGCGGCTTTGTGGTACTTTGGCACTCAGGGTGAGGGTGTATCGGCTGCTGAAGCTTTGAAGTTGAAGCGATCGCAAACCTAAGTCTGTTACGTTCAATACGTAATTATTGATTTTTCAAATTAATACTATTGATGCGGGATTACGATCGCTTATTTCAAATTATTGAAGAATTGGTAATGCACCATTCTCCTAGTGGTGCAGAAGCCGAAATTAACCAGTTGTTATTACAGCGATTTACAGATTTGGGTGTAGAAGTTTGGTGCGATCGCGCTGATAATATCATTGCAAAAATTCCTGGGAAAAATCCAGACAGAGCGATCGCAATTACAGCCCATAAAGACGAAATTGGCGCAATTGTCAAAACTCTTGGCGATGAAGGTCGCGTCGAAGTCCGTAAGCTAGGTGGATCTTACCCTTGGGTTTATGGTGAAGGCGTTGTAGATTTACTAGGAGATCACAAAACTATTAGTGGCATTCTCAGCTTTGGTTCACGCCACGTTTCCCATGAATCCCCCCAAAAAGTTCAGCAGGAAGATACCCCTGTTAAATGGGAAAATGCTTGGATTGAAACAAAACTCTCTACCACAGAACTAGAAGCCGCGGGCATTCGACCCGGAACAAGAATGGTAATTGGCAAGCATCGCAAGCTGCCAATCAGGCTAAAAGACCATATCGCCAGTTACACTCTGGATAACAAAGCTTCTGTTGCGATTCTACTTGGCTTAACTCAAAGCCTGAAGCCAGTTGTTGATGTTTATCTAGTAGCATCAGCAAAAGAAGAAGTGGGAGCAATTGGGGCGATGTTTTTTACTCAAAACCAGCGTTTGGATGCCTTGATTGCTTTAGAAGTTTGTCCGCTATCGACGGAATACCCAATTGAAGACGGGAAAAATCCTGTGCTACTTTATCAAGATGCTTATGGCATCTACGATGAGACTTTGAATGCACAACTACGCCATTGTGCTAAAAATCTAGATATGCCAGTACAGTTAGCAACCTTAAGTGGATTTGGTAGCGATGCATCGATCGCTATGAAGTTTGGTCATGTTGCTCGTGCTGCTTGTTTAGCATTTCCTACACAAAATACACATGGCTATGAAATTGCTCATTTAGGTGCGATCGCTAACTGTATCGATTTGTTAAAAGCCTTTTGCGAAACAGAGTTTGAGTGATTTTTCAAGACTTACTTGACAAAGGCGCATAGACGCAGAGCGGCTTGTCGTCAGACATCGTTTCTCAATTATTGCTGCAAAATCTCTATTATCTTGATAATTACTTCATCAAGTTTTTCTGGCTTGATTTCTCCTACTTTAGACAGGATAATTTGTCTATCTGCTGTAAACAAACGATTAGGTCTAATATTGCTACTTTGCTTGAGATGACCTGTGTTGAAATCCTCAGCTTCTAGATAAATAGCATATTCATCTCTAACCAAACGGCTTGTAATTTGGCAAAGTATCAGATCATTTCCCTGCAATGCTGCTATTACCAGTGCAGGTCGCTTTTTCGCTTGTGTTAAATCTGAAAATGGAAAAGGAACGACAACAACATTTCCTTTTACAAATCCTGCCAAGCTTCAGCCTCCTCTGGTTTTAACCAGTCTTTTGCCAAGGAAGATTCACTTAATATGCTGATCTCTATTTTTTCTTTCAAGTGTTTAGCTTTAAGAAACTGTAGAAAATCAAGCAACTCAGCTAAAAGGAATTCTGGAACTTGTTCAATTTCCGTCAACAACAGGTCTTTTGTACTCATTTTTACTTGCTATAAAATTGGGTTCAAAAAAATCGTACACACAATATTCTACTAAAGTTGTCTAGTGCGATCGCGCTGACTGCCCCTGTGGGCGTGGTTTTTCATTCCTTTACACGCTTGCTTTTTTCAACTCGAACAAGCGATCGCTTGTTGTATCGATTTGTTAAAAGCTTTCTGCGAAACTGAGTTTGAGTGATAATTCGAGGCTTTCACTCGAAAGAGCGATCGCATATCAACCCAAAATAACCAGAAAAAAATTTTGCAACCTAAAGAAAGGTTGTTCTTAGCTTTGACTTTGCCGCCTTAGTAACTCACCAATCAAAACTTGGCAGCGCTTGCTGGACTCGTAAGCTTGTCGCATCAAGGTTCTGTTTTGTTCTCGGTCTGTATCAAAGACTTGAACGGCTTGGCGACTGTAGTCTGCTGCTTGTTTTCCAAGCTCTTTAATTCGAGCTTTTAACTCAACGTTTGTCTTCATTAACCCTCCAATTCAGAAATTAGAATATCCAGGTTTTCCGCTTCTACATAAAGTTTATCGGCTATGCTTTGAAGTAAGCTAGCATCTGGCAAGTCATCGTTGTCCAATGCAGTTTGAGCGGCCGTGTACAACTCTTCAATCAGGGATTGCATCCGTCTATGTGCAATTCTTAACGCTGTAAGCGTGGTTAGATTCATATTTATTTTTCTAATCCTACCTCTTGGCTGTGCATCCTTCCAAGACTTCCTCTAGGGTTTACGATTCCCGCTACTTGTCCCAGGGTCATTAAGCAAATACCCTCGTATTTGTTCAGATGCCAAAGTAAAAGCTATTTTTTCTGCATCTGTTTTGGCTCCCCAGAATATTGCTTGCTTTCCTTTTACCCCTTCTATGGGACTGCTAAACTTTATGGGATTAGCCAAACGGTAAACGTAATTTTCTGGAGAACCAACACAACTGGTGATTTTTACCGCCCCAATTATTGCACCGCGCTTGACTGTTGTCGGGTCGATGCCATAATCAGCAAAATAATCATCACTTTGTTTTGACTGAGAAGCGTGTATTAGCACCCATCCTCTACGAGTTGTCGGTTGTGATCGGTATTCGGCTTCCTTAACGCCTAAGCAGATAGCGTAAGCATGGGGCGCATGGATGCTGATAGCTTTTAGCTTTGGCGGATAGTTTATTTCGACATTCATAAGCTTGTAAAAACCATGAAAAATGATGCGCTACCAATATAGGCGCGTTTTTAATGGTTTTTGCAAGCATTTAGCAAAATGCTTGATTTATGTCAAACTTGACTATTGAGCAATACTTTCATCAAAGCCGATGATGGGATTTGAACCCACGGCCTGCTGATTACGAATCAGCTGCTCTACCACTGAGCCACATCGGCGTACACAATCTAAGAGTATAGCATGATTTACTCATGACAGAACCAAATCCCAAAAATCGCCTGAACTCTGAACAATATGCTCGCCTCAAAGCAGAAATGGCGGCTCCATATCGAGGATTGCGGCAATTTATTTACATCGCTTTCGGTGCTTCTGGTTTGCTCGGCGCATTCATATTTTTTTTCCGACTGCTTGCTGGACGGGATGTTGACAGTGCTTTACCTAACTTCGCACTCCAGGTCGGCATAGTTGCCTTAATGGTATTTCTTTGGCGCTGGGAGCAGCAACGGCAAAGACGCCCCTAGAGGCAGGGCTGTTTCATTCCCTAAAAGGCGCTGATTTACAAGCGTTTCAAGCAAAAAAAACAGGTGACTAAAAAATCTGATTGGGCAAGAAAATGGTGAACGCACTTAAATTTGCTGGTTGAGGTGGTAGTTTTTCTTTTTTCCACTCAAGCAAATTTCTGACTCATACTCTTGACAAAATCCCTAAGAGATCGAATGAATCAGCCCTGCCCCTAGAGGGGGTAGTCCCAACTTTTTAAAAGAGTAACTTTTGTGAACTTTTCCTCATCTTATCTTTATATTATTCAAGTTTTTTAGTGTTTTTATAAAGCTGAAAATATTAAATAGAGAAAAAATAAAAAAAGTATTAGGAAATCTCGAAAGGCAAAAATTTCTGAGAAACTAGAAACTGTTCAAACGGGGTCAGCTAATATAAAGACCCTGAATATTAACTCAATAAAATTCAAGTGAGGTCAATTATATTTAAAGACCTCAATTTTAATAAAACTCACAATGTTTAAAGCGCCAGACTAACAACTTGTTAATCTTGGCGCTTTAAATTTGCTAACTAAAGATTTACTGAACCGTTACCAAATAGGATGAAGGAATTGGTTGAGCACGTCCGGCACTAACGAGGGCTTGGTAAACAAAGGCAGCAACTTCTGCTCTGGTCGCTTCACGATTAGGATTGAGTTGCTTAGCTGTGGGATAGTTGATCACTAATTGCCGTGCAGTTGCGGCGGCAACTGGAGCGATCGCATAATTAGGAATCTGGGCAGCATCGGTGTAAAAGGAAAGGACATTCTGATTGTTGGCAGTTAAGCCCAGACCATTAGCTAAAGATACTAACGCCTGCACTCTAGGGATTTGCTGTTGGGGTTTAAAATTCCCATCAGGATAACCAGAGACAAATTGACTTTGGTAAGCAGATTTGATTGCCGCGTAAGCCCAAAAATTGTTTTTTACATCCTTAAACTCAATACCTGCGCGTTTAGCAGGTGGTTTCAGGGCTTTAGTGATAATAGTGGCGAATTGAGCGCGAGTCACAGGCTCGTTGGGTTTAAAGCTCCCATCAGGAAAGCCAGCGATAATGTTTTGAGAGGCTAAGGCTTCGATGTAGGGTTTTGCCCAATAAGTTGCCGACACATCCTTAAAGGCGACAGGCCCTCCTGGTGGTTGGTCAACAGCAGCGGCAACAAATTCTACTGAACCTAAAATTCGTTTCTGATCAATATCGTTGCCAATAGCGAGAATCTGATTAGTTTTAGTGGCATTGTTCAGGTCATAACGAGTGTTATTCCGGATGAGATTGCCACCAGGATTTTCGTTAGTGCCGAGGTCAGGTAAAGCATTGACAGTTGCTACGACGCCATCGCGCTTATTGTTCTGAATAACATTCTTACGCAGTATGGGCTTGGCTGACTCTGAGATAAAAAGACCGTCTTGGTTTTGGACAATTTGGTTTTCCACAACCAAGGGTGTGGAAGTGCCACCAATCGCCAAACCAAAACCTGTATCCTGAAATACGTTATTCCGAATTTCTCCTTGGGCAGCTCTAGCGATGGAAACTCCGTTACCTTTGTTTTGCACAAAGAGATTATTTTCAATTTTGGGATTACCTGTGCCCGTAACAAAAACACCCTCTCTTACACTGTTAGTAAAAGTACTGTTTTTGATAATGGGATTAGTTGATTCTACCCACACACCTGTACCCCGCTGATTTGGGTTGGTGACACTCACGCCTGTGATCGTAGTATCTTGCTCGGCAAGAATTGTAATATCCTGTCTGGCAAAGGTGCGACTAGTGTAGAAACCTCCACCTGTAATCAATATTGCCTGACCTTTAGTCGATTCATCACCCCGCAACGTTACCCCTGGTTTAAGCAAGAGTGGGAAAGTTTCTCCACTTTCCTGGTTATAGTTCCCAGCAGCCAATTGAATGGTTGTACCTGGTTGGGCTTGACTTAGAGCGAAGGTGATGGTTTTGTAGGGTGCTGCTGCCGTTGCACCTGCACCAGTAGTATCTGCACCAGTTGCAGAGTTAACGTAAATAACTGTTGCACTTGCAGGAACTTGCGCTGTGAGAGTAGGGGCAATAGCTGCTTGGTGAGTAGCACCAGCATTTACCTCACCAGGTAGTAGCATTGAACCACCAGAAACAACTAACAAAGCCGTTAGTCCAGCTCCCACACGTAAAGTAGATTTGAGGGGATTGCTAGAAAGAAGGCGATTTTTCGTTGGAGAAATGTGAAAACTCCGATATTTCATTTTTAAAGTCTGTGATGTGCTGAATTAAGGTACGTTGAACAAGGTTGAAGGTAGCAGCTATGTAGCTGTAAAACCCATGCAAAACTATACCGGATGATTAGCACTAATTCAGCTAAATTCCTTAGATAGATCACAGAACTTATACTGTTGATTTCTAAAAATTACCCGCGAGTGGATACCTAGAGCCAGATGCCACAACTAATTGTCCTGGAATACCATCCAGGAAAAGAAGCCTTTTGGAAATCAAAGGAAATGCGTTGTCAATTTTTAGCGCTACGTCGAATCTTAGTTTTAGTCTTTACCGCCTGTCTTTTAACCTTCACCGCTCCTGCCTTCGCTGCTGAACGAGTGGTGCTCAAGTACGGGGTCTTCCGTGAATCACTTTCAGTAGAGGAGCTATCCACCTTTGCCCAAACAAGTGAACTTTCACGCTCATTAAGAATTAATTTAGCTTTAGCGCGACAAAATCCCAGAGCAATTCGTCAGTATTTAACTCAACCAGTGAAGGTAAACCCCGTGTTTTTGGATAGAGTACTCAATAGCCCGGTTGGTAACGTTATTTTGGATCAAATTAGTGAAGTTATTCATACACCTTCTCGCAGAGCAGATCGGCAGGCTATACGTGCTGCTTTGGTTCTTTCTGCAAGTCAAGATGGGCAAGTGTCGTTAATCGAAATTATTGAAAATTATCCCACAAGAGAAGTGGAAGTTGATGGCGATCGCTTGGAGAGTGCCTATCGTCAACTTCGTCGCTTGCAAACAAGCCTACAAGATTTATTTGGTATTTAGTAAGCTAAAGTCTCTAAAGTTTCTCTTAAATACCGCTGTACCTGCTGTTCCAGGCGAAGCCCTTGTAATTGAGCATCGCGTTCTAGCTGCCAGCGTTGAAAGCCGGAACTTGAAGAGATTGCGTATTTGAGGCTATACCAAATTTCAGAATCAGGAGAAATTTGGCGATCGCTAGAAGCTGGAATTTGAGCCATAGTTCCTCATTCCTCAGTTTTAACTTCCAGATCCAAATGGGGCAAGATTTGATTAACCCGTACCCCTAAAATTGTGAAATCTTGCTTAATCTTTTCTAAAGATAATGGTTCTGCGGCTGCAAAATCTGTGTCATTAGTCACTAAAATTCGCGCGACACTCACAGGAATTTGTAAAAATAGATTGCTTGCTAAAAAGGCTAAAGCAGCAAGCAGTAGCCCCAGACTACGCCATTGTGGTAAAAATTTAGCTACATTGGCTACCATTGGGGCAACTTGGTAGAGATGCCACAGCACCCATACTAATAATACTGCTGCTAGCAGGGACAGCATCCGATTTAACTTTGTATTAATTAAACAGAGAATTTTTCGCTGCCTCTCTGTCAGATTTTCTGGTTTTAAGGCTATTCCCAAAATCGCAAATATATAAAAAGGGCGGCGCAGCTGCATCCACAGCAGAGGAACAATACCAATGGCGGCCACTAGGAACAGTTCCATCCACATTGGCAACAGTGGCTCACCTACAGACAGGAACAATAAGCACAGCACCAAAAAAATAGGTAGCGTTGCCAATCCAGCAACGTGAATCCACAGGATAGGTTCAGAGCGAAATGAGGGCATAGGACAAGAGGAGGGGAAGATAGGGAGAAAAGCAGAGTAGGGAAAAGGAGATGGGGGGGATAAGAGTTAAAAATTTCAAATTACTCTTCCACTCCTCTACTCTCTCACTCTCCCACTCTTCCACTCTCCCTTTGTGATCATTTCGTCAATGTGAGAGTACGGCGCTTAGTCACCATCTGGTAGGCTTCGATGATGTCACCTTCAACCCAATCATTGAATTTATCAATGCCGACACCGCATTCATAACCGGCGTTGACCTCACGGGAGTCCTCTTTCATCCGTTTTAGGGAATCCAGGACACCTTCATAGATCACCTTATTGCCGCGACGCACCCGCACTTTGCAGTTGCGGATCAGCTTGCCAGATTGAACATAGCAACCGGCAACCGCACCACGACCGACTGGGAAGACAGCACGTACTTCGGTTTGACCCAAGGGTTCTTCCACCAACTCTGGTTCCAAAAGACCTTCCAAGGCATCTTGGATGTCTTCCAAGAGTTTGTAGATAATGTTGTATTCCCGGACATCTACACCAGCCTCATCTGCGGCTTGTCTTGCTCCACTAGCGAAGGTAGTGTTGAAGCCAATAATCACAGCGTTACTGGCGGCTGCTAAGTCGATATCTGTCTCGGTGATTTCTCCAGCAGTAGCCAACAGCATCCGAATTTGGACTTCGTTTTGCGGGATTTGCTTGAGCGCTCCCACAATGGCTTCTACAGAACCTTGTACGTCTCCCTTGAGGATTAAGTTGAGTTCTTTCAACTCGCCTTCTTGTGCCTGAGCGGAGAGGGTTGTGAGGGTGACACGTCCCTGTAAGAGGCGGGATTGGCGTTGTTTGTCAGCTCTGTCGGCTGCGAGTGTTCTGGCTTCTTTTTCGTTCTCGAAGACTTCAAACTCATCACCTGCGGCTGGTACTTCACTTAAGCCTAATACCTCAACTGCAAAGGAGGGAGAAGCGACATCTACTCTTGCGCCTCTGTCATTGACCATTGCTCGCACCTTACCAAAGGCGGAGCCAGCTACCAGCATATCTCCCACGTGTAGAGTACCATTCTGAATCAGCAGGGTAGCAACTGCTCCCTTAGCTTTATCCAGATGGGCTTCAATTACCGTTCCTTTAGCAGAGCGGTCTGGGTTCGCGTTGAGTTCTTCTACCTCTGCTACGAGCAGAATCATCTCTAAAAGCGTATCTAGGTTTTCGCCTCGGATAGCGCTCACGGGAACCATGATTGTCTCGCCGCCCCAGTCTTCTGCGGTTAGACCATACTGGGTGAGTTCTTGTTTCACCCGCTCCGGTTGCGCCCCTTCTTTATCAATCTTGTTGATCGCCACAATAATTGGCACACCGGCAGCTTGCGCGTGGCTAACTGCTTCAACAGTTTGAGGACGGACGCCATCATCAGCAGCTACTACCAAAATGGCAATATCTGTTACCCGTGCTCCTCGCGCCCGCATAGCTGTAAAGGCTTCGTGACCGGGGGTATCCAGGAAGACAATCTGCTGCATTTTGCCTTCATGTTCCACATCGACATGATATGCACCGATGTGTTGGGTAATACCACCTGCTTCGCCAGCAGCCACTTTGGTTTTACGAATCGAGTCGAGTAGAGTTGTTTTGCCGTGGTCTACGTGACCCATAATTGTCACTACTGGCGGACGGCGGTGGAGATAATCCAAGTCTTCCGCACCGACCATTTCTGTGACTTTCCGGGCTTCTGCTTCTGGTTCGGCGGTTTCGACTTCTATTTCTAGTTCTTTTCCTACCAGAGTAATTGTGGGAATATCCAGATTTTGGGTGATACTCACTGCCATGCCTTTGAGGAACAGGATTTTTACAATCTCTGTATCGGCAACGGCCATAACGTCAGCCAGTTCTTGCACTGTCAGCGGGCCTGTCACTACCACTTTTTCTGGACGCTCACGCTTGATCTCGGTTTCTTGGCGACGGTTTTGGTCGCGGTTGTAACTAGACTTTCTACTACCCCTGGCAGTTGGAGTGCTGACAACCGCTGCGGCAATTGGCTGTGCAGGTCTGGCAGCCTTGGGTTTGGGAGGACGGGCGATGGAAAGGCTGACTTGGACTGTGGCTGGTATTTCTAGACCATCTTCGTCCAGCAAATCTTCTTCTTCAAATTCATCATCAAGTATCGGCTTGATTCGCTTACCTTTGACGCCGGCCTTTGCCTTTTCTTTTACTTCGTCAATGATTTCTTCTTCTACCCACTTTTTGCCACCTTTCGTGGGACGGGGTGGAGTTGGGCGTTTCAAATCGAGGAGATCGGGTGCAACTGGCTCATCACCCAATCCTTCAGATTTCGCCGCTACTCCTGACATCTGTCTGGGTGGGGTAGCTATTGGCATTGCTGCTACAGCTTCACCAGGACGTGCTGGTCTGGGTCTTTGCCCTTCTCCTAGCGGTGCTGGTGCAGATGGTCTATTCACCCTATGCTCTGGCTTGACAGGCGGCGGAGTGGGACGACCCTGTCTTTGCGGTGCAGTTTGTGGGGTCTGGTCAGCTGTGAGCTTAGCGACTTTTGGCTTGACTTGATCGCGATCGTCTTCGACACGCCGTGGGCGATCGCGTTTAAGTACGGGTTTATCTGCCTGAGATTGCGGCTCATCTGCCTGCGGTTCTTCCGTCAATGGTCTTGACGGTGGAGCAACCAGTTGCGGTTTTTGAGCTTTTTCTGGTTTTGGTCTGGGTGGAACCGTTTTTTCCGGTTTTTCTGCTGCTATTTTTTCCGGTGTTTGATCTGTATTAGGCTTTTGATCCGCATCTATGACAGTAGGTTGCTGTGCGGTTTCAGGCTGATTCCGGGTTACAGGTCGAATTGGTGCCGTCGGCTGCATGGGTGAGACAGGTGTAGCGAAGGGCCGTGGAGGTGAAGGAGGATTAGCTTCAGACAAGGCAGCTTGGGTATTGGTAGCGACTGACGCCTCTGGGGCGTTGGAGGTAGGATTTCTCAATATTTTGGGTTTACGAATTTCCAAAATTTGTTGTTTGTGAGGTGGAGCAGGTCGGTTACGTCCGCCATTTTGTGGCGAATTTGGTTTGTGAGTGGTTATACCTAATTCTTTTTTAGGCGTTCCATTTGTAGCCGCGAGTTTTTCCGCAGCCGAACGGATACGTTCTGCCTCCGATTCTGAAATCGTGCTGCTATGGCTTTTGACCGCAATGTTGAGCTGGTCGCAAATTGCTAATAGCTCTTTGTTATCCAAATTCAATTCCTTTGATAATTCGTAGATTCTAACTTTGCCGTTGTTCATCCACTCTTCCCCTTTAATTTACAGTTTTAGCGGATGGTTGCCTGGTTTGCGACATCTCCATCCTTTGATTACTGTTTTTTGGTTGCCGTTCAGATTTTGTCGGTGCCTCCAATCAGGAAAGAGAGATGTTTCGGTTTAACGCTGGCGTCTCCACCAGGAAAGACGGTTGACGCCGAATTGCGCCTGAGCGCTACCAGGTTGCCATTTTGTAGTTTCTTGTTTTGCTGATTCTGAGTCTTCCACAACACAATTGAGTAAACCTTGTTGGGAGTATTGCTTCGCCTCTCTTCTTATTGGAGAGCTGCTTGCCTATTACACCCATTTACTATTTTGGCACTAACCCTACCAATCGCAGAAGTGTGATGAAAGCGCGATTAGTTCGGCTTTCGGTACAATTCTTCTTTTGGATTACCGCCACAAAGTTGTTCCAACTAAGTTTTATTTTGGCTATTGCTTTGGGCTAGACGCTGCCACAATGTTTGATACAGTGCTTCTGGCACTGATGCATGTAGCGATCGCCCTAGTCGATTTTTTTTTTGAGCCGCTTGTAGGCAACTCACTTGCGGACAAATATAGGCAGAACGCCCCATGCCCATATCTAATTGTACCTTCCCCGATGGAAAGACGCGGACAATCCGCCAAAACTCTTCTTTTAAGCCTACTTTGCGGCAACTAGTACAGCGCCGATAATTTGGTTTCATCGGTTCTCTGCAACCTTATGTCAGCAGTTTGGTTGTAAAAAAAGTTTGTTATTGCCAATTTTTGCTTGTATCAAGTTACCTTGCAAAAAGTAATTGTTAAGACTGGGAATGCATTCAACATTACCAGAACTCCAGAGGCTAATAAATTATTCTTCATCGTTAGTGTCGAAACTATCATCCTCTAATTCTAGTTCTTCTTGATTTTCATCCTCTAGTTCCTCATAATCAATGTCATCTTCTTGCTCTTGTTGATATTTTGCTCGTGAGGCTGCAAACTTGGCATCTTCTGCCGCGTAATCATACTTAGCTTTGTCTTTAATGTCAATTTTCCAACCAGTCAAGCGGGCAGCCAAACGGACATTTTGCCCTTCTTTCCCAATAGCTAAACTCAATTGATCTTCTGCTACTAGGACGTGAGTTTGCCGAGTTTCTGGATCCATCAGGCGCACTTCATCCACTCGTGCTGGACTTAAGGCATTGGCAATGTATGTTGCTGGGTCTGGAGACCAGCGAATCACATCTATTTTTTCACCGCGCAATTCGTTAACTACCACTTGAATCCGCGATCCCCGCGCTCCAATACAAGCACCTACTGGGTCAACATCGCGATCAAGAGTGTCTACTGCTATTTTAGTCCGGGGGCCCACATAACGGGAGGGAGGATTAGCTTCCCGCGCTACGGCGACAATCCGCACCACTTCATCCTCAATTTCCGGCACTTCGTTAGCGAAAAGATAAACTACCAAACCAGCATCGGCGCGAGATACGAGCAACTGCGGCCCCCGTTGCTGACCTTGGGAAACTTTTTTGAGATAGACTTTAAATGTGGCATTCGCCCGATAATTATCGTTGGGCAGCTGTTCCCGCTTAGGTAATTCAGCTTCTACCTCTGGCTGACCAAAGCCGCTGGTAACTGCCAGAATCACAGATTGTCTCTCAAACCGCAAAACTCTTGCTTGCAAGACAGTTCCTTCTAAATCTTGGAACTCTTCTTGCACCATCTGGCGTTGTTGATCCCGTAGTTTTTGCGCTAGTACCTGCTTGGTCTGCATCGCTGCCATCCGACCAAATTCTCCTTGATCTGGGGTAACATCCAGCACTACAGAGTCCCCTAACTGCGCTTCAGGAGCTACTAATTGAACTTCGTCTAGGGAAATTTGATGGTCTGAGTTGCTGACTTCTTCGACAATGGTTTTAGTAGAAAGAACGCGAAACCCTTCTCCTTCAATATCAAGTTCTACTTCAAAATTATCAAAATAATCTTCGTCAAACTGTTTGCGTTCTAAATTTTGGGCACGACGATAGCGTTCGTAACCCTTAAGTAAGGCTTCTCTAATAGCTGATTGAACTGCAAGACGGGGTAAATTACGCTCGCGACTTATACTTTCAATTAATTCTTTTAATCCAGGTAAACTAACCATTGACATAAGCAATCTCCTTAAGTTTTATGTAAGCACCCAGCGCAATTTTGGATTTTAAATTTTAGATTTAAATTAGGGATTAGTGATTAGCAATAGGTAATTGTGGCTCGGTTTCCCATTCCCCATTACCTAATTACATCACCAGTCCTCAATCCAAAATCTGTCTTGGAAAGCTGAGCCACTGCGTTGGAAGGGTTTCCCGGCTTTAAGCAGGTGGCGTCTTTTGCCGGAAGCCGACGCACTCTGGGGGATCTTGCTACAGACTTTCTGCAAAATCTCAAATCTCAAATCACCTATCGGCGCTCATCCATCTGCACCCTAGTAATTAGGGAGCGCGGAATTTCGACTACACGACCTTTTTGGTTTAAGTAAACTTTTGTCTCATCTCGGCGAATTAACTGACCAGTCCACTCTTGCTGTCCGTCGTAGGGTGGAGAGGTGGAGATGATTACAGGAAATCCTTTAAAGGAAATAAACTCCCTGTCAGTGACTAGTTGCCGCGAAATACCAGGACTGGATACTTCCAAAACATAAGCATCTGGAACGATTTCCGCTGCATCTAAGAAGGCTTCTAAAGCACGGCTCATCCTCTCACAATCATCCAACCCAGTATCTCGCTGAGGATTACGGATATCTACCCGCAATACTGGCGGACGTTGGTTAGTGTGAAAAACTACACCAACAACTTCCAACCCCAGTTCTTTTGCTACTGGTGTCGCCAAATCAATAATTTGTGGGACTAAGGGATGAGTCATGCGAGAATTCAATAAAAAAAGTGGGCATCGACCCACTTCCTGCGATAGGAATATCTTCCAAGAAGTCTTGTGACGAACCATGATGGTTCGCCCCTAATTTGAGTTTAGCGCATTTCTTTGATAGTCAAGAGTCAAGGGTCAAGAGGAGCCAGTCACGTGCGAAGAGAAGTTGGAGCGGAGGCTTCCTCCGATCCAAACTTCGGGGGGTTCCCCCCGTTGAGGAGCCACCCCTGTGCGGAGGTTCCCTCCGTTGAGGGGAGTGGCGTTGAACTGGCTGGCGTTCAAGGGTTAGGAGGCAGAGGGGCAGAGGGGCGGAGGGGCGGAGGGGAAAGACTTACTCCAACTTCCCTCTGCTCTCCTGCTACGGTTGTTGAGCGCTAGGGCTGAGCTTGCCCTGAGCGTAGTCGTACCCTTCGGAAAGCAAGCTACAAAGCAGCGTTGACCACAGGAGAAGGGCGCAGCCGAAACACTGCTCCTCTGCTCGTTGCTTCCCCTACTCTGCATTTATTTTTCTCTAATTGTTGGGACAGTAGCTTTATCTACGAGTGTTGGAACTGATGCTTGTGTTCGTAGATGCCTAGTTTGTTCGATAATTTGGTCTATATCTTCTTGGGATAAACGCTGGACGTAGTTGAGCTTGATTTCCTCTAAGAAGTCAAAAAGTAAGCTCTGAATTTCTGAGAGTACTTGTTTTTTCTGCACTTCTGCTCCCAAGGCTTCGCTAAAGCTTTGTATTAATTGACTGGAGAGTTTTGCACCAACAGGATCTTTAACAGCGCTAACCACAGCGTTGTACAGGTTAGTTGTGATTTGAGTTGCCAGTTGTTCGCTGAACTGGGTTTGTGCTTGTCCCACGCCAGGAAAGTTTTGGAGATTGCGGTAGATGGGCACTTGATGGAAGGCAGTTTCAATGTTGTGGCGCAAAATAGCAACGATCTCTGGTTGGATTTTGGGCAGTACTTGATAGACAATTGTTTGCACCAAAAGACCTGCGATCGCTTCTACTTCATTCACGTTATTAATATCTATGTAGGGACGCAGGTTATCTTTTTGCAATAGCCAACGCATTAACTCACCCCGCTGAATTGAACCCTGGATTTGGTTAATCACCCTGACTACGACAATTTCTGTGATTTCCTCGGCAAAATTAGCAACAATCCCTTGATGAATTTGCCGCCGCACCAAATGAAGATCTAATATCCGTGCTTGATCGAGACGAATTAATACGGGTATGATTCGCAACCATCGCCAAAATGGTATCAGCAAGAACAAGTCGTACCAACGCCACAATACTGCTTCTAACCAGCTTAAACCTGGATGTCGGTGTCTGATAGAGAAGGTTCGCCCTAGCAATTCGACGCCAAATAAAATCACAAACGGTAAGTCAATAATCCAGAAATCATCAATAAATTCGCCATTTTCCCCAATTCTGCGGTAGTAATTAACGGCAATTAGGGGACGAATTTTCTGGTTAAAAAAATTAATTTCTTGTTTCCAGCCATTTTGGGATAGGTACGGCTGACTCCAAAAAGTGGCAAAGGCCCGTTTTGCAGATTCTTCTCTGGTGCGATCGCGCATCCGATTTTTGATTTTTTCCAGAGTACCACTCTTATCCACTCCCGCAAACGGATTGCTGTCAATCATCTCGCTGCTTAGACGCCTTATTTCCTCTAGCTTGGTTTTTACTTGAGGCGACTGTAACCCTACTTGGCTTACTTCTTCTTCTAAGGCGGCTACCGTTTCCAGATATCTGTTCGTGTCTCGATGGGGTTCAATACCTTTAATTGGATCATAAATCTGGGTAATTTGGGGAAGTCTTCGCAAGTAGAAATCTCGCCCAGGCACGTAACTTAAATCAAACAAAACTAAACCTAAATTTACTGTGGCAGTAATTGCCATCAATCTTTCAAACCAAAGGTTACGCTGCTTGGGTAATTTTGCTGTTTTCATTCTTAGTTTTAGATTATACAAATTTGAATATTTTAGATTTCACATCTCTTTGTTATTTATTTTCAGGTCTTTCTATAACCAGACTACTTCTAATTCAAAATCTTTCTCTTGATAGATGACAAAATTATATTTTTATGAATTTAGTGTTTAATTAAAAAATAGCTCACAAATTAATCAAAATTCATTAAAAATAGAGAAAAAAGATGTTAGAGAAACTTAAGGTGCATCTGTTAATCTCTATATCCTGCTGATTTAATCCAAAGGAGTTTTAAGTATGTGGTGTGAGTTTGGAAAATCAAGCGTGTCAGTTGCTACAACTTGCTTGATAACTGCTAGCTTAGTAGTTTTTGACACCAGTTTTGCAGCTATTCAGCGTAATTATACGCCACAGCAATTCCGTGCTGTATTGCGGGGATTAGGTTACAACGTCAAGGTTACAAATACACCCTTGACGGATGAGGAAACCAGAAAAGCAATCCGTGAATTTCAGACGGGTTATAAGCTAAAACCAGTTGATGGGATAGCAGGGCCACAAACCCAAGGTTATGCCGCTAACATCATGCAAATTCTGCAAGCAAATTTGAATGCAGTAGTTAAGCCGAATCCTCCCCTCCCACGCGATCAGTTTTATGGCCCCCGGACGGAAGAGGTGGTGAAGGAATTTCAGAAAAAATATCAGCTGCAAGAAACCGGAATTGCTAATTTAGCACTCCGCCAAAAGCTGAATGAAGAAGCTAAGAAAGCCTTGAGCCAACCAACAGCTAAGCCCACGGCGACACCAAGGGCGACACCAACAGCTACGCCAACGACCACGCCAACTGCGACACCAACAGCTACACCGAGGGCTACACCAACAGCGACGCCAATAGCGACACCAACGGCGACACCAACGGCAACACCGACAGCGACACCAACGGCGACACCAATGGCTACGCCGACAGCTACACCGATGGCGACACCAACAGCGACGCCAACGGTTACACCGACACCAACACCAACGGTTACACCCTAGGCATTACTTGAGCAATTACTAACTCTGAAGTTTCAAGTGTTCTGATTTGGTTCTTCTAAGGGTCTGCCCTTAGGCGTGGGTAAAATTGGGCGGCGATCGTTGTAAGGCATAGGAATATACTGGACGGTGGGCCGCCCTCCTTGGGGCTGTGGATATAAATCCATAAGTTCATAAATAGAACGGGGCAGTCCGACAGTTACGGGCAGCCCCATTTCTGTAGCCTCTTCAACAGTGATGGGATAATCGTGGGTGACACGTCCGGTTGTCAAGGCTTCGATAATCGGTTCAATGTTTTCTGGCAGAACCTTTTGTTTAGGTATACTGTCTTTAAGCAAAGTCCGCACAAAGCGCTGTACCTGCTGAATCGCTTTGCGTGAGAGGTCTGCCATAATCAAGGTTTGGTCGTCAATTTCACCAATAGGTTTATCTTCAACCACTTTCAGGATACTTGCTGCTGGATAGTTACCCAACTGGGGATCAACTGGCCCCAAGACGGCGTTGGCATCCATGATAATTTCATCAGAGGCGAGGGCAAGCATTGTACCCCCACTCATGGCATAGTGAGGCACAAAGACACTGACTTTTGCGGTATGGCGAATTAATGCTCTAGCAATTTGTTCTGTAGCCAATACCAAACCACCAGGAGTATGCAAAATTAGGTCAATCGGGACATCTGGCGGGGTGAGACGAATTGCTCGTAGTATCTGTTCTGAGTCTTCGATGGTAATGTAGCGCGATAAGGGAATGCCCAGTAAACTAATGGACTCTTGGCGGTGAATCAGCAAAATCACCCGACTTTTGCGGTCTTGCTGGAATTCCTGTAAAGCACGCAAGCGCCGATATTCTACTTGACGTTTTTGCCAGATAGGTTGTAAGGAAGATAGAAGAAGAAAAATCCAGAATAAGTCACCAATACCAAAGCCCATAAAATTAATTGTTCAACAATAACGTTTATCGTCATCATTGTGACAATTTTTGGATAATTGCAAGTCTATCTGTAGGTTTAAAAGTTACTAACCACAGCAAGCACAGAGAGATGTCAATTCAAAATTACGAATTACGAATTACGAATTACGAATTATTTATCACCCCCGTCGCCAAATTTTGATGGTGTCGTCATCACTTCCACTGACTAGGGTTTGTCCATCGGGACTGAAGGCGACAGATCTAACATAATTAGAATGGCCTGCCAGTGTGCTGATTTGCCTGCCTGTGTCTACGTGCCACAGTTTAATCGTATTATCCCAACTGGCACTAGCTAGAAGTTGCCCATTCTGGCTGAAGGCGACTGACCAAACTGAATTAGAATGACCTGTGAGAGTGTGAATTTCTCTACCTGTGTGTACGTGCCAAAGTTTGATAGTGCAATCCGCACTGCCGCTAGCGATAAGTTGTCCATCGGGACTGAAAGCGATGCAGTTGACGAAAAAGGAATGACCTGTAAGAGTTTGGATTTCTCTGCCTGTGTATACGTTCCACAGTTTGATAGTGTAGTCTGCACTGCTACTAGCCAGAATTTGTCCATCTAGGCTAAAGGCAACTGACCAAACTGAGTCGGAATGACCTGTGAGGGTTTGAATTTCTCTGCTTGTGTATACTTGCCAAAGTTTGATAGTGCAGTCAGCACTGGCGCTAGCTAGAAGCTGGCCATCTGGACTAAAGGCGACAGAATTCACCCAATTAGCATGACCAGTAAAAGTACTATTTTCTCTACCTGTACTTAAGTCCCACAGCTTAATAGTATTATCCCAACTGCCGCTAGCTAGAAGCTGTTCACAAGGGCTAAAGGCGACGGAATGAACCATACTGGAATGACCAGAAGACCAACGGCCTAGGTGACGTAGTAGCTTACCAGTTCCCAGTTGCCAAAGTTTGATAGTGTTGTCATTACTGCCACTAGCAAGAAGTTGCCCATCTGGGCTTATGGCGATCGCATTCACCATGCTGGAATGGCCTTTAAGGGTGTGTATGCATTGCCAATTCGGCTGCTCCACTACAACAGGTATGGGGGATTGTAATCCGGGTGCGATCGCTACTATAGGTGTTATTGATGCTACATCATATCCAATATCAGAATCTAATAAATCCAACCACTCTTGTACAGATTGGGGGCGATATGTTGACTCCAAATCCATGCCGCGCAGAATAGCCTGATTTACCCTATTGCTAATCTTGGGATTGAAATATTGTGGTGGTTCTAGGCGAATGTTTTGACGTCTGTCATCTGCATTCGTTGGCACAACTGCGGTTAGCAAATTATACAAGGTAGCAGCTAAGGCATAGATATCAATGTATTCTCCTCGCGGCGCTTCCAATTCATATTGTTCAGGTGGGGCAAAACCAGGAGTGCGGTATGCGGTATGCCTTTGGATTACATTGGGAATAAATTCTCTGGCAATACCAAAGTCTATCAGCACTGCTTCTGATTTATCCATGCGGATCATGATGTTGCGCGGCTTAAGATCTCTATGCAGTAAACCTTTAGAATGAACTAATGTCAAAGCGTCACCAATTTGCCGCACATACAGCAGCGCTTCTGCTTCTGATAGTACCCCCATCCGCCTCAAACGCTGGCCTAAGTCTTCGCCTTTAATATATTCCATCACCATGCAAGGCAAATTACCTTCATCGAAGATGGTTTCTATTTGCACTACATGAGGATGGTGACACACAGCAAGCCTAACTGCTTCATCGCGGAAGTCTTGCCGTAATTTATTGCGGTGGAGTATCCAGGCGGGGTGATTAAGGATTTCTTCTTTGAGGGTTTTAATCACTCGCAGTTCGTCCCGTTGATTTCTGGCTAGATAAGTAATGCCAATTCCCCCTTCGCCTAGTTGGCTATCGATAATGTAACGCCCTCCAAATAAAGGCTTTCCTGGATTCCACACCATTAGTAATACTTGCCAAATGCTGATATTTATATTGGCACTGGATTAGAACATCCAACACAAGTTTTTGATAACTGAAATAAGATTGCTGTAGCTTTTAGAAAATTAGTTACTTAAAGAATACTTTCATTAACTTTAATATTTAACAATAGTTTGCAAATTAAGTAGCTGGACATAAATAAACAATACTATATCAAGAGGGATTAAGGTGGCAGAAGTTACCGGAGGGTAGACATCGCAAAAAAAGGTTAGTCAAAATGAAGGCGATCGCTCAACCTGATATCCCTTTTTGACGACTCCTTCTCCTATTTGTGCAAACATCCAGAAAAACAATTTCGTTAGTAAAAATATCTTGTTATTATCAAGAATATCAAGATTATATTTTAGATACACTCTAATAGTTTCAACTCAACTATACCTTTTCGCTGTCTTTAAAAGTTTCCTAGGTTGGGAAACCCGGACGCGCAAACTTTCGCTAAAAACCTTAGTTGTTTGCTTATATGAGAGTAAACGATGACTTTAAACCTGTTTGGGGATGGTAATTTTAATTGTAAGTAATTTTGGATTATGTTAAAAAATTTGAATTTGAGACAAAAATTTACAATTCTGCTACTTGTAATTCTGGTGTTCGGTTTGAGCTTGAGTGGTTTGGCTCTTTCTTCTCTGCTCAGGCAGAATGCCAGACAAGATATTGCCTCAACGGCTCTCATGCTCATGGAAACCATGAGTTCTGTTCGTAAATATACCAATACTCAAGTTAATCCTGAGCTAGCTGATAAACTGGCAACTAAGTTTTTGCCGCAAAGTGTGCCTGCATACTCAGCACGGGAAGTCTTTGAGATTTTGCGAAAAACGTCGGATTACCGCGACTTTTTTTACAAAGAAGCAACACTAAATCCTACTAATCTGCGGGATAAAGCTGATAGTTTTGAAACAGAAATTGTAGAAAGTTTCATAAAGAAACCAAACCTCAAAGAAACGAGTGGCTTTCGCTCAATTCCTGGTGGAGACATCTTTTATATTGCTCGTCCGTTACCAATTCGTGAGGAAAGCTGCCTAGTGTGTCATAGCACACCTGAAGCTGCACCTCCAAGTATGATTGCTCTTTATGGCACAGCTAATGGATTTGGGTGGAAGTTGAATGACATTATAGGTGCTCAGATCATATCAGTGCCAGCAAATAAAGTTATCAACAAAGCCAATTATTCTTCTTTGGTAATTATCTTAATTGTTTCAACTGTTTTTATAGCAGCTATTTTGTTAGTTAACTTTTTCTTGAATCGACAAGTTGTTAAACCTCTCAAACGCATAACTCGTGTGGCTGAGGAAGTTAGTACAGGACACATGGACGTTGAATTTGAGCAGTTTTCTAATGATGAAATCGGTAATTTGGCTAAGGCTTTTAAACGAATGCAATTAAGTTTAGAAATGGCAATGAAAAGAATTAAGCGCTCTCAGGGGAATACGGGAAATTAAAAAATTCAAAACTATCTCTCAATTAATTATTGGTTTAAATCCACTATGTTAGTAAGCTTTTTTTTAACTCAAAAGCTCCTTGAAAGTTAGGAATTTCTTTAGCTATGAGTTCAACAAATTGGTAAGACGAAATGTGAGGATTTTGAGCTAATGTCTCTTCTACAACCAGATTTGCCATTGGCCCGATGTGGTAAGCTAACGCTTGCTGACAACGTTTGATAAAGGCTGGGCTGAGTGAAGGTTGTTGTTCAATTCGGTCAATTTGCGGGCTAGCAGGCAAACTAAATATTGTTTCTCCAGATTGGCTGTAAGACTGCGGGATTGTCGCTGTAGTCTGAGATTCAGGAATAAGTACGGTAGGAGACAAATGAACAAACGCTGTAGGTCTTTCTACTTCTAGTTCTCCAAGATGCTTTAAATCGGTGAGAACTTCTCTAGCTGTTTGGTATCGCTTGTTAGGCGTATCTGCTAACATGCGATCAAGTACTTGAGCAAAAGCATCGCTGACATAGGTATAGCAACGCCATTTCCACTCTAAGGAGTACTGATCCATTAGCAGAGATGGATCTCGTCCTGTGAGTAACACGATAGTTGTTACCCCCAAGGCATAAAGATCACTACAGGGAGAACACAAACCTAAGCTAATCTGCTCACGGGGAGCGTATCCAACTTTGCCTACAAGGGACATTTTGCCAACAAAGGTCACTTGGTTAGAATTTCTCCCATCATTCAGGTCAGCAATTTGCTTACCTACACCAAAATCAATCAGTACTGGCATATCTTTGCCATCAGGCAACATAATATTGTCAGGAGAAATATCTCGATGGATGATGTTGTGGTGGTGAACATATTCCAAAACAGGCAGCAAATTCTTTAACCACTGTATGACTTCCTCTTCCGAAAAAGTTCTTCCCTGGCTTTGAAGCTCTCCTAGCAGTCTGGAATATGTTTTACCGTCAACATACTCTTGAACTAGGAACAATCGACCATCTCCTTCAAAGCAAGCTAAGAACCTGGGAATTTGAGGATGTTGCAGCTGATGGAGGATTTTTGCCTCTCTTTTGAATAAGTTGCGGGATTTTTCCAGTCCATTTTCTCCTGTGCCAATGGGAGCAAATTCCTTGAGAACACAAGCTTCATTAAAACGACGAGTATCAAACGCTAAGTATGTTCGTCCCAGTCCTCCTTGTCCCAAAAGTTTTTGGATAATATAGCGGTTATCAATTAGAGTTCCGGGAGCTATTTCTGGTCTTGTTAAAGGAGATTGGGACATTTCATCGCACTCCTTGCGATTTTGTTATACATTATTTAGTTTGCTGAAAGATAGAAACTCTAGCCGATAAAAGCTGATCTCATCCCTAAAATCGAGGTTAGCACCACCCTCAAGATCAAAGAATGTACTTTTCTACAATCTGTTGATGGTGTTGTGTGATCAAATAGACAATTTTTGTCCTAAGTAGCTTTTTTTATACTACTTGTATTTAAATATTTTAGCAGCCGGAACACAACCAGTGTCTACGGTAATGTCTGCGGGTGCTTCAGTCATCACTTTTCGCAATCTACCGATATTCTTCTCTAGTAACCTGATTAGCACTAAGCTTTGTAACAGAAGAAAACGAAGTGACAGGTGGTTTTCCTAAAAAACTGAAGTCGCTATAAACTTCCAAAGGTAAATATATATGTATTTCAAGTGTTAAATGTGCGATCGCTCTCAAAAATTAACCTTTGTGCAAGTTATGTTGTTATTAGATAGCCACTTCAGTATGGTGCGAATTCGCCCGTCGTGATCTCGACGGTTAGAAAACGGCAAGAGGTATTGCAGCCACATCTTTTGAGGAAATATCAATCGACGGTTTTTTGGGCAAATAGGTGTAATCAGCCAAACCAGCCATCAGTTCTCAATCAATCAAGCGCGATTCCTGCGGTGGGTGTGGCCATCGCAACACCTCCCTAGTTTCTCATGTTTCATATCTAGCAAGCTTTTTGCCGTTTTCTAACCGTCGAACTCAGGTTTAATTAGATGTTGCTCCGGCTACAGTACAAATTATTTCATCAATTGTTCGGAGTAATTCTTGCTCGTTGTAAGGTTTAGAGAAGTAGGCTCGCGCACCTAATTGCATTGCCAGTTGCCGATGTTTATTACTGCTACGAGAGGTCAGCATGGCGATGGGAATATTTTTCATCTCAACGTCTGTATTTACACGATCTAGAAAGCCATAACCATCAAGGCGAGGCATTTCAATATCACAAATCACCGCCTGGACTTGCAAACCACTCTGAAGTTTTTCTAAGGCATCTTGACCGTCTTTCGCTTGTTCTACTTGATACCCTCCTTTTTCCAAAGTCAGGGCTAAGAAGCGGCGAACATTAATCGAGTCATCTACAATCAAAATCGTGCCTTTTTGGTTAGCAGGGGTTGCTGGTACTTTTTCATCCTCAAACATGAGGAACGCTGTCTTTAACCTGGCTGACGGTAACTGATTGCTTCTAGGGGTACGCTGATTAGTAGCAATCCAATACAGCAACTCGTTGGTATTAACTAGTGCTACTACTCGACCATCACCGAGAATCGTACAGTTGCTAAAGCCTTCAGGTAGAGGTATATTTCCCTCGACTTGGCGGATAGCAACTTCCTGTTCACCCCAGCAACGGTCTACTTGTATGGCTACTGGCTGATTATTGCTTTTGATTACTAACACGCTGCTAGCATTAATCGCTGGGGGAGTCTCTAGCTCTGGGCTATCGTAACGTGGGCAATTAAACTCTAAGTAGCGGCCAAGGCGAATTAGCGGTAGCATAGTTCCTTGCCAATTCAGGACTTCACTACCCGCCATTGGGAAAACTCGGTCGTTTTGGAATAAGAATATTTCCGAAATGACATCTGTGGGAAATGCCAAGAGTATCCTGTTGATTTCTACCAACAAAACTCGTGCTACGGAAAGTGTAAACGGTACTGACAGGGTAAAGGTAGTGCCGACGCCCCACTCTGTATCAACTTTGACATCTCCTCGAATCAGTTTGAGATTATTGCGGACTACATCCATACCGACACCGCGACCAGATAATGCTGTCACTTGGTCGGAGGTGCTAAAACCTGGTTCAAAAATTAGTGATAATAGTTCTTCATCACTAGCGCTAGCAAGTAGAGAAGCATCTAATCCCATCGCTAGAGCACGAGCGCGAATTTTATCTAGAGAAATGCCCCGACCATCATCACGCATAGTAATGAGGGTGCGATTGCTGTGATGAGTAGCTTTAATTTCAATCAATCCTTGTTCTTGCTTACCCAAAGCGCGGCGTGTCGCAGATTCTTCTATACCATGATCGAAAGCATTCCTTAACAGGTGCATTAAAGGCTCATTCAAAGCCTCCAAAATGCTGCGTTCAATTAGGGTGTTACCACCTTCAAGTTTTAGCTGTACATTTTTCCCATACTCTACATTTAAATCGCGCAAGGCTCTGGGAAAACGCTCGACTAAATCGGACAGCGGACGCATCCGAATGTGATTGAGTTTTGTCTGTAACTGTTTCGATGTTTTGTTAAGTTTGCGAGCAATCTGATCTGTATCGTCAACGCTAAGTTGAATATCAGTTGTGACTTCTTGTACCTGAACAATGGTTTCCATGACTTCCTGTGATAACAGGTTTAAGTCGTTATAGCGATCCATTTCTAAGGTATCAAAGCCTCTTTTTACGGCTTGTGTTTGATAGCTATCTTCAGATACTAAATTATGTTCTATATTGGATGACGTACCAGATGATATTACGGTTTGAGTCGCCATTTTGTCATAAGCTGTACGAAGTTCTTGATTTTCTCGTTCGAGAACTTGTACTCGCTGGTTCAGGTGACGAACGAGTTTGCGTAATCTTTCTAAGTGCGAGTTTAACCCATTGCGTTGGACGATCAGTTCTCCAAATAAATCATTAATTTGCTCAAGCTGTTTGCTGGGAACTCTAACGTTATTTTCTTGATTGTCACGCTCTTTGCCAACACCAATTGACTCGCCTTTGCGTTCGACAAATCTGGAATCTGTAGTAGTTTCTTCAGCAACTATTGTGCTTGGTGGGATATTGACAGCAGCCACATCATTAGCAATATCTGTATCCAAAAAAGTAAAATTGGCAGCAATTGGTTCATTTACTAGCCAATTTTCTTCAGTTTGCTCTGGTTGTAAATCATCTGTTGATATTACTTCTATATCGTGGAGATTGGTGTCAGCTACATCTGTGGCGAGGAACTGGGCTATTGTATCGGCTGTTGACAGTGACTCAGATTGAGTATAGGTATTCGCCACTCCACCGAATTCAATTTCTGTAGGTAGATTATCCAGTTGATTTGTCAGAACTAAAGCTTGCGATCGCCGCCACGCTTCTAATGCTAACTGGGCAATTTCGGGAATGCGATCGGAGGTTACTGCTTCTAAATGCTGCGTTACTGACTCACACAACTGGGTAAAAGCTGGTAACTGGAGCATTTCCCCCAAACCGCCTAATTCCGCTGCCATGACTACAACTTCTTCGTGTAAACCAGGCTGTTCGCTATCGGCCAACACAGATTCTAGGCGCTGCAAACAGCCTTCTACTTCTGTTTCAAATAGCAAGGGGATGATATCTTGACCATCCTCTGGTGAAAGCATGGTCGTGGCGTCTTCAGGGGTGGGGTCGCCTAGGCGATCGTGCAGCTCATCAAAAATTGGATAACAAAAGGTTGCCAACCACTGTTCTTCAACAGTATTTCCTTCTGAGAGCAAGTCCACTATTTGACGCAGCCAGTCAACTCCAGATAGCAATAAACTTTGCAACTGAGTGTCAATTTCTAGGGAATTTTTTCGGGTTTTTAAAACTTTAAAAGAATCTTCCAAACGGTGAGCTAAATCACTGAGCGCCCGAAATCCCATCATAGCCGCGCCACCCTTAATAGAGTGGGCGGCTCGGAGTGCGGCATTGATTTTATCCAAATCGATGCGGTTACTGGTGTCGATTTCCAGTAATACCCCTTCTAGCGTATTCAAGTAATCAGTTGCTTCTTCCAGAAATTGCATCTGGATTTCTAATTCTTTGTCCTGTGACATGGTTTTTGTTAATAGTCAAGGGTCAAGAGTCAAGGGGAGCCACTGCGTTGGGGAGACAGCGCCGTGGGCGGGTTTCCCGACTTGAGGCGACTGTCGTCGGCTCTGCCGACTTGTTCGCTCTTAGCGTTCCCGCAGGGTAGCAAGTGGCGTTCAAGGGTCAAAGGTCAAGGGTTACAAATGTTTGGACTCTTGACTTCTGACGATTACTTAACTGACTTTAAATGTACCAACTGTCTCCTGCAACTCTTGAGAAATCTCGACAGTTTGTTGCAGAGATTCAGAAACCTGGCGGGAAGAATCGCTGGTGCGTTGTGATACAGCAGCAAGGTCTTTCATCAATTGTCTGACAGTTTGGGATGTTTGTACCTGAGATGTGGTTGCAGTGGAAATCGACTGTACTAAAGAGTCAATTTGACGTGATACATCCAAAATCTGACCAAGACTTTGCTTAGCTTCCTCCACAATCCGTGTGCCTTCCACCACTTGGGTAGTACCTAGCTCCATTGCTTGCACTACTTCACTGGTTTCTCGTTGGATATTACCAACAATTTGTTCAATTTCTTGGGTTGCAGCTGCACTTCTGACTGCTAACTCACCAACTTCTTCTGCAACTACGGCAAAACCTTGACCTTCTTCACCTGCACGCGCTGCTTCAATACCGGCGTTGATGGCGAGTAAGTTGGTTTGGATGGCGATTTGGTTAATCAACGACACCACGCGGGAAATTTGTTGAGAAGATTCTCCCAAACGTTTAACTTTCTTGGCAGTTTCACCAACGGTTTCCCGCAAAGACAAGATATTTTGTACTGTCAAATCCATTGCGTGTCCACTCTTGGTGGCAGTTTGGGTAGCATGGTTAGCAATGGTAGCAGCTTGTTGAGCGTTTTCGGCTACGACTTGCATAGACTGCGTCATTTGGTCAACAGCATCTAGAGTATGGTTGATTTCGGCAGCTTGGGTGAGTGCTTCCTCTGCTAGTTGGCGGATGGCTACTTCATTAGAGCCAACTGCACCATTTACCTGGGTAGCAGCTTGTTTAACTTGGGTAACAATATCTCGGAGACTTTCTACAATGGAGTTGAAAAAGTCGGCAACAGTGCCTATTTCTCCAGCTGTTACATCTGCACGCACTGTAAGGTCGCCTCTAGCTGCACCTTCTACATCATTGAGCAGTTCTAAAAGTTGTTGTTGCAGTGCTTCTTTTTGTTGCCGTTCCTGATCAGAGCCTTGTTCTGCCGTTGTCTTTGCTTGTTCTATCTTCTCAAGCAGTTTGGCTTGTTCTAAGGCATAACCGACTTGAGTTGCTATTTGTTGAAACAAGTCAATTTCCGGCTGTTGCCAAATCCTAGGAGTTTCGCAATGATGAGCAATTAGTAAGCCTAGGAGTTGCTCTTGAGCAAAAATCGGTATGCTCAAAATACCTTTGACGGCAAATTTATCCAATAGTTGGATATAACTATCGGCATTTTTCAGGCTTTGGTCTTGGTGAATATTGGCGATCGCCTGCACTCGATTATCTTGATGCACTTCTACGTAGCGTTCTTGAAAATAGGGGTCGTCGATTTGCACTCCGAGCATTTTCGGCCAATTACCAGTTACCGATTCAGCAACGACGATACCATCCCAAGTCTCTGGATTCAAGTTATAAATGACTACCCGATCTGTATTCAGCGCTTGCTGAACTTCTTTGACTGCTGCTTGATAAATATCTTCGGTTTTAAGAATTCTCCGAATTCGTAGGGTAATATCTGCAAGTAATTTGGCCCCTTCAATATCTAGTTCTTGTTCTTTGACCAAAACCTGCAATTGTTCGGCCATCTGGTTAATCTTTGCATTCAATACTCCTAATTCGTCTTCTCTTTCTATCACCAGACGGGTATTGAATTTACCTTTTCCTAGCTCTGTCAATGCCGCAGTCGCATTCAAAATTGGCTGTGTGGTACGCTTGGCTAACCAAGATGCGATCGCTCCCACAATTAAGCCTGTCAATGCTGTCCCGATCGCAATAATCCACAATAATTGTCTTTGAGGCTCAAATGCAATTGCTGCATCTGTAGATAAAAGCACTTGCCAATTTAAATCTGGCAAGCCATCTAGTCTTCTAAATGGCACATAACTTACTAGTTCTTGCTTGTTGTAAGTTTTAGGAACTGCTGTGAAACTATCTACCTTTTTGTCCCCTAGCAGTTTAGCTATAGGATACTCAGCCTTGGCCTCTTTACCCAAGAATTGTTTTTGTGAACTCAGAAAAACTTTTCCCGAAGCATCAACTAGAGAGTATTGATGTCCGGCTGCGTAGTTTTCAATTACCTCATTTAAAGATTTTAGGGGCATACGCGCTCTCACCACGCCGATGCTTTGGCCTGTAACTTTATCTTTAACGGGTGCAGCTATGTAAATGCTGATGACGCCTGTACTTTTTGAAGCTTCAGCTTTACTGATGACAGGAGCGTCTTTTTGCAGAGCGTCTTGAAAATAATTACGGTCTTTGTGATTGTCTAGAGGTTCGCCTGTGGATTGAGCAATCGAGTTGCCTTGAAGATCAAAAAAGGCAACACTGTCATAAGCTTTGTAAGCCTCGACAATGCCATCTAGAACTGCTTGCTTTTCTTGAGTAGTTGTGCTGACGCTAGCTTGGCGATTCGTCAAAAATGGCGAATTCGAGAGGACTTGAATATCTCCATAGCGTTCCAACATGAAACGGTTGACTTTATCGCTTAAGCCAGCGGCTTCGGCTTCTTGAGATTGGGTAATTTGCTTAGTAATCGATTTGTTGGCAAAACTGTAGGCGATCGCGCCGATGCCCAATACTGGTAGTATACCGATTGCGATCGCCAAAATTGTCGCTTTAGTATCCAAGCTAAGCCTTTTGAAATAGGCATCTGCCTGGTTGCGTGGAGAATTATGAGAAATTTCCGTAGTTGGCTTATTCGTTAGTTGCACTCTACCATTAGTAACTTTTTGAGATGAAATCATTGATGCCCGATTTTGAGCATCACCACTCTTAGCCGTGTCAGTTTTATTAAACATAAAGGATTTCCCCTAAATATGTGAATAAGAACACTAAAAATCGTTCTTTTTTAGTAGTAGACCCTAATCACTGCGGAGAATAGAAGACTGCACAATCGCCTGTGCATCTAATACCAATAATATTTCTTTCTGTTGCACAACACAGCCACGTAAATAAGGAACTAAACTAGATGCTACTTGTCCCACAGGAGAATGAACATCATCAGACAAGAACTTAGTTGTACCCTTAATTTCTTGCACAACTAAGCCCAACAGCAGTGATTCCACTCTGATAACTATTGCATTGTATTGCCGCAGTCTATTATCTAGAGATTGTAAATTGAGCATCCTTGGCAGATCAATTACCCAAATTATTCGACTCCGCCAATTCATTAATCCTAGTATACAGGCGGGCATATTTGGCATTGAGGTTACAGATTCAACAGGTACAATAATCGCTTCTTGCGTATACTTCATCGATAAAACAGCAGCAGTCTGCTGATTTAGCTGAAACTTAAGATAGCCATCTCCCGAAGTATTGTAAGTTTGTTTCGAGGAAAGTGTAATTTTTGAACTAGTCATTGATTCAAATTACCACTGATTTAATAGTATTGAGGAGATGGTCACGAGTGTAAGGTTTTGTTATATAAGCATCAGCACCTTGTCTCATCGCCCAAAATCGGTCAATCTCCTGATTTTTAGAACTGCAAATTACAATTGGCACTTTTTCAGTAATTGGATTTCTTCTCAGAGAGCGACACAATTCAAATCCACTCATTTCAGGCATAACTACATCGGTAACAATCACATCTGGTTTTTGTAACGCAGCTTTTTCCAAAGCTTCTTTTGCACCAGTAGCTTTAATTACGTTGTAACCACTTTCTTTGAGATAATGGCTCATTAATTCCAATTCGCTGGGAGAATCTTCTACAATTAGAATTGTGCCAAGTAAAATCAGGCTCACTACTAAATCTCCTAAAAACTAACTTAATACTATTAAATTTGGTTTTTTTATTTACTATTACTACTAAATTAACCAATGTGCTTAAAAACCATTTTTAGCAAATCTGATTGTGTAAAAGGCTTAGTCAAATAGCCTGATGATCTGACCATCTTGGCTTTTGCCCTGTCGATAAATCCTGTTCGGCCAGTCACCATAATAATGGGTGTATTTTTAAAAGCTGAATGTTTTCGTAATAACGAGCATAGTTCATATCCATCTAAACTTGGCATTTCTACATCTAGCAAAATCAGGTCTGGCTTACTCCGAAGAATTTGCATTAAAGCTTTCACCGGATCATTGATCATCACAACCGAGAATGTATTTTCATCCAAAAAATGTTTGATAGAATTTAAGACTGTTTGGCTATCATCAATGCAGGCAATTGTATAGATTTTGCCAATAGATGGCTGAATAGTTTGATTATTCTTATTCTCAGGAAGATCAAAATTAATTTTTTTAGGCAATTGTTGCCCAAGTTTTATTTGCAGTTGTGTCTGAACTTGAGGCGGCTGCGTTGTAGGCGAAACTTGAGAACTCCCAGCAGCAGGAATTGATGACTGGATATTTTGCCGAGTTCGTAGCTGCTTTTGACAATGTTCAACTAGTAGCCGCAAATCTAGGCGACAGAACTTTGGTAGTTCATTCAAGGAGTCTTCAGGATTAAATTCATAGCTCCCTTCTTTTAAGCACAGAAATGACTCCAGCACTTCTTTCGCCAATTCATCTATCAGGTTTCCTGCTTGCACAGAGGTGATGTAATTCTGATGAACTAACCAAGAAATAGCTTGATAATCCGCATTTACTATCGATTGATTTTCATTTTGATTTTCAAACCTCAGCCGCATCTGCACGCGAGTAGCACTATTGAGAGCTGGAATTTGCTGGCTCAGGCGTCGCAAGTGACTATCAAGCCGCTCAAACAGTTTATCTGAATAGGAGGCATAAGTAAGTTTACCGTCCTCTAGATAGATTGACCAAGAAACTGTCCCGGTAAATACCCGTAAACAACCTGTAGCATGCCGGCTAGTTAGTTGTGCCAACAGAGATAGCGGATGTAGTTTCTGGAACAACCTGTAGCTACCTATAGGAGTTGTGCTCATTTTCCTTCAGCTAAATTCGATATGTGTAAGCTTAATTCGTGCAGTAGCTCTCTTCCACAATTAAAATTAAATATGAAGTTAAATTTTTGTATCATAACATACAGAAGTTCATATCAAGTTTTGTGTTAAAAGTCCACAGCAGAATTATTTTCAGATTTTCAAATCTCGGTAAAGTCATAATTTGCTGTTGTTTTACTTACTAGTACTGAGATTAATAGACATGTTTAGAGAATAATGCACAAAAATATCAAGACTAGATGAAGCCACTTTCCATTGAGTGACCCCAATCTGACTACAGGAATAATACTGATTTTATTGACATTAATATAGTTAAGTCCCAGTATTTACTCGTAAGCAAACACTGGGACTTAGCTCAGATAAACTCTGAGACATCCTAAGTAATTTTATTTAGGATAAGTGAATTTTTATGATAAATTTTTTCAATTTTGACTACTGCTACTCTTTATTTTAGTCTTGTCAAGGTGATAATCTCTAAAATTTTGATGGAGTCAGTCATTATTGAAAGTAATATTTAATACAATGTATAGTTTGTATCTATTTAAATCAAGAAGTTTGCAAATATAATTCAAGGCTAGTATTGCTCTTACCGTTTATGGTGGCAATTTTCCTAGTATATTACCTTAGTTACATTAATACTATTTATACCTTTACAAGACACCCGTGTCGCGGAAAATGATACTTTGTTTTCTCAGCATCTTTACTGTTTTTATTTAGTTGAGTACTGAGGTTTGCAAGCATTGGGTATTTTTCTATTTCCATGTCTTGTGACACAAGTTTGCACAAGACATTAAGCAAGTCTAAATTATGCCCATTTTTATCATAAATCTAGGTGCGTAAACCCTAAATTTTTTACACCCAGTTTGGAGATGGCAACCTTTCAAAAGTGCGGATGAAAGGACTTGAACCTTCACTCCTTTCGGAACTAGAACCTAAATCTAGCGCGTCTGCCAATTCCGCCACATCCGCATCAGTTTACTATCTTACCACAACAATTTGTTTATGGGAATAGGCAATGGGCAAGAAACCCAATACCCAATACCCAATACCCAACTACATGACTGCAACACGAGGCAGACGATGCTTGAAACCACAGAGAATTTCCCAAGAAATAGTATTTAATTGTTCAGCCCAATCGTCCGCTGAGATTTGCTCGTTTCCCTGTTCTCCCAGTAAGGTGACAACTTCTCCTTCTTGGACATTAGGTATAGCACTCACATCCAGCATCAACTGATCCATTGTAATTGTCCCGATCTGTGACACCCGCTGACCACGAATTAACGCCTGCATTTTATTGGAAAGGTTTCGCGGGACACCATCAGCATAACCAATTCCCACGACGGCGAGGCGAAGTTCACGCGGGGCAATAAATTGATGGTTATAGCTGACACCGGTTCCTGGAGAAATTGTTTTTACCTGAGTGATTCGTGCATTAAGTTGTAAAACCGGTTTCAAGTCGATCACATTTTGTAAATGAGGTGCTGGGTAGAGTCCGTAAATCGCTAAACCTGCTCTGATAATATCGTAGTGCAATGATCGATCTGTGAGGGCAGCAGCCGAGTTTGCCAAGTGCAAGCAGGGTGGTTGTATTCCCATTGCTTTGATGTGAGCGATCGCTTCCTCAAATCGTCTATGCTGTTCTTTCATGACTGTGGTGTCAAAACTATCTGCTGTTGCCAGATGAGAATAAATACTGGCAATAGCAAGATGTGGTAATCGCTGCACCAACTGCACAAACTCACCCGCTTGTTGCCAGTTAGTTCCCAGCCTAGACATTCCCGTGTCTAATTTAATGTGTACGGGTACGGGTGAACCATAGTTCATTTCTTCTAGGATATTAGAAAATACCAAAGCTTGTTTGGGACTGCACAGTGTTGGCTGAAGTTTCCAGTGAGCGATCGCATGAATTTGCTCTGGTGTATGGGTTGCCCCTAAAATCACAATTGGAGCTTTAATCCCGCCTTCTCGCAATTGAATAGCCTCTGGAACTGTAGCCACTCCTAACCAACTTGCTCCAGATTGTAGTACCGTCTGGGCAACTGTTACGGCTCCATGTCCATAAGCATCAGCTTTCACAACTGCCATCAGTTGGGTACGCGGCGATAAAAACTGTACCAGCTGTTGTACATTGTACGACAACGCCCCCAAATCAATTTCTACCCAAGCTCGTTGTGAGAACCACGCGTATGTGTCGCATTGCTGATTAGAAACTACACCAGGGGTTTGCTTGCGGCTTAACATTTTCACTGACTCCTATCACACCACTGCTAAACATCCAGACTATCTATTCACGCTCCTAGAAGCGATATCAGATTAAACAGGAAGTTTACCGTTCATCCGGGAATTGATACAAGATGCTTATAGCCTTCAGTTACTTGCAATGTGCTTTCCCTTAGACAGTCAAAAGTCAGGTTGGTTCTTAGCATTCCCGTAGGGTAGCAACTGCTGTCCATAATTGTTCCTCTACAAATAGTTTCTGACTCATTGGCATAAACCCCCTCGACAACGAGTAGAATCGGAATTGCTTCAATCCGATATTCAAACCTTATCCCCTCCCTGCGGGACGCTCCGCGAACGTGGGCGAGTTCTCCTGACTCTTATCTCTTGTCTCCCAAATTTAATTCCTGAATTATCTCGGAAGTATAATTTATTCTTCTCTCTCTAGCAGAGTATATTTGTGTTAATATATGTAAAACTAATACCCTGAGCGCAGATCAATGGGGAAGGTTTTAGTCTTAAACGCTTCTTACGAACCGCTCAATATAACGAGCTGGCGTCGCGCTACGGTTCTGTTAATCAAGGGCAAAGCAGAACGCGTGGAACATAACGGTAAATTCCTGTATTCGGATTTCCCGCTGCCAACTGTGATCCGGTTGCGTCACTATGTGCGCGTTCCCTATAAGGAAATTCCTCTAACTCGCCGAAATATATTGCACCGTGACGGTCACACTTGTCAATATTGCGGTTACACAGGGGATGAATTGACGCTAGACCATGTGATACCGCGATCGCGCGGTGGGGGTGATACTTGGGAGAACATTGTTACAGCTTGTGTCCGTTGCAATGTTAAGAAAGGCAACCGCACGCCCCACGAAGCCCACATGCCTTTGCGTCATCCCCCCCGTCAACCTTACAGCAGCCTCTATTTCGAGGTTAGTAAACATCTTAAAAGTGGACTGCACCAAGAGTGGCAAAAGTATGTCATCGGTCTTTAATATGAAGCAATCTAGCCCCAGAAGCCCAGAAGAATAGTCATCTATTGGTATTTCTGCTTCTTTATTGGCATAGCTGTCTATCCTTTTGGAGGGCAGCTAAACTCTTACTTGACACATACATTCGACTTTGACGGCTTGTTTGTTACATAAAACTTGTCTGAGACTTGTGAGGGGAATTTTTCGGCAGAAGCTAATGGAGTAATCTGCACAAATCTAAAGTAAGCAACGTAACAGCTTACTATTTTACCTCATGAAAGTGAAAAATAGCTGAAATGTGCTTTAAATTATTCCAAAGCAGATACGAAAAAAGCGTATTTCGTTAAAAACAATTGTTAATTGCTCATTATTCACAAGGATGAGAATATTGACATAATAAGAGGCTGTCAAATAAAGAATTGAATATAAAGTATGAGGTACTTAGTATACCTTAAGTCAGATAAATTTTGAGGTTAGCGAGCAACTTTTAACAAAAATCCTACTTATTCAAACTATAGAAGAGAAAAGAAGTCATTATTTGTAGACATTATATGCATTCTGGATGGATTTAGTTGATTGATCAGCGTAGCGGCACTGCTACTGACGAAAAATATACTCAGATATATAGTGCGATGATTTTATATTTTTGCGAAAATTATAATGTATGCCTAAATCAGTAAATCGCCAATTTTAGTATTTTTTAATGAATCAACGGAGCCTTACACTTCAAACAACGTTTCCTATGTACTTGAATTCTCCTGTTACTCAGTTTGATAGTTTGTCATTAACCACAGAACCAAACTCAGATGAACCTGAAATAGAGAAACCAGTGGAACTTCCACTTACCCGCCCGTCTCTACCACTATCGACAGGTGAAGGTGGTATTTATCCAGCGCAGCGTGGTAATTCTTTAGCAAATCAGAAATCAGAAGAACTGCAAAAAACACTTTTGGCGCACCGACACGATCGCCAACTAGTAATACTGCAAGATTTCCCTGATCCAGACGCTCTCTCCTGTGCGTGGACTTATCAATTAATTGCTCAGCAATACGATATCAAATGTGAAATCATTTATGCTGGCGCTTTGAGCCACCAAGAGAATATTGCCTTGGTGAGACTGACTAATTTACCTGTTCAGCGCTGGACACTGCAAACCTTGAAAAGCAAAGATTTGTCATCTTATCAAGGTTTTGTATTAATTGATAACCAAGGAACCACTTCTCAACTATTGTCAGCCGTACAGCAGGCTGGAATTCCCTTAGTAGCGCTCATCGATCATCACAGCTTACAAGGAGAACTCAACTCAGAGTTTGAAGATGTTCGTCCTTATGTACGAGCCACGGCGACAATTTTCACTCAGTATTTACAATCGGGATTACTGGCTCTAGATAGCAGCATAAATCAACATGTCAAATGTGCTACTGCCTTGATGCACGGCTTGCGATCGGATACAAATCGGCTCATGCAAGCGCAAGAAGAAGATTTCATGGCAGCTGCATATCTGAGTAGATTTTATGACGCTCAACTGCTGAATGCGATTTTACAGGCAAATCGTTCCAAGCGGGTAATGGATGTTATCGAGCGATCGCTAAAAAATCGCATCGTCCAAAATAACTTTTCCATTGCTGGTGTTGGTTATCTACGCTACGACGACAGAGACGCCATTCCGCAAGCAGCTGATTTTCTAGTCACCGAAGAAAACGTCCACACTGCTGTAGTTTACGGCATTGTTCACGATGAAGATGAAGAACTGGAAATAGTCATCGGCTCCTTAAGAACCACCAAACTTACCCTTGACCCTGATGAATTCATCAAAGAAGCCTTTGGTCAAGATAGCACTGGGCGCTTTTTTGGCGGTGGACGGACAAGCGCAGGCGGCTTTGAAATCCCAATGGGCTTCTTATCTGGCAGTAACGAAAATTCCGCTTATGCGAAAATGAAATGGGAAGTCTTTGACGCTCAAATCAAGCAAAAGCTGCTGAGGTTAGTCAATCCCAAAGACAACCCAATTCAGTCAGAGTAGAGGGACAAGGAGATGGGGAGAACTCCTAACTTATGCAGTGGTCAAAGTGTTTGGTCAGATAGCATCCCTAAGTCATTCATGATAAACATATTTCCCGACTTTTTAGAAAAGCCGGGAATCTTTGTCTTCTCACAGAAGGTGAACTAATTGAGGATGTAGTTCATGCCTAATGTGCGATCGCCACGATTTAACTGATAGCACTGCTTGGGTGCGTGGTGTTCTCGAAGCAGCAACCTCTTAAAACACCCAACACTTTGCTGCACCGAACGGATGGCAGATCAACGAATACGTAATGATGATTAGGGTTAGGATATGTTAATTCACATCAGGCATAACTACTAACTCAGCACGGGCTACGGCACGCTGCGATCGCAAAACTCAAAGTATGGAACTTTACTTAATTCGTCATGGTATCGCCCAACAAAGGGGATTAGACATCAAGGATGAGCAGCGAAGCCTCACCAAAGAAGGGCGACAAAAAACTGAGAGAATTGCCCAGAAGCTCGTCAAACTAGGTTTGCAATTTGATTTGATTGTCACCAGTCCCCTAGTACGTGCTCGTCAAACCGCTGAAATTCTCATAGCAGAGAAACTAAGTTCTCAGTTGGAGGAATCTAGCCACCTTGCCCCTGATGGTAATATATCCAGCTGGCTCATAAACTGGTTAGAGCCAAGAAATTATTCACAAAATACCCAACTGGCGCTAGTTGGACATGAACCTAATTTGAGTATTTGGGCAGAAACTCTCCTTTGGGGAACCGAAATTCTGACCAGTGAAAGCCGCTCCAGAGAGTTGTCTGAGGCCAAAGCAGTTTTAGTCTTGAAAAAAGCAGGTATGATTGGGATAAAACTACCAGAAGCCGGCTCTCCTCTGGGTCGTAGTCAAATGTTCTGGTTGACACCACCCAAGTACCTGCTGTAACAGTTTTTCAACTTTTCTGTCAGAATTGTTGTTAGAACGGCAACTGTTATGGCAACAACAATTTCTGGTAAGTTAGCGTGATCAGATATTTCAAAAAGCAAATGGTGTTGCCATGATGGTGTGCGAATACAAGCCTGGTCTAGAAGGCATTCCCGCCGCTCAATCGAGTATTAGCTATGTTGATGGGCAAAAGGGAATACTAGAATATCGTGGCATTCGGATTGAGGAACTAGCAGAAAAAAGTACATTCCTGGAAACTGCTTATCTCTTAATCTGGGGCGAACTGCCAAGCAAGGAAGAACTGGAAGCATTTGAGCATGAAGTTCGTTACCACAGGCGGATAAAATACCGCATTCGGGACATGATGAAATGCTTTCCAGAAAGCGGTCATCCAATGGATGCCCTGCAAGCCTCTGCTGCTGCTTTAGGCTTATTTTATTCGCTCCGGGATTTACATAATCCTGCCTACATTCGAGATTCGGTGGTTCGCTTGATAGCAACCATTCCCACAATGGTGGCTGCCTTCCAGTTGATGCGAAAAGGCAATGACCCCGTGCGTCCCCGTGATGACTTAGACTACTCCGCCAACTTCCTATACATGCTCAATGAGCAAGAACCCGATCCTTTGGCGGCACGGATTTTCGACATCTGCTTGATACTTCATGTCGAACACACGATGAACGCTTCCACCTTTAGTGCTAGGGTGACAGCTTCCACCCTGACTGACCCCTACGCCGTCGTTGCTAGTGCGGTAGGAACTTTAGGAGGGCCCCTGCATGGTGGAGCCAATGAAGAAGTGATTCAGATGTTGGAAAATATTGGTTCTGTGGACAATGTGCGTCCTTATATAGAGAATTGTCTGGAACGCAAAGCTAAGATTATGGGTTTTGGGCATCGTGTCTACAAAGTAAAAGACCCACGAGCCACGATTTTGCAAAAATTGGCAGAACAGTTATTTGAGAAGTTTGGGCACGATAAGTTTTATGACATTGCCCAAGAGATGGAACGAGTGGTAGAGGAAAAACTCGCCTCCAAAGGGATTTATCCCAATGTTGACTTTTACTCTGGTTTAGTGTATAGGAAAATGGGGATTCCCACAGACTTGTTTACACCAATATTTGCGATCGCCCGTGTTGCAGGTTGGCTAGCACACTGGAAAGAACAACTAGCAGAAAACCGGATTTTCCGTCCTACCCAGATTTACAACGGTCGGCACGAAATTCCCTATACCCCAATTGAGCAACGTTAACTGGCAGTTGGATTGTCATTTACCAACCTCAGTTAAAAGAAAACAGAAAGTTTGTCAAGAGTAGACAACCGTTACCGAAATGGAAGCGGAGATTTTGTCTCGACGTACTAAGGAGATGAGGGGATAAAGGAAGCCAGATGATGGGGCACAAGAGTAATTATTGATTCACTTCCCCCACAGCCCCTAGCCCCCACTCCTCTTCTCAGATAAACTGGGGGCTTTATTAGCTAATCTCAATGTCAACCATAAGTAGAAGTTCTCATATCGCTTCAGGGTGCTCAAACCATCCAAGGATATACTAGGCATGGGAATTAGCAACAAATCTTCAATCAAGTGTCGTCTTAGCAGAGATTATAAATCGGTGAATTTACAGGTATTAATTGAACTAGTAGTTGTAACTCACCATGACCCGATGACTTAAAGAGCGGAAACATGAACTCAGGAATTGACCTCCAAGGAACTTTTATTGAATCCCTCAAGGATTTAGGAATACCAGCAGGAACAGCTAAAGCGATTTGGATGCCACTGCCAATGATACTGATGCTAATTGGAGCAACAGTGGGGGTTTTGGTCGCCACTTGGTTAGAGCGAAAAATTTCCGCCGCCGCACAGCAACGGATTGGCCCAGAATACCAGGGGCCTTTTGGGTTGTTGGTGCCTGTCGCGGATGGTCTGAAGTTGGTATTCAAAGAAGATATAGTGCCAGCCAAGTCCGATCCGTGGCTATTTACCCTCGGCCCGATTATTGTCGTGATTCCGGTGTTTCTGTCGTTCCTGATTATACCCTTTGGACAGAATATCGTAATTAGCAATGTGGGCATGGGCGTGTTTTTGTGGATTGCCTTGTCTAGCATTCAACCCATTGGCTTGTTGATGGCTGGCTATGCATCTAATAACAAATACTCCCTTTTAGGAGGTTTGCGGGCAGCAGCACAGTCTATTAGTTATGAAATTCCTTTGGCGCTGGCGGTACTAGCGATCGCTATGATGTCTAACAGCCTCAGCACCGTTGATATTGTTAATCAACAATCAGGCTACGGTATCCTGGGCTGGAACATTTGGCGTCAACCAGCCGGGTTCGTGATTTTCTGGATAGCAGTCCTAGCTGAATGCGAACGATTGCCCTTTGACTTACCGGAAGCAGAAGAAGAACTGGTAGCAGGTTATCAGACTGAATACGCAGGTATGAAATTCGGTCTGTTCTACCTGGGTTCCTACGTTAACTTAATACTTTCTTCCCTACTAGTAGCAATTTTATACCTGGGCGGTTGGGACTTTCCTATTCCCCTCAACCTCATAGCTAGTTGGCTGGGAATCAGTGAAGCGAATCCCGTGTTGCAGATAGTAACTGCTTCTTTGGGTATTACCATGACCGTACTCAAAGCCTATTTACTGGTATTTGTCGCCATCCTGTTGCGCTGGACAGTGCCACGGGTGCGGATTGATCAATTGTTAGATTTAGGATGGAAGTTTTTGTTGCCTGTTGGTTTAGCTAATCTGCTCTTAACCGCAGCTCTGAAACTAGCCTTTCCCTTCGCCTTCGGCGGATAGTCATTAGTCAAGAGTCAAAAGCCAAATAATTTCTAATCTAGACTTTGGACTTTGGACTCTTGACTTTGCAACGCATCTGGACAAAGGACAAAAGAGAGAAACACGAAAAATGCTAAAGTTCCTGAAGCAAGTTGGTGATTACGCCAAAGAAACCGTGCAAGCTGCGCGTTACATTGGTCAAGGGTTGTCTGTCACCTTCGACCACATGCGACGGCGCCCAATTACCGTACAGTACCCTTACGAAAAACTGATTCCTGGCGAACGGTTTCGCGGTAGGATTCACTTTGAGTTTGATAAGTGCATCTCCTGCGAAGTCTGTGTTCGAGTTTGTCCAATTAACCTGCCTGTAGTGGATTGGGAATTCGACAAAGCCAGTAAAAAGAAAAAGCTCAACCACTACAGCATTGACTTTGGAGTTTGTATCTTTTGCGGTAACTGTGTGGAATATTGCCCCACTAACTGTCTCTCAATGACAGAAGAATACGAGCTTTCCACGTATGATCGCCATGAATTGAACTATGACAGCGTAGCGCTAGGTCGTCTGCCCTACAAGGTAACAGATGACCCAATGGTAACGCCACTGCGCGAACTAGTTTACCTGCCCAAGGGCGTCCTCGAACCTCATGGACTGCCTGCGGATGCGCCTCGTGCTGGTGCGCGTCCAGAAGACCTTGTAGAACAAACGGAAAAATAAATGTCATTTGTCATTTGTCCTTTGTCCTTTGTTTTTTCCTAATGACCAGTGACTAATGACTCATGACTTGTGACCAATGACTATTGAGGACAAAAAACAGTGAATTTAGCGGAAGGAGTACAGATTGTATCTTTTGGCGTGCTGGCTACGATGATGATTGGGGCAGCTATTGGCGTGGTGCTGTTTGCCAACATTGTCTATTCTGCTTTCATGCTGGGAGGTGTGTTCATCAGCATAGCGGGACTCTACCTATTGCTAAATGCTGACTTTGTTGCAACCGCACAAATACTAATTTATGTTGGGGCGGTTAACGTACTGATTTTGTTCGCCATTATGTTGGTGAACAAGCGGCAGGATTTTGTGCCGTTTCCCAACTCTTGGGTGCGGAAAGTACTAACGGCTGTAGTCAGTTTAGGGTTGTTTGCTCTTTTGAGTACGATGGTACTGGCGACACCTTGGGCTTACTCAACTGCTCCTGTAGCTAGTGAAAGTTCAATAGTTTTAATTGGTGAACATTTCTTCACTGACTTTTTACTACCTTTTGAACTGGCTTCCATTTTGCTGCTGGTAGCGATGGTAGGAGCAATAATTTTGGCGCGTCGCGAGTATTTGCCAGACCAAGTTACGCCATCCGATCTGCGGCAAACCGTTTTGACTTTGCCAGAACGTCCTAGAGAACTTATATCGACAAGCACCAGTACTGGAAGCGATACTGATACCTTTCGTGGTGGTTCTCGTCGCGAATAGGGAACTGTGGAGACAAAGGAGTAGAGGGGCACACAAGTAAGGGAAAATAGCTCTTGACCCTTGACCCTTGAACGCCACTTGCTACCCTGCGGGAACGCTAAGAGCGAACAAGTCGGCAGAGCCGACGACAGTCGCCTCAAGTCGGGAAACCCGCCCACGGCACTGTCTCCCCAACGCAGTGGCTCCCCTTGACTCTTGACCCTTGACAAATAACAACTGACATAAGATTCATGCAACTCCAGTACTTTTTATTACTAGCAGCCGCTCTATTCTGCATTGGCATCTATGGCTTAATTACCAGCCGCAACGCTGTACGGGTGCTGATGTCAATTGAGTTACTGCTCAATGCTGTTAATCTGAATTTAATGGCATTTTCCAACTTCCTTGACTCAACATTAATTAAAGGTCAGGTTTTCACCGTGTTTGTGATCACCGTGGCGGCGGCCGAGGCGGCGGTAGGTTTAGCGATCGTGCTTGCCATTTATCGCAACCGCGATACCGTCGATATGGAGCAGTTTAATCTCCTGAAGTGGTAATAGTGCGTGCAACTCAAGCAGGTAATCATTGCTTATAAAGCGCGAGATGCTCAGAGTAAACGCTGGGCTGAAATCTGTGCTAAACAACTAGAAAATCGCGAGTGCCAAGTGTTGATGGGGCCTAGCGGGCCAAAAGACAATCCGTATCCAGTATTTTTGGCTTCGGCGGGTCAACCAATCGATCTAGCTTTGGTACTCGGTGGTGATGGTACTGTCTTAACTAGTGCCAGACATTTAGCCCCAGCTGGCATCCCCATTCTGGGAGTGAATGTGGGAGGTCATCTGGGGTTTTTAACTGAATCCGTTGAAGAATTTCAGGATACAGAGCAAGTTTGGGATCGGCTTTTAGAGGATCGATATGCTATCCAGCGGCGGATGATGTTACAAGCGGCGGTGTATGAGGGTCATGGTTCCAATTTGGAACCAGTGAGTGAGCGTTACCTCGCTTTGAATGAATTTTGTGTCAAACCCGCCTCCGCTGACCGAATGATTACCTCAATTCTCGAAATGGAAATTGATGGTGAGGTAGTCGATCAATACGTAGGGGACGGGTTAATTATTTCCACTCCCACAGGTTCCACTGGTTACACTGTTTCTGCCAATGGCCCAATTATGCACGATGGTATGGAGGCAATTACCATCACTCCCATTTGTGCAATGAGTCTTTCTAGTCGTCCTCTGGTTTTGCCCCCTGGTTCTGTGGTCAGTATTTGGCCTTTGGGGGATTACGATTTGAGTACTAAGCTATGGACAGATGGGGTGTTAGGAACTTCAATTTGGCCAGGACACCGCGTTGATGTGCGGATGGCAGAGTGTCGGGCTAAATTTATTATTTTGCGGGAGAACAATTCGTATTATCAGACGTTGCGGGAGAAGCTACTCTGGGCAGGTACAAGAGTTCGCTACAGTAATAATCATCGAAATTGATTGAGTAGCTCAAGAGTGCATTTACTGCAAATCGTCTGCAATGCTTTTAAAGAGAGTCGCAAAAATATCCAAGCCCTCGGATTCATTCGGGGGCTTTCTTAGCCTATCGTAAGCTTCTTCGTTGACTTATATCGATAGCTATGTGAAAGGAAAATTTTGTATTTTATTGCCAGATATTTTCGGCAGTCAAGCCCATAATAAAAACACCCTACACCTCATTCAAGAAAGTAAGCGGGAATTGTGGGTAATAAACCGGACATGATATCGAGGAAGGATTTGGCAAAAAAAGCTCTCTGGAGAATCTTTTCTCGAAAACTGTTCTAATCACGCTTCGGCACATTAATACATAATGTGATCTGCTAAATCCTAATAGGACATTTTCACAATTTAAGTAGGAAGACAGATGGAATCTGGACGCAATATCAATTACCCACTAAGTCCTCCTCCCCCCTTCACAGATTTTCCCGTTCTTCAAACTGAAAATTATATCCTACGGCTTGCCTCAACTGCTGAAGAATTAGAATCCATTTTCCGGTTGCGCTTTGAAGTTTTTAATCAGGAACTAGGTCTGGGATTTTCTACTTCTAACCTTACCCAAATAGAGCAAGACAATTTTGATGCGGTTTGCCATCATTTGATACTCATTTTCAAACAGACTGGTAAAACGATAGGAACTTACCGGATGCAAACCTATGCAATGGCTTCTCAAGGGCTGGGATTTGATGCTGCTGACATATTTAATCTCAATGCAATTCCTGATTCTGTACTTCAGGTATCTGTAGAAGTTGGGTATGCATGTATAGCTAAAGAATACCGCAATATTCAAGCACTTTTATTACTCTGGCAAGGGCTAGCAAATTATCTTATTCGGAGTAAAAATCAGTATTTTTTTGGCTGTGCATCATTACTAACACAATGTCCTTTGCAAGCAGCTTGTGCTTTTGATTATTTTCAGCAGAATCAGTTGATGCATCCAAGTATTTTAGTTTATCCAAATTCACAATTTTGTCTAGAACTTACTCAACAAGGTCAAGATGCATGTAATGTGGAGCTTCCTAATATTTTACAAGCATATTTAAATATTGGAGCCAAAATATGCAGTCTTCCAGCCATTGATCGGCAGTTTAAGACTATTGATTTTTTAACTATATCTAATATTGCAGACTTTGCCAGATGGCGTTACCCAATTTTGTAAAGGGGAAAGTTTAGAAAATTACGTTAAAAACCAGGGTATTTTGTCAGAAACCGATGCATTACGCTACATTCAGCAAATTAGTAAAGCGCTGATTGAGGTTCACAAAAAGGGCTTGTTGCATCGGGACGTGAAACCAGGCAACATTATGCTGCGTTCTGATAGATCTCAAGCTGTCTTGATTGATTTCGGTATTGTGCGGGAGTTTACCCCTGACGAAACAAAATCTCATACAGCACAGTTGTCTGATGGCTTTGCGCCGCCTGAGCAGTATTTTAGAAAACGCAAACGCGGAGCTTACACGGATGTTTATGCTACTGCGGCAACTTTGTATTTTATGGTGACAGGAAAAATGCCTCCACCAGCCTTAGACAGATCTGACGGTGAGCAATTAGTTTCACCAAAGCAGATGAATGTGCAGATTAGCGATCGCACTAATGAGGCAATTCTCAAAGGAATGGAACTTGAGGTTAGCGATCAACCTCAGTCAATGCAGGAGTGGTTAAATTTGTTAGAATCGCCGAAAATTATAACGCCTCCGGTTAAGCCAGTTAAAGCGCCAAAAGTACCAAATCATCAGCAAGGAAACCACGGGTAAAGTCAAAGGGATTGTCTGTGGCTGCTGACAAAACTTGCAGTTTTAAGCAGTTTTGCGGGATTTGATACAACCTTACCCAATTCTTTTCAGAGTTAATAGAGAAGAGGTGTTCATCGCCAATCTCCCAAATCAAATGACCCTCAATGTACAGTTAGTTGATGTCTTACACCTGTCACAACAACCGTCTGCGAATTCATGGTGCTGTGGCATAATTAACCGCAGGGTTTAACCCCTCACCCCAAAAACCTTGATTTTAGACTGTTCACCTGTAACAGCACAAGTGCGTTCAAATGCACTGAAATCAAGACAGATTGTGACTGATGGGTCATACTCCCCAATCTATCCGCCCACAATATCCTTCAAGTTATGGGCGGGTGATGGTGCTAATGGAGAATGCTGCAAGCTATGAGGTTGGCGATGTTTAACGAATAAGCTCCACTTGACATTTTGGCGATCATCGCACTTCATCCAGTCCGCTTAACTGGATTATTTTGGACAACTTTTTGGGAAACCTAGTTATGCGCCATCTCAAACTTGGCCCGAGTTGGTTGCGTTTTTTAGTTGTATTTTTGTTGGTGATGAGTATATTGTTTCGCTTTGTTAATCTTGACAACAAAGTTTACTCGCATGATGAAACTTATAGCTCATTACGAATTTCTGGCTACACAACAACTCAAGTAAAACAGCAGATTTTTAATGGTCTGATTATTGCCAGAGAGAGCTTTGCTAAATTCCAAGGTGTCAATCGGGAAAAAAACTTAAATGACACAGTTATGACTTTGGCTACAGCAGATTCTCAACATCCACCACTTTATTATCTAATAGCTCGATTGTGGATGGGAATCTTTGGCAACTCGGTGACAGCTATTAGAAGTTTATCTGTCTTGATTAGCTTTTTGGTTTTTCCCTGCGTTTATTGGTTATGCCAAGAATTATTTAGCATACCGTTAACAATACCTGGCATAGCGATCGCACTTATGGCAATCTCTCCAATTCACCTAGTCTATGCCCAAGAAGCACAAGAATATATTCTCTGGTTAGTCACCATATTACTATCTAGTGCTGCACTGCTGCGAGCAATAAATCTGGAATCAAAAGATAAAGACGAGTTGGCAAAAGAACAGCAACGATCAGATCGCTTCGCCACCTGGAGCATTTATGCAGTAACCTTAGCGCTGAGTTTCTACACATTTTTGTGGAGTGGGTTTGTAGCAGTTGCTCATGGAACTTATGTAATTAGTACTAACAGATTCCAGTTGACTGAAACTGTCAGAGCTTATTTGCTAGCATCACTCGTGGGGTTTTTAGCCTTCATGCCTTGGATGACAGTTGTGATGGCTGACTTTTTCCAATTTTTGATTTCAGGAAATGTGATAACTAAAGATTTATCTCTATTGCCTGTATTTCCATTTTTAATGATGCAGTTAAGCCGGATTTTTTTTGATTTAAATTTAGTCTGGGAAAATCCTTTGAGCTATTTAATTGCATCAACTTTTGTAGTTTTGGTAGGATATTCAATTTATTTCCTTTGTCAGACAACTAACTACAAAGTTTGGTTGTTTATTGTGACGTTGATTGTAATACCAGCGCTACCCCTAATGCTACCTGATTTATTTTCTGGGAGCATCCGGTCAGCTTCTGAACCGTATTTAATGCCAGCTTATTTAGGTATTCAATTAGCAGTTGCTTACTTGATAGCTACGCAACTATATAATGGCAGCGAATCACGCCGGAGAAACTGGCAAATAATCATAGGGCTGCTGATTATTTGTGGTATAGTTTCCTCTAGGGTAAGTTCCCAGGCTAAAACTTGGTGGAATAAGGGTATGAGCTACGGAAATCCACAAGTTGCCCAAATTATTAATCAGACTGCTAGTCCACTATTAATTAGTGATGCTTCTGGCATTAATTATGGTAATGTGTTTTCCTTAAGTTATCTTTTGGAACCTAAAGTACGATTTCTGTTAGTACAAGACCAAAGAATTCCTAAAATTCCTGATGGGTTTACTGATGTATTTTTACTCAATCCTTCATATAACTGGCGTCAAATAATAGAAAAAAGATATAACTTGAAGACAGAGATTGTTTATAGTGATAATTATTATTCAGTCTGGAAATTAACTAAACCTCGCAGCTTGCGCCGACGCGATATCCCCCGCAAGAATAAATTATCTACTGCTTGACAATGTGGCACACAATGTGAGAGAAACTTAAACTCTGGAGATTTATTTGTGAAACCTGGTTATGCGGCATACCAAACGTTCTCCGAGTTGGTTACAATTTTTTATCGTCGTAATATTAGTACTTGGCGTTTTTTTTCGGTTCTTTAATCTGGATCATAAAATTTATTGGCATGATGAAGTCTACACTTCTTTCCGAGCAGCTGGATTCACAGGTCAAGAAATTGGTGATGAAATTTTTCAAAACCAGATTATTTCACCACAGGAATTACAGAAGTATCAACGTCTAAAACCAGGAAGTACTCCAGTAGACACAATCAAATCTCTAGCAGTTGAAGATCCGCAACATCCACCGCTATACTTTTTGATGGCTCGCTTCTGGATGCAGGTATTCGGCAGTTCTCGCACAGCATCGCGTACTTTGCCAGCTTTATTGAGTCTACTAGCTTTAGTGTCGATGTATGCTCTTGGGCGAGAGCTTTTTATCTCCCGAATAGCAGCTTTGCTAGCGACAGCGCTTTTAGCTCTATCCCCATTTGATATCTTATTTGCTCAGATTGCAAGGCAGTATAGTTTTCTGACAGTATGCGTCATTGCTAGTAGTTTTTTCTTGCTGAGGGCGTTGCGCTTGCCAACTTGGTACAACTGGGGATTTTACGCACTGGCGGTTACACTCGGTTTGTATAGCCAACCCTTTTTTGGGCTGACTTTAAGTGGTCATATAGTTTATGTGCTATTGGCGCATCTTTTGGCTAAAAATTCCAAGATGAGAACAGAGGATTCCCATAATTTGCCTGGAAATCAGGGCAAATTCTCAATTACTAATTTAATATTTTTTGCGATTGCGATCGCCACCTCATTGATTCTCTTCAGTCCGTGGTTATTTGTGTTGAAAAGCAATTACCAGCGGGTTTTGGACACTACAAGCTGGGTTAAAGGCGATGACATTCTTTACCGCGTAAAGCTGTGGATTCTCAGTTTTACTGCCTTATTTTTAGATTTAGATTTTGGTTTTAACAATATCTGGACTTATATACCCAGATTGCTAATTCTGCTGCTAATTGCTGCGGCTATCTACCAATGTCGTTACACCAGCCGGAAAACCTGGTTATTTATCCTAACTGTGATTTTTGTGCCTTTTCTAATGTTGGCTGTGTCAGATTTTCTTCTAGAAACGCAGCGCTCTGCGGTGAGCCGCTATTTGATTTCTTGTTTTCCCGGAGTGCAGCTGGCGGTAGGTTATTTACTGGCAACTAAAATACTGAATAGACAACGCCTCTGGGGAGGTGTCATGGTGGCGCTAGTTACGTGTAGTGTCGTATCCTGTACAGTTAGCGCTTTTTCTGATACTTGGTGGAGCAATATCCCTAGCCATTTTAATGCTGAAATGGGACGGCGAGTCAATGCTGTTTCTTCCCCGGTTTTACTCAGCGATGGTGGCTATGACGGGACTAATTTAGGAGACTTGCTGTCTTTAAGCTATTTACTAGATGATGATGTGCGATTAGTACTGTTTGGTCAGCCTCCCCAGCTAGAGATATCAAATGTAAAGTCTTTACTTTCAGGAAATTCTGAAACATTCTTGTTCCGTCCTTCGCCACAACTCGTCCAGGCTATTGAGTCGAAATATGGTCAACTAATGCAGGTAGTTCCAGATGGGGGACTTTGGCAACTAAAAAGGCTATGAGTTCTGATACACCCAGTAAAGCTGCGATCGTTCCAGCGTTAAAAGAGTGTATTTTTCCTTAAGTGCTATGGTCTGCACCTATAGCTATAGTTTATTTTGCTAAACTTAAGTGCAAATAAAATCAGGATTGACGGAGCCATGAGTACTACGACAACTCGACCTCTAACCCTAGAAGAGTTTCTGAAGCTCCCAGAAACTAAACCAGCTAGTGAATATATTAATGGAGAAATTATTTCCAAACCAATGCCAAAAGGGAGACACAGCCGTTTGCAAGGAAAATTGTGTGCGGTAGTAAATCAAGTTGGAGAATTGCCAAAGATTGCATACGCATTTCCAGAACTACGGTGTAGCTTTGGAGCACGCTCAATCGTACCAGATGTGGCTATATTCAACTGGGGACGCATACCATTTACTGTCGATGAGCAAGTACCGGATAACTTTGAACTGCCACCAGATTGGACAATTGAGATTCTCTCACCAGAACAAAAGCCGAACAAAGTGATTGGTAATATTCTCCAGTGTTTAAAGTACGGTAGCCGCTTAGGGTGGTTTCTTGATCCTGATGACCTGAGTATTTTGGTATTTTTGCCAGAGCAACAACCAGAGTTACTTCAAGGAGAAGATTATTTACCAGTTTTAGAAGAAGTTGAACTGACACTAACTGTTAATCAAGTTTATGGATGGTTAAAGATGGGTGGTTAAAAATGCTGGCATTTGTCAGCTATCTATCACTAAAAACTATTTAATCGAATATCCTGACAAATATCAGAAACCTGCCATGCTTATAAACGTGAATTAACAAAGATTATGGGCGGTTCTAAGTTCACTGTAAAGTTAGGCGATCGCTTACTTTTTAACCCATTTGTAGTTAGACTTTAGAAACTGCGATCGCACTTACATCAACTTTTCGATCAAACAAAATTCGTGGTTTCAGCAAGATTTTCAACAGTAACAAAAACGAACCAAATTCTCCTAGTGTATTATGGCGTTTCCACTGTCCTGGGCGACAAAATAACATTTCTATCAAGTGGCGATGTTGACTCAAATTCAATGAATCAAACCGGACGCGCACTGTAGGAAATTCATTATTAAATCCCGTACGCACAATCTCGCCAGCTAAATGGAGATTCTCCTCAACAATTTCGATGTTTACTAGCTGATTTGCAAATAAATTTCCGCAGGGTAGCTGAGTCAGAGCAACTTCAGCACCTACTTCTGAAATCATTGTGGTAACACCCCAGAAATTTTGTTTACCAATTTTTAACCGCACCACTCGCCGCAAATCAAACCATTCATAAACATCTCTTCTGGGAGCATCTAGCAAAATCAACAAAGCAATACCAATCATGAACAAATTATAAGTACTCCACAGCCAACCTAAGCCTATACCTTTAAGCCCTTGAGCAACTTCCGGCGGTACTGAGGTAGCCCAAAATCCTTGAACCATACTCAGGCCTAAATTACGCCACAAGCTAACAGCAGTAGCGATAAATATAATGATTAAAGGTAAAGCTAAATTCCAGTTGAAAATGTAGCGATCGCTTGCTATACCTTTAGGTGTGACTTTAAACCCTTTCGAGAAAGGATTTAGCATAACTTTGATTACAGTCAGAGCTAAAGGACAACATAGTAATAGAGAGTAAACATCTGATAATAAGGCTGAACGCGATCGGTGATTTAACCAACTAAATACTGTAAAACTTACCAAATAACAAGGTAAGATAAAATACACTATCTCTGCTAAAGTTGCTCGAAGCGGAATCACACCTAAAAACGAATAAGCTAACGGCATGAGAAGGAAATAAACGCGAGATATCGGGCTAAACCAACTTAATAATCCCTCGAAATGAGCTAATCTTTGAAAGATATTTAATCCAGGAATAGTTAAAGGATTAGATTTAATAAAAAATGCTTGCAGTGTACCCTGTCCCCACCTTAATCGTTGAGCTGCATAAGCAGCAATATTTTCTGCTGCTAAACCAGCGCTTAATTTTTCGTTTAAATAAATCAATTGGTAGCCTTGAGCAGTTATCCGAATTCCTGTGAAATAATCTTCGCTTAATGACTCAGTTACAAAACCCCCAGTTTCTTCTAAAGCACTGCGACGGACAACGAAGGAAGTACCAGCACAAATCACGCTACCTGTGACATCACGTATTGGTTGAATTAGCCGATAAAATACTTCTTCGTCTGAGGTAATAACATTTTCTAATCCGAGATTATGGGATACGGGGTCAGCGTTGTAGAAGCTTTGAGGCGTCTGCACAAGGGCGACTTTCTCATTTTGGAAAAAGCCAACAGTGCGGGTAAGAAAGTTTTTTGTGGGGACAAAATCGGCATCAAAAACCACAATTAACTCACCCTGAGTTTTGGCGATCGCATGATTCAAATTTCCAGCTTTGGCATGATCATTATCGGGTCGTGTTACATACTTACATTTCAATTCTTCAGCTAAACTTTCAACTTCTGGACGTTTAGTATCATCCAAAAGATAAATGTTTTTATTGGTATATTCCAGGGCTTGACAACCAATAATTGTGCGCCGCAAAATAAATACTGGTTCGTTGTAAGTTGGTATTAAAATATCTACAGATGGAACAAAGCTATCATGAATCACAGCTAATGATTTTTCGTCTGCTTCACGGTGTCGGTCTTTGACATTCAACATGAAAAATAGTTGGATAATATTACCCACGAGCAATGTCATTTCCATGAAGAATAACCCTAGACTAAACACCCCATTTAGCGGATCTTCAACATTCAGCGTAGAGAGCGATCGCCAAAGAACATAACGCAATGTGAGAATAATTAAAATTCCCACTACCAGCCGTCGTGACCAAACACGAGGCTGAGGCGAAATTTTCATCACCAAAAATACTGTTAACAACAGTACCACAGTTGGTATAAGTAAATATCCAACCTTCACCCTTGGCACTTCTAACCACATTGGTGGCTGCTGTTGTAAGGTGTTAATTTGAGAAAAAATTTCCGTAATTCTGCCTTCACCAGCAAACCATGCTGTAACGAAGATACCAGATAAGAAAACGATGCCCAATAGAATTAACGTTGCTGTTCTGAATTGAAGAATTCTCTTGGAAACAAGAGTTTGAGAGGATTTATAGCTAAGCTTTGATACTGTTATTTCGCGCTTCTGCACCTAAAACTCTCCTGAAAAACCAAGAATTTTGTCTGATTATTGTGACGTAATTTTTGAAAAAATGTTACGAAAAATTAACTATAATATTTTATATGCTAAAAAAGCAAGTTTTGTAATTTTTAATACATAAGCTTGCTGTTTGCGTAAGTCATAATCTTTTGTAAAATAGTGGGCTGTTTACTTTTGAGAAATCAGCCAAAAATAACGATAATTAAAAGTAATACACAAAAAAAATTTAGCAAATAGCTGAACTAACTTACTAAAAATTTAAACAAATAAGAGTAGCTGCTCACATTTAAATAAACGTCATATCTAAACCATTACATTTGTCATGGTATTAAGAAGTGACTTTCCAGTATTCTAAAATCAATTATTCATTTCGCGGTTTATTCTCAACCAATTCTCAGGTTAAATTAATTTTGGTGATAGCACGAGGCTTTAAATTATCCTTAGAGATGAATTTAAGGACACCAAAGCTATGAAGTTTCAGCATATAGCCATTATTGGGATCGTTGCCGTTATAACTGTAAGCTGTACAAAAGAGGATTTAAATCTACCCAATATTCAGGCACAATCTACAACAACCTTAGCTAGTGCAGCGGTAGGAACTGGAATCTTTAAAGCTGGGGAACACCCAACTACAGGAAAAATTAGCATTGTTACCGAACAAGGAAAACGCTACCTTGAGTTTGATCAAAGTTTCAAAACTGATAATGGCCCAGACTTATTTGTAATTCTGCATCGTTCTGACGCACCACCAGTATATGGTATTAAAGAGAAAGATTATGTGAGCATTAGCCGCTTACAAAAGACACGTGGTTCTCAACGCTATGCTTTGCCTGAAAATGTCAAGCTGACAGATTTTCGCTCAGTAGCGGTATGGTGTCGTCAATTTAATGCTACTTTTGGTTATGCATCTTTGCCTAAGTAGTTTTATTAACAGGTAATAGCTAATAAAAAGTAAGAAATTTCTAAATTTGGGTTGTATGCAATTAACAGATTTTTTAGGGCTTATACATCCAGCGATCGCAGTTATTTTTGTGTTTCCACTTATTGGGATGGTGGTTAATTTCGCTTGGCAAACACGCCAACGCCGCTTGCAAAACTTAGCTGGAAATAAGAGCAAAATTCCCCCAATAGTTGGTTCAGAACATAGAGATTTAGGAAAATGGCTAACAGGTGCAGTTGTGGGATTAACTTTACTAGGTTTAGCTTATCCAATTGGCAAAAATATTCTGAATAATCAATTGTGGAGTAAAGTACCTTTCCAAGTTGTTTTTATCTTATTGATGTTTGCTGCAACTATTACTTGTTTGGTATTACTTTATCGAGCAAATCAGAAAGTATGGCGAGCAGTTTTTGCAACTTTAACAGGTGCAGGCTTAGTAATTTTGGGCTGCCAGGATGGAGTATTTCGCCGTACAAATGAGTGGTATTGGTCACATTATTATATTGGCATTAGCGCAGCGCTGTTGATGATTTTTTCATTAGCAATTGTTCAAGATATCTATCAAGATAAGTCTCATCGCTGGCGCAATGTCCATACAATTTTAAATTGCATTGCCTTGTTATTATTTATCGGGCAAGGTATGACAGGTACACGAGATTTACTAGAAATTCCCCTGAGTTGGCAAGAATCTCACATTTATCAATGTGATTACGTTAATAAAACTTGTCCGACACCAAACCCCCAAGCACCAAAGTAAATCTAATCAAACTTACTTTAGATAAATCAGCAGATTTAAGCCAGGAATTGTGCGAGAAAGAGTCCACAAAACTAGGGTAATGTAAATGACACCCAAACTCCACTGATACCAAGCAAGTGCAGAGATAATACCAGGTAGGTGTTCGTCTCGTAGGCGAATGTCGTTAAAACCTAATCTCAATAGGTTGTTGAGGCTAAAATCATAGTAGTTGAGCCAATTCCAACGACGATTCCACAATAAGGACATATATCGTTCGCGGAAAGTCTCATTTCTAGGAATAACTGGTAAGCGTCCAATTAATAATCGTAACTGTCGAAATGTTCCATCTTCTGTAAAGTAAGAAACATTCATTAAGTCGTGATAACGACCTTGTTGATAAAGTTTGAATAATAAAGTTATTGGGATAGGGATGATGATAATTAAAAGACAACCTAGTGTCAGCCAAGGTTGTTCAGCATTACGAAATATAGCTAATAAACTAAATAGTGTTAACAAGCTAAAACTAATCAACATCGAAGTAGTTTCATAGTATGTAGGAATAATTGGTACAGGATGCAAGCGGCGGTAGCGATCTACTAGCCAAAATAGCAAGCCAAAATAGGCGATCGCTAATCCCCCCACACCAAAAACTAACCAAAAATCTGTACCATAGCCACTCAACAGCAACAATACACTTAATGCCAACCAACTCCAAGCTTGCAGTAACCACGCACCTGGGGAAAGGGGTTCACTAACAACTAAGCGATCACTCAGTTGCATGTATTTCTCTAAATCAATATCTGCTAAAGTTAGTAACTCGCTGCGGTTGCGAAACGATTTTATCCGACGGCGGTAGGCGATCGCTTCTGCTTGAGTTTTAGAAAAACCCAGATTAATCAAACTTGCAAGAGTTGCACTATTAATATTTGTAGCCGTCAAACTGCGGCTTAACTGTGTTAATCGCAGCTGTTGTTTTGTGTATTCCAGTTGATTTGCATCAGTTACTTGCTGCTGCTGACGGAAATTTTGCCCCAAATTACGCAAAACGCTTTGATTACCTTGCAAAGTAGGTATGGAAAACATCTTACCAATCTGACCAGGATTGCCTAAAATTTTCGCTTGATTAGAGTTAAAAGTTAAACCAGGTACACTTAAAAAAGCTACCGTGGCAAACTTCGCATCACTAAAGTCTGCTTGGTTGAGAATGCTAGCACCACGCAGATTTACAGGTTGATTAAACTCCGCTTCCCGAAAGCTCACAGCTTGCTCAAAAGTTGCTTCTGTTAGTAGCAACTGATTGAAACTAGCTTTCGTAAACTGCGCTTGATTAGAAAAGCGCACATCAGAAAAATCTGCATTATTTTGCCACTGCCCACTACTAAATTTAGCCAATTGTTTAAAACTTGCTTGATTAAAGTTAGCAGTATTTACAAATATACTGCCTTGAAAATCAGCGGTTTCCTGAAATTGGGTTTGTTTAAAATTAGCTTTGTCAAAAAAAACACTACTTTGAAAATTGCTTGGTTGTCGGAAGTTAGCACTGATAAAGCTAACAGGACGGCTGAATCTGGTTTCAATCCAGTTAGTGGGTTGGAGAAAGGTGGCATTTTGGGCATCCACAGACTGAAGAAAGAATGTATTGAGAAACTTCACTTCTCCATTGAAGCGAGTTTGCACCAATGTTAAAGCCCCACGAAAAACGGTGATTTCACTGGCTGGAGTTAACTGAGTTCCCAAAAGCGATCGACAATCTTTAGAATTGGGTAAAGCGTAGGCGTAGCCCGTCGTAGACATCGCAAGTGACTGCAAGCATACAAAGCGCAAGCGTTCCAGTTCTTCCTGTTCAGTTGCAGTGAAAATAGGGGCAATCGCTTGAGCATAGAGGGGTGTTCTTAAACCCAAATCGCTACCCACAAAATCCCCTTGAATTAAAGAATAGCTGAGGTCTAAACCCAAAGGTTTTGCACCCAATTCTTTTCGCAGCATAAGGTAAAAAGCATCACGAAAGCTGCCATTTTCTGGACGCAAATCGATCACCATTTGCCGCAAATCCACCGTCAAACTGCCTTCACGAAGCATCGGTGTACGTAGCCGCTCTTGCAATAATTCCAGAGTTAAGGGTGTGCGTTCTAGTTGTACCTGTGCTGCCCAAGCTGGTAGAGGTAGAAGGAGAATTAATAAAACGCAGAGCCACGCAGAGGTTAAACGCAAAAGTACACAGAGGGTTTTCTTTGCGTTCCTCTGTCTTGAAAAGTTTCCTACGCCGGGAAACCCGGCTTCGAGGAACTTTTCGCTGCGCTTCCTTAGCGTTCCTCTGCGTTTAAAAAATAACTTATGCAAATTGCTCGATCATTCATCACTAATCAGCAGAACAATTTTACCTGTGATAGACCCAGTTTCAAGTAATTGGTGCGCTTTCGCCGCTTCTTTTAGAGGAAACTTGTGACTAACGTGGATTTTTAACTTACCCTGATCAATCCAGCTAGCAGACTGTTCGAGAATTTCTGCGTGGTGCTGAAGGCTCTCTTCTAATCCCAGCAACGCTGGTGTCAGCATTAATTCTAAACCAATGCGGAGATTACGGATTCTGGCATTTTTCCAAATAGTATTGGCATCTGGTTCGAGAATCGTCACAATATCGCCATACACGCGCACCGCTGGGAAAGTTTTATGAAAAGTTTCACCGCCAACAGTGTCAAAAGCCAAGTCTACGCCTTCGCCATTAGTCCAATCTAAAGCCGCTTGCACAAAGTCCGTTTGTTTGTAAAAAATTACATGGTCAGCACCGAGTTGTTTGACGAAATTAGCCTTTTCCTCAGAACTCACGGTAGTAGCTACACTAGCACCTTTAAGTTTAGCCAATTGAATTGCTACATGACCAACACCACCAGCACCCGCATGAATCAAAACCCGTTCCCCAGGCTCCAATCGTCCCCGTTCATACAAAGCTTCCCAAGCAGTGATTAACACCAAAGGTGCTGCTGCGGCTTCTGCAAAGGAGATTGAACCAGGTTTCCGCGCCACAAACCGCTCATCGACAACGGTATATTCGGCATAATTACCTTGGTGTGCGCCTAAGCCGCCCAAGCAAAAATATACTTCATTTCCTGGGCGAAAACGCTGGACACCAGCCCCTACTGCTTCAACAACACCCGCACCATCACATCCTAAAATTGCAGGCATTTGATCGGGGTAGAAAGTGCCTCTGCTACGAAGTTTAGTATCAATGGGGTTAATTCCAGCCGCCACCAAGCGTACTAAAAGTTCAGTATTCCCTACAGGAACAGCAGGGCTTGGTACTTCCTGTAATTGCAAAACTTCAGGACTGCCAGCTGCCGTCATTAAGACTGCTTTCACGACTCTTTCCTCCTGGTAGATGCACGCTCATTTGCAACTTTAGCGTAACAAGGTGGACACAAGACCTCCTATGAAAATCAAGGACTGACGCAAAAAACCTCTCCGACTCTCATTCCTCCGTGTTCTCTGTCTTGAAAAGTGACGCTCCTGCGGACGCTCGTTCCTCTCTACCGCTTCGCTAACGCTAACGCTGCGCTAACAGATCGCCGGCTTCCGGCGCTCCGACTTTTCGCTGCGTCCTCTGTGGTTAGTTCGTAGCGGTAATTCATGCATCGTTATATTTTACGTAAGTCCTGTTAAATTCATATTTAATAAGTAAAAAGGCATATTGCTTACTCAAAATGCCTGTTTGCTTACTCAAAATGGCATTTGACTTACTCATTTTGGTGTTTTCCGCAAGCATTTTGGCATAAAACTTACTCAAAATGGCATTTGGCTTACTCATTTTGGTGTTTTCCGCAAGCAAAATCAGCTTTTACTTACTCAAAATCACATTTGACTTACTCATTTTGGTGTTTTCCGCAAGCAAAATTAGCTTTTACTTACTCAAAATCACATTTGACTTACTTTTAAGGTAAACGATTTTTCAATCCCTTTCCCCCTTTCCCCTTTCCCCCAACTTCTTACACAAATCTACAGAACATCAACTTGTGTGTACACGGTATCTACTTCTGAGGCCAGCGCCAATTGTAGCGATTCCATTCGTAGATTCCTTGAATTTCGTACTCAGCGCCGTTGTAGAAGCGGACTACGCAATTAGTAGAGAAATCATCACCATTGCTAATCTCCTCAACTTGAATCACCATACAGGGAAACCATTCACGCTTACAGGGGCCATCCTCTTGCACCCATTCCCATAACGCATTTGAAACTTCAATGCGATCGCCTAGTCTCAGCTTCAATGCATCCTCAAAATAAGAATACTTATCAAAATGGTATGACTCAACACGATTTAGCCACTGCAAACCATAGCGCTGGCGGATAAATTGTACTGTTCCAGAGTCATTTTCCATTAACCAGTCGTTGAGTAATTGCACTTTCCAAGTGCGGTTGCGTAGTTCTTCGTCCTTAACAAACTGTAAAAATGCTTCTAATTCCTCTGGGTTAAGTTCGTCTAAGGGATTAGCAATATCTGACGCCCCATATTTAGAATTTCCCTGAATTTGCTCGACTACTTGCAGTAATATCTGTTTCTGCGTATCAGTGAGAGGACAGCCTACTGCATCACAACTATTAAAGGCTGCTTGCAAGACTGTTTCAATCTCATCTGGAGTCATAAGTTAATAACAATTGAGGGTTTGTTTACCTAATTATTACAAAGGTTAAATTAAAGTCTCCAATCTTCTAGTAGTGAAATTCAGGTAAGCTGAGGTTAAAAACAGTTGCGATCGCGATGCACCTTTGGTGATATAGACCATAGAATAGCGCATCTAAGCCGTGTCCGCGTCAGCACCTTAGAATTCTCACGCTCGTGCTGAGTTAGTTGCAGTGCTTTCCTCTGTAAAAAGTTTAGTTACTTTTAGTTGCCACTATTTTGAGATATGGAAAAGAAAAACAGCATAGTATCCTTATTGAATTCCCTAGCTTTGGTTAGATCGAACTACTCACAACTCAGGAATCAGTACTCAGGACTAATAAAAGTCGTCTTTATTTCTTGCCTGATCACGTTTTTATCGTGGGTGATTACTCCCCCAGCTACAGCGCTGACACAGATTAAACTATCTGATATTTCTTATAAAGAGTGTCCACCAGAACTAGCACAAGGGGCAGTTATTAGTAGCGGTTCTGCATCTGCCAATTGCTTTATTGTCATTGGCAAAGCGGAAAATGGCACTAATAAAACAGTCTACGACGCAGACATTTTTGGACGCATCTATGATGCCAACAATGACTCGGTGATGCAAAACCGCACTCGCCTGGGTTCCATTGCCGAAGTGCCACCAGGTACTAGCGATTTTGAATTGAGAATTTCTGTGCCTGCGAATCAGCCGTTACCTTTAAAGCTGAAGCAGTTTAAAGCCGCTGGGTTTAGCGGACAAGTCCGGCGTTAATAAACAAGTTAAATAAATAAGTCTGGACTGAACTAGCCCAGACTTAAGAATGTTTTACGTGACGTACTCCACACACTTTTCTTCGGGTGAGTGTGGGCTTCTCAGCGACTCTTCTTTGAAGACATTGACTGAGCAATGAATAGCCGTGCGCCCCACGGACTTTGTTAGAAATATTGATTTTTCTTTTGTAGGCTGCATTTCTGCATTTATTTGGATTACACCTACATTTAGAATTTTACCATCTATTTGTTTGAAGCTCAAGAAACGCCAGAAGAAAAAACTTAGAAATTGCTCGTTTCCTCCATGTCCTAGATTCTCGTGCTACGCACATCTAATCTAGGACTGTCGTTAACTTACGTGCATTCATAAGCCAGCGCTGTAGACGGGTTTCCCGTCGCAGGCGACTGGCGTCACGACGCCTCCTTTCAGGTAGGCGTGAGACTTCTGCTAAAAAAGTTAAATTGCAGCAAACTGCAAATTTTGTGTTGTTTAGACAGCTTGCAAACCACCACCGACTATTTGAAGCAGTATAATAGCTAACATCGGTGAAAAATCCATGCCACCTAATGGAGGAATAATTGAGCGGAACAGATTTAGATAGGGATCGGTTATCTGGCTCAGAGTGGTAAATGGTTGGTTGTACCAGTTGATAGTGGGGAACCAGGTCAATAAAACCCGAATAATTAGTAAAACAGTATAAATCTGAATGAAAGTAGCCAGAGTGCTGATCAGTAATTGTAGTTCCATAGATAGCTTGGTTTCCTGCTAAGTGTCAAAAGTGGTCTTGTTATTGATTTTAATTTAGCCCATGTCATAGTGTATGCAGATTACGCATTTACCACACTTGACACTTTCACCACGCCTAAACAAACTTCAAGAGTCTTTAGTAACAGAGCGATCGCTAATTGTCTGTGCTGACCCACCATTCACATTCCCCAGCTGCTTTCGCACTTCATCAATTGTGGCATTAAGCTGGGCAATTTTATCTTCTAGCGATCGCCGGGCCGTTTCCATTGCCATACCCTCACTTTCTGCGGCTTTCATCTGACGCCGTTTCGCTGATATTTTCTTAGCTTCGGCTTGGCTATCTGTAAGTTCTATGTCCTCCTCACCTGTCAATTCCAGATCGCGTCGAGAAGCAATCAGTGCCCCGACGACGCCACCAAAGACACCTCCGACAAATGCTCCTGCTACAAAACCACTGGCAAAACCATCTCGCTGACTCATATCTTTACCGCCTTCAACAAACTTTGCAACTGTTACATATAGTTAAGCTATTTTTCTGCCTTAGCTGCATACTAGCTTAAGTCCCAAAGATGCGATCGCCTGCATCTCCCAATCCCGGTACAATATATCCCTTGCTGTTGAGTTTTTCGTCGATAGCAGCCGTATAAATAATTAAACCTGGATAAGCAGCACTGAGTTTTTGCAAAGCTGGCGGAGCCGCCACCACGCAAACAATCCGCGTTAAAGCTGGGTCAATACCTCGTTGTGTCAATTCTGTCATTGCAGTCATTATCGATCCTCCCGTCGCCAACATCGGATCGGTAATTAACACCCGTGTTTGAGGATCAAATTTTTCTGGCAATTTATTCAGATAACACGAGGGTTCCAGCGTCTCTTCGTCTCGCACCAAGCCAAGATGGTAAATCGATGCCAAAGGCAATAAAGTCTGCGCTCCCTCTAGTAATCCTAGCCCAGCCCGCAGAATCGGCACTACTACCATAGGCATCAGTGGATCAATCAAAGTTGCCGGACAGGAATCCAAGGGACTCTGCACCATTGTCTCTTGGGTAGGTAGCCAGTCTCGCGCAGCTTCATAAGTCAGCCATCTTCCCAACTCAGTCATCGCACTGCGGAATAATACTGAAGGTGTGGCAGCATCACGGGCGACTGCCAGCCAGTGCTTTATCAGCGGATGGGGTGGAACATAAACACGCAGTTGTAGCGTCATAGCCAGAACTAGGCGACTTTTTATTGTACAAGAACTGAAACATCATAATACTCTTTCCTGCCTCCGACTGACAGCTAAAATCAACACCCTCAAAATTATTGATAAACTTTTTCATTAGCAGTTGACATCTATTCTCAATCAAGGCTATATTGTTATACAGTGTTCTCCTCTCTTTAAGGATCGGCAGACGGGATAAGCCAGCGGTAGCAGGCTCGTCCCTCTTTTTTTTGTCAGGAGTCAAAGGGAGCCACTGCGTTGGATGGGTTTCCCGGCTTCAAGCAAGTGGCGGTTAAGGGTCAAGAGTCAAGGGTCAAAATAGGTTACTCTGAACTGTGAACTTTTGACTTTGAACTTTGCAAAGTTGACATGCAAGATATTGACGTAATTGTGATTGGCTCCGGCATTGGCGGATTAGTGACAGCAACCCAGCTAGCAGCGAAGGGCGCTAAAGTGCTGGTACTAGAACGTTATCTGATCCCCGGTGGCAGTGCTGGTTATTTTGAACGCCAAGGTTATCGATTCGATGTTGGGGCGTCGATGATTTTTGGGCTGGGACATAACGGGACTACCAACTTACTCACCCGCGCCTTGGACGCTGTGAATGTTAGCCAGCAAACAATCGTCGACCCTGTGCAGATTCACTATCATCTACCCCAAGGTCTAGACCTGAAAGTTGACCGGGTTTATGAAAAGTTTTTGCAAAATCTTACTGCTTATTTTCGTCATGAAGAACGAGGGATTCGTCGCTTTTATGACGAATGCTGGAAGGTTTTCAATTGCCTCAACAGCATGGATTTGCTGTCGCTGGAAGAACCTCGGTATCTGATGCGAGTATTTTTCCAGCATCCTTTGGCGTGTCTCGGTTTAGTTAAGTATCTGCCCCAAAACGTTGGCGATGTAGCGCGACGCTACATCAAAGACCCCCAATTATTGAAATTTATCGATATGGAATGTTATTGCTGGTCGGTGGTTCCAGCTAACATGACACCAATGATTAATGCTGGAATGGTGTTCTCTGACAGGCATTACGGCGGAGTTAACTACCCCAAAGGCGGCGTGGGACAAATTGCCCAAAAACTAGTTGAAGGTTTAGAGAAAGCTGGGGGTAAGATTCAGTACCAAGCCAGAGTTACCAAAATTCTCACAGAACAAGGAAAAGCCGTGGGTGTGCAACTGGCTAATGGTAAAGTATATCGGGGGAAACGCATAGTTTCTAATGCTACACGCTGGGATACTTTTCAACAATTACTACCAGCAAAGGAAATACCACATAATGAGAAAAAGTGGCAACAAAATTATCAAAAGTCACCGAGCTTTTTGAGTTTGCATCTGGGGGTAAAAACGGAAGTTTTGCCTAGGGAAACAGAGTGCCATCATATTTTGCTGGAAGATTGGGAAAAGATGGCAGCAGTGGAAGGCACAATTTTTGTTTCGATTCCCACATTGCTTGACCCAGATTTAGCACCAGCCGGATATCACATTATTCATGCCTTCACGCCTCACTGGATAGATGATTGGCAAGGACTTTCTCAGGGTGAGTACGAGGCGAAAAAAGAAGAGGCAGCTTGGCGAATTATTGACCGACTAGAAAAAATTTTTCCCGGTTTAGATGCCGGAATGGATTACCTGGAGGTAGGAACACCGCGCACCCATCGCCGCTTTTTGGGTCGTGAGGATGGCACTTATGGGCCAATCCCTCGGCGCAAATTGCGGGGGTTATTGGGGATGCCGTTTAATCGCACCGCTGTTCCAGGACTTTATTGTGTGGGAGATAGCACTTTCCCAGGACAAGGGTTGAATGCAGTAGCTTTTTCTGGGTTTGCTTGCGCTCATCGCATTGCGGTGGATTTGGGATTGTGATATTTACCCAAATTAGTTGAATATTTCTCAAAGTTCTCATAATAACTTGCAAGCGATCGCTTTTTCGCCTAAGTGCATGATTCCGAAAAATTTTAGGATTGTGCTTTAATGGTGAGCGCCTTTTGTTTTTTCATGAATCCTCCTCACACAGACAGCAAATTACCACTGATGCGACTTACACCCAAAGCAAATATTGTGAAAGTAAGCTGGTTTCTACCCAGCTTTTTAAGTGTGTTCTTACTTGGGTCTAACGTCCAAGCTGTTGCGAAGTTTCAAGAAATTAGCTCGGTTCAACCTAGTACTGCCCCAGCAGTTGATGATAAAAGTTTATTTGCTGATGTGGTTCCCTTACATTCACCAATGAAAGTGCTGGAACCCCAGATTCAAGCTTTAAAGGCTCGCTACAGTTTTCTGAAAACAGGAATGTTTTTCCTGGATTTGGATACTGGGAATTATCTAGATGTTGGGGGCGATCGCATTTTCCCAGCTGCTAGTACAATCAAGCTACCAATTCTCATTGCCTTTTTTCAGGATTTAGACGCTGGTAAAGTTACCCTGAATGAAATGCTGACCATGCGGCGCGACTTAGTGACCAATGGCTCTGGGACAATGCAGTATGAGCGAGTCGGCAAGAAGTACACAGCTTTGGAAACCGTCACTAAGATGGTTACTATCAGTGATAATACTGCCACCAACATGATTATTGATCGCTTGGGTGGAGCGGCACGACTCAATCAGCGTTTCCGTAGTTGGGGACTGAAAGACACAGTAATTCGGCGTCTTTTAGCTGATTTGCGGGGAACTAATACTACAAGTTCTCAAGACATGACAAGGGCGCTGGCTTTGTTAGTCAATAACAAGCTAGTTTCCCCGGAGAGCCGGGAGCAAGCTTTGGATATTCTGTATCGCACCGTCACTAATACACTACTTCCCGCAGGTTTGGGTAAAGGTGCAGTGATTGCCAACAAAACTGGAGATATCGGCTTTCTCATTGGCGACGCTGGATTTATTACTATGCCCAATGGCAAACGCTACTTAGCGGCCATCTTTGTCAGGCGTCCATATAAGGACACTAGGGGAAGAGACTTTATTCGTCAAGTTTCCCAGCTAGTCTACAATTACCTGAATCAGCCGAACCCAGTCGCTACTGTTGATTCTCCCAACAGTGCTACGAGGTAAAATGCTTTAAGACAATATTTGAAAAGTTATGTTTGCCTAAAGTTTGGATTCGGAGGAAGCCGGCGCACTCTGCGGGTTCTTGCTACATACTTTTCGCAGTGTCTTGGTGAATCAGCGCTGTAGGCGGGTTTCCCGCCGTAGGCGACTGATGAACCCGGAGGGTGGTTAAAAAAACTGACTTTTCAACCACTAAGGCACTAAGACACTAAGGTGAAAAGGCTAATGATTAAATCTAGCTCCTCGCTGTTGTAAATCCTGACGTTGCAGCTTTGTTAATCCGATTCCTGCTCCAAATTCGCACTCATCTACGAGCGTATCTAACCAAATCGTTTCATTGAGAGTTGCACATCTTAAATCTGCATTTCTTAAGTTAGCTCTTGTGAAATTGACAAATAAAAGGTCTGCATTAACTAAACTGCTGCCTTGCAAATTAGCTTCTGATAAATTTCCCTTGATGAAATTTACCCCATCTAAAATTAAACCAGATAAATCTGCTCCTATCAGATTAGGAAATTTTAGTTTATTTGGATATTGTAAAAACCGCATTATACAAATTATATTTGCTTCATTTAGGTGCATTTTAGTTAAAAACTCATAACGAGCTATGCCCAATTGCTTGAGCATCTGTAAACGTTGGGGGGGACTTTGTTTTAGAAACCCGATGGCAGTAAAGCGTAAGTCTTGAGTAGAGGAATTTAGCATGATTATCAGATGGTAGTACTTTTGCCGTGAAAAATTTTAAGCGTAAGCTACTAGTAGTCATCGGGTAATTAGCCAAGGCGACGCTTAAGCTTGAGTTTACTCTTGTCACAGAGTAGGCGATCGCCATTAATATAAATCTCACCCGTAGTTGGTTCATCAGCAGTTGCCAACATTTGGATGAGAGTTGTTTTACCCGCACCATTCGGGCCAATCAGTCCATATACCTCACCCGCTTGGATTTCTAAATCACCATCATTGACAGCGACGTGCCGATCAAATTGCTTAGTTAGTCCACGGGTGCAAATTGCTAATTCTTTTACCATAGCTGCTGGGGTGCGGCTTGTGATTAACAGTTAACCTAATCTCTTTCTACAGCTTTAATTAGTGTCGTTTCGGAAATTGAAACTGCTTGTATGTAAAAGTCCTGAAATGCATTAATCAATTGGTAGTGGTTAAATAGTTGGTTTTAAGCTATACAATTTTTTTCTCTCTAGCTAGTTTTTGCAACACAACCAAAATTGCTCACAACACAACCATTGAAAGAGTGAATTCATCTAACAACTTATGACAAGAAAACCTCTGTCTAAGGAAAGATTTGGCTGATAAGCCAGATGAAGTAAAAATAGTAAGCTAAATCTCGTGCAGATTGTATTCTATGAAACTAAATTATTTTACGAAGCGGCTTTCGACTGTAGGACGCTGGATAGCTACAACTCTATTTTGTGTATCAGCGATCGCTTTTGTTTGGCAGGGTGCGTTTTTCTCAAACACCTCAGCAATGGCTGAGCCTGCTGCAACCTTGATCGCATCAGCAGACGCAGGCGATCAAGTTAAAGGCAAAGCCAGCGAAGATGCTGGACGAGCCAAGAACTTTATCCGAGATACAGCAGATAAAGTTGAGAGCACTGCAAAGAAAAATGCCGCTAAAGTTGATCAAGCAACGGACAGTGGTAGTTTTGTTGAACGCAAAGCCAAGCGAGATGCAGCTCGAATTGAGAAAAGAGCAGAGGAAGATGCGGCTCGCACACAGAAAGCAGTAGACAACACAAAGAATGTTGTTGAACGCACTGTTGATAGTATCAAGGATGCTTTTGGCAACTAGATAGAACTAGCTTGAACTGGGATTGGGGACTCTTAAGAGGGGGAAAAGGTTAAAGGGTAAAGAGATGGTTTTTCCCTTTTCCCCTTACTCTTTTCCCATACCCAATGTCCCTTGTGGGATGATGAAAGACGCCGCTTTGAATAAATTAAAAACTCCACAGGTACATTTTGCTCGGTATGATATTTAATCTGCAAGCATTTACCGAGTAAAAACTAGCTATGACTCAGAACTACCGCATTACTCTACTCCCTGGCGATGGCATTGGCCCTGAAATTATGGCAGTGGCGGTAGATGTGCTGAAAGTTGTAGGGAAGCAGTTTGATATTCAGTTTGAATTCCAAGAAGCCATAATCGGCGGTGCAGCGATAGATGCTACAGGCGAACCCCTACCATCTACGACTCTAGAGACTTGCCGTAACAGTGATGCTGTACTACTCGCTGCCATTGGTGGTTATAAGTGGGATTCTCTACCAGCGAATTTACGCCCAGAAGCAGGTTTGTTGGGACTACGCGCAGGATTGGGACTATTTGCCAATTTGCGTCCAGCAAAAATTTTGCCTCAGTTAATTGACGCCTCAACTTTGAAACGTGAAGTTGTGGAAGGCGTAGATATTATGGTGGTGCGCGAACTCACTGGTGGAATTTATTTTGGTAAACCCAAGGGAATTTTTGCCACGGAGACTGGTGAGAAGCGCGGTGTGAACACAATGGTTTACACAGAATCGGAAATTGAACGCATTGGGCGGGTGGCGTTTGAAGCTGCGCGAAAACGTGGTGGTAAGCTCTGTTCGGTGGATAAGGCGAATGTATTAGAAGTATCTCAGTTGTGGCGCGATCGCATCACCCAACTTTCCCAAGAATATCCAGATATCGAACTTTCTCATCTATACGTCGATAATGCTGCTATGCAACTAGTACGCGCTCCCAAGCAATTCGATACCATCGTTACAGGAAATTTGTTTGGCGATATTCTCTCTGATGCTGCTGCCATGCTCACAGGTAGTATTGGGATGTTACCCTCTGCTAGTTTAGGTGCTTCTGGGCCTGGTGTGTTTGAACCTGTCCACGGTTCCGCCCCAGATATTGCAGGACAGGATAAAGCAAATCCCCTAGCACAGGTTTTGAGCGCAGCAATGATGTTACGCTACGGTTTAGACCAGCCAAAAGCGGCAGACCACATTGAACAAGCCGTATTCCAAGTTTTAGAACAAGGCGATCGCACAGGCGATATAATCTCCCCAGGAAAGAATCTTTTAGGTTGCCGCGCTATGGGTGACGCACTGATTAAGGCTCTTGGAGAAAAATAATTTTGTAGTTTTAACTGGGCGATTTGGCAACCTTGGCTAGAAGTTTCGGGTAGACTAAAGGGAAATCTAGCAATTATATAGCAGTCGATAGTGTACGCATTACGACAAGGACAAACAAATTTTACTGCCCCTAAGAATCAGCCTCCTTTGATTGATCCCGCTGTAATCAGAGCCGCTGGGCAAATCTACTACACCCACTGCGAGGTTCATCCCGAAATAGCTGGGCAACCTTCAGGTGTAGCAATTAATCGCGTAACTCATCGAGGTAAGGTAATTTTTACTAACCAACCAGTTCTCTTACCTCAAGAGTGCTTTGTGCCATTGAATCAAATTGAGTCGCACATGTATTAGTCAACAGTAGAGATGCGATTAATCGCGTCTGTACAAGAGTCAAGAGTCAAAAGTCAAGATTTATTAGCTCTCGACAAAGAGCAAAAGATCAACGACAACTGACAAAGCGCAAAGTCTAAGCTAAGGCTTCCTTAGATTAGACGGCAGTTCCTTTAAGGGCGGGAACCCACTCAAGCGACTGCCTCAACTTTGTAAGAGAAGACAAATGACAAATGACTATATGAACATTTTGATGGTCGTCTCGGCGAGTGTCATTGTTTTTACATTAGGTGCATCTATTGGCAGCTTTATCAATGTTGTTGTTTATCGGCTACCTGCTGGGTTGTCGATTCTTTGGCCTCCTTCTCGCTGTCCCCATTGTTTAAACCAGCTAAAAGCCTACGATAATGTTCCAGTGCTGGGATGGGTATGGTTAAAAGGGCGATGTCGATATTGCAAAAGCAAGATTTCTGTCCGTTATCCAGTGGTAGAAGCGATAACTGGCATAGTATTTTTACTAATATTTTTTATATTTAAAGTTTCAATTTTAACTCTAAGCTATTGGGCTTTTTGTAGTTGGTTATTGGCATTATCGCTCATAGACTTAGATACGATGACCTTACCCAATGCACTTACTCAGTCTGGTTTGGTAGTAGGGATTATATTTCAAATGATGGTTGGTTTTTTACCAGAGGCTAGCTGGGAAGCGTTGGTAAATCACCTGATGAAGGCAATAGTTGGTGCGGTGTTGGGCTTATGGCTGTTTGATGCGATCGCAATAATTGGTTCAATTGCCTTTGGTAAAGCGGCGATGGGTGCAGGTGACGCCAAGTTAGCAGCGATGATGGGAGCTTGGTTAGGATGGAAGTATTTGCTCCTGGCTAGTTTTGTTGCCTGTGCGCTGGGAGCGTTAGCGGGTGGCGGTGCAATGATAATGCGATCGCAACAGTTGGGACAAAAAATACCTTTTGGGCCTTTTCTAGCTTTAGGATCTGTAATTACTCTATTTGGCGGCGAAGCTATCTTGTCTAGCTATCTGAGGTTATTTTTTCCAGCATCTTGAACAACACACAGACTGGATACTAGGGGAATTTCTCCAAAATTTGAAGTGGATTGAAATTCGGTGAGAAACCTCATCCCCATTCCTCGTTACTTATTATCCGCTCGTGATTGTAACCTGCATTACCCCATCTGTCCTTCAGATTTTGGTAATATCAGGCTGTGACTTGTATTACCCTCTTAACGACGATTACCCGTTGGCAAGCACAGCTAATGCAACAGATGCTCATTGCTCATGACTCAGCAACACGAATGATTAATTTGGGTGCAAAGGGTACAGCATCCTATTTGGAGGTTGGTATTCTCATGGCTTTGTCAGTACGTTCCCATAACAAGTCCTCTAGAAGACGAGCAAGAGACTTGTATTGGCATGAGTATTTTCGTTAAGCTGGCAACCAAAGATGCAAAATAAGGTCTGAATTGCTTACAAACGTAATTTGACGATGTAGTCAAGACTAAATGAGTGAGACGCACTCAAAAAGCGCGTCTTTACAAGAGTCAAGAGTCCAATTTAATTGGACTTTAGGCTTTTTACCTTAGACTCCTCATAGCAGCTTGACCTATTTTCTACCACATAATCCCTTGAATAAAATAAAAATGGCGAACAACGAAGAATCACGCGGTTTAAAGTCTCTATTTGATTGGTTTGCAAATCGACGTAAATCAGGATCTACCAGCCTCGAACGCCAAGAACGTGAAATTGCTGATGGATTATGGCATAAATGCTCAAAATGTGGTGTATTAGCTTATACAAAAGACTTGAGAGCGAATCAGATGGTTTGTGTCGAATGTGGTCATCATAATCGGGTGGACAGCGATGAACGCATCCGTCAATTGATTGACCACAATACCTGGAGAGCGATGGATGAGCATTTACGTCCAAGCGATCCGCTGCAATTTCGCGATCGCAAACTATATAGCGATCGCCTACGAGAAACCCAAGAGAAAATTGGCTTATTAGACGCTGTTAAGACAGGTTTGGGCCAAATAAATGGCTTACCCATTGCTCTTGGGGTAATGGACTTCCGCTTCATGGGTGGTAGCATGGGTTCAGTCGTGGGGGAAAAACTCACTCGCCTAATTGAGCAAGCCACTCAACGGCGTTATCCTGTTGTAATTATTTGCACCTCCGGTGGAGCCAGGATGCAAGAAGGAATGCTTTCTTTGATGCAGATGGCGAAAATCTCCGCAGCCTTACAACGCCATCAAGATGCCAGACTATTGTACATACCCGTTTTGACAAATCCCACCACAGGCGGTGTTACCGCTAGTTTTGCGATGTTGGGCGATCTCATCCTCGCAGAACCAAAAGCAACCATCGGTTTTGCTGGTCGGCGAGTGATTGAGCAAACCTTGCGGGAAAAACTACCCGATGATTTTCAGACAGCAGAAGATTTACTTAAACACGGTTTTGTCGATGATATCGTACCCCGTACCCAGTTAAAGAATACATTAGCGCAGCTAATTTCCTTACATCAGCCTGCACCAACTGCACCACACATGGTGTTGTGGGAAACAATGTCCTTGAGTTCTACCGCCGCTGAGTAACTCAGCCAAACTCTAAACCAATGGAGTCCTCAATTAATTCTTGGGGACTTCCTTTTGCCCTTAGTATTCAAATTTAACTTATGTCAAGGAAGGCAGAAAAATGTTATACAACCCAACAGACACACCTACAAAATTAGATTGCGTTGCAGATTGTGCTTCTGCTGAGGTAGAAGTTGTTGGGTTTTGATCTGTAGCCTGGAACTGACCTCATCTGGCTCTTTTGAGAATTTGAAACACGAAACTGATTTATCTACATATTCGATGCACACGTCTTTGCTTTTATCTGCCAAAGGGTTGTAGTCTCTCCACATGAATCTTTCAAACCCAGCTTCGGCTTGCAGCTCCAAAACCAACTCGTCATTCTCTGCATTTTTGCCAGTTACCAACGCTACTGACTCAGATTTGATTGAGTTAGTATTAATGTACTGGCAAACTGTGTAAAGAGCAGTACTGGCTCCTTTGATCGGGAGATAAGCACCTGTGCTGCACACACTTGAATTGAAAATTACTGACTTTTGCTGTGTGGGCGCTGGTGTTACCTCTGGTTTGAGTATAGGTGTTAATGATCGCTTTGCTTCTGTTGGTGATGGACTGGCGATAGGTGTTGACTGAGGCGGCGCATCTGCTCTGATTTCGGGCGCTTGATTTGCTGATTTTGGAAACAGTACTCCAATAGCGAAACCAGAAGTTACAAATAGCCCTAAATATATACCAGCGCTCTTGAGGCGGGTGCGTTTTTCACCAAGCAAAACCAGTTTTGGATTGATCACACCAAAAATAAGTGCAACAAAAGAAGCCCAGTTGATCAGTACAAGTAGATTGAGCATACGGTTAGCTGCGATGGTTTTAGCTGTGATAACAGATGCTCTTGTTAACAGGTGTGATCTGTGAGCAAGATCGCTTTCTTTTCCTAATACTGGGGGTGTAAGTTTTTTAAAATCTACACTTTTAGCGGAGACAATACAACAAAATTTCTCATTCTCGCTTCTTCGTGCTGCTCATCCCCCTGGCTCTTGGACAAACATGAGTGGAATAAGCGCTGCTAGTCGAAATAGACTAGAGAGAGCAAATAATCCTAGTAAGCCTCCAGATTCGGCAAATTGGACGATGAAGCCGCCTATAGTTGTGCCTAAAGCACCACTTGCCCCAGCAACGGCGGCTGCGATCGCAAAATAGATAGACTGATTTTTAATTGGTACAATCCCTAGCTGCATATTGTTATTGCACAAGTCAATTGCTGCCCCAGTACCGCCACAGAAGATGTGTAATAGTGGCAACCATACCCAGAGATCAAGGCGATTAGCACCAATCCCCAGCCACAGCAATGGTGTAACTGCAACCAAAATACCAACGAAAATCAGGATGGGACGATTACCTATTTTGTCTGCTAATTTGCCCCACAGGATGAGCATCAGCAGATTCGCCCCTGCTTGCAGGCTACTATAGATAGTCACCCAACTTACATCAATATCCAGCGTGTCCAGCATGTAAAGATTAAAAAAAGGAGCGCTGAGATTAATAGCAAGCATCCACAAGCCGAAATAAAGCAGGAACATCAAAAAGTTAGTGTTTTGCCAGATGCCGCTATTTAACTGGTTTTGGGAAGTAGGCGGCTGTGGTAAACAGATTGATTCAGATATCTCACAAGATTCATTTTTTGTAGCGTTTGACTGAATCTCACTTTGAGATAACTTAGCAACATAAGTGTTTTGCAATTGCGGATTTACATCTACCTGGAAATACTGACAGCCTATTCCCACAATCCCGAACACGATACCTACCAGTAAAACTACTCCATAACCTTGTAGAGTTCCTCCGTACCAGTGTGATACAGCTAGACCTGCCAAAGGTAAGCAGACTAAATTAGTTAAGCTAGCGGCACTGTTACGTAAGCCGAAATACCGACCTCGCAATCGCCGAGGGACTATCATAGCTACCCAACTTAGCCAAGCCGCGCTTCCTAGGCCTCCCAAAAGATGGGTGAACAAGACAATCAAAAGCGTCAATATCACCAATTGATGATTATTAACTCCACCCCAGCTTGTGGCTAAAATGCCAATTACTAAAATCAGCCACAGTGGTCGAGAGATTCCATGAGTCAAAAGGGAATACTGAAAGCGGCTAGTAGTGCTCTCAGAGAAGTAAGCACCCAACGGCTGAATAAGATTCGCAATCATGGGAATAGAGGACAGCATCCCAAATACCACTGGACTGGCGTCCAACTCCACCAAGAAATTAGAAAGCAAAATCCCACCAGTAGTCAGAGAGAAAACTGCTGACAAAACAGCATCCCCAGTGGAGGCTCTCAAGCTGGTGCGAATCGCATCCTTAGAAATTGGGAGGCTGGGTTGTGAGGTAGGATAAAGTGCTGTGGGTGGTGAGGCAATCTGGGAAATTTCTAAAGTTAAAGGCGTAGCAGTTTCAGCTGGAACAGAATTCATACACTATCGTCTACGGGTGAAGCATTCTAGCAAGAGTCCAGGTGCTAAGATTCAATCTTTGTATCAAGAATGTTGATAATTCTTCGTTATTTTAGCTTGCATTTTTCAATAAAATTTTAGAGAAGTCAAATATTATTTATTAGCTACAAAAGATATTAAGTTAGGTGAGAGAAACCGTCATTCGTCCGTGAGCAAAAGAAGTTTATTTAACTTTTTGGGATTAATAATAGCGATCGCTATCACTATTATTGGTTATCACAACCTACAATCACTAAACAAACCGTCAGCACCTACAGCAGTCAACATTAAACTCAGTGGTTGGGGAGGCTCTCCTGTTGAACAAAAGCTCTTGAGACAAGTACTGCAAGACTTTGAGGCGCAGCACCCCACTATCAAAGTTAAGTATGAGGTGATTTCTGACCAATACATGGATGTAATCAAAACGCGTTTGGTTGGGGAAGCCGCGCCTGATGTTTTTTATCTCGATGCTCTTGAAGCTCCTTTCTTGATGAGTCAAAATGTCTTAGAACCGCTAGATGCTTACATTACCCCAGAATTTGACCTAGCGGACTTTGAGAATACTCTACTTGATAGTTTCAAATACCAGAACCAAATTTACGGTCTTCCCAAAGACTATTCTACTCTTGCCTTGTTTTATAACAAAAAAGCATTCGCTGCTGCTGGCTTGAGTAATCCGCCAGCTACTTGGGATGAATTACGTACTTATTCCCAAAAGTTGACAGGCAAACTTAACAAATACGGTTTTGGCGAAATTCCAGAATTGGCACGTCAAGCTTACAAAATCAAAGCCTTTGGCGGGCATGTCGTTGACCAAAAGGGTTATGCTACTTTCGCCAGTACGGCAGGTATGCAGGGTTTACAGCTAGTAGTAGACCAGTATCAAAAAGACCGCTCCTCGGCACAAAAATCTGATGTAGGCACAAACTCAGGTAGTGAGATGTTTGGCCAAGAAAAAGTGGCAATGGTAATTGAAGGCAACTGGGCAATTCCCTATTTAACCGAAACCTTTCCCAAATTGGAGTTTGCTACCGCAGAAATACCAAGTATAAATAACAAGAAAGGCACAATGGTATTTACCGTTGCCTATGTAATGAACAAGCAAGCGCAGCATAAAGCCGAAGCTTGGGAGTTGATTTCTTATCTCACCGGTAAAGAAGGTATGCAGAAGTGGACAGGAACAGGATTTGCACTGCCTACACGTAAATCAGTAGCAGAAAAATTGGGTTATGACCAAGACCCCTTGCGATCGCCATTAGTAACCGGGGTTAATTACGCTACACCGTGGCAGGTAGGCAAGTATCCAGCGGCGATTGTCAACAACTTTGATAACCAGTTTGTTAGCGCTTTGCTAGGGCAACAACCATTAAAGCAGGCGATGCTAAGAGCGCAGAATGAAGCTAATAAGCAAATTAAAGCAATGGAGTAGCTAAAGGGTAAAGGGTACAACTACTAACTCTCTCTAAATTATCTCAGGCGATATCTGACGACAAGCCGCTTTGCGTCTACACTTGACAAGTTTGTTCGTTTTGCTAAAGCGTTCATTACAAACCTTAAACACTCATAGGTAACTATTCAAATGTTTGTGGCAAATGTTTGAATGTTCTTTATGAATGTCGTAATGTTAGTCATCAAGATTACAATGTTGGTCATCAACATTACGATGTTGGTCATCAACATTACGATCTTGACCATAAACATTACGATGTTAGTCATCAACATTACGATGTTGACCCAATTATTTAGTAGATGGCGCAGTAACCCCAGGTGGAATATCACAGAAGACTTGGCTGGGTACATATTTATGATGCCCACCATTCTAGTTTTGGGGACTTTTGTAGTTTTACCTATTCTCTACGCCGTTTTTCTTTCCCTGCAAAAAGTCCAACTTCTCGGCGGTATCGAGTACGAATTCATCGGTTTGCGGAACTTCACGCGCTTAGTTGAAGATGAACGGGTTTGGATTGCTTTGAGAAACACAGCAGAATATGTAGCAATTGTTGTGCCAACTCAAACTGTCCTAGCTTTAATTCTGGCAGTAACTCTCAACTCTGGGATTCGTGGCAAAAATTGGTGGCGCATCCTTTATTTTTTGCCAACAGTCACCTCTTCAGCAGTACTGACGCTCATCTTCATGTGGATTTATAACACCGATGGGCTACTAAACTATTTTCTTGCTTTTGTGGGACTGCCCACCTATAACTGGTTAGGCGACCCAGCAGTTGCGCTCAAAGGCATTATGCTGATGAATATATGGTCAACCGCGCCGTTTTACATGGTGATTTATTTGGCAGCGTTGCAAGATATTCCGCAAACACTTTACGAGGCGGCAGAACTTGATGGAGCTAATGAGTGGCAAAAGTTTATCCGCATCACTATTCCTTTGCTCCAGCCTGTAACTTTCTTTGTGATAGCAATAGGGGTAATTGGCACTTTTCAATTATTTGACCAATCTTATATCTTTTCTGGTGGTACTGGCGGGCCAAACAACGCCACTTTGACTGTGGTGCTGTTAATTTACCAAGCTGTATTTCGTAATTTGCAGATGGGATATGCTGCTGCGATCGCCTTTTTACTAGCGGCAGTTATTATTACTATTACTCTGATTCAGCGGCGACTTTTTGGAGGCGATAGGATTTGACTAAAATCTCTGGCTCGTCCTGGCTCAAAGTACTGTTATACGTATTACTGACACTCTATGCCCTGATTACTCTGATTCCCTTTCTCTGGGCACTTTCAGCATCATTTAAGTCGCTTACAGAAATTGTTAGCGGTGAACCCAATTTTTTCCCCAAGAATTTTACTCTCGATAACTATAGGCAAATCTTCCTGCAAGAACCGTTATTTTGGCGCTGGTTATTCAACAGTGTGGTAATTGCTGTCAGCGTCACTATTTTTAACTTGTTGTTAAATTCAATGGCGGGTTATGCCTTGGCGAGGCTGCGCTTTGTGGGCAAACGCTTTTGGTTTTTCCTAATCTTGGCAGTGCTGGCAGTACCGGCGCAAATCACTCTGATTCCGACATTTTTGATTTTAAAAGCGATCGGCTGGCTGAATTCTTATCAGGGCATGATTGTACCTAGCATGGTTAATGCCACTTTTATCTTCATGATGCGGCAGTTTTTTGTCAATTTTCCTAAAGAACTAGAAGAAGCCGCTCAACTAGATGGCTTAAACACCTTTGGAATTTTCCGACATATTGTCTTACCTCTAGCAAAACCAGCACTAGCAGCACAGGCGGTTTTTGTATTCATGGGTAGTTGGAATAATTTCTTGCTGCCGATAGTTATCCTATTTGACCCAGAAATGTTTACCCTACCTTTGGGGCTGAACACCTTCAAAGGTCAATACATCAGCTATTGGAATTACATTATGGCAGCTTCTATGGTGTTCACCTTGCCAGCTTTAGGCATTTACGCTTTTTTCAACCGCTACTTTATTCAAAGTGTGACGTTTACTGGGGGTAAAGGTTAGGTAGGCAATTCAAAATTAAAATACTAGGAGATCCATCTGATGCTTCTGAGAGAAGCCACCTTAAAAGATGTACCCGTAATTGCACGAGTTCATGTAGACACTTGGCAAACAACCTATCGTGGCATTGTACCAGACAGCTATCTAGCTCAACTGTCCTATGAAAAACGTGAGCGTGGCTGGGAGGAAATCTTGAGGAGTGCAAAAGACACTCAGCAGTTTACATACGTTGCTGTTGACGCGTTAGGACAGATTGTTGGTTTTGCTAATGGAGGTCTGGAGCGTACAGGGAACCCCATATACAAAGGTGAAATCAACGCTATCTATATTCTTAAGACTCATCAACGGCACGGCATTGGATATCGCTTGTTTATGGTTCTCTTAAAGAGACTTGCTCAGACAGATATTCACTCAATGCTAGTGTGGGTGTTGGCAGATAACTCGGCGTGTAGGTTTTACGAAGCCCTGGGTGGTCAGAAGGTTTACGAGAAGCAAATCGAAAGAGGGAATACTCAACTTAATGAAATTGCCTATGGGTGGATGGACACAAGGGTTCAATTTGGATACTGAATTAGTGTTCTAGCAACAGCGAAACGAGCATACCGCTCTCATATCACCCACGTCTGTGCTTCACTGGCTAACCCGCAGTACTACCTTCTTGATCCCCAACTGAGACGCTACCGGATTTTGGGCAACAAATTGCACTCTTAACGTGATATTGGTATTACAGCGACTCAATCTCTATCTGTCAGTTAACAAACATTATGGGTTTTGCAGACCTATCGATCGCAGAGATAGCAGCAGACTACAGTATTCCTGTAGAAAAAGTGTTTTCTCTGTGCGACCAACTAGGAATTGCCTATAAACACCAAAAGACCCGTTTGGCGTTAGAAGATGCAAAGGCAATTATTTCGCAAATATTGTCTGAAATACACCCAAAAGGTACTAGCGACTCGGTGGGCGATACCGGAGTCACCTGAAGGGCTATTTTAGACTTTGGCTAATCGCTAATGACAAAGAACAATGAGCCATTAGCAATTAACAATTAGCAGCATGGAGATTGAGAATCGCTTTATTAGCTAGCTGTGTTGAGCGTCAAAATCTTTAAGGGGAAACATGTTTAGAAGACTAATTGGCGTTGTTGTGGTTACTGTTTTACTCACGTTTCAGCTGATTGTCGGTAGCGCGACAGCGGTGGAACTTGACGAAGCTACCCGAACAGTACCATTAAATGCTCAGGGTGATACCGTCGTACTCAGCCTAAAACAAGTTAAAGAAGGCAAACGCTTATTTAATTACGCTTGCGCCCAATGTCATGCTGGGGGAGTTACTAAGACAAACCAAAACGTAGGACTTACTCCAGAGGACTTGGCACTTGCAACACCAAACCGTAATAATGTTGAAGGCTTGGTGGACTACCTGAAAAATCCCACTACTTACGATGGGGAAGAAGAGATTTCTGAAATACACCCCAGTATCAAGAGCGCAGATATTTTCACAGCAATGCGAAATCTGACGGATGATGACTTGGAGGCGATCGCTGGTCATATTCTCTTGCAACCAAAAATTGTTGGCACTAAGTGGGGAGGAGGTAAAATATATTACTAAATCACAACGATAAATCGCCGTATTGTGTGATGTAGGGGCGGGGCAATTCTGCCCTTACTGTCCCGGAAGTCCTGAGTTCTGAGTCCTGAGACTTGAGCGCATTCAAGAAAGACTTTCAGACTTCGTTATGTCTCGGTGCTGATTCTTGACTTTTTTCTCCAGAATCAGGACTGAGAACTCAGAATTTTGACAGATTAAATGGGATAAAATTTCCTACATTTAGGCGATCGCTCCACAATATACTCCCTAGCTTCTGATGCTGTGTCGCTTTTTGGCTCGTTTCCTAGTTTTAGTCTTTGCCTTTGTGGTTTATTTCAGCCATAGCTTACCCGCTCAAGCTGCAAGTATTGACCCCTATATAGTCCGATATTTGCATGTTACTGAGCCAATTGCTTTAGAACTGGATGAACAGGGCAATACTCGTCTGTTTTCACCACAAGAATTATCTGCGGGCAAAAAACTGTTTGAAACCAACTGCCTTAATTGTCATGTTGGCGGCGCAACTTTACCAGATCCGCTAGTGTCTCTATCTCTGAACACACTTAAGGGTGCTAATCCCCCTCGCGATCGCATTAATGCTCTTGTTAGCTTTATGCGCCAACCCATGACCTACGATGGTAGTGAAGAAACCTATTGGTGTCGTCAGATGCCTTCTAGCTTGTTATCGCAACAGCAGGTAGAAAGTTTAGCTGCTTTCGTGCTCACAGCAGCACAAAAGGCTCCTGGTTGGGGTACGGAAAATTTTTGAGAAGCCAAGGACTATTTTTAAACAATAATAAAAATACTTTTTTTATTCTTTAACTCTTTTTATAGGCTTTTTGGTGTATAGCAGTCTAGTATTTATTATCGATTGCACAATTTTTTACTGTTGATTGCTCCCCATTATTGAAAAAAAAAATTGCATCTACGACAGATTGTCATATTTGGTGTTGATTTTATTTAAAATAAAAAAGGAAAAATAAAACTATTTGTTAGGAGAGAGCCATGAAATTAATTGCTGCTAGCTGGCGACGCTTTGGTCTAGCTGTGTTAACAGTCCTTGTAGTTGTTAGTAGCTTCGCTGTTTTTACTCCCAGCGCTGCGGCTGAAACATACCAGGTAAAATTGGGTAGTGATAAAGGAATGCTGGCATTTGAACCTGCCAAGTTGACCGTTAAGCCAGGCGACACAATTGAATGGGTGAACAACAAAGTTCCTCCCCACAACGTTGTGTTTGATGCTGCTAAAAATCCTACTAAGAGTGCCGATTTAGCAAAAGGTCTGTCTCACAAGCAGTTGATGATGAGTCCTGGTCAAAAGCAAACAACTACCTTCCCCGCAGACGCACCAGCTGGTGAATACACCTTCTACTGTGAACCTCACCGTGGTGCTGGTATGGTTGGCAAAATCACTGTTGAAGGCTAGACACAGCATTTTTGGCATCAGATGATTTTCCTTGCTTGTTAGCATTAGCGAAAAGCAAAACGCCATAGTCTTAAGGTGGCAGACAAAATGGATAAAGGAGGCTGGGTAATAGCGATTAGGTACTGGAGAAGAAATCTATCCATGAGGGGCGAGATTTTAACCTTCTTTAAGATTGAAGAATTACGCTCACCAGAGGCGGGTTTTTAACCAAATCTTCCCAGTCTCCAATGCCTAATAAAGGGCGGTAATGAGTCCTATCCCTGACTAAAATGCTAAACGCCGCGTGGTGATAGAAGGGATTACTCGTTACCGTCAATTTTGAGCAAATTTGGCTAAATCAGGAATTAGTCGCGTTTATACTCTATGGAGACTAGAGCATCGTGGGGTAAAGTACACATAGCGGTTAGCAACTGTAGTTGCTGAGGCTTGTTACGAGGAGAATTTCTTGAGAATACTTTTATTAATCTTGCTATTAGCGATCGCTCTGTCCAAATTAACATTTGTTCGTCCAGCATTAGCTGCTGAAACACCCAACGGTGCAAAAATTTTTAATGCTAACTGCGCTTCTTGCCATATAGGTGGTGGTAACATCCTCATTAACCACAAAACCTTGAAAAAAGAAGCATTATCAAAGTACCTCGCAAATTATGATAACGACTCAATCCAGGCAATTATCTACCAAGTGCAGAATGGTAAAAATGCTATGCCTGCCTTCAGAAGCAAGTTAAGCTCTCAGGAAATTTTAGAGGTAGCTACTTACGTTTCCCAACAAGCAGAGCAAGGCTGGTAAATTAGGTTACATACTCGCACACTTACAGCTTGCTCTAAGTGTGGGCAGCTTAAAAACGTGGAAACCTCAAAGCTTCCCTTCAAAAGAGGAATATCTTCTGTATACTGAATTTTGTATCAGATAACTACGATTTTTTTAGAATGAATGATAAAAATTTAAGATTTATCATTCATCACTTTTAGCTTATGCCTAATCCAAAACTACCAACAGATTTTTATTTTTCTTGAGTAGATTTTTCTCTGTTTTCCTTCAACTGACGCAACTGTTCTAATAACTTTTTATCAGACTCAGCCGAAAGTGCCGATTGATTGTTATTTACTGTTGGCACAGACAATGGTTTGAGCGTAGCTGCTGATGATGGCGCTGGTTGATTGGTTCTATTTCGCAGTTCCAGCAATGGTTTGGGCGTAGTTGCTGGTTGATTATTTCTGTTCCGTAATTCCAATAATGGTTTGGGATTAGCTGTCGGTAAGGGTGTTAGCTGGTTATTTCTGTTTCGCAATTCCGATAATGGTTTAGGAGTAGTTACCGATGATGGCGTAGGCTGGTTGTTCCTGATTCGCAGTTCAGGTAATGGTTTGGAATTAGCTGCTGGTAAGGGCGCTAACTGGTTATTTCTATTTTGCAGTTCAGGTAATGGTTTGGGAGTAGCTTGAGTAGTCCCAGAAGTGTTGCTGTTATTTTGGAAACTCAGGCTAAACGGGTAAGAACTAGTTTGCTTTTCTCCCTTGGGAGATTGCGTGTTGAAATATTCCCTTGCTTTTAATTCCAGTTCAGGAGAGACTGACTTATTTTGGAACTTGATATCTAAGACCTTGCCATCAGGATCTACCACTAATACACCCAAGACAGTACCTTGCAGATTCGGTTTATCTGTAGGGATTGTGTCACGGATGACTGCTTTTTCTTCCGCATTCGGGTATTCTTGCCGAACTATTTTTCTCAAGTCTTCATAAGAGTTTACCTGGGCGATCGCTTGTTCGATCGCTTTTGAGGGTAACTCAGGCATATTCGGCATAGTTCCCGGCTGCAATTGCGGCAAGCTTTGTCCTGCTAGGGCTAAGTTGTCTGCACCTTGTAGAGGTTGTCCAATGGGAGCTACTTGTTGCTGGTTTTGAGTAATTTGGGATACATCACCCGACGGCGTGGTTTGCGGGGTAGTGTTTCCTAGCGCTGCTGTAGTAGAGGTAGCCTCAGAAAGGTTGGGATATTGAGGATTCCGCAGAATATCATCAGGTATTTTCTGCGACTGCAATTCGGGTAATTTATTTACAGGCAGCGGATTGGATGCTTCGTATTTGATGTCACTGTCACTCAAACGAGGAACTGCTGATGAGGAAAATTTTCCACTGGCATTGAAACCAGCAGCATTAAATCCCAAGTTTGCTCTGGGAATCATCCGCACCGACTGCTTTGTGGGCAATGAAGAGACGCGATAGTTGTTAAGTGATTGAGGTAGTGGTGGCAGTGTGAACTGGCTAGAGGCAGCGGGTGGCAGTGGAGGTAATACAGTCTGAGCGTTAAAATTCGGAGGCGAAACTTGCCCTGTTTGGGGAAGTTGCTGTTGTAGAGCCACTTGGGGTGCGTTGGGATTTTGTGGCAGACGTGCTTGGTCGGTTGGGCTTAATTCCAGGAGTCCGACTGTTTTTGCTGCTTCTCTAGGTTTGCTAGAGTCCACAGGCATTAGTGGCACAATTAACGCAATAGCACCGTGGATGCCAATAGAGGCTATAGCTGCTATCCCAATTGGCTGGCTTAAGATATCTGGTATATTTTTTAGCAGGGAGACGTAAGACATAGCTGTTATCGTTCACTCGGCTCGGTTGCAGTTGAATAGCGATCTTATCTTTCAGACTATATTGCTGTAGATGCTTCCCTTCACAAATAATAACTTCTTATGCTTGGTACTCAAAACAGCAAGATTGGCATTATTTGAAGCATTCAGTTTTTATAATGATGCAATATTATAATTTGAAGTTGCACTTGCTAACGAGAGATGTTAAAAATTACTACTTTTGATTTTTATGAATTGCCAGAAAAATGAGAGATTAAGCAGTTGGCAGTTTAGGCGATCGCAAAATTCCTGTATGTATAACTACAATCTACTCAATTTTTTGTTTTACTTTACTTAAACCCGACGCTTCTGTAACAGTTGTCACAATTGAATCGTAGACTGAAAGACTTTCGATAATATTACCACATCCGCAGACTCTAAAACTGTTTCCAGCTTTCCCAATTTGTTGAGTATTCCATGAATAAACGCCATTATTAGGTATTCAGGTATTTGTAAAAAAAAATCTCAAATCAGACTTTTCTTTGCACACGCCTGACTCGACATTTTCGCTACATGCTTGCATCCAAAATCTAAAATGCCATTACCGACAGTTATTTTACCTGGGTATTTAGAAAGCGCGATCGCCTACCGCCAACTAGAACAATCACTACAACAGTTGGGTTTTCCTACGGTTACAGTACCCCTGCGACGACGGGATTGGCTACCCACTCTCGGCGGAAGACCAGTAACACCGATTCTGTGGCAACTTGATCGGACTGTAAAGCAGATATTGCAGCAATACAACGCTACTCAAATTAACTTGATTGGTCACTCAGCCGGGGGGTGGATATCTCGCATCTACATGGGAGAAAAGCCTTATTCAGCACGCGGTGAGCTTAATCCATCCCTATGGGAAGCGCATTCCCTAGTTGCGACCCTCGTCACTTTGGGTACACCCCACACTAGCCAAGAACGCTGGACGCGCTGGAATCTGGATTTTGTCACCAATAACTACCCTGGAGCTTTCTACAAAAACGTTCGTTACGTTTGTGTGGCTGGCAAAACTATTTTTGGGGAAAGGCGGCGCGGTAGCTGGTTAGCTTACAGTAGTTACCAATTAACCTGTGGTAGGGGTAACACTTGGGGCGATGGAATCACGCCCATTGAAGCTGCTCACCTAGAGGGGGCAGAAAATCTTGTTATTGAAGGTGTAAGGCATTCTCCCAGAAACCCTGGTATTTGGTATGGTTCACCAGAACCGTTAAAAGCTTGGGTGCAGTATTTAGTTTAAAAAAATTTATCATACTCTTAAAAAAGTAAAATATCTTAATTTTTCTTAGCTAAAATTGTAATTAAGAATAAATACTCACTTAAGCCAGGAGAGCTTAGCTATGCAAAGCACTCAGTTCGATAGAATTTTGCGGCGACTGGCGACGACATTAGCAGTCGTAATTCTTACTCTGTGTTTAATTTATCTCTCTACCGGAGTTTTACTTTCTTTTGATTACGAACCGACGGCAGGCGGTGCTTACAATTCTTTGAGAAGAATTAATACGGAAGTGCCTTATGGCTGGCTGTTCCATAGAGCACATGATATTTCTGGTAATGCAGTAATTGTCGTTGCTCTAATTCAAATTGTGGTGATGTTTTTAGGTCGGCAATTTCGCAAGAGTTGGCTGGCTGCTTGGATTAGTGGAATTTTGTTTACCCTGAGTGCGATCGCGCTAGATTGGAGTGCGATGCTTTTAGACTGGACTCAAGAAGGATACTGGCGTTTTAGCATTGAGCTAGGAACCATCGAAGCAATTCCTTTTATCGGTGGGCAACTCCGCGACATCCTGACTGGCGGTGGAGCTATTAGCACCGTTACTATCCAACACCTTTACACCATACACAGTTATCTGATCTCGGTGGCTACCCTAATTCTTGCTGTAGTACATTTATCTGCTTTACTGTGGCAGGAAAAGCAAATGTATCAACCGAAATCTGAATTTGGTAATTTACAACCACCAGAAGGCGAGTTTATCCCTTCCTAAAGCTAAGAAGAAGTGTTGAGACAGGAACCAGCAGGCAGGTAGAGGGGTAGAGAAGAAAGACTTGCTGCAACTTCCCCCCTTGTCCTCCCTCCGAAGTTCCGATCGGAGGAAGCCTCCGCTCGGACTTCTCTCTGCTCCCTCATCCCCCAGGAACCTCACTAGTTGAAAGTTGAGATAATTGGGCAAGGGTGACTTCCTCAACCTCTGGTAACTTTTCTAAAGAAAGGCGAGTAGACTGGGTAGCGCCAGATAAGCGTTTTAAAAGCTTGGGTCTGGGGTCATACAATAGGTAGATAATGCGATCGCCAGCTTCCCACTCTTGATTTGCTGGCATTACTTGTAGGCGTTCTTCTCGCTCTAGCAATAACGGTATCAAAACCTTAGTCCGAATCATTTCTTGGATGCGATCGCTTTGATTAGAAAATTCTGACTCAACCAGTGTAGTTGTCCCCAGCTTAACTCGCCCATCACTCAGGTACTCATTCCAAGTCTTAATTGCTAAATCTGGGATAAAGGCTTGGTTAACTTTATTCTCGTTGGCTGAACTAGTAGCTTGCGGCTCACGAGGAAAAACTGCTAATACACGCGGCGGATTAAACTCTTCTGCTGCACGTTGAGCCAAGACAAAATTCACTTCGCCATTCTTAGTCATAGCCAGAAAAGTTCCCACAGAGGCAAGTCCCGCCTCTTCCAAAACATCCGCATCCAGAGCACTGCTGGCAATAACCCGGAGATTTTGGGCTTCAGCTTGCTCAAAACAATCTGGATCAGTATCAATCATCACTACGTTTTCTCCCCGCTCTTGAAAGAATCGCGCAATCAAAAGACTCAAAGGATTACAACCAACAATCACCGCCCCAGTTGCATCTTTGGATGTGATTTTTAGGCACTGAGCAATCCATCCAGCTGTTAGCCCTTGGCAGACAACTGTCATGATAATTGTGAGAAAGACTAAAGCTTTGATGGCATCACCACCGTTAAAGCCATGCTGTGTCAGCAAAATTGCAAATAAAGAAGCAATAGAAGCAGCAACAATTCCTCTAGGAGCAACCCAGCTTAAAAACAGTTTTTGTCGCCAGTTGAGATCACTGTTCCAAGTACATAAAAGGATGTTAATCGGACGAACGACAAACATCAGTACCAGAACGGTGAATAAACTACCCCAACCCAAGGCAAAGACACTGGCAATAGACAAGTCAGCTGCTAGGAGGATGAATAGCACTGAAACACTGAGAATTGTCAACTGACCTTTGAAGTTCTTCAACAAGCGTTCTTCTGGCACCGAGGAATTGGCAAATACCGCTCCTGCGACTACTGTTGTCATTACTCCTGCTTCACTGCGGATTGTCTGAGCTAGAGCAAATAGACTCCAGAGTACCGCTAGCACTACTAAATTTTTGAGTTCAATTGACAGAAAATTGGCGCGTTTAAAAATCAAGCTCATCAGATAACCGCCAGCACCACCAATTGCCCCACCAATACCAAGACGCAAAAGCAAACCGATGATGGCATTGATTGGGTCAGCATCGCCGTTCAGAATTGTATCTAGAACAACGAAAGCAAGGATAGCTCCTACTGGGTCAATTAAAACCCCTTCCCCTTCCAAAAGAGTCGCTACTTGTCGGTCTACGCTGATTTGTTTGAGCAGGGGACTAATGACGGTTGGGCCTGTAACTACGACTATGGAAGCGTAGAGAAAAGCTATGTTCCAAGGAAATTCACCCAGCCAGTGAGCTGCCATGCTACCGCCAAGTAGTGTAATCAGTGTTCCTAGAGTCACGAGTAATTGCAGGCTGACTGAGACTCTACCCAACTCTCGTAGATCCAAATTGAGTCCGCCCTCAAACAAAATTATTGCCGTCGCTAAGGAGACAATAACTTCTACTCCAGCGCCTAGCAAATGCGGCTGCAACAACCCCATGCCATCAGAGCCAAGTAGAATGCCTAACAGCAGCAACAAGACGATGCTGGGTACCCGGAGGTATGCAGCTAGCACCTGGGCGCTAATGCCTGCAAGGACAGTGATCACCATTTGTAGGGTGATTTCAAAAGATGCTTCCATGTTGTAGATTTTGAGCGATATATTTCAAAATCTTTTGTAAAGAATCACACATATTAACTCTCAAGGGTACAACATCATACCTTTTATTCCTTGCCGAATTCAGAGATCTTGTCATATTTAGTTCTCCATAAGACAGCATTTGCAACTGATTGGTGGCAAAGAAAGGTGTTCTTTGAATTAAGAACCAACTTCGTTGGCTGTCTGAGAATTCTCCGTGCTTCATGCAGGGAAGGATGTTGGTTGTCTGGTTTATGTTCCGCCTAAAGACAAAGACAAGTTTTGAGTAAGAGTGTATAGACGTTTTTGCTTGCATTCATAGCTACTACCAAACTTTTTTAGCAAAAACTGTTGACATCAGCAGGGAAATTCGTTAATTTATAAAAGGTCTGAGTCCAATGCCCCCATCGTCTAGAGGCCTAGGACACCTCCCTTTCACGGAGGTAACGGGGATTCGAATTCCCCTGGGGGTACTTAAGGTAAAAAACAAGAATATCCTTGGTTGTGCTAATCAACCTATCACTTCATGCGAATCTGAGTGATAGGAGGGCATTAAGGTTCCTTGCTGGTTAGTTCTCCTACACGTTGGTGAATCGCTAGCATATTTAACTGCAAATCCTTGCTTAAGCGATTTTCAATGATTGCTACTGGCATGGTGAGTTTAGGCCAAACTTGAATTGTGTAGCAAAGATTTGTTCCTATGTACTCACCGAGGGAATAAGGCTCTAAACACCAGCTACCAGAAAAGCCTTTGAAATCTCCCTCTACCATGCGGAAATTAATTTCTTTAGGGAAGTATTCTTCCAGATCCAAAACGACACGCGCACAAAAGTTGAAATTTAGTAAGCGCCCAGAGCCTATTTGCTCCACTCTAATGCCACCGTTGGGATGCTCAATTAGACGACTCTTGGCGAGGTTGGGAATAAAATCAGCTAAGGCTTCATAATCTGTCAAAACCTTCCAAATTTGTTCTACTGGTTGGGGAATTTGGATTTTAGCACTGATTCGCCTTTGTCGCTCTGCTATCTTCTCGACTTGGACTTCTACTTTAGCTGGCACAACTGTATCAGCAAGCAAATCCCCTTGTAGGTTGGTGTCATCACTAGAGGACTGGAAATCAAAGTCTTCTGTTGTGTTATGTTCTTTAGTCACTTTCAGAATATGGTTTGCTTTCATCAGAAAATTGGGGCAGAGTCAGGGTAAAGCAAATTTCGCTCAGTTGAGAATCCGAGATTGAAAAACTCTCGACCGCGATCGCTCCATTTAAATGCTGCACTAAAGACTTAACTAAAGCAAGTCCCAAGCCAGTCCCAGGAGTCCAGCGCCCTTTACCGCGACGGAACTTATCAAATATATATGTCGCTTCTTCTTCGGAAATGGCACGTCCTGTATTCGTTACTTTAATAATAACTTGATCAATAAGTTGATCAACTTGGTGAGAGGCTTGCAAGTGGACGAGAGTGTCATGCTCCGAGTATTTACAGACATTAGTTAATAACTCTTGGAGGATACGGTCAAAACTTTCTAGTTCGGTTTGTAGTGTTAACGGCTCTTGTGGCAATTCTACAGAAATCTTTAATCCTTTCTCTGCAAGTTTTTGCTCAAAAGATACTGCTATATCCTTGACTCTGTTATTTAAATCAATAGTTTCTAATTGTGGAGCTTCTTGATGAGACTCTAGTTTTTGGAGTGTCAGCAAGTCATTAATTAAATTGATTTCCTTTGTACATTCTTGCTCTAAGATATCCAAGTACCTAAGCTGACGTTCTGGTGCTATTCCCGGCAGACGTAAGTTACGAATTGACATTAGCATGTTTGTCAGAGGATAGCGTAAGCGATCGCTCATGTTGCTCAAAAATTCATCTTTGAGTTCGTTGAGTTTCCTTAGCTGCTCAACATATTGCCGTGTTCTTTCGTGCAATTTTGCCTGAAGTTCTAGACTGCTTTGTAGTTTCGCCGTCCGCTCATCTACCAAAGTCTGAACTTGCCTCAATGTCTGTGACTGAATTATGGCATTGCTGACTTGGGCGCAAACCATTTCCACAAGATTTAATTCTGCTGATTGCCAATTGCGAGCAACCGTTTGCTGTAGCACTAGAAATCCTAAAACTTTGGCCTGACTTTCTAATGGCATTAACAATGCCGTAGGCAATTCTTCTATAGCAAATAATGAGGCGGCTGGATAGGTATCGTTTTGCTCTGTATAGTCATCAATGATTACTGGTTTTCCAGAGTCTATGAACACACGCTGGCATAAACCACACTCTGAGAGCAAGAAGGACTTATCTAAAACATCTGGTTTACTAGTACCGGAGATTTGTGTTGCTCTATTCCATTCAGCATGTACGGTAGCTTTCGCTCTAGGAACTTGTTTTTTAGGTCGAGTCCTAAATAGTGGATCTGTATATTTGAGTAATATGAGCAAACCGCGATCTGCCTGTAGAGATTCAGCGGTAGAGGCGATTACTAACTGGAGCATTTGATTCAACTCCAAGTTACTCCGACTCAATAGAGTTAATTGCTTGATCAAGCTTTGATGCTGGTCGCTTTTTTGTAGGTACTGCTGTTGATGAGCAATCAACTGAGCTTGTCCCACTTGAGAAAAAGCGATCGCGCAAGACGACTCCAGTGTTTTGAGTAATTGCTTTTCTGATTCACTCCAATCATAGGATTGAAATTTAATCAGACTAATCACCCCATTATTATTGCCACCAAGCCGGGTAGGAATTGCCAAAACCGCTTTTATCGGTAGTGGTAAATATTGACACCCGATTACCAAACTGTTCTGAATAATTGAAATATCCTCAATAGTTAATGGTTCAGCAGCACATTGCACTACTGGCGAGTCCATAAGCAACTGTTCCATCGAGAATATCTCGTTTGGGTGTGGCAACCCTAGATACTCATCAGCACACCAATTAGCAGTAGTCGCTTCGCTAGTAGATTCCTCACTGGTCACTGGAACCAAGCAACAGCAATCCACCTGGAAGACAACTCCTAGCAATTGGGCTATCTCTTGCAGCATCAATGTAGTCGCTGAGCTATTGGCGATGATTTGGTTAATCTTTTGTACCAACTGGTGGGCTGGTTCTTCCTGATGCTGCATCAGCTTGATTTGGTATGGTTGTAGTTGATCTACGTCATCTGGGGATTGTGGCGGCGATAAAGGCTTTTTCATTCCTGGCACGCCCTTGGATAATGGCCCCATTGTTTTTGCACCCAACCTCTTGGCATATTCTTTACTAATAGTGGTGTTGTTACACCCTGATGATTTGCAAATTTTGTATGAATACTTTCTCTCACCTGTTATAGCCTCTTTCTATGTCAGATGACCAAGTTTGTGGTGTATTAAACAAATCTCTACATAGGTAATAAGATACTTAGAATATCCTAAAATGCCTCAGCCAGATTATACTTGGCTTCCTGATGTTGAGGTAATTTACTCACTTTGGCTTAGAATATCCTGTCTGTAAGTATACATAAACCGTAATTCCTCTGGAATTAGGGCAATATCTCTAGAAAAACTCACCGCGTTAGCACTGAAGCATCTATAAAAATTTTGTAATATTTTTTATCCTCTGTACGCTGAACAAGCTACTCTTATATCCGTTCAACTTTCAAGAAAATATTGTTAAGGCAAAGCTTCAGGAAAAATTTTGACAGTTCTTCGAGGATGATAGCCAAGAATTTATCGGGGTATTTTTGCCTCACTTCTATTCTTTGATATATGTTAAATGTTGTTAAATATTATGTTCAGAGAGCCAGGAATCGTCTAATAGCTGGTTGCTTTACAATTTAACTACTATATATATGAGATAAATTTTACAAACAAAATTCTGAATGCAGTCCAGTTACCCTCAATAGTAACTGGACTGCATTCTCCTGAAGATAAGACTATCCAGCCAAACTCTCGACACTGAGAGGAACCATGTCGCCATTCCTCGTCAGTCCTAACAACATCGGTTGTTGGGGTTGAATTAATTGACCTGTAAGTACGCAGCGTTCTTCTTGCTGAGCTGTGGCAGCTATGCTAGCTCGAATGTCGGCTCGCGAAAATCGAGGCTTCCACTCACCTGATTTTTGCTGTACATAATTCCAGAGGATATCTCGGATCAGAGCTTGATATCCCTGATTGCCTGCTATTTCTTTGAGTTTATCTTTGAGTTCTCGCTCTAGGCGAATGCTGGTAACTTCCATGTCAGTGGTTGGGGTGCGCGCGATCGTATGCATGACTTTTTCTCCTTAAAGGTATAGACAGGATAGTAATACAAGTGTAGTATGTTTAAAGGAATGTTCAATAGGTGAAATTTTCTGTGAAATCCATTTACCCCATCTCTACTACCTTGCGTGCTACCAACTGCCGAGCCGGTTGGGAATCAGCCGTTGTGGAAGTGGAGTATTTATTTATGGGCGATGGTAGCCGAAATCATGGGCAAATCACAGAGGGTAATAATGATTTTAGATATCTCAGCATTGGTGTGCTGAATGCAAAACTACAACTAGATGAAGGAAGTGGGAGGTACAGGCATAGAAATACTGTACCGATATAAGACCAGAAAATTTTCCGGTCAATTTCTAACCCCCGCTTCACCTAAACAAGAAGCGGGGGTTTTTTTATAAGGAGTGAAGCTGTGACGATATCTTCTCTACGAGATGCGCCAAGGCGAACGAGACGCTGTGCGGTGTTGCAAAGCATCTACCTAACGGCGATCGCAACGCAAATGTTAGAGCAATCTGTGGTGGTTTCTCAAAATTACTTGCCACTATGCCAAGTCAATATTAAGCGGGCGATGGTGCTGTTAGTCACAAACAAATCCCAAGCACTAAGTTTTGTGATCCAAGGCGGATGGCTTCACTCTCCCAGCTTGGTTATTGAAGCGCCGAAACACATTCGCTTAACGATCGCTACTAATGAGCGAATGTGGAAAGTTTGGCGGCAAAACAATCGCAGTTGCCAATATTTTACCGTTAGCGAAGCTTGGCGCGATCGCGCTACACAGTTCTGGATAAATGTGCAAGCAGACCTGGAATAACAGGAGAGCATAAGGAATGCTGAAATTAACTTACACCGATAGGAGTTTTTATTTAGAGTGTCTTACTCTGTCACTAGAAGAATGGGTAGCGCAGCGAGTGATTTTGGCAATGCGAGTCGGTCAATGTCTATGCGTTGAACCTAGTACCGCTTCCTTTTTGCTTCCTATTGATTTGCCAGGAGTAGAAGTACTAAAGGATGAGGTGAAGCGTGATGACAGAGAAATAATTACTCTGTGTGCCTGCGATACTGAGTGTATGGAGGTCACTCTGCGGGGTTCTTGGTTATCAGATGGTTCTGAGGATGCTGTGGGTGTGTTTGTCACTACTATCAGCGATCGCGCTGAGTTCTTTTTGCACAAACTTTGGCAGGAAGCTCAAAAAAGCAGCGCTTCTGTCATGAGCGAGTAAACGAAATAGTCGGATGAGTATAATTGCTCACTGAAAATCGGCGGTGAAGAAGCCCTTTTTCTTCTAAAGATGGGAAGAATCACCGCCAACTCAGACCATGACAACTCAGATTAAACAATTGACAGCGCAGCTAAATTACCACTAAAACCAGTAATTTCAATGATGGCGTCACTTGTGGCAGAGAATTTATCAGTCGCATCATTAATAGCCAAGAACGTCCGTTGATTAGCACCCGTACCCAGGTTAAATGTTGCTGCCTGATTGGCAACAAAAGTGGTTGTGTTCAATAAGCCTTGGATGTCAGACTCTACCAGGGTACTAATATTACCAAGCCGAGCAAGACTGGCAGCATTCACTGCATTGGGTGCATCAATGACATCTACAGCAATCTTTAGGTCAGTGATTACATCAAAGTTGGATAGTAACGAATCGCTTAAGTACTCAAATATAAACTGATCACGACCACTACCACCAGTCAGGATATCAGCACCAGCACCACCAATGAGGGTATCATCACCCTTGCCACCTATAAGTTGGTCATTGCCAGGAAATCCCGATAGTTTGTCGTTACCGTTGTCACCAAAAAGTTGGTCATTGCCATCAAATCCTACGAGATCATCATTACCTTTACCACCGTAGAGAAAGTCATCGCCAGCTAATCCCAACAGTTCATCGTTACCGTCGCCACCAAAGATTTGATCGTTACCAGCATCACCGATCAATTCATCTTTACCACTGCCACCGTTGAGGATCAAACCCTGTACTAGTTGATCGTTAAAGGTCTTGGATATAAGTTGACCGTTGCCATTAAAAATGTAGCTGACAAACGCATCAGTGACGCCATCATTATTGTTATCAATCTGCTCAGATGTCAGCTTGCCATTGGCATCATAGCTGTAAGTGGTAACGGCGTCTGTGATGCCATCGTTACTAGCGTCAAAGTTCTTAGCTATTAGCTTGCCATTGGCATCATAGCTGTAAGTGGTAATGGCGTCAGTGATACCATCATTATTGTTGTCGCTTTGCTCAGATGTCAGCTTGCCATTGGCATTGTAATTGTAAATAATAACCGCATCAGTTATGCCATCGTTATTATTGTCATAACTTGCAGATGTGCGATTGTAAGTATAGTTGTAAACAAATTCAAAAATGCCGTCGCCATCGTTGTCATAACTTTCCGATGTCTTGTTGCCGTTGGCATTGTAAGTAGCAGTGTAGATAGATTCAAGGATGCCGTCGTCATGATCATCACGGCTCTCAGATATTTTGTTGCTGTTAGCATCGTAAGTAGCGACGTAGATACTGTCAGCAATGCCGTCCCCATGATCATCACGGCTCTCAGATATTTTGTTGCCGTTGGCATCATAGATAGTAGTATAGACGTATTCAAGGATGCCGTCGCTATTGTTGTCATACCTTTGAGATGTTTTGTTGCCGCTAGCATTGTAGGTAGCAGTGTAAACATACTCAAAGATGCCGTCACCATTTTCGTCACGGCTCTCGAATGTTAATCTGTCGTTGGCATCGTAGGTAGCGGTGTAGGCATATTCAAAGATGCCGTCGCCATTGTTGTCATAGTTTTCGGATGTCTTTTTGCTGTTGGCATCATAGGTAGCAGTGTAAACGTACTCAAGGATGCTGTCGCCATTGTTGTCACGGCTCTCGAATGTCTTGTTGTTATTGGCATCGTAGGCATAAGTATTTACACTGTTAGGAATGCCGTCGCCATTGTTGTCATAGCTTTGAGATGTCTTGTTACCGTTGGTATCGTAAGTATAAGTGTAGACACTGTCCGCAATGCCGTCGCCATTGTTGTCATAACTCTCCGATGTCTTGTTGCTGTTGGCATCGTAGGTAGCGATGTTGTTACTGTCAGCAATGCCATCGCCATTATCGTCACGGCTCTCGGTTATCTTGTTACCCTTGGTATCGTAGGTATAAGTGTAGACACTCTCCGCAATGCCGTCGCCATTGTTGTCATAACTCTCCGATGTCTTGTTGCTGTTGGCATCGTAGGTAGCGGTGTAGATATATTCAATTGTGCGATCGCTAAAGACAGAGCTTTCGGATACCTTGTTGCCATTGGCATCGTAGGCATAAGTAATAACCTTGTCAACTGTGCTATCGCCATAGATATCAATGCTTTCAGATGTGCGGTTGCCGTTGACATCGTAAGCAAAGGTAGAAATAGTTATATCCTCTGGTTCTTTGCGATCGCTCTTTATAGAAGTTAATCTGCCGTTAGCATCGTAGACATAATAGGTAGCACTATAGGTATACTGATTAAAAAATTCCTCAAATATCAAGTTGCCGTTGGCATCGTAGGTTTGAGTACGACCATCTTTAGCATAGTCAGCACCTCCTAAGTACAACCTATAGGATGTTTCTCTGCCGTTGACATCGTAAATATAAGTTTCGACATATTCAATTGTGCCGTCGCTATCATAGTATTCATGAGTTCTGTTACTTACGTTGCCATTGGCATCATAAGTACCAGTGTTGACATAGAAAAGACTACCGTCATCATCGTATGCATAGCTTTTGTCAGTCGTCACGTTGCCGTTGGCATCATAAGTATAAGTTTCGACAGGTTTAACTTTACCGTCGTTACCAGAGTTATAGCTTTGGGATATCAGGTTATATCTGTAGGTGATGACCGAGTCCGTTATCCCATCACTGTTATTGTCAATCCTCTCGGATATGACGTTTCCATTAGGGTCATAAGTATATACTGTAGTAGATGTCATTAATTTTATCTGGATGTACTGGCCCCAGGTATTGTAGCCGGTGCTAAATTACTTTGCCTACCAATTAATTTATTGCAATAAATCAGCCAGCTATAGAATCTAGATATAAATCCTGGGGACCTTAGCTTGCTAAAATTATGTTAAGTTGATCTACCTAGGGAATGATTTTGTTGTAAATATAAATAGCAGCAACTTCATTCTACAGACCGATTCAAGCATTAACGCCTTCAAAGTAGAAATATATAGGCGAACCATAAATGAAGAATCTGGTCAACGCAATGTATTCATAAAAAAGTGGGTAGAGTATTTACTCAATACCCATTAATGAATAGATGCGGAATACAAAGACAATTTCTTTCGTAAAGTTCGATGAACAAGAACTTTAAGATGGAAGCACATCTGTGAATTCGACTGGTCAAATCGACTAAGTGGAGGCGTGAGTTTCCCTCTCCAAGTAAAAGTTCTGCGTTGTTAAAGCTGTTATTGAGGATTCCAAATGAAGATTATTGCTTCTGTTTTATCTATCTTACATCCAGTACGCTTTCTAGTTGTGGCTTTTACCTGCGCCTTACTATTTTTATCTAGTGCTTTTCCTGCTTTTGCGATCGATAGCTATCAAAGTGACCCCACTGAAGCTACTACACAACTACTTGAAACTCAGCGCGAAACTGACGAAGTAGCAAAATCACCACCACCAGGACTGAAAGAAGTTCAAAAGAAGTCAAACGAAGGACTCAATGAAGTTCAAGGAGCTGCTGATATTGAAAAAATGAAGCGTCCCAGTAATTCACAGAGTTCAACCTCAGTAGAAGAAAATGTAAAGAGCTTTTTGGAAAAAGTTACAGGTAAGTAACAAAACTAATACGTTGACAATATGTCCGTGATAATGGGTAATTGCATAAAAGCAGTTACCCATTATTAATTAGTAATATTTCAGCTTGCACCTTCTTAAGGTATAGGCATAATTATAAATTAGTGAGTTAATTTAAATTAACAATCTTTCCTTGGGTTGATGTGTATTATGTCTCGAATTTGAGAACTTAGTAAATAAGTTCGCTTAGGGATGGAAAATAATGCGTGCGATAAACATTGGTTTAACAGAAGAACAGCGTCAAGGTGTAATTAATCTGTTGAATCAAGATTTGGCAGATGCCTATCTACTGTTAGTGAAAACCAAAAAGTACCATTGGGACGTCGTTGGGCCTCAGTTCCGCTCTTTGCACCAGCTTTGGGAAGAACACTACGAAAAGCTGACTCTCAATATTGATGCTCTGGCAGAGCGGATTCGGGCTTTGGGTGGTTATCCAGTTGGCTCAATGGAGGGATTTCTCAAGATTGCTAGCCTCAAGGAACATGCTGGTAATGTTCCCACAGCAACAGGGATGGTAGCTAACCTAGTAGAAGATCACGAGCAGGTTATTCGTAACTTAAGGGATCATGTGGATCAGTCTGGTGATCAGTTCCACGATCAGGGAACCGCTGACTTTCTGACTGGACTGATGGAACAACATGAAGAGATGGCCTGGATGCTGCGTTCATTTATTGAAGGGCAGGCACTCGAAGCAGACGGTACACAGCCTGCAACAGAAACTAAAACCCCTGTGGGTGTGTAGCTATTAGCAGACACAGGCAAAAATATAAGGTCTAAGTAGAGGGTGCTGTGTAGCCTGTTGAGGGAGGAGTGATTCCTCCCTCAAAAATAGTGTTGAGAAATTAATCTCTTTGCATCTGTCTGTTTAGTTTTTTCACAGTAAAAATAACATAATACAAGGAGTATTCAAGTGCCAGAAACGTATAAAGCGGAACGTACAATCTCTGCTGCATTTAAAGAACAAAAACAAATTGATGATGTGATTCGGCGTTTATTAGACAGAGGTGTGCCGAGAGATCATATTTCAGTGATGGGCAGAAACTTCCAGTCTGAAACTCGAATTTCTGGCTTTATTACTAAAAAAGATGTGATTCTGGGAGGTTTGAGAACAGGAGCAATATTTGGTTCCTTGTTTGGCTCCTTCCTCAGTTTACTTACAGGTGTAGGTGTACTATTTATTCCGTTTGTCGGTTCAATAGTGGCAGCAGGCCCTATTAGTGCAGTGCTCTTAGGAGCTGCAAGTGGAGCGATCGCAGGTAGCGCTGGTGCAGGTTTAGTATCGGTTCTGACTACTTTGGGTATGCCAGAAGATAAAGCCGCTATCTACCAAACCCGCTTACAAGCTGGCGAATTTTTATTGATGGCAGAAGTTCCGAGCGATCGCGCTGGAGAATTTCAATTGCTACTGGAAAGTGCTGGTGCTGAAGAAATTCACACAATTGAAAAAACTTTGGCTCGTCCCTGTGCTGGTACATGCAATAGTCCAGAAGATTTGTCTCCTGAAGTTCGTTCTCATCTTTCTGATGAAGCTCAGCGCACATTCATTGAGCGCTATAACGCTGTCTTCAATGAGAAAAATGATGAGTTTACGGCTGAAAATGCTGCTTGGGAGGCGGTTCACCAGCAATTTGATGAAGATGAGAACGGTGTTTGGTCAAAAGCTAAGGCCAACGTCTAAGCTATTGAATGTCAGCTATATATTTTTGTGCGTTGTTGTTAATTGATAACTAATAATGGGTAATGAATTATACTTCATTACCCATTATTTATTTCTATCTGCGATTCCAAATTCTAACTAGGGCAATTTGTAGCTAGCAACACGTAGAGTTAACTGACCTTGGCGAGGGTTTTGACTGAATATAAATGCACCTTCCTCTCTTTCACCACTAGATAAAAAGTCAATCTGCTGCTCTCCTGATTCTACAACTTTGCCGTTAATCTGTAACTCAGCCATAATCTGAACTGATTCAGCTGTGTCTCCTCCGGTGTTAACGACTTCAAAAGGCACATAAAATTGCCCATCAATTTCCCGAATAATTTCTTTGTTAGTGACAGAAAGGATCGGTGGTTGATTCTTGTCGTTTAGCCAAGTGTAGCCTACTAAGCTAACAATCACTGCAAGGATGAATGAGGCGATGCTGAATGTTACCCACTCAGCAGGCGATCGCTCTGGTTTGTGTTGTTCTGTTTGAGTCATATCGCTAACCTTCCTGCTGCACCGCCAATAGTTGCAGGTAATCCCAGCACCAAGGTGTGATCTAACCACATTGTCCAGGGGTCGCTAAAAGTCAACTTTTGAAAGAACCACAGCATAAAAGCCGCTGCTATCAATGACACTAAGTAGGACATTATGGTTTCACTTGATGGCCGTTGAAAAATTCCTTGTTGCTGCATCCGCTTTTGCTGGTCTGAAAAGCCAGCCTGAAATACAATGCCATAAGAAATCAGCAAAGATGTGGCGATCATTGCCAACTGCCAAGGTGGCGAAGTTGCGGCTGCTAGCATGGGAACTTCATCTGTTGGAGCAATGCTAAATGCAATTACGGCTGCACCAATTAGGGTTGCACCCACATCGGCGAAGGTGGCGTGTAACTCATCTTTTGTTGAACTGTTTCCCTGACGGGTTGTTTGTTCTTCTCCATTACTGCTACTAATATTTCCCAAAAATTGGTTTGCTAATGCCACACCGAGAGTGAAGGGTACACTTTCAAAGATAATTTTACCTACGATTCCCCTGACAGAAGTTTCAAATGTCAATTCTCGCAACAGCAACAGCACAAAGGCAGAACAAGCTAGTCCGATCGCCATTGCTTCTACAGTATCTATGACTGCTTGATAAGGTCGCAAGCTATGTCTGCGTTTACGAAAACCTTCTGTTTGGTTGAGTAACAAAACCACAGAAAAGGTCAATGCGATCACCATCATCATTAATTGTGGTTTTGCCTGTGTCCCAATCCACCAGACTTCCATTGTATACAGCAACGGGATGCCAAATAAAAAGCCTCCACAAGCACCACGAATGATGTCATTTATCTCGCTCTTCCACACATTTTTATTACGTTTTTTTCCCACTCCTATACTTTCCTTATATTGAGAATTAGCTTGGATTTAGATAAATATAGGTAAGATAAATCAACTATACAGAAATACTATATATTGTATTTCTATACTTAGTATATACAAAAGCTAAGCTTAGACTATTTAAAAGCCATCACACTTTTAATATTAGTAATTAGCAGACTCGTATATCTATGTTGATTTTTTATTTTGTGACTTAGTTCATTTGATGAAAAAAGTAATTCCTCAAAACAATTACTTCATTATATTTGTAGATGTGTTTTCTTATTTATCGACAGAGATAAGTGACATTTTTATTTACCACCTAATAAATAATATGATTTTTTTGATAAAAAGGATTTTTTAATATATATATATTTTATTTATAAGAAGTTAACATTTAATATCCTGATACAAAGTTGGAAAAGATAGTATTATGTCATACTTAGCAAAACGCAGTGTAGCGATTGCGTAGCTTAGAATGGCAAGCAATTACAACTTAGTATGAGAATACTTTCATATTCCGCATCTATACTTAGGTTACTCTAGCTAAATTTTATCTATTTACTAACAGAAGTCAAAAACAATACAACTAAGTAATAGCTTGACCAACTACAAAATGAATCAAGGATTGATAATCTAAAATTAGTTACTCCACTATGCTTTTAGTAAGTGGAGTTTTTGTATTGGATTGAACTTTGAAAAGGTGTAGTGACTAATAACTCGGCTTTAACCATGATGTATCTTACGATTCAACTAATAACTAGCACGTCCAGCCAACAAGTTCCATAGAAAGATAGCAATTATTGCGCCAATAATAGCAACAATTACACCAGGGATACTGAGAGCCGCTGCGGTGAGTTGCAGTCTTCCTGTCTCTAAGAGAGTAACTATAGTACCCCCTATCAAAGCACCGACGATACCTAAAATCATAGTTGTAAGAATTCCACCTCCCTGACGACCAGGATAAATAGCTTTAGCTATAGCTCCAGCAATCAGACCCAGAATTATCCAAGCAATAATGTTCATAAATTTAATCCACAAAGACTTTACATCTAGCCTATTAATTAAAATACTGTTTTCCTTCTACCGTAAGAGATAGCTATTAAAACCTCTTAACGCTCAAATCATTTGTAGATATTCAGTTGGTACATTATCTACTAACCAAACACCATTATCGGAACAATAGAAGATGTAACCTGCTTGATGCATCATTGCAGTATTCACAGCAAAAACCACTGGTTTTCCATGTCTTGTGCCTACAGTTTGTGCTGTAGCAACATCCCTTGATAAATGGACATGATGCCGGGACATTTTGCTAAGTCCTGTGTGCATAATTGACTCCACAGCTTTATGTCCCGTACCGTGATAAAGCACATCTGGAGGAATTACAGGTTCCAATTGTAAATTAACTTCTACACTATGTTCTTGGTTAGCACGAATAAGAGCACCTGTGGAGTCAAAAGAAAAGCGTTTTTTATCACTGGTGGCGACTACTTCATTCAATTCCTGACGTGTGATAGGAAACTGGTTCTTGGCACAGGCGCTCAGGAGTTCATCGACAGTAACCCAATCGCCCAAAGCAAGTTTAATACCAATACGATCTGGTTGATGGCGCAGATGTTTGCTGAGATATTTGCTAATTTTGAATAAGCGAGAACTATCCATGATGCCAGTTTCCTGAACCTTACTCATCGTCAGGTATCACTACTAAGTTTTTTGATAGTTTTACATTTTGTAGATTAACAAAATTTGTTTTACTATCAAGGCTGAAGCAACTCCAATCATCACAGTAAGTGTCACCTTCCCACCAGGGACAAGTGGTTGATTCGTACTATTTAAGTTTTCCTGCTCTTGACGCTGTTTCCAACTCATCAACGCTGGAATTATTCCGCCTAAGACTGAGATACTGAACGTTCCAGTGTAGTCTAAAGCAGTAAAAAAGATGCTGGGATTAAGTGCTCCAAGACTCATAGGAGGGAAAAGAACCAGTGAATATAGGGGTAGGCGATTAGAAGATTCACCTTGGGTAATTAGAGAAATATCTTTAAAGAAATCCAATAACCCGTACACAAATCCAATAAATGAGGTGACGATCGCAAACTCTGAGAAAATCGATACTAGTACTCCTAACCATTCTCCTGCACCACCAGCTCGCAAAATTTGCAGTGGGTCAAAAACGGTTCTGCCATCAGAGATGCCTTGTAGTACATCAGAACTGACACTTCCCAAAATCACGGCATTCCACGCCAAGAACATGATTAAGGGAATCGCAGAACCAATGACGATGGAATTACGAATCTTGCGGACATCTCCTTCTAGTTGGGTAACAACTACAGGCACAACGTTATGGTAAAATAGGGCGACACACATGACTGAAACGGCGCTACCAAGAGCACTCCAGTTCTGAAATAAGAATTGGGCACTTTTAACTTGCCCTCCTCCCAGCAGCAACAGTCCCAAGAATGAAACAATGACAATCCCCACAAAGGCGCTGTTTAATTTCTCAATAAACTTTTCTCGCCCAAGATACATAATGCCGCCAAATAAAAGAGTGAAAGTCGTTGTCCCCACCCATGTAGGCAAAACGTTCTGCACACCCCAGACTTTTGCGACCGCAGATACTAAGATTTCTCCACCTTGAGTAATGTACGCTACTAGCAGAGCATAGTGCATGAATAGATAAGCGCCGCCAGCAATTCGTGCTCCCAGCTTACCAAGGGTCTTCTGAACAATTGCCAATAGGCCTACACTCTGACGCCCCTCTAGATGCATTGCATTCAAGGTTACTTCTGCAATCAACAAACCTGAGACTAAAGCGTAGAGCCAAACAGCAATTAGCAGGGCTGTGGATGGCAAAATCCCAGATGGCAGAGTCACCGCAGGTAGGGCGAGAATTCCAGCCCCAACCGTAGTTCCCGCAATCAGAGCAGTACTCCCTAATACACTACCCGGTTGATGGTTGAGCTTATTACCATCAAATTCGAGGTGAGAAAACAACCGAGTGACTTGCTCTTGATTTGGTTTGAGAACAGTCTTCATAAGGGTAATACTAAAACATACACGCCCAAGCCAAGTATACAATGTTAACATCTGTAAAGATTTGAGCAAAAACTCTTGACTTACTGCTCTTTCAGCTAAATTTCAGGGTTAACAGAGTGATTGCTCACTTCACAATTAATACAACTTTCTGAGTGGGAGCGTAATTTGGTAACACTAGATTAAGCTTTGCTTCGTTGAGATGCAGATGGCGTTCTAGCACAGCAGAGATTACATCCCGAAAATCAGTAGCGATCGCTAAGTCTCTGCTTTGGTAAAGTTGAGCTGTTGATAGACCAGGCCATTCTCCGTAAACTTTACCGCCACGAACTTGACCACCCAAAACCCACATTACATTGCCATGACCGTGGTCAGTGCCACCGCTATTATTTTGCTGCACTGTGCGACCAAACTCGGACATCACTACAATTGCCGTATTCTGGTAAACGGGCCCCAAAGCTTTGACCAGCGCCGCCAAACCCTCTCCCAATCTTCCCAAGTTCTGGGCTAACTGTCCTTGAGTGCCACCCTGATTGACATGGGTATCCCAACCACCTAAAGCTACAAAGCCTAACTCAATTCTGGGGTCTTTGACCATCAATTGTGCCAATCGTTGGGCATCGCTAGCAAACCCGTTAGGCAAAGGCGCACCATTATTGGCCATTTCCATTTCGCTATCCAGGCTATTCATTAAAACCTGACGCGCCATCCTTCCTTGCCGATAAGCTTGACTCAGGGGATCATTACCGCTATAAAGTTGGTCAAAAGCCGCTCCGACTTGAGGATGATCTATTGACAGAGGCTTACTTGCATTTTTACCCCTTGCTAAATTGGCTACAGCCATCCGCCCAGAAAAAATCAAGGGTGTTGTCTCCCCCACGCTCACTGCTTGTATGGGTGTCTTGTTGGAAATCACCCCCAGCAAACGATTCATCCAACCATCCTGAGTATATTTGTCACCAGGCGTAGCGCTTTCTATGTATTGTTGAGCATCAAAGTGAGAGCGAGTCGGATCTGGAGAACCGCAAGCATGAACAAATGCCAGACTACCTTCCTGCCAAAGGGGCATCAAAGGAGCTAATGCTGGATGCAATCCAAAGCGACCATCTAAATCTAGGACTCCCCCGTTCTTACCTGGTTGGGGAATGGCAATTTGCGGTCGGGCTTGATAGTAAGCTGTCTCTGAGTAGGGAACCACTACATTTAAGCCATCCACGGCCCCACGCAGGAAGATCACAATCAAGCGCTTCTGTTTACTGTTTTGGATAGCAGATTTAGCTACCCAAGCATGGCTTCCTACGGCTGTGATTGCGGAAGCTGAAAAAATTCCACTTTGGATGAGAAAGTCGCGTCTTTTCATAATTTCTAACGGCGCATAAATTCTGGACTGCCCAAGATTAAAGCAGTACGGATTTGAGGAGGACTGGAAGCGATCGCACTTTGAGTTGTTGCAGAAAAAGAATTACCAAGTGTATTACTTAGTTGTCTAGCATCTACAGTTACAATGGGAGGTCTTTGCTGTGTTCTGATTCCCTGTTCTGGTGTCCCTTTCTCCATCGATGGTGGTATTGCAGTGGCGATCGCAATAGCAAAGCTGAGGCGACGGGTGATGGCGTCAGGATTTAACCAGGCATCTTCGGTATTTTTATAGCCATTTGGTGTCTGGCAACGGTAGAGGGGCATTGCCAACTGATTTAGAAAATCGGTTATTGATATTGGTCTGACGTGCTTTACGTTGATATCTGTCGCCCGCACCACTGAGATAGCGTATTGATATGGTGTTTTGAACTTGGCGTTAAAGTTTTTCGTGTCCCAGAACTCTCGGCTGTGAAAGAGAGTATCGAGAACCTCGCGAATATTGCCATCAGTGGCGAGGTAGCGTTGTGCTAACTGGTTTACCAAAGCACTGGGGGGGCGATCGCTAACAAAATATTGAGCTAACTTGTAGCTAATATGACGTGCAGTGGCAGGACTACGAGCCAAAATATCTAGAGCTTGCTCTCCCTCGGCTTGACCACTGCCTTTGATGGTATGTCCTAAAAAAACTTTGTCACTAAAATCATGGCGTTTTGGATTGAAGAAAAATCCCGAACCATTTCCTGTCTGCTGTTCAGGACGGCTTAATCCCCAGCCACTCAAAATCCGCGCTAGAGCAATCACATCTTGCTGAGTATAGCCCCCATCCACACCGAGAGTGTGTAGCTCCATTAACTCACGGGCATAGTTCTCGTTCAAACCTTGGATGTTATTACGAGTATCGGGGCGACTGGCGGCACTATTTCGAAAGTTGTCTAAGTAATACAGCATGGCCGGATGTTGAGCTGTTGCCCCCAACAGGTCACGAAAGCGACCCAAGACATGAGGTCTGATAGCCGCTTGTTCATAAGCTCCCACCCACAGACCATTGTGTCCTTTACCTGCATCTACATTGAAGTGGTTAAACCAAAAGTCCGCCATCACTTCCTGGAGTTGCTGGGAGCTGCTAGTTGCCCGTAATAACCGTGCCTGGATAGCCTCATTTAGCACCTGTCTAGCACGTCTGTCAGCGACTTTAATTTGTTCTGGGCTGGGTTTTTGCTCTGGGGAAGGAGCTTTTGCATAGGCTAAGAGTTCCACCGGATTTAGGCGTAGAGTATCTAGCTGGGAAATTTGGCTGGTAAGGCTTGGTGGCTCGGAAATGGAGTTGGGTGAGAGCTGTTCTTGGATGTAACGCTCTACACCCATCGACTCCACTCTTTGCATATCTCCAGGGCGAGGTCCAAAGCTAAGGCGATTAACTATATGTATTACTTTTGGGTTAATTGATGTAGGAGTTGCGTTGCTGGGGTCAATTCCTCCCAGTAATATAAATAGCGATAACACCCAGTGTTTAGGTTTCACAGTCATAGGGCTAATGTTACTGTGGTGAAGGATTTTTTTGTATATGCGATCGGCAAACTTTAAGATATCATAACGAATACCTTAAGCTTTTCTATTCATCCGTGTCATTACTTATATTCATGAGACTGCATGAATGGAAAAAGGTTCAAATGCGTACTCCCAGGTAGGAAAATAATTTACCAACTTGTGCTAAATCTACATTTCCACCGCTGATAATTACACCAATCTTTGCGTGCGGTGCTTTAACTACACCTTCTAGTAAAGCTGTTGCTGCTAATGCTCCGGTGGGTTCAACTACAATTTTGAGGCGTTCCCACAAAAAACATGGTACGAATAATCGCTTCCTCAGATACCGTCACCATATCATCGACATAATGCAAATTTTCGCACTTAAAAAACACTTGGTTATGAGTGTGCTCTATCTACCATGTGAAAAGACTTTATTTATCTACATCTACAGTTGTATTTCCAAACATTGACTTTAAACTATAGGTTAATTTTATACAAATCGCTGCATAAACTCATACATTAAATCTACCCTGCCTTTACGTAACATTGCTGGATCTAATCTTTCAGTAGTGTTACAAGTCATCAAGATAACCAAACGCTGCTTTATCTGAATCCCAGAATCATCAATTACACTTTGGTACAAAGTACCATCCAGCAAACTCAGAATATGTTCCGTTTTGTTATTGTATTGGGCTACTTCAGAAGCACGATTTTGTGCTAAATTATCAGCTTCATTAATCACAATACAAATACGCTCTAAATAAGTTGGTGGTACAAAGTTTGCGATCGCATCATGATCTAGAATAAAAATTACATATCCTAAAGGTACAAGAATTTCTTTTGCTACTGCCTGTGTCCATGCAGTTTTACCCGTACCTGGTTCACCATTTACAACGACCGCTAACTGGTTTTGATTCAGAACTGCTTGCTGCACTAAATCAGTAAAGTTCTGAATATCTGTCGGGAATGTCCGAATAGGAAATTGACTGTGAACTTTGCCTACACGACTTTGATATCCACTCAGCATTATTGCCAAATCGTAAGTTGCTTTGTTAATTAATGGCGTGATATTTGTCGCCATCAAAGTATACTGTCGCCGTCCGCGATCATAAGGATCAATTTGCAGCCAAATGTCATATTTAGACCAGTAAGCATAAACGGTGTTGATAACATCTAGGCGTTCCCAGTTAACAAATCTCTCTACAGGAAAATAAAAATCTCTTTCTGAGTAATACTGGGTAATAATGTCAGGACGTCCCAATAGTTTTAAAACTCGCAAGACAGTAATTTCTTGCAGTCGGTTAAGGACATAATCAATGGGAATGCTACTCCGGCTGACAAATTGTACAATAGGTGTTTCTGTACTTAAAACATCTTTGTACCGATGATCTGGTGACAGAGGATCAGGTGTGATGTAACTCCAAAATTTTTCAATTTCGTAGCGCGTGTTATCAGATACAATGTTTAATAAATTAGCCCACCAGGCGTAATTAGTCCGCCCCAAAGTATCAGCAACCGTACTTGCTAAATTCAAACCTTTTTGACTTAATTCGCGCGTATCATCATACAATAGTTGCCACAAAAATCCCCAATCTAATTCTCGATGAAATGGTCGCCAACCGCTAGCAAGTAAGCTCTGACGGTTGTTGTTTGCAGGTGTGCCTTCATTGCTTCTAAAATAATCAAAACTCATATTTTTAGTTATACAGCGTTAACCTAGTTAGTTTTTCTGACGTAGGGAATTCTGAAAAGTTTTATTGTAATATAAACTACTTGTATACAAGTCGCCATAGTAAAAGCGTCTATCAATTAGAATCTGAACCCTTATTAGACGCAAGCGGTTAAATAGTAATTTTTCTACTATGTAAATACGGCAGGATAAGCGGTTAATTTCTTAATATTCTGTTATGTTTTGCAAACAAATAGAACACCATGCCTGACTCAGATCCTCGGATTTTACATAACTTTACATATCTAGTGGCTACCAGGATTTAAATTGTTAAAAATCAAGTCAGCCCAACAGGTGGTAAGCGCTCCAGACAAGCTCTCTACCTTACTTGTAACTAGATTAAGAGAGTTAAATAGGTATCTAAGCTTACTTGATTCTTTATGTAATATATTGTATTACATAAAGAATAGTTGAGTCAAGTTTTTTAATAAAGTCATTGAGAAGTTATTACTTTACGCTTTGTTTCAATGTAGTTTCATACACATTAACATCTTGATAAATTGAGGATAGTTATTTGCTGAAATCAAGGATTTGAAGCAATGACAGGAATAATTTGGTTTTTGGTTTTCTGCTTTCTTTGGCTAATTGGTTTAACTCTTTTGGCAGAAGTTTGGTTCTATGAAGAAGAACAAGAGTTGTAATGGTGAATGGTAGGCTCGTGCGATCGTCAATGTGTTTAGAATATGTTACTTTTGAATTACCTTCTCTGAACTTGGCTAAATCGCAGAAAAGTCAAAACAAAACCCCCCTAGCTATGATGTGAGCTAGAGGGGTTTAGTTGAATTAAGAATCCTGGCATCGAGCTATTTTTGCGTAGGGCAACCCCTAAACTATCGTGGCCGCAGCAGCG
>NZ_WVID01000011.1 GCF_010091925.1 Nostoc sp. B(2019) | reverse complement strand
CTCGGAACTTCGTGTTCGGAACTCGGAACTTCGTGCTCGGAACTCGAAACTTCGTGCTCAGAACTCGGAACTTCGTGCTCAGAACTCGGAACTTCGTGCTCGGAACTCGGAACTTCGTGTTCAGAACTCGGAACTTCGTGTTCGGAACTCGGAACTTCGTGCTCGGAACTCGAAACTTCGTGCTCAGAACTCGGAACTTCGTGTTCGGAACTCGGAACTTCGTGCTCGGAACTCGAAACTTCGTGCTCAGAACTCGGAACTTCGTGCTCAACACTAAAACATTAGTTTCGTAGGGTATGTTATTGCGCCAGCGTAACGCACCGCCAAAGATTTGCAGTGCGTTATGCATCGCTAGTGCAATTTTAGATTTAAAACCTTAGATTTTAATTTGGGAAGGAATTAAAAATTCACTAATGCTATACAGACGCTTTGGACGTACAGAGTTACAGATGCCAGTGTTTTCCTGCGGTGGCATGAGATACCAGTTCAAATGGCAGGATGTTCCCGATTCGGAAATTCCTACCGACAACCAGGCAAATCTTGAAGCGACTATTAGACGAGCAATTGAGGTGGGCATTAATCATATTGAGACTGCTCGTGGTTATGGCACTTCGGAAATGCAGTTAGGGAGAATATTGCCTAAGTTTCCCCGCGAAAAGTTGATTGTCCAAACCAAAGTTAGCCCAAAGGCAGATGCGAAAGAATTCCGCGAGACATTTGAACAATCGTTGCAAAACCTCCAGCTAGATTATGTTGACTTATTGGGATTACATGGCATCAACCATGCTGAGTCTTTGGACTACAGTATCCGCCCCGGTGGCTGTTTGGAAGTGGCGCAACAGTTGCAAGCTGAGGGAAAAGTCAGATTTATCGGCTTTTCTACACATGGAGCAACAGATCTGATTGTGCAGGCGATTAGTACTAATCAATTTGATTACGTTAACCTGCACTGGTACTACATTAATCAATGGAATTGGGCGGCAATTGAAGCTGCTAAACGCCATGATATGGGAGTGTTTATTATTAGCCCATCTGATAAAGGGGGAATGCTTTATCAACCACCGCAAAAGTTAGTAAATCTTTGCGCTCCCTTAAGCCCGATGGTTTTTAATGATTTGTTTTGTTTGAGTCATCAAGAGGTGCATACCTTGAGTTTGGGAGCGGCCAAACCACAAGATTTCGATGAACACCTGAAAACTTTAGAGTTGCTGGATAACGCATCAGAAATTTTGCCACCAATTTTGGCACGGTTGGAAGCAGAAGCGATGTCTTTCGACAAGCCGCTGCGCGTCTACGCCACTTTAGGAGAAGATTGGGTGAAAACCTGGCAGACTAATTTACCCACCTTTGAAGAAACGCCAGGTGAGTTAAATATTCGGGTGATTTTGTGGCTGTGGAATTTAGCGATCGCCTACGATCTGGTAGAGTATGCCAAAATGCGCTACAACCTGCTAGGTAGCGGTAGTCATTGGTTCCCTGGCAACAAAGCAGATAGGCTAAGTGAACTCGACTTACGGCAATGTCTATCTGACAGTCCCCACGCTGATAAAATCCCCCAAATTCTAGAACAAGCGCATCAAATGCTAGCGGGTGAACCTGTTAAACGTCTATCTCGGACTTAAAAAGGATTGGGGATTGGGGACTGGGGATTGGGGATTGGGGAAAAGGTTAAAGGGTAAAGGGTAAAGCCTGAGCAGTTCGCGGAGCGTCTGTCTGCGACACGCTGCGCGAACGTAGAGAGGCTTCCTCCGAACAGACGCCAGTGACGCTCCTGCGTCGCTACCGCTACGCTAACGCACAAGTCGGGGAACCCGCCCAAGCGACTGGCTCAACTTTGTAACAGAGGCTAAAAGGATGATTTTCACCTTTCCCCCTTTCCCTTTCCCCCATGTTCCATGCCCCATACCCAGCTACTCAGCCTTTGTAGCATCCGCTGATTTATTTGCCGTTGGTACAACTAGCACCTTGTCAACGCGGTTGCCATCCATATCCATCACTTCAACACGCATACCTTGCCATTCAAAATGATCTGCTGCGGTAGGAATCCGACCTAAATGAGTGATTACAAAACCACCTAACGTTTGATAACTGCCTCGCTCCTCAGATTCCCACTCTTCCATACCGAATAGTTCCAAAAACTCTTCTACAGGCAACATCCCATCCAATAGCCAGGAACCATCTTCCCTTTGTACAGCTTGTGGTTGGTCTTGTCCATCTGTAGAAGGAACATCTCCGACGATTTCGCTCATGATGTCGTTGAGAGTGACTAATCCTTGAATCACGCCGTATTCATCCACTACCACCGCCATGTGAGTGATGGTTTGCTTGAACAATTCCAAAACTTTCAAGCCACGGGTGCTTTCTGGGACAAATACGGGTTGTCGTAATCCTACAGTCAAGTCCAGTGGTTCACCTCGAAAACTCCGGGCTAATAAGTCTGTGACGGGGATAATACCCAGCACATTGTCAAGTCCTCCTTGACAAACTGGATACCGGGAATAGGCGCTATCAACCATCTTGTGGCGGTTTTCTTCGGGAGAGTCGTCTAAGTCCAGCCAGACAATATCGGGACGGGGTGTCATCAAGTAGCTGACAGGGCGATCGCCTAAGCGAAAGACTCGCTCCACCATATCCTGTTCGGCTTCCTCAAAGGTTCCCGCCTCAGTACCTTGCTCGATTAAAATTTTGATTTCTTCCTCAGTGACTTGCGGCTCAGTAGAAGGGGTAATACCTAACACTCGTAGTACCATATCTGTGGAAGCGCTTAAGAGATACACCATTGGGGAAGCGATCGCCGCCAAGGCTCGCATCGGAATAGCTACAATAGCTGCAATTCGTTCTGGGTTGTTTAATGCCAGACGCTTTGGCACCAGCTCGCCGACAATGAGCGATAAATAAGTAATGATCAAAACTACTATCCCGAAGGAGAGCGGTTCACTATAAGGCGCTAAAAAGGGAACAAGCCGCACATAAACTACCAGCCGATTGGCGATTGTTGCTCCTCCAAAAGCACCAGTCAGTATCCCGATCAAGGTAATTCCGACCTGAACAGTAGACAAAAATTGATTTGGAGACTCAGCTAGTTTCAATGCTGCTCGTGCCTTGGCATCTCCTTGATTGGCAAGCTGCTGTAGTCTCACCTTGCGTGCCGAGACGACCGCCATCTCAGACATAGAAAATATACCATTGGCAATAATGAGTACTAAAACGATTAAAATTTCCAAAGTGGTGGAGGACATGTTTAAAATTGCCGCTTATCAATGCGAACTTAGCTCAATCCCTAGTATCTAGTATTAAAGGTGTTTCTATAAACGCTTTAACTGTACATAAAGTAGTAGTTATATTTCTACAGTCTATTTAGTAGTTATGCATTATTCTTCCACAGAAAGAATGAGACAGCTGTTAACACTTTTAAAATAGTGGACATAAACTGCCTCAATCTTTTCTGACCTGCTACGACTCCCACACAAGCAACTTATGGCATTTTCTTCTATTGTGCGTGCTTTGGCGCGATCGCCACTCACCACTGAATTTATCTCTAAGCTTAATCGACAACAAGAACTACGGTTAAATGGCATTCCCCGCCTGCCTAAAGGCTTGGTGGCTTCGGCGTTAGCACAAACTGAAGGCAAAAATTTGTTTGTAGTCTGCGCCACTCTAGAGGAAGCTGGGCGCGTTTACGCACAATTGGAGGCAATGGGATGGAAGAGTGTATATTTTTACCCTACCTCCGAAGCTTCCCCCTACGAACCTTTTGACCCCGAAACCGAAATGAGTTGGGGACAAATGCAGGTATTAGCGGATTTGGTCAAGAGTCAAGAGTCATTAGTCATTAGTCAATTGTCATTAGAAACAAATCAAGGACAGAGGACAAATGACAAAGCGCAAAGTCTGAGCGGAGGCTTCCTCCGATCAGAACTTTGTAAGAGAGGACAGATGGCGATTGTCGCTACTCAAGTGGCTTTGCAACAGCACTTACCACCACCAGAGGCTTTTACATCTTTTTGCCTGACTCTAAAGCGGGGGATGGAATTTGACCTAAATAGCTTTAGTGAGAAAATTACGACTTTGGGGTACGAGCGAGTGCCTTTGGTGGAAACTGAAGGGCAATGGAGTCGGCGCGGCGATATTGTTGATGTGTTCCCGGTTTCGTCTGAGTTACCAGTGCGGCTGGAATGGTTTGGTGACGAAATTGAGCAAATCCGAGAATTTGACCCAGCAACTCAACGTTCGGCACTTGATAAAATTGACCAGCTAGTTCTGACTCCTACTAGCTTCGCTCCCATCGTCATGGCAGCACTGAAAACGAGTACTGAGTTCCAAGTGCTGAGTGCTGAGTTAAATTCTGATTCAGAACTCATAACTCAGGACTCAGCACTAGAAGGTAGTCGTCGCTTTTTGGGGTTAGCTTTCAATCAACCAGCCTCACTTCTAGACTACTTACCAGAAAATACCTTGATTGCCATTGATGAGCCAGAACAGTGCCATGCTCACAGCGATCGCTGGGTGGAAAATGCCGAAGAACAATGGCGATTAGTAACTGGAGAATCCAACCAGTTACCGAAGATTCACTGTTCGTTTGATGACTGTTTGGCTGAGGTTGCAAAATTTAAAACATTATATTTATCGGAACTAGCAGAGGAAAATAGTGGAATTAATCTGGCTAGTAGATCTGTTCCAGTTACGCCACACCAATTTGCTAAATTAGCTGAAACTATCCGTCAAGAACGCGATCGCAATTTCTCTAGCTGGCTGATTTCTGCCCAGCCTTCACGTTCTGTCTCTCTATTGCAAGAGCATGACTGTCCTGCTCAGTTTATTCCTAATCCCCGTGATTACCAAGCGATTGAAAAGCTCCAAATCAACCATACGCCAGTAGCTCTCAAGTATTCTGGTCTGGCGGAGCTAGAAGGCTTTATCATGCCCACGTATCGGCTGATAGTCGTCACAGATCGGGAATTTTATGGACAGCACTCTTTAGCGACTCCCGGCTATCTTCGCAAACGCCGCAAAGCTATTTCTAAGCAAGTTGATGCGAATAAGCTGCGTCCAGGCGATTATGTGGTTCATCGTAACCACGGGGTTGGTAAATTTGTCAAGTTAGAAAGTTTGACGATTAATGACGAAACTCGTGATTATTTGGTGGTGCAGTATGCTGACGGGTTACTCAGAGTCGCAGCCGATCAAGTAGGTGCGCTATCTCGGTTCCGCAGCACAGGCGATAAAGCACCGGAACTCAACAAGATGACCGGGAAAGCTTGGGAAAATACCAAGAATAAAGTCCGTAAAGCCATTAAGAAGTTGGCGGTAGACTTGCTGAAACTTTATGCGGCGCGATCGCAACAACAAGGTTTTAGCTACCCAGGCGATATGCCTTGGCAAGAAGAGATGGAAGATTCCTTCCCCTACCAACCGACAACAGATCAGCTCAAAGCTGTCCAAGATGTTAAACGCGACATGGAAAGCGATCGCCCAATGGATCGCTTAGTTTGTGGGGATGTCGGTTTCGGAAAAACAGAAGTGGCAATTCGCGCGATTTTCAAAGCTGTCACTTCTGGCAAACAAGTCGCCCTACTTGCACCGACTACTATTCTTACTCAGCAACATTATCACACTCTCAAAGAACGCTTTTCTCCTTACCCTGTGAATGTCGGTTTACTCAACCGTTTCCGTACCGCTGAAGAACGTCGCAATATTCAAAAGCGATTAGCAACGGGTGAATTAGATATAGTTGTCGGGACGCACCAACTTTTGGGTAAAGGCGTAGCATTCCGGGATTTAGGACTATTGGTGGTGGATGAAGAACAGCGGTTTGGGGTGAACCAAAAAGAGAAAATTAAAAGCTTGAAAACTCAGGTTGACGTGCTGACTCTCTCCGCCACACCCATCCCCAGGACTCTGTATATGTCTTTGTCAGGTATTCGGGAAATGAGTTTGATTACCACACCACCCCCCACCAGACGTCCAATTAAAACCCATCTAGCACCGCTGAACCCAGAAAGTGTCCGTAGTGCGATTCGCCAAGAACTAGATAGAGGCGGACAGGTGTTTTATGTGGTTCCACGAGTTGAGGGAATTGAAGAGACAACAGCAAGTTTGCGGGAGATGATACCGGGGGGAAGGTTTGCGATCGCTCACGGTCAAATGGATGAAAGTCAATTAGAATCAACCATGATTACCTTTAGCAATGGTGATGCTGATATTCTCGTTTGTACGACGATTATTGAATCTGGCTTAGACATTCCGCGAGTCAACACCATTTTAATTGAAGATGCTCACCGCTTCGGGTTGGCGCAGCTGTATCAGTTACGCGGACGTGTGGGACGTGCTGGGATTCAGGCTCACGCTTGGCTATTTTATCCGAAGCAGCGGACATTATCCGATGCCGCACGGCAAAGGTTACGAGCGATTCAGGAATTCACCCAGCTAGGTTCTGGATATCAGCTAGCAATGCGCGACATGGAAATCCGGGGTGTGGGTAACTTGTTAGGTGCAGAACAATCTGGTCAAATGGATGCGATCGGTTTTGATTTGTATATGGAAATGCTAGAAGAAGCAATTCGAGAAATCCGCGGCCAAGAAATTCCCCAAGTGGACGATACCCAGATTGACCTCAACCTCACAGCATTTATCCCAGCAGATTACATCACCGATTTGGATCAAAAGATGAGTGCATACCGTGCGGTAGCAACAGCTAAATCTAAAGAAGAATTAACACAAATTGCTGGTGAGTGGAGCGATCGCTATGGTGCTATACCTGTATCTGCTAGTCAACTTTTGCGTGTGATGGAACTCAAACAACTAGCGAAAAAATTAGGATTTAGCCGTATTAAACCAGAAAATAAGCAGCATGTCATTTTAGAAACACCAATGGAAGAACCAGCTTGGAATTTATTGGCGGCAAATTTACCAGAAAATCTCAAATCCCGTTTTGTCTACTCACCTGGTAAAGTCACAGTACGCGGCTTAGCAGTTCTCAAAGCAGATAAACAATTGCAAAGTCTCATTGACACTTTGAGCAAAATGCAGGGTGCAATCCCAGAAGCGGCTGTTGTCACGACCTGATATTACAGATAATTTATTTTAGGACTTACGCATACTCTACGAATTCTTCTCTACGTTCGCGCAGCGTGTCGCAGATAGACGCTGCACGTTGGCGGAGTCGACGCACCAGAAAGAGGTATGCCTCCGGCATGCTACGCGAACGATAAATTAAGGTTTTTGGCAACTTTTGCGTAAGTCTTGTTTTTGATATTGTACAATCCTCTATATGAAGTTCCTACGTTCAGTTTGTTACCAGATCATCTCTAGCTTTTGCAATACACCAATGGTAGAGCTAACTTTTGACTACCGCGTATCCTCAATCACATCAACTCTTAACTTTAAGTACTTCTAAAGGGTATTTATCTAAAAATAGGTGAACGGATAAATTGTCAAAAGAGTAATATTAGCAACTGTTGATCTTGCAAAGGACTTTATTTGAAGGGATGCTAATAGTTCATCAACGTCAGATTTCGGCTAACGACACTTTGTTTTCAGATCTGTTTCCAGACTAACACTTGCTTTTTGGAAAAAAACTCATCTAAATTTGCGGATGAGTCTAATACACACATTCTCCAGGCGTATTGTAAGAGTGAACCATGAATAATAAAAAATGGGCTATTAAACGACTCACAGTAAATCTCACTTCAGGCGAGGTAGAGAAACTTGAACAATACTGCAAAATAACAGGCAGAGCTGCAACCGATGTAATTCGGGAATTGATCCGGTCTATTCCGGCTGATAACTCAGAAGTATCCGAACGTCAGAAATTGGTTAAGTGATCGTCAGACTGGATAAATCACCTCTGCAAGTCGCTGTTCTGCTTCTGCATAACCATCTTAGTTAGATGTGCCATTATGATCTAAATGTACACAAAATATCAGTACATTAATCATGACAAAGGCAGATAAAAGACTAGATTTTAGATTGCCAGAGCAGGAGTTAAAGATATTAGAAGCTTACTGCTCTGCAACGCACAGAAGCAAAACTGATGTACTCAGAGAATTAATCCGAGGATTAAAACGAAAAATACCAAAAAGTCAAGCTTTATCCAGCAATTCTAGTAATCAGGATTACTTCTGACCTCCTGCACCTATATACTGCCTTAAAATCTGGTCACGGTTTAAGAAATTAGACCGTGGCTGTTGTGTAGGCTGCTGTATGGAATTGCCATATATAGACTGTGGCTGTTGTGTAGGCTGCTGTATGGAATTGCCATATATAGACTGTGGCTGTTGTGTAGGCTGCTGTATGGAATTGCCACCCACTGGGTTTATGGGTGTAACCACGCTTTGGCTGGGAATCTGACCAGAATAGGGTGCAATATTAGGTGTTGGAGCAGAGATTGGCGTTGTAGGTGCTACATTAGGCAATACCTGACCACCATTTAAATTACTATATGGATTTTGCGGTAAGTTTGTATTCGTTGACGTATAGCCCGTTCCAGAATTTAACCCAGTGCTTGGTAGAGAATTCTGACTAGGTAAGCTGTTAGTGGGTAGCATCAGCGTTGTGTTTTCATTAGATACTCGCCCCAAGGTATTTGTCTGACCTGAAACAGTACCATTGAAGCTAGACAACTTCTGGTTTGTAGATTGTGTAGATTGGTTGAGCGCTGCTTGCAAAGGGCTGATGAAAACAGGATTTGGATCAATGTTGGTTTGATTAGTTAATCCAATTCCCAGGCTAGAGGAGGATTGTACTGCTCCTGTTTGCTCAGACGCCGCAGTTAATGACTTAACGCCTAGAAACTGATTATTAGTATCAGATGTCCTGGCACGCAATAAATTTTCTGTTTGTACCACAAAGGGATTTGTGAGATTTTGTGGCGGTGGGCTACTAACTGTCCCCAAACTAGGATTTGATTTTACGTCACCAGCAGCAAGCTTTTGTTTGTTAATTGCGTCCTCTAATAAGCTTTTGCTCTTTTTTCCGTCAGTGTTTTCCTTTGAGGTTGTCGTCACTGGAAGAGTTGCTTGCTCAAAGTCATTAAATAGAACTGGCAAGTTATCAATATCTGCTGCAATGGCTCTGTCTTCTGCTGACAGAGAAGAGTCAGCAGGGTTTTGTGAAGCCACTTGGTTATTTTGCTTGCGAGTTAAAATCTCTGGATTTGACCAGTATTCCCAGGTTACTAGCCCTATCACAGATAAAAAAATTGCTGTTCCCCAAAAACCAGGTCGCCCTAGATTCCATAACCTGGCTTTGAGATAGCGTAAGTAAGCGGGAGGATAATGACGACGTGGCATGGCTTAAATAATTGAAATTTACTCGAAATCTGCAAAAAACTTCACAACTGAAGTTAGATGGTGATTTAATCCTAGCTTTTCAACAAGTTATTAGTCATTACCAATAGATATGTAGTAGTCAAAAATTTACTATTCACCTTTAAGGGTTATTTGGTAAGGCTTTTATAAAAAGTTATGGCAATTCATGCTTAGTTTTTGAGCATCGGTCACTTTGGATATCATCCAGATTTGAAAGCTGCTCTAATTTATTGTTGTGGCTGGGAAACTGTTCAACTTTTTCGCTCTTTAAATTCTCAAACTGTGCGTTGCAATGCTTCGATGCGCTTGGCGCGACGCATCGCACCGTAATATTTACCAGGAGACTACAGCAATGATGAAAGCTGAAGATATCATGACCAAGGATGTAGTTACTGTTCGCGGTTCGGCAACTGTCGCTGAAGCGGTGGGGCTGATGAAGGAAAAAGGATTGCGTGCTTTGGTTGTGGATCGTCGTTATGATAACGATGCTTATGGCATTGTTACAGAAACGGATATTGTTTATAAGGTAACAGCTTATGGTAAAGACCCTAAGCAAGTACGGGTTTATGAAATCATGAGCAAACCCTGTATTGTTGTAAATCCTGAGTTAGGCGTGGAATATGTAGCGCGGTTGTTTGCCAATACAGGTATCCGTAGAGCACCTGTGATTAAAGGCAAGTTGTTGGGCATCATCTCGATTACTGATATTTTAATCAAGAGCGACTTTGTGGAAACGCCAAAAGCGCTGTTACTGGATGAGAGAATTGAAAAAGCAATTGAGCAAGCTCGTGCTACTTGTACTACACAAGGTGCTTATTCTAAAGCTTGTGCTGCCGCTTGGGATGAGGTAGAAGAACTCCAGGCAGAAGCCGCTCATCAAAAAGCTGAGGGCATGGTATCAGCCAAAGTCTCTTTTGAGGAATACTGTAGGGAAAATCCAGATGCGCCGGAATGTCGAAATTATCATCCTTGATAGTAACTGAAATGTAGGGAGGATGAGGGGAATAAGTTAGAATTTTCTGCCTCATCTTCCCCTGTCTCATCGGGAGCATCTCAGCAAATATACCTGGCGATTAGAAATCGCGGCTACACAAACGAAGTCCGCGCAGGCGGACTTAAGAAATTAGAAACCCGCCTACGCGGGTTTTGTCTGTGTAGCTCCGAATGACCTTTGCTAGGCTTTTTATAAAACTGAGATGCTCCCGTCTCATCTGGTGACACTGTTCTTTAGAAATCGGCGTAATTTATCGTTTAGCAACCCGCATCAACAAAAATACACCTACTCCTAAAAACATAAAGTTGGGCAACCAAGCTCCCATAAAGGGAGAGAGGATACCTGCTTGTCCCATTGCACCACTAATAAAGAAAATTAAGTAGTACGAAAAAATAACTATGACACTAACACCAAAGCTTGTCCCTTTTCCGGTGCGTTGGGGTACGCTTCCCATAGCTGCGCCTACTAAGCCAAAAACTACACACACAAAGGGTAAGGCGATTTTTTGTTGAATACGTACTTGGAGTTTACGGATTTTTTGCCGATCGCCACTAAGAAGTTCTACTTCTAGTTGATCTAGGGCTTCGCCAATATTCATCTCACCATAGTCTCGGCTCTTTTCTGCCAGACTTAAGGGTGTGCGGGGTAGTTGCAGTTGTTGATGTTCAAATCTAACGATATTGCGATAAGAGCGATCGGGCGCGACAAAATAGATAGTGCCGTTGTAAAAATCCCAGACATTTTGAGAGCCATTCCACTGTGCGGATTCTGATACCACAATTTGATTCAGACCTTTTGTAGAACGATCTATAATTGTCAAACCTTTCATACGCTTACCATCAAACTGGTCAGCATAAAACAAGCGTGTCAGTATCTTGTTTTTAGTACCATCTGGCTGGGGGTCATCACGGTATTCAGGATAGAAAATATTTTGTTGCTTAAAAGTTGGCTTATCTGATTTGAGAGCTGCATCCAGAGTCAGACCTGCTTGATAATTTGCTGCTGGTGCTATGTGTTCATTAAATACAAATGTCATTCCTGTGACTACCAAGCTCATCATCACAGCGGTTAGCACCATGCGATAGACACTTACCCCACAGCCCCGCAGGGCAATTAATTCACTCTCGCTAGAAAGACGACTGTAGGTCATCAGAGTAGCTAGTAAGGTAGACATGGGGAAGGCCAAAACGATGAAGTTTGGTAACTTTAACAAAAAAACCTGAATGGCAATGTCTACAGGTAGCCCGGCTTCTACTATTTTCCGTACTAAGTCAAATACAGCATCGATTGTGACACCAATTGATGAAAAAGCTCCGACACCAAACAAAAACGTCGGTAGCAATTCGCTGATCAAGTAGCGATCCATGATCGTAAAAGGTAGCAGCGAATTGAGGTTGTAGAAAGATGTGAGCTTTTTTGAGATCATAAGCAACTTGAAAAGTTAAATCCCGGCAACCCTGGTAAAGGAATGCATTTCTACTGTAATTTAGTATCTGAATTCAATTCTCATTAGCTGAAAAATTGGAGCAAAATTATAGATTAATGGCTAAGAAAAAAGTAAAAAATATCCTTTTATATCTGTAAATTAATAATTATTAATTTAGACTTGAAAGTTATCCCCCAAATAGTATTGTCGCACGAGTGGATTAGTGTAAAGTTCGTCAGCAGTGCCAAAAGCGAGAATTTGCCCCTCACGCATGATGTAGGCGCGATCCGTGATGGCGAGGGTTTCGCGGACATTGTGATCGGTAATTAAGATACCCATGCCGCGATCGCGCAGTTGCGCTACAATTTGCTGAATTTCTGAAACTGCTATGGGGTCAACTCCTGCAAATGGTTCATCCAATAGTAGAAATTTCGGCCCCTCTCGCCCAGCAGCAAGCGCTCTGGCTAATTCCGTCCGCCGACGCTCACCACCAGAAAGTTGAATTCCTTTACTATTAGCTAATTTTTCCAAGCGAAATTCTCGCAGTAAAGTTTTTACTCGCTTTGACCATTCCCATCGTGGCACATTAGTTTGCTCTAATACTAAGAGAATATTATCCCGTACTGAGAGTTGGCGAAAAACACTTGCTTCTTGTGCTAGATAACCAATGCCTAGGCGCGCCCTTCTATGCATGGGTAAGCCAGTAATATCTAGACTATCGAGCCAAACTTTTCCCTGATTGGGTTTTTCTAAACCTGTAGCGATATAAAAAGAAGTCGTTTTACCAGCTCCATTGGGGCCTAGTAAACCAACGACTTCGCCTTGAGCAACAGAAAGGTTAACGCGATTGATAATTACTCGTTTACCGTAGGATTTGTGAATATTTTCTAAAACAATTTTCACGCTAGATGCGCCCTTTTTTGGTGATCGATGCTAATTAGAACGCTTTAAAGTTGGTGTTGTTGGAGCAGGTGTACCAGGTTGACTGTTCTCATCTGATTCCTGCACCATATATATAGACTCTACTTGACGGTTAGATTGGGGTAAGGCGACAAATCGTCCTTCATCAATGAGATAAGTTATTTTCTCTGCCCGCATACTGTTGCCGCCCTGTTGTAAAATATATACGTTGCCACTGAAATCAATTCGGCGTTCTTTACTAAAGTACTGTGCTTGAGCAGATGTTGCTTGAAGCTGACGAGATGGATACAACATTTGCACATTACCGCGAGCGGTGATTACTTGAGTTTTGGCATCATATTCTTGTACATCAGAGCGGATGGTGAGAGGACGGTTAGTTGCAGGTGTTTGGGCTGTAGCGGTTTGCACGTTGTTGGTAGGAAAGGCGATCGCGCCTAGGAGTGCAGCTGGTAGCATGAAAGCTAATCCAAAGCGACGCATCTGTGATTTGGACAATTGATAGCAGGGCATCATAGTAATTTGGGATTTAGGATTTCGACTTGTATTCCAATTATGTCAAGTTATTTATCCAGATATGAAATATCCAATCTGGAGTAATTTAGGATAACTGATGGCTGAAATATTGACGCTGTGTTCAACCTCAAGGTTTCAGAAAAGTAGGATGAAATGCACTACAGTTCAATATAGCGGTTCTCGGCTAAGCTTAACTTTTTTCGCCATACCATACACCTTACAACCGCTCAAAACAATTTGAGCAAGATTCTACAGTGAGCGTACAGATTGGCTTACTAGTTCCTGAATCTGCTTTGGGGTCAATTCCTGTACATTACTCAAAACTACTGCGGCTCCTGCTGCTATTAGTGTCTGAGCATAAGCATCACCTCTTGCTGCTGTTTCCTGTACGTGTGGCGGTAATACCCCTACACCAATCCAAGTCCGAGAAGAATCTAATTCCCGTGCTTTCTCTACGGTGTACATATCAGCTACCGTATCCCCTACATACACGATCGCTGAGGTTTTCTCAAGTCCATTCTCCAATTGACGAACGGTGGCTAAAAGTCCAGTGGGGTCTGGTTTACCTGGTGCATCCTCCATGGCAATTAATACTGGAGACTGCAAACCAAGGCGTTTTTCCAAAACATAATTAGCAGAAGCACGAGTTGCACCGCTGAAAAATCCCCAAGCAATCCCGGCTTGTGTGAGTTGCTCTAAGTAGCTAAGTTGTAATAATAAGGGTTCATTACAGATATATCCTGTCCAATTGTCGGGGTTTTGGCCTCGGTAACGGGATTGGAAAAAGGTAACAATCTGGTTGTAGTCAAGTTGCAGTTGCTCGCGAGTTTGTCCTTGATTTTCAAAATAACGGTAAATTAATTCCTGAGACGCTTCCCAATCGTTATTCCAAATACCTTCAGACTTCAACTTGTCAATATCTAGTGGTGTCGGACGATACGCTTGGCTGGTAAAGTATTCTACGGTATCTGCGATCGCCCGGCGATAGGAGCCACTGACATCACGAACAACACCATCAATATCAAAAATTGCGATCGCTCTTGTTTGTTCAATCATAGAATTTGGGTATGGGGCATTGGGGAGCCAGTGCCGTAGGCAAAGAGAAGTCTGTAGCAATATCCCGTAGGTGCGCCGACTTCCGGCGCTCAGAGAAAAAGGGACAAAAAAACGCCGAGACTAAAAATATCTAACAAAAATCAGAGTCTCGGCAAGTCTTTGAGAACATAACGTTACAAGTAAACTGCTTTATAAAACTTGAGCAACATTTGATGCGATCGCTTCAAAATACAGTTCTCGCAGATATCGCGTTAAGGCAGTCGCAGCGATCGCACTCGGTTCTCCATTGTTGACGTGTGTACCACAGAGCAATATTATGGCGATTACAGTAGATTTTGCAACTGCTTTTTTATTCAAACGCAGATGTAATAAAAGTCAGACAGGTTAGGCACAGCGATGAGCTAGGACTTAAGGAACATACACACTCTGTCCATACCGAAAATTACAATTTGGGGGCTGATATCTGCGATCACCGCAGTGTATTCCTTTTATGATTATTTTTTCTCAGCGCAACCTTACAAAACCTGATTCTCCACAATTAAAGTCGCTGAGTAGGGATAATTGTTGTCTGACTAATATGTTTTTCTAGAAAACGACTCCGCACATACTAAACAAGTGCTGAGTATGAGGTCAAAACAAAACTATTTTGTTAGCACTCAGAGGTATATCCACAGACAATATGCAGGCGTCTCAGTTCTCCCTATGGAAGGAAGTCGGTAAAGCAAAGAATGCGTCATTTTTGACAAAAAATTGAATCAGGTAAGTAGACGATCGCAACGGTGGTCATAAAAAACCTAAATATATTTTTGGTGTTTAACATTACAAAAAACTTTAATACCAAACCTATCCTTAGTAGGAAGTTTAGCAACCCATTAAAAATTAATATTTAGATTATATAGTCAACTTGAAAATCTGAAAGCTGGGAGTTGAAGTCATACAATAATCAGAGTTGCTTGGTCGGTATTTTATTCACAACCTATGAATAAACTATCGGTTTTCTATGCTAGTTCAGCCTAATTCATTAACTTCTCTTAAAGAGTGCTATATGCAGAAAAAAAACGACCAAAAAGGCTATTTTTTTAAGTATCTTTCCCTTGCACCAGTTCTTGCCGTTGTTGCGGTATCAATTGCTTTTTCTACTTGGGCTGTATTTAACTACTTTTTCCCGGATCTGCTTTTCCATCCTATGCCGTAGTTGGGTGAGCTGCGATCGCCCCTGATTCAACTCCTCTGAAAATGGATTAAGCATTATCCAACAACTGCCTGTTTGCGTTTGATGTTTTGGGGAGCGATCGCTGCTATTGTCTTTCAAAGAAGACTTTTACTTCATACCCTGTTCATTGAACATCCCCATTAATTTACGCTTACGGGCGTGGGTTTGCATCAACTCATCTCGATAGCTTAACCAGTTGGCCTTCCTTCCAGATTCCAGGTAGGCGGCGCGTGCCTTTTTCAGCCACTCAATTGCCTCGTTATAATATTCTGCCTTACCCGCATCCATAATCTTTTCGGCACGGCGGCTGGCGTTGGCGATGACCCAGTTAGGATTGTGAGAGATAGCAGCATTCATAACTCGGTGAATTAACTCAGAATAATAGGAACTGAGTTCACTGGCGATCGCAATGGCATCATCAATTAGCTCCTCATATAAGAAAATATCTACTTTTATTGATTCCGTTCCCCAACCTTCATAGCTACGGATAATCTGCAACAGGTCTGTTTTGATAATTTCCCAGTTTTCCCCAGCTAATTCTTCTATCTTTTGGTAGTCAAAAAAGGATGGCTTGGCTTGGAAAGCAGCCTGAATTGCTAATAAAGCAGCTTCATCATTACTCAACTCCTCTGCTAATTCACTTGTCCAAATCCCTAAGTGGTACTGACAATTACCTTGTAAATTTAATCCCCTTTGGGCAATATCTAGTGCTTGCTGCAATGCTCCTTGTCCGCTGAGTGTTTTCGCTAACGCAAAAGCTTCTTCCATTGAATTCATCTGGGTTTGAGCGGCCTCAATTGCTTCTTCCACTCGACCTAACTGTCCCAACATTGTTAGATATTGTTGGTTTTGTCCTTGTGCTTGCGCCAAATACAAGTATTCTTGATAACGCTCCTGACGTTCGAGAATTTTCAGGCGAATTAGTGCCAAATCATCAGCGTGGTCTGGTGTTTTTCCTTCCCAAATTCCTATTTCGGTGACTCCCTGGAGAACTTTCACTAGTGGCGGGTAATCCCAATCTTGCCGCAAAGCCTCTAAACTCATGGCAAAATCAGCATTCCACTCATCTTGCCATGCTTCCAAATTCACTTGAACGTCAACTTTTTCCTCTAGGGAGAGTTCAGCGGTGAGAATTGCCTCACACCAAGCATCATTCAATTCTCTAGCAATCTCATCGTTTTCAGCGCCGTATTCTGCTACATCAGCCCAATTTTCCACACAGGTAGAGGTAATCGCTTCCAAAATAGCGATCGCATTATTACCTTCTCCCCGTTCACTAAAATCGACAGCAGTTTGTACTACACTCGACAACTCCTCACAAAGAGGGTCTTCTTCACACCCCTCCTCAAAATAGCGCACCGCATTGCGGAGAATCTGCCGTACTTGTCGCCTAAAGGGAGCCGGATCAATGGCACTATAGCGTACAGGTTTTGTGGTTTTTTGTTGGGGAGCCGGACTTGTCATCCAGCTGACATGACGGTCAATTACCTCAATCAGTGGCGGATATTCTGCTACCAATTCCTGTAGCAGCCTTTGGGTTTGGACATGATCCAAGCGATCAAGTAGTTGTTCAAGGGTGGGACGTTGCTCAATGGTTTCTGCTTGACGCGCACAGACGAGCATTGTCGCCACAATGTGCTTGCACCACCCGTCAAAGTTGTAAGCACAAGTGCAGTTGACTGACATCAACTGGCTGCTATCGAAATTCAAGCTGACACGATAAGGCTTAGCTTCATTACCTTCAACTTCTGCATGAAGCCGATGACCACGTTGGATAACTACATTAACAGCACCAGACTCATAGTATGCCTCGCCCCGCTGGAAAGATTTGGCGTTGGCATTACGACGGATAGTAAATTCACTAATTGTGGGAATAGACATCAAGCGATCGCCTGCGTAAGTCCTTTGTCTGGATGAATTTTAAATCTAGGTGGGGGCTTAAGCTAAGGGTTGCAAAGAAACTCAAAGTTGGGGGAAATGGGGAAGAAGGGCAGGGGGCAGAGGCTAGGAACAAGCAGATCAACTAACTTTACTTAGGACTTGCATTAAGTACTGTGTCAATGTAAACGCATCTACACCTAACTCGGTGCGCTCTTGGGCTGCTAAAATACCTGCTTGAGAATGCCACCATGCAGCAGTTGCAACAATATTCTCTATGGGAATCTGTTTAGTCGCAGCTTGCGCCAATAATCCACTTAGTAGCCCAGTCAACACGTCACCACTACCGCCACGGGCTAAAGCTGGAGTACTTTCGGGGTTAATCCAAACTGCACCTTGGGGATTTGCGATCGCAGTTCTTGCCCCTTTCAACAACACCACCGCACCACTTTGCGCCGCTGCTTCCCGTACTGCTTTTACCCTGTCTTTTTTGGCATCGGCGACATCAGGAAACAATCGCTGAAATTCACCAGTATGGGGTGTAAGTACCGTTACTGCTTGGCGCTTTTGTAAAGTGGGGATCGTTCCCATTTGTGCCAGGATATTCAAACCATCAGCATCGAGGAGTAGAGGGCGTTCGCTTTCTATGACTTCTTGGACAATCGGAGTGGCGTCTCGTGTTAAACCAGGGCCACAGGCGATCGCATTAAAAGAACTTAAATCAGTGTTTTCTGGAAGTTGTAGGTGAGCGATCGCTCCGCTTTCCGTCTCTGGACAACCGACAATTAGCGCTTCAGGCAAATGTGACACTAAAAGAGGTTTCAGAGATTCGGGTACAGCAATTGAAAGCATTCCCACCCCACTTGCCCGCGCACCCAAACCAGTTAAAATTGCTCCACCAGCATAGCGGCGTGAACCACAAATTAGTAGTAAATGTCCTTCCTTATACTTGTGAGTCACTGGTGGACGAGGTAAGGGAAGAGTGAAAAGTGCCGTTGCTGGTGTAATGCGTTTAATTCTGGGTGTATCTCCCAGAACAGCTTGCACGTCAGCTAAAGGAATATCAAAATCGATTAACTCAACTTTGCCGAGATAATCTAAAGCCTGATCTTGCAAAAAAGCCAGCTTCCACAAACCCAGACAAAACGTGTGAGTAGCACGAATAGCAGTTCCTAACACCTCACCTGTATCGGTGTGTAAACCTGACGGCAAATCAATACTAATAATTGGTACAGAAAATTCATTTAGCTGATTAATTGCCGAGGCGATGGGATCTGTGAGCGTTCTTTCTAAACCAAATCCAAACAACCCATCAATTAAAAAATCAGCATTTGGCAGTTGTGTAATGGCTTGATAAACTGGGATGCCCAAACTTTGGGCATACTGCAAGTGCTGTGAAGTTAATTCTTTGAGCTTTGAGAAAGAAGAATATATCCAGACTTCATACCCGCGAAAGTGTAATTCACGGGCTACTACCAAAGCATCCCCCCCATTATGGCCGGGGCCGACTAAAATCCCGACACGAGATTTCTCTTTTGCATGAGGGATCAGCGCTTGAATGCGACGCGCAATTAACCCCGCCACTTTTTCCATTAAAGCCACTACAGGCATTCCTACTGCAAAGATACGCTCCTCAATATCGCGCATTTGCCCAGCAGTAACGACCACTTGCGAAATTTGTTCTTGCCTATCTTCCATTAGTCCTGAGTAGTGAGTTATGAGTTATGAGTTTTACATTAACTCCTCACTCTTTACTTTTAACTCCTGACTTAGCACTTTCAAAGTAGGGGTAGCAGAGGTAGCAGGGTGATGAGAATAATTAATGACTCAGTACTCAGCACTCACTTGTACAGACGCGATTAATCGCGTCTCTACTCAGCACTCAATTTATTTTCCGTAGTAAACTCTGGCATCACCGTATCCCAAATAATCCCGTAAATACTTATTCCATTCCTCTGCTTGGAAACGCTCAGGGAAAGGCCCGACTGCTACGTGTGGCCCTCGCGGTTTGAGCCTTTCAAATACACCGCCATTTTGTCCTAGATTCTGCCTAATTCGGGCGGCGATTCCGGCTAACTCTTCGGCTTTAGCGGGAATGGCGACATAGTATCTAGACTCTTGCCTTCTAGAATTGTCTCTACCAGAATCGCCTCTAAAAGAGGAGGAAGTAGTTACTTCCTGTCCATCAGCAAAGCTGACGATCCGGGCGCTATTGATCCCGTATGACTTCAGTTCTCTAACTCGTTGTTGAGCGTTAGATGCTCTGCTAAAAACTCCTGACTGGATTACGGTACGTCCTTGGTACTGGCGGATATAAGCTCTGGGTTCAATCAGACGTATTTGTTCCAGTGTCCGGGGGTCATTACTATCAACGTATACTAAATAACGCTCAAAGTTCTGGCTATATTGATTAGTCTGTGCTGGTTGGAAGGGCTGAAAGTCTTGCTCATATTGATAAACTACTGGTTGTACTGGTTCTAGCTGCGGTAATGACTGCTGACCATAAGGAATCGGTTGGAGATTTGGCGGTGGTGGTAAAGTTTCAACTACCCTTTGTTGAGCCAGCAAAACACGGCTGTTGTAGATTTGTGCTTGGGCTGGGGTAGAGTAATAAGTCAGCGCTAACCCTCCTCCCACGAATAGATAGAGAAGGCTGAGTGCCGGACGCTGGTGTTTAGAACTTCTCCCAAGGGGAGACGCCCGCCGTAGGATGCCCGAAGGGCTGTAGGGCGATCGCAGTAGCATTTGAAAGCGGATAAATTGACTTGGTATTGCACTCGACATAATAGTCACAAAATAGTCACAACATTTCTAGGCAATTTCCTACAGCAACTATATAGTGTTTACGTGAAATTAGCTCATTTACGTGGCAACAAATACAGGGGGCAGGGGAGGCAGGAGGAAGGAAGGAGGCAGGGGGAGCAAAAGAGTAGAGTTTTTATGCTTGTTCGCGAGTATCAAAGGCTCGTTAACGGAGTTCAAAGGTGGATGAACGAGTATCAAAGACGCGTTAACGGAGTTCAAAGGTGGATGAACGAGTATCAAAGACTCGTTAACGGAGTTCTGAGATGGATGAACGAGTATCAAAGACTCGTTAACGGAGTTCTGAGATGGATGAACGAGTATCAAAGACTCGTTAACGGAGTTCAAAGGTGGATGAATGAGTATCAAAGACTCGTTAACGGAGTTCTGAGGTGGATGAACGAGTATCAAAGACGCGTTAACGGAGTTCAAAGGTGGATGAATGAGTATCAAAGACTCGTTAATGGAGTTCAAAGGTGGATGAACGAATATCAAAGACTCATTATTGCCAAAATAAATATATCTCCTCTGCTCCCCTACTCCCCTTTCGCGTTGCTCCCAAAATGACTAGTGATTGATCGCTGATTCGGTTGTCCATAAACTGAAGTGCTTTTATAGTAAGGCTTTGAAGAGGTGTATGCTACAATTTAACAATCACGCTGCTTCCGTGTGGTGCTTGAATGAAAAGCCTCTACTCGTATGCCGAGTACAGCGTCACCATTACAAATACCGGAAAGGAGCAAGCACTTTCTAAAGTGTGAGTTACAACCAGTGGCAACCACGAGTTCCGTAAACATGGCATTGCCTTGATTGCATAAAAACCACAAATAGAAAGTTGTATAAAGTTAAAATTTTGCCATAAGGTTGTTGTATTGCATGGGTTTTAATCCCAGTCGGTAACAGCCAGTAGCCTAATAAGATTTAGGGTTATGAAAAAAGTCGTCGTTGGTCTTTCGGGTGGCGTTGATAGTTCCACCGCCGCTGCTATCCTGCACCATCAGGGCTATGAAGTGATTGGTTTGACTCTTTGGCTAATGAAAGGCAAAGGTCAGTGTTGCTCTGAAGGTATGATCGACGCGGCTGATATTTGTGAACAACTAGGCGTTCCTCATCAGATTGTTGATATTCGGGATGTCTTTCAAACACATATAGTCGATTATTTGGTGGCTGGTTACAGTGCTGGAATCACGCCTTTGCCTTGCTCTCAGTGTAATAAAACGGTGAAATTTGGGCCGATGGTGCAGTATGCCCGTGAAGAATTGGGATGCGATCGCATTGCCACTGGTCATTATGCACGAATTAGCTGTGACGAATCAAATGGACGTTACCAGTTGTTAAGGGCAGTTGACCGCAACAAAGACCAGTCATACTTCCTTTATGATTTGTCTCAAGATTTACTAAAGGCAACTATATTTCCTTTGGGTGGACTGGAAAAAGCTGACACGCGCCGCATCGCCGCTGAATACGGACTGAAAACTGCTGATAAGCCAGAAAGTCAGGATTTATGCTTAGTGGAAAGTAATGGTTCCATGCGGGCATTCTTGGATAAGTATCTTGCGCCCAAAACAGGCGATATTGTGGATACCGCAGGCAAAGTTTTAGGACAGCATGATGGTGTCCATCACTACACCATTGGACAGCGCAAAGGGTTGGGAATTGCTGCCCCAGAACCGTTGTATGTGATTGAATTAGATGCGGTTAATAATAAAGTAGTTGTGGGCGATCGCACTAAGGTAACTCAGCCAGAATGCACTGTCGGACGGGTAAACTGGGTATCCATCGCCGAACCATCCACCCCGATTCATGCCGAAGTCCAAATTCGTTATCGTTCAACGCCTACACCAGTTACGGTGATTCCTCTGGAAAATTCCCGCGTCCGCTTAGTATTTGATGAACCCCAGTTCAGCATTACCCCCGGACAAGCTGCGGTGTGGTACGACGGGGAAAGAGTGTTAGGTGGCGGAATTATTGAACAGTTTAGTTAAGAATAACTCTTACCCTGTTTTGGCATAAAGCAAAACCACCCTTCCTCGCTTGTAAGGAAGGGTATTTTTATTTTTAAATGGGATATATCCCGGAAGAACCTATCTTTGACCAGTTTTTGATTCAGTTATTAAAAAGCTATACCTCAGAAGAGGCGGCAGAGATTCAAAAGTACATAAGTGAGTGGGATGCTGCCACCTATACGAGTGTTGCCCAGAGTATCTTAGACCATGCTAATAGAAAAGGAATTGACCCATTAAAGTATCTACGCAAAGCTCATAATTTTAATAAAAAAGGAGCGATTAGAGTTCCAAAAACTGGATATCGTGGAGATAGTTCAGCTGTATATCGTAAAAGCAATGAATATCTGATTGTCAGACCTGATCAATATGGCACTGAAAAGATAGTTACTTATGGAGTCAATGATGACTAAAGCAATTTTAAATCAGCAAGAATTAGTTAAAAAAAATATTATTCAATTATTAGTAGAATTGAATAATATTTATCAAAATACACGCGGTGAACGAAAAGAAATTTCTATTCAATTTCCACCAGAGGATGAAGAATTTTCACTTTTAGAAGAACTTGAACTTTTAACAGTAAATATCAGAGGTTATGCAATTCAAATTCAATCCACCGGTCAAATTGTCAATCAATCCGAGGCAATTGAGCAATTACAAGCTATGCGAGTTTTAAATGTACCTCAGATTGCGAGTTTTTATTTTGGCAGTAATGGCAATTATGAACAGATAAAGAGTTATATTAGAACGTTAGATTACTTGCGGTTACTGCTGTTAGAATTTTTGCAGTTTCAGAGTGACTAAAATCATTACTTATTAACCTTGGTTTGACCCTTTATGCTTGGCGATTCTTTCCCGCACAGCTTGGCGGATGTCTTCCCAATCGTCAGAAGTTATCTCAGTTGCATTCCCAGAATTTAAACCTTCTAAAAGCATCGCTTCCAAACGTTCAGCCCCTTCAAATTCTTTCAAAGCTTGTACGGTTCCTACTTGCCAAGCTCGTTCTACTGTAGCGGCAATAATTTGAGTTAAAGGGATATTTGGAAAGTTAGGACTGTGATCAGATTCGATGTAATGTCCATTGCTGAGTAAATAAATCCTCAGCTTTTTACTATCGTAAATCCATAGTTCTGGAACAGCGATCGCTTCGTAAGCATCAAGAGTTGTTTTTGATGTCACATCTGTTTCAATTGCCAAATCAGGAGGCGGATCATCTGGTTCCAGCTTGCGACGACCAATCATTCTTTGATAATTTTTGATGTAGAAGCAAGCATCTGGTTCTACCCCCGCTGTATTTTCCCGCTTAAAGGTGGTTGAACCGAAGGGTTCATAACTTTTCCCTGCGATCTTCAGCAAGATTTTTACAATATCCGAAATCAAGTCCTTTGATTTTTCTTGTTCGGGTAGAGGAAATATAATTTCTAACGTAGACTTGCTGTAAGCAACTCGTAGCGATCGCTTTTCCCCCAGTTCTTGTAAAATAGACTCAAATTCCTCCCAGCTTATATCCTGAATATTTACTGTACTACCAGGCGCTAGCCGCATTTGGCTAACAGGTTTGACAACGGGGGATACAGCAGTCATAAGCAATTCCAAATAAAGGAACTATTCTGATTGAGGCTGGATTAACTTTAGCCTAACCTAATCACATCGCTTAGAGGCTATTTGCAAAATTTTCCTCCATTCTCTAAACTATTTTTCTCCCCGTACCAGCATTTTGATAAGTTAGTACATAGTTTGAAACAAAAGCAGTTAACGCAAAGAGGGGATTACGTTGAGTCACCATCCAGATGCCATTACCCCCCACGGTGGAGAGTTGGTTAACCGGATCGCCACACCAGAGCAAAGAGCAGAATTTCTCTCAAAAGCCGACTTTTTGCCACGAGTGCAACTTGATGAGCGAGCTGTTTCTGATGTAGAAATGATTGCGATCGGCGGTTTTAGCCCACTCACGGGTTTTATGAACCAGGAAGACTACGATCGCGTAGTCACCCAAATGCGGTTAGCCAACGGTCTTGTGTGGTCAATACCAATTACACTGTCGGTGACAGAAGAAGTAGCTTCCCCTTTGAAGGAAGGCGGTTTGATTCGTCTGGATAACTCCAACGGCGAGTTTATTGGGGTTTTGCAGCTTACACAAAAATATTACTACGACAAAAACCGCGAAGCTATAAATGTCTATCGCACCGATGATGCCAAACATCCTGGTGTCCAAGTAGTCTATAACCAAGGTTCTGTAAATCTTGCAGGAGATATTTGGTTATTGCAACGTGACTCCCATTCCCAGTTTCCCACCTACCAAATCGATCCTGCTGCCTCACGGCAAATGTTTAAAGATAAAGGCTGGAAAACGATTGTTGGCTTTCAAACTCGTAACCCCATCCACCGCGCTCATGAATATATTCAAAAATGCGCTTTAGAAACTGTGGATGGTCTATTTTTACACCCGTTAGTTGGGGCCACTAAAGAAGATGATATTCCAGCTGATGTGCGGATGCGTTGCTATGAAATTTTGCTGGAACATTATTACCCCTCAGACCGGGTGATTTTGGCAATTAATCCAGCGGCAATGCGTTATGCTGGCCCTCGTGAGGCAATATTCCATGCTTTAGTCCGCAAAAACTACGGCTGTACTCACTTTATCGTCGGACGGGATCATGCTGGTGTTGGCGATTATTACGGCACTTACGATGCTCAGTATATCTTTGAAGAGTTTGCGCCTGGTGAATTGGGCATTGTGCCGATGAAATTTGAACATGCTTTCTACTGTACACGCACCAAGCAGATGGCAACGACTAAAACCAGTCCCAGCAAACCAGAGGAGCGCGTTCACCTGTCGGGAACGAAAGTCCGGGAAATGCTGCGTCGAGGTGAGTTACCTCCACCTGAATTTTCCCGTCCTGAAGTGGCGGCGGAGTTGGCGCGAGCCATGCGTACACAAGTATCGGTTTAGGATAGATTGCAAATACTTTACACTACAGAGTTCAGCCCATTAAGCTGCTAGCTGATGGGCTGAGAACTGATAGCTAATTTATGAAGCGGCGGACGTTTTTACACACAATTGGCTCAATACTCGCGGTATTGGGGGTAACTGAGGCTGAGTGGTTGAACTTGGGAAATCGCTACTACCAAGCCTTAGCACAACCCAGTCCCCGGAAGCTGGCATTATTAATAGGCATCAATCAATACCCACATTCAGCCCTGAGTGGTTGTCTGACTGATGTGGAACTGCAAAGAGAACTGTTGATTCACCGTTTTGGTTTCCAAGCCTCAGATATTCTGACTTTAACTGAGGAACAAGCTAGCCGGGAATTCATTGAGGCGGCTGTTTTGGATCACTTGGGCCAAGCTAAACTTGGTGATGTGGTTGTCTTCCACTTTAGCGGCTACGGCACTAGTGTGAGCGGAACGTCGCTGGATGCGGTGCAAAATGCTCTTGTACCAGCTAGTGAGAATAAATCACAAGATGAGAAAATAGTCAACTATTTATTAGAAGAAACTGTATTATTATTGTTGCGATCGCTCCCCACAGACAGAGTAACGGCAGTATTGGATACTAGCTATAACGCTCCCAGCACAGCCCAGATCGGATCGAGAATTCGTGCCCTTCAGGAGCCAGTAGAAGCACAGCTAATAGCAGCCGAACTCGACTTTCTCAAACAACTCAAAACTAAAACTTCACTCAGCCAAAATACTCTAGTCCTATCCGCTACCTCAGATCCAAAACAGTTAGCAAAAGAAGGACTATTTTCTGGTTTTAGCGCCGGGTTATTTACTTACGCCTTGACACAACACTTGTGGGAATCTACCCCAGCCACAACAATTCAATTCATTCTCTCTGATGTAGAAAGTTATCTATACAAATTGGGTAGCAAACAGCAGCCAGCATTAGTTAGTAGCAAGAAAAATTCCAAGGGAGTCTTAGCTGAGAATTTTTTCCCAGAGATTAACATTGGTGCTCAAGGAGCGGTGACAGCAGTTGAAGAAGATGGGAAAACAGTCCATCTGTGGTTAGCAGGACTACCTCCCCAAGTGCTGGAATACTACGGAGTTAATTCTCGCCTGACGCTCTTAACGGGAGAACAGTTAATATTGCGATCGCGTACTGGGTTAACAGCCAAAGCTCAAATCTCCAGCATTGATGCTACAATCCCCCTACAAGGGCAACTTGTTCAGGAAGCAGTTCGGGTTTTACCTCGAAATATTGATTTAACAGTAGCTCTAGACACAGAATTAGAAAGAATCGAACGGGTAGATGCGACAAGCGCCTTTGCTGCTACCATTCCCCGTGTTTCTAGTGTCGTTGCGGGAGAACAACCAGCTGACTATGTGCTTGGTAAGCTAGAACAAACACCCAGTCGCTATGGCCTATTTTCCCTTGGTGGTGAGCTAATTCTCAACACTGCTGGGGAAGCCGGGGAAGCAGTGAAAGTCGCTGTGCAACGATTAGCGCCGAAATTTAAAACCTTACTCGCAGCCAAGTTATGGCGGCTCACAGAAAATGAAGGTTCGTCTGGCTTAGCAGTCAAGGCAACCTTAGAAATCATTAATAACATATCGCCTCGCGTGATTATGCAACGGCAAACATTGCGAACTCTCAGTTCGGAAAAATCCATTAGCAAATCGCCCAGCATTCCTACAGTTCCTATTGGTAGTCGAATGCAGTATCGAGTGCAAAATCTAGGCGATCGCCCAGTATATTTAATCTTACTGGGATTAAAGAATAATCGGACAGCAGTTGCCTTCTACCCTTGGCAAACCACCCAAGAACCAAATAATCCAGACACTCAACGCCTGCTTACACAACTGGTTATCACCCCTGGCGGAACTCTCACCTTACCCCAAACTACTGCTGCTGCATCTGATTGGGTAATTCCAGGCCCAGCCTTCTTTTGTGAACAACAACTGATCCTCAGTACTGCTCCCTTGAGCGAAACTCTCACCGCTTTGGATACAGCTAAGTATTCTACAGCTGACCAACAGCTACTAATTAGCGCATTACTAAATCCCTTAGAAGTTGCACAAGCCCTACTACAAGACTTGCATAATGCTAGTGCAGTTAAAGCCGAAGTGAATGCTATAGCTGCTGACTCATATATCTTGGATGTGAATAATTGGGCAAGTCTCAGCTTCAGTTTTCAGGTGGTGTAAACACCGAATCTAGTATCAAGGATAAAAAATTTGTTCAGGTAGCCGCGACTGAAGTCGTTCGGCTCCTTTTTTTAGTAATTTGGACAACTGATTGAAGAAGCATAAGGCGATGCCTTTGCCGTAGGCATCGCGGATTTTAGATTTTATCTAAAATTCCAAATCGATTTAACGATTCACTGCCGCAGCTTCTCGCGCTGCTGCTGCTTGATCTGGGTGGATACCCAAACGTGTGAGATTAATCCGACCTTTATTGTCAATTTCGCGCACTTTGACAATCACTTCATCCCCAACTGCTACTTCATCCTCAACTTTGCCAACACGGTAGTCAGCTAGTTGAGAAATGTGGATCATGCCTTCTTTTCCAGGCAGAAATTCCACAAATGCACCTATTGGTATAATCCGAGTTACTCGTCCTACGTAGACATCCCCTTCATGCAGCTTGCGGGTCATGCCTTGGATGATGTTACGCGCTCTTTTTGCCTTGCTCTCATCTACAGCGGAAATCGTCACGGTGCCATCATCTTCGATGTCAATCTTCGCGCCAGTTTCCTCGGTAATACCCTTGATAGTCTTGCCTCCAGGCCCAATAACCAGACCAATCATGTCTGAATCAATCTTGATTGTTAATAGACGTGGGGCATAAGGTGAGGTTTCAATGCGCGGCCCGTCAATGCAGGCGAGCATTTTCTCTAGAATGTGCAACCTGGCTGATTTGGCTTGGTGGACGGCTTGGGAAATAACGTCCAACGACAGACCGGAGATTTTCATATCCATTTGCAGGGCGGTAATCCCGGCATCAGTACCGGCAACTTTGAAGTCCATATCACCCAAGAAGTCTTCGATGCCTTGAATGTCAGTCAGGACTCGTACTTCATCCCCTTCCTTAATCAGACCCATTGCTGCGCCACTGACGGGTTTGAGAATTGGCACACCAGCATCCATTAGGGCAAGGGTGGAACCGCACACTGAACCCATTGAGGTGGAACCGTTAGAGGAAAGTACTTCCGAGACGATGCGGATCACGTAGGGAAATTGTTCCTTTGACGGTAGCACAGGTAGTAGCGATCGCTCTGCTAATGCCCCATGACCGATTTCACGTCTTCCTGGCGCACGCATCGGTTTGGTTTCTCCGACTGAGAAAGGCGGGAAGTTGTAATGATGCAGATAGCGCTTTTGTTGATCTAGCTGCATGTCATCGTTGAGGTTTTGGGCATCCCCTGGTGTACCCAGAGTACAAGTGGATAATACCTGAGTTAGTCCGCGATTAAATAACCCACTGCCGTGAACTCGCTTTGGTAAAACACCAACTAAACAAGAAACAGGACGCACTTCATCGAGTTTGCGACCATCAACGCGGATATTATCTTCGATGATTTGTCGGCGCATAAACTTCTTGGTAATGTCTTTAAAAGTATTACCAAGGGCTTTGCTGTTTGCGGTTGCAGCAACTCGAATTGGGTCTTCTTCTGGTAGTTCGGTGATCGCAGTTGCAATTGTTTCCTTCACGACATCCAAAGCTGCATCGCGTTCGGGTTTGGTGAATTCAAATTGTGACAGGATTTTCTTAATCTCGCTGCTAGCGCGATCGCTGATATAGTTTTCTAGCGTTTGGTCTACCTCTGGTGGTGCTTCTTGCACTATTAGCAAACCTAGTTCTGCTACTAAATCTTGCTGTGCCTTAATTAAATCTCGCACCGCTTCGTAGCCAAAATCAATCGCCTCGATAATATCCCGCTCTGGTAACTGGTTCGCTCCCGCTTCCACCATGATCACGCCATGTGGTGAACCTGCTACAACTAGATCCAAATCTCCGGCTTCAATTTCTGCATAAGTAGGGTTAATAATGAAATCATCTCCCACTAAGCCAACCCGCACTGCCGCCATTGGCCCATTAAAGGGAATTTGAGCAATCAGGGTAGCTATTGAAGCACCTGTAACTGCTAGCACATCGGGTGGTACTAGCTCATCCATCGATAGTGTTAACGCAATAATTTGCAGGTCATCCCGTAACCATGAAGGGAATAGAGGACGCAGGGGACGATCTATGAGACGGCTGGTGAGAATTGTTTTTTCTGGTGGACGGCCTTCCCGTCGCATTATCCCTCCGGGAATCCTACCAGCGGCATATAGCCTTTCTTCGTAATCTACTGTGAGGGGAAGAAAATCAATGCCTTCTCTGGCTTGCGATCGCGTAGCCGTCACTAATACAGCTGTGTCCCCCGATTGTATTAAAACTGACCCACCAGCTTGGGGAGCTAATAGGCCTACTTTCAGTCGAATATCCCGTCCATCAAAGGATATTGACTTATCAACTTCTGCCATTCAGTTTTTTTTCCTTCTCTTTCGCTATTCGCTCTCTGTGGCAATCCTAACATTTATGCCCTATGGCTGACTTCCGTTACACACAAAGATAAACAAGTCTTTCAATGCAAAGCGCGATACAAGATCAGGTATCTATCTACCTGCCCATCGCTTAGCTTTGCTAAACGCCGAATACACCCAATAATATTAAATCCTAATGCCAGTCAAAGTGTAATTGAAGGTATATTAGTTTCAAAGGCAAAATCAAATATCACTGCTTCGTAGCCAAAGCTAGCTGCTGTCAAGAGCGTTGCTCCCATAAACCGTCCTATACCTGACCCCGTAGCCTAGGTTGTACAATCAAACCAGCGTTGCAAATATAGCTGCACTGACTAGGAAAGTTTGGTTTTAAATAAAACGCCCCCAATATTCCTTTTAGCTTGTGTGTAACGTCCTGAACAGATATCCTGATAATCAAGATGTCCTGACTCGAACAATAAGCCGTAAATTTTGCCTCAAAGAAGGGTTATTGGAATATATTTTACCTTCAATAATTACAACATTTAGTAATGCTCTTACGGTATTCCGCTCTGGAGAATGCATATAATCTAGTTCTAGTGCCGTCTGATTATTTAAAATTTTATAAATCGGAATTTTTATTCTCTTTAATGTTTAGGATGCCTCATTAATTTAATGTATTGATTAAATTCAATTTGTAATTCAATAAATTCTTTTTAAAACAGCAATAATTAGTTAATGCTGAAGTTGGGTGAAAATCTGAGTAGTTAGCAAATGGCGATTTTACACGGTAGTTGGTTAGGAAAAAATCAAAATGGTTGTTTATTTGTTTGGGGCGAAACATGGCGATCCTCGCGGGTAAATTTTGAGTTTAGTTCATCGCCAGATGTACCACTACATCCATTAGCAATGACACCAGTTGAATTAAGCGAGTGGTTGCGTACCCCTACTCTTCAGCAAGCTACGCGAAACGTCGCCTTTGGCGATTCGCATAACATCACAATTGCTAAAACGCAGGAACCGCAAGTTGCTTTAGCTAATACTGGGCGAACCCGTAAAGGTACAAATACTACTGAGATCAGTTGGCCAACGCACTCCCAAATAATTTCTCTACCAACTTATATTCCAGAGAGTAACGGGGAAACACTAATAATTTCTCCAGTACATTCTGCCTCTGCCACAGTAGACTTGGAAACACAATCCCCACAATACTTACAACCGTGGCGAGTTGAGGGGTTTTGTCTCAATCCCACCGCAGCAATGAAATTGCTCACTTCTGTTCCTCTAAATGCTGCTAATGGGGAGGATGCCTTTTTAGGAGGAGATTTACGTTTTTGGTCGCAAGTCGCCCGCTGGAGCTTAGATTTAATCTCGCGTTGTAAGTTTTTACCGACTATCCAACGCCAATCTGATGATTCTATCGTTGCGAAGTGGCAAGTACTTTTAGATAGTGCTGTAGATGGAACCCGCTTAGAAAAATTTTCGGCGAAGATGCCATTAGCTTGTCGCACCTATCAAGCAGAGGGGGGAGCAATATCTTCCTCATCTTCTCACCTAGCGGTGGACTTCCCTACCGAACCTCAAGAATTATTGCTGGGATTTCTCAATAGTACGATAGATGCTCAAGTACGAGAAATGGTAGGTTCCCAACCCATCGTTGAAACAAAGGCGATCGCATCTCTACCGTCTGCGGTGCGACAGTGGTTGCAATCTTTAACTAGTGAATCTAATACAATCAATACAGATGCAGTTGGAGTCGAACGACTGGAAGCGGCGCTAAAAGCTTGGACTATGCCGCTACAATATCAACTAGCTCTGAAAACTCTATTTCGCACCTGTTTTCAACTGCGTTCCCCGGAGCCTGGAGAAGTAGATTGGATATTGGCGTATTTCCTTCAAGCGGCTGATAATCCAGAGTTTTTGGTGGATGCAGCAACTATTTGGAACAATCCAGTTGAGCGGTTGGTTTATGAAAATCGGACAATTGACCAACCTCAAGAAACATTTTTGGGTGGTTTAGGATTAGCTTCAAGATTGTATCCCGCGCTCGCACCCAGCTTAGAAGCTGAATATCCCCAATCTTGTCGTCTCAGTCCCCTACAGGCGTATGAATTTATTAAATCTGTAGCTTGGAGACTAGAAGATAGTGGTTTGGGCGTGATTTTGCCCCCCAGTTTAGCAAACCGTGAAGGATGGGCGAACCGTTTGGGTTTGAAAATTACTGCTGAAACTCCAAAGAAAAAGCAAGAAAGCTTGGGGTTACAGAGTTTGTTAAATTTTCAATGGCAATTGGGAATTGGCGGACAAACTATTTCTAAAGCCGAGTTTGATAGACTTGTGGCATTGAATAGCCCACTTGTAGAAATTAACGGCGAGTGGGTGGAGTTGCGCCCCCAAGACATCAAGACAGCCCAAGCCTTTTTCGCCTCTCGCAAAGACCAAATGGCGCTTTCCTTGGAAGATGCTTTACGCCTCAGTACTGGGGATACCCAAGTTATTGAAAAGTTACCAGTGGTCAGCTTTGAGGCGTCTGGAGCATTACAAGAGTTAATTGGGGCGCTAACAAATAATCAGGCGATCGCACCTTTGCCCACACCTACTGGCTTTCAAGGACAGTTGCGACCGTATCAAGAACGAGGTGCTGCTTGGCTGGCCTTCTTGGAACGTTGGGGCTTGGGTGCATGTCTCGCCGACGATATGGGATTGGGTAAGACCATTCAGTTTATCGCCTTTCTTCTGCACTTGAAAGAACAAGGTGCGCTAGAAAATCCAACTTTACTGGTTTGTCCAACTTCTGTTTTAGGAAATTGGGAAAGGGAAGTTAAGAAATTCGCCCCAACGTTGAAGGTTTTGCAATATCACGGTGATAAACGACCCAAAGGTAAAGCTTTTGTCGAAGCAGCTAAAAAGCATGATTTAGTCATTACTAGTTACTCATTAATTCATCGAGATATCAAGTCATTACAGAGCCTTTCTTGGCAAGCAATTGTTTTAGACGAAGCGCAGAATGTCAAGAATCCCGATGCGAAGCAGTCACAAGCAGTACGACAATTAGAAGCTGGATTTCGCGTTGCCTTGACAGGTACACCAGTAGAAAATAGATTACAAGAATTGTGGTCGATTTTAGATTTTCTCAATCCTGGATATTTGGGCAAGCGACAGTTTTTCCAGCGGCGATTTGCCATGCCAATTGAAAAGTATGGTGATACGGCTTCTTTGAGTCAGTTACGTGCATTAGTTCAACCGTTTATTCTACGCCGTCTGAAAAGCGATCGCGAAATCATTCAAGACTTGCCAGATAAGCAAGAAATGACAGTATTTTGTGGATTGACTGCTGAACAAGCGGCACTTTATCAAAAAGTCGTAGAAGAGTCTTTAGCAGAGATTGAATCGTCTGAAGGATTGCAACGGCGGGGAATGATTTTAGCTTTATTAATCAAGCTCAAACAAATCTGCAATCATCCAGCCCAGTATTTGAAACAAGCTACATTAGAGCAACATAATTCAGCCAAACTTCTGCGGCTAGAAGAAATGCTAGAAGAGGTTTTAGCAGAAGGCGACCGCGCTTTAATATTCACTCAATTTGCTGAGTGGGGTAAATTACTCAAACCTCATCTAGAAAAACAACTGGGGCGAGAAATCTTCTTTTTATATGGCAGCACCAGTAAAAAACAACGGGAGGAAATGATTGACCGTTTCCAACACGATCCTCAAGGGCCACCAATTATGATTCTTTCACTAAAAGCAGGTGGTGTAGGACTAAATTTAACACGAGCAAATCATGTATTTCACTTTGATAGATGGTGGAATCCAGCCGTAGAAAATCAAGCCACAGACCGAGTATTTCGTATTGGTCAAACCCGCAATGTACAAGTACATAAATTTGTCTGTACTGGCACTTTAGAAGAGAAAATTCATGACATGATTGAAAGTAAAAAACAACTGGCTGAACAAGTTGTAGGTGCAGGTGAAGAATGGCTGACTGAATTGGATACAGATCAACTCCGTAACTTATTACTACTTGACCGCAATGCAGTAATTGATGAAGATGCAGAATAAGGCGGATCAAAATCTGCTTTCATCCCTATGATTACTAGATCGTCTTACTTAGTGTCTTTGTGTCTTTGTGGTTAATAAATTAATTTCTGTCATCACAAAGACACAAAGAAAACTGAATGTTGAAGTTACACCTTGACAGGGCTACCCTATACATTTACCCCTTAATACTTAATCAATAAAAGAGAAAAAATCATGACTAATTACACCCTTCAGGCAAGTAGAGAATGGTGGTCACAACGATGGCTTGATTTACTTGATTCTTATCGGTTTAAAAAGCGTTTGGAACGTGCTAGAAACTATGCACGTCAAGGAAATGTTTTGAGTATCGAGTTTAAAGGTGCAAAAGTTTTAGCTAGAGTGCAAGGTAGTGAAGCAGAACCTTATAAAGTTTCCCTTTCTCTTGACCCATTTAGTGATGAACAATGGGGTTATGTAATTGAAACAATGTCCCATAAAGTAACTTTTGCTGCCAAGTTGCTAGCAGGAGAAATGCCACAAAATATAGAAGAAGTGTTTACAGCGAATGGTCTTTCGCTATTTCCTTTTACCCTCTCTGATATCCACAGTAAATGCTCTTGTCCTGATAAGGTAAATCCTTGCAAACATGTTGGTGCTATTTACTATCAGTTAGGCGATCGCTTCAGTGAAGACCCGTTTGTACTATTTCAATTGCGCGGACGCACGAAAGAGCAAATTATTAGCGATTTACGAAATTTACGTAGTGCCAAGGTTGAAGCTCACACCATTGAAACATCTGATGTTCAACAGTTAATTCCCGATAACCAATACTCAGTAAAAATTGACGCTTTCTGGCAATATAACGAGCCACTAGAGTCATCTTTGGTAGTGATTGCACCATCGAGTAGCGAGACGATATTAGACGTATTGGGAGCGATTCCATTGGCGAAGGAAGTAGAAAATACTGTAAATATAAATTCTGCCGATGTGGTAATGAACTATTTGGATGTAGTTTACAAAGATGTTAGTCAGAAGGCTTTTTTGGCAGCCATGAACGTGGGAGGGAGTTGACTAGGTAAATTCAGCTAATTTTCTGGTTATCCCTGCTTAACATCAAGCATGGGATGCTTACGTACAACAGGAAGCGGAGACTGCCTTAAAATTTAAAGTTGTATTTATTACTAGTGATTGAATGTTATAAAAGCAGAGTAATCCAGTCAAATCAACATGGAACTCCAAACTAGAATTATTTCGGTAGAACTTGCTGATGGTACACATGTCCGAGTTGAAGCTACACTAATCGGCGAACGCAAAATAAATTTTCAAACCCAACCTTTTAACGAAGTAACCGTTGCTATAGAATCTCTTACCAAGGAAATTGCAGAGATAGTACACAAAGCTAAGCCAGATAAAGCAAGTGTAAAATTTGGTATAGAAATTTGTATTGAATCGGGTAAGCTCATACCTTTACTAGTCAAAGGTACTTCCACTGCCAATCTGGAGATTACCTTAGAATGGGGCCACTAGCTGCTCACTAAAGCACCTTGCCTATAATCTCGGCGGATTAGTCATTTGTGTTTAGATATAAATACCATACTTATGTAAAAATATCTAAAAAGTCCAATAGAGCCAACCGAGTAATCTGAGTAACTATCCGAAATACCTCACTGTCCAAACTCAAGCCTAGCCTGTTCCACTAAATCGGCTGTCACAATTTCTTGCTCTGCTTGACGAGCAAGCTGCTCAATTCTAGCTTTAGCTTGAGAACGAACAAAAAAGGGAATACTTTTCAACTTTGTTTTAGCTTCAGATGTCCATTGCAAAGCATCTGTAAAATTAGATTCGCTCATATACTCATACCCCTAAATAGCTATGGTTTTGTCCGACCCCAGTTTGATTTTCCGGTTCAGTGACCGCAGACAAACGCTTGCTCTATAGGTTTAACGCTGCTTATTAACACTTTAATTGGTTTGGCAACTTTGACACAACAGTTACCCTGTAAACAAATGTGATGGGTAAATTTTCTATTGGCTCTGTTAATCATACGCTCTTATTGGGTATCAATCTCATTCGTGACTCTTTGAGCAATTTGCTCGTTTGGCTCACTCCAGAATCATCCCCAGCCCCTCGACATTTTCAAGCCAGTTTACTGAGCAAGCATACACTCCCAGTGGCTTTGAATTTTATGCGATCGCCTAAAACACTAATTCAGTAATCATATTAAAGTAAAAGGCTCAGTAGCATAAGTAAAAATTTTGTCAACAAATATGAATAACTTACTTAAGTAAGACAGCAAATCGTACCAATTGCCCTGATTGAGTAACAAGTTTAATGCTTACTGATTTCAAAAAGAGCGATAATTGTTATTGCAATACTTTTCTGATAAACCGAGATTAGCCTATCTGCTCTTTTGCACAGGGGGATATAGCCTTCTTTACAAAAGTGTCGTGGAGTGTAGGTAAGCTGTGAGAGTAACTAACAGAAATGTATTAATTTTTAGTGTGTGTGATTCAAACAATTTCTTTGAGAGCAGTTACACAAAAGGAGGTTGAGATGAGCCGTCTTCTTCATGAAAAATCAGTCTCATATAAAGGATATCTCATCATTCCATTTATTTTTGGCAAAGCAGATAATTACGAAATTTATTCGTATAGATTGCTAGCAGAAATTGGGCAAAAAAGCCAATTTCACAAAGCAGAAAATCCAGCAGGAATCTATGGCAGCAGTATTAGCAATATCGTTGATATCGCCAAAGAACATATTGACAAAAATTTAGAATTTAGTAGCCAAAGAGATAATTTTAAGTCACGATATATTTACCGCAATAATTTGATTATCGTCTTCCAAGAAGCAGGTAAATATTTTTACGACCATTATCCACCAGATTTATTGAATAATATTGCTGCACCCAAATTATTCACATCCGAATACGAATGCCTAAGTTGGATTAAGCAAGGACTTGATGGACGATATGCACGGCAAAGAGCAAGATAAAAAACTCCACCAACAAGCGAAAAGTTCTGTAGGAAGCTTTTCAAGACAGGGGATGGAGTTTTTGGGCATGGGGCATAGGGAAGAGTAAGTAGATAACTTAGCCTTATGCCCCTTGGAGACTGAGAACAAAGTACGAAAAGAGGTAATGACCACCCTCTTTAAAGTTGAGAGCGAGGAGCATTAAAGGCTTCCCAAGCGGCTTTAGTAGCATTTTGAAGACGAAGGCTGAAGTCTACTACTTCTTTCATCAGCAAGTACCAGTTTTTCTCAGCTTCATCCTGCATTACCGCCCAAGCATATTCCAGGCGATGATCTCGTTCAATAAGTTTCCTCCCTTCAATTGCTTCCCGTGCTTGACGCACAGCTTTCAAATATGTTTCACGGGTAAGAGTACCTGCTGATTTTGCCTCAGCTTGAGCGCGTCTTTTGAGTGCTTCAATGAGCGCTTTTGTTTCGCGCTTAACTTCATCCGTCTCACCTGCCATTTCGGTTTCTACCATTTCGTCAGTCTGAGAACTGACTTCTACAATTACTATGGATTCGGTGGATTCGATTATTGTGGTTTCAATGGGTTCGATGTTGTTAGCATTCATAAGTTGAAATATCCTTATTACAAAGCTGACTATCGAATGAAAACTGCACCCTGAATTGATTAGTTAAGAATCAAGAGTCAAGAGCCAAAATCAATTACTTTTGACCTGAGACTTTTCTTAATAAGCTGTGGTTGGCAGTTGTTGCTCTAATTTTAACAATGCTGCAACTCGTGCTTCAGTGGCAGGATGACTGGAAAATAAGTTACCCAAAAATTGCCCAGATATGGGATTGATAATTAATAACGGTTCAAATGCTGGGTTGGTATTTAGAGGTAACTGCTTTGCCGTAGCTTCTAGGCGTTGCAATGCCTGAGCTAAAGCGCGGGGATTACCAGTTAATCTAGCAGAACCAGCATCAGCGGAGAATTCTCGTGTGCGGGAGATTGCTAGCTGAATAATTGTGGCGGCCAATGGCGCAAGTATTACCGTTAATAAAATACCTAAAGGATTTCCGCCTCTATTATCATTTCGTGAGCCACCGCCAAACCATAAGCTGTAGCTAACCATTTGGGCTAAGAATGAAATAGCACCAGCGACAGTAGCAGCAACAGCTTGCGTCAGCGTATCACGATTAATAATGTGGGTAAGTTCGTGGGCAATAACACCTTCGAGTTCGTCCTCTGGTAGTATATTCAAAATGCCTTCGGTGACAGCTACAGCAGCGTGCTCTGGATCGCGCCCCGTGGCAAAGGCGTTGGCAGTTTGACTAGGAACAATGTAAACTCCTGGCATGGGAATATTGGCACGCTGAGACAATCTTTGCACCATTCGATATAGTCCTGGCGCTTGGCTTTCACTTACAGGCTGGGCGCGGTAAACTGATAATGCAATCTTATCTGATTGATACCAGGAAAATAGGTTTGTTACTGCTGCTAAACCAATTCCTACAATCAAGCCTCCAGTGCCGCCAATTACCCAATAACTAATTGCAATCAATAAGCCACTGAGCGCAGCTAGCAAAGCTACAGTTTTCAATTGATTTGTCATATTTTCGCTCTCCTACTAATGCTGTCTAGATTTTTTAAACTTTTCTCAACAACAGCATTACTCAAGCTACACCTTGATTGTATCTAGCTCAACTCAGATATATAGTGCAGAAAACCTGTATGCTGAGTACGGTTTTCCTACTTAACTTTTGGAAATACTATCTAGTAATACATAAGTTTCTTTTTAAGAAAATCTCTCTATGGCTGTTAATTGAGTAGCCAGATCTATACCTAAAGTGTGAATTTGTTGCTTGATATTTTTGAGCATCTAGTGAATGCCACAGTGACAAATAATTAGTTAATCTACACTTTTGCGAAGTAGGGGATTGGGCATTGGGCATGAGGGAGCCAGCGCCGTGGTGTTAGCGTAGCGGTAGCGACGTAGGAGCGTCGGCAGTCCGGTCTTCTCTACGAGAGGCTGCGCCAAGGGGGTTTCCCCCAGGAGGAACTGCCGTTAGCGCAGCGGTAGCGTTAGCGAAGCGGTAGCGAGGAACGAGCGTCCGTAGGAGCGTCAAGGGTTTCCCGACTTGAGGAGCCACTGCGTTGGGCGGGTTCCCCGACTTAAAGCAAGTGGCGTCGAACTGGCGTCATGGGGCATTGGGCATGGGTTATTCTCTTTGTCCCTCTTGTCCTCAGCCCCCAGTCCCTATTTATTCGAGTGCGATTTTTCCGGCATGACAATATTGGCTTGGGCTGATTTGCCATTCTTGCCGTTGGTATGACCGTTAGCATTGCGGGGTTGAATCACACCATAACCGCCGTGGTTGCGTTCGTAGATTACATTAATCTCCCCAGTTTCAGAATTGTGGAACATATAAAAGTCGTGTCCTACCAGTTGCAACTGCTCCAAGGCTTCTGCAACGGTCATTGGAGGCATGGAAAAATATTTGGTGCGGACGACCTCGTTGGGCAGTTCGGGGGTGCGATCGCCAATTAAATCTGTTACCATCGACTCCACAACCACGACTTCATTCGTTGGTTGGGCATGAGTTTTCTGATCTTGACGCCGTTCTTTATATTTACGCAGTTGACGGGCAATTTTATCTGCAACCAAATCAATGCTGGCGTATAAGTTTTCGCTGCTTTCCTCGGCACGGATGACGCTACCATTGGCATAAATCGTTACTTCAGCCGCTTGTCTAGGATTAATTCGAGGATTGCGGGCTACGCTAAGATGCACATCCACTTCATTCGTGATGTTTTGAAAGTGATTAACTGCTTTTTCAATTTTTTGATGCACATACTCCCGAATCGCATCGGTAATTTCTATATTTTTGCCGTGGATGACAAGCTTCATGTAAACTCTCCCGCTGAATATTTGATGTGTGAATTTGCTTTGTATGAAAAGAAGTTGCGGTAAGGTCTATCAATGCCGCCAAAACAAATTGTGAATTATTTTTATGTACTGCTGGTACGCTGTCTCTAAGGCTTGCTGCATCTGTGTTTTTGTTAAGTATACTTCGATTTATCTTCTGATCTCTGCGCTGCTTTCCAACTGGTTGCAAAGCAATTGGATACCTACGCAAAAATTTAAGATGAGGTAGTCTGAGCAGTAGCTCCCGTGACTACTTTCTTCGCTAAGTAACGCTTAAACAAATGTTGGTGGTTGATTCTGTGTTCCAAGAACTCCGCTCGCTGTTGATAAAGAACACAAGTCTTTGTGGAATGTTTGATCCTGTAAGATGCAAACAATAATATTAGAGTCATCAGCCAGTGCATTCATTCTTATTGTCTTGGCGTGATGATGATTGCAGAGAATTCCTCCCAACACCTATTGAGGTTATATATTCAAGCTAGCACTTTGTGTTTTCTAATGCTGGTTCCCTTGACTTTCCTTTAAAATCCTTTGCATAGCTTGACATTTGTTGACTTCAGCCTTGTGAGTTGAAATAAATTTCCTCCCGATACTAGTTGATTTTTGGCATTATCCGTAGTATGAAAACGCACCAAAACCGTTGTTTGTTATATAACCAAGGACTAATGCCTTACTTAGATGCTCACGCATGGCAGCGATCGCTTCTCGCCGAGCGCATTCATGACCCCAGTTTAGATGACGTGTTAATCTTGCTAGAGCATTCACCTGTCTACACTTTAGGACAGGGAGCAAGCCCAGAATTTCTTAAATTTGAAATTAACAATAGTAAGTATGATGTCCATCGAGTCGAAAGAGGCGGCGAAGTCACTTACCATTGTCCTGGTCAACTCGTGGGGTATCCGATTTTAAATCTGCAACGTTATCGTAAAGACCTCCACTGGTACTTACGACAACTCGAAGAAGTATTAATTCGCGTACTGGCAATTTACGGGTTACAGGGAGAAAGAATTCCGGCTTTTACTGGTGTTTGGTTACAAGGGCGTAAAGTTGCTGCTATTGGTATTAAAGTCAGCCGTTGGATTACCATGCACGGCTTTGCATTAAATGTGTGTCCAGACATGAAAGGCTTTGAGCAAATTGTACCGTGTGGCATTTCTGATAAACCTGTAGGCAGTTTATCCGAATGGATTCCGGGTATCACTTGCCAAGAAGTACGTTCTTATGTAGCTAAGTCTTTTGCAGAAGTGTTTGATATGGAATTAGTCGAATCGCAGTCTGAATAATTTTTCCGGTGTGAATGAAAGGAGTCAGGAAACAGGAGTTAGGATATCCTTACCTAATTAAAGGGACAGGGTTCAAATATTGAACTAGAGTTAAGTTTGCCAATTTCACTCATCAAGCAATACGGTTGGTGTTAGAGCCAACCATATTGGATTTTAAGCTTTACGTTTTGATTGCTTGGGTGTAGTACTGATAACAGAGGAGTTTCTATAAGCATCACTTGCATTTAGTTGTTGAAGTTTCATCCGCACTTCATGGTCATCAGTACTAACAATTGTTTCTAAATTCGCTATTCTTTGTTCTAGCAGTTCTACCTGCTGCTGTTGCAAATATTTAGTTTGTAATCTTTTTTCATCAGAACGCCAAACAGCAATCGTCGCAACGGCTGCACCACCAATAGCAGCTAAAGGAAGAATAGAACCACTTCTAGTAACAGCAGAAAGTGGAATACAAATTGTTAAAATGCCAACTGTAAGTCCCCAGATTCTTGTGGTAGCAGCTAACCTGATATCTTGCGATTGTTTAGCCATAAATTTATGTTTGAGGAGTTATTTCCTAGATTGGCACAACTTATGACAAAAATACTTCCTACAATTGGGTTAAGTATAATTGCTATGTTATTTATTTTTTGTGATTATAAATACCAAGTTATTTTTCGCCACAGCAATCCTACTTGAGTTGTAAGGTTTTCTAAAGGCTGTTATTAGTCATTTGTCATTTGTGGTTTATTGCGAATGATTTAGGACTGTTTCTGGAGCTAAATATTACTCTCCAGAAATTTGCAAAAATACGGTTCGTTTGCGAGGCCCATCCAACTCAAAAAATAATACAGATTGCCAAGTACCCAAAGCTAATGTTCCATCCACAAGGGGAATTACTTCACTTGTACTTAGCATCATTGCCATCAAGTGAGAGTGAGCATTCATGGGTTCATCTTCTGGGACATCCCTTAAATGCAGGTCATTATGCAAGTATCGCTCTGAATCAGGCGCTAATTTATGTAAGAATACCTTCACGTCCTCTAATAATCTGGCTTCATTCTCGTTGACAGTTAAGGCTGTTGTGGTATGTCGAGAGAATACTAAAACTTGCCCATTTTTAATCGATGTCGAGGCAATAAAATCTTTGATTTGTGGTGTTATGTTATAAATATTAATTCCCTGGTCAGTTTCGATTGTGAGCAACTTATTAATAATTGGCATTTATTTAAATTTAGGTTGTAAATATTGTAAAAAACAACTATATTAACGCTGTATAATAATCATATATATTTAATATTTACTCATAAATGCTAACTTCTGATTATAATTTGTAGACCTTGTACTAACCTATCTATACCTTCTTTTGCTGTCTCTTTTTGCAGTGCGCCATAGGCAACGCGTAAGTAGCATCCGTTATTCATGCCAAAGGTTGAACCTGGGATAACTGCTATTTTATGTTCTTGGATCAGTCTTTTAACTAATTCAAAAGCATCCATCTGGGTATGAACTTTGAGAAAAAAATAGAAAGCACCATTGGCAGGGGTAATAGTACACAAGCTTTGTAAGCGGTTAAGGGATTCGAGTACTAGTTTTCGCACTTGAGCGATCGCTCCTATGTTACTGTGCAAATAGTCATCTTTTGCTTGCAATGCTCCTAAAGCTGCATACTGAGAAACTACTGGCGGACAAATCAAAATCGTATCCTGGACTTTTTTGATGGCTACAAGCAGGTGTTTGGGAATTACCATATAGCCGATACGCCAACTGGCAAAACCGTAAGCTTTGGAAAGGCTATAGAGGGAAATAGTGTATTCGCTGCTGCCAGCAAATGCGCCAGGAGAAACGTGTTTTACCCCGTTATAGGTAAAATATTCGTAGGCTTCATCGCTAATATGGTAAACGCCATGAGTACGACAAATTTGATTTACTTGGTGTAATGCTGTTTCTGAATACACGACTCCTGTAGGATTATTCGGTGAAATTGTCACTATTGCCCGTGTTTTCGGGGTAATTGCTTGAGCGATCGCCTCTGGACGCAGCTGATAATTTTCGTCTGTTTCTACTAACACCGCACGACAACCCGCCATTGCGATCGCCATTTCGTGATTGAAATAATAAGGCGTATTTAGAATAATTTCATCACCTGGGGAAGTAATCGCCAGAATGGCATTCATAAACGCCATGTTGCTTCCCGCCGTGACAACAATGCAGTTTTCCTCATTGATTTCAATGCCATTGAAGGCTGACAATTTTCCTGTCAGTGCTACCAATAAAGGAGGAATTCCCTCAACTGCTTGGTAAAGATTATTAGCGGGTTCAGCAAGGAATTTGGTTAAAAACTCAATTGCTGACTGTGGTGGACTGTAAGAAACCACACCTTGTCCTAGAGAGATGGTTCCGGGAGAGTTTTTAATCAGTTCCCCAACCACAGGAATGATCGGCGACTGTACCGTTTGCATACGAGAGGTTAGAGATTCCATGCGATCGTGATACTTGAGGTAGATTTAAAAAAAGTCTGTTTCGAGATTGTGATGGTGTTGATCAATCTACAGTCACTAGAGATTCTCATAGACCTCATCATCATTGCGCTTACCAACTCGGAAAACTTCGATTGCATCCTCTAAAATCGTATAAAGAATCCGATACTCGCCTTGATCAACTCGATATACACCTGAATATCCCTTGAGTTGCTTATAATCTTGAGGTCTAGGATCTTCTGCTAGCAGCAAAATTTTAGTCATCACCTGCTTAAAAAACTTTGGCTGCAAATTAACTAAATCCTTCCGAGCCGATTTCATAATACGTAGAGCAAGCGGCTGAAATTCAGTCATTCAAAATATTTTCTACTGTGAAATCAGTGCCATGAAGTTCGTTGTAGCTAGTGATCACTTCTTCTACTGAATAAAACTCACTATTGCTCTCAGCTATTGCACGTTGAACATCTGCAACATCTCTTGCATCTTCCAATGCTTCCAAACGCTTTAAGTCAGCATAGCTGATGACTGCTGCAATCACCTGTCCTTCTGATTCAATGACAATACGTTCCTGTCTGTTTTCCACAAGTGCAAGGATCTCTGAAAACTTTTCTTGTGCTTGAGTTGCTTCCACTTTTGTCATGTTGATACTTGGCTATGCAGCAGGATAGTCCTGGTTTCAGGATAGCATGGCAGTATCCTACACGAAGCCCTTCTTCTGTTGTTGCAGACAGGAATCCATGTAATAACTAGTCAAACTTTGTATGGCTGTGGCCAGGTAGTTTAGAACAGAAGTTGATCATCAAACCCCAAGGTAGAGACTTTCAAGCTTATTCCATATTCCCTGTTAGCGCGATCGCTCTTTAACTACATAGTTGCTAAACTCGGAAGAGACTCTTGACGCGCCCGTTTTCCTGTAATTACCATCTGGACGCCGCGAGCAGGTGCGAGGGTAACACCTCGACGACGGGGTACTTCTGGTTGATTATCAGCCCGTGCAAGTTGATATCGTGACAGGATGGTTGCCAATACTAACTTCATTTCAAACACAGCTAAAGCCTCACCCAAACAGCGACGGACACCGCCACCAAAAGGGATGAATTCATAAGGAGAAAATTGCCGCTCTAAAAAACGTTCTGGCTTGAACTGCTTTGGTTGTGGATATAAATCTTCGCGCTGATGAGTGAGATACATACAGCCGACTACGATTGTACCAGGCTCTAAAGAATATCCCAGTAATTCCACAGGTTCCTGTACCATCCTCGGAAATGTCAACATAGCAACCGGGTGAATCCGCAAAGTTTCATTGCAGACAGCGGTAAGATAAGGCAACCGGAAAATGCTCATGGGGTCTGGTGAATCACCAAGGGTATCCAGTTCTTTGATGAGTTTTTCGCGGACTTCGGGTTTTTGATGAACCCAATACAATGACCAAGCCATTGCTGTTGCTGTGGTTTCATATCCAGCAAACAATAAAGTCATCAACTCATCGCGCAACTCCTGATCTGTCATTGAGTTCCCAGCTTCATCGTGAGCTGACATCAACAAAGAGAGGATATCGATCCGCTGTGCATCATTGTTCCTTCGGCGTTCAGCAATTTCAGCGTAGAGCAATTCATCAAGTTGTTGCCGATCCCGCAAAAACTTGCCCCAGGGACTCCAAGCTCCTAAATCTTTTTGCAAGAAGGGAAAAAATAGGAAACTAGAAGTGAAAGGTGAGCGAAACAGATCCGCCATGATTGCCAGTCGTTGCTTGAGTTGTTGGCTTTTTTCTCCCTCATGCACACCAAAAACCGTCTGTAAGATGACTTGTAAGGAAATATCTTGTGTGGCGCTACGTGCAGAAAAGGGTTTATCTGTGGGTAACTGATTGAAGACTTTTTTTGTAATATTACAAATTAACTCACCGTAGCCTCGCATTCGATCGCCATGAAAAGAAGGCATTACTAGCTGTCGCCGCCGTCTATGGCGATCGCCTTCCAGCATAATAACTGAATAGTCTCCGATTAAGGGTTGCAATATTCTATTTTCTTTACCAAGGGCAGCAAATTTCTTGCGGTCATTGGTTAAAATTTCTTGCTGTCCTTGGGGATGGTTGACGAATACCAAGGTGTTTCCAAAACCAATAATATTAGCGGTGAAAATATCAGGATATTCTTGGGCTGCACTCTCCATATATTTTACAGGGTCAGCAACCCATTGGATTTTTTGAAGAAGAGAGGGGGTTTTAAGAGGATTGACTGCTTGCATTTGATTTTTAGTTCCGAAATTATTATCAATACAGGCTAACTATGCAGTGTAGCTATCAGGCTTGCAAGCTTCATCATTCCTTTGACTCAGCTTGGTTTTTTAGTTTTCATTTGGCGGTAAATAGCTGCTATATTGCGAGCATCATCAATACCGCGATGATGTGTGCCTTTTAATTCTATTCCTAATTCCTGGAGAGCCTGCGCCATACCATATCTTTTAGATACACCAAGATATTTTGAAAATTCTTCTTTGATATTGATGTGTTCTGAGGCAAAAGGATAAGGTACATGATGAAATGCACAATCTTGAATAAATTGCTTTTTATCGTAGTTACCCCAAGAACAGAAAACATGATCAATAAATGATGAGTCAATCCATTCTTTGAAATCAGAAATTACTTCTGGAAATCGTGATGCTTGGTCAACGTCTTGTTGCTGAATACTAGTTAATTCGGTGCAAAAAGCTGTTAGTTGCGGGTGTCTTACAGGTTGGATAAATTGTTGAAACTCTGAATAAATTTCCCATGTGGCTCGATTGAGCATTACCGCACCAATTTCGATGATTTCCATTTCGTGCCTGGGAATAGTCCCATTGTTACAGCAAGTAGCTTCCAGATCGACTATTAGATAATAGTGAGATCTTTTAGTTTCCATATTAAAAAGTTGGATTGCTTAAATATAAATAATTTAGGCTGATGGAAAAGGTTTGAGCCAGCCAAGTTGCATAGCAGTATCGAGAGCGATCGCCCCTACTACAAACCACAATACACTTTCAAGAGCCAGCACCAAACAAGGCAATATTGTGTCGGCATTCCAGCCAAGTTCTATCTGGGTTAATCCCCGCACCAAGCCAAAAGCTAGCACACCACCAGCTTTGAGTTGGGGATTTTTGTCTGAGCGGATGACATAGCGGTAGGTGACACCAAACAGCAAACCAGAGAAACAAGCAACTACACCACTTACCCACCAGTGCCAATTAACGCCAGTTTGCAGATTTGCGAGTGTCTGAAAATACTTCGCCAGTACTAAATCATTCACCAAACTGGTAATGAGGAAGGCGAAACATAGAGATAAACCCCCGAGAATTCCAGCTTTGAGGGATTCGAGGCGTTCTGCAATTAGTTGAATATCTGAATTTCCGTTCACTTGACATCTCGCATTTATAAACAATGGCAATTGAGGATTAGAGTTTAGAAAAATTGCCCAGTACCCAATCCCCAGTATGATAAATATTAGAGACGTTTTGTAAATGAATTCAAAAGTGGGACTATGGCAATATTGACACTGGGTTGGGTATCACTGTTAGTTGTGTTCACTTGGTCAATTGCAATGGTAGTTTGGGGACGTAACGGATTGTAGAGGTATGGTGGAAAGTCCATTCCTGAGTATTTTGGCTTTAGTTGCCGTAGTGCTGCTGGTAGTAGTTACTGGTGGTATTGGTTATTTGACACTGGCAGATTGGCGCGATCGCAGGCGTCGAGATGAAGAAAAACGAATCACCCGCAGCACTCCTAAGCGGCGATAATTCGCCCGCGGTTACACAATCTTTTGTAGGGACATGATATTATCGTGTCCCTACACTGTTTTATTTACTACTAAAAAGCAGGTGATTTTCATGCCTACTTTAGGAGACAACAAATAACCATACAGCTACAACTGAAACCAGAGATAGAGGCTCGTCTCATTGCTGAAGCTGCCATACAAGGTTTATCGGTAGAAACTCATCTGGCATCTCTGATTAAAAACACTTTAACTAGCTAGGATTAATAATAGATCGACTCTATAAACTAATATGCAAATCAAAAAAATTCTCCAAGCACTTCCAAGTTTGAGCATAAGCGATCGCCTAAAGATAGCTGAATCAGCCCTGCAATTGGTTATTCAAGAAAAAGACTCACTTACTAAAGATGAGCAAAAACGCCAATTAATACTAGCCGCAATGACAGCTATTGCAGATTATACACCTGGTAGTGAATTAAATATATTCTCAGATTTAGAGGGAGAAGACTTTTGCGATGATTTCAGATGAAGACTTCTACAACTCAGGGACTTATGTACAAAGGTGAAGTCTGGTTAGTTAATTTAGATCCAACAATAGGGACAGAAATTAGCAAAAAGCGTCCTTGTATCATAGTCAATGATGATGCTATTGGGATTTTGCCTTTGAAGATTATTGTCCCAGTTACAGATTGGAAATGCTGTTAAACCTTGAATGGTGCGGCTGGAACCAAGCACAAAGAACAGTTTAGACAAAGTTTCTGGTGTAGATACTTTTCAAATACGTTCAGTTTCAGAAATAAGATTAGTTAGAAAACTAGGTCAACTCTCCGACTCAGAAATGCAACTTGTTTCTCAAGCATTAGCTGTTGTCTTAAATATTTCTCACATAACACTTTAGCGTTAGCGTAGCTTACCGTAGGTATCGCATGGTGGAGTTTTGTATGCGATCGCTTTTTTGTCTCACGCAAAGGCGAGCCAGTGCGTTGCGGGGGTTCCCCCCGTTGAAGCAACTGGCGTCGCAAAGGCGCAAAGACACGGAGGAAGAACAGAAGAGGCGAGGCGATCGCTTAATTGATAATACCTAGCTTGATCGCTAACCGATTCTTGATCCATTAGATACCATGTCAGCGTCGGAACTTTATCAGGAAACTAAAATAGCCATTCACGCTAAAATATAATATAACTACCAGTGCTAAAACTGATTAATATGTACTCGTGTTTTTAAATTATCTACTTGCAAGGTATTTATGAACAATAATCAACCGCTTACAGCACAATCATCAACGACACCCCGCGCTGAACTATTATTAGAAATTCAACAAACTCCAGAAGAATATGTACCAGAATTGCTAAAAATTGTACGCCTATTTCGTCAAAGTGTGACGATGAAACAGACATCATTAAATAACTGGGAAAATGCTCTTAATGAAATTAATCATAGTGATGTCGTCAAACAAAAAGAAAGGGAAACAAACATTAGAAAATTATTCGAGTCATGGAATGAGTTAGATGAAGAACAAGAACAACAAAAAATCTTAGAGATTATTGAATCTATGAAAGGTATTTCTATTTAAAATAGGATGAGTAAGGTTATTATCTTAGATTCTGCACCTGTGGGATTAATTACTAATCCAAGAGCAACGCCTCTAGCTGTGCAGTGTCAAGAATGGTTTTATACGCTTTTTGAGAGAGGATATTAAGTAATTTTACCAGAAATTATAGATTATGAAATTAGACGAGAATTATTAAGGGCAAATAAATTATCAGGAATTAGAAAACTTAATCAACTCAAGTCAGAAATTATCTATCTTCCTATTACAACAGAAGTGATGTTGAAAGCAGCAGAGTTATGGGACCAAGTAAGAAATCAAGGAAAATCTACAGCAGATAATAAAGCTTTAGATGGTGATGTAATTTTGGCATCTCAATCTGTTTTAGTTGCTAATTATGGGCATGAGGTTATTATTGCCACAAGCAATAAAAAACATCTATCTATTTTTATTGATGCTAGAGAATGGCAAGAAATTTAGAAAAGAAACCGAGCGATCGCACTGTGGAGATTTTGCAGGCGATCGCTCTTTTTAACGAACCACAGAGCCGCAGAGGACACAGAGGAAGGAGATGGGATTTTTAAAATACTCTTCATTTTCAGTAACAGACTAAAAAATACTAAAAACGGTACTTTTTGGGATCAAAGAGAAACGAGTCTTCAACAAATAGTTCTTCGATAGCCTTCATTTCGTTGACAAAATTGCGGAAGAGAGACCAGTATGGGCTATCTCGATTGACATCATCCCAAAAATACTCGCTTTCCCAACAACGGAGAGCATAATACCCAAACATATAGAAAGCAACATTACGTTTTATAATGCCGGAATTTACCATTAAGGCAATATCCTCATAAAACCCCAGTAATTCAACTTTTTGCGACCATGAAACTTCTGCTAAATTTGAGTCATTTGTCTCAAGCATACCAATTAGTTTGGATATGACTTCACTTTCCCTAAAACGCTTCCGCATTTCGGCGTACTGTTCGCTTCGTTTTTGGGCTAGTTGACGCGTGTATTCGTAAATACCTTTCATCAAGGTGACTAGAGCAACAAATGTTCCTATGATGATAGCTATATTTCGCCAATCGTCTAATGTCATTAAACTCATTTAATATCTTAATAGTTCATTTATAATAGGAATTATGCACTGTACAAACAAGTCATCTGATGTATCAACGTAAAGACGTTGTTTCAGGGTTTTATAAAACCCTTTTGTTGGTTGCGATCACTTGGTGAGGAATAAAAAAATCCAGTTAGAAGCGCTGAAAATCATATCTTCTATTTTGACTTTTATATCAATGCGTAAGTCCTATATAATAAAACACTTTGTTTTTTTTGCATGAGGTAATTCCTCAACAAAAAAACTTGCCCTGGGAATATCACACCCCCAAGGCAAGCTAACTCTCTACATTCTTTATTTACTCCGCGCCCTCTGCGCCTCTGCGGTTCGTTAAAGCTGTTTCACCTCAGAAACCAACTTCGACACCATATCCTTAGCGCTACCAAAAAGCATCGTAGTTTTATCCTTGTAGAACAACTCATTATCTACACCGGCAAAACCTGTACTCATCCCGCGCTTAATCACAATCGTCTGCTTTGCCCGATCTACTTCCAAAATTGGCATACCATAAATTGGGCTATTGGTATCGCTACGCGCCGCAGGATTTACTACATCATTTGCCCCAATGACTAAAGCTACATCAGCTTGCTCAAACTGGGGATTAATATCATCCATATCATACAACTGCGTATAAGGCACATTCGCCTCAGCCAGCAACACATTCATGTGTCCCGGCATTCTTCCAGCAACGGGGTGAATGGCGTACTTGACATCAACACCCATCCGTTCTAGTTGATCTGACAATTCCCGCACGCTATGTTGCGCTTGGGCAACTGCCATCCCATAACCAGGTACGATTACTACAGAACGGGCATAACCCAACATCATCGCCCCTTCTTCAGGATCGATGCTGCGGACGGTTTGATCGGTTGCACCACCACTACTAGCAGCAGCACCACCACCAGATCCCGTGCCAAAAGCGCTGAATAACACACTAAATAGAGAGCGGTTCATCGCCTTACACATAATTTCGGTAAGGATTAATCCAGATGCTCCTACCAAAGCACCAGCGATGATCAACATATTGTTCATCACCACGAACCCAGCCGCCGCCGCCGCCACACCTGACAACGAGTTCAACAGCGAAATTACCACTGGCATATCGCCGCCACCAATGGGGATGACGAACATCACACCCAGCACTAAGGAAACGCCAACTACTCCCAAGAATATAGGTAAGCTATCGGGTGTGATGATTAAGTAGGCACTACCCACCACATAAGCACCCAAAAGCAACAAGTTAAATGGTTGCTGGAAAGGAAATGTAATCGGAGAACCGCTGATTAAACCTTGCAATTTGGCAAAGGCGAGAAAACTACCTGTGAAGGTAACACCACCGATTAACACGTCCAACAGCATGGAAATGTTGACATCTAGCGGTATTGGTTGAGAACTATCCAGTAACCGCCAGAATTCCGCAACGGCTACTAAAGCCGAAGCAGCACCGCCCAAACCGTTGAGTAAACCCACCATTTGGGGCATTTCGGTCATTTGGACTTTGTAGGCAACGATCGCACCAATCGCCGAACCAATCGCCAAGCCCAACAATATCATCTCGTAATTCAACACATGTTGATCCAGCATTGTAGCTGCGATCGCCAACAGCATCCCCACAGCCGCGATGACATTTCCATTCCGCGCTGTAGCAGGTGATCCTAGCTTTTTCAAACCCAAGATGAATAAGGATGCAGCGACTAAGTACGTCAGCTGAATGCCAGTTGGTAAAAAGTCGCTCACGCCTTAATCTCCTTTTTCTTGAACATTTGCAACATTCTATCTGTGACTAAAAAACCACCCACGACGTTGACTGTTGCCAATACCACAGCAATCAAACCGAGAATTACCGAAACACTTGTGTCTTTCGCCCCAGCGGCTACTATTGCCCCAAGTACCGCAATGCCAGAAATCGCGTTTGAGCCTGACATTAAGGGTGTGTGCAGAGTCGGTGGTATTTTGTTGATGACTTCAAAGCCAATAAAAGATGCCAAAACGAATACAAACAAAGCAGCAAGTAATGCTTCTGTCATGCTTGAAAAACTCCTAATTATTAATTCGGCTGGTAGTCAGCGCTTAAGGGCTAACTACTAACCTGCGCCTACACTACTCAAAGCTTGTAGCGCATCGCGCACTCGTTGATTGCGAATTTCACCAGCATGGGTAACGCAAGCCGCATCAACGATGTCGTCGGCAAAGTTCACCTGCAAAGCTTTGTCTTTAATCAGTAGTTGGATCAACGATGTTACGTTTTTGGAATATAGTTGGCTGGCATGGATTGGCATCGATGATGGAAGATTGATCGGGCCAATAATTGTTACGCCATTCCACACAATGTCTTTGCCGGGTTCGGTGCAGGCGCAGTTACCACCTTGTTCAGCAGCCAAATCCACAATTACTGAGCCTGGTTTCATTTGTGCTACCATTTCTTCTGTAACGAGCCGTGGTGCTTGTCTGCCAGGTACTTGAGCGGTGGTAATTACTACGTCAGAATTTTTGATGTGTTCGGCGACAACTTCTTGGGTACGTTGTTTACTAGCTTCAGAAATTTCTTTAGCGTAACCGCCAGCTGCGACGGTTTCTTCTTCTAATTTGACTTCAACAAATTTAGCCCCTAAGCTTTGTACTTCTTCTTTGACGGCGGGACGGATGTCAAAGGCTTCTACCACTGCTCCCAAGCGTCTGGCGGTGGCGATCGCTTGCAATCCTGCCACACCAGCACCCATAATAAATACTTTCGCTGGGGCGATCGTCCCTGCGGCTGTAGTCAACATTGGGAAATATTTCGGTAATGCCGCTGCGGCAATCAATACTGCTTTGTAACCTGCCAATGAAGCTTGCGAGGACAAAGCATCCATACTTTGCGCCCTGGTAGTGCGGGGAATCATTTCCATACTCAAGGCTGTGACTTGGCGATTTGCTAGTTGCTGCGCCACCAGGGGATTTCCCAAAGGATTGAGGAAGCTGACTAAAACAGATCCTTCTTTGAGAAAATCAATTTCTGAGCGTCCATCTTCTCGCTCTTGCGGGGGGCTAACTTTCAGCAAAATATCTGCTTCGCCCCATAATGTGACAGAATCACCAATAATTTTGGCCCCTGCTGCTTCATAAGCAGCATCACTAAAAAATGCTCGCTCTCCTGCACCCGTCTCTACCCACACTTCCAAACCTTGTTTTACCAATCGGGCAACGGTGTCAGGAATCAATGCCACACGACGTTCACAAACTTCAATTTCTTTAGCAACTGCTATTCTCATGAAATCTCCTGAAGATAAATACCTAATTGCCAAGTAAGCGATCGTCCAGATGAAGGACGTCCCATACCTTCCATAGTGCCTAGGCAGGAACTATCAGCCATGATTACTAGTAGATTGAATGAACATTTCCTCTCCCACTCTTAGCACTTTAGGCAAAGCCTTACTTCTGATTGAAGGTTTCCCCTCTTGGAACTTTCTGCTTGCCGCTTGCAGATGTCACAGTTTCAGATAGTTGCAAACAGGATTATATATTGCACATCCTAAGTGATTCCCAAATTTTGCATCTTTGTCTTCAGCTTATTTTAGGGATTGAAAAATTTTGGTATTCCTTTCTTGATATGGTGCAATATTCATCAAATTTTTTAAGCTTGATAATTTCCAAACTAAATTTTAATGATTACTACTTTCGATTCAAAGCTTATTTTAATCAATTTATCCCGATTTAACTGGCGATCGCTGATGGCATGGATCAAGTTTTATCACAAAAATCTCAAATTTAGATACACTTATACATATTCAGAAACACAATCGAATCCCAACCGTGTTTCTATCTAGTTCAAATTTGACCAAGCTGCTAATACAATCAGCACTCCACAAGGGGAATGCGGTCAATATTATTTAAGTAAAATAAATTACTAAGTAATTTTTCTATCCCCAAGCCTCTAAGACAGGTGGCACTTTTTATTGCCATTCAGCGTCCATTGTCAGGAAGTCAGTAGTAAAGTTTAGTTACGAATACTAACACACAATTATTTAGATAACAGATTTATATCTTGGTAGAGGAGCCTAACAATGCGACGTTTACTTTCAACTTTAGCTGTGACTAGCTGTTTGCTAACTGGATTTCCCGTAATCAGCTGGGCACAAAGCTTACCTGGATTTACGCTGTTTAGCGGCATCAAAAGCGAAAATCAGCTCCCCTTCCGGTTAGATTTTGGTGGGCAAACCAATAGCACAGATCGTTACATACTAAGAATTCCAGAACAAAAGATGAAGTTGGCAGTGGCTCAATTTGCCATTACCTACCCTGATTATTACAAAGGAAATTTTGATCCCCAAAAAATTGAGGTACGCGTCAAAGGTAAAAAAGTTCCGCTTTCAGAAGTGAAGTGGGACAAAGAAGGTAAACTGATCAACATCTATCCCCAAGAGCCAGTGCCAGCAGGTAGCAAAGTTGAGTTAGTTTTATCTAACGTGCGGAACCCAGCCTTTGGCGGAGTTTATTATTTTAACTGTCAGATTCTTTCACCTGGTGATGTGCCACTTCTGCGTTACCTAGGAACCTGGATTTTGAGCATTAGTTAAGTTAAAGGTCAAGAGTCAAAGGTCAAGGGTTATGAGATATTTTAAGTTTGACTTGAGACTCTTGACTTATTTGACATAATCTCTACTTTTTCATAAGTATAGTGATACAATAATAGATTGTGGCTTTTTATAAAAATCACCTAACAGGAGAACAGTATGCAAAGAACCTTGGGCGGCACTTGCCGTAAGAGAAAAAGAACTTCTGGTTTTCGCGCTAGAATGCGGACACCAGACGGAAGAAACGTGATTAGCGCTAGGAGAAAGAAGGGACGTCATCGTCTGAGCGTTTAGGGCACTTGAAGCTAAAAGAGCAACTGTGGCTTTGCCCAAAGCAAATAGATTAAAATCTCGAAAAGATTTCCAGGCAGTTTTCCGGGAAGGAACTCGGCGTCATGGCTTTTATTTAACATTGAGAGCCTTAAAGCCGCTACATACAAAACAGCCTTCTTTGGATACTGCCGCCAATAATACACAAGCAACGGACTCAGTAAATCTTGCCAGCACGCGAATTGGCATTTCGATTAGTACAAAAGTTAGCAAGAGGGCAGTAGTTCGCAACCGGATCAAACGGCAGATCACCGCTGCTTTGCATAATTTGCTGCCTAAATTATCACCAGGATGGCGGCTAGTGGTCGTTGTGAAACCCACAGCAGCAGAATCTAAGTGCGTAAGCCCACAATTTCTGCAAGAATTAGAGCAGTTGTTGGCACAAGCCGAGGTGTTCGATGGGCATTCGTGAAGATATTTATTATGAGGGTGGCCCTCATATTGGAGATTTAATTCTAAACCTGCTGATTGGGCTAACTGTAGTTGGGATACCATTGACAGTCGGAGCAATTGTCAGGGCATTGTGGCTACGTTTCCGCATTACAGATCGCCGGATTACTGTGACGGGAGGTTGGAAAGGGCGCGATCGCACTGATGTAATTTACTCAGAAATTGTCAAAATCGTCAAAGTCCCTCGTGGCATCGGCTTTTGGGGAGATATGGTGCTAACCCTCAGAAATGGTAGTCGTCTAGAATTGCGGGCAGTTCCCAAGTTTCGTGAAGTCTATGACTACATCAACGAAAAAGTAGCTGCTAAAAATCCCCAATATAGTGCTACTGCCAACAAGTAATGAATAGTAGGGACAGGGGGAGCAGAGGAAGAATTTTTGACCCTTAACCCTTGACTCCTGACTCAGCACTTTAAATGTGCGGCTATCCGTAGCAAAAGATAGTCGCCGACAAACTACGATTTAGATAAATTAGATTCAGTCAGTTTACAGTACCTCAGGTTGAATTCAGAATAATGGATTTTGGTATCGGGTTTCTCTCGAACAACGTAATGTTGCCAATCATAGATTTTTTCTATGGCATTGTGCCTAGCTATGGATTGGCGATCGTTGCTTTGACACTGATAGTCCGCTTTGCGCTCTATCCCCTGAGTGCTGGCTCAATTCGCAATATGCGGAAAATGCGAATTGTACAACCTCTAATGCAAAAGCGGATGGCAGAAATCAAAGAGCGCTATAAGGATGATCCGCAAAAGCAGCAGGAGGAAATGGTCAATGTCCAAAAAGAATTTGGCAACCCTCTGGCAGGCTGTTTTCCATTACTAGTACAAATGCCAGTCTTGTTAGCGCTGTTTGCCACTTTGCGGGGTTCGCCTTTTGCAAGTGCAAACTACAGCGTTAACCTGCAAATCTTTCCCGCAGAACAAATAGAACAAATTCAACCGCAAGCCTTTGCCACCGCTCCTCAAAATATTTACGTTGCGGATGGGGAACACGTTAAAGTAGCTGCAATCCTTCCCAGCGGAAACAAGCTAGCGGTGGGAGAACAAACCAAGATACAGTATCAGACCGTTGAGGGCAAACCATTTCAGGTGCTCTTAGCAGAACACCCAGAAAATAAGCTGATTCCTGAATGGAAAGTCACCAAAGGCGAAGATAGGATAAAAATTGATGCTCAGGGCAATGTAGAAGCCTTGCAACCGGGAGAAGTTACCATTCAAGGAACAATTCCTGGACTAGCAGCAGAAAAAGGCTTTCTATTCATTGATGCTTTAGGCAGGGTTGGCGCAACTGATCCAGATGGTACAATTCACTGGGATATTGTTGCTATGATCGTCTTCTTTGGAATCAGCCTTTACGTTAGCCAATTGCTTTCCGGGCAAAATTCCAGTGGTGGTAATCCGCAGCAGGACACAGTTAACAAAATTACCCCAGTTATCTTTTCTGGGATGTTTTTGTTTTTCCCCCTACCAGCTGGGGTGCTGATGTATATGGTGATTGGTAATATTTTCCAAACACTGCAAACCTATATTCTCTCCCGCGAACCCTTACCAGAGGAACTGCAAAAAATGGTTGCAACTCAGGAGAAGGAAGCAGCAGTCACAGAACAGAAGGCATTGCCGTTTGAGCCAAAAAGTTCTAAGAAAAAAGCTACAGGGGGATCATGAGCAATAACCCCATGCAAAGAGGTCAGCAGTGGTTAAAATCACTGCTTGAACTCACTGGGATATCTGCTGAGATTCAGGGTGATTTAGAAACTGCCCAATCTCAAGACGGTGATTCCCCAGAACCAGATAATTACTGGTTGACGATTGATAAAACTAATTTGACGCCAGAACAAATTCAACTCTTAATTGGTGTCGATGGTTCTGTTTTGGATGCGATACAGTATCTAGCTAATTCGGTGCTAAATCTGAGCCAACCCCAGGAGGAGCAAGCTTCGTACACCATTGAGTTGAATGGCTACCGCGTTAAAAGACAAGCCGAAATTCGGGCATTAGCTGAAGCAGCAGCCGATGAAGTACGGTTTTCTGGTCAAGAAGTGGAAATCAAATCCCTTAGTTCAGCTGAACGGCGTCAAGTCCATACCTTCTTGAAAGACTTTGGAGATTTGGAAACCTTCAGTCGCGGTAAAGAGCCGCATCGTCATTTAGTTGTCCGACCGGCGGTAGCGGTTGAATCATGAGAAGCTAGCTTAGGGCAAAATATCTTCTGTCGCTAATAAAATAAAGATGTAGTCTCAGCATAATTGCTGATAGTCACCATATTTCGTGAGGATGTCTCACAAATCCTATGGACGCAATTTATATTCCGCAGCTAACTAAAGCCCCGGAGCGGACAGAGGAAGTTCAGGTTAAGGAGTTTCTGCCTGGTCTGGAAACGTTGACACCAGTTCGCGGTCGCGTTCGTGTGCAGCATCAAGGCAATTACCTGGAAGTGTCTGGTCAGGCAGAAGCAATTATTACTTGTACCTGTAACCGCTGTTTACAGCAATACAACCGACGTTTGGGTATTGATACTAAAGAAGTTATCTGGTTAGATGAAGTCGCTAATCAAGCACAAGACTTGCCCCTAGAGAGGGAAGTGGCTATGGAAGATTTGATAGAAACCATATCACCTGATGGTTATTTTTATCCTAGCGAATGGTTGTATGAGCAGATGTGCTTAGCAATGCCTCAGCGCCAACTGTGCGATCGCAATTGTCCAGGTATCATTAGCGGTACTATCGATAGCGATAGTTCCAAAAATCCAATTGATAACCGTTGGGCTTCTCTGGAAGCATTGAAAAAGCAACTTCCGGGATTGTAGGTAACTTTAAACTTCGTTAATGTGCCATTTGGTGCGTTATAGCGCAATTAGTAGTACATGGCTAGAGCGTCTAACGCACCTCACAAATATCTCCAAAATTCAGATTGTAAAACCTTACTTTATATTTATTCTCTTAAATAAAACTTTGTTTGAAAGGCGATCGCTTGTGAAATAGACTAATCCTGGACGGAAAAAATAGCAAAGGAGTTATGAAAATAAAAGTCCTTAATTTTTGTCTCGTCATTGGTCTGTATTCGACAAATTGTTCTCACTGTCGAGTAAATTTTAGCAATAAGCGATACTAATTAACTCTCATTATTTATTGGTTTTTAATTGTTAGAGACAATACAAACCTGAACAATGAGAAAATAAATAACAACTACTTATGAACTTCCGTGACGAGTTTAAACTGCTGCTACGTGCCCGCTACCCGTTGATTTATATTCCTACCTATGAGGAAGAACGGGTAGAAGCAGCTATTCGGGAAGAAGCAACCAATCAAGGCGCTCGCCCAGTATATACTTGGGATTTTGTCGATGGTTATCAGGGAAACCCCAATGATGCCGGATTTGGGCGGCGTAATCCCCTGCAAGCTCTGGAATTTATCGAAAAATTACCAGCCTCCGCGCCAGCGGTATTAATTCTACGAGATTATCATCGCTTTTTAGATGATGTAGCGATCGCTCGCAAACTCCGCAACCTCGCGCGACTTCTCAAGTCTCAACCGAAAAATATTGTATTATTGTCACCGCGCATCGCTATTCCTGACGACTTAACCGAAGTTTTGACAGTTGTCGAGTTTCCCTTACCCGCAGCCCCAGAAATTAAACTGGAGGTGGAACGCTTACTACAAAGCACTGGTAACTCCTCACTTTCTACCAAAGTCCTAGATGATCTTGTGCGCTCTTGTCAAGGACTTTCTATGGAACGCATTCGCCGAGTTTTGGCAAGAGCGATCGCTACCCACGGGGAATTGCAACCAGAAGACGTGGATCTGGTTTTGGAAGAAAAGCGCCAAACTATCCGCCAAACCCAAATCCTGGACTTTCACCCTGCCACTGAGCAAATTTCTGACATTGGTGGACTGGATAACCTCAAAGACTGGCTGATCCGCCGGGGAGGTTCATTTACTGATAGGGCGCGACAGTACGGATTACCGCACCCCCGTGGTTTAATGTTGGTGGGTATTCAGGGCACTGGTAAATCTCTAACAGCAAAAGCGATCGCTCATCACTGGCATTTACCCCTACTACGTTTGGATGTGGGGCGGTTATTTGGTGGTTTGGTGGGTGAGTCCGAATCTCGCACCCGTCAAATGATCCAAGTAGCTGAAGCCCTCGCTCCCTGCATTTTATGGATTGATGAAATAGATAAAGCTTTCTCTGGACTTGGTAGCAAAGGTGATGCCGGCACAACTAGCCGTGTCTTTGGCACTTTTATTACCTGGTTAGCTGAAAAAACCTCACCCGTATTTGTTGTCGCCACCGCCAACGATATCCAAGCCCTACCGCCAGAAATGCTGCGTAAAGGACGGTTTGATGAAATTTTCTTTGTGGGTTTACCCACCCAAGAAGAGAGAAAAGCAATTTTTAATGTTCATTTATCCCGATTGCGTCCTCATAACTTGAAAAGTTACGACATCGACAGGTTAGCTTATGAAACGCCCGATTTTTCCGGGGCAGAGATTGAGCAAACTTTGATTGAAGCAATGCATATTGGATTTAGCCAAAACCGAGACTTTGCTACCGATGATATTTTAGAAGCAGCTAGTCAAATAATACCTTTGGCACGAACCGCTGTAGAGCAAATTCAGCAACTCCAAGAATGGGCGGCTGCGGGGAGAGCGCGTCTAGCCTCGAAACACAGTCCTTTAAGTGATGCTTTTGGCAAGCTACGCTAACACATTCAACGGCAGCTACAATAATGGGTTAGTCCAGAGTCAATAGTCCATAGTCTAAAGAAACTGCCCTTGACGTTTGACTCTTGACTGTTGACTATTGACCATTGGTGATCAGGTTTTAAATATGTTATCTGGCTTACTAAAGTTTATCCTTGGGTTTTTCTTAGCGATCGCTGTGTTAATAGGCGGCGGCGTTGCTACTGCTCTCTATTTCATTAATCGAACCGCTATACCCCCTGCTAAGCCCATTTTTGCCAATGATAGCCCACAGGTGAAGGCCCAAGCTCCAAAAGCGACAGAGCCGGGAGTAAGCAATCCCACCAGGACATCTGGGGCTGCAATTAAATCCTCTCCTAGCTCAACTACTCCTAGTCCTACCGAATCACCTAAGACTGTCCAATCACCCAAGCCATTGCCACCAGGAACGTACCGAGGGCGTGTGAGTTGGGCTCAAGGCTTGAGCTTGCGAGCAGAACCAAATCAGGAAGCCCAACGTATTGGTGGGGTTGGTTTTAATCAAAAAATTATCATCTTGGAAGAAAGCGAGGATAAAACCTGGCAAAAGATTCGCGTGGAAGCTAGTGAACAAGAAGGTTGGGTGAAAGCAGGTAATACTGAAAAAGTTGACGAACAACAGCCTGAACAACCAGAGCAACAATAATCAAGATGTAAAATAGGCTGCCAATAGTTAGCAGCCATTATTATTTTGATAAAATTAACAAAATTTACAGTTTATCCTCACTCTAAGTTGCATTTAGATTAATGCTATGCAACTAAAAAAGAGGTACTGACTCTGCGAGATTCGCACTTTCTCATTAATCTTGTAGCATCTTCAACTGATACAGGATAACTGAAAAGATGACCTTGCATTAGTTCACATTTAATAATTCGCAATAAATTGCGTTGTTCTTCAGTTTCTACACCTTCAGCAACAACTGTAAGATTAAGTCCATGCGCCAAAGCGACTATCGCAGTTGTTATAGCAGCATCATTAGTATCACTAGCCAAATCACGTACAAAAGATCTATCAATTTTTAAGGAATCGACAGGAAAATGTTTTAGATAACTCAGAGAACAATAACCAGTGCCAAAGTCATCTATGGAGATAGAGACACCCATATTATGTAATTCTCTCAAAATAATTTTAGTTAAAGTAACATTCTGCATAGCAACGCTTTCGGTAATTTCTAGCTCCAAATACTGAGGTTTTAATTTTGTTTCTGATAAAACCTGCGTTACCATATTGACTAAATTTGGTTGCTGAAATTGTCTTGCAGAAAGGTTAACTGCTACTGATAATAATGGTAAGTCTAAAGCTTCCTGCCAAGCTTTATTTTGAACGCATGCAGTTCTTAAAACCCATTCCCCAATGGGTACAATCAGTCCAGTTTCTTCGGCTAGTGGAATAAATTTTTCAGCAGGAATTAAACCTAGTTCAGGGTGTTGCCAACGCAGTAGAGCTTCCATTTTTGAAATCTCACCTGTGCTGATATTAACCTGAGGTTGGTAGTAAACTTTAAATTCTTGCCGCTCTAAAGCATAGTGCAAGCTGTTTTCTAAAATTAACAATTCTGAAGCGTGCGAATTTATAGCTGAGTGATAAAATTGATAGCTATTCCGTCCCTGTAATTTAACACGGTATAATGCGGCGTCAGCATGTTTAATCAGGGTTTCCATATCTTCTCCATGCATGGGATAGAGAGCAATCCCAATACTAACGCTGATATGCAAGCGGTGATTTTCTATATCAAATGCTGCTTTGAAAGCCTCTAATATTTGCTCTTGTATATATGCAGCATCCTGAGCATCGTTAATTTCAGGTAAAAGTAGGGTGAATTCATCGCCTCCCCAGCGAGCAATAGTATCATGCGATCGCAGACATTTTGTAATACGTTGGGCAACACTTTGCAACAATTGATCTCCAATAGCATGACCTAGTGTATCGTTAATGCTTTGGAAGCGGTCTAAATCCAAAAAACACACAGCTAATTTGCCGCCACGTTGATACGCTTGTGCCAACGACTTACAAAGCCGCTCATTGAATAACGCTCGGTTAGGTAGATTGGTCAAAAGGTCATGGGAAGCTTGATAACGAATTTTGGCTTCTGCAAAGTTGTGAGCAGTGACATCGCGAAAACTCCAGACTCTTCCAACGATTTTGCCGCTAATCCTTTGCGGTTGAGAATAACGCTCGAATATTCTGCCATCCTTAAATAAAATAGCATCATTAAAATCATAAATTTGTGCGTCCGGTTGAAGATATAGTTCTCTAGCTGTGGCAAGATACTTTCTTGGGTTTTCTAGCTGTTTTAGGGCCACTCTCAGTGCTTGTCTGTAATTGCCTGACTTTATCAGTAACTCAGGAATACGCCACATTTGGACAAACTTTTGATTAAAGCTTGCAATATTACCTTTATTATCCACCACTAAAATTCCATCAGCAGTAGATTCTAACGTCGCCTGTTGTAGAGAAAGGAGCTTTTCTAGTTCTGCTTCTATACGTTTGCGTTCGATAATCTCTCTCTGCAATAAAGAGCGTTGCACTTCTACAAGTCCTTGTTCGTAGCGGTTAGAATTAAGAACCACTTTTTCTGCATACTTGCTAGACCTGTTCTTCTCCCTCCTATTATTTCTTTCTGCTTTGTGAGAGCTAATTTCTCTCAGCGTGCCAAAAGTTCCAGTAATCTTGCCCTCTCTATCCAATAGTATTTGGAAATACATTTCCAACCAGCAATAACCACCATTTTTGGTTAAATAGCGAGTTTCATGTAAATAATCTTTAGCTTGACATTGACTGAGAATTTGAAATAAATCTAAGTTGTATTGGCGATCATCAGGATGAATATAATTCAAAAAACTTTTACCAATGCTCTCAGCAGGCGTAAATCCAGTAATTTCTGTCCATACTGGATTGAGAGATGTCCAAATACCAGAAGTGTCTGTCTGACAGAATACTACTTTTTCGTTATTTTGCATCAGCCAACGATGTTCAATATCGGTTCCCAGTGGGATTTCTTTTACTAGTAAATAATCAACAACTTTTTCAGCATTTGCTTGTATATTCCTGAATCTTGGCAACAGTATTTTTAAGATATTTAAGGCGGTTAATTTTGCCCCTAAGCAGGTAAATAAACCAAGCATCAACAACATCATGGTGGTTTCTACTATAGTAAGTAGTTTCTTGTTGGTATGTCTATGTTTGTTGTTTTATTCATATTAAACACTTAGTTGAGCGATAGGTAATTTAAATTTTTTCTTTGGTTATGTATTTCGTTTGACTTTTATTAGTTTATCTACATGTGGAGCTTTGGTTACTCATGAGAATTTTATAATAATTTACTAAAAATTTTCTAATCCTTCTAAAATATTCTGTATGTCAGATACATAACACACTCTTTAAAAGAAAAAATGTTTTTATACCCTAGGGAAGATGTCAAAAACAATAAATAATGATATGTGCATAACCTAAAACATTTTTGGCTGAGGGTGATTGAGCGTAGGGGAAGTTATTCCCAATCCCAGAAACCAAATTTTTTTTGGGCAACTATATATTGTAAAATTTTGTATTTGAATGCTCTGCTTCATAGTAAATCCTAATCAAAAATTTGGTGAAAAATTTAAGTTTTGGGAGTAACTAGATACCATATTAGTATCGTTGAGTTATTTTATACTTGTCTAAAAAATTTTCTTTTTTCAATGTAGTTTTATCTTAAAGATAAAACTGCTCATGTTGAAATTTTTATAATTAAGAATAAATTATCAATATATAAAAAATGTATCTAATTATTAAATTCAAGTAGGTATCACAAGAATTTCTAGGCTAGAAGTTGAGTAAATAGCATCCAATTTTGGCAGATTGTCTGTATAGAGCTTAAGGGCTACGCAGTAGGTTTTGGTTAAGGAGGAAAAAGTTTGAATGCACCCTTTAACCTTTTCCTGAACCATAAGAGAGTAGTAAGGCTTATCTGAATATACGGGGGCTATGAACAGACAATAGTTTTAAATTATCCCATTCAGCAGATTGCCTTTGCTACATGAAAAATCAGTTCTATAGAAATAGGTAGCTGTGCCAAATTCTAAGTGTTGAACAGTAATTGATTAAATTAACAAATGCAATTGCGAACCTTGCTGAGTTTTACTGACTTCAATCCGAGCTTGGAAAGCTTCTTTGAGGTGGGGCATGTGGGTGACGGTGAGGATGCAGGCGAAATCAGCTGCGATCGCATTAATCGCCGCAATCAAGCGATCGCATCCTTCTGCATCTTGTGTGCCAAATCCTTCATCCACAATCAACAATTGCAGCGCCGCCCCCGCCCGCTGCGCCAATAATTTCGCTAAAGCCAAACGGATGGAAAAGTTAATTCTAAAGGCTTCACCACCAGAGTAAGTTTCATAAGCTCGCGTTCCTCTAGCATCAGCGATTAAAATATCTAGGGTGTCTATCAGCTTGGCATTTTTCTTCGTTGACCTACCACTGCGTCCAGCTTTTTGAGTAATAAATTGTACGTGTAACTGATTAGCACTCAGTCGTGAAAGTAATTGATTAGTTTCGGCTTCCAGTTGAGGCAACACATTCTCAATCATTAGTGCTTGGATGCCATTTTTACCAAATGCTTGCACTAATTCCTGATAAACACGATATTGCTGCTTGCAAGATTGCAATTGCTGCTGCTGTTGTTCGTACTGAATTTGCAGCGTTTCTAGTTGGTGAGCCAGCTGTTCTAAACGCCCCAACTTCGCTATTTGCTCATCAAGTTGCCGTCTGCGGGTTGCTAACTGCTGCTCTAAAGCTTGAATTTGAGCAGATGGGTTGGCTGTTGCTTCTAACTGCTGGATAATGCTTTCAATTTGGTTAGCGAGGTTTTGTCGCTCAGTCAATCTAGCGTTTCTGGATGCTTCTAGCTCTTGTAATCTCGTCTGAAATTGCGGATACTGTTGCTCGGCTGATAACAGTTGTTGATAACGCAAATGCCAAGATTGAGCTTGACGTACAGCCATGCGTAGATTGTTGTGCTGCTCTGAACTGTAGCCAATTTCGACAATTTGACGCTCAAGAGCCGCGATTTGTTTAGCACAGTCAGAATCAGTTTGATCCTGTTGAATTCTGGTTTGTAATTGAGCAATAGTGGCTTGTAGTTCTGGTTTTCGGGCTGCTAGTTGCGCTTGTCGCTTAGTAGCATCTTTAATCTGCCCTTGTTTAATTTCTGCCCACCGCCACCGCTCAACTTCGCTCCGCGCGAGGGCGTGGTCTTGTTCATTGTAATTAACTTGTTGCAGATATTGATCTAGCTGCTGGAGTTCGGCTTGTTTATCGGGAGCGTAATCACCTGCTTGGAGCGATCGCTCTAGATGCTGCTTTTCGGCAGCAATTTGTTGTAACTGTTGTTGCACATCAGTTGTAGCTTCCAACTGTGCTGCTAACTGTCCCCGTTGTTCGTGTAAACCATCGTAGCTTGCCAGTTGTTGAGATATTTCTCGATATTCTTGCCTAAGTACCTGAATTTCCCGATCTGATACAGCCATTTGTTCTCGAACTACCCAAAACTGCCCTTGAGTATCTTGTAACTCAGCTTGGGTTTTTTCCACCACGCGGCTCCAGTGATGCTCGTCCAGAGGACGTTCGCACAAAGGACAAAGAGCATTGGGATTCTGGAGCATTTGTAATTTTTGCTCTAGCTCTCCCAGTAGTTTTTCGTAGTCACGTTGGTGAGCTTGCAAACGTTCGATAAAATGACGCCTTTCCTGTCCTTTTTCCTGCACTCTTTGCAGATAAACCCGCTTTTTCTCCAACTCCTCAATCTGTATTGCTACATCCATCACCGCTTGTTGGAGTTGCGGTTGACGTTGTGAGGAGCGTTGGAGTTGGTTTTCTGTACTTTGCAGTTGTTCGAGTCGTGCTACTAAACCAGCATGAGTGCGATCCAGTTGGCTTTGTAAAGTAGCTCGTTGTTGCAACAAGGGAGTTACCTGCATTTGCAGTTGATCTAGACGAGCAACATGGTGACGCGCTGCTGTCAGTTGTGCCAAAGCTGCTTCTACTTCACCTGATTTAGTCAGAGTTTGCTGAATGTCTCGCTCTTGTTGCTGTAAAGCTTCGAGTTGGGCTTGGGCTTGTTGCAGTTGCCGTTCAATTTCATGAATTTGTTTGGTAAGCTGTTGTTGCTTTTGTTGGCGAGTCTGTTGAGCGCGGGTGTATTCTTCAAATTTGGTGGCAAAGGCTTCTTCTTGAGATTGCAGACTTTGGTACTGAGCGTATCCAGCTTTAATCTCAGCTTGCTGATTTAATATTTTTTCTATATCTGACAGCTGGCTGCCAATAGTTGACCGCTCTTGTTGGAGGCGATCGCAATCTTGTGTAAGATTCTGGTATTGCTGTTTTACAAAGCTGAGTTGTTGTTCCCAATTTTGTCGCTGGTGTTGGACAACTTGCAAACTTTGTAATTGAATATTGTCAAACGCTTGCACCTGTTGCAGCTGGTTAAGTTCAGCTTCTAACTCGGCTCTTTGCGTCTCGGTTATTTCACGTTGTTGCAGTTGAGTTTTAATTGAGTCTAAAGAACGTTCTAACTCCTCCGCCCGTGCTTTAAACTGACGGGAAGATTCTTTGGCCCGTTCTTCCAAATCATCATACTGATTGAGTTTCAACAACTCTGCTAAAATTTCTTTGCGTTCCGTGGGGCGCTTGAGCATGAATTCATCTGCACGACCTTGACGTAGGTAGGCAGAATTAATAAAAGTATCATAATCCAGCTTGATGTGTTCTAGAATCAAATCCTGTGTCGCCCTTACCCCTTTGCCAGTGAGGGGACGAAACCCGGAGGCTGTTTCGATTTGAAATTCAAGAGCGCTAGTTCCACCCCGAATTCGGGTACGAATCACCCGATATTTTTGCTGGTTATTTTGGAAAGTAAAATCAACCCGAACTTCTTTCGCGCCAGAATGAATAACATCGTCTTCAGTTGTGGCGCGGCTTTCGCCCCAAATTGCCCAAGTAATAGCTTCCAGAAGGGAAGATTTACCCGCACCATTGGAACCACAAATACAAGCCGTATGCAAACCACGAAAATCTAAAGTTGCATCACGGTAACTGAGAAAGTTTTTGAGAATAAGTTGTACTGGGATCATTCAGGCTATAGCGCCACATCTACTTTTAATAATTAAGAGTACAGATGCACTGTTTGTTAGTTTAGCTATCTAAATATCAGGTTTCTAGTGTTGAAGACTTCAATTTTACAAAAATTAACAATAAGATGACTGCTTTTTCCTTGTTGCGTGAATAATTTTTGCTATCTTCAGAGAAAAATTAAACTCACCTAGAGGCTTCCGCTTATTTATCCTTGTTGAGCGAGAATAAAACAAGCTAACAAGAGTTGTTCTCAGGATTGAGAGAGATGATTTTTACTCGACTTCTAGCGGGTTCTGCTACTTTCCAGAAGAGGGGTAGCCAGAAATTCTCTTCGCCATGACTATCTGATAAGAGTAGACATCGCTTTTTGTGGATAGTCGTAAAACATTAAAACCCGCGCTGGCGGAGTCTCTCTTACAAAGTTCAGATTGCCGGAAATCGGCGCTCCAACTTTGCGCTAAATCTCCGTTACAAAACTTAATTATGAATTACGTAAAGCCTCCGGCATAGCTACGCTTAGAGCGCAGCCCATTACGAATTATCAGGTAACTGCCAAGAACGCCCTTGACAATAGACATAACCATTTGTGATAGAAATACCAAACATTTGTCGCATTATTCTGGTTGCTTCTTTCCTCTCTTCATCCGTCAAGTAATCCTGACCCTTGAAACCTGCTCGATAACCTCCGGGATTACCACCAGCATCTATATAACGCTGTTTACCAATTTCTAAAATTTCTTGGAACCTAGCATACTTTTGTTTTTGTTCTTCAGTCCAATTGGCCATAATTACAAGTCCCAAGTAGTTGGAACAATATCACCATTTTGCAAAATCATAGCAATTGGCAAGATTGGGCTAGGGCTATTTATGTACCAATTGCCACTTTCTTCATCATAGAATGTATTACCGAGTAAATCTAGAGTAGTAAGTGCGTTGATAATCAAGTATTGTGTTTCACTCGGTTCCATTAATAGTTATTCAATAAATTGACTTTAGCAATTCTAAAGGAAAACGAAAGTATTTCCCAAGTCATAGCAATTAAACCTAGAATATAACTAAGAGTTCACAGTCAGCCCATTCGCCTCTATTCAGTGGCTATAAATATGTGAACGTAAGTAATGAAACAACATTGGGGAAGAATTACAGTAACTCTGCATCATTCAAGTGTCTTATTCCCTGTTTAGTTAGACACATTAGCAGGATAAAAATCTTAAGGAACAATTGCACATATTCCGCGTCATCAAAGTGCCTTTACCTGCGGAATATGCCTATAGATAGGGTCAAAAGTAGTCAGAAACAATCTCAGTGACTCATCGTCATTAAATACATCACTTGCACTAACGGAAAGCCTCTTATGACATACCTTCTTCGCTGGAAATCTGGAACCGCTGCACTCATGACAATGGCGATTGCCACAAGTGCTATTATCCCTATGATTGCTTTTGCTCCTGCTAATGCTCAATACAATATTGGGCAATCTAGAACAGTTACTATTCCTGCTAATGTGTCTTTTCCTGTTACCTACGAAAAAGATAAAGTTGTTGTTACTCCTGGGGAAAGTTTATCCCTAACGCTGAAAATAGCAAATGACATTATCGATAGGAACAGAAATGTATTAATTCCCGCTGGGACTGAAGTTGTGGGACGGCTAGAACCTGTAAACCTGGACAGTTATCCCAGAGATAGGGATTATAACAACAGAGATAGCAACAGAGATAGGGATTATAACAATAATAACAATAGACAAGGTGTGCGATTTGTAGCCCAAGAATTAGTATTTTCCTCTGGTCAACGTCAGCAGATTAATGCAACTTCTAGGACATATACCAGAACTGAAAAAATTTCCAAGGGATCTGATACTGGTAGTATATTAACTGATGCAGCTATTGGTGCTGGTGCTGCTAGTGTCATTTCCTTAATTACAGGCAACCGCAGAATTGAGGTATTGGAACCTATTATTGGTGGTGCTGCGGGTGCAGCCGCAAGTGTGCTGTTGCGGAAAAAAGAAGCAACTGTTTTTGTCCTCAGACCTGAACAAGATTTGAGACTAACACTGAACTCTAACTTGAACTTAGTACCGTACCGCTACTAAGCTTAACTCTTTTTAAGTCGTGACTTTAATTATCCCTGAATAGCGATCGCCACTTCAACTAGAGTGTGCGATCGCTTCATTTTTAGATAATAATTATTCTTTTTAAATGCTACTTAATAGTAAAACATATTCATTTTCAAGCAACTATTTTATTAATGTCTCGTCTGGTTAAATATAAAGTAATAAGCTTGGAATAAAACAATTTACGTTACCCATAGTCTTTGAAGAGACGTTGCAATACAACGTCTCTAATTGTCTAATTAGGATATTCAATGTTTTTAATTTTAAAATTAGCCAATAATAGGCTTAATCTGTTAGGAACTTCATACTTTTATTAATGTCTAGTTAATTAACAGAAGAACAAATAATTGTAGAGAAATAACAAACTAATGTTTGCTTTAAAAAATTGGCAATCTGGAACATCTGCACTCATGGCTTTGAGCATTACAGTAGGTACTGTAGCGCCCTTTATTACAGCCGCACCATCTTTGGCTCAAACTACTTTTTATGATGTTTCATCTAACTATTGGGCAGCACAGTTTATTCAAGAATTATCTGGGCGGGGTGTAATTGCCGGATTTCCTGATGGTAGCTTCCGCCCAGAACAAGCGGTAACACGCGCTCAATTTGCCGCTATGGTTAACAAAGCTTTCCAAAAAGCACAGCAAAGGCAAGGAATCAATTTTGCTGATGTGCCAAGCAACTATTGGGCATCCAGTGCAATTGGGCAAGCTTATACCATCGGTTTCTTGTCAGGTTATCCTGGCAATCTCTTCAGACCTAACGAGGCTATTCCCCGTCAGCAGGTCTTGGTTTCTCTGGCTAACGGTTTGGGATATACTCCTAACGGTGATACCGCAAGCACTCTGCAATACTTCAACGATGCCTTTAGCATTGCTGACTATGCCCGTCGCCCCATCGCTGCGGCGACTGAGAAGCAAATTGTAGTCAACTATCCTAATGTGAAGTTTTTAAATCCAACTACAACCGCCACGCGAGCACAGGTAGCTGCTTTTATCTACCAAGCGTTGGTCAGTTCTAATCAAGTCTCAGCAATTAATTCACCCTATATCGTGGCTACTCAGCCTACTACTCCAACCCCGGTAGCTGTAACTATTCCTCAAGGAACTACTATTCCTGTGAAGTACGATAAGGCTGAAAAAATTCTTGTCACTAAAGATGAAACAGCGCCTTTGACACTTACAGTAAACCAAAATGTAGTTACTCAACAAGGAAGTGTGGTGATTCCTGCTGGTACTCAGGTGATTGGTCAACTTAAACCAGTTCAAGGCGGTTCTCAATTCGTTGCTGAAAAACTAGTTTTGCCTACAGGTCAAGAGTATCAAATTAACGCTACTTCCGAAGTAATTACCAAAACTGAAACAGTCAAAAAAGGTACTAATACTGGTGCAATTCTGAAGAATACTGTATTGGGTGCAGGAGCAGCAGCAGCGGTATCTGCTGTTACTGGCGATCGCGCGATCGCCACAGAAGAAGTTTTGGGTGGCGCTGGTATAGGTGCGTTAATTGGTCTGTTCTTTGGTAAAAATAGTGTTGATTTAATCGCAATTGACCCAGATACCGATCTACAAATGACGATTAATCAAAATTTGCTGGTTTCAGCCAGATAGTTAAGACTAATAACTAACTTTTAACTTCCGGCAACCAAATAATAAATGTAGTTCCTGGTGCATCGGGTGAAGTGATTGCTGAGTTAATAGCAGGGCTGAAAATTTCAATTTCGCCCTGCATTTGCTCTATTAATTGTTTGGCGATCGCTAACCCTAAACCTGTACCAGGAATTTCTGTTTGCGCTTGTACACCCCGGTAATGTCGTTCTCCAAGATGCTCTAAATCTTCGGGTGGAATGCCAGGCCCGTTATCACTGATGACAATTCCTTGAAAGTTAGCTTTTTTTTGCCCCGCTTGAATCAAAATTTTACCACCAGCGGGAGTGTATTTCAATGCATTATCAATGATATTGCTCAATACCTCTTGTAACGCTTTGACATTGGCGCGTACTAGTGGCATTTGCTTAATTTCAGCTATTAGTTTGAGATTTCGCTCCTGCGCTATTGCTTTGGTTGATACTAATAATGGTTTTAATATCTCTGCTAACGAGCAATCAGTTTCTTTGTCTCCCGTTCCCGGCAATAATAGCGCTGGTTTGGCATCTTTTTGGACAGTTGCTTCTACAAATACTTCATGTTCAGGAAGTGAGAGGGGTGCTAAATCTGCTTCTGTCAAGTCAATTACTTTATCGAATTGTTGCAGCAATTCTTCGAGGCGATCGCTTTCCCGAACTATACTATTTGCCACATCCCGGTTAGCATCTGCTGGTCGTAGTCGCTTTAATAGTAGTTTGCCAAAAGTTCGCAACGCTGTTAAGGGGTTGCGAAACTGGTGTAATAGATTATCCAGCAAATCTCGCTGTTTTTCTTGCAAAATTTGTTGTTCATACAACTCCTGTTGCAACCATGCTCGCCGCTGATCTAAAATACAGGCGATCGCCAGCGTTTGGGCTATCCGTTGAATTTCACTTTGCTCGTGTTCATTCCATACGCGGTCTTCCCTACCTGTCACCAGTAATCCCATCATCACACCCTCATAGATCAGAGGTAAAACAATTTGCTTACCACCAAGCAAGTATTCCTCCCTTAAATGAGGTTGAGAAGCATCTGGTGTCTCATACTCCCGTGATGAGGTGGGATCTGACCCCGCTAACAACAACCTTCCTTGATGATTGGGTAATACCAACACATTTCCTAGTTTTAGTTGCTTGCGTACTGTTGACTCAGCAGTCTCCTCTCCTTGCCGTAACACTGCTGTCTCCGGGTAAACCATCACAGGAACTAGTTTCGCCTCACCTGAACTCGACTCTACCAATTCTTGTGTTAAGTACACAACACTCAAAGATGCTCCTAACCCTTGGGTGAGCAGTGATATTTGCTCTCGGCACAGAGCAAGAAAATCAGAACTGGCAGACATTAACATTTTTTAGCATTTGCTCAGAATTACAGACTTTGAGGGATGATAAAAAGAACACTTAGTTTTCCCTCACTCATTTAATAAAGCTTAACTAAATCTTTTTACTGATGCTTTGTACCAGGGGATTATATCCTTAGCTACTTTTAATTTATATATCTTCAAAAGAGATTATTTTTCTTGTATCAAAAGGTTAATAACTATTGATATTTTGAACTAGAACTTATATAATGACGACGGATTTTGTAGCTATCACTACAATCTATAGCTTGAAAGAGGAGGACAATAGGTTGGCAAGGAGACGCAAAAGGAAAAGTCGTCGTCGCCAAGAAGGACGACGAATTCTGGAACATGTGCCTCAATATAGCATCGAAAGCGGCGAAGAGAAACCTGTGACAGCAGCGAGAAAATTCATTCAAGCTGAAGGTATTTTGCCACCGGCGTTGCTACTCGTAAAGCGGAACGAACACACCACAGACCGTTATTTCTGGGCAGAAAAGGGACTGTTTGGTGCTCAATACGTAGAGGAAAACCATTTCTTATTTCCTAGCCTGAAGGTGTTAGAACCTTCATCTAGTCAAGAACCCCTTGCTTTGGCTAGTAGGTGAGCTATAAATGCTTATCTGACACATTAAATGTGGCTTCTGATAATCATTTAACTGGCAAAATTGCTCAGTTTATGCAAAAGTTTCTTTTTTTTTTAGTTTGTAACTGAATTTGCCAGTGAGGCTAGTCCAGGTATTTGGGAAATCAACTCGTCTTAAACCACACTAGGTTGGTTGCATGAATTGATTATTACTAGTCAGATGATACAGAAGGGAGTGAGGATATCAAGCGCTAGTGAAGTTGCGTTTGCATCCAGGTAGATTGTTAAATACGCTCTGTCAACAAATAATTTTTCCCCACAACGCAAGTCGTGGGGAAAATTGACAAAGCATTTAGTTGTGATTTACTCTTCCCTACTGTCCATTGCTAAAGGAGTAAGTCAGAAGTTTGCATATCATAAGATAGGGGATAGTGAATAAAACCAGTAATTATTCACCAGCCTTTAACTGTAGGTTCCTCTGCAATTCAAAGAGTTCATCTCGATGGGCAACTACAGTTATCTTACTTGGGGAGGGTTGTTCGCTTTGGGTTGATTCCACCTTGAGAGACACCTTCTCAAGTCTTCCAGCTTTTTTCCAATAAAATATACCACTTAAAGGCGACACTAGCACTATAGCGAGAGAAAGCTTGCTAAGTCCAGGAAAAAGCAAGGACAGAACTAGTGATAGGCAAACAAAGCCAGTAGATGCCAACACAGTCAAAAATATAGCTAAGAACCAGCTTGGTCTAACAAACCCTTCAAAAGTAACTTGATTTTGTTCTCGGTCTACCGCTGCTACTCGATAAGACCTTGAGCGGAAATACTCCTTTAATTGAGACATTAAAGCAGCTTCGTCTTTATCAGATACCAGTTGCACTGTTTGTGTACGGTCTTTGGTCGAAGCACGAATAAAGAAAAACAGCCCAACCGATAACAACAACGTTAGCAGCAACGTAGATGGCAGAATAGCAGTATCCATAACTATTTGTTACTGTGCGACTGGAGGAGACTTATTCATTACCAATATATTCCTTAATTTGTCCTTCCGTTTATGTAATCTTGCCAAAGAAAAGCCAAATCCTGTGCTTGAACTTGCCATTCTGGAGAAACTTGGTACATCCGCCTAGGGCGTCCTCGCCCTTCGAGTTTCTTCCAATATCCAGTAATTGCCCTTTGGTCTTCAAGAAATTTGATCGCACTATAAAGCACGGTGTCCGAAAGTCTATATGTGGAATATTCAGTTTCTAGTCGCTGGATCAACTCGGTTCCGTAGGATTCACCTTGTAGCAAAACATACAGTATGTAACAAACTGCTAGTTCCTGACAGAGGTAAGTTGGCGGAGGATTCTCAAAGAATTGATATATATCCTCAAGTTTCATGGTTGGTGAATGGCTAAAAAAAATGCCTTAGGGTAAGGTCTACAATCCTTGTAGTCAGTATATAGTTTTACTACAAAATGAGTAAGTATATAATGCTACTTGGGCTAGATTTCCAAAATGTAAACAACAAATTATTACCCACGCCTCTGTAAAGTTGTGGTAAGAATTTGCGAGTTTTAGGAGTGCAATATATTACACCCCTGCCCAAGCTCGATACGGTGTTGTGAGGAGCAATTTAGACAATGGCGAAGCCAAAGTCTTAGTGTTAAGTGATGCCGAGCGGGTTAGAACTGCTTAAGCATAAGATGCTATCGAAGAAATTTTACAGGTAAAATGCCGTTTTGTCTGTAAAACTTAATAAACACTTTCTTTGACAGTGATTTTCCCAATGTAGATTCTAAAAGATTAAGCCAAACGAGATGTCTTGGTTATAACCGTTATGCTAGCGGACACACTCAAGCGAGCATTTAGTACTGAAGGATACAGTGCTGAGTTATATCGATCGCCCTACAGCCCTTCTCTTAAAGCAGACGCTATCCGTAGCTTGGCTTTTGCGTAGGGGTACAGGCATCCTAAGGCGGGCGTTTTCCCTTCTCTACGAAACGCTAGGCGATCGCCTAGCGTTCCGTTGGCGCAGCTTCTCGTAGAGAAACAAAGGCGTTGGTGGAGCATCACAATGCAGATTTTACTACCCAACCGTTCTTCAGTACTTCTAATTTAGACTTGAGATCCTTTCGTTTCATCTGGTAAGTGTGATAGTAAACTTATCAAGCGCCTAGTATCTTGGTGATCAGCTATGTCACAAACCCCCGACGCTCCATCCTCTTCCTCTACTCTCCGAGCAATTGCCCAAACTTTTCGCCTTATAGGTTGGATTAGCTTTTGGATTCAGTTAGTACTAGGCGTTGTTTCTGGCATAATTGTGCTGCTGTTTGCCATCTTTAGTCAAAGAGCTGGCAGTCCTAGTAATAACCCTGGAACTGGCTTTGGTGTCTTTTTAGCAGTTTGTGGATTGATTGTTTTGGGTGGAGGTATTTATTTGGCTTATCGTTACACTAGAATCGGCAGGCAACTACAATCCTCTAATCCCAGTAACCGACCTCGTAAAAGCGAGACTGTGCAAGTATTACGCTTAGGATTGTGGGTGAATTTGGCAGGAACGTTAGTAACTCTTTTAGGGGCGCAGGCGATCGTTGGTACGCTGGTAGCAAGATCTATATCTCCCCAAGCCATAACTACCCAATTTTTTGACCCTACCCGAATTATTAGTGGTCTAGATATGCTTGTGGTACAAGCCAACACTAATACTGTCTCAGCGCATTTTGCAGGTCTTGTAGGGTCACTTTGGCTACTCAATCGCATCAACCGACCTTAGCAGGAGTAGTGGCAAAGTGGGAGTAATTTTGACTTATTCCCGATAAATAAAAAAGGTTTATCCTAACTTTTCCGAAACAATCAATTCTAGGTGTGAAGACTTCTATTAATAGTTCCTGGAGTAACATCCTTTTAATAGGTAATGCCACACTTGGCACAGGGACGAGATTAAACTTTATTGGAAGTCTTAATACCATGAAAAATCAAGAAGCATGGAAATTTGGTATACAGGTTTTCTTTAGTACCATTGTGCTTGGACTGTGTGTTTTCCAAATCGGCTCAGTACGGGACAAGGAGAATCTTGCACTTTACTGGGGTGGGTTATCAAGTGTACTTGCATACTGGCTACCTTCACCTGCTGGACAAGTTAGAGATGAGAAAGAACAAATGACTGTAAATCAAAAGACCTTTGCAGCTGTTAATGACGGTAATGGGAAAGGTCAGGGTCTTGCTCAAGTTACCAATACCACAGTTACCACAGAGCCTCAAAACTGATTGATTTGGCAAATTATCTATTTTCGTAGCCTTGGTAATAATGCTAGGGCTAAATTTTTTTAGTAAACCAAGACTGATTGTTCTAACAAATTTTGTTTTTCCAGTTACAAGAAGCCAAAATTACTATATGCTGCTGATGTGTTGGCAGGAAGATACTAGGCGAAAGACTGAGAAAAATCTGTGCTGGATATTAAGCAAATACGGGAAAATCCACAATTAATTCAGGAACGGTTGGATAGTCGCAGTGGTAAATATGACATCCAGCCAATATTACAGCTAGATCGGCAACAACGAGAGCTGGAAGTGACGCGTAGCCAACTCCAAGCTCGCAGCAACGAAATCGGTAAAATAGTCGGACAAAAGATCAAATCTGGTATCGATTCTCAAGACTCAGAAATTCAGACCTTGCGGGATGAAGGCAATTCTATCAAAACTCAATTGAGTGAACTGGAACCGCAGGAAAAAGACCTCAAAGCTGAAATTGCACAACTTTTGCTGGCACTTCCTAACTTACCAAGCGACTCCACACCCATTGGTAAGAGTGAGGAAGAGAATGTCGAAGTGCGTCGTTGGGGTGATGAGTACATTCCCCAAAACCCGAATATTCTGCCACACTGGGAAATTGGCGAAAAGCTGGGTATTCTCAATGTTGAGCGGGCTGTAAAAGTTGCTCAAAGTCGCTTTATAACTCTGATAGGTGCTGGTGCAGCACTGGAGAGGGCATTAATTCAATTTATGCTCTCTGTCCAGACTCAAGCTGGGTATGTGGAAGTTAGTCCACCGCTGTTAGTTAATACCGCGTCTCTGACGGCGACCGGTCAGCTACCCAAGTTTGCTGAGGAAAGTTTTAAATGCGCTGATGATGACTTATGGTTAATTCCCACAGCGGAAGTGCCTGTTACCAACCTCTACCGGGGTGAAATTCTCGCCGCTGAAAACTTGCCTATCTACCACTGTGCTTATACTCCCTGTTTTCGTCGTGAAGCTGGGAGTTATGGGCGCGATATGCGAGGATTAATCCGCCTGCATCAATTTAATAAGGTGGAACTAGTAAAATTTGTCCATCCCAGCACTTCCTTTGATGAATTGGAGAGATTGGTAGGGAATGCAGAAGCGATTTTACAGGCGTTGCAACTGCCTTACCGAGTAGTAAATTTGTGCAGTGGGGATTTAGGATTTTCCTCTACCAAAACCTACGATTTAGAGGTTTGGCTGCCATCCTCTGGCAAATACCGCGAAATTTCCAGCTGTTCTAATACTATGGACTTCCAGGCGCGACGGGCTGATATTCGCTTCAAAGAGGCGGGGAAGAAAGGTACTCAGTTTGTGCATACCCTCAACGGTTCTGGTTTGGCGGTGGGACGAACAATGGCAGCAATTCTAGAGAACTATCAACAACCCGATGGGACAGTGCGGATACCAGAAGCGCTGCAACCTTATCTAGGACGTGAGGTATTGTAATTCTAGTTGTCTTTTGTCATTTGTCAGTTGTCTGTCCTTGACCAATAACTAATGACCACTAAACGATGGAAATATCCCATTGAGAGAAGTCCTATTCTGTGACACATCTTAAAATGGAGATAAGTATATAGCTTAATATCTTCACTAATTTGCTCTATGTCAGTTTTAGCAGCGATCGCAGTCTTGGCTGTTTTGATCTTGGTTCACGAGTTGGGACATTTTGTTGCAGCACGTTCTCAAGGTATTTACGTTAACCGCTTTTCTTTGGGTTTTGGCCCAGTTCTTTGGAAGTACCAAGGATCACAGACCGAATATGCTGTCCGTGCATTTCCCTTGGGTGGCTTTGTGGGCTTTCCCGATGATGACCCCGATAGCGATGTTCCACCCAATGACCCGAATTTGCTGCGTAACCGTCCAATTTTAGACCGGGCGATCGTCATCAGTGCCGGAGTAATAGCAAATTTAATATTTGCCTACATGTTGCTGGTGGCCCAGGTTAGTTTCATCGGCATAGGAGAAGCCAGCCAAAATGGGGTATTAATCCAACAGCTAGCGCCAGATGTTAGTTCTGTTGCAGCTAAAGCCGGAATCCAGCCGGGAGATGTCATATTAGCCGCTAATCAAAGAGAATTTGGCAAATCGCTGCAAGAGATAGAGACTTTAAGGGACATCATTAAAACTAGTCCAGATCAGCCCGTTCAATTAGAAATTGCCCGTGGCGACCAAAAGCTGTCGGTGAATGTGATTCCTGAAGCTAAGTCCAATGGAGGCAGTATCGGTATCGGACTTGCTCCCAATGGAAAAGTTGTGCGTCGTCGTATTACTAATCCTGTAGCAGCTTTGAATTTTGGTGCTATGGAATTTCAGCGACTTGTAACAACGACTTTTAAAGGTTTTGGACAATTAATCACCAACTTTGGCGAAACAGCTAGTCAAGTAGCTGGGCCCATTAAAATTGTGGAAATTGGTGCCAACATTGCCCAAAATGATACAGGCAGCTTATTCTTTTTTGCAGCATTGATCAGCATTAACCTAGCGATTATTAACATTTTGCCGCTACCAGCTTTGGATGGGGGACAACTTGCTTTTCTGCTGATTGAAGGTTTGCGTGGTAAGCCCTTGCCCAATCGCATTCAAGAAGGTGTCATGCAAACTGGTTTGGTGCTACTGTTAGGACTAGGAATTTTTCTGATAGTTAAAGAAACCACCCAATTAACTACCCAGTTAGATTGGGTGCAAAAATTGTTCCAGTGAGCCTCTGGCAAAATTTGCTTCACGCTATCAGACTGAAGTCCTTATCATTAGCCACATCTTTTTAACCTCTGACTTCGTTGCTATCACGCTGGGGAATTAAGTTCCAAAGCTAATAGCTAAAGTCTTTTGAAACTGAGATCTTGCACTTCTCTCAACAACCGCCTAGGAATCATTCCTAGGCTAGTAGCAATCTTCTAAAGAAGACTGAGTCACGGTTAAATCCACGCTTGCGTGAAGTTGAGCTATGAGCCGCTGCAATAAATTGCAGTGTAGGTAAGGGTGCTGATTGACATTGGTGCAAGTTATCGAAACGGACTCAGTTTTAAGGCATTTTAACTAAAAATCCAGTGAGCGTTACCCGTAAATCTCTGTCTAAAAAGCAACGGGCGCTAGAAATTTTAGCTCGTTTGAAATATCTTTATCCAGACGCTACTTGTTCTTTGAACTACTCAACGCCAGTGCAACTGCTGGTAGCAACAATTCTCTCGGCTCAGTGTACTGATGAACGAGTGAATAAAGTGACACCAGCTTTATTTAGTCGGTTTCCCGATGCAGCTAGTTTGGCGATCGCGGATTTGGTAGAGTTAGAAAACTTGGTACGTTCGACGGGGTTTTATCGCAATAAAGCCAAGAATATTCAAGCCGCTTGTCGGATGATTGTTACCGAGTTTGACTCTGTTGTCCCCAACCAAATGAAGCAACTGTTGCAGCTTCCAGGTGTAGCGCGGAAGACAGCAAATGTAGTTTTGGCTCATGCTTATGGTATTAATGCTGGGGTAACAGTAGATACTCACGTTAAGCGTCTGAGCGATCGCTTGGGTTTAACTGAGCATACAGACCCCGTTCGGATTGAACAAGATTTAATGGAGTTATTGCCACAAACTGATTGGGAAAATTGGTCAATTCGGCTAATTTATCACGGTCGTGCTATTTGTAAAGCCCGCTCTCCTGCTTGTGTTGCTTGTGAACTAGCAGATTTATGCCCTACTGCTAATAAGCCAGTGGTGATAGGGTAGAGAACACAAGTCGCCCTAGAATTGATGGGGAGACTGTAGAATAGAAAATGCTGTCTTTAAATAAACTAAAAAATGTATGGCAAAAAAGAGCATGATTGAGCGCGAGAAAAAACGCGCCAGAATGGTAGAAAAGTATGCTGATAAGCGAGAAGCTCTGCTGGATGATTTCAAAAGTGCAGAATCTCCCCTTGATAAGCTAGAAATCCACCGACAAATTCAACAGCTACCCCGGAATAGTGCGCCCACCCGCCGCCGTAACCGTTGCTGGGTAACTGGTCGTTCTAGAGGTGTTTACCGCGACTTTGGGCTGTCTCGGAATGTGCTACGAGAATGGGCGCATGAAGGTCTTTTGCCTGGAGTGGTTAAGTCTAGCTGGTAGTCATTAGTCATTGGTCATTAGTCATTAGTTTTAGACAAATGACAAGTGACAAATGACAAAAATTATTGACCACAACACTTATCAATTCCCAAACTTTCTAAGAGTAGATCGCTGACGGCGTTGGCGATCGCAAACTCTCCATAGAAGCTTTTAGAAAAATCAAACGACTGCATCTCTGTGACAATGGCAATCACCAGAGAACCTAAGTCGTTTTCTCCTTCCATCCGTTGTCGCACAAAAATCTGTGCTGCTCGTTGAGCAATATTTTGATTAACTGCTTCGGGGATGAATTCTGTATCTAGCCACCGCAATAAACTCTCTTGCAACCATTGACCTTCGAGTTGGGGATTTTCGGGCGGTGGTAAAGTGATGGGTGGGATTGGTTGAGTCATCTTTTTAAACGCAAAGGAAAGCTAAGGAAATTGCAGAGAGAAGTCGGAGCGGCGGCTTCCGCCGATCTGAACTTCGGTGGGAACGCAGAGAATGGCTAAGTAGTATAAATTGCGTTTCTCTGGTATTTTTTATATTTATGCAATATGATACCGCCGCTATTGTTGAGGGTTATGCTCAAGGTTATTTTCTCATGGCTGATGAGCGCGATCGCCTGAATTGGTATGGAAGCCGCGATCGCACTTTCATACCCTTAGATGAACGATTTCGCTACCCCAAGTCTTTGCAGCGCGTCCTCAACCAAGAACGTTTTAGTGTGGCGATTAATCGGGACTTTGAAGCTGTGGTAGCTGGGTGTGCTAACCGCGAAACAACTTGGATTTCACCAGAATTACAAAAGATTTACTCGTTACTTTACCAGACAGGCTATGCTTATAGTTTTGAAACTTGGCAAGGTGACGAACTCGCTGGGGGAATTTTAGGGATTGTCATTGGCGGTGCTTTCATTGGCGAATCGATGTTCTACCGCATTCCTGAAGGCTCGAAGGTAGCGATGGTAAAATTGGTAGAAAGATTGCGTCAGAGGCGATTTGTGTTTTTCGACGCCCAAATGATGAATCCTCATTTGGAAAGATTTGGTGCTCATCGCGTTAAAGATGAAGAATATCAAGCTTTACTCAACCAAGCGTTGCAGCGTCAATGTTACTTAGTATAGAAATTGAATTTTTCTGCATATTACCAAGGTATATACAGAGTAATTCTGTATAATAAGTAGTCAGGTGTTTAGATTATTGGTTAAAGCAGTTCATTAAGGTTGCTTATTGCGAGATCGAGATTAATATTGGTTCTAGCCAAATAATCAAGACACTCTGATTCAATCTTAGGCTGTGAGTGAGAGGCTTAGTTTATCAAAACTACATGATTAGTAAGACTGAATTTCTTAATCTCTTCGCTGGCAGCTTCTGGAAAAAAATCATTGATGAGACATTAGTTCCATATCCTTCAAACAAGAAACCTAAGAAAATAGAGACGCTTGAAAAGCTACATGATGACATTGTTCACAGGCATTATTATCCTGGGCTTCCACGTGAGTATGTAGTTTTTGATAAACATAATTGCGTTTCGAGAATAGTGCCAGTTTTTGATTCACGCGAAAACTGTACTTATTATTTTTGCATAAAGCAGTTGGAACAGACCATTGCGGTTAATCGGGTTGAGGGAACATTTGGAGGTTGGAGTTTAGGTAATCCAATACGGAAAAGGGAAGAAGAGGAATTAGAGGAACTAACACCTCCATCGCCAATACCCCAAAATAGTTACAATCCGTTTAAATGGTCACAAAATTGGAAGGAGTTTCAGAAACGAGCCTATCTTTACAGCAAGAACCCAAATCATTGCTTTTTCCTCAAATTTGACATTGCTAACTTTTACGACACAATCAATCTCAGCCTTTTAGAAGATAAAATTAGACTATTTACTAATTCAAAAGATGCTTTTGTAATTGATTTGCTTTTCCACTTTCTTAGAAACTGGAATCGCCGATTTGAAAGATATTCACAAAAATCTGTAGGAATACCTCAAGACGAAGTAGGTGACTGTTCGCGTATTTTAGCTAACTTCTATTTGCAGGATTATGACGCTTTTATGAAAGCTGAATGTAACAAGTACGGTGCTTGCTATCTCAGGTATTCTGATGACCAAATTATTATGACTCCCAGTGAAGAAGTCGCCTACGAAATTCTTTTTGAGGCTTCAAAGGAGCTATTCAAAATTAATCTAAATATTAATTCTAGCAAAGTTAGTTCTTTCTATTCACGCGATGAATTCTATAAGTACTGGGCCTTCGAGATTTTTGAATTGTTGGATGATCCTAAAGATGTAGATAAAGTTAATCAGGGAATAGAACTTTATTTTAAATGGCTCGATGGCAGAGTTTACTTTCGTCATGACTCTGTATTGCGTCGGATAGTTAGCGTTGGTCTTTCTGTAGTCAAGCCTCATTTAAAGTATAGATTGATGTCTGCACTTTACGAACCTAAGTTTTTAATAGCTCAGGATTATTGGTTGCTCAATAAAGTTGCTCAGTGCTTACCAGATCGAACAGATATTTTTAATACTTTAGATGAGCAAATACCAAAAGTTAGATTTAGTTCATTTCATTACACATTGCTTAAATTTTACAAAAGGTATCGAAAATCAGGATTTCCAGAGACAGAAATTATCAAACGTATTGATGAATTAACTTTAAGATTGACTTAGTAATACTAGGCGTTAATCTAAGCTCAACTTCTTAGTAAGAAGTGAGGTCAGGATTGTCCACCTTACATATACTCGGTTAAGCATTCATCTAGGAGTTAAACCGTATGTCAGACTTACTTGGAAGAATTACAGTTAATCCCAAACAATGTGGTGGTCGTCCCTGTATCCGCAGGGCTGTTTCATTCCCTAAAAGGCGCTGATTTACAAGCGTTTCAAGCAAAAAAAACAGGTGACTAAAAAATCTGATTGGGCAAGAAAATGGTGAACGCACTTAAATTTGCTGGTTGAGGTGGTAGTTTTTCTTTTTTCCACTCAAGCAAATTTCTGACTCATACTCTTGACAAAATCCCTAAGAGATCGAATGAATCAGCCCTGCCTGTATCCGGGGCATGAGAATTCGGGTATCAGATGTACTCGACTTGTTTGCAGCTGGACTGAGTGCCGAACAAATACTAGAAGAAATGCCCGATCTTGAAGCGGATGATCTTAAAGCAGCACTTATGTACGCTTCACGTAAGCTCAATCATCCGATTTTGATTGCATGACGATCTGGTTAGATGCACATCTATCACCTGCAATTGCTACTTGGATCACCATCACATTTGGCATAACGGCATTAGCTTTGCGTGATGTTGGGCTGAGAGATGCCGAAGATCCGGAGATTTTCGAGGCTGCGAGAGCCAGAGGAGTCATCTTTATGACTAAAGACAGTGACTTTGCTGACTTAGTTAATCCTTTTGGAGCACCGCCACAAGTTAACTGGTTGACGTGTGGAAATACGTCAAATGACCGATTGAAACAGATTTTGAGTTCAACATTGCTAGAAGCACTAGAGCTTTTGTGAGCAAGCAAAGCGTTAGTCGAAATCAGCGGAGATTAGCGGCGCAGGCTAACCAATTTTTTACACCCTTTCTTCAGTAACTAATGTCAGGCTAACCCATTCGCCTTTATCGTTGTAGCTGCGAATCATCCGCTGGCGCAGGTTTGGCTGGATTAGCCAACCCACTTCTAAGAATAAAGGTTGACGTAATTGCACTTTGAGAGGAGAAGTTGCAGAAGCACCATCAGGTAGCAGCAATACTTGTACTTGCTTTTGCGGATCTTGGTCAAAGAGGATGATGGAGTCTTTGATGGTAGCAGTTGAGGTAATTGTCCGATCGCCAAAACAGGTACTTTGAATTAATCGCCCAGCGTTATCAAGTTGTAATTGCAGGGTTGTAGAGTAAGTATCAGGCGATCGCCAATCTGGATATATTGTTACTGCTTGACCTTGCCATTCTCCCAACAAATCATTTATCTGCAAGGGTGGACGTTCTGCTGCTGAGGTTCCAGCTAGATGTTCTCGAATTAAAACTAGCTCATTTAACTGACCGTTTTTATCAAACAGTTGCACCAAACGCAAGCGGCGATTTTCATGAATCAAAGCTAGTTCTGCGCCGAATTCCGAAAATGGGCCTAGCTGAATTAAACCTTCAGAAAATGCCCCATTTTCAAAAAACAAGATACTTCGCCCCAGAGAGCTATATTCTAGAACCAAATCATCTCGTCCCGAACGACACAGAGTTAAGCGTACTGTCTGGTTTTTGTTTAAGCCTTCTAGGGAAAGACAGCTAGGGACATCTTTCAGAAGTGTACCTTGGGGAGAAAAATTGGTGAATGAACCTTCCCACACACCGAGATTTTGCAGAAAACATTCCCATTGGGATTTCATAGTGATTTTGTCCTTGGTCATTAGTCATTTGTCCTCTCTTACAAAGTTCTGAGCGGAGGCTTCCTCCGCTCAGACTTTGCGCTTTGTCTTTTGCTAATGACTAACCTTTAGCAAAACGCCGGACAGCAAATAAGCTTCCCATTAATCCTACCGCTGCACCAAAGCTTAAAAGAATTAGGGGCAGTTGTAAAATCTGTGCTGGAGTGAGTTGAACCCCGTTGGTAATAACTTGGATAAACTCAGGTTGCTTGGCTAGCAACTTACCCAAGAATTGTTGAATAACAGAAATGAAACTCCAAGCGATCGCACCACCAACTAAGCCAAAAGCAATTCCTTGTAAAATAAATGGCAGATAAATCCAAACGGAAGTTGCTCCCACTAATTGCATAATTTCAATTTCCTGGCGTCGCGCCATGACGATCAGGCGTATTGTGGTGGTAGTAACTGCGATCGCAGTCAAAGTCAAAATAATCGTAATTGTTAAAGTAATCTTGTTCAAACCTTGGTGCAATTGGGCAATGCGTTTGACTGCTTCATCTATATACTGCACCGCATCAACTCCTGGTAACTTGGCCAAATGCGTCGCTAAAGTTGGTACAACTTGAGAATTACGCGCTTTCACCTTTATCTCGTCAACCAGAGGATTTTCCTCTAACTGCTGGGTAGCACCTTCAATATCCGAAATGCCCATTTCTTTAACTAATTTAGCCCAAGCTTGCTCTTTAGTAATGGTTTGTATCGCGGCTACCTCTGGCATTTTTGCCACCAGTGTTTCAATGATTTCGGCCCGCGTACCCGGTTCGAGATAAACTGATACTTCCAGTTGGCTACCAAACTGGTTAAGGAGTTTTTCTACTTGCCAAGAGGTTTGCAGACTCAAGCCGAATAAAAATAGTAACACCGTCACAGTACTAACGGCAGCCCAATTCATCCAACCTCCCCGCATTAAACCTAGGAAAGTTTCTTTGAGCAAGTAATCAAGTTTCGTAAGAGATTTAAACACAGATCACCCTAAAACTGTGAACTTAACGCTAAGGCGCTAGGTTCACAGTTTGCGTCTTTGCGTGGAATAACACCACTATTTATACTCGATAGTGTAAAGTTTTGACGATTATATGTTGTATCTAAAGTGAGAGTCTGTTGCTTCTCTAGACTACCTAAAAGCATAGTATATGGAGCAAGTCAGAAATTGCTATGAGGTAGATTGTTGCATCTCAACTGGGGTCTAACTGAGATTGATAGAATTAAAGTAGGAATTTTCACAATTTAGCTATCAAGAATCATGCCCTCGGAAATTGCTGTAGAAAAAACAAAGTTAAAAAATCCGCCTTTGGAGCTTCATTATTTAGGCGATCGCGTGCTACGTCAAGCTGCCAAGCGGATTACGAAAGTAGATGACGAAATTCGCCAACTGGTGCGCGAAATGCTGCAAACTATGTACAGCAAAGATGGCATTGGTTTGGCTGCACCCCAAGTGGGAATTCATAAACAACTAATTGTCATCGACTTAGAACCAGATAATGCAGCGAATCAGCCCTTGGTGCTGATTAACCCCACAATTAAACAGGTTAGCCGTGATATTGGCGTTGCTCAAGAAGGATGTTTGAGCATTCCCAATGTTTACATGGATGTGAAGCGTCCTGAAGTTGTAGAGATTGCCTACAAAGATGAGTATGGGCGTCCCCGGACATTAAAAGCTAATGAGCTGCTTGGCCGCTGCATTCAACATGAGATGGATCACCTCAACGGGGTGGTATTTGTAGATCGCGTAGAAAATTCCTTGACTTTGGCACAAGAGTTATCTAAGAATGGCTTCTCGTATCAAGCGGTGAAACCAGTAGCATAGGGTGGTCTAGTAGTGTATTTAACTCCAAAAAGCGGATTATTTCTAGGTGGTTCGTGTGTAACAGCGATCGCGGCTGTAGGTTCAATTTTTGAACTCGGTTCTGGACAACCGGATTTGGGCGTCCAAGTAACTGCCATTATCCTGGGATTGAGCATTCCACTTACAGGATTATTTTTCTTTGCCGCAGTGAGGGACGCAAAGGCTAACATTAAATAAGCATCAGGTACATAAAAAAGGTAAAGGGATGAATTAAAAATACAAAATTCATCCTTATTACCTTTTATTTTTGCTTTTCATTTTCCATCGCCTCTAGAGCTTTCAGCAAAATTACCCTGAAGTCACCGCTACAAAAACCTAGCCTGCGAAGACGGACTATTTCACGTCAGTGACTCGCCAGCTTAATTTCAAATTCACCCAAAAATTCCAAATAGTAGCAACTGCGATCGCAATTAAGTTAGCTATGTAGCGATTAGGAATCAAAAAATTGAATACCAAATTCAACACCAGCACATTTAACACAAGTCCAGCAAGGCAAACGATGTTGAATTTTAAAAAGCGCTTCAGGCGATGATGCCATTCCTGCTGGTTTACACTCACATCAGCAAAAGTCCAAGCGTCATTCCATAAGAAATTATTGCAAATCGCAATTTCACCAGCAATAATTTTGCTGCGTGTCAAAGGCCAAGCTAAGGTTGTCGGATCGCTAAGCAAGTAAAGTACTGTCATATCCACAAATACGCCACTCAATCCTACTAAACCAAAGCGCAGGAATCGACCAATAGGAAAATCGACTTTTTGACTAATTTTGCCTAGTCGTCCTGTAGAAATCCGCAACCGCAATAAGTGGTGTATGTAATCCACATATTGCTTCCATGTCACTTTGCTTTCGCCTTCTTTACGCTCACAGAACACATAACCAACTTCGGCAATTTCGCCTACCTTTCCCCGTCCAATTACCTCAAGAAGGATTTTGTATCCTACTGGATTAAGTGTTACACCTGCGATCGCACTCCGACGCACCATAAAATAACCACTCATGGGGTCAGAAACCCTGCCCAATACCCCTGGTAAAATAGTCAATCCCAACACTTGTGCGCCACGGGATAAAAAACGCCTAACAACACTCCAGCTACTAACACCGCCTCCCTCTACATGACGACTAGCTACTGCCAAATCTGCTCCCTGTTCAATTGCTCTGAATAGTTGCGTCAATATCTCTGGTGGATGCTGCAAATCCCCATCAATCACCCCTAGCACACGTCCTCTGGCCGCTTGCCACCCACGAATCACCGCTGAGGATAGCCCTCGCTCTTGTTGTCTTCGCATCACCTGCAACTGCGGGTACACTTCCATCAGAGATTGTGCTACCTCCCAGGTGCGGTCTGGACTATCATCGTCTACTATAATCAGTTCGTAATTTCCTGGAATAGCTTCATCTAACAACTGGCTCAATATTCTGACAACATTTTTAATATTGTCTCGTTCTTTATAAGTGGGAATTACTAGAGAGAGATGGATAAATTTACTACCTACACCTCTAGTAGGAGTCAGTTCAGAAATCTGCAAAGTGCCAGATGGTACTGGCAACAATGAAGTAAGTTGGTCGTTACTCATAAAGCAGAATCCAGGTTGTAAAAGAGTAGTTTTTTGTCAATATTGCTTTAATAGGTTAAATCTTATACATATTTTTACTCAAATTGAATACTTTGTTTTACTCCTGTGATCTCCTTTCAAACAAGTAAACCTGGTGCTGCTCATAGTTCAATTTGAAACGTGGATTATCTTTTAATTGATTGATAAAGCTATTTACAGAATCATCGGTTTTAAAATTGTTCTTAAAACTTGAGTGATTCAAATTGAGTAATACATACTCAAAACTATCTAAATCCTTAGTAAGATCAGGATCACCACCCCAAGCTCCATAATAATTAACTAAGGCACGGTGGCTTACATGAGGAACAATTTCATGAGTTGTTAAAATACCTCCCTGAGTATGAATTCGTGTAATTGCGGTATTTGTTGCTTGCCAATTTGACCAATCAAAAGGAGAATTTTTAAAATCCATCCGGGATAATCTTGTTGCAAGACCTAATAACAAAATCATTAACATAAACAAGATTATTTTCCGCCCCTGTTTTAGCCATCCTCTATTAGCAGCCAGAGTAGAGATTATGGCCAAAAATAGAAAGGGGATGATGGGTACAGAATACTGGTTGTCTATTGCTCGTTGAGAAGAATAGATAGAGAGGATATTTAATCCCAGTGTGGGAAGTGCTCCAATTAACGGAGATAGATGCCGAGGTGATAATCCCCAGATTATTGGCAACAACAACAAAGCTAAATATTTGAGTGTGTCCAGAGAGATAACTTTGCTCAAGATTATGTTAGGTCTGAGGAACAAATTCTGGACAAATTCTAGAGGAGTTTCACCTAAATATCTATAACGATTTAATCCATTTAGATAACCTATAGTCACATCCCCTACTGCATCAGAACTAAAAAATGGGATGATTACCTGAGTAGCAATTAAATACCAGCTTACACCCGCAAATAATGCGATCGCGCCGTATAAACGCTTTTTTTCAAAGAAGAAAAGCCAGATACCCATTGCAAATACAGTCAGTGACAATACACTTTTGCAGATTAAAGTAAGAACAATAGCTAATCCAAACCATACTGTCTTACCCAAACGCGCAGCCCAAACTGCTCCTAAAAGTGCGGGAACTGCTAAAACTTCTGCATGAAAATCAAACAGATTGCTAGTCAGAACTACCGGATACATCAGATAGGCTACTGCTAAACCTATTGCTTGTTCCTGCTTTAACCCAGCTTGGCGAGCTAAACCCCAGATTGGCCAAGCTCCCAAAGCTAAACCCACTGCTTGCACAGCTAACAACCAATGAACATCTGGAAAAATTTTGTATAGCAAACTCAACGGATAGAGGATTAATGCTGCGTGATCCCCTAAGATATGAACATTTAGTAAAGATGAAACAGGTGTTTGCCCCTGACTAATTAAGTAAACCGCTTGATCAAAAATTCCTAAGTCCCAAGCGCCGGAACGAAAAAACGCATGTCTCAAACTGCTGAAAGTGAACAATACCAAAGCGCTCAAACCAATTATCCAACCCACAGTCTTAGATTGTAGTTCCTGAGAGAGTTTTAGTTCTTGAGGGATTAAGCTAGGCATAGTCTTGCACTATCTTTTGATTTGCTTAGGGGATTTCTGCTAAGTCAGAGGTCATGCTCACCTTGTCTATGCACGTGCCGGAATAATTGGATATCTTATTGGAGTTATCAAAACTCAAACTAGTTACTGAACTAAGCCACAACTAACTTATACGTACAGATCTGCAACTTTGTGCCACTAAGTCGGGTTCTTTTTTATCTATAAGGCACTGCTGGGGATGAGTAGATCGATAGAAAACATTTGTACCTAAGTATACGTAAATTCCTTCTAATTACTGACTGCTACTGGTTAATTCTCAATAAAAAGACTGTGTTACGTTGCACAGTATATTAATATGCCTGTAAGATACTCAAAAAGCAACTACTATTCGAGTTCTTCATCAGAAAAACACAATAATTTTTTTACTTATAAAAAAAATTAGTACGGTAAGCTGATAGTTTTTACAGCCACTTCGTTTGTGTAAAATTTCAATAAAGCCTAGCATTTAGGATTTACGCACTAACAAAGTAACCAAGATATAAATTAAAACAATAAATGCATATAATACACTGAAATATCTGCAAATAATCAATGCTTTTGACAAGTCCTGACCCTCGCAAAATCGCCAATACTGAGTAATGCACTCGCCTAGGACTGGCTCAGCTTTTTAAACTCCAATTACTTCTGCTTTGTTCCGAATACAAGCAGTGTAATGCTTACCGAGCTATAGAAACTATTTAGTTTAGTGCCTCAATTTGCCTATATTTTTGATAGCGCTTCTAAAATATAAGAATGCTATCAACTACAACTCAACTATTGCGACTGTCTCAAGGACAGCTGAACTTGTTAGAAGCTTGTCCGCGCAAATTCCAACACACCTACTTAGAACAACTCAGTTCTCCCTTAGATCCCGAACATGAGGAACGACAGACTTTGGGTAGTCGTTTTCACTTGCTGATGCAGCAGCGAGAAATGGGTTTGCCAATTGATAGTTTCCTGCAAGTAGACACTCAACTACAAAAATGGATGTCAGCTTTTGGCAATGCAGCACCAGAAGTTTTAACGCCTGCAACCAATAACCAAACTTTTCGTGAAAGTGAACACTATCGCACCTTGCAAGTTCAAGATTATTTACTGACGGTTATCTATGATTTATTAATTGCAGATAACCAGCAAGCACAAATTCTTGATTGGAAAACTTATCCTAAGCCACCAAGCAAAAGCAAGTTAGCACAGAACTGGCAAACACGTCTTTATATGTACGTGTTAGCTGAAACTAGCGAATACTTACCAGAAAAAATTTCGATGACTTACTGGTTTGTCCAGTCTGAAGGCAAACCACAAAATATTAAATTTAATTACAATGCTGTCCAGCATGGGAACACAGCTAAGAAACTTAATCAACTATTAAGCAAGTTAACAAATTGGCTGAAATCTTATCAAAATAACGAGCAATTTCCACAAGTAATGGAAGATAGTAAAACTTGTGATTATTGTCAGTTTGCTACACGATGCGAACGGAAAAAAGCTACTGATCAAGAGATTTCTAATGATAACCAGCTAAGCGTAAACGGCGCAAGCTTGTTACAAAATCTGGCTAATATTCGAGAAATATCACTTTAATATTAGTACAGAACGAATTAGATTAGATGATACTGACTTGAAAATAGATTTTAATATTAAAAAATCCCAACTTCCACAGCTATGACAAATTATGATGGAAATGACACGATTTATGTTCGTGAATTAGGAATTGATGACATTGCTCCCATTTACCACTTGGGAGAAGAACTATTTACTAGCGATTTATATCCCTACTTGTACCGTACCTGGGACGAATGGGAGGTAATTGGACTTTACAACACAGATGCAGAATATTGCCTTGTTGCTGAAACAGATGGAGAACTAGCAGGATTCATTTTAGGAACTATTATCACCAAAACATCCTGGACTTATGGATATATTTTATGGCTAGGAGTTAGTCCTAAGTTTCAGCGTCGAGGAGTAGCAGATAAGTTGGTTGATAAAGTCGTTTCCCGCATGATTGAAGATGGGGCACGGTTTATGTTAGTAGATACTGACCCAACCAATACTTCAGCATTAAAGTTTTTTAACCGCAAAGGTTTTGGTAATGTTCGCCAGCATATTTTCTTGTCAATGAATTTAAGCAAGCACGAACTTTATGGCAGACTAATTGACTACGAACACCAAAAAGCTGAAAGAGCAGGTTATAGGCGATCGCGTCCAGCAATTCGCGCCCGCAAACCCGATAGTGCTGCTAATGAAATCATTCTCAATCCCCTTGTTAAATCTCAAACAAACGAAGAAGAATCTCCAATTTGAGCGCTGGCTAAATGTATGACACCTGCTCAACTAGTACTGGGTATATACCCAAATAACTCACAAGTCAGCTCGAAGTTGATGACGATTTTAGAATCAGACTATAGAATGAGAAACTTTTTAAACTTTAAAATATTTTAAATGCAGTGGATTTTATCAGCAACAGAACAACCACCAGAGTGGTTCATCCAAGCGGTGAAACAACATACACCCGCATCAAATGGATTGTATGCGGCACAATTGTTGTGGCAACGAGGAATTAAAAATGATAAACAACTAGCAGCTTTTATCAATCATAAATCTTATCAACCAGCTAGTCCGTTTGAATTTGGGCAAGAAATGCATTTAGCGGTGACAAGATTAAAACAGGCTCGCAGTGCTAACGAAAAGATTGCTATCTGGGGAGATTTCGACGCTGATGGCATCACAGCCACAGCTGTATTATGGGATGGCTTGGGAGAGTTTTTTGCCCAAAATACCCAGTTAACTTACTACATTCCTAATCGCCTTACAGAGTCTCACGGACTCAATAATCAAGGGATTGATAACTTAAAAAAACAAGGTTGTAAGTTAATTGTCACTTGCGACACAGGCAGCACAAATATTAATGAGATTATTTATGCTAAACAGCTAGGCATAGATGTCATAGTTACAGACCACCACACCTTACCCGCAGAACGCCCATCAGTCTCAGCGATTATCAACCCTCGTTACTTGTCTAGTGAACATCAGCTGTTTCATCTTTCTGGGGTGGCGGTAGCTTATAAGTTGGTGGAAGCCCTGTATCAAAGTCTGCCTGATGTGCCTCAAAATCCGTTAGAGGATTTATTAGATTTAGTGGCGGTAGGGCTAATTGCCGACTTAGTACAGTTAAGTGGAGATTGTCGTTATTTGGCGCAGTTGGGAATTCAACGATTGCAAGCAGATTTTCAACAACCAGCAACAGCAAGACGGCGACCAGGGGTAGGACGATTATTGGAATTATGCCAGAAAAGTGGCGATCGCCCCACAGATATTTCTTTCGGTTTGGGCCCGCGAATCAATGCCGTCAGCCGCATCCAAGGCGATGCTAGTTTCTGCGTCGAATTGCTGACTAGCCGTGATGCCAAACTTTGTAACCAACTAGCTGAAGTTACAGAACTAGCCAACGCCCGCCGCAAGTCTTTACAGAAAGATGTGCAAAAGCAAGTAGCACAAAAACTTACTCAGTTAGATTTATCAACCACTAGCGTGATTGTCCTAGAAGATGCCCAATGGCCAGCAGGCGTCTTAGGTCTAGTCGCTGGACAAGTAGCACAAGAAACAGGCCGCCCCACAATTTTGTTGAGTACCGAAGGAATAGAGACTGAAGGAGATAAGGAGAATTCTCCCCCTCCTCTTGCAAGGGGTTCCGCCCGTTCAGTGAATTCCGTCGATTTATATCAATTGGTAAAAGACCAAGCACATTTGTTGCATCGCTTTGGTGGACATCCCTTTGCAGCAGGTTTGAGTTTGTTAGTGGAGAATATTCCTTTATTTACAGCGGCTATTAACCAGCAGTTGCGGCAATCTTTGGGTGGTACAACCCTATCACCAACAGTGCAAGCAGACTTGGTAGTAACTGTTGCAGATTTAGGAAAAGAATTATTTTTGGAACTTAAATTGCTAGAACCTTGTGGTATGGGGAACCCTGTCCCGAAATTGCTAATCCAAAATTGCTGGTTTGGAAATGCTTGGAATCGCAATCAGCAAGATTGGCAGGGCAAAAAGGTACAGTATATTAAAACTGAGTTTGAGATCCGAGATGACTCTAGCAGAAGTGCCTTTCCTGGTATCTGGTGGGGACACTACAAAGATGAATTACCAATAGGAAGATGTGATTGCATAGCCGAACTAGACTACAACACCTTCAAAAAACGCTATGAAATCAGATTAATTGCCGTGCGTCCTGCTGCTAACACAGAACTCAAAACTCAGAATTCAGAACTCATAATAGACTGGCGAAATCAAGAATACTCAAAACTCAGCACTCAGCGAGAAGCTGGATCGCCGGAAGCCGACGCTCCAAACTTCTCCCAAAGGGCGATCGGTAACTCAACACTAATTATTGAAGAGTGTCCCACTAGCTGGGATGATTTACGTGCATGGTTGCGGCGATGTCTAGCGACAAATCGCTCTGCGTCTACGCAATATAATCGACAACAATTAGCGATCGCCTGGTCTAAACCCAACCTGCAACCACCCAGCCAAATTTGGCTAACGCTTGTGGGAGTTGCCAAATATCTCAGTCGCACTAATCAACTAGTTACTCGCGTACAACTTTTGGAGAAACTCGGCATAGGCAACCAAAGCTTACTTTTGGGATTCAAAGCTTTAAAATATTTGGGATTTACAGTCAAACGACAAGACCGTTGTTTGCAAATTAGCTGGTGTGAAATTGATATCACACAAAACGTTGCCGATGCCGCCATTGAACAATTTTTAGCCGCTGTACGAGAAGAACAATTTCAGCAACAGTATTTTGCCGAAGTCCCTCTATCAACTATTGTTGCGATGATTAATAGTCAGTAGTTACTTAACTCAGATTTTGCATAAGTTCCCATAACCGTCTCAAATAATAGCTAAAGTCTTCTAAAGAAAGTTGAGATGTGAGTAATGGCAAGAGCTACAAGCTAAGGGGTTCTTGGTTAAGCGGAATGTCACTAAACTCAAGTATAAGTAGTATCTTCCTAAAAGCAGGACTAGCCTGCTTTTTGTTCAGAAGCTTAGTATTTTCTGTTATGTTTTTCTCAAAAATGTGGCAACAGAAATAGGAGTTTGGCAGTCTTAAAAAAGTAAGCTTAAAAAGCCTTATTACTGAACTAAAGAATTTAATATACGTCACACCATAATGATCTGAATTTGGGATCAATAATTTTCTTGTCCATCTACCTGTACGTATGCCTAACCGTCCATTGAACGTTGCAAGACCAATATTATTTTGGCGACGCCTATGCGTTGTCGTTTTCAGTAGTAATTTGTTACTCCCTTACTTTGGGAGCCAACTAGCAGAGGCCCAAGTCACGCAATATTGTCAGTTATCACCAGCTGCGGCGCAAAAAAAAGAAAACTTACGTTTGTCAGCCATCAAAGGCAATCAAGATGCCCAGACTAGCTACCAAAAGCTAGTGCAAGAACAAGCACAGGAATTACAGGATTGCCGCAATCGTACTTGGCCACAAATCCAAGCAATTTGGTTGCGCTTGTATCCCTGCGACATTCGTCCGGGGGCAATTGAGCAAATTATGGATCGGATTGTTGATCGCGGCTATAACCAAGTTTATTTAGAAGTATTTTACGATGGACAGGTATTATTACCAACGACTGCTAACCCTACAGCTTGGCCTTCTGTGATTCGCACCCCAGGAGCCGAAAATATCGATTTGCTTTCTGTAGCGATTCAAAAAGGCCGGCAACGCGGTTTAAAGGTTTATGCCTGGATGTTTACCACAAACTTTGGTTATACCTACGCTCAGCGTCGAGATAGGGAAGCAGCGATCGCCCGTAATGGCAAAGGTCAGACCAGCTTATATGTAGTAGATGACAGTAGTCAAGTATATATCGATCCCTACAACTCGCAAGCAAAGCGCGACTACTACCAAATGGTACAGGAAGTATTGCGCCGTCGCCCAGATGGATTGCTATTTGACTATGTGCGTTATCCGCGACAGACAGGAAGTAATTCCATCGCCACCAAAGTCACAGATTTGTGGCTATTTAGCCCAGCAACTCAAGAAGCTTTATTCCGACGGGCACTGAATTACAAAGGGCTGGACATGATTCGCCGCTTTTTGAGTCGGGGATACATCACAGCAGGAGATATAGCTGAAGTCGATAAACTTTATCCCCAAGAACAAGAACCTATGTGGCAAGGACGCATTCCTCCACCACAGCAAAAGTCAATTCTGCCTGCAACTGACAGACAACCACTTTTGCAATGGGAGTTGTGGCAACTCTCTGTTGCTCACGCCATGCAAGGCATCCTAGATTTTGTAACTATAGCTAGTTACCCAGTACAGCAACAAGGTATTCCCGCAGGGGTAGTATTTTTTTCTGATGGCAACCAAACATTAGGAAAAGGGTATGATTCCCGCTTGCAACCTTGGGATAGATTCTCTAGTAAGCTGGAGTGGCATCCCATGTTGTACGCAACTTGCGGTAACGTCAGTTGTATTGTGGCGCAAGTACAGCGGGTTTTGAGTATGGCAAAACCCGGTACACAAGTAATTCCAGCTTTAGCTGGCAAATGGGGACAACCCATCAGTAATCGTCCACCCCTAGAAGCGCAAATGCAGGCACTTCGCAAATTTGCCCCCCAACTGAAGGGAGTTAGCCATTTTGCCTATTCTTGGCAATACCCTGAACATGATGGCGATCGCAAATTCTGTCGCACTAGGTAGTTCACTTCGTCTCCATCCAATTATCACCTGTACGTACATCCACCACTAACGGCACACTTAATTGCACCGCATCTTGCATTACAGACTTAATTTGCGGTTGCAATTCTTCCCATTCTTGAGGAGGAACTTCAAACACTAATTCATCGTGAACTTGTAACAACAAACGCGCCTGATATTTCTGCAAAACCTCATGCAATCTTACCATCGCAATTTTGATAATATCAGCACTCGAACCTTGAATTGGGGCATTAGCAGCGGCGCGTAGTAAACCCGCATCATAAGCCCCTAAATTCTTCAATTTACTCAACTCAATCTTTTCTGGGTTCTTCCCTTTTAATTGACGTAAACTATTGCTGGTAAACTCAACATAACGACGACGGCCGAGAATAGTTTCTACATAACCTTGGGCGATCGCTTGCTTTTTTACCCCTTCTAAATATGCAAAAACTTTGGGATAGCGTTCGTTAAACCGCTTAATAAACTCGTTAGCAATAGCTTTATCTATCCCTGTTGAACGTGAAAATCTGAGAGAACCCATTCCATAAATCACACCAAAATTGATGGTTTTCGCTAACCTTCGTTCATCTGATGTTACGTCTTCTTTTTCAAATACCAAACGAGCCGTTACTGTGTGAATATCTTCACTTTGTTGATATGCTTGCACCAATATCGGCTCTTGACATAAATGAGCCAAAATCCGCAACTCAATTTGTGAGTAATCAGCAGCCACCATTAACCAGCCTGGTTCTGGCAAAAATGCCTTACGAATCTGGCGACTAAAAGCTGTACGAATGGGAATATTTTGCAAATTTGGATTAGAAGAAGATAACCTACCAGTTGATGTTGCTGCTTGGTTAAAATCAGTATGCACCCGCTGGGTATCTGAACGTACTAATGCTGGTAGAGCATCTACATAAGTAGACTTTAATTTAGATAGGGTGCGATACTCAATGATGGCATCAACAAACCCTGTCTCATCAACTTCTCCAAGTTTTTCTAGTGTCGGCGCATCTGTAGAGTAACCCGTTTGGATTTTGCGAGAATGCTTAGTGCTTAATCCCAATTTTTCAAACAATATTTGACTTAATTGTTTAGGGGAACCTAAGTTGAATTTTTCCCCAGCTATTTCAGTGGCTTTCTGTTTCAACCTCGCCAAATCTATTTCTAAATTCTGGGAAAGCTCTTGAAGATAAGCTGAATTAATGCGGACACCTGTATATTCCATTTCCGCTAAAACTGCTTCTAGCGGTTGTTCTACTTCCAACAATAGCTGATACAAAGCTGGAATTTTTTCCAGTTCCTCTCGCAATTTTGGTACTAAACCAAATGTAGAATAAACATCCATCCCGCAGTAATCAGCTACAGCAGGAATATCTATATCCGCAATAGTTTTACCTTTAGGAACTAAATCTACATAACTTTTCCCCATCAATCCTAAGTATCGCTGCGCTAGGCTACTCAGATTATGACTAGCGTCTGGATTTAAGAGGTAACTTGCTAGCATGGGATTAAACACCACTCCTGCCAAGTTAATTCCTTGACAGCGAAAAACTAAGCGGTCAAATTTGGCATTCTGTAAACTTTTGGGATAATCGGCACTTTCGAGAATTGGGCGCAGTACTTCTAGTACTACATCTTTGTTTAGGTTATCCCCGTTTTTATGTCCAAGGGGAATATAAGCTAATTCATCTGGTTCCATTCCCCAGCAACAACCGATTCCCACTAACTCAGCGTCTCTTGGTTCTAAGTCAGTGGTTTCAGTATCCCAAGCAACTGGTGTTTCTGGGTTGGTGAATTTTTGTAAAAGCTTTACTAGCTCAGTTAGTTTAGCTTTTGTGTCGATGATACGCGGCTGAATTGACGATGCGGATTGCTGTTGTGCAGCTTGTGTTTCGGCAAAACTAAAAAATGCAAGATCTTCGCCTTCAAATTCTGGTTCTGTATCAGATGTATAGGCTGTTTCTATTTTTGGCGTTGCTTCAACTTTGCCACCAAACCGTTGCTGAAGTTCGTTAATTTTGCTTAAAAAAGTTTTGAATTCTAACTTTTCTAAAATTGATGCTAGGACGCTTGTGTCAAACCCTTTTAATTTACAATCTTCTAAATCAATTTCTATAGGAACATCAATAACTATAGTTGCTAAATAACGAGATCTATCGGCGTCTTCTTTACCTGCTGCCAGTTTTTTCTGAGTCGCTCCTTTAATTTCATCTAAAGCAGCATAAATATGGTCAAGGGAACCATAGGCGTCCAGCAGTTGTACAGCTGTCTTTTCGCCAATTCCCTTGACCCCTGGAATATTATCTGATTTATCACCGCAAAGAGCTTTGAAATCAACAATTTGCGAAGGTAAAACACCTAATTTTTCTTTGACTTGTTCTATCCCAAATTCAGTGATGCTATTGGTGGAACGCTTGAGGGCATCTGGACTAAAATTTAGAACAGTGATTTCCTTATTAGGGTCAATCAGCTGAAATAAATCGCGATCGCCAGTCAGAATCTTTACTCTGTACCCCGCAGCAGTTGCTCGTTGTGCTAAGGTTCCCAAAACATCATCTGCCTCGTAACCAGGGGCAGTTAAAATTGGAAGATTAAAGCCATTGAGCAATTCGTGTAGGTTTGCTAAGTCGGGAACAAAGTCTTCTGGTGTGCCTGGACGATCAGCTTTATAAGTATCGTCAGCTTCGTGGCGGAAGGTTGGCAAGCCCAAATCAAAAGCGATCGCCATTGCTTGTGGCTGTTGTGTTGCCATTACCTCCAGCAGGCACTTCAAAAAACCAAAACATACACTAGTAGGAATACCCGTTTTTGTACGTAGTCCTCCATCTCGCCCTTTAGCGAAAGCAAAATAAGAACGATAAGCGAGGGAGTGTCCATCTACGAGGATGAACGTGGGACGTGTTGCGGTTGCAGAATCGGAAGTCAACTGGTTAGAAAAAGTTTGGGACATAGCCCTATTTTAACCAGTGGCTTCCGCTGCATGAACAAATAGTGTTATTTAAGCTGACTTTTCTGCTTTGTTTTGGCGACGGCGACGCAGTTTCAACATCCCAATTGCTCCTACACCCAACATCGCTGCTGCTGTAGATGGTTCTGGTACAGAGGAAGTTAGTATATTGTCTTTGCCAAAATCCACAACAAAAACTACGTCATTGAAGTCGCGATCTGTAGGACTGATATTACCGCCATCTGTGGAACCTAGTGAACCATACAAATCTTCAAACCCAATTAGAAGATAACCATTATATTCGTAGGCAACTAAGTGTTCTAATCCGTCTGGATTCGCAGCATCAGGAGCACCGTAGACGTTGCTAAAACTTCTGTTTTGGTTAGCACCATCCGCGTTCAACCAAAAGTTGATTTGTGTACCACCAGCTATTGTCCCTAGATCAACATAATCACCAACATTCAAGATTCCATCGTTACTGGCTTTTTCGCATAAATTACCTGTTTTGCAAGAGGCGTCTTCAAAAATCAATCCTTTCTGGGATTGACTACCATTGATTGCTTGATAAGCTAACTGATTTTTATAGCTAGCACCTTCATTGAGAAACCAAAGGCGAACATTGCTCTCAGATTTCAAAAAAAGCTTAGTGGGGTCTAGTTTATTGAGATTTTGTAATGCTATTCCCTCTGGTTGCACCAATTGTTGGAAATTAGGAATCAAAGATTGGAAACCAGATGTATCAGTCGTTGCACTTTGAACGCCGGAAGTTGTGGCATTCCAATTACCCCAGGTAAAGTCAGCCGCACTTGCGGGAGCCACAACAGAAATTACATTAGTTAAAGTAGCTGCCGCCGCCGCAATGAGTCCAGTCAAGCCTTTATTGTTCATGAAAATCCTTGTATTATTCACTTGAGTTATCGAATTGTTCACTTCATTTAACCCATAAATGGGCTTTCAAAAAGTACTCAATTCAGCCTTGAAGGCTTGCTTGTATTGAAGTGAGTTAGGTTGATTATTTAATTGATAACTCTAAAAAGAACTAAATGTCTATATTTGTTAACTGGTTTGGGACACTCTTTATATTGTTAAGACTTTGGATTATAAAAAAGGAAATTATTTCCTATTTTGTTCTTTTTTTTTGAATTAAAAAGGATAATTACTGAAATATCTTAGTAATATCACAGGGTAAATAACCTCTAAAAACAAAATCACAATTTATACTTACGTATTTATTCATAGTAAAGCTAATTATCATCAGTATAATTTATACAATATTTTGCTTTGACAGCCCCAAATCCTAGTTATATATGTATTCGATTTTTTCAGCATTACCGTAGAAATTCAGTTGCATATTCTAGTCAATCGATTTTTTTTCCTACCACTCCCCGCTGGCGACTAGAGCCTGTTAACCTCATACTGTGAGTTCAAACCTAGGGAATTTATGGAGAAAGCATCTGCTACTCATTTGACATCCACTGGTGATCAGATTATGCCTGCAAGAGATATCAAACTACTAGTTTTAGATATTGATGGCACGATCGCTGGACAGTCTAACAATCTAAGCGAGGCTGTCAAGCAAGCAATATTTGCAGTACAAGCACAAGGAATTCAAGTGGCGATCGCTACAGGTCGTATGTACTGCTCAGCCTTGCGCTTTCACCAAGAAATTAACTCTGTACTGCCATTATTAGCCTATCAGGGAGCCTGGATTCAAGACCCAGCCACTCAAAAAATTCACCGTCATTTGGTTGTTTCCAGAGAAATTGCCCACCAGCTAATTGACTATTTTGAACAGCCTCAGTTGCGATCGCTTTTATCTGTTCACTTCTACATCAATGATCAGCTATACGTGCGGGAGTTAACAAGAGAAACCCAAATTTACGCGCAACGTTCCGGTATTAAGCCAATTCCTGTGGGTGATTTGCGCCAAGTCTTAACTAATGAACCAACAAAAGTTCTAGCTTTATGCGATGACACAAATGTAATCAATGAGCTATTGGGGAATTTACGCCGCCAGTACACACCCGCTGAACTTTATCTGACAACATCTGTTGCTACCTTCTTTGAAGCGACTAACGCCTCTGTCAATAAAGGATATGCTGTGCGTTACCTAGCTGAAGAACTGTTGGGATTACAAAGAGGCAACGTTATGACTATTGGTGATAACTTCAATGACTTGGAAATGCTAGAGTACGCTGGCTTTGGCGTAGCTATGGGCAATGCACCAGCCGAAGTTCAAGCGATCGCTCAATGGGTGGCTCCTACTGTAGAGGAAGAGGGAGCCGCAGTGGCAATTGAAAAGTTTTTGCTGTAGTAAGGGCAGTCTTTTTAACCTGCCTTACTTAAAATCAGAAAGGACACCGACGACTGGCCGTGTTTCGTCTCGGTGCCCCTGCTGGTTCGCTCCTCACACACCTGCTAATATAGCCGAGGTGATTTATTGAGTCAATAGCTGTTATAAAAGTTTTTATTTTTACCTCAGAGACATTTAATAATTCATAACTCCAAGGGTGCAAAAACCCCCAGTTTTTCTTCTAGCAAAAACCTTAATACAGACTGAGTAGCCATGACCAATCCGAGTCTAGCTTGAGCTAGCTCTAATGAGGTAATTTTCACCTCACCCCAAATGCGGCAATTACACCAAAAGTTTTCAAACGCTCGGCTCAAATTTAGCGCTGCTTTTTGCAATTTTAAATAACTGCTAATATCAGGACACTTTATGCTGTCTACTACTTGCACTAACTCGGCAATTAGACGACGCTCATCTGGGTGATTTAGGCGCAGTTTTCCGTCGCAGTTAAGCCAAGGAATGGGGTTGGAAGAGATAAAACTCCAAAAAGCTGGACTAGTATCTGGAACTAGTTCCTTAAGTTTAATTAACCCTTCTTGATGAGCTAGTAGTACTAGAGAGCAACAGCGTGCATGGACATATTGAACAGCAAACAAAGAATTGGGGAAATTAGAGTCCTCTTTTGGAATTAAGTATTTCTCTTTATGTACGACTTTCTCCATCTCCGACTCTCCCCATCCCCCGTTCTCCTCATCTCCCCTTGAACACCCAACGACGAGACTTTGTAACCAAACAGCTAAGCTAGGGTGAGTCAATTCTAAATGTATCCAGCCGGGAGGAACTATCTGGATGCTAAAAACGTCGCCACAGGTCACTAATAAATGAGAGGCGATCGCATGAGCAAGCTCCATAGGTTTTTGATTCTGAGATTTTGATAACCACAGGGCCATCCCTGAGATATACAAAACTCGCTTATCATCTCTATCTTTATATAGAGGATTTTTTTTATGTTCTATGCATATAACTTTATAATTTTTAGTACAAATACTTAGTGAACTTGCTAAGTAACTATATAACAACCACTTAATTGCTGTGTATTTGCTAACTAGTAGTCTATGATGCACGTAGTCTTGGGTAAATAACTCCTTACATTGTATTTGTTGGTTTTCTGACATCTATCTTGAGGTATAAGTTTAATCTAGATGAAGAAAAATGAGAGTACGATAAAATTTGATGAATAATCGATGAATAGTAAGTAAACTTTACTACCATCATTGTACAGTAGGAAGTATAACAAAAGAGTGGAGCGCAATTAATTTGCTTTCTGCTCTTTGTATGGCTGGCGCTGTTAGGCGTTAAGCCTACCTCGCCAACACAAAGACACTCCTTGCACCTTTTTATGACGTCTTTGTCTTCAGCCGAACGCTCTTTGTTACCTATGCAATCTCCATCCTCCTTTTCAGAGGCTTCACGGCCTTTTCTAACTTGGCAACGAATTCTTGATTGGGCTCAAGAACACTATCGCTGCCGCACCTTTAGCAAAGATGAGCGCATTCCAGCTCGACCTGGATTGCTATATTTGGTGCAAAGGGGTGCTATCCGTATGGTAGGAACCGCCCAGGTTAGTGCTACTGCCAGTCAGCTAACGTCTCGACGAATCAATAGAACTCCAGAAGAAGCTTTCTTGGGTTTTGTGGGAGCGGGACAGCCCTTTGAAATTGTTGCCCAGTCACCATTCACACTCCAGGCTTACGCGCATGTTGATCAAACTGCGGTGCTGTGGATGTACTGGCACGACTTAGACAATTGGCCTCACTTCCGCCGCGAAGTTATGGATGCCTTTAGATATCAGCACCAGCGTAAGCTGCTGTGGCTGAGTGCCTTGGGACAACGACGCACAATTGACCGACTCTTAGGATTTCTCACATTGTTGATTGAGGAATATGGAGAGCCAGCAATGAGCGATACTGATCCCGATGTGATTCGCGGCTATTGTCTGCCTTTTCCCCTCACTCATGCCCAAATTGGTAGCGCGATTGGTTCGACTCGTGTCACCGTCACCCGCTTGATGGGCAAATTGCGTCAACGCGGCTTAATCCTTACCCAAGGGGATAATCTTATTTGCTTGCCAGCAGAGTCGATTAATAGAGCCAGCTAGAGCATCAATAGCAGGTGTCAGCGAATTTTGACAAACCCAGTTTGGCTAATCAGTTCCTGTCCCTGCTCAGTTAGCAGTAAGTTGGCATAGGCAACACCTGCTTGCTGCTCAGCTTGACCATTCTGTTTGACCACCACGAACAGATTGCGGGTAATCGGGTATTTCCCTGATTGGAAAGCCTCAATGTTCAATTTGTTCCGTTTACCAGGACATTCAGAAGGGAGGACAAATGGTTCTTGGTAGGGAGCAACATATTGCCCTTGCGTCCGCCCCAACGGCAAGGCTCTGATTGAACACTGAGGAACCACCTCTGGCGCAGAAGCGTAGTAAATACCACCAGGACTACCAGCTAATTTTTGCAAGGCTTGGGTGGTAGTTGAGATAAACTCTACATTAGAGCCAAAAGCTTGACCACCCAAGATGTCTTGGACAAAAAGTTCGGCCGTACCGCCATCAGCCATGCGGCGAGAATAAGGTTTGATCGGCATATTGGGGCCCCCCACCTGGCTCCAATTGTTAACAGTGCCCGTGTAAATTGACTTTAACTGATCTATCGTCAGTCCTGGAATATCGAGGCTAGAGTTAACAGCTACCGCCAAACCGTCAATTGCTACGGAAATTTGTTTGAGATCGAATCCGCGTTGTTTGGCACGAGCTAACTCCTCGTCTAATACTGGTCGAGAGGATTGGGAAAAGGCAATTTGACCATCGATTAGGGATCTTATACCTGTACCGGAACCTTGATCGCCGCTGCTAGATTCTACATAACGCAGCCGAAACTCTGGTCGCGCTGCTTGGATTGTTGCATCAACTACTAGCCGAAGCGGTGCCCAAGAAGTACTGCCTCCATAGCTAAATAATCCTGTAGGAACATCTTGTACAGAGGCGAAAGTATTACCACTAGTTTGTCCTGATGAAGCTTGGGGCGTGCTGGTATTACTAGAACTAATTTGATTTTTTAGATCAAGACCAGACTTTCTGCTGAACCACCAAAAGCCTCCAGCTATTAGTCCAATCGTGATTAAGAGAGATAAGACAAGAATAGGTGTTTCGTTTTTTTGGGACATAGCAAATTACCCTTATATCTGTTTAATATACATGCTTGATAAATGTTTGCTACTTGAGATTGTATTTAGACAAGTCTTTTATTTATAAATTTTAATGCGGCGATCAAAGCCACAATTTAGGGAAAACTTTAATTACTTAATTCTGACAAATCCAGCCTTTTTGATCAGTTCTTGACCTTGAGGTGTCAGCAGCCAATTTGCATAAGCTTCCCCAGCTTGCTGGTCTGTTTGACCATTCTGTTTAACTATTACAAACAAATTGCGGGTAATTGCATAGTCACCACTACGAAACGCCTGAATATTCAGCTGATTACGCTTACTGGGACATTCAGATGAAGCTACAAAGGGTTCTTGATAGGGAGGGACAAATCGACTATTTGTGCGCCCCAATGGTAAAGACTTAATCATACACTGGGGTACAATCTCTGGGGCAGAAGCATAGTAAATTCCGCCAGGACTTGCGCCTACTTTTCGTAGCGCTTCGGTAGTCGTGCCAATATAACTAACGTTGACACCAAAATCCTCTTTATTTAAAACATTTTCGACAAAGAACTCAACTGTACCCCCAGCTTCTTTGCTACGAGAATAGGCTGTAATTGGTACATTTGTCCCACCTACCTCTTGCCAGTTAGTAATCTTGCCTGTGTAAATATCTTTGAGTTGGGCAACAGTTAAACCGGGGATGTTGAGATTGTGGTTAACAGCGATCGCAATGCCATCAATACCCACTGGAATTTCTTTTAAACTAAATTCTTTTTGTCTAGCTTCTGCATTCTCTTCAGCTTTAACTGAGCGAGAAGATTGAGAAAAAGCTAGCTGATTGTCTATTAACATCCGAATACCAGTTCCAGATCCAGGTTTATCTGATGGAGGTTGAGTGTAGCGTAAAATAAACTGAGGGCACAGGCTTTGCAGTATAGAATCTGCATCTTTGCGGATGGGTGCCCAGGTTGTGCTACCACCATAGTTGAATGTCCCCTCTGGGAGGTTTGGCACGTTACATTTACCAAAAAACTGGTTTATAGGATTACTTGTGTTACCATCATTCGCCGAAGGTTTAGAAACAGTTCCACTTATTTGTACCCACCGTTCCATAAAAAACCATAAGCCACCAAAAATTAAACCAATGGTAATGACAGCGGCTAAGAAAAGGCTAAGTGTTTCGTTTTTTTGAGACATAGGTGGCTGTTAGCACCAGGAGTTTTTTAAAGTATGAGAGATAATAATTTATAAATAAGTCGAAATACGGCTGTCAGTGAAATGGCTACTAAGCTTGCTGCAACTGCTAAAATAGCCACTGCCTCAATGCCAAGACCTCCCTGTAAAAAGGGGAAAAATAAAACAATAGCAAAAGTAATTGCCGGAATAATTAATAAATCGAACTTTTCAATCCACCGTCTGGTTTGGGCAAATATTAGTATCCCCAAAATCACAGATGCAACACTTAAAGTAACTATTGGTGATTTTACTAGACTGAACAGAGCGATCGCTACTAATGCACCCTCAAACCCACTAAAAGCCGCTCCACCCAATAATTCTAAGGTTGAAAAAGCTGGTTGAGATTGTATTGAACGTGGCTGCTGCTGTGGCTGCGGTCGTGGTGGCGGTAATACTGTTGGAGGTATCAATTGGTAACAGAGAGCTTCAAGAACCTCATCAGCCGACTGAAACCGTTGATTAGCAGCAGGTAGAAGCATCTTATCTAAAATATCAGCCAAGTGAGGTTTGACAGTTACTTGCATTCGCCATTGCCATTGATTGCTATAAGCATCAAATAGCTTAGTTGGTTCCTGACCTGTTAATAAAATAAGAGTAGTGACAGCTAAAGCGTATAAATCTGTAGATGGAAATATTTGACCCCCAGCCATCTGCTCAGGCGGTGCAAATCCCATAGAATAAATTCCTGTAGAAGCCGCAGCAGAACCAGATGAGGTATTTGTCACTTGCTTAACTGCGCCAAAATCTAGCAGAAAGAGTTTGCCATCACGACGACGCATAATGTTAGAGGGTTTGATGTCTCTATGAATAATGCCTTTGTCATGAACAAACTTCAGCACTTTGAGTATTTCTTGTAGCACTTCTAAAACTTTCTGCTCAGAAAACTTGCCCTTTTGATATAGTTCTTCCTCTAGATTTTGCCCATCAATGTATTCTTGTACCAAGTAAAAAAACTGGTCTTGCTGTCCTGGTTGCAGACTATTAACTATTACTGGAAAGAAGGCAAACAAATCAGGAATTTGCTCGTGTTCGTTACCAATTTGTGCTAAAACTTCTGCCTCTCTCTCAAACATCTGTTGTGCTTGTTGTAGTTGAGTGGAGGTCAAACTTCCCGCTGGTTGGAACTGTTTAACTACGCATTGACGCATTCCTGGGATTCGGCGATCGCGTGCCAAAAAAGCTGCTCCAAATCCCCCTTTTCCTAATAACTTAATTGGTACATAGCGACCATCTAGCATCAATGGCATACCACAGGTAGTACAGTATTTTTGCTGCGCTGTTTTTAGCGTTGTAATATCATCTAAATCCGCAAAATAGTTTTGTGGGCGTGGACAGCGTGGACGAGTGCAGTGAACTTCCATTTTTTTGTTTTTGGTCAGTTGTCAGTTGTCAGTTGCCAAAGGTCAAAAGTTTTTTACTAATAACTACTGACTATTGACTACTGAATGCTAGTTCACTCAACTGGGGAATCCCCTGATCGCCCTTGGCGTTTTTGCAGTCGTTTCACTTGAGGAAACTCCGCGCTGCTCTCCTTGGAGAAGCTCAGATCACTCACCCACCGTGCTCCTATGGGGAACCTAGCTACGCGCAGCTTTGCCCATAGGAGGGGTTCTGATGTCTAACGACAAGCTGAGGTAAGCGTCTCTGGAGCAACCCGACCCTCAAACTTTTCGGAAGCCGATGCTATGACAACTCTGAGCAGGCGACTGGCTACTCTTAACGCCTGACAAGATTTTATAGTCCTCCAGGGTTGGGTGTCGCTGCATCCAATGTAGTTACCACTATATTTTTTTGTGCTAATTTTAACACATCTTGATTCCACCCAGGATTAGCAAACTGGGGTAAAATTTCCTGACTAAACGCTTCAGCGGCCTTAGATCTATAGCGATTGGGATTAAATATTAGCCACAGCGTTCGTTTGACGACAACGCCATCAATGGGGGCACAGTGTAGAACGCCCATTTGTAACTCTTTAGCGATCGCCGAGGTTGAGACAAAGGCAGCTCCTAAACCAGATTGCACAGCATTTTTAATTGCTTCAATGGAATTTAGTTCCATTTCGACTTTAAAACGTCTTGTATCAATCTCACAACGTCCTAGCACTTGGTCAATTACCTTGCGAATAGTCGATTGAGAATCTAGAGCAATGAATTGTAATTTATATAGGTCTTCTTTTTGGATTGTTTCAAGTTTGGCAAAGGGATGAAAGACAGGTAAAATTAGCGCCAGTTCGTCTTCCGCATAAGGAAGAATTTCTAAAGATTCCGTCAGTTCACCTGGAATTTCTCCGCCGATGATCGCTAAATCAACCTGTCCGTTAGCTACGCTCCAAGCAGTCCGCCGGGTAGAGTGGACATGTAATTGCACTGCCACATCTGGATATCTTTGTCGGAACATCCCAATCATTCTGGGTAAAAGATACGTGCCGGTGGTTTGAGAAGCGCCGACAATCAAAGTACCGCCTTGGAGATTTTGTAAATCCTCGATCGCACGGCAGGTTTCTTGACATAGACTGAGGATTTTTTCACCGTAACTTAAGAGTAAATGTCCTGCTTCGGTTAATTGTGCACGACGTCCTCCACGGTCAAATAGGGGGACATCCAATTGCCGTTCTAGATTTTGGACTTGCAAGCTCACGGCAGGTTGGGAGACGTAAAGACTATCAGCGGCGCGCTTGAAGCTCCCTTCGACGGCGATCGCTTTTAGAATACGTAACTGATCTAAAGTGAAAGGAAGGTCAGACATAAGGCTCAACCCACAAACTTTGAAAGGAGCGGTGGCAACAAATCAAGCTTCATAGCTATCAGCCGAGTGTGATTTATTGCATCTTAAACTTGAAGGCTTTACTCGAAAAAGACAGTAACACAACATCTTGACTAAAGTCCTCTTTTGAATACTTTGTGGTATCGGTGTACTAAATTAAGTTTTCTTGAAATTACTTTACCTGTGTATATGATGCTGAATCCTTGGTTAACCCCCAGTCATTTTGTCATACTGGGGTTACTATTAGCTTTTGCGATCGCTCACAGTGGGGGCGCTGCTTTGCGCCCTTGGGCAGAAAAATATATTGCACCAAGGCTTTATCGCGTTCTCTTTGCATTAATCAGCCTACCGCTGGCTGCGATATTAATTATTTACTTTTTTAACCATCGCTATGACGGTTTGCTGCTTTGGCAGATGCAGGGAGTACCGGGGGTGCGGGAAGTTGTTTGGATACTGTCAGCGATTTCGTTTTTGTTTTTATATCCTGCTACCTTCAATCTACTAGAAATTGCTGCCATTCAAAAGCCCCAAGTACACCTCTATGAGACAGGGATTATTCGTATCACTCGCCATCCCCAGATGGTGGGACAAATAATTTGGTGCTTCGCCCATACTCTTTGGCTCGGTACTACCTTTACTCTAGTGACCTCAATTGGGTTGGTGTTACATCACTTGTTTGGAGTTTGGCATGGGGATCGCCGTCTAGGCTACCGCTATGGAGAGGCCTTTGAAATTGTCAAACAACGGACTTCAATTATTCCCTTTAAGGCAATTATTGACGGTCGTCAATCTATCAAATGGCAGGAATTTCTCCGTCCTGCCTATTTCGGAGTCGCCATTTTTGTAGCTTTACTTTGGTGGTCGCACCCTCTGTTGCTGGAAACAACTAGTAGGATAGGATGGTAATTTTAAACGATCCCCAATATCAGCATGAAGTAAAAAGTAGATGGAAATTTGAGCTTATCAACTGCTACCGAATCAATGTAGGATGAGTTTAAACATCTATGAGTGGGGGTGCATTCAGTCGGTTTAAGATTTTATATTGGTAGTTGTTGGTCAGTGGTCTTTCCTGGAGAATAAATAGTAGATGTCAGTCTCAATTTCCAGGCAGCCACGGCAATCAGGAGTTAGAAATCCAAAAAAGCCACCGTGAAAGTCGCGCTGGCTTTTTTGTCAGAGACACATCAACACACTCATTTTTTGCGTAATTATCTGTGTCTTGTATATCTGTGTCCTGAGAGCATCTATCGGCAGTTACTGGCTTGCCAATCCTTCAGTGCTGATAGCTAGTTTGATATAAAAACCTTATAATCCAAGAGGCGTCATGGTGTTGTCGGTTAGTGAGCGGACATTTACTCAAGAAGTTTTAGAATCTCCAATTCCTGTTTTAGTTAATTTTGAAGCACCTTGGTGTGGATTGTGTCGTATTATCCAGCCATTGTTGTTGCAATTTAAAGCCCAATACGGAGAGGAAATTAAGTTAGTTGGGGTTAACGCCGATCAGAATTTCAAATTGTCTACTACTTATAAATTAAAGTCACTGCCAACTTTACTATTGATTGAAAATGGTATTGTTCAGCATCGCTTAGAAAGTTTTCGCGGCAGAGGAGATTTACGTTTAGCCTTGGAAGAAATTAAAATCAGCTACAGCAACAGCCCTAAAAGCTACAACAACTCAAAAACAGCAGATTTGGAGTGTCGTTCAGCATAAGGAAAGTTAACAGTCAATCGTCAATAGTCAATAGTCAAAAGTAAGTATTTTAACTCTTGACTATCGACTGTGGACGGTTTAGTGAGTCGAGCAAATCTAAAACCATGCTTAACACCCCACCCAATGGCCATTGGGTGGGGTATTTTATCCTAAAGGGTGTGTGTCACAATTGTTAACAGTTCCGACTTGGACAGTTGCCTGCGACGGACATCGTCTACAGAACTGTTCTACCTTGGTCAAGAATTCTAAAAGTAGGCGTCAGTGATGGAAGTAATCTATCAGTATGCCTGGCTGATTCCAGTATTACCTCTTTTTGGGGCAATGCTGGTCGGTCTAGGGTTAATCTCGTTGAATCAGGTTACAAACCGCTTGCGGCAGCTTAACGCTGTAGTGATTATTTCCCTGATGGGAGCGGCCATGGGGCTGTCGTTTGCCTTGCTATGGAGTCAAATTCAAGGACACGCGCCTTATATCCGCACACTAGAATGGGCGGCGGCAGGTAATTTTCATCTGAGCATGGGCTACACTGTTGACCACCTGACAGCCCTAATGCTGGTGATTGTGACAACGGTAGCCTTTCTAGTCATGGTTTACACCGATGGCTATATGGCTCATGATCCCGGTTACGTGCGGTTTTACGCCTATCTCAGCTTGTTTGGCTCCTCAATGTTGGGTCTGGTGGTTAGCCCCAATCTAGTACAGATTTATATCTTCTGGGAACTAGTCGGGATGTGTTCCTACTTGCTGGTCGGCTTTTGGTACGATCGCAAGTCAGCAGCAGATGCCTGCCAAAAAGCATTTGTAACCAACCGTGTGGGTGACTTTGGTCTTCTGTTGGGCATTCTGGGGCTGTTCTGGGCAACAGGCAGCTTTGATTTTGATGTGATGGGCGATCGCCTCGCACAACTGGTGCAGTCAGGTTCTATCAGCAATTTTCTTGCTGTTCTGTTGGCGATTTTAGTTTTCTTAGGGCCGGTGGCAAAATCTGCCCAATTCCCCTTGCATGTCTGGCTACCAGATGCGATGGAAGGCCCCACGCCCATTTCTGCCCTAATCCACGCGGCAACAATGGTGGCAGCGGGTGTTTTCCTGATTGCCCGGATGTACCCAGTATTTGAGCACGTCCCAGCAGCAATGAACGTGATTGCCTTTACTGGGGCGTTTACAGCATTTTTGGGGGCAAGCATTGCCATTACCCAAAACGACATCAAAAAAGGCTTGGCTTACTCTACCATTTCCCAACTCGGTTACATGGTGATGGCAATGGGAGTAGGCTCCTACAGTGCTGGACTGTTCCACCTAATGACACACGCCTATTTCAAGGCGATGCTGTTCTTGGGTTCTGGTTCTGTAATTCACGGTATGGAAGGTGTCGTCGGACACGACCCTGCCTTGGCACAGGATATGCGGTTGATGGGTGGATTGCGGAAGTATATGCCCATCACGGCGATTACTTTTTTGATTGGTTGCTTGGCAATTTCTGGTATCCCACCTTTTGCTGGGTTCTGGTCAAAAGATGAAATTCTAGGGAATGCTTTTGAGGCTAACCCATTTCTCTGGTTGATTGGCTGGCTAACTGCCGGGATTACTGCTTTCTATATGTTTAGAATGTATTTCTTGACATTTGAAGGTAAATTCCGGGGTAATGACGAAAAAATCCAGGAAAAACTCAAAAAGGCAGCCACAATTGTCCTGGAATTAGAATCAGCAGAACCAGTCCCGACATTTGGCCCTGGGGCAATGAAAAAAGGAGAATTGGCAGCAATAGGTGCTCACCATGACTCTCATGGGCATCACAGCGATTCTCCTCATGAATCACCGTGGACAATGACTCTGCCATTGGCATTGTTGGCTGTGCCATCGATTTTGATTGGTTTGGTAGGGACTCCCTATGCCAATTATTTCGAGGAGTTTATTTTTCCTCCTAGCGAAACTCTCTCGGAAGTTATAGAAAAAGCCGCCGAGTTCAACCCGACGGAATTCTATATCATGGCGGGAGCTTCAGTTGGAATTTCCTTAATTGCGATTACCTTAGCTTCGCTAATGTATTTGCGGGGTAAAATCGACCCATCTGCGATCGCAGCTAAAATCAAACCACTTTACGAGTTGTCCCTCAACAAGTGGTACTTTGATGACATTTACCATCGAGTTTTTGTCATCGGCTTGCGTCGCCTGGCAAGGCAAGTCATGGAAGTTGACTTCCGCGTTGTCGATGGTGCTGTTAACCTCACAGGCTTTTTCACTCTTGTTAGTGGTGAAGGTCTGAAATACCTAGAAAATGGTCGCGCTCAATTCTATGCCTTGATTGTGTTTGGGGCTGTTTTGGGTTTAGTGATTGTCTTCGGTGTCACCTGATTTCAGTGTCGAGTCCTGAGTGAAGCGGAAAATTAGGAATCAGCAGTCCGCAGTACAATCTTTACTCAGCACGTGCTACGCCCCGCTACGCTAATAGCACTCATGACTCAACACTCTTAGGATGAAGGCAGGGATATGCATTTACCTACCTTCATCTTTATTTATTTTTCTTAAATCAACCTAACATTGAAGACCAAAGCCCTAAAAAGCTGCTAGTTAATAGCTAGTGACTTTTTGCTAAACATGATTTTGATAGCAGACGAATTGCGATGAATACAGCTAATTTTCCGTGGCTGACGACGATTATTCTGTTTCCAATAGCGGCGTCACTATTGATTCCCCTCATCCCGGATAAAGACGGCAAAACAGTGCGCTGGTATTCCCTCATCGTGGGGCTAATAGATTTTGCACTGATTGTTTATGCTTTTTATACCGGGTACGATTTCTCCAATCCAGATTTACAGTTGGTTGAGAGTTACCCTTGGGTACCGCAACTAGATTTGAATTGGTCAGTAGGGGCAGATGGCTTGTCCATGCCCCTAATTATTTTGACTGGATTCATTACCACGCTGGCGATTTTAGCAGCTTGGCCTGTTACCTTCAAGCCGAAACTGTTTTACTTCTTGATTCTGGCGATGTATGGCGGTCAGATTGCCGTGTTCGCCGTCCAGGATATGCTGTTATTTTTCCTGGTGTGGGAACTTGAACTAGTGCCGATATACTTTCTGCTGTCGATTTGGGGAGGCAAAAGGCGGCAATACGCAGCGACCAAGTTCATTTTATACACTGCTGGCGGGTCGCTGTTCATTTTGCTATCTGCCCTGACAATGGGATTTTACGGCGATACGGTGACGTTCGATATGCGATCGCTCGCTCTCAAAGACTTCGCCCTCAATTTCCAACTTGCACTTTATGCTGGCTTCTTAATTGCCTACGCCGTCAAGTTGCCGATTATTCCCTTGCATACCTGGCTACCTGATGCCCACGGTGAAGCTACAGCCCCGGTACACATGCTATTGGCGGGTATTCTGCTGAAAATGGGCGGTTACGCTCTAATTCGGATGAATGCTCAGATGTTACCTGACGCCCACGCTTATTTTGCGCCAGTGTTGGTGGTTTTGGGGGTAGTTAATATTATCTACGCTGCTCTAACATCCTTTGCCCAGCGCAACCTCAAGCGGAAAATTGCCTACTCCTCAATTTCCCACATGGGTTTTGTTACCATTGGCATTGCCTCCTTTACCGATTTGGGATTGAGTGGGGCAGTATTGCAGATGGTTTCCCACGGTTTGATTGGGGCGAGTTTGTTCTTCCTCGTCGGTGCGACTTATGACCGGACACACACCCTGATGTTGGATGAAATGGGTGGTGTCGGCAAGAGTATGAAGAAAATTTTCGCCATGTTCACTGCCTGTTCAATGGCTTCTTTGGCGTTACCGGGGATGAGCGGTTTTGTAGCTGAGCTAATGGTGTTTGTTGGCTTTGCTACCAGCGATGCTTATAACCCTACATTCAAAGTCATCGTGGTCTTTTTAATGGCAGTTGGGGTGATTTTGACTCCGATTTATCTACTGTCAATGTTGAGGGAAATTTTCTACGGTAAAGAAAATGAAGAATTAGCTTCTCACCAAGCTTTGATAGATGCTGAACCCCGTGAAGTATTCATCATTGCTTGTTTGTTAGTTCCAATTATTGGTATTGGTTTCTATCCAAAATTGCTGACTCAGATGTACGACTCCACAACTGTACAGTTGACGGCAAGATTGCGTGATTCCGTGCCAACATTAGCACAGCAAACAGAAGCGCCAAAGGTTTCTTTAAGTGCGCCAGAAATTGCTAATTAATTAGCGATCGCTAATTTAAATTACCATTCCTTTAAGGGCGGGTTTTGTACCTGCCCTTTTTTATATATTTTTATAACAAGCGTTAAATAATTAAATTTTATCCAAAGGCACAAGGTTTTATTGGCGTCTTGGCATGAGTTAATGCTGCTTATAAATTAACCAAATTTTATAATTTTCGCTGCCTCAATGTTAATTGTCTTACTGGTGAGGGAATTATATCTATAAAGTAACTTGTTTCTCGACAGTACAATCCGTAAAAACTTTTTACTAAACAAATTCATTTACAAAAACCTTCATCAAAAGTATGGAAGTTAAATTAGGATTCGGACAAACCCCAAAACCTCAATATGTCTTTGTTAGCAGAGAACCCGATCACTGTTGGTATATGCTCGCTGAAGATGAAAGACGCATCCCAATTTATGAAAAAGCTTTGACAGGGGTGATAACAGGAATAGAAGTTAATAAGATGGTTAAAACTTCATTTGGGCTAGTTGAAAAGAACGATTTATATATTTTGGCAGATAAACCTTACATCGTCCGTTCAGGAAGCGATTCTTACTTTTCTAAAAATTTATTGTTGTCTTTGGATACCCTTACTTCTGAACAACTGCTTAATCCACTTACTATCAGCGTAAGACCAGGAGATAGTAATGTAGTTTTTTGTAATATTTACGATCCAGTTACTTATCGCTCTGTAGGTGTCAGTTGGGATGGGCATAAGGAATTAGACTGGCTAGCTTTAGGGCAAAAAGTAAGTTCAAAAATTAATAAAATTCACAATTTTGATCAAGACAAAAATCAATTTCAACCAGAAACAACTGACAATACAAAAATGGTTTAACCCCGTGATGTTTTTATAGCTCAAACGGACACATATTTAGCACAATTAAATTGAACTTATGAGCAAGGGAAGGAGTATTTGAAGCACAAATACTGCAAGTGATCGCGCCTACAACTCATTGATACAGAAATTCTGGACTTCATTGACTACCTAAAGCTACAACTAACCCAAAACTGCCTAACTTAGCTTCTGTTGTATTAGTTTTAGATAATTGCGATCGCTTGTCTATTGCATTAAAGTTTTGGCCTCCTACTTGTGCGATCGCACAAGTAGTGTAGTTGCTAAAGATACATAAATTTTTATGAGGCAGATGATGTATCCGATGATGGTTTAGAATCATCTAACTCAGCCAGAGCTATCTTGACACACGCACGAACACCTTTCCAATCAAGTTCTGACAAGTGACCAATCAAAATCAAATTAGCAGAGGGTGGTAAGGTGACGATAAAACTTCTGAAAACAGACGCAACACGCAAACCTGCTACTGCCCAATCGTGAAGTGCATAGTCAGTAATTCCAAGGGCAGTTGTCTGAGTAGTAATGAGTCCGATGATTACATCGGGACGGATTGCATGATAAGTTGCGGATGACAAAACTACAGCAGGACGACGCTTAATACCAGTGACACCGGGAAAATCAACTGTGACTACATCACCGGGATTGAACGTCACTAAACTGTCTCCTCACTTTCAGGGAAAATTGAAGCTGCGTACTCTAAGGAGAAGGATGCTAAATCAAGCTGATCTTGCTCAGTCCAAGTATTACTGTGGTCGATGATAGACAAGTTTTGCTCGACTAGCTCATTTAGAATCAGGGTTGCCAAGCGTAGCCGCTCAGTCGGTGACAAGTTACAAATAACTTGGCTGTATATCTCTTGAGCAGTATTGGACATAATAAACCCTCCTGCCCCTTATCCTAACAGTTGCGATGCCTACGGTAAACCGCTAAAAAGCGTCTATACACAGTTTCCTTACTTCAAATCAATCTACACTAATGAGTGATGTCTACGACGGGCTACGCCTACGCACTCAAGACGAAAAGGATTCACAGCTGCATTCATCGCAGTCTCCAATTTATACCTTCTGAATGTTGATTAGTTAGTATCTAAGGGAAAGATAAGTATAAGCTGATGCATTGTTCTCATGCTTAACCCGTAGATAAGTACTAACCAAATACTAATCACAATCAGGAGTATTTCATGATTCCACTGATTTTCGGTGCTGCTGCTTTGGCTACTGGAGCTTTCGGAGCAGTAAAAGGTGCTAAAGGCATTGGCAATATGAATCAGGCAAAGGAAATTGGTGAAGAGGCTCAACAAAAATACGAAAGTAGCTTGCAAAACTTAAAAGCAGCCTGGGAAATTACCAACCAGTCAGCAGAAGTTTATGGTCAAATGCAGTTTCGTATCAAGCAGGGTACAATTTCACGCTTTGTAGCTTTTATTGAGAGAATTGGTCAGCGAGCTTCGCAAAATAATCTGGATATTGTAGCTGGATTAGACATCTCCACTCAGCAAATTCAGGAGTACAAAACACAAGTTATCAAAGCTGAGCAGTGGGTGCAAGGTGGTGTGTCAGCAGCCGTTGCAGCCTCAGCAGCGGGTTCTAGTGCAATTACCTTAGCAAGGAGTGTAGGTAAAGTTCCTGTTTCCAGCTTCTTTGGATTGCGGACTGCTCAAGTCGGTATCTCACAACTTAGTGGTACTGCGGCTTTGACTGGAACCTTAACTTGGTTAGGTGCTGGTAGTATGGCAGTTGGTGGTGCTGTATTGGGAGGTATTACACTCGGCCCGGCGTTGATGGTTGGGGGTTTTCAACTTGCTGGTAAGGGTGAGGAAGCTTTGACTAAAGCGCGAGAGTATGAAGCTAATGTCAACGTAGAGATTGCCAATATTGAAGCAGCTCAAGATTTTCTATTACAGGTTAAACAGCGGATAGTGGAACTTGCTGAGTTAATGTGTAATTTAAATAACCTTGCTAAAACTGCACTTCAACAGCTTGAAGCCCAACCTTTTATTCGCGATCGCGATGCAAGCCAATTTCAAGAGGTAGCACTTTTAATTAAAGCACTTGCAGAAATTATGAAAATTCCTATTTTAGATAATGAAGGAATGTTAAATCCTGCAACTTTAACCATCCAAGTTAAATACAGAACTGTGGGAGTTATTTAGTAATGGTTTTACCAAGTATCGGTACAATATATACTGCGGTTAACGCCACAAAATCGTTAGCGAGCATTGTTGTCAGTTACAAGCAAATTGGAGAGCAAGAACAGACTAAAAGACATGAGATAGCAGCTTTGGAAAAAATTAAATCTGTTGACACACTTACTTCAGACTATACTGAATATAAAATAATTGCCGAACAAGAACAGACAAAGCGACGAGAAATAGATGCTTGGGAAAACGAAACAATCACCAAGATTAACGCCCAGCGAGAGTTGCTGATGGCATATCTAGATCGCTCTTTTGATGAACGTGCAGAAAACTTTCGCGCTTTATTTACTGTAGTTGATAGTGCGATCGCATCAGGTAACAACGACCAATTAGCCCTCACCTTAAATTCAATTACAGAAATTGCTAAATCAAGTCCTTTCAAAGACCTTGCTAACTTAGCTTCTGTTCGTGCTGCCTTAGATGATCCAGATCACGAATGGACATTTTGATTTTATAAAAGTGCGATCGCTCTCTCAAAGTACCAAAAAAGCCTGCTCATGCAGGCTTTTTTTGTAGTCCCAGGTTTTCAATTTACAGACACTAAGAGATAATGGCGATCACCTCCCCACTCTCCATGCCTAAAATTACACTCAGTTTCCACACTTTGCAAGGTTAATATAGTATCAAAACTCCCAAATTTGGATTTTTTTCAAAAGCTTGGATATTCTCTAAATGCGATCGCAAAATGTCTTCAATTTGATTAGTTGAACAATTACCAGGACGAATCCAGATCACTTTAGGTGGAAATCCTCGCAAAATACTCAACTCATTAAAATCAGCATCTTTTGTTACAACAGTAAATCCACTTTGTCGCGCATACTCCCACACACTTTGATCATCTGCTTTATCCAAACCTATGAGAAAGAGATGCTGAGAATTTGGGTAAATATTAGCCAGTCGATCTACTAACCGAGGTGATAGGTTATGGTCAAAAAGTAACTTCATGCTGGCATTATCAGCATTTGTCTTTCTCTATCAGCGGCATAGCTTAAACAAGCTAAAATGTCTTCTTGCGTCAAATAAGGAAAGTCATCAAGCACTTCCTCGTATGTCATACCAGAGGCAAGATATGATAAAACATCATATACGGTAATTCGCATTCCTCGAATACAAGGCTGACTACCTCGTTTTCCTGGCTCAATAGTAATAATATTTTGATACGGCACAGCCATAAAAATCAATAGTTAATTGCCTATAAACCTTGTAATTGGTGACTACTTCTTAACGTAGCACTACTTGAAATCAAACATTAGCGCTCACCCATCTGTTGCATTGAGATATTAGCTTGTGACAAGTGCGATTGCTATCTCAAAGCATCAAAAAAAGCCTGTATGTGTAGGCTTTTCTCTTAGTATAATTTGGCTGACGCTTCAAAAATCTTCATCATCGACAAAAAATTCAGCGTCGTCTTCCAATCGAGAATTACCCTGCCTAGAACCAGTTAAACCCCAAAAGGGTTGTAGCAATGCCATGCTGATTAGCCCAAAACCAGCACTAAAAGCCAACACTAAACCTGCTGGTATTTGAATCGACTGAAATGTTAAGAATTTTAAAGATACGGGTGTGGCATTTTGGACTGAAATAATCGCGATCGCCACTACCCAGATAGCTACAACTAGGGATATCAAAAAAGGAGCCAGAGTTTTCATAATTAGTCTCAAGTTATGACTCCCCTTTCCTTTGACAAAGATGGGTTAGGGGTGAAGTTCTTCTAAACTGCTACTGCTTCTAGCTTAGCAATCACGCTCTCCATCTCTTGAGCGATTTGGGTGAGTTTTTCAGGAGAGTTTGTTTCTAGGTAGACACGTACCAGTGGTTCTGTACCGGAAGGACGCAGTAAAATCCAGCTACCTTCTTCTAAATAAAGCTTAATACCGTCTTTACGCCCTATTTCTTTGACTTTAATTCCTGCAACTTCTGTGGGTGGGTTTTTGGTGAAGGAGTCGATAACAGCGATCTTGTGAAACTCGGTGAGGTGCAAGTCAAGACGGTTGTTGTAAAGCGGGCCATCAGCTTCGGCGATCGCTTCTTTGACGAGTTGACTTAGGGGTTTGCCTTCGTAGGCGATCGCTTCTGCTACTAGCATATCGGCTAAAATACCGTCTTTTTCGGGAATATGTCCAATAATACTCAAACCGCCTGATTCTTCTCCACCAATTAGTACAGTAGTTTCCCGCATTTTTTCGCCAATATATTTAAAGCCAACTGGTGTCTCATAAATCGGCAACCCGTATTTTGCTGCAAGATTATCCAGTAAATGGGTTGTAGCAACAGTGCGGACTATTGCGCCGCTTTTACCTTTGTTTTTTATTAAATGACGTGCTAAAACTAGCAGCACAGTGTTAGGAGTGAGGACGGTTCCTTGTTCATCGACAATACCAAAGCGATCGCTATCTCCATCCGTTGCCAAACCCAAATCTGCTTGATCGCGGCGTACTGCTTCCACTAACCCAATTAATTGCTCACCTTTGGGTTCCGGCATACCGCCGCCAAATAGTACATCCCTCCAAGTATGGAAACTTTCTAAGTCAGCGCCACTATGTTGCAAAACTTCATCTAGATAACCGCGAGAGGTAGAATATAGCGCATCATACTTAACTTTTAACTGGGCACTCTTGATTCTTTCTATATCCAGTAAGGTGTAGATAAATTTCAGATAGTCTGGTTTGGGATCGAAAATGGAAATTGAACCTGATGAACTGCTGCCAGTTAGGTCATCCGATGCACCTTTTAGATTTGCCACAATAGTATCAGTAATTTCTGGAGTGGCAGGGCCAGCATAGTCAGGGATATATTTAATTCCACAGTATGGTGCTGGATTATGGCTAGCAGTAAACATCAACGCCCCAGCGGAATTTAAGTGACGGGCGTTGTAGGCAATTACTGGTGTGGGGCAATCCCGATCAGTAATTTTAACAGTCCAACCCAAGTCAGCCAATACTAAGGCTGCGGTGTAGGCAAACTGGTCAGCTAAAAACCGAGTATCGTAGGCAATGAGTACTGGTCTATCTTTGCTATAGGCTGTTTCTAAATAACTGGCGATCGCCCTTACTACTTTCCGCACATTGGGGAATGTAAAGTTATCGGCAATAATCCCTCGCCATCCGTCAGTGCCAAATATTATCTTGCTGGAATTGCTACTAGTGCTCATTGCCACTTTCTCCCGTTCCTGATCATTACTATATCGAGAAAGCTTCTGCTCAGAGTTCTTGTAAGCTGCCGTCCTGACTTCTCCCCACCGTATTTTCTCTCACTGTTCCTTAGCAATGTCAACCCCCGATCGACCTTTTGCCAGTTATCACCTTTGGTCTTTAGTTGCCCCAGCGACAGGGCAAGAGCGCTGGCATTGCCAGATGAGACGGGGGTTTATCAAAGCACGGCAACACGAACCACAAGTTAAAGCGCTTTTAGCGCAAGCCACTGCACCTCAGCGGATTGGTATACTTGCCCAAAAAGGCGTTTATGAGTTTCATCATCACAGGCATCTGTTGAACCAATCAGATGGTGTAGAAAGAGTTGCTCAGCTACTAAAATTAGGCAACTCAAGTGATCAAGTCCAGCAACGCGTGCTACAAATTTTGAAGAAATATCACGATTCTCCGTTGCTTTTAGATAAACACATCATCCAATTAACTCCGGGCGATGAAGGTTTTCCCAAGCCGATTGTAATTGAGCAAGAAGATTATTGCTTTCGCTTATATGCGGCTATGGACTGCGTTTTCATTGAGTCTGATAGCACTTTACATATTATAGATTTCAAGACTGGTAAGTCAGCTTTTGACCGACGACAGGCATTAGTTTATTTGCTGGCTGCTCGTTATCTTTACCCTGGAAGGCACGCTGTTGCATCATTTTATAATTTAGAAATAGGTAAAACATCTGAGCTAATTAGCATTAATAATAGTGAATTAGAATCTTTGGGATTTGAGTTAGCTAATATTGCTCACAAGCATCAGCACGATTTGCATAAATATCAGGAAAAAACTAGTAATTTCAGTAAAATTTTCCCACCCAATCCTGGCTCACATTGCCGCTTTTGCCCATTTAGCTCTATCTGTGAGTTTGGTGATTTTAAGCCGTCTCATTCACATCCACTGCCAAGTTTAAAAGCTAACAGCTAATTGGGAAATGAAGCGAATGGGAAAAATGAGCTTCTAGGGTGGGCATTACAATGCCCACCCTACTGTATGAAACCCGCTGTAAGAGATGATGTGTGCTTGTGAAGATATGCGTTTAGTGAATGGGAAAGTAGGGATTGGAAAAAATTCAGAATTGAAAAATTCCCAATTCTCAATCACATAGGCACTATTCAAAAAGGTGGCAATTCTTTGAGAATCGTAAACCGAATATGATTAATCGCCAAATCGCCAATGGGGACATCTTCTTTTGTTAGCCGTTTTCCTTGACTTGTCACGGTTTCAAAGGAAATGCCTTTACCAATTTCAATGTGATACCAGCATAAGCCCATAAAAAAGCGCGTGGGATAAGGCCCAGCGTTCCCGACATCATCAGGATTCGATTCCATTGGCAACCAGCCAAAATTCGGTACGTAGAATTCTAGCCAAACATGATTAAAATCGGGTTGCAGAGGAACACCCTGGTGTTCGCTATAAGGAGGGCATTTGTATCTACCTACAGTTCGGCAGGGGATGCCATTCAAACGGCATAGAGCAAGTAAAACACCCACATATTCGCCACAGGAACCAATGCCTCGCTCTAAAACTATATCGGGTGTATCAATGTAGGGTTTAATGCCATAGGATAATTCATCGTAGACGTAGTTGCGGATGCTGTACATTTTCCGCAGCACATTAGTTTCAGTACCAATTGCTTCACGGGCGGCACGGCGGACAATGGGAGTATCCATTGCTAAATCGTCATCATCTACTAAGTAGCGAGTTTGCAATTCTGGTGAAAGTTCGGGAATATCTTCTACATCTCTGGGCGTGATGCGATATTTAATCCCTCGAACTTCCAAAAGGGCTTTCCAGCCAAATATGTGCCGTTCGCCTGGGGTGAGGGCATCAAATTTAAATACTGCTACACGTTGCCCGTCTATAACTTCTTCGGTAAAGGGTAAACCGATGGGTTCAACATGTTTCACCTTTTGACGCTCAGTTTCGGATGGAAGGGCAATGCGCCATTCTACTTCTGGTAAATAAACTTCGTCTAAGGGAGCAATTTCCTCGGCATAAGACATTTCAATGAGATAGCCATTAGAGAGAGCGTAACTTTTATCTGGCTCGTAATGATAATACAGAGGGTGAATAAAAGTGCGATCGCGGTAGGTTAGCTCATGATTTGGGTCTGCATTTGGGTTATCCCGGATATAAGGCTCCTCAGAGGCATAAGCGATGTACAGACTTTCCTGGTTTGTATCGCCATTTCTATGTATTGCTATCCCTGTGGGGCATTCAAACGGTGTCAGAACGCTAAATTGGACTTCTCCTGTTGCTCTGTCCATCGCATAAACTGTTTGTTCTGTGTGATCGCAAATCCAAAGCGTTTCCTGGCTAACTGCTAAATTTTCTACTCCAACCCCAGGGGCATAGAATCTGGTAATCTCTTTTCGAGTATCGCGGTCAAAAACCAGAATGTAACCTAATTTTTGGCAGCTGACGTAGACTGTTGATTCCCAAACAGCAACGCCGTCAGCAGGATAAGGCAATGTAGTAAAATGTTCTAGACCTAAAGCAGTGAGGGTGCATAAATAAACACTTTGCTCACGAGTCACCCACAGAGTGTCTTCCCACACCGCTAGCCCAGTGACATCGGTAAATTCCTTTACTTGATGGGGATTAATAATTTTACTGTTGTCAGAAATGGGATCAATCTCCAGTAGATGCCCCTTAATACTGTCAATAGCAATGAGTCTATCTTTAATGAAAGCAATGCCACACAGCGTGGCAGCAGTCAGCGGTCGAATTATCCTCTGCCCAAATATTTGGCTGGCAGTCAAACTGGGGGGTGCAAAACTCATATTAAGCATATTTATTTAACGGTTTAGCACGCCTAAAATTAATTGTGGCATACACTCTGTAACCAAACTTTAAACTTCTATTACTCACAATTATCGGTACAATGTGTTCCGAAAAACTCCTTCGTGAGAAATAACACTAAGTCAAAAGTGGACAAATTTGCAAATGTTAAGAATTAAATCAATACTCGTTTAGCTTACTAACGGCTTTAATGTAACTTTAGTTGATGGTTTTCCATGCATCACTAAATTATGATCGAATTTTGTAACCATTTCCTGTGACGTACACGATGTCTGCTAATTCTCTGCCTGAAGGTGCCGCCGTTTGGCATAGTTTAGAAGTTGATAAAGCGCTAGACCTGCTTGATACTAATGCAGACAGTGGCTTAACACCCCAAGAAATCCAACAGAGGTTGCAAAAATACGGCCCCAATGAACTAGAAGAAACTGCTGGCCGTAGTACTTGGGAAATTTTGCTCGATCAGTTCAAGAACATTATGTTGTTGATGCTGATTGGCGTAGCTCTGATTTCCGGGTTTTTAGACCTCATGGCTTGGCGAGCGGGCGACTTGAAGCCTGGTGAAGTGCCATTTAAAGACACGATCGCGATTATGGCGATTGTGGTTCTCAATGGCATACTCGGCTATGTCCAAGAAAGCCGTGCCGAAAAAGCCTTGGCAGCTCTCAAAAAGCTGACCTCTCCCTTAGTGCGAGTCATGCGCGACGGCAGACTGGTGGAGATAGCAGCTAAGGAACTAGTCCCAGGGGATGTGATGCTGCTAGAAGCTGGGATGCAGATAGCCGCAGATGGACGCTTGATCGAACAGTCGAATTTACAAGTGCGAGAGTCAGCACTGACGGGTGAAGCCGAAGCGGTGAGTAAACAGGCAACACTCAAATTGCCTGAAGAAACAGATTTGGGCGATCGCATTAATTTAGTTTTTCAAGGAACTGAAGTAGTCCAAGGACGAGCCAAGGTTCTGGTGACTAACACCGGAATGACAACAGAACTGGGCAAAATTGCTGCCATGTTGCAGGCCGTGGAAAGTGAACCTACCCCCTTGCAGCAGCGCATGACCCAACTGGGGAACGTCCTAGTTACAGGTTCTTTGATTCTTGTCGCGATCGTTGTGACTGCTGGTGTTGTCCAGGCAAGAGGTTTTAGCAATATCCAAGAACTCTTGGAAATTTCCTTGAGTATGGCGGTTGCTGTAGTACCGGAAGGTTTACCTGCTGTGATCACTGTCACCCTGGCGCTGGGAACTCAGCGAATGGTGCGCCAAAATGCCTTGATTCGCAAATTGCCAGCAGTGGAAACATTAGGTTCTGTAACTACAATCTGCTCTGACAAAACTGGCACCCTGACTCAAAATAAAATGGTGGTGCAATCAGTTTTCACCAATAACAGGACTTTTCGTGTCACGGGAGAAGGTTATGCTCCCACAGGCGATTTTCAGTTAGATGGTCAAAAAGTTGCCGTAGATGAGCACCCAGAAATCTCAGCTTTGCTAGTTGCTTGCGCCGTTTGTAATGATTCAGTGCTGCAACAGAACAAAGGACAATGGATGATTTTAGGAGATCCTACAGAAGGTGCTTTGGTAACACTGGCGGGAAAAGCTGGAATCGAAAAAGACCAGTGGAACAGCAAACTACCCCGCGTTGGAGAGTTTCCCTTTTCCTCAGAACGCAAGCGAATGAGTGTGATTTCTCAGGTGGAGGAAGTAGCTTCAGGTGGATCGCCTCTGACAGCAGTTGATCCTGCGATCGCTAGCTTTTTACAATCGGAACGTTACTTAATGTTTACCAAAGGCTCACCAGAGTTAATCTTGGGACGTTCCACTCAACTTCATCTGGGCAATCACTCAGCACCGTTAACTGAAGAACAACGCCAGCAAATTTTGCTAGAAAATGACCAAATGGCAAGTAAAGGCTTGCGGGTGTTAGGTTTTGCCTACAAACCCTTTGCGGAAATTCCGCCAGAAGGTTCAGATGAGACATCTGAGCAAAACTTGGTATGGCTGGGATTGGTAGGAATGTTAGATGCGCCACGCCCCGAAGTCAGAGCAGCAGTGCAAGAGTGTCGCGATGCAGGCATTCGCCCAGTTATGATTACTGGCGATCACCAATTAACAGCAAGAGCGATCGCTACAGATCTAGGAATTGCCCAAGAAGGCGATCGCGTCCTTACAGGTCAAGAATTGCAACGGATGAGTGACCAAGAACTAGAGCAAAACGTTGATCTAGTGAGCATCTATGCAAGGGTCGCCCCAGAACACAAACTGCGAATTGTCCAAGCACTCCAACGCCGAGGCAGATTTGTAGCCATGACAGGTGATGGCGTCAACGATGCCCCAGCCCTCAAACAAGCTGACATTGGCATTGCAATGGGCATCACCGGCACAGATGTAAGCAAAGAAGCCAGCGACATGGTATTGCTTGATGACAACTTTGCCACAATTGTCACTGCTACCAAGGAAGGTAGAGTTGTTTACACTAATATCCGCCGCTTTATCAAATACATCTTGGGTAGTAACATCGGCGAGGTGCTCACGATCGCCGCTGCGCCTTTAATTGGTTTGGGAGGCGTTCCCCTAACCCCCTTGCAAATTCTATGGATGAACTTGGTAACAGATGGTTTACCAGCTCTCGCCTTAGCTGTAGAACCCCCAGAACCAGATGTCATGAAACGTCCGCCTTTTAGTCCCCGCGAAAGTATTTTTGCCAGGGGGTTGGGTTCTTACATGATTCGTATTGGTATCATTTTCGCTATCATCAGTATTTCCTTGATGTGGTGGGCTTACAACTATACCCATGCAGCTGGGTATCAGCGTAATCCCGATACTTGGAAGACAATGGTATTTACTACGCTGTGTATTGCCCAAATGGGTCATGCCATAGCCATTCGTTCCAATAACCGGCTAACCATTGAAATGAATCCCTTCTCGAATATCTTTGTATTGGCGGCTGTTGTTGTAACAACAATTTTGCAGCTGATGCTAGTTTACGTTCCACCTCTGAGAAATTTCTTTGGCACTCACTGGCTAAGTCCAACGGAGTTGGGGGTTTGTATCGGCTTCAGTGCCTTGATGTTTGTTTGGGTGGAATTGGAGAAGCTATTTTTGCGGTTTATGGGCAAGAAGGCTGTGTGATGGGGTATTGGGTATTGGGGAAAGAGGAAGGGGGAAGGGGTAAAGGGAAAAAGGAAAAACCATCCCTTTCACCTTTACCCTTTAACCCTTCGGGTGACGCTCCTACGTCGCTCTAAGCGAAGCCATGCCGAAGGCTTTACGCTTCGCTAACGCCAGTTGCCTGGGTCGGGAAACCCTCCCCGAAGTTTGGAGCGGAGGAAGCCTCCGTTCCAACTTCTCTTCGGAGCACTGGTCTCACCTTTTCCCCTTCTTAAGAGTCCCCAGTCCCCAGTACCCAATCTCCACTATGTACCTCAAAACTCTACACCTGAGACAGTTTCGCAATTACCAAGAGCAAAAGGTTGAGTTCACTGCTGCCAAAACAATTTTGGTAGGTAATAACGCTCAGGGAAAGTCTAACTTGTTGGAGGCGGTAGAGTTGCTGGCAACATTGCGATCGCACCGGATGGCACGCGATCGCGATTTAGTCAAAGAAGGGGAAGCCATAGCCCAAGTTAATGCCACTCTTGAACGGCAAATGGGTGTTAGTGAACTGACATTAACTCTCCGCCGCAATGGTCGCCGTAGCGTTGCAATTAATGGCGAATCTGTACGCCGTCAAATGGATTTTCTTGGCGTTCTCAATGCAGTACAGTTTTCCAGCCTGGATTTAGATTTGGTACGCGGTGGCCCGGAAGGTCGCCGCAACTGGTTAGATACTCTCTTAATTCAACTCGAACCAGTTTATGCTTACATTTTGCAGCAATATAACCAGGTATTGCGGCAGCGCAATGCTTTTTTAAAAAAAACTCAAGACTCAGCACCCAGCACTCAGCACTCCGAACAATTAGCCGTGTGGGATGCACAGTTAGCTACCACAGGAACACGAGTCATTAGACGACGCGATCGCGCCATCCGGCGATTAGCTCCCATCGCTACTGCTTGGCACGCCAGTATCAGTGGTAGTACAGAAGTTTTGCAAATCAAGTACACGCCCAGCATTCCTTTAGAGGACAATCATCCAGAAGAAGTACAGCAAGCTTTTTTAGAAAAAATCCAGCAACGAGCTGTTGCCGAGCTTCACCAAGGTACTACTCTTGTTGGGCCTCATCGCGACGAAGTCGAATTAACAATTAACCAGACACCTGCACGTCAATACGGTTCTCAAGGTCAGCAAAGAACGCTGGTTCTAGCCTTAAAATTAGCAGAATTACAACTAATTGAAGAAGTCGTCAAAGAGCCACCCCTACTATTGCTTGATGATGTTCTCGCCGAACTAGATCCATCCCGCCAAAATCAATTGCTTGATGCTATCCAAGACCGCTTTCAAACCCTGATTACTACCACTCATTTAAGTTCTTTTGATTCGCAGTGGTTAAATTCCTCACAAATTCTTTTTGTGAAGGCAGGAGAAATATCAGCAAAGTAGTCATTAATTAATCACCAATTACAAATAACAAAAATGGAAGCCGGCGCACCCTGCGGGATCTTGCTACAGACTTCTCTGTTAGTCGTTTATAAGATTGACTATTGACGTTTTTCTAATCTTTTAAAAACGTTGAGAACTAAAAAAGTTAGCACAGCACCAATTAATCCTAACTGCCACAAACCACACCCAGCGGCTATTCCTAAAGCAGCCGATACCCAAATAGCCGCAGCTGATGTCAGTCCTTTAACTTCAAATTGCTGTGATTGTTGGGAAGAATGGCTTACAATTTCTCCAGCGCCAAGAAATCCCACGCCAGCGGCAATACCCTGTATCACACGACTGAGAGCATCAGGACTAGATTGTAATCCATCTATTTGCAAAGGTATAACGGTAAAAATGGCTGAACCAAGACTTACTAGGAGATGAGTTCTCAACCCAGCTGGTTTGCGCTTAGCTTCCCGCTCTAAACCGATAATTGCTCCGATAAGCAACGCAATGAACAGCCTGAAACTAATATTCAGCCAATCGTTACTTGAAAGGTAGAAAGTGCTTGACAATGCTTGATCTAAATATAGGGAACTTTAATATTTTAAGTTAAGTAGGAATGTATTTCGATAAATACTGTAAAAATATTCTTTCCGTTTATTGAGTTTACTAAAACAATCTCTATCTCTTTTGGATTAATCCCATTGGAAAAGACTTTTTAGACTTTTTAAAGTATGAATTAATATCCTCCATTTGTTCAATTTTTCTGGCGAAAGCATTATTTTTGCCAAGAAATATTTAAATTAAGTAAGTTGTGCCAAAACTCTTTTACTGCTTATATAGCAAGACTTTCAACTTTATTAAAAGTTTTTTTAATTATTTAAAATGATTAACCTAAAATATTTTACCTCAAATGGTTAACTTTAATCATACACTCAATAGTTAAATACGATATTGCTATGTACAACTTGCTCGAACAACTAAACCACTCATAACAGGGAAGGAGGTGAATGAAGGAAAAAATTGGTTGATAAAGGAGTTAAATGACAGTGAGACATCATGTAACTAGCAATTAACCACTAATTAAGTTGGCACAATTAAACGTAAATGCTGGAAACTCGTCCTAGTAAGTAGTCAGTGGATTTATGGCTGACAATTTACCAGGAGGCAATGACTGTGGCTACAAACTGACAACTGACAACTAACAAATTGAGTGGACAAACTTTATTGGCTTGACCAAATTAAACTACAAGACCGCACCGAAGTCGGTGACAAAGCATTTTACTTGAGCAGAGTTATGCAGCGTGGCTATCCGGTAGTGCGTGGTTTTGTAGTTTCAGCAGAAATTTTGCGGCAATTTCTCGAAAATCTCAACAGTTCCGAGTCATTAATCGCTGACTTACCCTATTCTTCGTTGCACTTGGATGTAGCTAATTGGCGTCAACTTCAGCAGGTGGCTGGCCGCTTACGCCAGGAAATTATCACTGCGAAAGTGCCACAGCAGTGGGTAAATACAATTTTCAAAGCAGCTAGAGAATGGCAAACTGGCTGTTTGATTTTTCGACCTACTCTGGCTGTATCAACAACTACCCATGTTAAGGCGAATGTATCTGGGTTGTTGGAGTCAGTGTTTTGTCACTGTGATCAAGAAGATATTGCCCTTGCATTAAAGCGTACTTGGAGCCAGCTATTTCGTGCCAGAAGTCTCCTATATTGGCAGCGGATAGGAATAAATCTGCAACAAATTAATTTAGGAGTGTTGGTACAACCTGTTGAAAATGCGATCGCCAGTGGCGTATTTAACGCTAACTCCTCTGGGTGGGAAATTAAAGCTACTTGGGGATTAGGAATAGCGATCGCCCACGGCGAAGTATTACCAGATGTATACTATATTCAAAAGGAAACTGGGGTTGTACTAGAGCAACATTTAGGCAATAAAATGCTGGCTTATCGTGTTGATAATGAGACACCACTAGCTGTTTCGCAGCACGTACAGAAGTCAGTGTTAACACCAGATCACACTTGTCTAGTTACCTACCTACTTGAAGAATTCCAACAAAAACAATACGCTTTACAAGAAGAATACTTACAACAAGTAATTGCTCTGGGGAATCAATTAGCGAGTGAGCTAGGTAAAGAGTTTACCATTAAGTGGACTATCGCTCAGGAAACTCCAAATACCAAGCTTTACATTACACAAGTTCTCGCTCCCCAATCTGTAATTCCCAATATGCACTTCATCAAGGGATTAGGAGCGGCAGGAGGACGTATTATGGCGACTGCCCATGTAATAATCAATTCACAACAAAAACCAGAACAACTACCCAAGGGAGTAATTTTAATAATACCAACCATTACACCTGATTGGCTACCGTTACTTCAACAAGTTGCTGGTATTATTACCGAACAAGGAGGATTAACCAGTCACGCTGCGATTCTGGCCAGAGAATTGGGTCTTGTAGCAGTAGTGAGCGCGACATCTGCCACAACTCTAATTAAAACTGGCGAACGACTGCTAGTAGATGGCGACAGGGGAGAAGTTTATCGGATTAGAGGAGACGGAAATGGGGAAATGGGAAGAGGGGGGGAGAGGGAGAAGGGGAAAAGGGGAGAAGGGGAGAAGGGAAGAGGGGGAGAAAATTTTCTTTTCCCTTATTCCCCCGCTCCTCAATCTCTGCATCCGATTACTGCTTACTCATCCATGAATGCTACACAATTGCTGGTTAATTTGAGCCAGCCCAACTTGATAGAGCAAGTGCAAAACTTACCTGTAGATGGGGTAGGATTGTTGCGTTCAGAATTGATGATATTAACCATATTAGAGGGGCAACATCCCAATAGTTGGCTCTTAAGTGGGCGTCAGACAGAATTATTAGAACGCTGGTCGGAGCAGATTATGCAGTTTGCTCGTGCTTTTGCACCAAGACCTGTTTTTTATCGTTCTTTAGATTGGCGATCGCAGGATTTACCATCATTGAGTGATGATATGCAATTTTCACCACAGTCAATGTTGGGTGAACGTGGCACTTTTAGCTATTTACGAAATCCCGCAGTGTTTGAGTTGGAATTGAAGGCTTTAGCGACTGTACAGCAAGCTGGCTACAGCAATATCCATTTACTATTGCCTTTTGTTCGGACTGTGGAAGAGTTTGTCTTTTGTCGCCGCAAAGTTGAGCAAGCAGGGTTAAACGAAGTGTCCCAGTTTCAACTGTGGATGATGGCAGAAGTACCAAGCGTACTATTTTTACTCCCAGAATACGTCAAAGCAGGTGTAGCCGGGATTTCCATTGGGACAAATGACCTGACACAATTATTGCTGGGAGTGGATCGGGAGCATGGACAACTAGCAAAAGTATTTGATGAACGTCAGCCGGCGGTAATGGGTGCGATCGCCCAACTCATCCAAATGGCCCAAAGTGCGGGTATACCTTGTTCAATCTGCGGTCAAGCACCAGCCATCTATCCAGAAATCATTGATAAGTTGGTGCAATGGGGCATTACTTCTATTTCTGTTGAACCAGAAGCAGTGGCGCGAACATATCAGGCGATCGCTCGTGCTGAACAACGCCTGATTTTAGAAGTGGCGCGACGTGAATTGGGAGAGGGGAAGTGGAAGAGTGGAAGATTAAAGGAGTAATTTGGAATTTTACTTAATATATCCAGTTTCGCGTAAAAATTTACGTAAATCAGCAAAGTACTTAGTGCGATCTCGTCCTTTATAAGCTTGCTGTACACGTTGCCAACCATCCTGTCCTTGACCCAGCATATATTTATTTGCCAAGTAAGGAGCTAAAAAGCCCTTGCCGTCATCACCTTGCTTCCGTGCTTCTAAAAAAGTTTGCCATAACTCAGAGGCGTGATTGTAGATTAATTTAGGATAGCGGCGGGTAACATCAATCATCTTGCCTTGGCGATACTGCCAAATTTGTAAGGGATAACCAGAAGCAGCATAGGCTGTAAAAGCATAAGCAAAGCGATCGTCTCGACTTTCAAACTCTGGTAAACCGTCCTTATCTAAATCCCTAAGTCGATAGCCACCATTACCCCATTCGTGACGAATCTTCTGGTACTGCTTGGATTGGCTGTTGTAGCGGTAAATTAATGAATAAGTACAACAGTGCGCTCCACCTGTATAGAAATCGGCAACTACTTCTGGTTCTTTGTTGCCGTCTAAGCCTAGCACTGGTAACTTGTTTTCTTGTTCTTCAAACAATCCACCTACAGGTCTGTCATATTCATTTTCTTGCGGCAGCTTTTGATCGAAAACAGTATTACCTGCTCGAATAATTTTTAACCTGACGTTTTTATACTGATATTCCTGTGGCTGATCGTAGGATATTTCTGCCCGCACATTGCCCGATTGTCCACTTATCGTTTCTGCTATGGCAGCCTGGCTAAATGCCGCAGCGCTCAAAAGAGCTAAACTGATTAGAGATTGACTAACAAAGAAACGAATAACCTTCATTATTGGTGTTGTATATAGTACAGTTAACTTTATACAACACCGTCAGAATGTTTAATATCGGAAAATCGCTGCAACTGGTGTGCTATATGGTATTTTTTCTGGCGGAACAGCGTAGACCGTACCACCATTTAGTAAGGTATGAGCGGCAGCAAAATCCAGTAAATCTTCATCACCGGTTTCTTTATCCTCATGTAAATAAACCGTTTCCGAACTTGGATCGAACAAACCCCATTGCTGTTGAGCAACTGCAACCAACAATGAATCCACTCGTTGGTAATAAGCCGCTGGGATAATTTCTTTGAGGTTGTTGGTGGCTTTGCCGGTATCACCGCCAAACAGTTGATGGAAACGCTCCAAAACATCTTGTTGTGACTTTTGGAAATCAGCCTCCACAATGGGCCAAGCTTCGTGATGTAACTCTTGAGCACTGAGAATTTCTGGATTACCAGTGATACCTTCTTCCATTAGATGCTGGTAAGTGTTTGCCTGTCTATATAGAGGTAGGAGATACTCAACCCCAGCCAACACCAAAGGCGCTTTTTGCTCTCGCAATTTTTCGTGCAATGCGCTATCTATAATGTGAAAAAATTCTATGATGCCTTCTTGATGTTTATCCCTGTCAGGACTTCCCTGTCCATGAAACTCACCCGGTTGTGAAGAAGAATTGGAGGTTCCTCCTCTGGATATTCTGCTACGGAACTGACCCTCTTTGGCAGTCTCGTCTATTTGGAGAGCTTCATCTAGACTTTTAGGTAGATTTTCTATCTCCACCTCATTGATGCTATGGCGTGTTGCTTCAAAAAACCTAACATCTTGTTGACTCAAAGCCAGCAGGTAAAAACGACCATCGCCATTTAAAATCGGTAGCAACGGCTTGATATGAAACCTGTCTGTTACTACGACCAACTCTTGAAAACTAAGTGGTAGGGTATAGTAGCGAAAAATATCTTTAGAAATAAAAATCGCTAGTCCTTGCTCTCCCCTTTGCTCCCAAAAATCTTGGGTATCAAGTTCAGTGGCTTTTTGTAACAGTGCGATCGCTTCTTTCTGTTCTAAACCTGCATCAATTAAGCGAGTCTCTGCCTCTTTGACCAAATTCTTAAACCGAATTGGGTCTTGTCGCACTTCCTGTCCGGCTGGGTGCGTTGGCATATAAATTGAAACACAATTTCCTTTTGGCTGTTCTAGTAGTGTCTTTATCTCCTCTCTAGAAATTAATTGCATATCATATCTCTCCTATCAAAGTGACTAGCTAAATCAAACAAGACCCTCAATATCAATGGTCTGACAGGACGATGTTATTCTCAAATGATGGCGATTTATGTCCAAGTGTTTGATCTGTATTTATTTCACCTCAAGGAAAGTTTAGTTTCATCTTTCTTTTGATAAGAAATTACCTAGTATATGTACTCTTCTTTAGGTTGAGAAATAGATACAGGAGCCAAGAGTCAAGAGTCAAAGGTAATTAATTATTCTCTCCTTTAGCTCCCCTATTCCCCCTAACTTCTACGATAGTGGAAACTAAATGCATACCAACTTAAACAAGTCAGGACTTACGCAAAAGTTGCCAAAAAGCTTAATTTATCGTTCGCGTAGCGTGCCGGAGGCATACCGCCAAGACGCCTTCTCTGCGAGAGGCTCCGCCAACGCGCAGCGTCTCGAAGAGAAGAACGCCAAGAATTCGTAGAGTGTGCGTAAGTACTACAAGTGTTTTATTTTATGTCGGTCAACTGCTACGAATAAATATGTGTATGGTTATGATTGGCAGAAAGTCCGAAAACTTGCTTTGCACTGATCTAAGCATAAATATCAAATTTGCAGACAAACAAAGATTTAGATGTTCATCAAAATTCCCACAAGAATATTGGAAATGAGCAACAACATTTAGATGATTTAGCTATGCTCTTTTCTCATGCTGATGAACCTTTGATTATCCAGCATTAGGGGTATTAGAATTTGCTTGTTGTGTCTTGATAGGATAACTACTTTGTGGTTGCCTAACAAAACCCAAAGTTACTCGTTTCATGATCCAGTAAAGCCCGACAAGTATCACAAAAGTAATAGCGATAATTACTAATGGCTGTTTACCAAGAATTTCCTCCACACCTCTAGTCAACACAGCATCGGGTTGAGTAATAAAATCCCAACTGTTGAAACGCAAAAACCGCCCCCAATAAACACCAACAGCACATAAGAAATGGGTAATTAACTCAACCCATAATATCCATTGGCTTTTGCCAATACGATGTAAGTAATAACCCCAATTCACCAAGGATATAACGTAAGCTTCAAATCCAGACAGAATTACTACCAAGTAAACAGGAATAAGTACCAGAGTAATTATCCACACTGATTGAATCGTGCGGATATCGTCTATTAAGTGAATAACATCAGTCAACAAATATGGCGCGTTCGGCAAGAAAGCATAGAACACTAGAAATCCCAGCCACCACAGCCAAGAACGATTGCGCCTGATGCGAAATAGCCACACACTTAAAGCTAAAGGTATAAAAGCCAGAAATAAATTCCAAGTCATCCAACTCATATTAATTCGCAAGACCTGCAAAACTCTGGATAGCAATTCTTCTTTCATAGTTACTTACTCTGAATATGTGTGATTTATCTAATTTTGCTCTGTAGTATTTGTCTGCTCAGTGATTCGCTAATAAAGTTTTTATGGTCTCTAGAAAATTTATTTGCTCTAACTCTAAACAAGATTTTGTACCAGTTAAATAGCAAATGCACACTGATATATGTCGGAAACATAGAGTTGTTGGGTGTTTCATGCTGGGGGCTGACATTTATCAATCAATCGGCTTAAGCCACTAGTATAGCCAGAAAATCATTAGGGTAAAATCTACCACAAAAGCAAGTCTGAGTCGCAAAAGTGCTACTGATAACTTCGGGTGGAATTCCCTAACTGGATGTTGCCCTTATCCTAGCTATGATATTAGTTTCATTCTGGCCTGCTTAAGTTCCAGAACCATACAAAGCTTTTGCCTTCAGTTTGGAATAATTGTCCAACCCCTTACCAACTAATGATGCTACATGACTAACGCAACAGCACTCGGCTGCGAGGGCCGATCGCTTGCTTCGGTAAAGAGGGTTTTATACAGCTATTTCCAGAATCTTGTGAACAAGCACCTGAAGCAAGCGTTGATGGGTTGATAACCACTCGATTAACTCCAGAAGAATCACTGCTACTAAACTCCATATTGGGTGTAGCAGCAGGCAATGGGGAAGTAGACTCAGATGTGAATGCTGTAGGCGTTGGTGAAACTAATGTCTGCGGCACAGTTTCGGCGATCGCACTATCATTACTAACTACAGGTAAAGGTGTGGGTGTATTAACACTGCTAATTACTGGTGCAGGCGTGGGTATGCTACCACCGCCAATTACTGGTGCGGGAGTGGGTGTGGGTGTACTGCCACCACCAACTACTGGTGCGGGAGTTATGAGAGTTGCAGTTGTAGGTACTTTGATTGTCAATCTCGCCAAGGGGGAGTTAGTCATGTTCAGGGAAGTAACCTTTGGTGAACCTGGGATATCAGACTTGAAATCAAAGACTGTGGGACTTGCGCCACCATTGCGATCGCTATATCGCACTCCGTATCCACTCACTTCAAAAGTACCCTGATACTGGTTTCCAGTTTTTGGATCAGTGACAATCCCAGTGTATAAAGCTTTTGTGAGATTAAATTCATCTTGAACTACTCCTTGAAATGTAGTTCCTGCTAATCTTCCCTGATATTTATAAGGCGTTAATTCACCACCTGAGAGAACTGGTGAAGTGACAACACCATTGAAAGAGACAATAGGAATGCCTTTAAAGTCAACGTAGTAATGTAGACTACCATCCGAGCGTGTTCTTACCGCTACATAATCTGATTTGTACACAGGAACGTAATTGGGATTACTCCTAGAACCTATGTTCCGCGAGTATGTTCCTGTGTTATCAGTATCTACACGTGTAATGCTGCCATTGAAATTGGGATTAATACTAGGAAGTTGAATAGTTCCTGACAATGTACCAGTACTTTGAATTGTGATTTGAGCAGAAGCGCTTGCTCCACTTAAACCGGTGATGACTGCCACTAAACTGCTGCTAACAACTGCACAACCTAGCTTAATTGATGAATTTAATTTCATGGAAAATTTGCTCCTTTTATCACATATTGAAAAAAACACGCATGAGTTGATAGACAAGTTTTCCTTGCTCAGACTGCGTGACGCTAGTATTCAACACTGGTTACAGAGATACGAATTTAGCGTATTTTATTACATTTACATCAGTACAAAATTAAAACCGGAAGGTTGCTCTCAGCGCTCCGACTATTAAAGGCTCATTAGCAGCGTTGTGATCAGGATTGAATATAACGAATACGCCTGGAGTCAAGGCAATGTTGTCATTCAACTGAGCGCGGTAAAACAGTTCTACGTGAATTGATGTGTCACTGCGTCCACCTGCTGTCCCGCCATCAGAAAAGTTGGGAAAATTAAATCCTTCAGGTAAAGTGCTAGAAGTAATTTTGGGGGGTTGTCCTACGAGAACACCCCCTAAATTGCCAGGACGCAGCAAATTAGGAAAAGCAGCGAATACCAGCCAATTTGTGGTTTCCACACTTCCAGAAAGGTTGACTGCTTGGGAAGAAGAAAAACCACCCCAACCACCCAACTGCAAGTTAGGGTTGATCCGCCAAGCAACGCTAGCGCCAACAGCTTGAGTATCGAAAGCTGTAGCATCTGCAAAAGGCGAAAGCAACTGATTATCGCCGATACCAGTTCCTAGTAAGCCATCAGGGGAGTGGGAGTAAAGATAATGCACTCCGACATCAATATCATTGGTGGGTGCTAAACTTAGCTGAGCGCCAGCAGTCCATCTACCACCAAATAGACCGGCTTGGTTGATATTGCCTGGAAAACTGGGAATTTCTGCACTATAAACGCCCTGTAGACTGATGCGATCGCTAATTTGCCAGTCAAAACCTATACCACCTGTACCGTTGCCAATGCCTAAAATCGGGTTACGTTGACCAAATAGAGAAATTGCGCCGTCGCCAGAACCTTCTAAGGGACTAATACCGCGAAAAGTGTTAACTGGGTTGACTCCCGCTGTACCTACAACAACTCCCAAGTTATTTGAGAGGGGAAATCGATAAGACAAGTCACTAATAACTAAATTGTTATCTGTATTTGACTCGAAACCCAACCGCCCCATATTCGTAGATACCAACGATGCAGTAGAACCCAAATTACCCGCAGATAAGCCTGTTAGCAATAAATCTCGCCCTGTAAACGAAGTTGCTAACGTTAGTTGCACACTATTGTTGAAAGTCAGATTCGTTTCTGCTTTGCGTTCAGGTATTCCATCTCTAGGAAATAAATCTACATCAGTGCTATTGGTTCCCTGCACGCTAAAAATCGCTTGACCAAATAGTCGAGTAGTTGTGGAAAACTGACTAGTTTGCAATTCACTTGTTTGCTCTTGAACAGTCTCTAAACGCTCTTGTAATTGCTTTAACTCTTGCTGAAATTCGGCTTCCAATCTTTGCAGTTGAACTAAATCTTCATTGTTAACAGTATTAATTTTATTGTTAGCAATAACTTCGTTAATCCTTTCCATACAAGCATTTAAACCAGCAGCAAATTCATAACGGCTGAGAGTACGATTGCCTAGATAAGTGCCATTAGGGTATCCAGCAATGCAGCCATAGCGCTCTACTAGAGACTGCAAAGCAGCAAAAGCCCAGTCAGAGGGTTGCACATCTTCAAGTTGCGACACCGATGTAATTTCAGACATCTGGTTGTCTGAGTCTGAATTTATAGGTTGTGGAGAAGAGAATTCTTTTGTGTTTTCTGGGTTTTGTGCAACTTCTATTACAGGTTGAGGATTTTCGGATTCAGGTAAGTTAAGAGAACTTTGGAATTGAATTTTTTCTCTACTTTTTTTGAGTATATTTTTGTACTTACTTTTGATGACTGATGGAGGATTTGCGATTTCATCTGGTTGTATAAATTCGGGTGGTGTAATTTCAGCAGTTGGGACTATTTGAGATAAATGTTCTTGTGTTGACTGCTGCACTAGCTTATCTGACTGAGTTACAGGCTGTTCTGGTAAATTGAGCGCAGATATTGACGCTGTTGTTAGCACACCCGCTATCAGTAGACTCATATAAATCCTGGTATTTCATTTGACTTGCACCAATATTTCTTTTGACAAACAAAGCGGGTGCGCGTCAGGAATATTTCTATAAAATTAGTGATAAAAATTACTGATATCTCTGGATATGCGATGAAGTCTCGCTATCTGAGATCTTGCGCTAGAGCATCGATTCAGTAATTGCGAAAACCCGATTTATTTTCAGTAAAACGACCAATTATCATTGACTGTAGAGACGTTGCAATGCAACGTCTCTACGAAATAATCGGTTTTTCTCGCCCCTATCTTGAATACTGAATCGGTGTTCTAGTAGTCTGCCAAGAAAACTTGGCTGGGTAAAAGGGAAAGGTTTATTTCCTTATGAACCAATTTTCTAGATTGATTATTCCGGCTGGCTACAATACTTATTCAGATCTTTTACTAATGCATCCGATCGCTTACCAACAGTTGTGGCTGCTGTTGTCAGTGCTAAGTCAATTTCGGCTCTAGATTTTTGGATTTTTTCCCTACCCGATACTGAGTCTTCGGCTGTTTTAGCTGCGTTCAGAGCTTTAGCCGCCTTGGCGATCGCTTGATAGAGAGTTCCAAAAACTTTCACAAAACCGCTTTGAAATTCTTTCAGCTTGGGATCTTTTAAGTTCAGTTCCTTAATCGATTTAGTAATATACTCTAAATCCTTAGACAGTTGCACGCTAGTTACAACCTGCTTTCCCTTATTTCCATCAATCAGAGAAGTTCCTGCATTCACGAGCTTAATTAGTCGCTGACACTGGGAAGCTTTATTATCGCTGCAACTAGTAACCAACAATGCAATGCTCAGACTAACAGGAGCAATAACAATACATTTACGCGACACAGATGTTAACACTTTAATAGCAGTTATACTTAATTAATAGTATTCAATATTACGAGCAAAAGTAGTATTTGAAGTAGGGGAGCGGGGGAGCCTGACAGGTGTAGGTTTGTTGCACAAGAGTGAGTAGTCATTAGAAGCGCTCGGAAAATAAAGCATAGAAGTTAAGTGGGATAGGTAACTCAAATGCTGAAAAATGAGTACCATCCACAGTGGTCGTGCATAGTATCAAAGCAGATGCCACATTTATCGATACTCCAGGCGATTGGATTGGCGACATGGAGTTTTGGTATGGTGATGACAAAATCGAGCAGTTTGACACAAGTGTCGAAAAGGAACTTATCGAGTTCCACTACAAGATACGTGGCAACCGCTTGCCGATGTCGTTCCTATTCCTGGTCAATCCTAAACCAACCCACTCGAATGTACATTGCTGGCACATTCGGATGTTGGTTAAAAAGACCCTTAGTTAATTTTGACTCCTAGTTGTAAAATACCTACACCTGTCAGCAGCCCATGCCCCCCTAAGATGTAAACTGGGAACCGAGAATCATGGTACCGATCCCTACGTCAGTAAAGATTTCTAGTAGCAGGGCGTGGGGAATGCGTCCATCAATGATGTGTGCTGCACGGACTCCTTGAGCAAGCGATCGCACACAACAATTAACTTTTGGAATCATCCCACCGCTGACTACACCATTAGCAATCAGATCACGAGCTTCGCGGATATCTACTTTCGGAATCAAGGTAGACGAATCTTTATAATCTTTTAAAATACCCCTAGTGTCAGTCAATAAAATTAACTTTTCTGCTCCTAATGCTGCTGCTATTTCGCCAGCCACAGTATCGGCGTTAATGTTGTAAGCTTGTCCCGACTCGTCGGCGGCTACGCTTGACACTACAGGAATATAGCCATTACTAGCTAGGGTATCCAAAATCTTGATATTTACATTGCTGACTTCCCCTACAAAGCCAATGCCTTCTTGACCTTGAGGACGGGCTGTAAATAGATTACCGTCTTTGCCGCAAAGTCCTACTGCTAAGCCTCCAGCTTGGTTAATTAGAGAGACAATTTCTTTATTGACTCGACCAACTAAAACCATTTCCACTACATCCATTGTGGGGGCATCAGTGACACGTAGACCATTCTTAAATTGCGCTTCGATTCCTAGTTTATCTAACCAACTGTTAATTTCTGGGCCACCGCCGTGTACTAGAATTGGTCGCAAACCGACGCAGGATAAGAATACAATGTCGCGGATGACTTGATCTTTAAGGGCGCTATCTTTCATCGCCGCGCCACCATACTTCACAACAACAGTGCGACCGGCGAATTGTTGAATGTAAGGTAGTGCTTCGCTTAGCACTTGCACACGAGTAGCTTCAGCTTGCCTAATATACTCAGTATCGTTGACCGTCATGAGGAGCCGCCGTTAAGAGTTAAAACCTATTCCAGTCAGTGTAGAAGACTTTGGAACCTGTAACAATGTCTCACATCTGCCAAGAGCAAAAATAGTTTAAAAAACTGTTCTGCTATTAAGGAAAATTTTTACATAATTATCTGTCTGATAAATATGAAAAGCTATAAAAGAAGGACTAGCAACCAGAATCGAAAATTATCAGGAACGCATCGATAAATACAATTAAATCCTTGCCAACTACATTCATCCATTGATTATGATTGGGTTCTGTGTCTAAAAATGAGTTGAAATTCGACATTGTTATCCAAGACATTATCACTGGCATAATTTGTAGGCAGATTACGAGTAAGTAGTAGCAATTGTCTTGAAAGTTAAGTGATGATCGCATTCACAAAACACTCAATAAACTGGAATTTTTTCAAAATCAACAACTCAATATTCCCAACGTATTTTTTGGGTTATCTTACTCTAAGGCAGCGCCTACGTTCTTCAGCACAACCTTGATATTGCATAATAGTTATGCACACAATTCTACTAGAACGAGAAGAATCACACGCTGGCATTATTTTGGGACAGCAAAGCTACTCAGTTGGTGAGCAAATGCGTCGCCTTTTGAAGTTAATTGCAGCTAAGTCAGCAAAGGATATGCAAAATCAGGTGGAATTTTTGAGTGATTGGGGTGATGCGATCGCCTAATATTATCGCTTGCCTTGACGTATATAAATCTGGCCCTTTAAACGGAACTGCCCCAAGGCAATTACTTTCTGATAAGAAAAGTACTACTTAATGATGTCAAAATAAACATTGATAAATTATTATCCATTCTCTATTAATGAGAAACTTGTGTTTTGAGAACGCTAGGAATTGCCTCAAGTACTCGCTTGACAATTTCTTCAGGTGTTTCTCCCTCCTGCACGGTGATTCGCAAATCCGCTTGAGAGTAAAGTGGTGTTCGTTGTTCGAGGAGCGATCGCAACTTGCCCTTGGGATCAGCGTCTTGCAGGAGTGGTCTTGTAGTATCCTCAGCTAAGCGGCTGTAAAGTAAGTCAAGTGGGACATCTAGCCAGACAATTAAACCGTGGTGTAAGTAACCCCAGTTTTCTCGCCGCAGTACAATACCCCCACCAGTTGCTATAGTCAACTTTGTATAAGCACAAACTTGTGAAAGCACGTCGCTTTCTAACTGGCGAAACCCGGCTTCACCTTCTTGGGCAAATAACTCATTAATAGATCTACCTGCTGCTTTGACAATGACATCATCTGTATCCACAAACCCATAACCTAGATGTTTTGCCAGTAAACGTCCTATCGTCGTCTTACCAGCACCCATCATGCCAACTAAATACAGATTGACTCCTTGTAATAAGCTGCTCACCAGTCGCTTCGCTCCAGTTATAAGTTACCGAAGTTCAGATGCCTACGGCGGTAGCCGCTGCTCTAACTTCTCATGAGTTATGAGTTGTCTTAACTTCTAACTCCTCACTCTAGTTTAACTCTCCACATTCAGCCGATTTTCTTGAATGTAGTTTCTCAGTTGTGCTGCAAAAATTGTATTGTTTATCAATAAATAGCTCTCTTTATCTTCACTTAATTTAAAATCTTCTTCTATTAAGCGTTCTATTATATACTCTTTCAATACTGGGGTTTGGGTAAAACTGGATACTTCCTTTTCGATTAGCGTAGTTGGAGCCTTCTCTATAAGCGTTGGCGTTGGCGTTGGCGTTGGCGAAGCCTCTCGTAGAGAAGCCTCTCGTAGAGAAGCCTCTCGTAGAGAAGCCTTGTCGATTAGACATCGCTTTTGTAATAACTCCATAGCCTCCAAGATTAATCTTTGCGATAATCTTTTTGAAAACCCTGATATTATCTCTTTCTGCAACTCCCGTACTGAGACAAAATCTTGATTGAGGGCAATCCAGTACATAATTTGCTTTTCTAACTCAGACAACCGACTAAACTGCTCGTCTAAAATTACCCGAATCTCTCCAAAAACCACAGTACCCTGTTGAATAAACTCATATATATTGCCACCAAATAATTCTTGAATAGTTGTAGCGATTAATTTAATAAATAATGGGTTGCCTGCATACCAGTAGTTTAATGCTCTACATTCCTCTTCTTTTAAGCTAGTAAATCCTTTAGCTTTGAGAATGAGGATGTTTTCTACCTGACTTAAGCCAGTTAATTTCAAAGAGCGAACAGGTAATTTTTCTCCTTCTATTGCCGGAAAATCTGGGGGTTTTTCCCGACTTGTTAACACTAGGCAACTTTGATGTTGTGATTCTCCCAGCCTTCTAATTAATTCCCCATAACCCTCATAACCTTGACGATACTCAATCTGAGCTACGAGCGAAGAAGTATTTTTTATACTTGAATTACCATCTGGCACAGTTGGATATTCTGGTGTCTCATGGTTATAGTTATTGCCCAAAATAGCGTCAACATGATCTAAAACAATTAGACAACGAGAGGAGCGCAAATAATCAATCAATCGCGAAATTCTACTGTTCAAAGTTTCTGTACTTTTTGTCTCTGGCTTTGATGATAGGATTTCCATGAGTTGCTTTAAAAGCACCTCTAGAGATGGCGCAAGACGCAGCGATCGCCAGATAACATACTTAAACTTATCTTTAATTTCGTCTGCCAGTTTGACTGAAAAAGCAGTTTTACCAATTCCTCCCATACCCAGAACTACTACTAACCGACAACGCTCTTGCACAATCCATTTTTGAACTGTTGTTAGTTCTGTTATCCTTCCGTGAAATGAACTTACATCAATAGCTTCGCCCCAATCTTGTATTTGAACTGATTCAATTTTTCCTAAATCAGTATTTTTTTCTTTGGGATTTTTTACTGGGGTGATTGCTGATTGTATTTGCAACCAACCTTTTTTATACCCAGCTTTTTCTAATAAATGAGTCACGCGACTCCAATTTTTCACCTTGACTGAGTAGCCTGATTGGGCACTCAGCATTTCTTCTAGGTATTTATATACCCCATTGGAAAGATAAACTCTAACAGTACTGCTACTACGACTTTGATAGACAATGTTAGCAATTTCAGCAGGGCTACAACCACAAAGTAAACCTCTGAGAAATTTCTTTTCAACAGGTGTTAAGGCTTTTCCCTTTGCAGATGCCAAATCTACGTATAACTTTTCTAACTCCCAATTGTTTTTAGCTTCGATAAATTCATCTTCTATTTGATTTGAATCAGGTGTTGCCATTACTGTTCATTTATGTATTTAAAGTAACTAAGGCAATATATTAACGATTCTTCTATAAAAGCAGAATAAATAAACGGTAAATTTATAACGAATTTAGTAACTATCGTTAGGTGACTTGGCGTTGTTGCTTAGGTATCTTTAGGCTTAACGGAAATTTAACAAAGCTTGTTGGAAACTTTATTCAAACAATTTCTGTCTACACAAACAACCAAGACTCTATGTCTGGTGGGGCAATTTTAGATTTAAAAAATACTGTGTTTTTAGTGGCACAGTGTGCAACTTCTAAAAGTTTAGTAATAACAAGCCCTAATCAATAAAACGTTTCCGATAAAGGTGTAAATAATGACTCAATTTCCGACATTGTACAGGCAATATTTGCCAATCTGATGGTTTAGGCACAAAACTACTGCATATTCCACCTAAGTAATCCCAAATCAATAAATGTAGTATGAATGAGGTGTCAAACCATGACTCGAATTCGTGACGTAGTACAAAGAGCTTTAGCAACTGGCTATTTGACTGTGGAAGCAGAAAATCAACTAAGACAACTATTAACTACCCGTTATGACTTGGAAGATTTTAATGCTTTCATGAATTTGCAGGAAGCTGCGATGACTGGTAAGGTCAAGCAAGAATCCAGAGAGCGTTGTGGTATTAAATAGGCATTCATCGACGGGAGCGTTCATCTCCATCCTCTGAATCGTCATCAAAAAATTTCCAATCATCATCATCGTCGGCGTCCGCTTGATTCGTAGTCGGTGCTTGGTAAGGAGGGATGATTACCCGGTAATCAGCATCGTAAATTGATTCAGTTTTTCCCGCAGCAGTATTTTTTGGTTCCCGGTAGCTGTAGGAGTAAACCGAACCAGACTCAGAGGTGCTTTTAGGTTGTGGTTGTTGACGTTCGTAGGTTTGAGAGTCTCTAACCTGTTGAGTTTTAGTACTAGGGGTAGGCTCTTGTTCGGGCTTTTCATCAAAGTTCCAATCATCATCTCCACTACTATTTGTCTCCCAATCATCAAATTCATCACTGGTAGGGTATTTTGTTTTACTAGCTGGTGGTGGGGGACTAGCAGGGGAGGGTGTAGGCTCTTCTTTACGAGTTGCCTTCGCACGTGATGAAGTTGCGGTTGATTTGTAAGAAGTTTGGCGTTGCCCTCCTGTAAAATAATTGGATAATTTAAACAAAGTAGCGATCGCTATAGATGTGAAAGCACCAGTGGCAGTACTAAATAAAATCCACATCGCTAGTGGTAAGGGTTGAGTTCGCATACCCAAAAATACTAGCGATAGGGCAGGTGACCAATTTTGGACTAATAATAGCGTTAGTCCTCCCAGTACAGCCACCAACAGAATTAAACGAATTACAGCCATAGGATTAGGAAAGGATAAAGGATAAAGAATAAAGTAATGAAGGCTAAAGGCTGAATACTGAAATTTTCTACTTCATACTTCATACTTCACACTACACACTTCATACTTTAACGACGACCTTGCCACCGCTGAATTGGGATACAGTCAATATCTAGTTGATCTAAAGCACGGGCAACTACAAAATCAACTAAATCCTCAATGGTTTGGGGATTATGATACCAAGCGGGAATAGCAGGGACAACTCTGACTCCGGCTTCTGCCAAAGTTGTTAAGTTACGCAAGTGAATCAGGCTAAAAGGAGTTTCACGGGGGACGATGACTAGCTTTCGTCCTTCTTTGAGTTGGACATCTGCGGCCCGTTCGAGTAAGTCGGAACTTAAGCCAACTGCTAGCTTTGCCACTGTACTCATACTACATGGCATGACAATCATCCCCAGAGTGGAAAAGGAACCACTGGCGATATTAGCTCCGACATCACTCCAAGGGTGACAGCGTAGTTTACCTAAAAGTGCAACTCCGGCTTGCTCTCGCCAGAATTGCTCTTGTGTAGTGGGTTCTGATGGCATACGGATATCTTGCTCCGATTGCCAAACCATGTAGGTTGATTTAGAAGCAACTAGTTCAATCCTATACTCCGCTTCTAATAGAAACTTGATAGCACGAACAGCGTAAATCAGACCAGATGCGCCTGATACGCCTAAAATCAGAGGCTTAGTGTTATTTGACACAGATGTATTGGTTGATTTTACTCATCCTCCGCATAAGGGTCTATGTCGTCAGATTCGATGTCATTGGGTAAGTAGAGATCTGAAGGATCATCATTGGATCCACCTAGAGATGAGCCTTTAGCTACACCATCGCTACCGACAGTTACCAAGTCAATTTGCTGGCGGTAGTAATCGACACTTTTAACTTGTACAGCAACGCGATCGCCTAATCTATAGGAAGCGCGATTTTTGCGACCAAACAAAGCCTGTTGTCTGGCACGATATTCATACCAATCGTCTTTAAGTGAACTGACATGTACTAGTCCTTCAACCCTCAAAGGCACACCAGGATTACCGCTGGTCTCAATTTCTGCTGCTGGTACTTCAATTTCTACAAAGAAACCGTAGGATTGAACACCGGTAATTACGCCTTGAAAGACTTGACCGATGCGCTGTTTCATCAGTTGGGCTTTTTGCAGTCCTGCTAAATCAGCTTCGGCTTCTTGGACTTCTTTTTCCCGGTCATTGATTTGGACAATTACCCTAGTCAAATCGCTTTGAAGTTCTTGTTGCAATTCTGGGGGTAAAACGTTCCAGTTGATTTCCTGATGACAAGAGGAGTGGCGGAGATTTACACGTTCTTTGACACGGGTATTACGGCGATCGCGCCCATGTTCAAGTAGCGAATAAAACACCCTCTGCATCAGCAAATCTGGGTAACGCCGTAAGGGGGCGCTAAAGTGGGTATATTGCGGTAGCGCCAGACCAAAGTGAGATCCTTTGGTGGTGGTATACACAGCTGGCTTGAGGGTATCTTGCAACAAGTAGGTCAGAACTTGCTCAGAAGGAGATTCTGCAAAAGCTCTGGTTAACTGTTGATAATCGAGGGGTTGGATATCTACTTCTGGATCTAGTGACAGTTCCACGCCTAAATTGATTGCCAATTTCAGCATTTCTTGGACATCTTCGGTATCCGGTGAGCCTTGGACTCTCCAGATAGCGGGAATACCTAGGGCGCTTAAGTGGTTTGCTACCAGTTGATTAACTAGTAGTACGAACTCCGTTAATAGCGATCGCACAGGTAAATCATTCACTACCACGGCTCCCAGAATCCCCTCATCATAGTAGGGATTTTGGCTGGGTGGCAGATTTAACTGTAGGCTCCCACGAGCTAACCGTGACTGTTTTACTGCTTTTTGCAAAGTTTGCAGGTCTTGCAGTGTCTCGATCACCTCTGCGGATTTCTCTTTAGGTTGACCCGCCAGAATTGCTTGAGCTTGTTCTGTAGTTAATGCTGTGTCTACTTTAATGACGCTGGATTGAATTTCCCATTCCACCACTTGTCCTGATTGTGGGTCAATGGTAATTAGAAAAGAGATGGTTAGGCGATCGCTTCCAGGTACTAAAGAACAGCGTTCTGCTACGCTGTCTGGCAGCATTGGCAGCATTAACTCTCCCAGATAAACTGACTTTCCTCGCTTAAATGCTTCTCTATCTAGGGGTTCGTCGGGTTGAACATAGTGGGAAACATCACTGGTATGAACGCCCAAAAGCCAATTTCCGGATGAGGTTCTTTCCAAGCTGAAAGCATTTTCTATAACCTTAGAGTCACCATTCACCCCTGCGATGGTTAGGGTAAACAAATTACGTAAATCAAGACGATTTTTCAGGTCTGCTTTTAGCAATCTTTTGGGTAACTTTGCTGCTGCTTCGAGCACGTTATCCGGGAAATTGCGGGAAAGGTCATGCTTACATGTTACCAAATCTATATCAGCAGCGGCTTCAGCATCGCTGCCGAGGATTTGGACTACCCGGCCCAATGGGGGATATTGTGCCAATGGGTAACGCAGGACTTCTACGTGAGCAAGGTGATCGATCGCTTCTTCTAATTTCGCACCATTGGTCTGAATTTTGAGTTCAAACAGTAATCGATCATCTAAGGGTACAGCCCGGAAACCGCTTTCTACCTGCTTGATCCGTGCCAGTAAAGTATGGTTGGAGCGTTCTAGAATTAGCTTGACTTCTCCTTCGGGAGAGCGGCGGCGACTACCTTCTTTGAGAACTCTTACCAAAACGCGATCGCCATTCCAAGCATTACTCAAATGACTTTCGCGGATGTAAATATCTTCGGCTCCTTCCACATCTTGAATAGCGAAGCAAAAGCCCTTACTCGAACAACGAAGTTTTGCTTCAATTATTCCCTCTTCTGTGACACGGCGGTACTTGCCTCGTTCTTTTACTAAAATACCGATTTTTTCCAGAACATCCAAGGCAATGTGAAGTTTTTGTAAACTGTCTTCATCCTCGCAACCAAGTTTCTTTTCTAAAACTTTACGAGCTACCAATTTATCATCGGTGAAATTGGCAAGGAGTGTAGCGATTGAAAATTCCATGCAGTGAACCGACCTTTGGTCAAAACATCATTTTTTGATAAAACTTGCATGCGGGGGTTTCCCTCCGTCTTTGCAAAGTATCCGTTGTTTCATCTGGTTCTTTCCTGTATGCCCTCACGGCTTACAGACACTAACTGGAAACGAATTGCCCTGCGGCAAGGCTCCCGAAGTTCCAAGAGAAGGAAGCCGACCCTTGAACTTCTCACTGCACGACGCTCTCAGAGTTCGCCTGCGTTTAAGTTCCCTCATCTAACCAAACTTAGAAAGTACGCCTGATTAAAATTTTGCCCTACTAGGTAATTATGCAACGGTTTTTTGAGAAGCTGGGTTTAGAGAATCCATGCTTTCCAAAAGCGTTATGCAGGGAAGCCACTGCGGTCTTCTCCCAAGGGGAGACGCAATCATGCGATGGGGCCTCCCCAAGTAGAGCAAGTGGCGTGAAAACCACAGGTGTTTGATTGTCTAGACTGAAGGTAATCTTACGCCATTAGACTCTGATGTTTAACTAGGAGAAACTGCCGATAAACCCAATTTTCCCATACGTAGAATCGGTAACAATTAGGTAAGCAGCCCAATAAGCAGTGAGGGCGAACCTTATCTTCATTATTGTAGATTTAGAGCGCACTTCCAGAAAATAGTTCTGGATAGCGAGTTGGGTAATTAGTATAGCATTATCAGCAAGACTACCCAGGTATGTCAGCACTAGCTAAAAATTTCTTTAAAAAAGAGCTACTGCTACAATTGGAACACAGCACAAGACACGAATAGCACCTTGATGAGCTAATGCTCATCACCTGCAAGGAAACTGGCGACACAAAAAAAGCTAAAAGCTTTTTGCTAAATCCTTTTATATCCACAGGGTAGTTAGTGGATGTATTAAAAAGCTTCTAAGTATCCACTTAGAATAAAGTTAGTCATCTCTTACCAGAGTTTTAAATAAAGTAAAGCTTCGTTTAAAATTTGGGTTTGAGAGAATGTCACAAAGCAGTGATACCTAGCTAAAGCACACAGATAGCATCAACCCCGTAATTAAACAGAGTTAGATTGGTGGCAGTATTATGTTGGCTCAATTCCAGAGCTTGTATCCCAACGGCAGTCTTATTTCTGAATTAGTGCAAATTTTTCAAGGAAAATATATTGTCCGGGCAAGTGTACAAATTGAAGGTGTAACCCGCGCTACTGGTATGGCAGCGGCAGAAACAGTAGAAGCAGCAGAAGACCAAGCCAGAACCAGGGCGCTAACAGTTTTAGGTATCAAAAATGCGCCACAGGAAACAGTAACTTCCTCAAACCCAATCTTGCAGGCGCAGCTTAACCCTTCCCCAAGCACAAAACGCGAATTGAATGATGTCTACTCCTTTGCTGCAAAAGATGGAGATTTTGCCAGTAGTCCTTGGCCAGTGAGTAGTGACAAAGAAATATCTATACCATCCTCTAGCGGACAGAAAATTAAATCAACTGCAATAGCAACAGATAGCTTAGACGCGCCAGCAGTTTCTCCTGTGGTGCAACTGACACCTGACACGCGAAGCGCAGCTAAAAGCGATACCTACAGCCAGGAATTAGACCAACAGTTTTCTGTGACTGCTAACCGAGAATCCCAATTCGATACCCCGGTCGAAAACTTGGAAATGATCTCTGGTAATCAACTGGAAATTCAATCCTTGCTAAGTACTTCTGCTAGTAATGTCACACCATTTACGCCGCGCAGTTATAGCCCTCCAGAGGATGTAGTTCCCCAAACGGGGACAGGTAGGAAAAAAAAGAAGGCTGAACCCGTGGATTTGTCTGATGTAATTGCTAAAACAGATGTCGAACTTCAGCGTTTGGGGTGGACACCAGAACAAGGACGAGAGCATTTAATTAAAACCTATGGTAAGCGAGGGCGCACTTTGCTGACTGAAGAGGAACTGCATGGATTCCTCAAATACCTTCAATCTCAGCCTGACCCGATAGCGGGATTTTAATTTGTCATTTGTCCTCTGTTACAAAGTTGAGGCAGTCCGTTGGCGGGGTTCCCCCGCTTAGAGGAACTGCCGTCTGAGCGGAGGCTTCCTCCGCTCAGACTTTACGCTTTGTCATGTGGTGAAGGTTAATGACAAAAGACGTTGACTGTTGAAACACTAACCAAGCTATGGAACCTGTGAATTTCTCTGAAGTACTTGCTCAAATTGATGTCGAACTTCAGCGTTATGCAGCGCTTAGGCTTGAAAGTAGAGTGAGGACAGAAATATTTTACTGAAACTTATAACAGTAGGCGATCGCGCATTTGGTTAACAGAAGCAGAATTGCTAGATTTCCTGAAATACTTAGAATCTCAGCCAGACCCAGTAACAGGGTTGTAATTAATCAATAGTCAGGAGTCCAGGGGGAATGAACTACTGACTATTGACTATTGAGTATTAGCTGACAACTGCGACTGCTGGCCGGCTACCAGCAGCGTGACGGTCAATCACTTGGTCAATTAAGCCATATTCCTTGGCTTCCTCTGGCGACATGAAGAAGTCACGTTCAGTATCTTCAGCAATACGCTCAATTGGTTGACCAGTGTGTTCTGCTAAATAGTCGTTTAGCCGCCGCTTGTGGTAAAGAATTTCCCGCGCCTGAATTTCAATATCAGTCGCTTGTCCTTGAGCACCACCCAAAGGTTGGTGAATCATAATTCGCGAATGAGGTAGACTCATCCGCTTACCCTTAGCACCAGCACTAAGGAGAAAAGCGCCCATACTCGCCGCTAATCCGGTGCAAATGGTACAAACTTCAGGGCGAATATGCTTCATCGTGTCAAAAATGCCCATACCAGCCGTCACTGAACCACCGGGAGAATTGATGTACATATAAATGTCTTTCTCCGGGTCTTCAGCATCCAAATACAGCAGTTGAGCAACAATCAAGTTGGCGATATTGTTATCTACTTGTTGTCCTAAAAAGATGATGCGCTCACGCAACAGCCGTGAGTAGATATCGAAGGCGCGTTCACCTCGACCCGATTGTTCAATAACGATAGGAATCATGGAAATAACGTAGCTATTTTAAATACATTTTATCGATGACAGCACTAAACTGGAGTGCATTTCACCTCTTTTTGGACAGATACAATCATGGACTTACTGTAGAAGTTGGTCAAGGGCGATCGCTTACAGTGAGTTCCATAAGAATAGACCATAGTAGGGTGAGCATTGCAATGCCCACCCTACAAGCTTAAGGGTTACTTTCACCTACCAATTTTCCCATTTTCTTTTTCCTTAACAAAATTGCAGAAGGTAGTTTTGTAATCTTGTCTGATTTTTAAAGGCACTTTTAACCTCCAAAAGGAGTCTATAAGAATATCCACATTTGAAGAGGAATAAATAAAAAACCTCCAATGTTCAGTAATCTCCCATCTCGGTATTTACTGCACAAGTTTCACAATGTGGTCACTAGACCGATAACTGAATACAAATTGCTGGCGGAATTATGTCAAATCTTTGTAATATTTTCAACATTTTTTCAGTATTTCCCTAAGCAATTATCCGATTATTTTTGTAGAATTTCGGTAAATCAACATTACAAGCTGTATTTAGAATAACCAGTTGTATTTGAAATGCTATCCCTTTAGAGGAGACGTGCCATGCGGGAAAAACTTTTACAAGCCGCTATCATCACCTTCTTACTCCACCTGATAGCAGGACTTAGCCCAAATACTAGAATTCAAACAAAGGCAGCATCACCTGTGCCGGAAGTGTCAACACCTATCGTTAGCTTGCTGTTGCGCCCTTTCCAGTAAAAATATTTTACAAATTGCACAGATTTAAGTAGTAATGCTAACCATTTTGTACCTCTGTGACAGCCTACAACTCAAGAGGTAGCTCACTCCTTGGGTTGGTTGGCTATCTATACAGGCATATAGGCTAACACTCCTGGGAACAAGGTAGACTGAGCAAAGAAGGCAACTACTTTGCATTTGATCATGACTAATCGCCTTGCTGAAGCTAAGAGCCTTTACCTCCGCAAACACGCCGAAAACCCGATTGATTGGTGGTCTTGGTGTGACGAAGCACTTGCAACTGCAAGAGGGCAAAATAAACCGATTTTTCTCTCCATTGGCTACTCTAGTTGCCACTGGTGTACTGTGATGGAAGGCGAGGCTTTTTCCGATTCTGCTATTGCCGAGTACATGAATGCCAACTTCCTCCCTATAAAAGTAGACAGGGAAGAAAGACCTGACCTCGATAGCATCTATATGCAGGCTTTGCAGATGATGAGTGGTCAAGGGGGTTGGCCTTTGAATGTCTTTCTTTCCCCAGAAGATTTAGTGCCGTTTTACGCTGGTACTTACTTTCCTTTGGAGCCGCGCTATGGTCGTCCTGGCTTTTTGCAAGTGTTGCAAGCGCTTCGGCGTTACTACGACACAGAAAAAGAGGACTTACAGCAACGCAAAGCCTTAATTATTGAGTCGCTGCTCACGTCTGCGGTGTTGCAAGACGGCGCTACAACAGAGCTAGAAGACGATGAATTACTCTGGCAAGGTTGGGAAACTAGCACAAGCATAATTACTCCCAGGCAAGACGGCAATAGCTTCCCGATGATTCCTTATGCGGAATTAGTGTTGCGGGGAACTCGGTTCTTGTTTCCTGGCTCGGTGTGGGAACAGAAATCCCGGCATGATGGCAAGCATATTCGTACCCAGCGAGGGCTAGACTTAGCGCTAGGCGGGATTTATGACCATCTGGGCGGTGGCTTTCATCGCTACACTGTTGACCCTACATGGACTGTGCCTCACTTTGAAAAGATGCTCTATGACAATGGACAGATTGTCGAGTATCTAGCAAATTTGTGGAGTGCAGAAATACAAGAACCAGCTTTTGAACGAGCGGTAGCTAGGACTGTGCAATGGCTAAAGCGGGAAATGACTGCGCCTGAAGGTTACTTTTATGCGGCTCAAGATGCTGACAGCTTCATTAACTCTACCGCAGTGGAACCAGAGGAAGGAGCCTTTTACGTCTGGAGTTACAGCGAACTAGAACAACTGTTAACACGTGATGAACTAACGGAATTACAACAGCAGTTTACAGTGACCCCTAACGGTAACTTTGAAGGACAGAATGTTTTGCAAAGGCGTCATCAAGGGCAATTAAGTGCAACGCTAGAAACTGCACTGAGCAAGCTGTTTACTGCTCGTTATGGTGTTGTACCTGACTCATTGGAGACTTTTCCGCCTGCACGCAATAATCAAGAGGCAAAAACTCACAATTGGCCAGGTCGTATTCCCTCTGTGACAGATACAAAGATGATTGTCGCTTGGAATAGCTTGATGATTTCCGGGTTGGCAAGAGCTGCTGGGGTATTCAAACAACCGTTATACCTAGAACTAGCAAAGCAGGCAGCAAATTTTATCCTGAACCATCAGTTTGTAGATGGGCGTTTTCATCGACTCAACTATCAAGGTGAACCATCAGTTTTAGCGCAATCTGAAGACTACGCTTTGTTTATCAAAGCGCTGCTGGATTTACATCAGGTTTCATTGACACCAGATGAAAAACAATTGAGCCATCAGGACTCTTTGTGGTTAGAAAAGGCGATCGCTATCCAAAGTGAATTTGATGAGTTTCTCTGGAGTGTCGAATTAGGTGGTTACAATAACACATCAAGAGATTCCAGTCAAGATTTAATTGTGCGTGAGCGGAGTTACGCAGATAATGCTACACCATCAGCCAACGGAGTAGCGATCGCTAACCTTGTCCGTCTCGCCTTACTCACCGATAATTTAGATTATTTGGATTTAGCTGAGCAAGGCTTAAAAGCTTTTAGGAGTGTGATGCATTCTGCTCCCCAAGCTTGTCCCAGCTTGTTTACAGCTTTAGATTGGTATCGTAACTCTACCTTGATTCGCAGCACAACAGAGCAAATCAACTCTCTTATCCCTACGTATCTGCCAACGGCTGTGTTCAGCGTCATCTCTGATTTACCAGAGGGGAGCGTTGGGTTAGTTTGCCAAGGTTTGCAGTGCCTTGCACCAGCAGAAAGTGTAGAGCAGTTGTGGCAGCAAGTACAGCAAAGTCAGACTAGGGCGTAACAAGACGGAAGATAAGGGGGACTGATGGACGAATCCAGTAAGTTAACCGCTATTGTGTTAGCAGGTGGTAAGAGTTCTCGCATGGGTCAGGATAAAGCCCTGATTCCTATTCAAGGCGTGCCTTTGTTACAAATGGTTTATGGCATTGCTCAAACCTGTGCCAATACTGTTTATGTAGTCACTCCTTGGCCAGAACGCTATCAAGACTTACTTGGTTCTAGTTGCCAATTTATCCAAGAAGTGGCTTTACCCTCAGCAGATGAAGAGTTGGGAATACAGAACATCTCTTCCTCTCCTCAAACTCATGGGCCATTAGTCGGTTTTGCCCAAGGACTGGCGCAAGTAAAAACAGATTGGGTGATACTGTTAGCTTGCGACTTGCCGAAGTTGCGGGTTGAAGTTTTGCAAGATTGGGCAACTAGACTTGATAAGGTAGGGGATGAAGCGATCGCAGCTTTGGCTCATCATCCTAAAGGCTGGGAACCTCTGTGTGGTTTTTATCGCCGTCGCTGTTTGCCACAACTCTTAGAGTTTATCAACCAAGGGGGGCGATCGTTTCAGCAATGGCTTGAGCAAAATCCTGTAGAAGTTTTGCCCTTACCAGAACCAGAAATGTTGTTTAACTGTAATACACCAGAGGACTTAGCGTTTGACAATAGCCACAGGCTGGATTAAAGCATTTGAGGCATTACCTTAAGGTTTAATTAAATTATGTATCGTCGTTGGATTCTATCAACTTTAGCGATTTTGTTGAGCATAGTTTTAGCTGCTTGCACTACTGCAACTACTCAACAGCCACAAGCAAAAGTGGCAAATATTACTGAAACGACTAACACGAACTCTGAACAATTACCAAAAGGCTCGGCAAAAAGAGTTGTTGCTCTTTCCTCACTATCGGCTGATATTATTTCTCAACTTGATCAAACCAAAATTGTAGGAATCACTGGCAGCAGATTATTTAATAATGACCCACAATTTAAAGATATTCCTCGCGTTAGTGAAGGTCAAAGCCCTCCAAATTTAGAAAAAATTGTAGCGCTGAAACCAGATTTAGTTATTGGTGCTGAAGGTTTTTCTAACGTACCAATTCAAAAACTCAAACAGTTAGGAATTCCGACCTTTCTCACCAAGGTGAACAGCTGGGAATCTCTAGAACAACTTACCAAAAGACTGGCTCAGTTAATTGATGCTAATCCTCAACCTTTATTAAATCGTTATAAAAATTTTTTACCAGAAAAACCAACTCAGACTTCTGCTTTAGTGCTGGTTAGCCGTCAACCAATTCTAGCGCCGAATAAAAACAGTTGGGCAGGGGATTTACTTGCAAAATTTCAAGTAAAAAATCTAGCAGCAGAATTACAAGGAAAAAGCCCTATTAGTGGATATGTAACGCTTTCGGCTGAGAAAGTTCTCGAAGCAAATCCAGAGGTAATAATTTTAGTGAATCCTCCACAAGGAAACTCAGAAGCAGCGCTTTTGGATTCCTTAAAAAAAGAAGCTTTTTGGCAACAACTGCAAGCGACTAAAAACAACCGAGTCTATGTGTTTGATTATTTCGGTTTGGTAAATCCAGGTAGTATAGATGCAATCGAAAAGGCTTGTCAGCAGCTTAAACAAGCTTTGTCAAAGGTATAATCTTAATTGAAAATTCCTTAATCTTTTGCAGAACCAATCGTTTTTCTAGCAACAGAAATATTCTTTCTACCTTTGGGGGAAGCAGGAATAAGGCTGCGGAAATAAAGTCCGCCGACGGTGAATAAAAATACTACATATCCCACTGCTTGCACAATATAGAGATTCTCCCTATAGCCAAACAAAGCTTTGAAAATAATGCCAGGAAACTGTTCGTCAGGCAAGATTTTGGAAGTATTCCAAACCATTGGGCCTAGAATGCAAGAGTGAATTCTGGTAAAGCGTTCGTAGTAAAAACAAAGGTTTTCTGAAGCGCGACTGCTGAGAGCAACGCTAGCAACAGCTTCATCAAATCGTTGCAGCGCTGTCACTACTAAACCAGCGACAATCAACACTAATAAAACGCCCATTGCTTGAAAAAACAAGCGAATATTAATTTTAATACCCCATTTAAATAAAAGCACACCTATTGCTACTGCTACTATAAGACCGCTAAGAGCGCCAATAGTAGGCATTAATCCCTGCTGAAAACTACCAGCAATAAACAGAACAGTTTCAAAACCTTCACGTAGAACGGCAACAAAAATTAAACTAAAAATACCCCATCCAGCGTTAGCGTTTTGTGCCAAGGCGTTGGTAACAGATCCTTCAACAGTAGCTTTCATGAATCTGGCTTGTTTGGTCATCCAGATTAGCATCCAGCTGAGCATTATGATTGCCAACACACTAAATACACCTTCTAGTGCTGGCTCAATCACTCCCGCGTATTGCGGATAAGCTTTGCCTAAAGCTTGAGTTACCCAACCAAATAGCACACCGATAAATGCACTAACAATAATGCCAACGCCGACACCAGCATATACCCAAGAATTGAATCGGGATTGTTTGGCTTTTTTCAGCAAAGCTAGCACAATGCCAACAACAAGGGCAGCTTCTACTCCTTCTCGGAGTGTAATTACAAAAGTAGGTAAGGCTGTACTAAAATTCATTGTCCAAAGTCCAAAGTCAAGAGTCCAAAGTCAAGAGTTCAAAGTCAAGAGTTCAAAGTCAATCTATATTTGACTCTTGACCCTTGAACGCCAGTTCACTCAACGGCGGGAACCTCCCGAAGTTTGGAGCGGAGGAAGCCTCCGCTCCAACTTCTCTTCGCACGTGACTGGCTCCCCTTGACTATTTAGCTATTAGCCAAAATCGCGTAACATCTTTTTCAATTCGAGATTATGCATCTCTTCTTGTCCAATCATGCCCCGCGCGAATTCTTCAAGATAAATGCTGGCATTGGTGACAGTTTCAAGCAGGCTTTTATACAGATCCAATGCTTTCTTTTCATGAGATAAGCTTTCTGCCAAGATATCTTTGACTGTGTGCTTATAAGTCTCTTCCATTTGGGCGATTTTCAGTGAGGGATGCCCATCTAAACCTGTAAGAATTTCTCCTACTTGTTGGGCATGAAGTAAAGATTCACTCGCCTGCGCTTTAAAGAAACCTACAATTGGAATGCGGTTGGGACCAGTCACCATCAGAGAATAATGTGTATATCGCACTACTCCCGCTAGTTCAAATTCCATAATCGCGTTCAGCAGGTCAATGGTTTTTTTCTGGTCAAGCTCTTGCATTGGTTGTTAATTCAATTTACGAATGGAGCGTCATGAGCAATTAAGTTAAGAGTTAGGTGTTATACTCCGCCTAGGTGTTAAAAATCTAGGCGATATTCTCACTTTTAACTCCTAATTATTTCCTCACTTATCACTCATTTTAAACTTCTTATTCTGAGCTTCCCATTAAGTTGGGCTACTATTGTTGGGCTTGGGTAGTAGAGTCGATTACTTTTTGAGAGTTTTGCTCAATGGTTTTCACTAGTTTGGTAACATCATTAGGAGTCTTGACTGCTTGAGCGGGTGGGATGGCAGAGGGCCAAACTTTTATTAATTCAGCCAAACTGACCTCGATCGCTTTGTGTGCTTCGGGATTTTGTTGAGCTACTTGGCTAGAAATCCCTTTGTATAATTCATCAGCATAGACGACAAAGCCACGCGAGTCTTGATACTCAATTGGTGCGGCTACTTTGCCATCTGCGATCGCTGCGCCATATTCTGAGTTGGCTGCATCTAACAATCCGTTAATTGTCTGTAGCACAAATCCCGGTTTCGAGCGTTGATCTGCTGGTAAAGCTGCGATCGCAGAATCTACTGCTTGCATTGAAGAGGTAAAATCAGTTTTTACTTTGGCATCCTTGGGCTTGGATTTTACTAAATCTTGCAAACTTACCAAAGTTGTTTTAAATTCTTTGACTTTGCGCTCATTTAGTTGATCTTCTACATCAACATAAATCTCTTCAACTGGATGCCCAATATGGGGTTCTGCTTGTTTTGGCTGATTCTGATCTAGCAGTTCTTGTGCTACAAAAAGATGCCCTTTCATTAATCCCAATTTGGTCATGTAGTCAACATCTTTCGCCTCACCTGTAAGTACTACTTCTTGAATAGTAACCTGGTCTTTTATTTGGTCGAATTGCTCTTGAGTAACGACTTTTTTTGTAACTAAATCTTCTGGATTCGCGTAGGGACGATTCGCCTGAATTTTGTTCGATAAAGCTGGGATACCTAACTTGGCTTCAAACTTATCTAACTCTGACAAAATAGCAGTATTAATGTTAATCGCTTTGCCACCATGACCGCTGTGATTATTCTGACTTACTGCCTCTTTAGCCTGGGGGTTGGAGTTAGCGGCTGGTGCAGATGGATTTTCTGCTGTAGGCGTACTGTTACAAGCGCTGAGGCTCACTATTGCCGCAGTTGCAACAGTTAAACAGATATAGCGAAATTTTATCATTTTTACTCCCAGATACTTAATTAATAAGTAGTAATTGAAACATCTCAAACTACTAACAGCAGTTAGGTTTAACCCTGTGTCATAGATTTTACTGTTGCATATAATGACACTTTTTATCAACTAGCTGAGAAAAAATTGTTATGATTTAATAATTTTTGAATTTACAAAGCCAGCGTTATGAGTTGTTAGCTGCAAACTAATCAACCCTATACCCTGCCATGCTAAGGTTACTCAGCACTACTAAAAGTTAGTTCAAGAATTTTTCAAAGGATTTTTAGAGTCGTTGTTAGCAACTACTTCAAATTGACCCATGCAACCGTTTTCAGCGATCGCATCTTGATGAGGATGAAACATATACTTACCCGGATAGCGGAAAGCAAATTCTAAGATGTGCCTCTCAGCTATACCCATCGTAATTACATCAGTTTTCTCGCTAGCAGTCATGCTCATGCCATAGCGATAGACATCGAAGAAGTTGGCGTGCAGGTGAAACGTTACTGCTGGATCATATTCAATAATATTGAGGACATATAGCCGAATCAACTGATCTTGATAAATCCGAACGGGATGATCCATGTAGTAATGAGGCAGACCGTTGAAGGCGTAATAATCATTGTGGCTATCGTCATTCACGTCATAACCAGCCATGACTAGTACTATCTCATCAGCCGGGGGACGGGGAGTGGGTGGATCGATGATAAACATTCCGTACAGCCCCTTGGCAATATGACGAGTGACTGGTTCAATATGGCAGTGGTACAAGTGAACGCCGTAGGGTTCAGCATCAAATTCATAAATTGTGGCGTTGTTGTTGCTGACTGGGCGAATACCGTCCATTTCAGCTGGATGAACGCCGTGGAAATGTAAAGAGTGAGAATGTCCCGCCCGATTAAGAAACAATATTCGCACGCGATCGCCTTGTTTTGCCCGTAGTGTTGGCCCTGGTATGCGACCGTTTAAATCCCAGATATTATAGGATACAGCGCTATTGAGTTTAATTATCGAAGTACCAGCAGTTAATTCAAATTCTCGGATGGTGCGCCCATTTTCTTGTTTGAGTGTCCCATAATCAAAATTTCTGAGCATCGTCATGGGTTTAGCAACGCCTTCTGATGTGCTCATTTCCATTGGTGGCACTTTGACTATTGACTTAGTTTGTGAATTACTTAGCACTTGCCACAGTGCTGCTGCACCAATCATACCAGTGCCCGCTAAGCCCAGCTTCATTAGTTGACGGCGGCTCCAAAGTTTTTCCTTACCCAGAGCGAAGTTATTGGGCATAACATTCAATTACGCTTAGCGCAAAAAAAGTTGCAAAATATTTGCAATTACTTCTGTGTATATTATAAGGAGCCAGAACTATTGTCAATAATTCTCAAATACTTCAAACCCGCTACTTAAGGAGTATGACAACCTCGGATCTGGACGAAAGCAAGACACTATTGGTAAGCTGTGATGCATTTTGTTTGCATAGAGATGGCATCAGAAAATGTTTCAAAAGTATCAACCCTCATCCCCCAGCCCCTTTTCTCTTTCCCCCTTAACCGAAAGGTATTGGGAGTGAGAGCAGTTTGGATATGTCTGAATTTTTAATTTTTAATTTTGAATTGTTTGTCAGGGCGTCCGCCGATTTAAACTAAGTCGTTGAAATGCATCTGCAAGGTATAAAGCGTGTCAAGAATTGTTCTCAAGTCAAAAAGCGTATCGCTAATTCTGATCGGGCTGCTAAGCTTTTATTTGATCGTTGGAGCATCTGCTCCAGCCTATGCTATGCATATTATGGAAGGCTATTTACCGGGAAGTTGGGCGCTTTTTTGGTGGGTAGTGGCGTTACCATTTTTTGTTTTAGGATTGCGATCGCTAACTCGCATCACCCAAGCTAACCCAGAACTAAAATTACTCTTGGCTTTGGCGGGAGCTTTTACTTTTGTGTTGTCGGCGTTAAAACTGCCTTCAGTCACAGGTAGTTCCTCTCATCCCACAGGCACAGGATTAGGCGCAGTGCTATTTGGCCCTTTAGCGATGTCGGTGCTAGGTAGTTTAGTTCTGCTGTTTCAAGCGTTGCTTCTAGCGCATGGTGGTTTGACAACATTAGGGGCAAATGCTTTTTCGATGGCGATCGCTGGGCCATTTGCCGCTTACTGGATATATCATCTGATGATGAGACTAACTGGTAAGCAGAAAATCGCCATATTTTTAGCAGCCGCTTTAGCAGATTTACTTACTTACCTCATTACTTCGGTGCAACTCGCCTTGGCTTTCCCCTCGCCCGTGGGTGGGTTTATTGCCTCATTCATCAAATTTGCTGGGATTTTTGCAATTACCCAAGTCCCTCTAGCAATTAGTGAAGGGTTGTTGACTGTGCTGGTGTGGAACTGGCTACAATCCTACACTCCTCAAGAACTGGAACTTTTGAAATTAATCAAACGGGAACCTCAACACAATGAATCAGTCTAAAAAGGGATTGAGTAACTGGCTATTGATATTGGCAGTGATAACTTTAGCAGTCGTGCCCTTAATATTTGTGCGTGGGGCGGAATTTACTGGTTCGGATGGCGAAGCTGAAAAAGCAATTAGTGAAGTACAACCCGGATATCAACCCTGGTTTAAGCCACTGTTTGAACCACCTAGTGGTGAAGTGGAAAGTTTATTATTTACCTCTCAAGCTGCTTTAGGTGCTGGAGTTATTGGTTATGTGATTGGATTATACAAGGGGCGTTCCCAGCAGCAAAGGAAGAAGGAATGACTCTGCAAATAGATACGCTAGCTTATACTAATCGGTTGCGGTGGTTAGCGCCTGAGCAGAAATTGCTATTTGCGATCGCTCTGCTAATCATCACTGCCTTTACTCATCCTCTGGCTCAAATTTTGATTGCAATCTGGATTAGTACTTGGACAGTCATCTATGCAGGAATTCCTGCTAAAACTTATCTAAAATTAGTCTACATTGCTACTCTTTTCTGGTTAACAAGTTTACCAGCTTTAATTATCAATGGCATAGATATTGCTCATCTGCATTTAGTACAACATGACTCAGTAATTGGGCTGACTGTAGGTTCTTATTATGTATATATCAGCGTTCACGGAATTGAACAGGGATTGACAATTTTAACACGAGCGATCGCTTCTCTTTCTTGCTTATACTTCATCATACTAACTATCCCCTTTACCGAACTTTTACAAATTTTACGTCGCGTCGGTTTACCTATACTTTTAACAGACCTGTTATTACTGATGTACCGTTTTATTTTCGTTCTATTAAATACAGCCGCAGAGTTGTGGACTGCTCAACAAGCTCGTGGTGGCTACCGCACTTTTGATATTGCGATGAAAAGTTTAGCTTTGTTGATTAGTCAATTACTCAAGCGCACTCTAGAAAACTACCGTCAAGTCTCCTTGAGTTTGGCATCACGAGGCTTTAATGGAGAATTTAAGGTTTGGCATCCTCATCGCTATCATTTATCCAAGCGGTATGCAATAGAAGCAATTATCGGATGTGCAGTATTAATAGCAGTGGATTGGTATAATGCAGCAATCTTTACTCGCATTTGAGCAGGTACATTACACTTATCCCGGTGCAAAGCAATCAGCGTTGAATGGTTTAACTCTGAAAATTCCTGCTAATAAAAGATGTGCATTAATCGGTCAAAATGGTTGTGGTAAAACCACACTTTTTTTATTAGCTAATGGTCTATATAAACCACATAAAGGTAGTGTGAGATGGCAAGATAAGCCTCTACAATACGACCGTCAATCTTTGATGAAATTACGTCAACAAGTCGGGCTAGTTTTTCAAGATCCAGAGCAACAATTAGTAGCCTCTACTGTTGAAGAAGATATTTCTTATGGCTTGTGTAATTTAGGATTGCCTACAGGAGAAATTAAGCAGCGAGTTGAGCAAGCCTTAGTTGAATTTGGACTGACTGAACTAGCAGAAAGACCTGTACATCATCTCAGCTTAGGACAAAAAAAGCGAGTCTCTATAGCTGATGTGATGGTGCTAAGACCGCAACTGCTATTACTAGATGAACCAACGGCGTATTTAGATAGGTTACATACTCGTAACTTAATGGCAACCTTGAAAAAGATTCATGCAGCTGGCACAACAATATTAATGGCAACTCATGACCTTGATTTAGTTTATCGCTGGGCAGACTGGGTTTTGGTTATGGATCGAGGACAACTTGTGATTGAGGGGAAACCGCAGGATGTTTTTACTCAACGTGGTGTTCTTGAAGATTTACAGCTAGGAGTACCGTTGATATATGAGATGTTATTTGCTGAAGGAGTAGCTGAAGAAGGGCCAGTTTTAGAACGGTTGCGGCAGAGAATATTAAGTCTGTTCCGTTACTTTTGAGTCGAAAGTCTGAAATACTCAATTTAATTAAGTGTAGGCAAATTTTAAAGTAATTAGTAAAATATCAATTTTTTCTATTTTTTGAATTTTCTAGCGCTTAATGCTCAATCAAAAAATATGATGAATAAAAATTTATTTTAAAAAAGACAAGTATCTTATTTGACGCAGATTTTATTGTCTATCTATCTTAAGTAACACTATAGAAATCCCCCAGTAGGGCATTGCAAAAGGAGGGAAAATCTTGTTTGTTATTAATTTGATACCGTAGTTATATTACTTAGACCAATTTGCTATGAGGATGCACTTAATATTTATTTAACGAACCGCCTTCTCTACGAGAGGCTTCCGCCAACGCGCAGCGTCTCGCAGAGAAGGACGCCAAGTACGCCAAGATAGAAGAGTAATCATTAAGTGCAAGTTTACAGAGAATTGGTATTATTTTGCCTAAATAGACATATTAAATACGTGACGAATTATGCATATACCTGATGGGTTTGTTTCTCCACCAGTGGCAGCGGCTACTGGTTTGTTGAGTGCGGCAGCACTTTTCATTTCTTTTGGGCGATCGCAACAGGCCTTTGGTGTCCGTCGTGCTCCCATACTGGGTCTAACCACAGCCTTTATTTTTGCCGCCCAGATGATCAATTTTCCTGTAGCAGGGGGTACTAGTGGTCATTTATTAGGAGGAACTTTAGCCGCGATCGTCTTAGGTAGCCCTTGGGCGGGGACGTTGTGCATTGCCACGGTTTTAATTATTCAAGCTGTGCTGTTTGCCGACGGTGGTATTACAGCTTTAGGGGCGAATATTTTAAACATGGCAGTAATTGGTGTTTGGGTTGGCTGGGGATTAACCCAAACTTTACAACGGCTGTTTGGGGGTTCTAAAGGGCGCTTACCCTTGGCTGCTGGCATAGCAGCTGGTGTGAGTGTAGTGGCAGCGGCTTTAGCTTGTGCCATTGAGTTAGTTCTATCTGGAACTGCACCCGTAGCCATAGTTTTACCAGCCATGACTGGTGTGCATATTCTAATTGGCATTGGCGAAGGGTTGATTACTGGTGGTGTGCTAACTTACCTATCCACAGCACGACCAGATTTGTTACCAGGGGAACAGCAAGAGTTTCGCGGATGGTCAGTGCCAATTGTCAGCATTTTTCTGATTGCAGGTGTGCTGTCACTGTTTGCCTCAGCATGGCCCGATGGTTTGGAGAGAGTTGCGGAGAATTTAGGCTTCATCGACTTAGCTGAGCAAGTGCGGGTAACTGTGCCGACACCATTAGCTGACTATGGTATTGAGGGTTTGGGGCCTATTGGCACTAGTATTGCTGGACTTGTGGGAGCTGCGGTTTGCTTTGCTGTCGCCTTTGGAATTGCCAAGGTTGTGAAACCGAATAATGCTTAAACTTTCTTTGCCGTTAAGGTTGCAACTATCTCTAGTGATTGTGGTGGGGGCAGCTTTGTTAAAGTATCATGCTTGGTCTAGCTTGTGCGTATATGGGGCGATCGCTCTTTCATGGGTAGCATTATTACGCGTACCAATTCGCCGCATGGGCGGATTACTCGGTACAGAATTGATTTTCCTGTCATTACTGGCGTTACCCTTGGGATGGGAGCGAGCCAGTTTTTTGCTGGTACGTTCCCTTGTTTGTCTAATCACCATGAATAGTTTTTTGCTAACCTTACCACCGCACAGTTTCGGCATCGCTCTCAAAAGCTTACCAGTACCAGCACCTTTAAAGGAAAACTTGCTATTAACTGGGCAATATATGGAAATTCTGCTCTCAGAAGTAACGCGAATGCAGCGCAGCGCTCAATTACGCGGTTTGAATGGAACTGCGGGATGGCTGCGTTACGCCAGTGCTGCCATGATTGGAGCCTTGTATCTCCGTACTCTAGATAGAGCAGAGCGAGTCTACGCGGCAATGGTAACTCGTGGTTACAATGGACAACTGCCCATAGATTCCAGCTTCAGACCAAAAGAGCGTCTTATATTGCTAGTAGCCTGGACGATCGCTGCTTGTTTGACCTTAACTTCTTACAGAATTTAGCTCAGTTGTGAATTTTGAGTTGTGAATCTTGAAATCTTTGACATCTAATCCCCAAACGCCAATCGGTAACTCCCACCATGCTGTGGTCGAAGTTCAAAACTTGGGATATGCCTATTCCCAGCAAGAACCAGTATTACAAGAAATTTCTTTTACCTTGAATAGAGGCGATCGCGTCGCATTAATGGGAGCTACTGGTTCTGGAAAAAGCACCTTGCTGGAAAACCTGATCGGTTTAAAACAACCACGAACTGGCAAAATTTGGATTAATGGCATCCCAGTAGAACCTACAACTCTGCCTCAAGTGCGTCGTCAAATTGGCTTTAGTTTCCAAGATGCCAACGACCAACTATTTATGCCAACCATCTTAGAAGATGTAACCTTTGGGCCACGCAACTATGGCGTACCACCAGCCGTGGCAATTGATCGCGCCCGGCAGTTATTAGCTGATTTCGGTTTAGAAGCCTACGCCAACCGTTCCGCCCACGAACTCTCTGGTGGACAAAGACGCCTTGCTGCTTTAGCTGCGATTTTATCCCTAGAACCGACAATTCTAATTTTGGATGAGCCGACCAACGGTCTTGATCCATCATGGCGGCGTCACCTGGCGCAAGTATTGTTAAAGTTGCCTGTGCAGGTGATGTTAATTGCCTCCCATGACCTAAATTGGTTAGGCAGAGTGACTCAGCGTGCTTTAGTACTATCTGCTGGTCGCATTCAAATAGACGGCAACATTCAGTCACTTTTGCAAGACGGGGATACTTTAGACCAGTTGGGTTTGCCAGTAGATTGGTGATTTTGCCAGAGTCAAGAGGCAGAGGGTAGGGAAGCGGGGGAGCCTGACAGGTGTAGGTTTGTTGCACAAGAGTGAGTAGTCATTAGAAGCGCTCGGAAAATAAAGCATAGAAGTTAAGTGAGATAGGTAACTCAAATGCTGAAAAATGAGTACCATCCACAGTGGTCGTGCATAGTATCAAATTCATTGCTAGAGTTCATTCCCTCAAACCCCTGTTAATGGCTTTTACTATTCCAACTCTTCCTAGCTGTAAAATACCTACAGATGTCAGCTCCCCAGTCCCTCCTACCGCGGATAGGTAATGATAACGCGCGATCGCCCCCGATTAAATGGTGTCCGACGCCAGGAATTATTTATAATCACTGGATTAACTAGCGTTGAGTCTCGAATTGTCGGATTAATCAAAGTTGGATTAATCAGCGTGGAATTGTCCACATTCTGCCTTAAATGGGGGTAGAAATTGGGGTGATTAATGCGTCTAGGCATTAGCCCCGTTGCTGGATCTACAGGCATAGGAGTGGGAATCGGACTACCATAAATAAATGAACCAACAGCAGGCGATGTCTGACGACAAGCTGCTCCGCAGCTACGGCTGATTCCAGAAGCGCCATCAATCACGATCACAGGCTGGGCAAAAGCTGGGGCGATTATAGTGCTGATCATTGCCAAAGTTATGCCAGCTCCCAACAAATTAAGTTGCGAATGCTTGATTTTCAGCATATTTTGTTCACCTGCATTTGATAAATTGGAATAATTAACACCAAAGACTTAGAAAATAGCTGCGACTACTTGGTTAAAATTTTAAAAGTTTATCAACGTTAAGATTGCCGGCTTCTGAGAAGATTCCAAAAAGATTGCTGGCATTGGCAAAATTAAAGCAGTGCTGATTTGTGTGCAAAACGTGAGTGCAGAAAGTTTAGAAATTGCCAAAACTCGCTACCAGACTGGTAGAGTTGCCTTTGAAAGTGGGCAATACCGCGAAGCCGTGGAAAATTTGGAAAAAGCCAGTGCCCTATTGGCTCGCAATTCTCGCCTTGGGGGTGAAGTAGAAATTTGGCTGGTGACAGCTTATGAAGCAGCCGGACGTACAGATGATGCGATCGCCCTTTGCGAAAGACTCAAACGCCATCCTTATTCAGAAACTAGTAAACAAGCGCGGCGGTTGCTTTACATCTTAAAAGCACCGAAGTTGGTAAGACCTAGCGAGTGGATGACCGAAATTCCTGATTTAGGCACACTCTCTGACAATGACCTCAAAATCCGTGCAGCTGGCAAACCTTCCAAATCTTCTCAGCCTCAAAAGCGTGCTGAGCCAGAATTCATTGATCTTAGTCAGGTCAATACCAGAGATAATCGCTTTATCTGGGTGGCGCTAATTATCATTGGTTTAACCATTTCGTATTTAATTTGGTTGAGTTTTTCAGGAACCCCTGTCTAACACCAACATTAGGACACTTCTCTTTACCTGCGGCGACCCTCTTTTTAAAGAGGGTTAGGCAGATCTTCGAGTATCGCGTCGCCCAGAGATAGAAGTCAAGATTGGTTAAGATGTTTGACTTTTGGGGAGATTTATAGTGTTGAATTTTTCTACTTTAGAAAAGATTTTCGTGTGGTTAATTAAACCATTTAGTTTTGTACGAGCAAAATGGAATTTGCTCACAAAACTGACTTCTAGAAATGCAATTAATCACGTCTTTTCCATGCAAAATCTGCTCGCTTCTACGGCTGCAAAAAGAGACAGAGTAAAAATCCCAAAACCTATTTTGTCTCTAGTGCTGTTAATATCTCTGCTGTTGTCTGGGTGTGTCCAGTACGACATGGGCGTTAACTTTGATAACTCAAATAGCGGTGAACTGGTACAGCATATTAAGTTAGGAGAGCGGCTAACCAGTTTTAATAGCGATTATGTGTACGAATGGTTAAATAGCATAGAGCGTCGCGCCCGTAAAATGGAAGGCAAAATCCGGCGGCTTTCCAAAGAAGAAATTATTGTGACAATTCCCTTCAGTAATGGTCAGGAATTGCAAGAGAAATTCAACGAATTTTTTAACTCTCGTGCTAATCAACCTCCTGAGTCTGTGCAGAGCGAATCTGACTCAGAATTGCCAAAAATTGAATCAAACTTACTTTTGCAGCAGAACTTTTTTCTACTTTTAGTACGGAATCGGCTGATTTACGATTTGGATTTGCGATCGCTTTCGTTAATTTCCAGCAAAGGTAACGTCCTGGCTAATGCAGGTTCAATTCTGGATTTGGAATTTAGTTTAAAGACCCCTTGGGGAGCTAGGAACATTCAAAAAACTGAAACTGCTATTGAGCCAGAAAAGAATGGCAAGCAACTAGTGTGGAAACTCCAGCCTGGTGAACTCAACCACATAGAAACGGTTTTCTGGCTTCCTAGTCCCCTTGGTATTGGGACGTTGTTGATTATCCTATTTATCTGGGGAGGATTGTATTTAAGATACACTTTCATGCCAGATCCCAGGATTCAGTTTGCTCCCAAAGCACCAGCTACCGAAAGTACCGTTGCTGAATAGCGGAATGGTTGAAACCTAAGATAGACAAGGAGAGCAAAATATTCTCCTTGTCTAATCACAAAAACTATTTATTCAACTAAACTTTATGGTGACAACCGCTCTATCTTCCAACTACCGTCATCCAAGCGAGTATAGAGCAAGCGATCGTGCAGGCGGCTAGAGCGTCCTTGCCAAAACTCAATTTCTGAGGGGATCACTCGTAAGCCTCCCCAATGAGACGGTCTAGGAATCTCCTGATTTTCATATTTGCTCTGGAACTCCTGTAAGCGTTGCTCTAGAACTTCTCGGCTTTCAATCACCTCGCTTTGATTCGATACCCACGCACCCAGACGACTGTTGGCAGGGCGGCTATGAAAATACTGATCCGACTCGGTTTCCGAAACTTTCTCTACATAACCAGAAATCCGCACTTGGCGTTCCAGTTCTGCCCACCAAAAAACCAAGGCCGCTTGGGGATTTTCTGCTAGCTCTTGCCCTTTATGACTGTTGTAGTTGGTGAAGAAGACAAAGCCCCGTTCATCAAAATCTTTTAGTAGCACCATTCTGGCTGAAGGTGTACCTTCTGGTGTGGCGGTGGCAATAGTCATGGCATTGGGTTCCGGGAGTTGCGCTGCTAGTGCCTGATCGAACCATTTTTTAAATTGTATAAAAGGATTAGGGTCAATTTCAGTTTTGCTCAAACCTTCCAAGGTGTAGTCTTTGCGAAGGTCAGCTATGGTTTTGTCCATCGTGATTTGCTTCCTTATTCTCAGAAACTCTTATACACGTCTTTGATAAAATATCTATGATCATGACCAGCGCCAACACCAGTTTTACAAATTCTGTCGAAGAATATCTAAAATAGGTTGCATCAGATGCGCCGTTCGGCCTCCCTTCAACGTTTGTTAATCTATGGTCTGAGCGGCCCGGTTATTGCTCTCAATGTCTGGCTGCTGTCTGTACTTTTTCGCTATTTCCAGCATCCCATCACTATTTTGAGCGCTGCGGCAATTCTGGCTTTTTTACTAAATTACCTCGTCAAGTTCTTTGAACGCGCTCAAATCACTCGCACTCAGGCAGTAATTATTGTTTTACTGGCAACATTAACCCTTTTGGTCATTCTGGGTGTTACATTAGTGCCGTTGGTAATTGAGCAAACTATCCAACTGTTAAATAATATTCCTGATTGGTTAAGCGCTAGCCAAGCAAACCTAGAACAGTTTGAGAAATTCGCAAAGCAAAGACGTTTGCCTCTTGATTTGAGCGTTGTGAGCAATCAAATCAATGCCAATATTCAGAATTTGGTGCAACAGCTAGCTTCTGGTGCTGTAGGATTTGCGGGGACACTGCTGTCAGGATTACTGAACATAGTGTTAGTGGTAGTGCTGGCATTTTATATGCTCCTGTATGGCGATCGCGTGTGGTATGGTCTAATCAACCTTTTGCCGTCTAATATTAGCGTCCCCTTGACCAAATCCTTGCAGCTAAATTTCCAGAACTTTTTCCTCAGCCAGTTGTTGCTGGGGCTATTTATGATGGTGACTCTCACCCCAATTTTCTTGGTTATGAGAGTGCCATTTGCCCTGTTATTTGCTATACTCATCGGCATTTCCGAACTCATTCCTTTTATCGGGGCAACTCTAGGCATTGGTTTAGTGACAATTTTGGTGCTATTGCAGAATTGGTGGTTAGCAGTTCAAGTGGCCTTGGCAGCAGTTTTGATGCAGCAACTCAAAGACAACCTGTTAGCTCCCAAGTTATTGGGTAATTTTATCGGACTAAATCCCATCTGGATTTTTGTAGCTATTTTGATGGGGTTCGAGATTGCTGGGTTTTTGGGAACATTGGTTGCTGTTCCGATTGCCGGTACTATCAAAGGTACTTTCGATGCTATCAAGAGTGGTAAATCCGATAATTTTGTATCAACTGTCACTATTGCCCATGACCCGCCCAGAAATTGAGACACAAGTCCAAAAATTAAAGGTAACAAAGCCAAAATTCTTTCTTTTAATTTTTAACTTTGTAATACCATCTGGTTGTCTAGTTTAATTGTTGAAACTTGCGCGATCGCCATCTAGCTAATTCTTAAATAGAAGCAGCACAAGCGAATGTGCAGAGTATATGAGCATACGCTCAATAATTTACTGTTGAATTTATCGTTTTTGGAATCTTATTACTTAACTTATAACTAGCTGATGGATGCTTCCGAGCTATTAGAAACAATTACACTCCTGATTGAGCAAGCTGAACAGGGGGAAATTGATCCCTGGGATGTCCAAGTGATCGAGGTGATTGACCGTTATTTAGAACTAATGGCACCAGAGGCAACAGAAAGGGGCTATGAAGCCGACTTGTCCCAATCTGGACAGGCTTTTTTGTCAGCATCAATGCTAGTTTTATTCAAAGCAAACACCTTGATGCAATTGTCTTTAGGAGCAGATACCCAAGAAGGTATAGCAGATGATGCAATCTTAGAAAGTGAAGACGGGATATTACATCAGGCTCACCGTCTACCATTAGAACGACAATTGCGTCGTCGCCCAGCGGCAATGCCACCACCAAAGCGCCGCGTCACTCTGCAAGAGTTAATTGAGCAATTGCAGATCATGGCGAACCAGCTAAAACTTGTACAGAAAGCCAGTAAACCTATTCGCCCCAAGCGTCAGCCTAGTGTTCAAACGATGCGGGAGGCACTAGAGTTAGCTCACCAAGAAAATCTGACGGAAGTAGCTAGGGAACTAGAGCAGGTGTTGTATCTTTCAGCAAGAGAGTTACATTTAGAACAAAATTGGCTGAATCTGGAACAACTTGTAGAGTTGTGGTCAAAGACAAAGCAATCATATCAAAATGGGTCTGGCCATGAGTCAAAACACAGTCACCTTGTTAGTGTTTTCTGGGCACTACTACTACTTTCGGCTCAATCCAAAGTAGAGCTATTTCAAGAGGAGTTTTATCATGAGATTAAAATTCGCTTACTTACAGATACAGCTAACACCTACAAGCCCTTCGAGCAAACAATGAACTAAGTAAGTCAAAAGCAGCCCTACAGATAATTTACAGATTTTTGCTTCAGCCCCAAAATCCGAGTAAATTGAAAAGATAACTGATCGCTTGTCATCTAGCCATATCTAATGGTTGCAATAACCAGCAAATTCCCGTTATTCCTGTGTTTAGGGATAACTTAGAGCAGAAATAAAAACTGATGATTAAGTATCACTCGATGAAAGTAAACTGGCTTGTGGTTGAGGAATAAACTTTTATGAAAGCGATGATTCTCGCGGCGGGCAAGGGTACTCGTGTTCGTCCGATTACCTATACAACTCCCAAACCGATGATTCCTATCCTGCAAAAACCAGTGATGGAATTTTTACTGGAACTGTTACGCCAACACGGTTTTGACCAGATTATGGTCAATGTTAGTCACTTGGCTGAGGAAATAGAAAACTATTTTCGTGATGGGCAGCGGTTTGGTGTACAGATTGCCTATTCTTTTGAAGGGAAAATTGATGACGACGGTAAACTGGTGGGGGAAGCAATCGGTTCTGCTGGAGGAATGCGCCGCATCCAAGATTTCTCACCGTTTTTTGATGATACCTTTGTGGTGTTATGCGGTGATGCTTTGATTGATCTAGATTTGACTGCCGCGGTAAAGTGGCATAAATCTAAAGGCTCAATCGCCACTATCATTACGAAATCTGTCCCACAAGAAGAAGTGTCTAGTTACGGTGTGGTCGTCACCGATGAAGATTGTCGTGTTCAAGCTTTCCAAGAAAAACCTTCAACCGAAGAGGCTCTGAGCACTAACATCAACACAGGTATTTATATCTTTGAACCAGAGGTATTTAATTACATTCCCTCTGGAATAGAGTACGACATCGGTAGCCAATTATTTCCCAAACTAGTGGAAATCAAAGCCCCATTTTATGCCATCCCTATGGACTTTGAATGGGTAGATATTGGTAAAGTACCAGACTACTGGCGGGCGATTCGTGGTGTGCTACTGCGCGAAATCAAAAACGTGCAAATCCCAGGTCATGAAGTCGCTCCTGGAATCTACACTGGCTTAAATGTTGCCGTGAATTGGGACAAAGTAGATATCACAGGCCCAGTTTACATTGGTGGCATGACCAGAATAGAAGACGGAGCTAAAATCGTTGGCCCAGCCATGATTGGCCCCAATTGCTGGATATGCAGCGGTGCAACAGTAGAAAACAGCGTGATTTTTGAATGGTCACGCCTGGGGCCAGGAGTCCGCTTGGTTGATAAGTTAGTGTTTGGGCGTTATTGCGTGGATAAGACTGGAGCTGCGATCGATGTCCAAGCTGCTGCTTTAGACTGGCTGATTACCGATGCCCGTCAGACACCACCATCTCAGACACCTGTTGAGCGACAAGCGATCGCGGAATTGCTGGGGACAAATACAAATTAGTCAAGAATCAAGAGTCAAGGGGAGCCAGCGCTGTGGTGTTAGCGTAGCGGTAGCGACGTAGGAGCGTCGGCAGTCCGGTCTTCTCTACGAGAGGCTGCGCCAAGGGGGTTTCCCCCAGGAGGAACTGCCGAAAGGGTTTCCCGACTTGAGGCGACTGGCGTTCAAGAGTGAATGTTTTGAATTTTTGACTCTTGACTTTTTGACTCTTGACCATTAGCTATTTAGATACGTATATCGTCTGAGACTCTGCTCGTAGGTTTGCAGTAATCGCTGAGATTCTGCTAGAGTAATGCGTTTTTCCTCCAAAGCTTTCTCACAACGCTGGCGGATATTTTCCACCATATCTTCGGAGTCATACTGCACGTAGCTCACGACTTCGCTCATGGTGTCACCCTTGACAACGTGTTCAATCTGGTAGCCTTTGGGAGTCAACTGGATATGAACTGCATTGGTATCGCCAAAGAGGTTGTGCAAATTGCCCATAATTTCTTGGTAAGCTCCATTCAGGAACATCCCCAAATAATAGGGTTCTCCTGGCTTGTAGGGGTGCAGTTCTAAAACCGATTTGACATCACGCAGGTCAATAAAACGGTCTATTTTACCATCACTATCACACGTCAGGTCTGCTAAAATGCCGCGCCGCGTCGGTTCTTCATCTAGGCGGTGTATGGGCAGGATTGGGAATAACTGGTCGATCGCCCAGCAATCTGGTGCTGATTGAAACACAGACATATTTACGTAGTAGATGGAAGCCATGATTTTTTCTAGGTCTTCCAATTCATCGGGTACGTATTCTTGCTGTCTGGTGATGTCAAGGATTTTTTTACAACAAGCCCAGTAGAGTCGCTCAGCTTTGGCTCTTTCTTTGAGGCGTAAAATTCCCAAATTGAAGCGGCTGATAGCTTCTTCTTTGAATTGAGTGGCGTCGTGATAGAACTCCTGATAATTCTCTATGTTGATTGATTGGTAGGTTTCCCAAAGGTAATTAATAACTGGGGATTCGCCCTCTTGCGGAGGTTCTGGCGGATCAAGGGGGACATCGCTAGTGCTGAGAACATCAAAAATCAGTACCGACTGATGGGAAGCGATCGCTCGTCCACTTTCACTAATCAGTGTTGGTACGGAAATTTGCCGCTCAGCACAGGTATCTTTTAACTCTGCCACGATATCATTGGCATAGTTCTGCATATTGTAATTTTTCGAGGTGTAAAAGTTGGTTTGGGAACCGTCATAATCTACACCCAAGCCACCGCCAACATCGAGATATTTCATATCTGCCCCCAGCATCGCCAACTCTACGTAGATGCGGCTAGCTTCTTGGATGGCATCTTTAATTACATTAATGGCAGAAATTTGTGAGCCAATGTGGAAGTGCATCAACTGCAAAGAATCGAGCAAGTCAGCTTCGCGTAACCTATCAACCGCCTCCATTACTTCAGGCATTGTCAAACCAAATTTAGCGCGATCGCCGCTAGAGGTTCCCCAACGTCCCATGCCTTGAGTACTGAGTTTAGCGCGAACTCCCAAAATCGGCTTAATACCTAACTGGCGGTTAGCGGCAATTACCAGATCGACCTCTTCAATCTGTTCTAAAACGATAATCGGTGTTTGCCCTAGTCTTTGGGCTAACATTGCCGTTTCGATGTATTCCTGGTCTTTGTAGCCATTGCAAACTAGCAATGCTCCTGGGGTATCCAGAGTAGCCAGAGCAATCATTAATTCTGGCTTGGAACCAGCTTCGAGACCAAATTGATGTGGCTTGCCAAATTTCACTAAATCTTCAATCAAGTGCCTCTCCTGGTTACACTTGACGGGAAACACGCCACGATAGACGCCAGGATAGTTGTAGCGGGCGATCGCCTTTGCAAAACAAGCATTCAACCGCTCAATCCGGTTTTCCAAAATATCGGAAAATCGAATCAATATGGGAAGTCCCAAATTACGCTGCTTCAAGGAATTGACTAGTTCAAACAAGTCTAGAGAACCCCCGCGATCGCCCTTGGGGGATACAGTGACATGACCAGCAGCGTTAATCGAAAAATAAGGCTGTCCCCAACCTTCAATGCGGTACAGGGCTTCGCTATCCTCTATTTTCCAGGAGCGAGGCGTATCTCCTGTGGTAGTACTAGGTGGTAACAGCTTTTTTTGCTTGTGATTTTTCACTTCAGATTTGTGTCCATTGGACGGTACTTTTACCACCTCGTCAGATGTAGCAGTTGACTCAACACCCATTTCTTCCTGACCTCTGTGTTTCACCCACGAATTAACAATTTAGCGCATTCATTTGCGAACGGATATGCACCTAAAGATAATTTCTGAGATAAACTCTGATTGGTCAAGAGTCAGGAGTCAAGAGCACAGACACGATTAATCACGTCTGTACAAGAGTCAAGAGTAAAGACGCGATTAATCGCGTCTGTCAAGAGTGAAAAATCTTTTGACTTTGGACTTTAGACTCTTGACAAAACAATGCGTTAGACACCTGACAATTGACCAGATAAAAAACTTATTAAGTTTTGGGAGTTAGCTTTGGAACGCACATTCTTAGCAATTAAGCCTGATGGCGTACAGCGTGGATTGGTGGGTGAAATTATCCGTCGCTTTGAAACTAAAGGTTTTACCCTCGTTGGTTTGAAGTTCCTGAAAGTCAGCCGGGAATTAGCTGAACAGCACTATGATGTTCACCGCGAAAGACCTTTTTTTGGTGGTTTAGTCGAATTTATCACTTCTAGCCCAGTCGTAGCGATGGTGTGGGAAGGAGATGGCGTAGTTGCTTCTGCTAGAAAAATTATTGGTGCAACGAATCCCCTAACAGCAGAACCGGGAACAATTCGGGGCGACTTTGGCCTGAATATTGGTCGCAACTTAATCCACGGTTCTGATGCTCAAGAAACCGCACAACGAGAAATTGCTCTGTGGTTTAATGATGAAGAATTGGTCAGTTGGCAACCTCACATAACCCCTTGGTTGCACGAGTAGTAAAGAGGAGGGGAGAGAAGGGGGAAACAAGAATAATTTATGTACTTAATCCCCCCTCTCCCCTTATTTTGTTACTTCGACACTTCAGTTTTTTCCGGTTCCTCTTGGGGTAATTCGATGACAGAACGCTTCGTAAATCCCCAGGCTAAGATAAGGCCGATCGCAGTAATCATGAACCATTCTGGTGGTACTAAAGCATCATTAACCACTTTTAACAACAGTCGCAAGCCCACCAACGCCACGGTGACATAGCCTGCATCTTCTAAATTTTCAAATTCGTCTAACCAACGGATAAACAATCCCGCCATAAATCGCAGCGTGATAATACCAATTGTTGCACCCGTCAGTACTAGCCACTTTTCTTGAGAAACAGCGATCGCAGTTGTCACGCTATCCAAAGAAAATGCTAAATCTGTAAACGCAATCACGGGGATCGCTTGCCATAGTGAGTTGAAGCGGGGGCCGTGATGATGATCGTCCTCTGTTTCTTGAGAGGTAAAGTGTTGGAATACCAGCCATAACAAGTATGCAGCACCCAAAAATTCAAATTGCCAGAATTTTTGCACCCAAGTTGCAGTTAGAATCAGGGAGATTCGCAGAATATATGCGACGACCAAACCAAAGTTGAGTGCCTGACGCTCAAGTTTTTTGTCCTCCAGTCCTTGGGCGATCGCAGCGAGGGCGATCGCATTGTCAGCGGATAGCACTGCCTCTAAAAAAATCAGAATCAGCAGCACTATAGAGGCTTCAACGCTGAAATGAAAGTTCAGGTAATCAAAAATTCGGTCTAACATTCCGGGTTCTCAAGCAGCGAAAATTAAAAATTAACAGGATTAGCTAATTTAGCCAATTTAATATAGACAGTGCAATAAATTGCTACTTTAATCCAGCTTAACGTGGTTGCGGTGCATCCTGAAGGCAATAGACCTCTTGCAAAAATATATTTTTGCACCTTGGGGAAAAGGTGAGACCAGTGCTGCGGGAGGGTTTCCCTCCGCAGGCAACTGGCGAACCCGAAGGGGGAAAGGTTAAAGGGTAAGGTTTGTAAGTCCCTTTTCCCTTTTCCCCTTAACCTTTTCCCAGACTTTTGCAAGAAGTCTAATGTCTAAGGACAAGCCATCCGGTGACGCTCGTTACTCGCTAAAAAAAGCGTATTTTTTTATACTAAAATATCATCTATCTTTTTAAGTACAATTGTACATCAATAAAATTCCGTTGTTTCAGACAGATGACAACCATCCAACAGACAGGTAATTGAGTATTTGCTTATATTTGATAAAAATCAAACTTTAATGCCTGAAAAGAGCTACTGAGTAGCTAGGCGTAAATAAATTAAAGTTTGTAGTGAGTTAGCGCGGTGAGTCCAGTGCTGCGGGAGGGTTTCCCTCCGCAGGCAACTGGCGAACCCGAAGGGTCTTGGGGGTTTCCCCCATGAGCGACTAACTGTCTTCGCAGCGTTAGCGACGTAGGAGCGTCACCCGGAGGGTAAGGACTTTAGTCCTGATCATCCTTATCTTATTTTGAGCGATGAATCGCTCTCTTCGAGACGCTACGCGAACACTACGAACTAGGATTTTATTTTATGTTTGATTATACCTACTTGCACACTCGATTATTTAGGTCGATGTGGAAGTTATATGAGTTTTAAGGTCTGGCAGATATACAATTCAAGCTAAAATTTTAGTTTAATAAATAATCTAGATATACTGTTTCCAAAAAAAAGATTTTCTGAAAAAATTAGCCTCAATGATACTAACTTAAAATATCTAATTTTTGACTATTTATTCATGTAAGGTGTGCAATATATCAAATATGAATAGCCTTCCCCGACGTCAATTTGTAAAAGTCACAGGTGGTTTTGTCACTGGAGCCGCAGCAGCAGGAAGTGCGCCTCTGATTGACATTCTCACCGCTAATGCTCAGAGCGATAAGGGATTGTCTAAAGATTATCCAAACGCGATCGCTAAATACGATTATGTAGTGATTGGTGCCGGATCGGCGGGCAGTGTCGTCGCCAACCGTCTTACAGAAGACCCGGAAACTACAGCATTGCTGCTCGAAGCGGGTAGTCCCGATACTAAACCAGAAATCCAGATTCCCGTAGCATGGCCTACACTACTAAACTCTGAGATGGACTGGGCATACTTCACTGAAAAAGAACCCTACTTGAATAACCGCAAAATCTTCTCTCCGCGCGGCAAAGTTCTGGGTGGCAGCAGTTCAATCAATGCCATGATTTACATTCGAGGCAATTCCCGCGATTACGATCGCTGGCAAGCTTTAGGCAATTGGGGTTGGAGTTACCAAGATGTCTTGCCTTACTTCAAGAAATCGGAAAACCAGCAGCGCATTGTTTCGGAATTCCACGCAGTCTCAGGGCCGCTTGGCATCACCGATCCAATAGCTCCGAGCATTGTATCGCAAAGTTTTGTGGAAGCCGCCATCGCAATAGGCTATGAACGCAATCCCGACTTTAATGGTGTACACCAAGAAGGCGCGGGACTTTATCAACTCACGGTGAAAGATGGTAAGCGACAAAGTACGGCAGTCGCGTTCCTGCGTCCGATTCTGAATCGCCCCAATTTGACCATTCAAACAGGAGCATTGGTCACTCGTTTACTCTTTGAGGGAACGCGTACGGTGGGAGTTGCGTATATTCGGAACGGGACGGAACACAAGGTTATGGTCAACGAGGAAGTGATTCTGAGTGCTGGTGTGTTTGATTCCCCCAAGCTGCTGATGCTTTCTGGGATTGGTTCAGCAGAACATCTGCGGGCGTTAGATATTCCTGTAGTCGTTGATTTGCCGGGTGTCGGTCAAAATCTCCAAGATCACACGCTTGTCTCTGTAGCTTACCAAGCAACTCAAGATATTCAACCTGCGCCAACCAGCAATATCGGAGAAGGTGGGTTGTTCCTGCGTACCAAAAAGAGTTTACATGCTGCACCCAACGTGCAGTTTACCTGTGCTCCAATCTTATTTGTCAATCCTGCCTTTGCCCGCGAAGGCCCGGCATTCACCATCCTTGTGATTAACAACCACCCTAAGAGCCGTGGCAGTGTCAGTTTGCGTTCTGCGAACCCCAAAGACCCGCCACTCATCCGGGCGAACTATCTCCAGAATAAATCTGATATGCAAGTAATTGTTGAAGGAGTTAAAATTGCGCGTCAACTCGCCGATTCTGCGGTGCTTGCTGAGTTTCGGGGTGAAGAAATCGCCCCCGGTGCTGACGTGTCTACTGACAAAGCGATTCGAGCCTACATTCGCCAAGCGTGCGATACAGTGAACCACCCCGTCGGGACATGCAAAATGGGCTTTGACCAGATGGCGGTTGTTGATTCCCAACTTAGGGTCAGGGGGATTGATGGTTTACGAGTTGTGGATGCATCAATTATGCCAATCATTACTACGGGAAACACGAATGCACCCACGATCATGATTGGAGAAAAAGCATCTGATTTGATTAAAAAGCGTAGAAGTAATTTTTGATAAAGAGCTATACCTACGGGAAACTACGCTAACACGCTACTCTTTCTCTTCTGAATTGCTTCTGAAGTAAGAACGCTTAACTCTAGTTAGTAAAATTTGCCAAGCGTAAATTTGGTAACAATTTAGAATGCCTGATTTACTTAGGACTAAGATTCATGTGACAATAATGAAATTCGGGTTGAAAGTTATACTTAATACTGAGGAAATCCAATATGAGTATTGGTAATACTAAGTTGCATTCCAAGAAATTACTTTTGTGTCTGGGTTTGGCGTTTGGAGTGTTGGGTGTGATAATTCCCAATACTGTGTCTTCTCAAACTACTCCTGTAATACGCGTTTTAAGGGTTACTGCTCCTGGAGGTACTACTTTCAAGCGGGAAGAAAGCTGGTATCTACAAGCACGTAACATAACACAGCCAGATCAAAAGTGCGCCGTTAGATCAGGTGATAAATTTTTTGTCTCGTCTATTCTAAGTAGTAACAATAGTCAGGTAGTGAGTCCTACTGGTAATGGTGAACGTCTCAGGGATTACTGGGAAGTCACATTTGAGAAGCCACTTCCTTGCAATCAGCAGGGTGACGGTAGGCAAACCTGGTTTGTTTTTAAATCTCATGTACAACAATTACAAGCCGTTACCGTGCGTTAGTGATGAAGTGATTTAATATTCTTAATCTTGTAAAGACAAGTGTAAAATTACGCTGATGCAAATCATGTGTTAGCTAGCGATCGCATTTTTGTTTGTTAGTAAGATCCTCTGCGGAAACGCTTCTCTACGAGACGAAGACGAACGCAAACAGTATGACGAGTTGCACATCTGAGAACTGGGTGTACGACGTAGGGGAAAGCTTTCAATATTTAGTAACGATAACTTCAGCATTCATAACGGGTATTTGACTGTTCACTAGAAAGTCAGTGAGTTAAGGAACAGAGTTCCGTCTATACATACCTAGGGAAAAGACTTATGAAGAAATTGTTACAAAGTTTAGTAGAATGACTTCATTCACAAATAAGTATTTTTTCTTATTGACATGATAGCGGATCGATTTCCCTGGCTTACTGCGATCGTCTTGCTGCCACTCGTTGCTTCGCTGCTGATTCCTGTGCTGCCTGATAAAGACGGCAAGCGCCTGCGATGGTATGCACTGGGTGTAGGTATTGCAGACTTTGCCTTGATGTGCTATGCCTTTTGGAAGCATTACGATGCGAGCAGTGCTAGTTTTCAACTCGTGGAGAATTATGCCTGGGTACCTCAGTTAGGTCTGAACTGGTCATTATCGGTCGATGGACTTTCAGTACCGCTTGTGCTGCTGGCAGGATTTGTCACCACACTTTCAATTTTTTCAGCCTGGCAAGTTGATCACCGCCCCCGTCTCTTCTATTTCCTAATGCTTGTGCTGTATTCCGCACAGGTAGGTGTGTTCGTTGCCAAAGACTTGCTGCTATTTTTCATTATGTGGGAAGTAGAGCTAATTCCTGTATACCTACTAATCTGTATTTGGGGTGGGCAGAAGCGTCGCTACGCAGCTACAAAATTCTTGCTATATACAGCAGCGGCTTCTATATTTATTTTGGTGGCAGCCTTGGCAATGGGGCTATATGGCGGCGGTAATATGACATTTGATATAACCGCACTCGGCATGAAGGAATATCCGCTTGGTCTACAACTGCTACTTTATGCAGGATTGTTGATTGCATTTGGCGTCAAGCTTGCTGTTTTCCCCATGCATACCTGGTTGCCTGATGCTCACGGCGAAGCATCCTCTCCTGTGTCGATGATTCTGGCTGGTGTGTTGTTGAAGATGGGCGGATACGGACTGATTCGCCTGAATCTTGAGCTACTTCCCGATGCACACATTTACTTTGCGCCAGTTCTAGCCATTCTGGGTGTTGTCAATATTATTTATGGTGCATTAAACTCCTTTGCTCAGACCAACATGAAACGGCGTTTAGCTTATTCGTCGATATCTCACATGGGGTTTGTACTGCTTGGGATTGCGTCCTTCACTGATTTAGGAATCAACGGCGCGATGTTGCAGATGATCTCGCATGGTTTGATCGCCTCAGTACTGTTCTTCTTGGCAGGTGTTACTTACGATCGCACCCACACAATGGTAATGAAAGATATGGGCGGTATTGGTCAAGCTATGCCCAAAGTATTCGCCCTGTTTACAATCGGAGCGATGGCATCCTTAGCCCTTCCTGGTATGAGCGGCTTTGCTGGTGAACTTTCGGTATTCGTTGGTTTGACAACCAGTGATGTTTACAGTTCGGCTTTCTGCACTGTGACGGTTTTTCTCGCAGCAGTTGGAGTCATCCTTACACCTATCTATCTCCTTTCTATGCTGCGACAGGTATTTTATGGTAAGGGTGCAGCACTCATCTGCGACATCAATAATGCAGGCTTGGAAAATCAAGAAGATGAGGGAACAGTTTGTTTTGGTACAGATTGCTTAGTACCAGAAGATGCAGTCTACGACGATGCTAGACCCCGTGAGGTGTTTATCGCTGCCTGTTTTCTACTGATGATTATTGGTATTGGTTTTTATCCCAAAATGGCGATGCAGATGTACGACGTGAAGACTGTCGCAGTGAATACTCATCTTCGTCAGTCTTATGCCATAGTCTCGCAAACAAAACCTCGGATATATGCCAATAGATTTTTAGTTCCGCAAATCGTTAGAGACTGAGGTAACAAACGTTTTAGGAACTTTTTAGACAGTTAAGGGAAAAAAGCGATCGCTCCTAATGTTGAGGTGATCGCTTTTACACGTCAAAAGATTGTATTAACATAGGAATTAAAGTAATATTTATAACATTTATTATGGCTATGCGAGACGCAGACAAGGATCGTCGCAAAAATCGCTCTGTCAATAATCCTCATCCACCTGCGAAAGAACCACTTTCTTATCCTGAACTTAAACAGTTATTGATGACTGTTCGTGCCCAACGTGATGAATGGCAGCAACGTGCAAAAGAAAATCAGGAAGCTGCATCTCAACTGACTCAAGTTCAGCAAGATATCCAAACTTACCAAGTTGAGGTTAACGAATTAGAAGAACGTGCAGCACACAATTACCAGATATATCTTAATGAACAAAAAAATTATCAACAGGCTTTATGCCTCTACAACGGAGAAAAAACGAGAGCAACTGAATTAATTGCCCAACGTGATGAATGGCAACAACGTGCAAAAGAAAATCAAGATGCAGTATCTCAACTGACTCAAATTCAGCAAGATATCCAAACTTACCAAGTTAAGGTTAACGAGTTAGAAAAACGTGCAGCACACAATTATTTAATCTATGTTGATGAAAAAGAAAATTATCAGCAGGCTCTAAATCGTTACAATGAAGCAAAAGCGAAAGCAACTGAATTAATTGCTCAACGTGATGAATGGCAACAACGTGCAAAAGAAAATCAAGATGCAGTATCCCAACTCACTCAAATTCAGCAAAATATTCAAACTTACCAAATTGAGGTTAATGAGTTAAGAGAACGTGCAGTACACAATTACCAAATATATCTTGATGAGCAAAAAAATTATCAGCAGACTCTACATCGTTACAATGAAGAAAAAGCTAGAGCGGCTGAATTACTTGCCCAATATGAAGAAATAAAGTCTGAGCGAGATAACTATTTAACTCTATATAATGAGGCACAAACACAACTTAAATTTGAGCGACGTTCCAAGGCTGGTATTAAGGGATGGGAAACTCGTCGTAAAGCTGAGAACGAAAGGCTAAAACGGGAAATTGCTGAGATGGTTGTTATACTGCGCGAATCCCTGGCAAGTAAGGATGAAGCTATAAATAACCTCTACGTTGTAGCAGAGCGCATGGATAGAATTCAATCCCTAGTAGATTCGGTGGAAGAGGAAACAACAGGTAATCCTGTAGGTCTGGTACAAAAGTTTAAACGTATCTGGCTTGCTATTAAAGAGATACTTTCGGAATAAATAAGCATCTTTATGAGCAAAAAATCAGCATCAACCATAGGAACTCAAAGTAAAGCTAAGTTGGGGGAGCAAATTCGTAATATTGCCGATAGACTTAAACAAGAGACCGAAGTGCAGATCAAAGCAACCTCCCGTATTTTAGGGGCTGCGGCTCAAATTTCCGAAAATCATGACCGACTCATTAATGAGGTAGTTGATATGGTTGAGGAAGACCTTAATAAACAAACCCAGACTTATCAAAAGGATATTCATACGATTGATATTCTAAAGCAACAGTTTAAAACATTACGTGAAGCAAAGGATCACTTTAAGCTGAAAGCAACTAGTTGGGAATCCCTTGCTAAGAAACTAAATGATTCATCTTCCCAAAAGCTTATACCTGAAACTCAACCTCAGTCATATCAAGTTTTGGAAAATAATATTATAGGAAAATTTGAACAACATAATGGCAAAAATTCTGAAGGGTTAACAGTTCATTTAGAAGCAGACGTTATAGAAATGTTTCCCAACGCTCAAGCAGTAAATGAAGCTCTACGTTTTCTGATTAGAGTTACGAATAAAAGTTACTAAAAGCGTTGCGTTTCAGCAAACTAACTTATTCTCTGTGTATCCGAAATTATTTTTGAGACTGATATTTGTAGATTGAGTAGAGCGATCGCACAATCCAAATATCTAAATTACAACAAGCTAATTTTGCTAGAGCCATCAATCACTGCAAATTGAGGTTTGATGTATAGATTAAAGTAGGGTGTGATCAAAGTATCCCCAACACCGAGCAAAAACTCACCCAAATTGCCATGAATACATGAGATGCTTGTTGATCGATTAGTGAGTATTTGCAGATGTCTGTTGTTTCTAGTGTCACTGTTACCGTTCCTGCCACAACTGCTAATTTGGGACCTGGTTTTGATTGCATCGGCGCAGCTTTAACGCTGCATAACGAGTTTAAGTTCACTCGCCTACAAGAGGGAGGGTTAACTATTCATGTCACAGGTGCGGAAGCAGAACGAGTACAAACTGATGAGAGCAATCTTCTCTACCAAGCGTTTGCAAAGTTATATCAATATATAGAGCAGACGCCGCCATCAATGAAAATGGAGATTCGGCTGGGTGTCCCACTAGCACGGGGTTTGGGTAGTTCAGCTACAGCAATTGTTGGTGGGTTGGTTGGTGCTAATGAATTGGCGGGTACGCCTCTGAGCCAGTTGCAAGTGATGGAATTAGCGATCGCAATGGAGGGACATCCTGATAATGTAGTTCCAGCTTTGTTGGGGGGATGTCGTCTGGCTGCAACCAGCAGCACAGGTTGGGAAATCTGCGAGATTCCCTGGCATGAGAATGTTGTGCCTGTGCTGGCTATTCCTGATTTTGAACTTTCTACTTCAACAGCGCGGCGCGTTCTACCAACTGAGGTGAGTCGTGCAGACGCAATTTTTAATACGGCACATCTGGGGTTGTTGTTGCGTGGTTTGGAAACTGGTAAGGGAGAATGGTTAAGGACGGCTTTGCAAGATAAGTTACATCAACCCTATCGCAAAGCCTTGATTCCTGGTTACGATGCTGTCAACATAGCAGCTGTGGCTGCTGGTGCTTACGGCATGGTAATTAGTGGTGCGGGGCCGACACTGTTAGCTTTGGCAGATACAACACAGTCACAGGCTGTAGAAATGGCGATGTTAACCGCTTGGCAAGAAGCAGGAATTACAGCTGTTGTGCGATCGCTTTCTCTAGATACCCAAGGCGCAAGCAGCTTTCACGAAGGATAAACAAGAATTATGCAGCAAATTCAGGCAGAAATAGCAGCACTTAACTCTCAAATTCAAGTTCTCCAGCAAGAACGTGCAGCTCTCAATATTAATAAAGCAATATCTGGTGGAAATGATTCACCCCTAGCCACAGTTGAGGCGTACCGTCGCCATGCTAGAGAAAATCCTCAATTATCTGCTGAACTTAAAGGCATAGATGATGCGATCGCCGCCTTGGAAATGCAGCTACATCATAAACAAGCTGAATTAGCATGTTGCCAAATTGAATCAAAACAACTTACTCAACAGCAGCAGCTAGATGAGGCCAAAAGAGTAGCTCAGGTTCATGCTCAACGCGTTAATCAACTTGCGGGAGAACTATCCACAGAAATCCGTCTTCTGAAAGCTTGCGCCGATTATCTAAGTCCAATGTATTGGCAGGTATATTACAAGCCTTTCATTACCGGGTTCAAAACCATATCAGTTCCTTATGTTCGCTCAGATGGGGAAGTATGGACAATTGTCAATCGTATCGTTTAAAAGTGTAGTTTCAAGTCTTATTTAGCAGTTGTCTGCATCTTAAAAAGCAGTCATATCTTGAGGCGGTGGCATTAGTCACCGTTTTTTTGTTGACTTAGCAAAAGTTTACATTTAGAATAGATTGCCAAGAGATAGCAATGAGTATTTATTACTATCTACATCCAAATTTTAATCTTCTAAGGAGAAATATTGTTTACAAAACTAAAAACTCCTTAATATAATGTAATCAAAAGCGAAATTCTAAACCGATTGTCAGCAGTGATGAATGATATTGAACTTCCCTGGCTAACAGCCATAATTTTCTTGCCTTTGGTGGCTGCCTTAGCCATCCCCCTAATCCCAGATAAAGAGGGCAGAACTGTGCGGTGGTACGGTTTAGGAGTAGCGATCGCCGACTTTGCATTGATGATTTATACTTTTTGGTATAAATACGACTTCCACAATTCAACATTTCAACTTGTAGAAAACTACCCTTGGGTTCCGCAGTTGGGTTTGCATTGGGCGGTGGGGGTTGATGGTTTGTCGATGCCCCTAGTGCTGCTAACAGGATTAATTAACACACTCGCAATCTTCGCGGCTTGGAAAGTTACCACCAAGCCGCGATTATTTTATGGCTTGATGCTGGTGATGTACAGCGCCCAGCTTGGCGTATTTGTCGCCCAGGATATGCTGTTGTTCTTCCTGATGTGGGAAATCGAGTTAGTGCCAGTTTACCTGCTGATTTCCATCTGGGGAGGACAAAACCGCCGTTATGCAGCTACTAAGTTCATTCTCTACACCGCCGCTGCATCAATATTTATCTTGGTAGCGGGTTTTGCAATGGCATTCTCTGGAGATACTGTCACCTTCGACATGGCAACTCTGGGAATGAAACAATATCCCAAAGCCTTTGAATTATTAGTTTATGCAGGTTTCTTGATTGCCTTCGGCGTGAAGCTGCCGATTTTTCCCTTACACACTTGGCTACCTGATGCTCATGGTGAAGCCTCGGCACCAGGTTCAATGATTTTGGCTGGTGTATTGTTAAAAATGGGTGGTTATGCTCTCATCCGCATCAACGTTGAGATGCTGCCTAATGCCCATGTGTACTTTGCTCCAGTGTTAGCCATTTTGGGTGTAGTGAACATTGTCTATGGTGCTTGCTGTGCCTTTGCTCAAACCAATCTCAAACGACGCTTGGCTTACTCTTCAATTGCCCACATGGGGTTTGTACTGATTGGGATTGCTTCTTATACAGAACTGGGCATCAGCGGTGCGGTGTTACAAATGGTTTCCCACGGTTTGATTGCTGCTAGCTTGTTCTTCCTATCCGGGGTGACTTACGAACGCACCCACACCTTGATAATGGATAAAATGGGCGGTATGGCTAAGGTAATGCCCAAAACCTTTGCTCTGTTCACCGTTGGCTCAATGGCTTCTCTCGCTTTACCAGGAATGAGCGGCTTTGTTGGTGAATTGATGGTATTTCTCGGTATCGCCACCAGTGATGTTTATAGTTCCAGTTTCAAAGTTGTAGTCGTACTGCTGTCAGCGGTTGGCGTGATTCTGACACCGATCTATTTACTGTCGATGCTGCGCCAAGTTTTCTACGGCAACCAAAGTGAAGAGTTACATCTAGATGCTGTAATATCTGATGTTAAACCTCGTGAACTATTTATTACCGCTTGTCTGCTGCTTCCAATTGTCGGTATCGGTTTTTATCCCAAGTTGGCAACGCAGACTTATGATGTGAAGGCAGTAGAATTAGCTACTCATGCTCGCCAAGTTTTACCAGTTGTTGCTCACCAGCAACCTTCAAGTTTGTACTCGCGTATTTTTACAGCGCCAACCTTGGCTAATGCTCAGGTTGAGAGTTTAGTTAATATTTCAGAGTAAATATGCTTCCCGTAAAGGGTGCTGGAATTAAATTCTAATATGAGGGGAATAAAGGGGTGATTATGAAATCACCCCTAAATTTTTTATAAAGAGATATTTTGAAGATAGGTGAAGTATTCAAAGAGCAATTATGAACAGCAACTTACCTGTAGCTACAGAAATTGTACCAATAGTCTTGCAAATGCAACCTGCGATCGCACTAACTGACGACCAGTTTTATGATTTTTGTCAGCTAAATCGCGACTTTCGTATCGAACGTAATGCTGCTGGAGAATTAGTGATTATGGCCCTACTGGTTCCGAAACTGATGAACGCAATTTTAACTTAATTGGGCAGTTGTGGACGTGGACACAGCACAATGGTACAGGTGTGAGATTTGGTTCTAGTGGTGGGTTTACTTTACCTAATGGTGCGGTGCGATCGCCAGATGCAGCGTGGATAAAACGCGATCACTGGGAAGCCATACCAGCGGAACTGCGAAAAAAATTTGCACCGATTTGTCCTGAGTTTGTGATTGAATTGTGTTCTGGTAGCGATAACTTGCGACTTTTGCAAGACAAGATGCAAGAGTATATTGATAATGGAACACAACTTGGTTGGTTAATTGATAGAAAACAACGCCCAGTTTTTATTTATCGTCCTAATAATGCGGTTGAGGTATTAGATAACCCTAAAACACTGAGCGGTGAACCGTTACTACCTGGGTTTGTTTTAAATTTAAGTCAGAGTTGGTAGGGAATGAATAAAAATATACATGATAACTTAAAATAAGTTCCAAGTAATTGAAGCAGTTTAAGCACACTATGCAACCTATGATAAATATTTTAGCTGATATACAAAAAGCTATCAGTAATAGTCGTGATGCAATTGCTAAGGCAACAGCACAGCAAAATCTAATTCAAAATCAATATATCAAAGCTAAGGAAGAATCTCAATCTGCACATGAAGATGCTTTAAAAGCTGCTTTTGAAAGTGACCAGCAATCAGCAATGCAGGCTTTACTTCAAGAGGTAGTTCAAGAAAAATTTGCCAATTTACTCCAGTGCCAAATCAAAGGACAAGTGGGAGTTATTGAACTTCTAAATAATAACTTAGCAGCTTTGATTGAAGTAAAGATTGCATTGGAAAAATGTTTTGAAAACAAACCAATTCAGAATGAAAACACCCAATCGTTAGTTCCATCCTCATTTGGTGAAAAGTTTGACCAAGATTTAGATAATAAAGAGCTATCATCTGAAAATATTCTTGTTGAAAGAGCTAAAAAAGTAATTTCAGAACAAAAATCGGTAGAAGTTGAAAATATAAGTCTAGTTGACTCTCTTGTATTAGGAGAATCTTTTAGATTTTTTTTATCATCATCGAATAACTATGATCTTTCACCCAATGACTTAGGTATGGATAACCTAGATGGAATAGAATTATTACTGGCTATAGAAGAAGAGTTTGAGATCGAAATTTCTGATGCAGAAGCCGAGACCATACGGACAGTTCAAGAACTTGTTAACTTGATTTCATTCAAACTAAAGCAAAAACAGACATTATAGGTTGGGTTTCGCTATCTCTCAACCCAAACTACGATAAACTTGCGTCTTTGCGCGAGACATAAAATCAATATAAAAAAAGCTTGATAATATTTAAATTCTAGGTTAGGAAATTGCAAAGGTCTGCTTTATTGCTTCATTTCGTACCCGATTGTTTATCAGGATTACCTTCCATACATAATATATATTTATAGAGCTAGCTTACTGCATACAAAATAGGGACTGAGAAATACATCTCAGCCCCGATAAAAAAGCGGGCTAACCGCTATTAACTTGGTTAACCCGTGCAGCTTTGGGAACGCGCAGAGAAATAGTTATTGCAATACCAATTTCACATTTGCGTTTTGTAGACCGCGCTGTTTTACTTCAGCCAAGGTTTTGTTAACAGCATACTTTTGGTTGATCGAGTTGATCAACTCGGTTTGGTTGTGCTTTTTAGCAACGCCCCACAGGTCAGCGATTAGGTCAAAAGAACCATCGCTGTTGCGAGACCAACCTAGGTCATATTCGCCTTCCAACACGGCAACGATGTCAGAACGCACGCGCTGACCGTTGTAGCCACGGACATCAGCTTCAGTCTTTACGCTGATACCGAGGTCGCGCAAGGAAGCTTTGAGGATTTCGGCATCGGTGATCTTGGTACGCAGAGTGCTAAAGTGAGACATTTGGGTTTCCTCCAGTGAGAAGATTGAGAAAAACGACAACGATTTGCTTTGGGCGAAGCCGCGCTTAGGTTGATGCGGCTTTTTTCGTAACTGCTAGCATTTTCAGCTAGCCTTTCCCCCTGGGTTAGCAAGGGAAAGCTTTTAAAACTCCATTCGCTGATATTCAGCAACGGAGGATGCTGCGGGTCGTGCTCGCTGTCTGGCCCAGTCTCTTAGGGCCGTTACCTGTTCTTGCATCGTGCGAGACAGCGGCAAAGTAGCCTTTAGTGCAGCAATAATATCTAACTGGGTGAACTCCCGATCTTGGGCAAAAGCTTCGTACATTGCCGCAACGATCGCTTGTTCAATTTCTGCCCCAGAAAAGCCATCGGACATCTTGGCTAGTTGCTCAAGATCAAATCGAGTGATGTCCTCACGGCGTTTGGTCAGGTGGATGTTGTAAATATCCTGACGTTCTTCGGGAGTTGGCAGATCTACAAAGAAAATTTCATCAAAGCGACCTTTCCTCAAAAATTCTCCAGGTAAGCGTTCAACTCTATTGGCGGTTGCCATCACAAACACTGGAGATTTCTTTTCCTGCATCCATGTGAGGAAAGAACCAAAAATCCGGCTGGAAGTCCCACCATCAGAATCACCAGAACCAGCACTACCAGCAAAGGATTTATCTAATTCATCGATAAACAAAATGGTTGGGGAAATTGATTCTGCTGTTTTTAGCGCATTACGTAGATTTGCCTCACTTCGACCCACCATTGAGCCGTCGTAGACTCTTCCCATATCCAGGCGTAAAATTGGTAAACCCCACAGTCGAGAAGTGGTCTTAGCAATCAGCGACTTACCACAACCGGGAACACCCAGAATTAACATTCCCTTTGGTTGAGGTAAACCATACTCTCTCGCTCTTTCTGTAAAGGCGTTAGAGCGTTGCTTAAGCCATTTTTTTAGTTCTTCTAAACCACCTACAGCATCAATGGTTTCATCTTCTTCGATGTACTCTAATATACCATTACGCCGGATCAGTTGCTTTTTCTCAGATAGAACTATATCTACTTCATCTTCCGTCAAACGCCCTGTAGTGACCTGCGCCTTACGGTATACTTTCTCAGCTTCATCTTTAGTTAAGCCCAAAGCTGCTCTAAGAAGTTTTTCTCTGGCTTCTGTTGTCAGCCGTCGCCCACGATTTTGCTCTATATGGTGAGTCAAGACTTTATTCAACTCGGTCATATCCGGCAGTCGAAAGTCCAGAACGACAACTTCTTTTTCTAGTTCAATAGGAACTTGTTGCATTGGTGACATCAAGATGATGTTCTTCTGCATACCTTTGAAGCTGGCGATCGCATCTCGCAACGATCGAGTTGTCGCAGGCGCATCAATAAATGGATGTAAATCTTTAAGAATAAATATACCGGGTTCTCTTTGCCGGATTATCCACTCAATGGCCGCCTCTGGAGAAACGGTATTGTGCTGAGTAACATTCCGGGGTTGACCATACTCCACAATGCCGTGCGTTACTGTCCAAACATATACTCGGCGTTGGGGCTTTAACACTTGGGCGATTGTGGAAATTGCTTGCTCAGCCCGCTCTTCCTCGGAGGTCACAAGGTAGATTAGAGGGTATTGAGCTTGAATTAGTATATTGAGCTCTTCTTTCATACAATCGACCTACTTGAGACCTTATAGAGACAGTACAGACATTGGTTTTGGCAAAGACAACCAGATTATGAATCCTTTATCCATAATTCCTATCTAGCAAGGAACTAACTCTTCCTCACCCTTTGGATGGGTTTCATCTTCAGCCATCTCATCAATGGGAAGATGTTCTTGACCAATGATTCCTGGTTGATTGCCCAATGTAACCAGTTCCCCATCACGTAATACTAGTGAACTTTCACAATTTGGACAGGAATATAATTTATGGGTTCGCCCGTAAGAAGAAGCTTCTACCTCTTCAACTATTTCTGAATTCGACAGGTAAAAACCAAGGGCCCGTTCGGCAAGTTCTGACATTGATTCAGAATCAACTGCTGAACGAATCTTCAGCCTTTTGTGTAATTCTGGCGATAGATACAAAGTAACCTTTTGCTTAGCTTGCATATAACTCATTAACGGTCTTACCCGGGTATGTATATCACGTTATCGGCTCCTCCAATCATTGTCAAGATGGCAAAGCGTTTTGACAGCTATTTCGTTACATTTGTTTACAATAAGACTTATTCTGTTCTATTGTTCTCAGTAGTGACATTCTCACTGACCTAAGTTATCTATAAAACGGTTATGCAGGTTTCTACTAAATTTAATTCAAACAGTAGTAGCGTTCCTCTTACCTGCCCATAGAGATTTGTGTTTCTGATAATTTTGCAAAATCAGTGACTTTGGTAAAAAGTGTAATAATGACCACTGCTGCGGTTAAAACCTGTTGTTTAAAGCGAAGAAGGTATGCGTTTGCCTCTGGCGTTAGCAAAGTTCTAAGCTTGTTCATCATGCTATGCGGGTGTACTACAGCTGGTTTTAAAGCTGGAGCTATTACATGGAAGACTTATAACAATTACCGTTATGGTTTTGAGTTTCCATATCCTAGTAACTGGACTTCTTTAGCAGCCCCAGAAAATGATGATGGCATTGCTTTTGTTTCACCTCATCATCACTCTGTAGTAATTCGGGGTTGGGCGAGTCATCAGATACCAGAATCTACTATTACAGACCGGAAGGGAAAAATAAATTCCAACTTTCGGACTACCCAAGGAATATCTGGAGTGCTGGTCGTAGAAGTTAATCAACAAGTAAGTTCGATGACACTGACCCTAACTCAAGGGCAAGTGCAATACTACTGGCAAGGGCAAAGTGAGAGCCAAGAATTTCAAGATTACTACCGTTTGTTTTATTACATTGCCCAGCAGTATCGCATTCCAAAGTCCTGACTCATTATTCATTAGTTAGGAGACAGGGGTCAAGGGTTAAGAGTCAAGGGTCAACAGTCAGGAGGTAGAGGGTAAAGACTTGCTGCAACTTCCTCCCCACACTCCCCTGCAAGTTGTCATTGCTTGTCATTCTGAGCAAAGAGTACCCTGCGGGAAGCAAGCTACAAAGCAGCGTTCCGTAGCAAAGAAGCTCAGAGATACTTTCCTCGGAACCAAGGCGAACAGTATGACAAAATAATATATTTTGGCAACTTGGTATTACTTCATCTCTCTAAATCTCTTCATACTGGGTTTTTACAGAGACAATGGAACGGAATTTCGTTATTTTAGCTAGCCCTGCTGCCACTGCTTTCCTCGCTTCTCCTGTCCTCATTTCCACATCTCTTTCAGAATGATGATAAAGAGGGGACATAAACCTGATAGATTTAGCTATCAGCGAGTAAAAACTGGTTAAGATGAAAGTCCTGGTTATTGGTGGCGATGGGTATTGCGGTTGGGCAACCGCTCTTTACCTTTCCAATCGAGGTTATCAAGTTGGGATTTTAGATAGTTTGGTGCGGCGGCACTGGGATAACGAACTGGGTGTCGAAACTCTTACCCCGATCGCGCCAATTCAGCAACGCCTCCAGCGCTGGCAAGATTTGACTGGTAAGTCTATTGACTTTTTTGTCGGAGATATTACCAATTATGAGTTTCTCCAGGGAGCTTTGCACAAATTTCAGCCAAACGCCATAGTGCATTTTGGTGAGCAGCGTTCGGCTCCATTTTCGATGATTGATCGCGAACATGCGGTTCTGACACAGGTAAATAACGTAGTCGGTACTCTCAATTTGCTTTATGCTATGCGAGAGGATTTTCCTGACTGCCACCTAGTGAAATTGGGAACAATGGGTGAATATGGTACACCCAACATCGATATAGAAGAAGGGTATATCACCATAGAACACAACGGGCGCAAAGATACTCTGCCTTATCCCAAGCAGCCCGGTTCAATGTATCATTTAAGCAAAGTTCATGACAGTCACAATATCCATTTCGCTTGCCGGATTTGGGGATTGCGAGCGACTGATTTAAATCAAGGTGTAGTTTACGGCGTCTTAACCGAAGAAACGGGGATGGACGAACTTTTGATTAATCGTCTGGATTATGATGGAGTATTTGGCACTGCACTAAACCGCTTCTGCATTCAAGCAGCTATTGGACACCCCCTCACCGTTTACGGTAAAGGTGGACAAACTCGCGGATTTTTAGATATTCGAGATACAGTCCGATGTGTTGAATTAGCGATCGCTAACCCTGCTCAACCTGGAGAATTCCGCGTATTTAACCAATTTACCGAACAATTCAGTGTTGGTGACTTGGCATTAATGGTGAAAAAAGCTGGGAACGCATTGGGATTGAATGTAGACATCAATCACCTCGATAACCCCAGAGTCGAGAAAGAAGAACATTACTTCAATGCTAAAAATACAAAACTGCTAGATCTCGGTTTACAGCCTCACTTGCTTTCTGATTCTTTGCTTGATTCTTTATTGAACTTTGCCATCAAGTATCAGAAACGAGTTGATAATAAGCAAATTCTACCTAAAGTCTCTTGGCACAGAAATTAGGGTAAACCTGGGTACAGATGGTAACACCTGTTTAACTCAAGTGAGCAGCTAAACTCAAACTGGTCGTCATGCCTTAACACAGTATGACGACCAATTAATTATTACTTATTAAACGTATCATCCAGCTACTAGTAAAATGCTAGGTGCTTACGCTAAAAACTGGATTGTGAACATTGAGGACATCTCGGATTTTGTACGAAAGCAGCGGCAAAACATTAAGTCTGACTGTGCAGAATTGATTACAGCACGCGAGACAGTTTACTCTGTGTTTAATAGCGAAATGCAACAAAAGCTGAGATTATCTGCCTGGACTGAATAGTTTTTTATGAGAATTGCCCTATTCACCGAAACCTTTTTGCCCAAGGTTGACGGTATTGTAACGCGCTTGCGTCACACCGTTGATCATCTACAGCGCAATAGTGACCAAGTGTTAGTGATTGCCCCTGATGGAGGCATTACTGAACACAAAGGAGCTAAAGTTTACGGCGTTACTGGCTTTCCCCTCCCATTGTATCCAGAATTGAAGATGGCACTTCCTCGTCCAGCCATTGGTTACGTCTTAGAACAATTTAAGCCAGATATCATCCATGTGGTAAATCCAGCAGTTTTAGGTTTATCTGGGATATTTTATAGCAAGATGCTCAAGATTCCCCTAGTAGCGTCTTATCATACGCATTTACCCCAGTATCTCCAGCATTATGGCTTGGGGATGCTAGAAGGGTTTCTTTGGGAATTGCTCAAAAACGCTCATAATCAAGCAGCATTAAATCTGTGTACCTCCACAGCAATGATGGGGGAACTGACGGCACATGGTATTGAAAGGGTGGATTTATGGCAACGGGGAGTGGATACAGAATTATTTCATCCCGATTTGGCTAGTGTCGAAATGCGATCGCGCTTGTCGCAGAATCATCCCGAAAGTCCTTTGCTACTTTATGTTGGGCGTCTTTCTGCTGAAAAAGAAATTGAGCGCATCAAACCAATTTTAGAGGCAATTCCTGAAGCTCGATTGGCATTGGTAGGGGATGGCCCGCACCGTCAAGCACTGCAAAAACACTTTGCTGGCACAAACACTCATTTTGTCGGATATCTTATGGGACAAGAGTTAGGCTCTGCCTTTGCTAGCGCTGATGCATTTATCTTTCCCTCGCGTACAGAAACACTAGGTTTAGTGTTACTAGAAGCAATGGCCGCTGGGTGTCCAGTGGTTGCAGCTCGTTCTGGAGGAATTCCTGATATTGTGACAGACGGGGTAAATGGATATCTTTTTGAGCCAACAGCAGATATTCAAGAGGCGATCGCTGCTACCGTTCGCCTCTTACAACAAAAACAACAGCGAGACATCATTCGTCAAAATGCTCGCCAAGAAGCAGAGAGTTGGGGTTGGGGATCTGCCACGCGCCAGCTACAAAACTACTATCAAAAAGTAATATTTTCGCAACAGTTAAACAAAACTGTTTAAGTAGAATTTTGACTTCTAGGGCGGGGTTTCCCGCCCTAAATTTTTGGAAATGTTGATTTTAGAATTAATATGCAGAAATAAAAAACTAGTATCTAAAAACTCAAATTTAAAATTACCATGACACTCCCCAACCCTGGTAGCGTCCTGGCTACATTAACTGAACTTACTCAAGTTAATCGTACTCACGCTCTACTGCGTCGCGTCAAAGACCTATCTGTTAACGAATTTGTTTGCTTACTAGACTTCATCACTGCTGAATTCCAGCAATTTCTAAGAGCCATTGAACTGATTAATAATGAAGCTCTCGAAACAATGTTGGAGAAAGTGTTAGAAGCCATCACACTCAAAATTGGTCAAATTCTCCAGGCAGAACACACAGCGATTTTTTTAGTTGACTATGACAAAGGTCAGTTATGGTCAAAAGTTCCTCAAAGTAATACCCAAAAATTTTTAGAAATTCGTACTCCAATTACAGTTGGTATCCCAGGTCATGTTGCCAGTACAGGTCAATATTTGAATATATCTGAAACTTCTACTCATCCTTTATTTAGCCCAGAATTAGAAAAACAGATGGGCTACAAGATTCACAATATTTTGTGTATGCCAGTTGTGAGTAGCAAAAATCAAACTGTAGCAGTAGTACAACTAGCTAATAAAACTGGGGATATTCCTTTTAATCAGGATGATGAGGAGCGTTTTCGAGACTTTGCCTCTTCTATTGGCATTATTCTGGAAAGCTGCCAATCCTTTTACGTAGCAGCTCGCAATCAGCGGGGGGCAACGGCTCTATTGCGGGCAACTCAAACACTAGGGCAAAGTCTGGATTTAGAAGCAACTTTGCAGATAGTTATGGAGCAGGCTCGGATTTTAATGCAAGCAGACCGCAGCACGCTATTTTTGTATCGCAAAGAGATGAGTGAACTCTGGACGAAGGTGGCAGTAGCAGCGGATGGTACAAACTTGGTAGAAATCCGCATTTCTGCCAGCCGTGGCATTGCCGGCTATGTGGCTTCCACTGGTGAAGCATTAAACATTCCCGATGCCTACAAAGACCCCCGCTTTGATCCAACTACAGATAGAAAGACTGGGTATGTAACTCGCAATATTTTGTGTTTGCCAGTATTTAATTCGGCAAATGAGTTGATTGGCGTCACGCAATTAATTAATAAGCAACAAGGCAGTTTTACCGCTTCTGATGAAGAGTTTATGCGGGCCTTTAATATTCAAGCGGGAATTGCTCTGGAAAATGCCCGCCTGTTTGAAAATGTACTTTTAGAAAGACAATATCAAAAAGATATTTTGCAAAGTCTGTCGGATGCTGTGATTTCTACAGATATGGCAGGTCGGATTGTCACAATCAATGACGCGGCACTAGAGTTACTGGGTTGTCCTCTAGGGGAGGTTCATACCAAAAATAACAAGCTTTTATGGGAACAAAATTTGATTGGTCGCCTAGTTTGGGAGGTTGTACCGATTGAAAATCTCCAAATGCGGCTGGTAGATAGTTTAAAAACTGGGGCCAAACATTATGTGCCAGAGCAAAGTTTGACGGTGGGAGTTTACCAAGTACTGAGGAACCAGTGCGTGCAAGAGAGTTGTCAGAACGGAGACTTTCAATTATCAGAACTTCTTCCTTTGGGAGACGATGCCAAGAGCGATCGCGAGGTTCCCCCTGTTATAGCAACTGACGTTGGTGAGTGCCAGGTAACGAGTGAAACTCAAGAACATGAGTTAGATATTAGTACCTACTCTCCGGGAAGCCGCCCAGAAGGTGTCCATAAATCGTCAGAACTGACGACAGTTATTGTCACAGAGCAGCCGTTTCAGTCAGGAGACAAGCCAGTGGGGCTGGTTCCTCAAGGTGATCCTCGCCATCACCCACTTACTGCCTCTAGAACCGCTACAACATCTGGATTTCCCAACGCATCTGCTTCCCAGATTGGAGAACCTTTTCGCCAGTCCTATGATTCGGGAAACCATCCTACAAAGCTGGCTCACCATAACGCTAACTCTGTATTACCCAATAATCAACAAGGTTGTTACATTTTGGCAGTGCGCGATCGCACTAATCCAGATACTTTCATTCCCTGGAATCAACCCCTGACTCCACAATCTGAGTTGCTCACCTCTAACCAGGTACAAAAATTAGAACGCAGCATCAATCTTACTGTCAATCCCTTAACTAACCCAGAAGGCGGAGCAAGGGGTGGTTTAGTGGTTTTGGAAGATATCAGCCAGGAAAAACGGATGAAAACTACTATGTCTCGTTACCTGACACCACACGTAGCTGAGCAAGTTATGGCATTGGGAGAAGATGCCTTAATGGTGGGCGAGCGCAAAGAAGTAACTATCTTATTTTCTGATATTCGTGGCTACACAACGCTTACAGAAAATATTGGTGCGGCTGAGGTGGTATCACTGCTCAATCAGTATTTTGAAACGATGGTGGAGGCAGTTTTTAATTACGAAGGTACTTTAGACAAGTTTATTGGTGATGCCTTAATGGCGGTATTTGGTGCGCCACTACCACTTACAGAAAATCATGCTTGGAGGGCGGTGCAATCGGCGTTAGATATGCGATATCGCCTAGAGGAATTTAATCAGCGACGAATTATCCAGGCGCAACCACAAATCCATATTGGTATTGGAATTAGTTCTGGTGAAGTTGTTTCAGGGAATATCGGTTCCCGCAAACGGATGGATTATACCGTTATTGGGGATAGTGTGAATTTGAGTTCTCGCTTAGAAGCAGTCACTAAAGAATATGGTTGTGACATTCTTTTGAGTGAATTTACTTACCAACTGTGCAGCGATCGCATTTGGGTTCGCCAGTTAGATAAAATTCGGGTCAAGGGTAAACACCAAGCAGTGAACATCTACGAGTTAATTGGCGATCGCAGTACCTCTCTAGACGCCAACACTCAAGAATTTTTATTCCATTACCAAACTGGACGTGCAGCTTATTTATCGCGCAATTTTGACCAGGCGATCGCCTGTTTTGATGCTGCTAAATACATCCGACCCACAGACCAAGCTGTTGATATCCACCTAGAACGCGCTCGTAATTACCAACAAACGCCACCTCCTAAATCTTGGGATGGTGTCTGGACAATGATTGTCAAATAATCAAATTTCTCAATCTTCAATATCTTCTTGGTCACTCTGAAACGGTTCTTCGCCAATTTTTAGTTGTTTTTTTGTGCGTTTCAACTGTTTCCACAAACCTTTGATTTGTTCGTAAGCTTCACCTGGAGGTAGTTTTCCACCTGTTTCTAAATTGCAGATATAGCTAACTCGTTGGGCAAACTCCTGTAAATTTGCATTAAAAACCAAGTTTTCTGGCTTTACCTGACCATAATAACGACCACGAGGATAGAGAAAATCATCTTTGTTCACTATTTTTCTCTCCATTTATTCAACTCCCTCCTGTTTTAATATTTAAAGCATAATCCCTAGCTATCTCTTCTTCTGTTTGTCAGACTAGGAGAAATTAAATCATCAAATCCCTCTTTCAGAAAGGTTGTGCGGGAGTCGGTCAATTTTGGCTTGGATGCTAGAGGATCAAAGCTAAAATACTTTCATCCGAGTTTACAAAGAAAATATTTCCAACACTGACAACATAGGATAGTTTATCCTTTTGTAAATTGCCAATCTATTTCATTATTAATTATGAGAACTCGGATTGTAATTAACTTCACTTGAAACTACTACTTACTAAGTATTAATAAATACTTGTATATCTATTATAATTTTATTTCTGCAAAAATAATTACAACTAAGTATATAGAAAGACGCATACAGAACATATCACGTACCAAAGATAATTGTCGTCTGTTGAAAGTTAGATGTCATCTGGGAGTTTTGTGTCCCTGGATACCAAACAGTGTTAATTGACTAAATGGTTAATGGCTAATAACTAAAGATAAAATGGTGAAGCCTGAAAGGACAAAAGCTGCTAATCGCCTAAAATTTTATCTGCCACCATGTCTGTTAATTCCAAGCTATACGAAGGCAAAGCAAAAATTCTCTACACAACGGACGATCCAGAAGTCTTGTTGGCTGATTTTAAAGACGATGCCACTGCGTTTAATGCCCAAAAGCGTGGCAGCATCCAAGGAAAGGGAAAAATTAACTGTAGTATTTCCAGCCAGCTATTCCAGCAGTTGGAGACGTATGGCATTAAAACTCACTTTATTGACAGCCCTGCTCCAAATCAGATGCGAGTCAGAGCAGTTAAGATTTTGCCATTAGAAGTGGTTGTCAGAAATATTGCTGCTGGAAGCCTATGCCAGCAAACAGGGTTGCCGCTAGGCACTTTTCTAAAACAGCCTTTGGTAGAGTTTTATTATAAAAACGATCAATTGGGAGATCCTTTGCTGACACGCGATCGCCTGTACCTAATGGAACTAGCCACCCCGGAACAAGTGGACGCGATTATACATCTAGCACTACAAATCAACGAGTTTCTCAGAGACTTTTGGCAGCGGTGCGGCATTACCCTAGTAGACTTCAAACTAGAGTTTGGTTTGGACTCACAACAGCAGTTGCTCTTGGCAGATGAAATTAGCCCCGACACCTGCCGTTTGTGGGATACAGCAGAAGGTGACTCTAACCGCCGAGTAATGGACAAAGACCGTTTCCGCCGAGACTTAGGGAATGTAGAGAATGCCTACCAGGAGGTCTTACAACGAGTCCTAAAAGCAGTAGAAAGTAATAATTAGTGGGCAAAAATAAACTAAACTCGTGTGGATTGCCCATTGTCCTTTGTAACTAATGGCAAATGACAAAGCGCAAAGTCTGTAGCAATATCACGCAGGGTGCGCCGGCTTCCGGCGTACAGACGGCAGTTCCTTTAAGCGGGGGAACCCCGCCAACGGACTGCCTCAACTTTGTAAGAGATGACAAGTGACTAATGACTAATGACTAGTCCGTAATGGTGTGTGGTCGTGAAGAGGAATGTAAATAAAATGCGTTTATCCCCCGTATTGGTGGCAGCGGTGGCAATTGCAGCCCCTTTGGGCGGCTCATTAAGTGCAAATGCACAAACCGCTGACAGTTTAAAACAGACAACAGAGGTTTCTACCCCAGAAACAAATCAGCAACTAGAAAAGGACAGCGATCGTCGGGTTCATTCTATTGAAAAGCTAAAATCTCGCCTCAAACCAAAAGAGGTTTCAAGGATAGATTCTCTCCAGTCTCCATCTGTTAAAGCATTAACAGTCAACTCAGCATCACTGGCGACATCAAAGATAATAGTGCCAGCCGCCACGACGCCAACAACTGCACAAACTCCTCAAATAAACCCGAATCCTACTCCAGAAATTCCACCTCCAGGAACTCAACAACAAACACCTTCCTCAACCCCTAGTAGCACTCCAAATCTGGACAATGGCAACCCGCCTGCGCCTACACCTGTATCCCCAGAGACTCAACAGCAAACGCCTTTCTTAACGCCTGGCATCACTCCTGGTCAAGAAAATCTTGACCCGCCAGCAGCAACACCTGTAGTCCCCACAACACCAGGAAATACTCAACAGCCGTCTCCCACTCCAGGAATTCCAGCCCCAGCCCCAGGAACTCAACAACAAACACCTTTCTCAACACCTGAAACCACTCCTAGTCAGGAGAACGTCAATCCGCCTGCATTCCCTACAACACCAGGAAATACTCAACAGCCATCTGCTGCTCCTGAAGCCACTGAACCCCGTGTGCTGGTGTCGGAGGTAGCAATCAGATCTCAGACAGGGCAATTATCACCGGAATTAGAAAGTCAAGTTTACAGAGTCATTCGCACCCAACCAGGACGAACCACAACCCGTTCCCAACTGCAAGAAGATATTAACGCCATCTTTGGTACTGGCTTCTTCTCCAACGTCCAGGCGACTCCAGAAGATACCCCTTTAGGAGTGCGCGTGAGCTTTATCGTACAGCCAAACCCCGTTTTGTCTAAAGTGCAAGTGCAAGCCAATCCTGGCACTGGGGTAGCATCTGTAATCCCCGCTAACACAGTGGATGAAATCTTTCGCGAACAGTACGGCAGAATTCTCAACTTGCGTGACTTGCAGGAAGGCATCAAGCAGTTAACCAAGCGATATCAAGACCAAGGTTACGTGCTAGCCAACGTAATTGGAGCGCCGCAAGTCGCTGAAAACGGAGTTGTGACACTACAAGTAGCAGAAGGGGTAGTTGAGAACATTAGAGTCCGGTTCCGTAATAAAGAAGGCCAGGAGACAGACGAGAAGGGACAACCGATTCGGGGCCGGACACAAGAGTATATTATTACGCGAGAAGTGGAGTTGAAGCCCGGACAAGTATTCAACCGCAACACAGTGCAAAGAGACTTACAGCGGATATACGGACTGGGACTGTTTGAAGATGTGAATGTCTCTCTTGACCCTGGTACTGACCCCAGCAAAGTCGATGTAGTAGTGAATGTGGCTGAGCGTAGCAGTGGTTCTATTGCCGCTGGGGCTGGGTTTAGTTCTGCCAGTGGGCTGTTTGGTACTGTTAGCTATCAGCAGCAAAACCTGAACGGCAGGAACCAAAAATTGGGAGCAGAGGTGCAAGTGGGACAGCGAGAACTGCTGTTTGACCTGCGATTTACAGACCCCTGGATTGCGGGAGATCCTTACCGAACTTCTTATACTGCCAATATTTTTCGCCGCAGTTCCATTTCGTTGATTTTTGATGGCAAAGATGACGACATTAGGACTTTTCAAGAAGGGCAAACAGATGAAGGCGATCGCCCCCGTGTTCTCCGTCTAGGTGGCGGTATCACCTTTACCCGTCCTTTGAGCGCCAATCCCTACAGACCTTCAGAATGGACGGCTTCAGCAGGTTTACAGTATCAACGAGTTTCCACTCGCGATCGTGATGGCGACCTGAGAAGACAAGGAGCAATATTCAATGATGATGGAACCCTCCGCCCTGGTACAACAGTTCCTCTTAGCTTCTCTGGGGAAGGTGAAGACGATTTAGTGTTAGTTCAATTAGGGGCACAGCGCGATCGCCGTAATAACCCCTTACAACCCACCAGCGGTTCTTATCTGCGTTTTGGGGTCGATCAGTCAGTACCAATAGGACTAGGTAGCATTTTTCTCACCAGATTAAGAGGTAGCTACAGCCAATATTTACCCGTCAGCTTTACTAACTTCACCAAAGGGCCACAAACCCTGGCGTTTAACTTGCAAGCAGGAACTATCCTTGGTGACTTACCACCCTACGAAGCCTTTACCCTTGGTGGTAGCAACTCCGTCCGTGGTTATGAGGAAGGAGCATTAGGCAGTGGACGCAGCTATGTGCAGGCATCTGTTGAGTATCGCTTCCCAGTTTTCTCAGTAGTCAGCGGCGCATTATTTTTCGATCTTGGCACTGATCTGGGAACTAGTACCAGAACAGCTGAGGTGTTAAACAAAAACGGCAGCGGTTACGGCTATGGTCTTGGCGTGCGCGTGCAGTCCCCACTAGGGCCAATTCGCATTGACTACGGTATCAACGATGACGGTGATAGTCGCATCAACTTTGGTATTGGCGAAAGGTTTTAAGTTAGTCAAGAGGAGCCAGTCACGTGTGAGGATTCTCCCCATTGAGTGAACTGGCGTTCCAAAGTCAAGAGTCCAAAGTCAAAATATTGACCCTTGACCCTTGACCCTTGACCAATCTGTTTTGTATTAGCTTGCTAATTTTTACATTTGCCTCAATACTATTTCGATACAGGTATTAGTGACATTTTTAGTCACATATCAGGGTTTGGCTAAAACTGACTATGAACACTAGCAAACGAAATATATTAAATTTTCGTCTATGCAAAAGCACACTTTAGCTGCGGAAATCACCCAAACAGGAGTGGGGCTGCATAGTGGTGTCAGTACCCATGTGCGGATACTACCAACTGAGGCAGGAAGTGGGCGCTACTTTGTGCGCGTGGATTTACCGGATTTACCGATTATTCCAGCCCAAGTTGCGGCGGTTAGTCAAACTGTTCTCTCAACTCAGTTGGGTAAAGGTGAGGTAGTCGTTAGTACAGTAGAGCATTTGCTAGCAGCACTTGCGAGTATGGGCGTGGATAACGCCTGCATTGAAATTGATGGCCCGGAAGTACCGCTTTTAGATGGTTCGGCTCAAGTGTGGACAGCCAACATCGCCCAAGTTGGCTTAATATCACAACCAACCACTAACAATCAAATTCCTTTGGTTGTTCAAGAGCCAATATGGGTCTATCAAGACGATGCTTTTGCTTGTGCTCTACCTGCACTGGAAACCCGCTTTAGTTACGGTATTGACTTCGACCTGCCCGCTATTGGTAATCAATGGCACAGCTGGTCGCCAACTGCTGATATCGGAAACCCTTCTGCCAGCTTTGCTGTGGAAATTGCTCCGGCCCGCACCTTTGGATTGCTGTATCAAATTGAGCATTTACAGCAGTCTGGCTTAATCAAAGGTGGCAGTTTGGATAATGCACTTGTTTGTGGAGCTGAAGGTTGGTTAAATCCACCATTAAGATTTGCAAATGAGCCAGTACGTCATAAAATCTTGGATCTAGTAGGAGATTTGAGTTTACTAGGAACTTTTCCCCGTGCTCATTTCTTAGCGTATAAAGCCAGCCATAATTTACACATTCAGCTGGCGCAAAGAATTTTAGCTTCTCAAAGCTAAATTCTGGGCAATAAAAACCTTAAGGGGTTTTAACTTTCGCCTACTTAGTTCCCCGATTAAAAATTAACCATACTGCCAATGTCAGTTCTTACCGAAGTGAACAGCACCGATACGACAACACCGGCATCTACCGAACAAGAAGCTAATGAGACTAAAATTACACCTGAGATTAAAACGACTCTCGTCTCTGAAGAAATTCAGAAACTACTACCCCACCGCTACCCATTTTTACTTGTAGATCGGATTATTGACTACGTGCCAAGTAAACGAGCTGTGGGCGTTAAAAACGTCACCGTCAACGAACCCCATTTTCAAGGGCATTTCCCAGGAAGACCACTAATGCCAGGAGTGCTAATTGTAGAAGCAATGGCACAGGTTGGGGGCATTGTCTTAAAGCAACTGCCAGGGTTTGAAGATGGACTGTTCGTTTTTGCTGGTATCGATAAAGTCCGCTTCCGCCGCCAAGTAGTACCAGGGGATCAGCTAGTAATGACAGTGGAACTGCTATGGGTAAAACAACGTCGTTTCAGTAAGATGCGAGCTATTGCTGAGGTTGACGGTCAGATCGCTACTGAAGGCGAATTGATGTTTTCTCTAATTAACTAAAAACTTGCTGTTGTGGTGTGAGTACAGCCGTGAAGTGCCCTTACTGAAACCTAAATGAGGATAGCAGTAAAAAATAAGCCACAAAAGCATCTTATAATTTCTTGATTTTCGACGCCCTCTCTTCTCCTGACGGAGATGCTGCGCGAACACACTTAACTTGCTTTGCCCGACACTTTCGTTTACTCAATACTTTAAAGCTCAGCAACGCCAGTCGCCTCAATGGCAACCAAAGTACGGTGAGCCATTCCTAGAGAAGGGTTTCCCAAACTTTGTAAACTGGCGAAGTCGTTCCCTAAAAGAATGGCGCTGGCTACCTAAGACAGTTCTGGAGATTCACCCTTGAAGACGCTTATTCATCCAACTGCTGTAGTTCATCCTAACTCGGAACTACACTCAACAGTGCAAGTCGGTGCTTATGCTGTGATTGGCGCACATGTAAAAGTAGGCCCTGAAACTATAATTGGCGCTCATGTAGTGCTAGAAGGGCCTTGTGAAATTGGGGCGCGAAATCAGATTTTTACTGGTGCAGCTATCGGTATGGAACCCCAGGATCTCAAATTTGTGGGAGAACCAACCTGGGTAAAAATTGGCGATAACAACTTGATTCGTGAGTACGTTACTATCAACCGCGCTACCGGTGCTGGTGAAGCAACAGTGATTGGCGACGGTAACTTGCTGATGGCTTACGTTCATGTAGCCCATAATTGCATTATTGAAGACCAGGTAGTGATTGCCAACTCTGTAGCTTTGGCGGGACACGTTCACATAGAATCACGCGCTAGGCTGAGTGGGGTTTTGGGTGTCCATCAATTTGTGCGTATTGGCAGACACGCAATGGTGGGTGGTATGACACGTATTGACCGGGATGTACCCCCATATATGCTAGTGGAGGGAAATCCAGCGCGGGTGAGAACTCTCAATCTTGTTGGACTCAAACGCTCTGGTATGGACTCAAGCGAATTACAAATTTTGAAAAAAGCTTTCCGCATTCTCTACCGTTCTAATTTTACCTTTAAGGATGCTTTGGAACAGTTGGAACTGCTAGGGGAAACTGAACAACTACAATACTTACGTCGCTTCCTGCTACTTTCTCAGATGCCAGGAAGACGTGGTTTGGTTCCCGGAAAGAGTAAACCGGGCGTAAGCGATGAATCGTAGGTTATCTGTTAGGAGTTAGAAGTGAAATTTCATTCCTAATTCCTAACTTCTGAATTTTTAAATCTGAACTTCTAATTTTTACTAATTATCAAATGCGGATATTTATCAGCACTGGCGAAGTGTCTGGCGATTTGCAAGGTTCGCTGCTAATTGCAGCGCTGAAGCGTCAAGCTGCTGCTGCTAGTTTGGAATTAGAAATTGTGGCACTAGGCGGCGAAAAAATGCTGGAGGCAGGGGCAACCTTGCTGGGTAATACCAGTAGTATTGGCTCAATGGGTATTCTAGAAAGCCTGCCTTATATTTTGCCCACTCTGAAGGTACAACGACAGGCGATCGCCTACCTTAAGCAAAATCCACCTGACTTAGTGGTGCTGATTGACTACATGGGGCCAAACCTCGGTATTGGTACTTATCTGCAACAGCATTTGCCACAAGTTCCCATAGTGTATTACATAGCTCCTCAAGAGTGGGTTTGGGCAGTTAATGTACGTAATACTGCCCGGATTGTCAGCTTTACAGACAAGCTGTTGGCAATTTTCCCAGAAGAAGCCCGTTACTTTCGTGAAAAAGGCGCAAAAGTGAGCTGGGTAGGGCATCCTTTAGTTGACAGGATACAAAACGCCCCTAGTCGCCAAGAGGCGCGGGCAAAATTGGAAATTACACCGGAACAAACTGCGATCGCCCTCCTCCCCGCTTCTCGCCGCCAAGAACTAAAATATCTTTTACCAGTTATTTTCCAAGCTGCTCAAACTGTTCAGGCTAAATTACCAGAAGTTCATTTTTGGATTCCTCTGTCTCTAGAAATTTATAGACAGCCAATTGAGCAAGCAATTGAGCGTTACGGTCTGCGGGCTACAGTTGTATCAAATCAACAAAAAGAAGTATTTGCCGCTGCTGATTTCGCCATTACTAAATCTGGCACTGTTAACCTAGAACTTGCCCTGTTAAATGTGCCGCAAGTTGTGGTGTATCGCTTGAATCCGATTACTGTTTGGATTGCTCGGAAAATCCTCAAAGGTTCTATACCTTTTGCCTCGCCACCCAATTTAGTGGTAATGAAGCCGATTGTACCAGAGTTTTTACAAGAGCAAGCCACACCGGAGAATATTACCCAAGCAGTGATGGAATTACTATTAAATCCTGAACGAATACAGCAAACTTTGGCAGATTACACCCAAATGCGGCAGTGTTTGGGAGAAGTTGGAGTGTGCGATCGCGCTGCTCAAGAAATCTTGCAAATTCTACCAAATAATTCGTAATTCGTAGCGACGTAGAAGCGTCATTATCAATTGCAAATTATGTTGAGGTGTCATGGCTCATGAAGTGAGAAAACAACGACCGATAGCAGTTGACTTGTTCGCAGGTGCAGGCGGTATGACCCTCGGCTTTGAACAGGCTGGATTTGATGTGTTGGCATCTGTAGAAATAGACCCCATCCATTGTGCAACACATGAGTTTAACTTTCCCTTCTGCTCAGTGTTATGCAAAAGCGTTGTGGACACAACAGGGGAAGAAATTAGATATAGATCTGAAATTGGCGATCGTGAGATTGATGCCGTAATTTGCGGCTCACCATGTCAAGGATTTTCACTAATTGGTAAACGGGCTTTCGATGATCCGCGAAACTCACTTGTATTTCACTTTCATCGGCTGGTTTTGCAGTTAAAACCGAAATTTTTTGTAATGGAAAATGTTCGGGGGATCACAGTCGGTGAACATAAACAAATCCTCAATACCTTGATTGAAGAATTTAAAATTTGTGGCTATCAAGTTGAGGAAAATTATCAAGTTCTAAATGCTGCCTACTACGGCGTACCACAGTCCCGTGAGAGATTATTCCTCATTGGCGCAAGGGAAGATGTCGAGTTACCGAAATATCCTCAGCCGATTACCAAACAAGCGTTACCAAATAATTCTACATCCAAAAGTTTATCTGTTCTTCCAGATGGCCCAACAGTATGGGAGGCAATTGGAGATTTACCAGAAGTAGAAAAATATTCAGAATTACTAGAAAAAGATTGGGTAATCGCAGAGTACGGCAAGCCTAGCAATTATGCTCTTACACTTCGCCGCATTAGCACTTTAGCAGATGATTATTCCTACGAACGTGAATTTGATTCCCGAATTCTCTCTTCAAGTTTCCGCACAAAACACTCGATAGAAACTATTAAACGCTTTGCTGAGACAACTCAGGGAGAAAGAGAGCCGATTAGTCGTTTCCATAAACTGCATCCTGCTGGTGTCTGCAACACCCTGAGAGCAGGCACAGATATGTATAAAGGTTCTTTCACTTCTCCTAGACCGATTCATCCATTTACACCTCGTTGTATCACAGTCAGGGAAGCGGCGAGGCTGCATTCATACCCTGACTGGTTTAGATTTCATGTGACAAAATGGCACGGATTCCGGCAAGTTGGTAACTCTGTACCACCCCTACTAGCAAAGGCTGTAGCAGCGGAGATTATTCGCAGTTTGAATATCTTACCTTATAAACCTAGTTTTCGATATGAGTTAGGAGCGCAGAAGCTTTTGCAACTGAATATGTCGCAAGCAACCCAATATTATCAAAGACATTGTTAAGGCTGAGCGATCGCCTTGTAATATCTGCTAGATTGCCTTAAGTCCAAGCACGGAAAAATGTACCATCTTCCCAAATACCAGCAGTTTGTTGAGCGATCGCAGTCAGTTCTTGCTCCTTGAGAGGTTGAAAAGCCCGCGCTATCTTGACATTAGCTTCTAATTGTGCAATTGTTTCTGCCGCAATCACGCAACAATGAACTCCAGGCTGAGACATTGCGTATCCCAAAGCTTGCTGCATACCTGTCAACCCACCTGGTTTAAACAGCCGTCCATAAGCCGGGACTTTCATTGCAATCACACCGACATTCTTTTCTTGAGCTACTGGTAGAACTACGGGGATAAACGGACGCGGGTGGTGTTTGTCGGCGGCGTTAACAGGAATCAGTGTAGTGTGGAAAGGATAGCGACGCAGTGATTCAGCAATCACTTCAGGATCATGATGTCCGGTAATACCTGCAAAGCGTACAAGTTTCTGCTGTATTGCCTCTTCCATAGCTTTAATTGCACCAGATGCACTAAAGATGGTGTCCAATTCTTCAGAAAAAGAGACGTGATGCAACTGCCACAAATCAAGATAATCAGTGTTGAGACGTTTAAGCGATCGCTCCAATTCTCGCCATGCACCATCCCTGTCTCTTTTATCAGTCTTGCTTGTTAAAAACAGCTTTGAGCGATGGGGTGGTAGCACTTTGCCTAAATAATCTTCACTTGGCCCATAACTAGCCGCAGTATCAAAGTAGCGAATGCCAAGTTCTAATGCTCTTTGAATAATTGCCACAGCATCACCCTCTTTTCCTTCCCAAGATAGCGGCGTTTGTCCCGCTCCACCCAATCCGAAGATAGGTACTTTTACTTCCGTGCGTCCCAGTACTCTTTCTGGCATTTTTGCTGGTGGTGTAGCAGTGTTTGTGGCGTTTTGTTGCAAGGCAGTAGTTGCCACAATACCACCTGTCACAGCAGCGGTGGTCATTAAGAAATTGCGCCGCGTCTGTCTTTGTGTCATGGCTGGCTTCAAGAGCGAAATTGCTTTTCTTCTATGTTAGCTAGGGAGAATTAATCTGAGACAGTAAAACCACCGATAAACTAGGGACACCCTGAAAGCGCTGGTCATTGGTGAGAAAGGTAGAGCATTGAGACAACAGCGCTGTCGCTGCGTGAATAGCATCGGGTAACTTAATATTGACACTGGCACGAAGTTGAGCAGCTTCAATTAAGACCTGACGGCTGACAGGAATCACTGTTAAATTCCGCGAATTGCTAATGAACTGTTTGTAAGTTTTCTGTTGAGCTAAGTCCTGATTTTGAAACGGTTTTACTAATGCTTCAGCAAGTGAAAGTTCACTAGTTACTACACTCAAGTTACCCTGCTCAATATTTTGGAATAACTGAGTTAAATTTTGGACGAATGCTGGATATCCTTCTAAAGCATAGATCCAAATATTGGTATCGAGGTAGACTCGTGTGCCTTGAATAGCATCTAGGATTCCCATGCATCTCGTTCTTGGCGAATAAACTTATCGACTTCTTCTGGAGTTGCAAAACTCCCTCTAGCAGATCCGAGAAAGCTAGTTAGAGGCTGTTCAGATTGCTTCAGAGGTGATTCCATAAGTACTATCACCTCTACGGTTGCGCCTGCTGGAAGTTCTGGAAAGCAGATTTCTACTACACCACCAGGCTTGACTATCGCCTTTTGCCTGAGTCCATTCAGCATGATAATTTATCCTCATTAACGTAGCAATATCGCCTTTCATTCATAAAGATATGCGATCGCACTGCTTTTTCTAGTTTAGCTTTTATAGACTATTGCCTTACTTTCTACTTACGACATTTTTTTCAGCGTAGCTGAGATTACGCTGATACTCTATAATTTTTTGCTGTGATATTACATAATTGGGGCTGGAAAATGGCACTATTTTCATAAGTGCGATCGCGGCTTGCCACTTACTCACAACTATCTTCCAATCATCTTGGGATTTCGCTGATTGGGTTAAGTTAGCCGCACTAATCGCTTGATTAACAGCCTCTCGGAAATTATCATGCTTAGGCGTAATATTAGGCAATTCAGAAGCTATTGGTGAAGGTATAACTGCTATAGTTTCTGATGGCAATGGCGTTTGAGTTGTAGAGGTTATGGAAAGAGGAATCTTTTCTTTTATTTCTTGGATTTTGAAAAACAAATATATTCCTATAGTGACCAAAGGAATCAAAAACAATATTAGCAGTTGCTTACTTAATTTTTTAAGTTTTTGATTATAGTGTTGAGACAACGAAGTTATCTGAGACTGCTGTTTTCTTCCCTTTCTCATCTGGATTACGCCCATATAACCTCGTAATCTATCTACATCTATGCCTGTGCTATCAATAATAGGAGACTGGCGATTGGACTGATACTTTTTGAGTATTAATTTTACTTTTGGTATGAAGCGTTGCCTAAATAGATACTCTGCTTGATAAAGATATGCAGCAGTTATAATCCAAATTGATACTGCAATTTTCTCAATATAGTACTTTTCAACATACTCATCAAAAACTGCCTCGCTTATTGCAGAGCAATAAGTTAATATTTCCTGATACTGACAGTGACTCAGTGGGATAAATGGTAATATAATGACCAGAGACATTAACAAAGACAAGAACATCACTATTTCAGAATAAAAAGCTTCCCATAAACTATTTGGATTGAGGAACCAGCGAGGCCAGTAAGGTAATGTTGATTGCTTTTTCCACAAAGACACGAAAAAACTGTGAATATAAGCAACTAAGAATATTGATAATAATATTCCTAATACCACAAATATAATTAATATTTTAAAATCGTTGGTGATCAATGATAAAATAAACCCCCAAAATCCTGTAAATCTAAAAATTATTATGACAATAAAAGCTATAAATGTGATTAAAATAAATGTCTTAAACCATGAGGAAGGGTAAGGTATCCATGCGGGCCATAGCTCAGCGTTCGCTTTTTGATTAGCCTGATGATTTTCAAAATTGCTGAAGTCATTTTGCAAGTTTTTGGCATGATAAAGCAAAGTTAAATAATCTATCCAGACTGCTGAGTCTTGTCCAGTCTTTTTCCCATAAATTTTAACTGATTTGATAGATTTAACTTGCAAATTCATCATCAGTTTACGAATGAGTTCAACTGATGACTCTTTTTCTGGAATTTGAGCCGATTCCAGTATCACGTGTAAGCAAACGTCTTTCAAAACTGCTTTTGCCGTAATGTCTTTGTGTTGCAAAAGGTAATTAATAGTTGAGGCGATCGCCTGTACATCTCCCTGTTTAGCAAGTTCCAAAATATTTGGCTGTGTCATAACCAATAAATGTAAAAACCTGAGAAAACATTGTCTATCTCAGGATTCCCTATTTATAAGCAAAAGCAACATTATTTATATAGATATATTGAAATTAGCATAATCGCTCAATCTCAGAAACAAAGTCATGATAGTGTCAAACATTATCTACAAAATAGTAAAACACTAGCGTTCAATTGTAATCACAGATATACCGTTACTAATACTCACCTTTTGAATAAACATATTCTTACATGATGAAAAAATATCATTTGTCATTTTATTTGCCAGACTTTCAAAATTTTGGGTTGTTAATCCGCGTACAGTATCACCACTTAAATTAATAGAAATAGAGACAATTTGAGAATTAGTGGAAGGCTGTTCATGAATTACTGCTTCTAATTCTGCTTTTGTTACACCTAGATTAAATTCTTGACTCCAAACAGGAAACTCCTCACCTGTTTGGTATGCGTAAACTTCTACTCTTTCTATAGATGCAGCACCTAAACCAGTTATCCCTTTGTGGACAAATGTAATTAAAGCTTGCTGATTCATTAATTGAGCAGATTCCAGCATTACCTGTAAGCAAGCATCATGAAGCGCAACTGTTGCAGTAATGCCTTTGGGTTGTAAGTGGCGATTCATTAGAGATGCGATCGCCTGTGTATCTCCTTGTTTAGCAAGTTCCAAAGTATTAGGCTGTGTCATAACCAGTAAAAGAGAAAATCTGAGAAAATAATCTTCTATCTCAGGATTCCCGGTTTACAGGTACAAGCAACATTTTATAATTCCAACTTTAAATATGAAGATTGATCAACCTCATGCTTGGCCCCTAACAGTAGAAGAAGCGATCGCTATCCAAGAAAAGTTACGAAGTCAGGTAATTACTGAAGATCAATTCAAAGAACCTATCCGGTACGTTGCTGGCGTGGATATGGGTTTTGAAGCCGATGGAACTATTAGCCGTGCAGCGGTGGCGGTGCTGAGTTTTCCCGATTTGCAAGTAGTCGAAACGAGCTTAGCACGTCGTCCTACTACGTTTCCCTACATTCCTGGTTTCCTCTCATTTCGGGAAATCCCCGCTGTACTTGATGCCCTAGAAAAGATTCAAATAATACCAGATATCATCCTGTGTGATGGTCAGGGAATTGCTCATCCCCGCAGATTAGGTATAGCTAGCCATTTAGGAGTAATTATAGATATACCGACGATTGGTGTAGCAAAATCGTTGTTGATCGGCAAGCATGAAGATTTACCAGAAACTAAAGGAAGTTTGCAACCACTAATACATCGGGGTGAAACAATTGGGGCAGTTTTACGAACACGTACAGGAGTAAAACCTCTGTATATCTCCAGTGGTCATAGAGTCAGCTTATCAACAGCAATTGACTATGTATTACGCTGCACACCAAAGTATCGCTTGCCAGAAACCACACGCGTTGCAGATAAATTAGCATCTGCAAGATAAAGCGTAGATTCTCTAGATCATTTTGTTGAAGTTTGTTCTAAATACTTGCTTGCATCTGCTCAATCGTGTTAGGAATCGCACAGGAAAGAGTTGAAGTAGCTAAATATGAGTTACCCAAGTTAGAACAATGAACGCACTAACTTTACAGTGGCATGATGCAGGTCAAGATAAGACTCAGAATATTTACGAACAACAGCTAAGCAAAAATCCTGGCACTATCCGCATAGGCCGCGATCCACTCCGGTGCGACATTGTTCTGAGTAACCCTACCGTATCTGGTTTGCACGTTGAAATCTTTTTTCATAACCAGCAACAACGTTTTTATATCAGAAATTTGCGATCGCAGAATCCCCCCCTGATAGATGGACAGCAACTAGTCCAGGGTGAAAAACCTTTAACTCAAGGCACAGTTATCTATTTAGGGCAAACGAAACTTCAAGTCATCAGCGTTTCAATCAACAGTATTCCAGTAACAATTTTGACACCACCGCAAGCACAAGCGGCACACCATCCACCTACACCTCTGGCATATCAGCAGCCACAAGTGCAACTAGGACATCACCATCATCAACCCAAACCTTCAGCACCACCCCAAGGAATTTATGGCTTAGAGTGTCCCAAATGTCATAAAGTTTCCCCCGCAGAGAATTTGCAAGTTGGCTGTCGTTGGTGCGGCACATCTTTAGCTGCGGCCGTAAGTGTGCTAGTAGCACCCGGTAGTTAGAAACAGGGGAGAAGGGGAGCAGAGGGGCAGAGGAAGAATAACTAATGACCAATGACAAATGACAAATGACTTACAAATTCAATTGAGTTGGGAAGATCCAGCAACGGGAGAACGGCGAGAACCAAAGTTAAATGTACCCATCGCTTTTGGTCGAGAATTCGCCCGCTTACCTGCCGAAATTGGAGGACAACGCGTCTCCAGAATGCTGCTTAACAGTAACGAAGTTTCTCGCTACCATGCCCTAATTGATTGGGAACAAAACCAATTGGTAGTGATTGACCAAGGTAGTGTAAACGGTATATTTGTCAACGGTCAACAACAAACACGCAGTATTTTGACTAATGGGGATGTACTGCAAATTGGCCCCTACATGATGACGGTGACATTTGCCACCAATGCAACCGCACAAATCACTAGCCCTCCTTCAACAATTCAGTTCAATCCAAATACCAATCTTCCAGACCCCAGCTTACCTCTAGCGCAACCTGTTACGCCCTCAAGAAGCAATTTTCCACCATCAGCATTTCAAGCGGAAAATGTCGTTGTACAAGTACTTCATGCTACAGGCTTACCAGTAGATGAATCTGACTATCTAGCAATTGGGGCGGGGTTGGGTAGCTTTGTCTGGGTCGATTTGTTGCGAATTAGTGGTGTCCGCCCTGACAAGATTGTGGCTTTGGGATTAGAGGGTGAGCCGTATGCTCGTTATAAGCGCCTCTGTATGAATTCGCAAATTCCTTTACACGAAAGACTACGATCTAATTCTGACTCTTGTCCCGATAATATTTGGGGCTGGCCTAGCTATGCTCTGCGAGAATCTTGGTATGATTTCACCCAAGGTAAGATCAACTCAGCATTCAGATATCTGTGGCAGGTATTTGCTGAACCAACATTCGCTGAAACTTATACACCTCGTGCAGGTAATGTCTTTAATTCCATTGACCGAGAAGCGAAGCGCATTGGCTGGAATCAAATTTATCGCTATGGGCGAGTTAGGGGAATTCGCAAAACTGATGATGGCAGGTATTGCGTAGCCTATTCTCGCGGCCCAGGAAATTATGCTTTTTTAGTTAGTCGTTATTTACATTTAGCTACTGGCTACCCAGCCATTCAGTTTCTTCCAGATTTGCAAGCTTATAGAGAAAAATATCAAGATTTTAAGTCGGTCGTGAATGCTTATGAAGCACACGATCATGTTTACCAACAACTAGAGCAACAGGGTGGTACGGTGTTGATTCGGGGGCGGGGAATTGTCGCTTCGCGTGTCGTCCAGCGCATTTATGAGGCAAGAAAGCAAAATCAGAATATTACAGTTTTGCATTTGATGCGATCGCCTAAACCCCAAGGTAATAAATTTCAAACTGCCCAGCGTTTAGTCAAAAATCATTACGAATTTCAACCATTTAACTGGCCTAAAGCCTGTTGGGGTGGTGAACTCCGCGTTATGTTAGAAAAAGCTAGTCCTGATGAACGCAAGCGCCTACTAGCGGATTGGGGCGGTACGACTACAGCTGACCGCCATGACTGGCAACGCATCACTGAACAAGGGCTAAGCGAAGGCTGGTATCAAATTACCTTCGGTGAAGTACTGGGTGTAGAACGAGATGCCCAAAACCGCACTATTACCCGTATCCGGGAAAAAGGCTTTGGGGAAATGAATCTGGCAGCTGATTTTATTGTTGATGCTACTGGACTAGATGCCAAGGTAGAAACAAATCCTTTATTAGACGATTTGGTAAAACATTACAATCTGCCGCTGAATCACTTGGGGCGCTTGGTTGTGGCGAACAATTTTGAGTTGATAGAAATGCGAAGTGGCAGAGGTCAGATGTATGCAGCTGGAGCGATTACCCTCGGTGGCCCTTATGCAGCAGTTGATAGTTTTTTGGGCTTGCAGTACGCCGCATTAGTTGCCGTTGATGGACTCGTCGCCGCCCGTGCGCCTGGAGTCCAATATTTGAATACTGTAAGTTCCTATGGGCAATGGTTGAAGTGGGTGTTGAATCAATCGCCTTAGTTAAGTGAAAGTAAAGAAATTATAGGCGATCGCCTATCATCCATCTATGACAGATCAAAATCTCGATAATCCATTCCGTAAGCTCAAGGTTCGCAATTTGCTATTGCGGGGTTTGTTGATCTCGTTGAGTCTTGGCTTTGCACTAGGCTTTGTACAAGGAATCAGTGGTCTTAAATTCAACAATCAAGTTGTACCGTTGATCCTCTACATCTTAATATTTGGGTTGCTTTGCCTCTGGGAACTGGCAGATTTCAAACGCTTTGGAATTAATCTTAAGTACGTATTAGGTAGAGTGCCAAAAAATCACAAGTGGTTACAGACAGTAGGCTTGGTAATTCTCACCATCCTGTTTTCACTCAGTGCATTCCTTGTATCATTTTACCTACTGTTATTAGTCGCACCTTCCTTTGTGGAGGGAGTTCTCCGCCAGGTTGCTACTAATCCAACTCCTAGAAGTACTGCACCTTTGTTTGACAACTTGCTAGCAGCGATCGTTTATGTGGTGATTGGCCCGATCGCAGAGGAATTTCTCTTCCGGGGTATTATTTTACAGCGCTGGGCGGCTAAGTGGGGTATTCGATCTGCCTTGGTCATTTCGTCGCTTTTATTTGGAATTTTACACGCCAATGTTTTGGGATTGTCCATATTTGGGATAATCATGGGGGTGTTATACATCAAAACCCGCACGCTGATTGTACCGATCGCTTGCCATGCATTGAATAATTTTCTAGCGGTGACAATGGGACTGTTCTCTAGTGGGTCGAATCCTACCTCAGCGGTAAATAGTCTAGAACAACTACGTTCTAACTGGTGGCTAGGTGTCTTACTAATGCTAGTAACTTTGCCTTTGCTAGTTCGCTTCCTTTCCCAGAATTGGCCGCGCCGAGATGCAGCAGTCCCCTACTTGGTCAACGCTTATCAAGATGAAGCGTAAAAATACTCATTAATGGTGTAGAAATGTATAGAATCTTGTAAAGATGTAAAATATATTCTTCTATAAGATGCAAACATTTCAAGCTACTTCCTCAATGCAGCTGTCTGTACCACCGAATCAATGCCAGCCTTTGAAGATTATCGCACTGGGAGATAGCTTAGTCTATGGATTCGGCGACCCGGAAAGAGGAGGCTGGGTTGAGCAACTGCGGCGGTGGTGGATGTTGCCGGATAGTCCCGGTCATGTTTTATATAACTTAGGAGTACGAGGCGATCGCACACAGCAAGTAGCACAAAGGCTAGAAGTGGAATTTCGCCATCGAGGTGAATTGCGAAATCGTGTTCCCGACTTAATTATTTTATCAGTAGGCGTGAATGACTCAGCGCGGTTAACTCGTCCTGATGGACGCAATTATACAGATTTTGCCATATTTGAATCGGAAATCGCTTTTTTACTAGATTTAGCACAGCAACTCTGTCCGGTATTATTTGTAGGCATGGTTCCAGTGAATGAAGCCAAAATGCCATTTCTAGATTGCTTTTACTACAATCATGCCGAACAATACCGCTATAAAACAGCTACTCAAATTGCTTGCTCCAAAAGGCAAATTCCCTATCTGGATATTTTCGGGCAATGGATGGAACGCGGTGAAGCTTGGCGACTCAAACGCTTGAGTGAAGATGGTCTTCATCCTAATACGCTAGGATATCAAGCTTTGTTAGAGGATGTGCTTAATTGGAAACCATTAGCAGCTTATCATTCTAAATTGCGATCGCCCTAAATATATAATTACTTTTGTATTTTCCTTCCTTGCACAAAACACCAAACTTTTGCTGGTTTTTTGAATATGACTGGGAGTAAAGTGCATTTCACAACTAATCTAAAAAACTCCCATATTTTTATTATTTGTTATTCAGTAATTTTATGACTCCAACTTTATTAGGTCGTTGGCAAACTCGATTATTACTACTTGCTACTGTCGGGGTGTTGGTATCCTTGCCCTTTGCAATAGGCTTAGTTGGGCCTGGTGCTAACTCAGTTTATTTTTGGATCCTCAGTTATATTGCTATCTTTGGCTTAGGTTGGGATATACTTTATAACCATCTTCAAAAATCTCGCTGGGATAGGGATTGGCCCGCAGTTTATCAACTCTTAGCTGGTATCTGGGAATTATTATTTGTCTTCTGTGGGATAAAAATCTTTGGCTTTTTACCAATACCTCTGGCAAAAGAAGAACTATCGCCAGGAGCTTTTCTTGTACATTACAGCTTTGTTTGGTTAGCAGTTTTTATTGCTTCGCAAAGCCTCATGCGAATTATATTTCCCCGTTGGCGTTTCCGAGGTGGGGAGTGGTTATAAATCTTCATATATTCTGAATAACAAGATTCCCGACTTCAAGATTCCCGACTTCTTAAAGAAGTCGGGAATCTTAGTCTTAATAATTCTCTAATCAGAGACGCGAACATTCACGTATCTGTACTTTTGCTGTTGTTTTTCTACTGATGTGTCTTGTTGACTTAAAAGTGCTATATTTAACTCCCTCAATATCTTCTTAATTTGTGCTCAAGGAAGTAAAATGTCGAATTTTGACCTAGTTACCAAGCTCTTTCTACAACTCACCATAATTTTAATCACTTGTCGCATTGTCACGATTTTAGGACGACGTTATCTCGGTCAAACCGATGTTGTTTGTGAAATGATCGCAGGTGTCATGCTAGGGCCATCACTTTTGGGCTTGATAACGCCAGATTTGCAGCAATGGCTGTTTCCCAAACTTCCTATTTTGACTGCACTAGGAAGCAAAATACCTAACCCATCGATGTCGATTTTATATGCTATCAGCCAAATTGGGTTAGCAATTTATATGTTTTTGATTGGGCTGGAGTTTAATACCAAACTCTTAAAACATCATATTAAAAGTGCGGGATTGCTATCTGCTGCCGGAATTATTACTCCATTTATCTTAGGAGCGATCGCCTCTTTTTTACTGTACAACAATGGCAATTTTTTCCAACCAAATGTAACACCTTGGGCTGCTGCTTTATACCTTGGTGCGTCGATGACTATTACCGCCTTTCCCATGTTAGCTAGAATCATTTACGAACGCGGTTTGGCAAAAACCCGCTTTGGTACTTTAGCTTTAGGTGCAGCATCAGTTGATGATGGAGTTGCTTGGTGCTTGCTAGCAATTGTGCTTGCTAGTGTGAAAAATTCTATGAGCATTGCTGTCTTAGCAATTGGTGGTGGCATTATTTATGTATTGTTTGCAATTTTTGTAGGGCAACCTGTACTTAGCATCTTCACACGCATGACAAAACGTGATGCAGGCGTGAGTAGGCAAACCCTGACTTTATTGTTAATAGTTTTGACATTCTGTGCTTGGTTTACTGATGCCACGGGCATATATGCGATATTCGGTGCATTTGTACTTGGAGCAGTGATGCCACGTGGAGAATTTGCCCAACAAATTCGCCAATATACCGAGTTTTTCACTACTTCATTTCTACTGCCGATTTTCTTTGTTTTCTCTGGACTTAATACTCAAATTGGACTGGTAAACACACCTACTTTATGGGGAATAACAATCTTAATTATTGCGATCGCTATTCTTGGTAAAGGTGTTTCTTGTACACTGGCAGCAAGGCTTGGGGGTGAGGATTGGCGTAATTCAGCGATTATTGGCTCATTAATGAATGCTCGTGGTTTAATGGAGTTAATCATTCTCAATGTCGGTCTTGAACAAGGTATAATCACTCCAACTTTATTTACGATCATGGTTATTATGGCGATTATTACTACACTGATGGCATCGCCATTAATTGCCTTTTTGTTACAAGGTACAAGCTATGAAAAATCTTCAGTTTAAGAACAATAGAGCAGAATTTTGAGGTATCAATTACGTATATCTTGGTTAAATACCTATCTTTGAATTCTGGTTATAACTGCTTTCATTGCTGGAACTGTGTTGTAACAATTGACATCACAACTAAGGGCGAATTAACTTTAAGTGTGTTTAACAAGGTTGACATTTTCCATTAATTTAAAGAATCATCTTAAGGAAACCGGATAGTCGCTTTTGAGGAACCATGCACACAATTATTCTCGTTCTGGTTGAGGTGCTGATTGTTATTGGACTGTCGCGGCTAATAGGGCTGGCATTTCGGTCAATTAATCAACCGCTAGTAATTGGTGAAATTGTCGCGGGGATTATGCTCGGCCCGTCTTTATTTGGTTGGATTGCCCCCCATACAGCAGTTACCTTGTTCCCACCAGACACTATTCCTTTTCTAAATGTTTTGTCTCAGGTGGGACTAATATTTTTCATGTTTCTAATTGGATTAGAGCTAAATCCAAAATACTTGAGTGGACAATTAGAAGTAGCAATTCTCACTTCTCACGTAAGCATTTTAGCGCCGTTTTCTTTAGGAACATTGCTAGCGTTGCTGCTTTATCCCCTGGTTTCCAATGCTAGTGTATCTTTTACCACCTTTGCCTTGTTTTTAGGGGCAGCAATGTCAATTACTGCTTTTCCAGTGCTAGCACGAATTATTACTGAAAATAATTTGCAGGGGACACGCTTAGGAACCTTGGCGTTAACTTGTGCCGCAGTCGATGATGCGACAGCTTGGTGCTTATTAGCAGTAGCGATCGCTGTAGCTCGTACAGGTAACTTTGCTGGTGCAGTCCCCACAATTATCGAGAGCTTAGTCTACATTGCTTTTATGCTGACGGTGGGACGTTGGTTCTTGCAACGTCTGGCTACTCATTATCGCCGCACTGGACGCCTTAGCCAATTGGTTCTAGCTCTGATTTATATGGCAGTGGTTGCGTCTGCACTGATCACTGAACTAATCGGCATTCACTTAATTTTTGGAGCATTTCTCCTGGGCGCAGCAATGCCCAAGAATGCAGATTTAGTGCGGGAATTGGCGGTAAAAACTGAAGATTTCGTGCTGATATTTTTACTACCAATATTTTTTGCCTACAGTGGTTTGCGGACGCAAATTGGCTTGCTTAACCGTCCTGAATTATGGTTGCTGTGTGCATTGGTTTTAGTAGTGGCGATCGCAGGCAAGTATATAGGCACTTATGTAGCAGCTCGCGTCAGTGGCATTAATAAGCGGGAAGCAGCGGCACTTGGTTGGTTGATGAATACTCGTGGTTTGACCGAGCTGATAGTGCTAAATATTGGTTTGGAGTTAGGGGTTATTTCGCCTTTAGTATTTACCATGTTGGTCATCATGGCTTTAGTAACCACATTCATGACCTCGCCACTGCTGGAATGGACGTATCCGAAAAAGCTGATCATGTTAGATGTAGTGGAACCAGAATTGGAAACAGAAGCAGGCATAGATGCTGCTAGTGAAGCTTACACTCGTCCCTACCGGATTTTAGTACCGATTGCTAATCCCACTACACAAAAAGGTTTGGTGCAATTAGCTGTAGCGATCGCGCTGCCCACCGCAGGCATTGCTCTGGACTACCAACAACCCGCCATTGTTAATCCCTTGAGCTTGATTGAATTTGAAGAAGACTATGCCTTTGAAAGCACTCCAGTTGAGGCAGACCGATTAATCGCACAGCGCCGCCAGCAGCTAGCAGAATTGATTAATACTCTCGAACCACCAGAAACACAATCTCATGTGCATCCTATGGTTCGCATATCTAGCAATGTCGCGCGGGAAACAACACAGATTGCCGCATTAGAGCAAGCAGATTTAATTTTAGTGGGGTGGCATCGTCCAGCTTTTAGTAGCAATCGCTTAGGTGGACGAGTCGGGCAAATTCTGACTAATGCGCCAGTTGATGTGGCAGTTTTTGTAGACAAGGGAAGCGAGCGATTAGAAAGCTTGTTAGTGCCTTATTCCGCAAATATTCATGATGACCTGGCATTGATACTTGCGCTGAGACTGCTAATCAATCATGAGAATTATATGTTGCAAATACTACAAGTAGCAGCGAATCATATCAAGGAAGAATTGAGTTACGAACTGCATACGATGATGGAGCAATTGCCTACTAGTGTACGCGATCGCATAGACATCAAAATTATCGAAGCTCCAGATCCAATCCAAGCTGTAGTTACAGCCTCAGAAGGTGTTGATCTAACAATTGCTGGTACTAGCCGTACTTGGGGGATTGAGCGTCAAACCCTGGGACGATATACAGATCAACTAGCTATTGAATGCCGCTCCTCCCTACTAATTACCCGCCGCTACAGTCAGCTTACCTCTCACCTGGCCTCCATGCTTCCTGATGTTGGTAGTCAAGAATCAAAAGTTGGGATGTGAAACTATGAATCATTTCAACTTCAAATCTTTAACTTTTTATGGAGTAGCAATAAGTTCAGTGCTACTTTTGTTTAAAGTCGTAACCGCTTACGGGGAAAACAATCTTCAAGCTCCTCCCGCAATTAATGGTTTTTATCGTCTGACACTAGCTGAAAATTTGCCGCTGTGTGAAAAATCAGATGCCTTGATATTAAATCTTCAGCAATCAGGTATCTACTTGAATGCCTCTTTATTACCAGCAAATACTAACGCAGATATTAACGTAAAGCACTCGCTTACGGGTATGATGCTGAGAAATCAGCAGTTGAATTTATCTGGAACAGTTGACAGATCCATCCTTTGTAATATCTCTCGACTGCAAAATAATCAAATTAACTCAGTCACAATTCAAATGCAACTAGTAGATAGAGGCAAAATTACAGGTCAACTAACTATAAGTGGTATCTTGCAAAATCTGGCATTCACCGCCACGCCACAAAAAGCTCAGGAAAAATCTCAGAAGTTAAACAGCCATTAAAACATTGGCAACTGTGGAGAATAAGTTGATATGTATTTAGTTTGCAGTATTGTCATAGCTAGAGAAAGTAGGAGAGCAAAGGAGAAATAACCAATGTCTTCTGTCCCCTGACTTCTGACTCCTATTTTAAGATGCAATCTTGTTTGCCGATTAGCTTAAGAAATTAGTAACCCGTAATTACTAATTAGAAATTGCTATATTGCTAGTCGATAAACCATACTTTATCGCTCAACCTACAAGGGATCAAAAGAATGGACAAGGGACTAAAGACTAGGGAATCTTTCCAATACTACAAGCATCTGTTTGGCGTAAGCTTGTTTAGTTTGTACGTAGCAATTGCCCTTGAAACTGTTAGCAGTGCTGCTACACCAGTAGCAAAACTAGATGATTGGCGCTTTTATCCAGACAAAGTACAACTAGAAATTACCCTCTCAGCAGGTACAACCCCCCGCTATTTCTACCTTGCTCAACCCCCTCGTATTGTTGTAGATCTGCCAGACACCCAGTTGGGTTATGTTACTACTCAACAAAATTATTCTGGAGCAATCCAAAGAATTCGCGTTTCTCAATTGAACGCAAGTAGCACCCGCATCGTCTTAGATTTAGCACCAAATACTTCTTTAAATCTAAAGCAGTTGCAACTGCAACCTGTTTCCCAAAAGAACCCCACTCGCTGGGTTTTACGTCCTGTTACTCCTGGTTATAGTACTTCTGTGCAACCAGGATATTCCTCGCCTTCACCCTACTCACAGCCGCCTAATAATCTACCGCTAACGACTACTAACGCACAACCGCCCTTGTTCACACTTCCGCCCCCATCCAGCGACCTACCACAAACAACTAATCCACAACAGCCTTTTGTAACTGTCCCTCCCCTGACTCCTAATCAACCCTCTCAACTACCTAATTCTATTCTTCCTCCTGCCACTTTCCCAAATCGACCCGGTAATTTAAATAGCATTCCTCCTTTTAGCCAGTCTGAATTTCCAGTACCAACAGCCCCGAATAATCAACCCAATGATTCCAACATAGAGGTAATTGAGTTTGGTCAACCTTTACCTAAAACCAGCTACTAAATTGATTATCAGTAATTGGTAATGGAAAAACCCATTACCCATTACCCAAATCTAGAATCTGTCTGTTTCTTGAGGTGAGCCAACTGCCCCTGGTTGAGCCGTAAAGAAGTTTTGAGCAGCTTCATTCTGATATATACACCTAATATCAGGTTTGTCACTGTCTAAGTTACCTGTAAAGCCAAAGGTATTCAGTCGGTTTTTGCAATCTCTTACCTGGTCAGATGTAACCAGCTTGCGTTGCTCTAAAAGTGCCCAGTTATTTTGTCTGATGACGCATCCAGGACGCATACTAGGCTGAGCAACATAGACATTGAAGGGGTTGAGAGTGACAAACAGTCTAGCGTCCATCACCATAGCGCTGGCTCCATACTGCACGCAAATCTCAGGGTTGGGTGCTTTTGTATCAATAAATTCACGGGAAGCCACATTTGATGGAGCCAATGTGGTTGTAGAACTAAAAGCAATGCCAATCCCAATTCCCAAAATCAACACCCCTCCCAAAATTGCGATGGTGGTGAAGTTAAACAGAGGGGATTGGAAAGCAGAGGGTTTAGAAGTAGTAGCCTGTCTACCAGTAGATTTACGTCTCATTGTTGCTTAATCACCTTCACGCCGATTGGGCTGGGAGTGGTCTAAACTTCTCTCCCTCTTTCAGTATGCCGAGTCTTGACTGTAATTGCCTGCAACTTTACGTGCAATTTTCTTATTAAATGACAAAAATAGCAAATAAGTTTTGATGTCTGGACAGAATTTTAACCTTTACAGGTTTTTATTTCTTTTTAATCAACAGATAGTCACTAATTATATCATAATTTTTTATTGGTTTCAGATAACTAGGATTGAATTTGCCAAGATGGTACTGTCATGATGCATGGCTTATATAAATTTTAGCTTTTTTAAATTTTAATTTCTTAGACTTAGAGCTTTTAGTTATTTCTGGTAATTGATGTACCAAAAAATGTAAATTAATAGTTGATAAAATTTTTGATAAGTAATTAGAAAGTGGCATTTACCAGAGCATTACTCTCAAGCAAGAGGTTTAAAACTTCTCAATTTCAAATCCTCTTAGCAGATAGTTTGACTATTTTTTGGGGCGATTGGCTCGATTTACGTGTGAGAATAGTACAAGTTGCTGCATCAGGCTTAATATCTCCACTTATATACATTTTAGCTTTTGGGTTGGGTTTGGGTAGTTCAATCAAACCAGGCTCAGGAATTAGTGGTAACTATGATAACTATTTAGAATTCATGCTACCGGGGATGGTAGCGCTGTCGTCGATGACTATTAGCTTTGGTGGGACAACATTTTCGATTTGCGGAGACAGAATCTTTACCAAAACCTTTGAGGAGTTGTTACTAGCCCCCATACATCCGTTAGCGTTACACATCGGTAAAATGCTGGCCGGAATAGTGCGGGGGTTGATGACTTCTGGTTCAGTGATTTTAGTAGCAGTGCTGTTGACTGGAAACTGGAATTTTCTTAACCCGCTATTTATACTGTTGGTAGTACTGAATTGTGCTGTATTTGCAGGGTTGGGGGTGATTGTCGGGTTGAGTGTGCGATCGCTCGAATCAGTAGGACTCTACAACAACTTTGTGATCATCCCCATGTCTTTTTTAGGAGCTACTTTCTTTGATCCTGGAACATTACCAATTGCCCTGAAAGCCGTAGTTTACCTGTTACCGTTGACTTATGCCAGCATTGGATTGCGTGCAGCTGCCCATTTGCCATTATCTCAGTTTCCTTGGTACAGCGTGCCGATTTTGCTAATAGTAGCGATCGCCCTTTCTCTGTGGGGTGGTTATAAATTTGCTCACCAGCAAGATTAGTCTCTTCGTTTATACTTCATGACTTTATGCTGATCCGCCCCGCTACAACAGCTGATGTACCCGCAGTTTTACCGATGGTTGCTAAGATCTGTGCTTTGCATGAGTCCTGGGATTCTGCCAAATATGGTTTTCTACCAGATCCAGAACAGCGTTATGAACAATGGTTAAGGCGGTTAGCAAATAACGAGCGTAGCGTATTTTTAGTGTCTGAGGATGAAAGGCAACTGGTAGCATTTCTAGTAGCGACAGTTGAAAGAGAAATACCAATTTACCATCTACAGGAATTTGCTTTTATTCACGATATCTGGGTTGAGCCAGAATATCGCCAAAACGGTGTTGCGCGGCAAATGGTGATGCTAAGTGTTGAACGCTTTAATCAAATGGGTGTGAAGCAAATTCGCCTAGACACAGCAGCAGTTAACGAAGCCGCACGCCGATTGTTTGCATCCTGTGGTTTTCGGTTCAGCACTATCGAAATGCTAATTGAAGTCATTAGTCATTAGCAATCAGCAAATGACTAATGACTAATGACTAAGGACTAACTAGCTAAGAGCGTTTTTTCTAGAGGCGTCCAACGGAAGGCGCGATCGCCACCCCTCTCGATGATTACTTTTACTCGTGGTTCCAAACTGGGTAAAGTTACTAAATACTCAAGTTCCTGATTGGAAAGAATATGTCCTTCAATAATCCACAAGACCAGCCCCTTTGACTTTGGTGGTAACTGCTCTAAGTGAGAATTGATTATTGGTGGTGCGTAGTATACATAACCCACCGCAGCACCACTACCAGTGCTTTTTTTACCTAGATGGGGAGGTCTGACTCCATGAACTCTAGTGAGATATGCAGCCACATCGCCCAGTCCCCTAGCAGTAATGTGGAGGGTAGTGTAGCCAGCTGCACGCACTCGACGTTGATAACGTCCTTCATAACCCCCTTCCAGAGGTACGTATACACCAAGAGCGCCAAATTTTTCCAGGTCGCGGATTAAAGCGTTACCAGTGGTAATCAATGCCATAGATTTTCGTCTTATCCCACTCAGATATCTCTATTATTTACCGTTAACTGCTAGATTGAGTTCAACAATAACTTATGAACTAGATTTGGTTCGGTTTATAAGGCGAACAGAATTTGAGATTTAAAGTCGTTAAAGCGATGTCTGTCTTTAAAAGTTTGGAGCGTCGGCTTCCGGTGCTCCACGCCACTTTGCCCAAATCTGGGAACCCGCCCAAGCTACTGGCTCAACTTTTCGCTACGACGGGCTACGCCTACGCGACTAGCAGCCCAATCCAAGTGAAACTTATTTGTCGAACGCATATCTGTAAAGGAAATAGTTGTTCGTGTAAGACATACCTCTGCAAACTGCCGTCTTCTACCAAATATCCTGCGATACAGTCTTTAAAACGTTCAAATAGCTGTAATTCCACTGTGCGATCGCCTCAACCTTTGAATTCACCATTTTTCCCTTACCCTTAGTAGAAAGGTAAGAGAAGGATTTTAGTCAAATTTATAGACAAAAATAAATAATTGATATATATTATTAGATTGTGACTAAGCGTAGAAATTAGGCTACCTTTTTATTGCCATTCTCTTAGTTGGTTCAAGTATCAAAAGTTGATAGCTTGATTCCAAATTGGATAAACTGACTCAGATTGGTTAAAACACTGGTAAGCTAGATATTCGGCACAGTCAACACATAAGCTCGTGGCTCAAAAGTTAAACCAGCCATGAAAACAAAGCTACATTCACTCTTGTAGCTCCTGAAGAACTAGGCAAAACCTTAAGCTATAGTTTAAGGTATTTAGTGAAGTGGAAACTGAGCAGTAATGTTGGTTTCATGACTTTGCATCAGTCTCAGTTAATGGATACTGAGCGGTAAACAGCCGCTTAAGTCCAACTACAACCAGGAAGTGCCAGAGCAATTGCTTGGACGAAAGCATTGCTGCACACAGCACAAAGCTGTAGCGCCTTGCATTGATTCCATAAAATACTCCTTCCCATCGGGAGGAAGCTTGTGGCTGTTCTAGTGAGCCAATGAGTGAAAGTAAACGGATTCACCAAACAGTATGGACACGGTTTGTTGCATCCTAAAAGATTTGGTTCGGCATTAGCTGCTCCAAATTTCGGAGGCCTCTCCACCCAAGACCAATGTTGACAATCATGTGTCCTCTCAAGTCTAATTCCAAAGTCAGCAAGTAGAAAGGAGAACCAGTTATTGTGTCTGTAGGTATTCTCGGCACCAAGCTGGGCATGACCCAAATATTTGATGCAGCAGGAGTATCTATTCCTGTCACTGTTATACAAGCAGGGCCATGCACCGTTACACAAATTAAAACGAAACAAACCGACGGTTACTCTGCCATCCAAGTAGGCTATGGCGAAGTAAAACCAAAAGCATTAAACAGTCCACTGCTAGGGCACTTGGCTAAATCATCTGCCCCAGCATTGCGTCATTTAAATGAGTATCACACCGATAGCTCTAGTGATTATGCTTTAGGTCAGCAGATTAAAGCAGATATTTTTAGTGAAGGTCAAATTGTAGATGTAGTCGGTACAAGTATCGGGCGCGGTTTTGCGGGGAACCAAAAGCGTAACAACTTTGGTCGGGGGCCGATGTCCCATGGTTCCAAAAACCACAGAGCGCCCGGTTCCATTGGTGCCGGTACAACACCAGGACGTGTCTATCCAGGTAAACGGATGGCAGGGCGTTTGGGCGGGAAGCGCATCACAATCCGCAAGTTGATCGTGGTGAAAGTAGACTCGGAACGTAACTTATTGCTAATTAAGGGGGCCATTCCTGGTAAGCCAGGTGCCTTGGTAAATGTTTTACCTGCAAAGCGAGTCGGTAAGTAGTCAAAAGGAGCCAGTCACGTGCGGGGGTTCCCCCCGTTGAGGAGCCACCCCTGTGCGGAGGTTCCCTCCGTTGAGGGGAGTGGCGTTGAACTGGCGTTCAATAGTCAAGAGTCAATAGTCATTGGACTATAGGCTATGGACTAATGACTAATGACAAATGACAAAGGACAAACAAGGAAGATGGTTGAAAGTGTAGTTAAAAATTGGCAAGGAGAACAAGTCGGAGAGACCACCTTCGAGTTGCGAGTTGCCAAAGAGGAAACGGCAGCACATATTGTGCATAGAGCTTTGGTAAGACAAATGACCAACTCTCGCCAAGGAACTGCTAGTACAAAAACTCGTTCCGAAGTTAGGGGTGGTGGTCGCAAACCTTGGCGGCAAAAAGGTACTGGTCGTGCTCGTGCAGGTTCTATTCGTTCACCACTGTGGCGTGGTGGTGGTGTGATATTTGGGCCAAAGCCCAGAGACTTCAATCTGAAGTTAAACCGCAAAGAACGGCGTTTAGCACTGCGGACAGCTTTGGTCGGTCGTATTGACGATTTGATTGTAGTAGAAGAATTTGGCAACGAGCTATCCCGCCCAAAAACCAAAGAATTAGTGGCAGCACTGGCTCGTTGGGGAGCAGCACCAGAAACTAAGACACTGTTAATTTTGTCTGAGTTTCCTGAAAACGTATATTTGTCAGCCCGCAATATAGAAAATTTAAAGCTAATTGCAGCTGACCAGCTAAATGTTTACGATTTGCTGCACGCTGACAAAATTGTAATTACGGCATCAGCCCTAGAAAAAATTCAGGAGGTCTACAGTGCCTAGCTTTGACCCCCGTGATCTTGCCGACTTAGTACGTCGCCCAATTGTCACAGAGAAGGCGACCATGCTGATGGAGCAGAACAAATACACTTTTGAAGTAATTCCGAAAGCAACCAAGCCCCAAATCAAAGCGGCGATCGAAGACCTATTTCAGGTCAAGGTTGTACAAGTCAATACTGCGCTACCACCGCGTAAAAAGCGGCGCGTTGGCAGATTTATTGGTTACAAGCCCCAATATAAGCGAGCCATAGTTACTGTCGCGCCTGGGGACGAAGACAAGATTAGACAAGTTCTATTCCCAGAGGTTTAAAGCTAAGATGGGTACTCGTTCTTATCGCCCTTATACCCCCAGCACTCGCCAAGTTACGATCTCCGACTTTGCAGAAATTACCAAAACTGAGCCGGAGAAATCCCTCACAACATCGGTACATCGCGCCAAAGGTCGGAACAATCAAGGGCGGATTACTAGCCGTCGCCGGGGTGGCGGACACAAGCAACTTTACAGGATCATCGACTTTAAAAGAGATAAGCGTAATATTCCTGCCAAAGTCGCAGCTATTGAATACGATCCAAATCGTAATGCTCGCATTGCCCTTTTGTATTACCAGGATGGCGAGAAGCGTTACATCCTCCAACCAAACGGGTTAAAAGTCGGAACAACAGTCATTGCTGGCCCCGAAGCTCCCTTTGAAGATGGTAACGCCTTACCTCTCTCGAACATTCCCTTGGGTACTAGTGTTCACAATGTGGAATTGACTCCTGGCAAAGGTGGTCAAATGGTGCGTTCCGCTGGTGCTAGTGCTCAAGTTGTGGCAAAAGAAGGTAATTACGTAACTCTCAAGTTGCCATCGGGAGAAGTCCGCTTGATTCGGCGTGAATGCTACGCCACTATTGGACAAGTAGGCAACACTGACGCCAGAAATCTGAGCGCAGGTAAAGCAGGACGAAATCGCTGGAAAGGTCGCCGTCCTAAAGTCAGAGGTAGCGTCATGAACCCAGTTGATCACCCCCACGGCGGTGGTGAAGGTAGAGCACCAATTGGTAGATCGGGGCCTGTGACACCTTGGGGGAAACCGACTTTGGGTGCAAAGACACGCAATCGCAAGAAACTCAGCAGCAAATTGATTGTGCGTCGCCGCCGCAAATCTTCTAAACGTGGTCGCGGTGGTCGTGAGTCTTAATCAGTCGTGAGTGGAGAGTGCTGAGTGGATTTATCAAACTCAACACTTAAAACTCGAAACTCAAAACTCAAAACTCAAAACTCAAAACTTTCTGATTATGGGTCGTTCTCTAAAAAAAGGGCCTTTTGTGGCCGATCATTTGCTCAGCAAAATTGAAAAGCTGAATGCTAGAAACGAAAAACAAGTTATTAAAACTTGGTCGAGAGCCTCGACAATTTTACCCCTAATGGTAGGTCATACCATAGCTGTTCACAACGGACGCCAACACGTTCCAGTGTTTGTCAGTGAGCAGATGGTGGGACACAAGTTGGGGGAGTTTGCCCCGACACGCACCTACAGGGGTCATGGTAAAAGTGACAAAAAAGCAGGTAGGTAGTCGTTAGTCATGAAGTCATTAGTCATTAGCTAAAGACAAATGACAAATGACCCTTTGGGTTCGCCAGTTACTCATGGGGAAAACCCCCAAGACCGCACTGGCTCACAAATGGCAAATGACAAAAAAGGAGAAAATTATGGCTACTGAAACTACTGAAGTAAAAGCGAGCGCCCGATTTCTACGCTTTTCTGCCTACAAAGTGCGTCGTGTACTAGATCAAATTCGCGGACGGTCGTATAGAGAAGCGCTAATTATCCTGGAATTCATGCCTTATAGAGCTACAGAACCCATATTAAAGGTTCTTAGAAGCGCTGCTGCCAATGCAGAACACAACGCGGGGTTAGATCGGACTCAGCTAGTGATTACTCAGGCGTATGCCGATCAAGGGCCAGTGCTGAAACGGTTCCAACCTAGAGCGCAAGGTCGAGCTTACCAAATTCGCAAGCCGACGTGTCATATCACCGTGGCTGTTGCAGCCGCCCCAGAAAAATAAGCACGTTTACACGAAAAATTGCGTAAAGTAAGAAATTTTAGAGGAAGCATTTGTGGGACAGAAGATTCATCCAGTTGGTTTTCGCCTGGGTATTACACACGAGCATCAATCCCGTTGGTTTGCCGTTCCTGAACGCTATCCAGAACTTCTACAAGAAGACCACAAACTCCGTCAATACATAGAAAAAAAGCTGGGTAGACTTGCTCAAAACAACGCCGGGATCTCCGAGGTGCGGATTGAGCGCAAAGCCGACCAAATCGACTTAGAAGTACGTACAGCTAGACCAGGCGTAGTAGTAGGTCGTGGTGGACAAGGCATTGAATCACTGCGTACCGGACTCCAAGAACTGTTGGGTAGCAACCGTCAAATTCGCATTAACGTAGTTGAAGTACAACGAGTTGATGCTGATGCCTACTTAATTGCCGAATACATTGCTCAACAATTAGAACGTCGTGTTTCGTTTCGGCGGGTAGTACGGCAAGCGATTCAGCGTGCTCAACGTGCTGGGATCCAAGGTATTAAGATCCAAGTCAGCGGTCGCCTCAACGGTGCAGAAATTGCCCGGACAGAGTGGACTCGTGAAGGTAGAGTACCTCTACATACCTTACGGGCAGACATTGACTACTCTTATTGCACGGCAAAAACGGTTTACGGCATTCTAGGCATCAAAGTCTGGGTGTTTAAGGGAGAAATTATCCCTGGACAGGAAGAAACTCCGCCCCCACCCACAACACGCGATCGCGATCGTGACCGCGAACCTCGTCGCCGTCAACAACAACGCCGTCGTCAGCAATTTGAAGACCGCTCAAATGAAGGATAGTCAAGAGTCAAAAATCCATAGTCAAAAGTCCAAGATTTTTTGACCATTGACCTCAACCCTTGACCCTTAACCCTTGACCCTTGACTCTTGACAAACCATGTTAAGTCCTAGAAGAACTAAATTCCGCAAACAACAACGCGGACGGATGGAGGGACTAGCCAGCCGTGGCAGTACCCTAAACTTTGGTGATTTTGCACTCCAAGCTCAAGAACCTGCTTGGATTACCTCCCGTCAAATCGAGGCTTCTCGTCGGGCAATGACCCGTTATATTCGCCGGGGTGGACAAATCTGGATTCGGATTTTCCCTGACAAACCTGTAACAATGCGTCCCGCTGAAACTCGGATGGGTTCCGGTAAAGGTTCGCCAGAGTTTTGGGTAGCTGTTGTTAAACCAGGGCGAATTTTATTTGAAATCGCTGGCGTTTCGGAAGAAATCGCCAGAGAAGCTATGCGTTTAGCTTCATTTAAGTTGCCCATAAAAACCAAGTTTATTGTGCGCTCTAAACCAGAGGAGCAGGAGTAGGTTATGCCTCTTCCCAAGATTTCAGAAGTTAAAGAATTAAGTGATGAAAAACTGGCTGAGGAAATTGTTGCTATTAAAAGGCAACTATTTCAGCTGCGCTTACAAAAAGCAACCAGACAACTAGAAAAACCTCACCAGTTCAGACACGCCCGACACCGCCTAGCCCAATTGCTAACAATAGAAACGGAGCGCCAACGGGCAGCAAGTCAATCGGCTAAAGAAGAAAAGTAGGAGATTATGGCAGTCAAAGAACGAGTTGGCTTGGTAGTGAGCGACAAAATGCAAAAAACGGTAGTAGTTGCTGTGGAAAACCGCGCTCCTCATCCCAAGTACGGCAAGATTGTAGTTCAAACCCGGCGCTATAAAGCTCACGATGAGGAAAATAAGTGTAAAGTGGGCGATCGCGTCCGCATTCAAGAAACCAGACCCCTGAGTAAAACCAAGCGCTGGCAAGTCACAGAAGTCCTCAACGTTAAATCTATCTAAACCTCATAGTTGTTAGAAAGCTAACAACACCACACGGGAGACTAATCGTGATTCAACCCCAGACCTATCTGAATGTCGCAGATAATAGCGGCGCTCGTAAACTAATGTGCATCCGCATCTTAGGCGGAGGTAATCGGCGTTATGGCGGTATCGGTGATAAAATTATTGCCGTTGTTAAAGATGCTACACCCAACATGGCTGTAAAAAAATCTGATGTTGTGGAAGCGGTAATTGTTCGTACTCGCAAAGGCGTAAATCGTGATAGCGGCATGAGTATTCGCTTTGACGATAACGCCGCAGTGATCATCAACAAAGATGGTAATCCTAGAGGAACGCGGGTCTTTGGCCCTGTTGCACGGGAACTGCGCGAGAAGAACTTTACCAAAATCGTTTCTCTGGCTCCGGAGGTGCTGTAATGGCATACCGAAAAGATCAGCCAAAAGTATTTCACAAGATGCACGTCAAAACTGGCGATACAGTCCAGATAATTGCTGGCAAAGATAAAGGTAAAGTTGGTGAAGTTATCCAGGCACTTCCTCAACTAAGTAAAGTTGTTGTCAAAGGTGTCAACATTAAAACTAAGCACGTTAAACCCCAGCAAGAAGGGGAATCAGGGCGGATAGTCACCCAAGAAGCCCCGATCCATAGCTCCAACGTGATGCTTTATTCTACTAAGCAAAACGTCGCTAGTCGTGTTTGCTACACCTTCACACCAGAAGGCAAAAAGGTGAGGAAGCTCAAGAAAACTGGCGAGATTCTAGATAAATAGTCATTAGTTATTAACTAAAGACAAAGGTCAAATAAGCTTCCCTGACCAAGCCCAGGGATAATCAGGACAAAAACTATGGCACCAACAAGACTCAAAACCCTATACCAAGAGACAATCGTCCCTAAACTGGTCAATCAGTTTCAATACACCAATGTTCATCAAGTACCGAAGTTGGTCAAGGTTACTGTTAACCGAGGTTTGGGAGAAGCGGCTCAAAATGCTAAGTCACTGGAAGCTTCCATAAACGAAATTGCGTTGATCGCTGGTCAAAAGCCAGTAGTGACGCGAGCAAAAAAGGCGATCGCGGGCTTCAAAATTCGTCAAGGTATGCCTGTCGGCATCATGGTTACTCTGAGAGGCGAACGAATGTACGCATTTGTCGACCGACTCATTAGCTTGGCACTACCTAGAATTCGAGACTTTCGCGGCGTTAGTCCTAAAAGCTTTGACGGTCGCGGCAACTATACTTTGGGCGTAAGAGAACAATTAATCTTTCCAGAAGTAGAGTACGACAGCATCGATCAAATCCGCGGTATGGATATTTCCATCATTACCACAGCGAAAAACGACGAAGAGGGCCGCGCCTTACTTAAAGAAATGGGAATGCCCTTTCGCGATCAATAAGTTCATCTAAAGAGGGAACGATGGCGGCTAACGACACAATTGCAGATATGCTGACGCGCATCCGCAATGCCAATTTGGCGAGGCATCAAACGACACAAGTACCAGCTACAAGAATGACCCGTAGTATTGCCAAAGTACTGCGGGAGGAAGGCTTTATTTCTGAATTTGCAGAAGCAGAAGAAGGGGTAAAGCGTAATCTGGTAATTTCTCTGAAATATAAGGGTAAGAATCGTCAGCCTTTAATCACCGCCTTAAAGCGAGTGAGTAAACCAGGTTTACGCGTTTACTCCAACAGAAAAGAATTACCAAGGGTACTAGGCGGCATTGGCATTGCGATTATTTCTACATCCAGTGGCATCATGACCGACCGCGAAGCGCGGCGTCAGAACTTGGGTGGTGAAGTGCTTTGCTACGTCTGGTAGTCATTAGTCATTTGTCATTAGGAGCCACTGCGTTGCGGGGGTTCCCCCTGTTGAAGCAAGTGGCGTTCATTTGTCATTAAGAAAAGACAAACGACAAATAACAAAGGACAACAGACAAATAACAAAGGACAAAAATTCATGTCTCGTATTGGTAAACGTCCAATTACTGTTCCCACTAAAGTCCAAGTGGCGATCGATGGCACAAAGGTTGTTGTAAAAGGGCCTAAAGGCGAACTTTCACGCGATCTGCCTACCGCTGTTACAGTTTCCCAAGAAGGGGAAACATTGCAGGTAACTCGACGAGATGATACAAAGACATCTCGTCAAATGCACGGTTTGTGCCGCACCTTGGTTGCCAACATGGTCGAAGGAGTTTCCAGTGGTTTTCAGCGCCGTTTGGAAATTCAAGGAGTTGGCTACCGAGCACAAGTTCAAGGTCGTAACCTGATTTTAAATATGGGTTACAGCCATCAGGTACAAATTGTTCCACCTGAAGGAATTCAGTTTGCAGTAGAAGGTACCACTAACGTCATCGTCAGCGGCTATGACAAAGAAATAGTAGGCAACACAGCAGCTAAAATTCGTGCCGTTCGCCCACCAGAACCTTACAAAGGTAAAGGCATTCGCTATGCCGGTGAAGAGGTAAGACGCAAAGCTGGTAAGACTGGTAAGAGTGGTAAGAAGTAAAAATGAAACTTACTCGTAAAGAATCAAAGCAGCGTCGCCATCGACGCGTCCGTGGTAGAGTTATCGGCTCCCCAGAACGTCCACGGTTAGCCGTATTTCGCTCCAACGAACATATTTACGCACAAGTAATTGATGATACTCAGCATCATACATTAGTAGCAGCCTCGACTGTAGAACCAGAGTTGAAATCTAGTTTAAGTTCAGGCGCTAACCGCGATGCATCGGCGCAAGTTGGCAAGTTAATCGCAACGCGATTGCTAGAAAAAGGTATCACTAAAGTAGTCTTTGATCGTGGTGGCAACCTATATCATGGTCGTGTCAAAGCATTAGCCGATGCAGCACGCGAGGCTGGTTTAGATTTCTAAATTGTCCTTTGTCATCTGTCTTTTGTCCCTTGTATAAGAGCAAATGACTAATGACTAATGACTAATGACCATTGACTAACAGAGGCATTGATTATGGCAACAGGTCGTCGTAAAACTAATCGAACAAAGAAAGAAGAAACAAACTGGCAAGAGCGGGTTATCCAAATCCGACGCGTGAGTAAAGTCGTCAAAGGCGGTAAAAAACTCAGCTTCCGAGCGATTGTAGTCGTTGGTAACGAACGCGGTCAAGTCGGCGTCGGAGTTGGCAAAGCCTCAGATGTAATTGGTGCTGTCAAAAAAGGCGTAGCCGACGGCAAAAAACATTTGATTGACATTCCAATCACAAAATCTAACTCCATCCCCCATCCTATTGATGGTGTAGGTGGTGGTGCTAAGGTGATGATGCGACCAGCTGCACCTGGTACTGGGGTAATTGCAGGTGGTGCTGTGCGTACTGTTTTGGAATTAGCAGGAGTTCGCAACGTCTTAGCCAAGCAACTCGGTTCTAATAATCCACTCAACAATGCTAGAGCCGCAGTCAACGCCCTATCTACACTGCGTACCTTTGCCGAAGTTGCTGAAGATCGGGGTATTGCTATTGAACATCTCTATATCTGAGTGGTCATTTGTCCTTAGTCCTTTGTTCTTAGCAATGACAAATGACAAATGACAATTAACAAATGACAAATGATAAGTAACAAATGACAACTTTTAGCTTATGAGACTCAACGATGTTAAGCCTCAAAAAGGCTCAAAAAAACGCCGTAAGCGTGTAGGTAGAGGTATTTCTGCTGGTCAAGGTGCTAGTGCTGGTTTAGGTATGCGAGGTCAAAAATCTCGCTCCGGTAGCGGTACTCGCCCAGGTTTTGAAGGTGGTCAACAGCCGTTGTATCGTCGTCTGCCTAAGTTGAAGGGCTTTCCAATTGTTAATCGGAAAAATTACACTACGATTAATGTAGAGAAGCTAGCTTCCCTTCCTGCTAATACAGAAGTAACTTTGACCTCCTTAAAAGCAGCAGGTATCATAACTGCTATCAAGGGGCCATTGAAAATTTTGGGTAATGGGGAATTGAGCATTCCGCTCAAGGTGCAAGCGGCAGCTTTCACAGGTACAGCTCGTAGCAAAATTGAGGCAGCTGGTGGGAGTTGTGAAGTCTTATGAGTGAGCCAGAACAGCGCACTTAAATGCAAGCCAACTCGCTGCCAGCGCCTGGTTCACAATAAAGGTAGCACTCTATGATCAGTCGAGACAAAGCCCCAACGGCTCAAGAAACTTTTATGCAGATGGCGCAAGCGGCTGGGCTGAGAGGCAGGCTGCTTGTCACTGTCGGGATTTTAATTTTGGTTCGCCTAGGCATCTTTCTACCAGTACCAGGCATTGATAGAGTTAGGTTTGGCGAAGCCATTCAGGGCAATAATTCCATATTCGGTTTGTTGGATATATTTTCCGGGCGGGGACTTTCTACTTTGGGAGTCTTTGCTTTGGGAATTCTGCCCTTCATTAATGCATCCATTATTATTCAATTGCTGACTGCGGCAATTCCTTCTTTAGAAAATTTACAGAAAAATGAAGGGGAAGCTGGCCGGCGGAAAATTGCACAAATTACCCGCTATGTATCTTTAGGCTGGGCAATTATTCAAAGTGTGGCTTTTTCAGCATTATTTCTCCAGCAATTTGCTTTAAACCCAGGCCCAGTCTTCGTAGCTGAAACTGCGATCGCTCTGATTGCTGGTTCCATGTTCGTAATGTGGGCATCAGAACTGATTACAGAACGTGGTATTGGCAATGGTGCATCATTGTTGATTTTTGTCAACATTGTAGCCTCGTTACCAAAATCTTTAGGCGATACCATTGACTTGGTACAAGTTGGTGGTCGGGAAATAGTAGGTCGTGTGATAGTGCTGATCTTGGTTTTCCTGGCAACAATTGTTGGTATTGTGTTTGTGCAAGAAGGAATGCGCCGCATCCCAATTATTTCAGCTCGTCGCCAAGTAGGTCGCCGCGTTTTGGCAGAGCAACGTAGTTATTTACCCTTGCGGTTAATTGCCGGGGGCGTTATGCCAATTATCTTTGCAGCTGCCATCCTGAGTTTGCCACTTTTGATCGCTAATTTTACCAAAAACCCAGAATTGGCGAATATTGTTAACACTTATCTGAGTCCAAGCGGTTCTGGTTCTTGGCTATATGCCCTGGTCTACATGATTTCTATCATCTTCTTTAGCTATTTCTATTCTTCGTTGATACTCAACCCAGTAGACGTGGCTCAAAACTTGAAGAAAATGGGTTCCAGTATTCCTGGCATTCGTCCGGGTAAGGCAACTAGTGAGTATATCGAGCGTGTGACAAACCGACTCACCTTTTTGGGTGCTATATTTTTGGGTTTAGTTGCTATTATTCCAACCGGTGTGGAAAGTGCTTTAGGAGTACCAACCTTTAAGGGCTTGGGTGCAACCTCTTTGTTAATCCTGGTTGGTGTGGCAATTGAGACAGCTAAACAAGTACAAACTTACGTCATCTCTCAGCGCTATGAAGGAATGGTGAAACAATAGTGACGCGATTAATCTTCTTGGGGCCGCCTGGGGCTGGTAAGGGAACTCAAGCTCAAACCTTGGCTAAAAATTTGAATATTCCCCATATTTCTACGGGCGAAATATTAAGGCAAGCCATGAAAGAGCAAACTCCTTTAGGGATTAAGGCTCAAAGTTATGTTGATGACGGTGAGCTAGTCCCTGATCAGCTAGTGCAGGAAATGGTGCAGGAGCGGTTAGAACAGCCAGATGTTGCATCCGGTTGGATTCTTGATGGCTTTCCCCGCAAAGTGACTCAAGCAGCTTTTTTGCAGGAGTTACTAGAAAAAACGCATCAGCATGGCGAAAGGGTAGTTAACTTAGATGCGCCAGATGAAGTAGTGGTAGCACGTTTACTCGGCAGAGGACGAAAAGATGACACCGAAGAGGTGATTCGCCGTCGCCTAGAAGTTTACCGCGCTGAGACTGCACCTTTGATTGACTATTACCGCGCTCGCCAAAAACTCCTCACGATCAATGGTAATCAGTCCCAAGAAGACGTTACTACCGATCTTCAAAAGGTAATAGCCTCCTGAGACAGGATGGTGAAATAGGGAGAGAGGGAGAATGGGAGACAATAATAAGTATGTAGTTACATCCTGCTTTCTTCCACTCCCCGCAGGGAGTAGATCAATTTTAGCTAAGATATATTAATAAACTGTTGATATATTTCTCAAAGTATGTTCTCTTGCAGATGAAGCTGCTGCAACAGAACAGGAGATTGTTGAGTTGAGGAAAAAACAAATTGTCTAAGCAAGATTTGATTGAAATGGAAGGCACGGTTACTGAATCCTTGCCCAATGCGATGTTTCGCGTTGACTTGGACAATGGCTTTAACGTGCTGGCACACATTTCCGGCAAGATCCGCCGCAATTATATCAAGATTTTACCTGGCGATCGCGTCAAAGTAGAGTTAACTCCCTATGACTTGACAAAAGGTAGAATTACCTATCGACTACGGAAGAAGTAAATCGTATGTAGAGAATTTTACCATAAAACCAACTTTTTGGTGTTCCTCAGTTACTTAACTGAAATTAATTTCCCTAAAAATGCTATAATTCAATATTTGGAGTCAATTAAAAAAGGCATGAAAGTCAGAGCCTCAGTCAAGAAAATTTGTGAAAAGTGTAGCGTGATCAAACGTCGTGGTCGCGTGATGGTGATTTGTGTCAACCCTAAGCACAAGCAACGTCAAGGATAGTGCTCTTACCACCATCAGATTGGGGTATGACACACATATCATCATTAAAACGAAAAGACGCGATTAATCACGTTTTTCCACCAATAATTGCGACAACAATAGGGAGAGATTAATTGTGGCACGTATTGCCGGAGTAGACCTTCCACGCGATAAGCGTATAGAAATTGGTCTGACTTACATTTACGGAATTGGATTATCACGGTCGCAAGAAATTCTAGCGGCCACAGGTGTAAACCCAGACATCCGCGTTAAAGAGTTAAGTGATGCCGATGTCGCAGCCCTGCGAGCAGAAGTAGAAAGCAACTATCAAGTTGAAGGGGATTTGCGGCGCTTGGAGTCTATGAACATCAAGCGCTTAGTTGACATTGGCACCTATAGAGGGCGTCGTCACCGCATGGGCCTACCAGTTAGAGGACAAAGAACTCGCACTAATGCTAGAACCCGTCGTGGGAGAAGGCAGACAGTGGCCGGGAAGAAAAAGGCACCAGGCAAATAATTTTGCAACGCTTGCTAATGAGAGCAAGTTTTACCTGAAATTAACTAAACAAATATGGCGAGACAACCAACTAAAAAATCCGGGAGCAAAAAGCAAAAGCGGAACGTCCCCAACGGGATGGCCTATATCCAGTCTACTTTCAACAATAGCATTGTCACCATTACCGATCAAAATGGAGACGTTATCTCTTGGGCTAGTGCTGGTTCTAGCGGTTTCAAGGGAGCAAAAAAGGGAACTCCTTTTGCAGCACAAACCGCCGCTGAAAGCGCAGCACGTCGAGCTATTGATCAAGGGATGCGCCAAATTGAGGTAATGGTAAGTGGCCCAGGAGCAGGTAGAGAAACGGCTATCCGAGCACTCCAAGGGGCAGGGCTGGAAATTACACTAATTCGGGATATTACCCCGATTCCTCACAATGGTTGTCGTCCGCCTAAGCGTCGTCGAGTTTAATCATCAAAAATTAGACAATAAGGGCGAGAAGTTTCAGCAAGAGTTAAGTCACCCGTAATGGATGCTTAGACTAATAAAAGTGCAAACTGCCATTGGGTAGAGCTTGTAAACTTCAGACGGCTGGGCCTACTTAAAGCGTGCCAGTTCTTCCACTAGGAAGGGCTACTAAGCTTTGGAAAACCCAAAATCTTATCAACACCTGTAAGCTCAATAGGAGCGTCAAACTCTATGTTGTGAGTTTGATAGACCTAAACCTACAGGACATAAAGTCAATTCGGGAGGCAATTGATTTGCCTGCTAGCAGCACCTTAAAAGAAGGGAGGCTAATCCGTGGCGCAGTTTCAAATTGAATGTGTAGAGTCTAGTACTGAAGAAAGTCGGAGCCATTACAGTAAGTTTATTCTGGAACCTCTAGAGCGTGGTCAAGGAACAACTGTTGGCAACGCACTGCGGCGGGTTTTACTATCTAATTTAGAGGGTACAGCAGTCACAGCAGTGCGGATTGCAGGCGTTTCCCATGAGTTTGCCACAGTTCCGGGCGTGCGGGAAGATGTGCTGGAAATCCTCATGAAAATGAAGGAAGTCATCCTTAAAAGCTATTCTTCTCAACCTCAGATTGGTCGGTTGCTCGTTAACGGCCCAGCAACAGTTACTGCGGCACATTTTGATTTGCCCAGTGAGGTAGAAGTCATTGATCCGACGCAGTATGTAGCCACCCTAGCTGAGGGAGGCAAACTGGAAATGGAGTTTCGGATTGAGAAAGGCAAAGGGTATCGCACCGTAGAGCGAGGACGTGAAGAAGCCACATCGTTGGACTTTCTCCAAATCGACTCAGTGTTTATGCCAGTGCGAAAAGTAAACTATAGTGTCGAAGAAGCTCGTTTAGACGGCTCGATCACCAAAGACCGACTGCTGTTAGAAGTTTGGACAAATGGTAGTCTGTCTCCCCAAGAAGCACTATCCTCTGCTGCTGGCATTTTGGTAGATTTATTCAATCCGTTGAAAGATATCTCCCTTGAACCAACAGATACAGGTTCAGACATTCCAGACGATCCAACTGCCCAGATTCCCATCGAAGAGTTACAACTTTCTGTGCGGGCTTATAACTGTCTCAAACGAGCACAAGTTAACTCTGTAGCAGATTTATTGGATTATACCCAAGAAGACCTCTTAGAAATTAAGAACTTTGGTCAGAAATCAGCAGAAGAAGTAGTTGAAGCTTTGCAGCGACGTTTAGGCATTACCCTGCCGCAGGAAAGAGGTTCTAAACACCCTTAATTAAAAACCGTTCGTAATTCATAGTGCATAATTATGCGTCACCGTTGTCGCGTCAAAAAACTCAGTAAACCAACCGATCAGCGCCGTGCTTTGCTGCGATCGCTCGCTACCGAGCTGATCCGTCATGGTCGGATCACCACTACATTAGTTCGAGCTAAAGTTCTACGAAGTGAAGTAGACAAAATGATTACTTTAGCTAAGAACGGCTCTTTGTCAGCACGCCGGGAAGCCCTGGGCTATATATTTGACAAACAACTAGTTCACGCTTTGTTTGAGCAAGCTCCCACTCGTTATGGTAATCGCCAAGGAGGCTATACCCGCATCCTGCATACCGTACCGCGTCGTGGCGACAATGCCCAGATGGCGATTATTGAACTGGTCTAATCATAGTTTTGGATTTTAGTCATTATTCATTAGTCAATGGTCAAAGATCTTCGACAAATGACAAAGTGCAAAGTCTCGCCGTTTCCGGCGAACAGACGCCAGTGACGTTCCTGCGTCGCTAACGCACAAGTCGGGGAACCCAAGCGACTGGCTCAACTTTGTAAGAGATGACAAAAGACGAAATCTGTATGTTAGAAAGTCACCAGCCTCCGCCGACTCACCGAGTAGCCCTGGTAATCCAATACCTGGGCACTCGCTTTCATGGCTGGCAACGGCAAAAGCAGCAACGTACTGTTCAGGAAGAAATTGAAGCAGCGATCGCAAAAATTCTTGGATACCATGTACCGCTACACGGTGCTGGGCGTACCGACGCCGGAGTTCACGCCGCTGCTCAAATAGCCCATTTTGATGCGACAGGTTTAATCCCACCTCACAAGTGGGCAACAGTTCTTAACAGCTATCTGCCTCAAGATATATTAATAAGGGCTTCAGCAAGTGTAGATAACCGTTGGCACGCTCGCTTTAATGCAGCCTATCGACGGTATCGCTACACGATATACACTGAAGATCTACCGAACTTGTTCGTACAACCCTTCAGTTGGCATTATTATTATGATCCCCTGGACGAATCCTTAATCCAAGCCGCCCTCAAACCGTTAATGGGAAAACATCATTTGGCTGCTTTTCATCGTGCAGGATCAAAGCGATCGCACTCCTGGGTAGAGGTACAAGCAGCAGAATGTTGTCGTAGTGGGCCATTTATCCATATAGAAATACAGGCAGATGGATTTTTGTATGGCATGGTGAGGCTCTTGGTAGGGATGCTGGCACAAGTAGGCTCTGGCAAGCGATCGCTTGCTAGCTTCACAGAACTCTGGAAAGAACAACGCCGGGAAGAAGTGAAACACGCCGCACCTCCCCAAGGCTTATGCTTATTGCGCGTCGGCTATCCAGATTTTCCCTTTCCAAAAGAGATTTGGTACGAAACCCTGCCAAAGTTGGTTATTAGTCAAGAGTCATTAGTCATTGGTCATTAGTAATGACTAATGACCAATGACTAATGACAAACTAAAGAAGTCTGAGCATCGGCTTCGGCGTTCAGAACTTCAAAGACAAAGTGACAAAGGACAAACAACAATGAATAAAACATACCTTCCTCCTCAAGAATCCCTTGAGCGTGAGTGGTACGTAGTAGACGCTACTGACCAACGCCTCGGTCGCCTCGCCACTGAAATCGCCCAGATCCTCAGAGGCAAAAAGAAAGCCGAATATACTCCTCACCTAGATACAGGTGACTTTGTTATCGTCGTCAATGCTGAAAAAATAGCAGTTACAGGTAAAAAGCGTACCCAAAAGATTTATCGTCGCCATTCTGGTCGTCCTGGCGGGATGAAAACAGAAACCTTCGCCAAGCTGCAACAACGCCTACCAGAAAGGATAGTAGAAGTCGCTGTTAAAGGTATGCTACCCAAAAATAGCCTGGGTAGGCAGTTGTTCACCAAACTGAAAGTCTACGCTGGGCCCACTCATCCCCACGAAGCTCAAAAACCTAAAGAACTAAAAGTTAATACAATTCCTGGAGCAGAAAATTAATGGTAGTAGCAGACGCTAATAGCGGTCGTGCCGTGTACTGGGGAACTGGTCGTCGCAAGTCCGCAGTCGCACGAGTACGTCTAATTCCAGGTAACGGTCAACTGACTGTCAACGGGAAAGATGGAACCTTGTATTTCCAATTCAACGCCAATTACCTTGGGGTCATCAAAGCACCTCTAGAAACTCTGGGACTGGAAAACGAATATGACATTTTGGTAAAAGCTGAAGGTGGTGGCTTGACAGGTCAGGCTGACTCCATTCGCTTGGGAGTTGCCCGTGCGTTGTGTCAACTAGATCCAGAAAATCGCTCACCTTTGAAAACAGAAGGCTACTTGACTCGTGATCCCAGGGCAAAAGAGCGGAAAAAATATGGTTTGCACAAAGCCCGGAAAGCACCTCAGTACTCCAAGCGTTAAGCTGCTGGAAATTGGGTATAGGGTATTAGGAAAACTCTTTCCTAGTCCCTAATTCCTAGTCTTGATTGAAAGCTGAAAGTTATAATTTATATAGATTCACCACACAAGGAACAATGGCTAAATCTGATATTCATCCCAAGTGGTATCCAGAAGCTAAAGTTTACTGCAACGGTCAAGTTGTGATGACTGTTGGCTCTACCAAGCCAGAATTGCATGTAGATGTTTGGTCTGGAAATCACCCCTTTTACACTGGTACTCAGAAGATTATTGACACTGAGGGTCGAGTAGAGCGCTTCCTCCGCAAATATGGTATGAGCAGCACTCAAACATCTGGCGACGACCAAAACAAAAAGTAGCGGGTTGGCTCTGCTGTTAACGACGACCCTGCATCAGCTGGGTCGATTGTCATTTAATGCTCGAGCCAACTTGTTATTTTAAGGAGCGATCGCACTCGTCATGGCTGAATCATACTTACTAGACAAACTAAAATCCGTTGAACAAACCTTTAATGAATTAACACGTCGTCTTGGCGACCCCGATACTGCTAGCAACCCTGATGAATATCAAGAAATTGCTAAGTCTCGTTCTTCTTTGGAAGAGGTAGTTGATACCTATGAAATTTGGAAAACAGCCCAAGAAGACTTGATCGGAGCGCGTGAGGTTTATAAAGAATCTGCGAGTGATCCAGAGTTGCAAGAAATGGCAGCACTGGAGGTAAAGGAACTTGAGGAAAAAATAGAATATTTAGAGTCTCGCTTGAAAGTCTTACTGTTACCACGCGATCCCAATGATGAAAAGAATATCATGTTGGAAATTCGCGCTGGTACTGGTGGCGATGAAGCAAGTATTTGGGCTGGCGATTTGATGCAGATGTACACCCGCTATGCCCAGACTCAAGGTTGGAAAGTTTCTTTAGTGAGCGAATCTCGAGGAGAAATGGGTGGCTGGAAAGAGGTCATTCTCGAAATTAAAGGTAATGACGTTTATAGCCAGTTAAAGTTTGAAGCTGGAGTGCATCGTGTGCAGCGCGTGCCGGCAACTGAATCTGGGGGACGGGTTCATACTTCCACAGCTACCGTGGCGATTATGCCAGAGGTAGATGATGTGGAAATTCACATTGACCCGAAAGATATTGAAATGACTACAGCTCGTTCTGGTGGTGCTGGTGGGCAAAACGTCAACAAGGTGGAAACAGCCGTTGACTTGATGCACAAACCAACGGGAATACGCATTTTCTGTACAGAAGAACGCAGCCAGTTGCAAAACAAAGAACGGGCGATGCAAATTCTGCGGGCGAAGTTGTATGACATCAAGTTAAGCGAACAACAAGAAGCTGTTACTTCCATGAGGCGATCGCAAGTTGGTACAGGATCGCGATCAGAAAAAATCCGCACATACAACTATAAAGATAACCGCGTTACCGACCACCGCCTAGGTCAAAACTATTCCCTCAACCCTGTCTTGGAAGGCGACTTAGAAACCGTTATTCAATCTTGTATATCTCAAGATCAACAGGAGCGTTTAGCAGAGCTAGCGACTTCTGGTGTTGCCAATTAATTGTCACTATTAAACTACTTGGAAAACCGCTTGTCGTTCTGTTGCATTCAACACACGCAAGTGGTTTTCTAATTTAGCGTCGAGTGTATTTTCTATTTCACTAGGATAGTTATAGTAGGCAAATTCGTACTGCATGACGTGATTTAACTTTGCCCATTCTTTTAAGTTTTGGCAACAATAAATTAACTTTTCTACTTCCCTTCGCCAACGCGCAAAAATCCGGTAGCTGAAAAAGCTGCTACACACGTTACATTTTGCATCCCAGAAAGAAATACATACCTGATGCTTCAGGTGATGAATTTTTTTGATTTGCTTAACATCGTAGCCTTTTGCTTTTAGGGCTTCTTTGGCTTCTGATTGAGAAATATTCCACTGTTCTGGTTTAATTTTATTAGCGGCTATAAGATTTCGACCTTTGCGGCGATATTGATTAGTTTTGTGTAGCTTGCGAAACATGATGCACCTTCGATATTATTGTTCGCAGCAATGCCTAGCTACTAGCTGATCTGCCATAGCAAACTAATAGGCTAAAGATTGGCTGCGATCGCCTACTTATAAAATCATTACTATAGTTGTCATCTTACAACCCAGGATACTTAGCTTAGTACTAAAACATCAGGCTGTCAATATAAAAGTAAACTTGTAGTATTGAAAGTGAACTTGTAAATACGTTGGCTAGCTAAACAAGCAGTGAACATTGAAAGCAGACAAAAACTGATTGAAATCATTAAACTCGCTCGCGGTTCAATGAGTCAGCGAGCGTTTGGTAAGCTTTTGGGAGTTTCTGCTACTGCTGTTCAGATGTGGGAAAAAGGTGTGAAGATACCAGATACGGAAAATTTGGCTCAAATCGCATCGAGAGCAGGCTACACAATGGAAGAGTTGCTTAGTTGCTTGGATGGCAAACCAATTCCAGAACCCTCAGACTTGAGTTTGATTCTCAGACAAATTCAGCACATGCCTCTGAGCCAAGTAGCTCAAATCGTTCAAGCTGCGGCAGATAGGTTAGCCGCTGTTGCTGAAGCATCTGGGGATGAAGCAAAAGCAAGTTGAATTGGGAAAACAAACTGCAAAGAGTACATAAATGTAGAGTGGTTTTCTGAAGGTTAGAGCACAAAGTCAAAGAGAAGTATTTTTAGACAGGAAGAGTGTGTGATTTTTTAAGATGTCACACCATTTTTATTGATTTTAAAAGGACTGTTTTCGCAGAGAAATTTGGGAATAAATACAGGTAATATTTGGATTAAATGAGTTAAAGCAGACAAGGGTGGATCACAAAGAAATAAAAGAAGGCGATCGCAAAGACAAAATACCCTGGTTGTTAGTATTGGAATTGACTGTTGTACAAATAGCACAACGTTTAAGTTGGGAATTAGAAAAATCAAGCAAGTATCGTAATATCAGCCCTAAGATTGATGTGATAAAACCTATATTTAAGTAGGTCAAAACTCGATCTCTATCTCCTCGGAATTTCCCGTACCAAATTTGTAGTTAAATTTTGTTAAGATTAGACACGGCGTTAGTACTTCCTCCCAACTACCATTCCCCACTCCCTACCTGAGAGAAACTTGATGCTGCGACTAGAACATATCAATAAAATATACCCCACCGGCGAAGTTCTCAAAGATATCAACTGGGAAGTTAAACCAGGCGATCGCATTGGCTTAGTCGGCGTCAACGGTGCTGGAAAATCCACCCAACTCAAAATCATCACTGGGGAAATTGAACCCACTGCTGGCGAAATTATTCGTCCTGCCAGCTTACACATAGCCTACCTCAACCAAGAGTTTGAAGTAGACCCTAGCCGTACTGTCAGAGAAGAATTTTGGATAGTCTTCAAAGAAGCGAACCAAGTGCAGTTATCTCTGGCGCAGGTGCAGCGTGACATGGAAACGGCTACCCCAGAGGAACTAGATAAATTAATTGACAAGTTGGATCGTTTACAGCGCCAATTTGAAGCCTTGGATGGCTACAGCTTAGACACACGAATTGGCAAAATCTTACCAGAGATGGGGTTTGGGCTAGAAGATGGTGATCGCCTCGTCAGCGCCTTTAGTGGTGGTTGGCAGATGCGGATGAGTTTGGGTAAAATCCTCCTGCAAAAACCCGACTTATTGCTGCTGGACGAGCCTACTAACCACCTGGATTTAGAAACCATTGAGTGGTTAGAAAATTACCTCAAAGGGCTGATTACCCCAATGGTAATAGTCTCCCATGACCGGGAATTTCTTGACCGCCTCTGCACCCAAATTGTGGAAACAGAACGTGGTGTTTCCGCTACTTACCTTGGCAATTACTCGGCGTATTTACAACAAAAAGCCGAAAATCAATCAGTACAACTTAGCGCCTACGAACGCCAGCAAAAAGAACTAGAAAAGCAGCAAACTTTTGTTGACAGATTTCGCGCCAGTGCTACCCGCAGTACCCAGGCAAAAAGCCGGGAAAAGCAACTGGAAAAAGTCGAGCGCATCGAAGCACCCATAGCTGGGGTGAGAACTTTACACTTCCGCTTTCCCCCTGCACCCCGTAGTGGACGCGAAGTAGTAGAAATTAAAGACTTAACTCATGTCTATGGTGATAAGATTTTGTTTTTGGGTGCAAATCTCCTGATTGAAAGAGGCGATCGCATTGCTTTTCTTGGCCCCAATGGTGCTGGAAAATCTACACTTCTGCGCGTAATTATGGGTATGGAAAAAGCCACAGAGGGTATCGTCCAATTAGGAGATCACAACGTTATTCCTGGTTATTTTGAGCAAAACCAAGCTGAAGCTTTGGATCTGAAGAGAACTGTTATGGAAACTATCCATGATGAAGTTCCTGACTGGAAAAATGAAGAAGTCCGTACGCTTTTAGGACGGTTTTTATTTACTGGTGACACCGTATTTAAAGCAGTTGGGGCATTGAGTGGGGGCGAAAAAGCTCGTTTAGCATTGGCGAAAATGCTCTTACGTCCTGCGAACTTACTAATTTTAGATGAGCCGACAAACCACTTAGATATTCCAGCTAAAGAGATGTTGGAAGAAGCTCTACAGAACTATGATGGTACGGCAATTGTCGTTTCCCATGACCGCTATTTTATCTCTCAGGTAGCTAACAAAATCGTAGAAATTCGCGACGGCGAATTCCGCGTCTACTTAGGAGATTATCATTACTATCTCCAGAAAATTGCCGAAGAAAAAGAACAAGCAAAGCTAGCCGCGATAGATGCCGAAAAAGCAGCTAAGAAAGCTGCAAAAGCTGCGAAATCTGGCACAAAACGCAAATAAGTAACGGGAAAATGGGTAAGTAGTAGCGCTGATGCGCTACTACTAAGTAATCACTAAATTATTAGCGATCGCAAATAATATAAAAAAATTACTAAATTTTAAAAAATATCTAAAAAAACTGCAAGCCCTTCATAAAAGAAGTTAATAAGCAGAAATTCACTTGCGGCAGGGATTAGCAATGGTATCATTCGGGTATTACAAAAAGTAAAGGGCAATTTTACTATGACCAAAGCACCTGTTGCTCCTGTGGTGCTAGTCATTTTAGACGGATGGGGCTACTGCGAGGAGACGCGAGGAAACGCTATTGTCGCGGCTAAAACTCCAATTGTGGAAAGCTTATGGGCAGCTTACCCGCACACCCTAATCTGCACATCAGGAAAAGCCGTGGGGTTGCCAGAAGGACAAATGGGCAACTCGGAAGTTGGTCATTTGAACATTGGCGCTGGGCGAGTGGTACCGCAAGAATTGGTACGCATCTCAGATGCGGTCGAAGACGGTTCTATTGCCTTAAACCCAGCACTTGTCAAAATTTGTCAGGAAGTTCGCTCTCGAAATAGCAAGCTGCATTTAGTAGGACTTTGTTCTGAAGGTGGAGTACATTCGCACATTACCCATTTATTCGGACTACTAGATTTAGCCAAAAACCAGCGAATTTCAGAAGTTTGTATCCACGCCATTACTGATGGTCGTGACACCGCCCCAAAAGATGGTGTAAAAGCAATAACTCTGCTGCAAGACTATATAGACCGCACAGGAATTGGGCGCATAGTTACCCTCAGCGGTCGCTACTACGCGATGGATCGCGATCACCGCTGGGATCGGGTCAAACGCGCCTATGACGTGATGACACAAGATGGTGCAGGTGATGGTCGAAAGGCTTTGGAAGTCTTGCAAGCATCTTACGCCGAAGGGATAAATGATGAGTTTGTCCTCCCAGCCCGAATTGCTCCCGGTGCAATAGAACCAGGAGATGGGGTAATATTTTTCAACTTCCGCCCCGATCGCGCCAGACAACTGACTCAAGCTTTGGTCAGTCCTAACTTTAATGCCTTTGAAAGACAGCAAATCACGCCGCTGTCGTTCGTCACATTTACTCAGTACGATTCGGACTTACGAGTGGCTGTAGCTTTTGAGCCTCAAAATCTGAGTAATATTCTGGGGGAAGTCATAGCCAATCACGATCTTAAGCAGTTCCGCACCGCCGAAACCGAAAAATACGCCCATGTCACCTATTTCTTCAATGGTGGTCTAGAGGAACCTTTTGTCGGAGAAGACCGAGAACTAGTCAGCAGTCCAATGGTAGCGACTTATGACAAAGCCCCGGCAATGTCAGCACAAGCAGTTACAGATGTAGCGATCGCCGCGATTCAAAAAGGTATCTACTCCTTAGTTGTAATTAACTATGCCAACCCAGACATGGTAGGGCATACTGGTCAGATCGAAGCTACAATTACGGCAATTGAAACAGTGGATCGCTGTTTGGGTCGCCTCGTTGAGAGCATTGTCAAAGTCGGTGGTACAACAATTATTACTGCTGACCACGGCAACGCAGAGTATATGCTAGATAATAAGGGTAATCCTTGGACAGCTCACACCACCAACCCAGTTCCCTTGATTCTGGTGGAAGGAGAGAAAGTCAAAATCCCCGGGCATGCTACTAATGTCGAACTGCGAAGCGATGGCAAGCTATCCGACATTGCCCCCACGATTCTGGAGATTTTACAACTACCTCAGCCACCGGAGATGACAGGGCGATCGCTGCTTTTATCAGCAGAATATGACTTGCAGCGCACTCGTACTCCCGCACAAGTCGGGCTGTAGAAATAGTTAGGAGTTAACAGTTAAGAATCACAAATCAAGACTTTTCTAACTCCTAACTCCTTCGTTTTGAAATTTTTTATAAATGAGATTGCTACCATGACAGTTACTAATATCGTGCAAGGCATTTGGGCATTTTCTGCCATAGGTTTAATTGTCTTAGTGTTACTACATAGCCCCAAAGGTGATGGTATTGGAGCTATTGGCGGACAAGCTCAGTTATTTAGCAGCACCAAGAGCGCAGAAAATACATTGAACCGAGTTACTTGGGCACTGACGGTTATTTTCCTTGGTTTAACAGTCGTTTTGAGTGCCGGTTGGCTACCTAAATAAGAAAAGGGAAATAGGGAAATGGGAAAAACTCAATGCCCAAAACCTAACACCCTCAAAAATTTAATTAAACGGCGGTTACTAGCAGCTCTTGCCTTAGCTATTGGCACAGGGCTGCTACTCATTTTGGCTAATCTCCAATTTACTAATGCCTTGACAAAATCATCTTTATATGATTTGGAATCCAGAACTTCTCTTTCTCTCTCCTCCTTTTTCCCTCATCCTCTCCCACCCACACTAGCGCAGTGGCAAGATAAGACAAACAGCGGTGACTATTTTTCCCAAGTCACAAAAACCCAAGTAGGTTATTTAGTTTGGTCGCAATTTCCTATTCGAGTTTACGTAGAGCTACCAAAAATCGTTAGCGAAAAACAGGCTCAAGCATGGGTTAACAGTGTCTTGCAAGCCGTACAGGAATGGAGCGCTTATTTGCCTTTGACAGTAGTCGAACAGCCAGAACTTGCTGATATTAAGATTGTGCGAAAAGCGCCACCTCTTCAGATTTCCCTTGGCGACAATGTTCCCCGTGCGCGTTCTGCACAAACTACTTACGAGTTATACACTAGCAACAACAAAGTTTTATCCCACCGCTTCACAATATTGTTGAGTCCTAGCCAGACTGGTAACTATCTCACCGCTGCTGTTCGCCACGAATTCGGTCATGCACTGGGAATTTGGGGCCATAGTCCGCTACAAACTGATGCTCTATATTTTTCCCAAGTTCGCAACCCCCCGCCTATTTCTCCCAGAGATGTGAACACCCTGAAACGGGTTTATGAACAGCCAACAAGTTTGGGATGGTCTTTACAAAGTCCTGAGTCTTGATCTGTGCTTGTAATGAACATCTATCGCTTTGATACCAAAAATAGTTCTTACTTTTTTTAAGCTCTGCGACTTAGGGGTAGAGGACGCTGTGTTAAAACTTCTCTATAAAGTTCTTCCAACTGAGTAACATTCTTGCTGAGGGTATAACGGTCTAATACGCGCTGTCTAGCTTTTTGCCCTAGTAGTGTTGTTAACTCAGGATGGTCTTGGCAGACTGGTAAGAGGGTTCTTAATTGCGATCGCACTGTCTTAGTATTAAGAACTATACCCGCCCCTTTTTCTAAGACTTCTCCATCTGCACCTACATCTGTTGCTAAACAAGCTAGACCACATGCCATTGCTTCTAATAAAGATAAGGACAGACCCTCTACCAATGAAGGCAAAATAAATACATCTGCGCCCCGCAAAATTTCGATACGTCGATCTTCATCAGCAACAAATCCCAGCCAGATAATGCCATATTCCCAACCATAAAATGGTTCTAAAGAAGGCTTCAAAGGGCCATCGCCAACAATTAGTAACTTACTATCAGTCCCCATTTCTGACTGCTTCCAAGCTCGAAGGAGGGCTTCGATATTTTTCTCTGGCGCTATGCGACCTTGATAAACAAACAAGCGTTCGGCTTTAAATTCTGCTTTAACTTTAGAAGTTCCGGGAGAATACTTGCTGGTATCAACACCGTTGGGAATTACGGCGATATTTTCTTCCCGTACACCCATACGTGCTAATAATTCTCGCTGAATTTGGGAAAATACAATCACGCGATCATAATTAACCAAAAAAGGTGCGTACAGCTGATAAGCCAAAAGTTGTGTGCCAGAAATCAGTTTTGCCCCTTTGCCAGCAAATGGTGTGTGAAAAGTGGCAATTAGAGGCAAATTTAGTTGTTCACATATTTCTGGTAGAACAAAATCAAGGGGAGATAAGGTCAAGGAAGCATGAACTACATCCGGCTTGATTTGCCGTAGCGACTGGGTTAAAACTTTGGTCGCTTTAAAAGTAGGAATTGTGTAAACCTGGGACTTGTAAATGAAGGGTAGGGAAACTTCCTGAAAGTTTGGCCAGTTGTCTGGTTCCGATTCTTCTTGAGCGAAGTGAAGAAAGCTAACTTGATGTCGCCGATCTAGCAAGGCATTTGTAATTTCTCGACTGTAGGTGACATTACCGCAAAAGGGTGATTTTTTTCCAATCCAGGCTATACGCATTCTTTATTAGCTATAAGAAAAGCGAGTTTTATCTATTCAGTTTTGTGTGTGTTTTTTGTCTTTTTTTATCATGCTGTACTTGCTAGCTTTTTCGTTATGATAAATTACTGCCACACACTAGCTCAAAATCTGATTTGTTCAGATGTTTAAACTAATGGATTTACGCCTTTATTTACTTTACTTATAAGTTGTTCATTTTATACATTTAAACAACTTATTCTGGCTAATGTCAGATTAATTTCCAGCAAGTATGCGATAAATTATTACTCACATAAGTCTACCATGAACACAAAATCCTGAAGTAAAAAGGTAATGAATAAGAATTCTTGTTAGCTGATAACTAGTCTTGTGAGTTATACCAGGTTAAGATACCTCCTGAAAAGACGATCGCAGCTAATCCCAGAAAAACGGCCTGTAATCCCACAAAAGTTTCTGCTATACCTGCTAATGCCAGAGGTAAAGATAGGGCAATATTAATCACATTATTTTGCAGACCAAATACTTTGCCACGCATTTCTGCCGGGGTTTCTGTTTGGATAGCGGTTTGCATGGGAATACCAATTAGTGCTCCAAAGATACCCACCAGGGCCACCAATAGCAGGACTACCCAAAGATGCGTTGTAAATATTGATAGACCAATCAGAGATGCTGCCATACCCAAACAACCACACAGACTTAATTGGCTATAGGAGAAGCGTTGTCCAAATTGACCAAGAATTGCTGCTCCAGCAGCAATACCAACGCCGCCAGCTGCTAGTAAAAAGCCGAACTGGGAGGCTTTCAAGTTAGGAATTATTTCTGCCATACGAACGGCAAGAACAGTTAATGCTGCAAAGACAGAAAATAAGATAATTAGCTGAAGCAAGGCATTCCGAACGCGTTGATTCGCTCTGAGATAGCCAAAACCATCCCGCAAGTCAGAGAATACGTGAGGAAATTCTGTTTCGGGAGCGTGAGGTTTTTCTTTGGTTGCCAAGAGAAACAAAATTAGTCCCGCGATCGCATAACTGCCACCTACCAAAAGTTCTTTACCCAGTCCTCCATTACCACCAAGTTGCAGCCAAATTTGATCAGCGATCGCCAATAGCGGTTCTCCCACAGCAAAGCCGACAATCACCGATGCCATCATTGTCGTTGTGTAAAGGGAGTTAGCAGAGAGTAAATGCTGTTCTTCTACTACTAAAGGAATTGCTGCTTGTTCTGCTGGTGCGAAAAACTGTGTCAGTGTGGAAACTAAAAAAGTCACACCCAAGATGATGCCAAAACCGACTGGTAACATTCCGATGGGTTTCCAATCATGAGTCAACCACATTAGCAAAGGAATTGCTAAAACCAGGATGCCACGCCAGGCATTTGTTGCCACCAGCACCGCCTTTTTCGACCAGCGATCTACGAACACACCAGCGACAGAACCAAACAGCACAGCAGGAATGGTAAAAGACATCATTAACGCCGATACCCAACCACTAATGCTCTGATTGCCTGTTTGAAACTGACTATGAATCAAGCCAATCATTAGCACCAAATACACTTTATCAGCAAGTTGGCAGAAAACTTGACCACCCCAAAGAGCCAAGAAATTGGGATTTTTCAATACGGGTAAAAACCCTAAATGTTTTACATTTCTTGATGAGGCTTTTCCACCGGAACCAGACCCATCTAATTTCGGTGGTTCTTTTTCTGGGGTAGTTGTTACTGGCATTTGTCCATTGCTACCTGCCTCAGCAGTATTTAATCGCTCATCAGACTGTTTTTCTGATTGACTCGGAACATCAGTTTTTGGTATTTCCGCCGTCCAGTTTTTATCGTTTTTAGAAACGTCTTTTGGAGACATTCCTTGACTATTGATTTGACTGAGTGCTGACTTGGGAACAGCACTCAGGCGATTGGTTACGGTAGGATCTGATGCTCTATTCTGTTTTTTGGCGTAGCTTGGTGACAAAGGCAGGATTTTTTTATCCAAATCAGACGGTTGCATCATGGTTGGCAGCAAAATAAGAGTCGATTAAGGTAGCAGAGCGAATCGAGCGACCTAAATGATACTGAGTATACTGGCGCAAAATATGCTCAACAGATAACCAGCCAGAATCTTTGGCTGCATCCATTTGCATTATCTCTGGTTGCGACAACAGCTGGAGCATTGCTAGTTCTGTGGCATTCAAACGACAAGAAATCACAGGTACTTCTTGCCGATGGACAACAACTGTTTGGTAGGTAGGTTTTGGAAGCGATGACGTAATGGAGTGATTGAGTGGTTGAGGAAAAGATGAATTTTCATGTCTCCCTCTCTCGCCTTCTCCCTCTGTTCGCGATCGCTCCCAGTTCTCTAAGCAAACCGTTCCGCCGGCAGGGATGCTAAATCCTACCTGCCAGTTGGGATCTATAAAGTCTGGCATTAGGGGACGCTGAGTTAGGCAACAGACTTGTACTTGAGGCGTTAGTCCTGCCAAAGCTAAAAGGTGAAATACCGCATGAGACAGGTAAGCCAAGATACTAGATACTTCTGTCTTGGGCAATGTCTCCAAGCGACTGAGATGTTCATTGAGTATCTCATAAAGTTCTTCTTGGGGTTGCTCACTCAAAGCTTGGCACAAGACTATTTCTGCTAAATACTGGCTAGCAGCTAGTTTTCCTAAATCTTTAGCCAGACCTGGATAAGTTTTTAACGTCTGTGCCTGAGTAATTTTATCGAGCGATCGCCCTTTGGCAATTAATAGTTCATTTACCACAAACATCCCACTCCTACCACCAAGGCTGGAGTTGTGCTTGCGTGCCCCAGGAGCAACTGCTCGAATCAGACCAAATTCTCGTGTCAAAATCGTCACTATTTTATCCGATTCTCCTAGCGCCTGGGTTTTGAGATTAATTCCAGTTGCTTTATAGGTTCTACTCATGAGTTATTAGTCATTAGTGAGCCAGCGCGGTGAGTCCAGTATTGCAAAGAGAAGTCGGAGCAGCGGCTTCCGGTAATGGCTCCGCTTTCCTCCAAGGGCGAACAGAACTCCGAAGTTTCCCGGCTTGTTCGCTCTTAGCAAGTGGCGTTTTCGCAAACCAGGTGACTGGCGTTAGCGTTTGCTTAGCGTCTCGTAAAGCCTGCGGCATAGCTAGGCTTAGGGCGCAGCCTCTCGTAGAAAAGCGGGAGACTCTTAGTGCACAGTAGTAGCGAGTCATCAAGCATCACGAGCGTCGGAACGAGTGTCATCCGTAAGGGGTATTAGTCATTGGTCATTAGGTTTAGGACGAAGAACAAATGACATAGATATTCAAAGAGCGGCTTACTATTCCCCGCGTACAATAGCGTCTTTGCAGGAGAAAGCTAGGGTCGGATAGAGAACAAAAGACAAATGATTATCCACTCTTTTCCAGATTATCGCGCTGGCGGATCAAATCGATACCACGAGATGTGCCTAATCTAGTAGCGCCCGCTAAGATTAAGTCCAGGGCTTGATTAACGGTGCGAATTCCACCTGATGCTTTAATACCCACCCTTTCTTTTGCTACTTCCTTCAAAAGTTGCACATCTGCGACGGTAGCTCCACCGTTCCAACCGGTACTGGTTTTTAAGAATGTCGCCCCTGCTTCCATAGATATTTCAGCTGCCAGTTTTTTCTCTGCATCTGTCAGCAGGTTGGTTTCTAAAATTACTTTAATAGTTTGCCCAGTCGCTTCGCAAATTTCGGCAATCTCCCGGTGGACTTCTTCTGTTTTGCCAGCTTTCAACCAGCCCAGATTGATCATCACATCTAACTCAGTGGCTCCACTGTCCGCAGCTTCTTGAGCTTCATACAGCTTGACGGCTGAAGTCGTCGCACCAGCAGGAAAACCAATAACTGTACATACTTTCGGTTCTTTGCCGTGCAGAAGCTCGACTGCTTGCTTCACATAGGCGGGGTACAGACAAACCGCCGCAAAATTAAATCTGTATGCTTCTTCACACCATTGCTCAACCTGCTCTGGGGTAGCTGTTGGCGTTAACAGGGCGTGATCAATAAATGGCGCAATATCAATTTCTGGATAGTCTGCTGCCATCGTGTCTTCTGCCAGTGATTGATTATTAATTTATAAAAAATTAAAACATTTCTTATATATATATTAAACCATATTTATTAGCAGTTTATCCTGAAAAGATTCTGCTGACTTAGTGTTGTCTAAGAGTTTCCCAGATGTTCCCGAATGACTGTGAATATTTGAGTTCATGTTAGGCGATCGTCAGCCTAGGAAGCTCGACAGTTTTTTTCTCGCCAGATGCTAAGAAATCAAGAATAGTTTGAGCTAACGCCTTTGATGCCAAATATGGCACGCCATTACCAATAGTTTTAAACATATTTGTGAGCGACATCTGCTCTGGAAGCACAAAAGTTGCAGGTAAAGATTGTATTGCTAAAGCTTCCGCTACAGAAATTCGACGAATTTTATAGGGATGCAAATGTACTTCATTATTTCCATAGCAAGCTGTTGGAGAGTAGCGCCATCTGTGCAGACGCTTGAAAGACTTTTTAGAATCATCTCCTTCATCAACAACAGCAAATTTTGTGATGCCTGCCCTTGGTTTAAAATAATGTTCAGCATTGGGATGCTTCATCACACTATTTTTTCTAAACCAATATTCAACAGTTAACTTTTGAGGAATGCCATCAGGACAAGGTACTACAGAATCTTCTTTAAATGGTTCGTACTTATGCCAAGGATAAGAAAAAACTTTTTCTTGAGGATATGAAATGTGATTATCCCAGGGAAAACTCCCTTCACGTAGTAGCTTGTCACTACCAATTTCTATTTCTATACTCTTAACAAAATCACTGTGAAAACCAACGAGAATAATTCTTTCTCTATCCTGGGGTACACCAAATTCAATAGCATTAATCAAACGCTCTGTTAATATATAGCCTGCTTGCTGTAACTTTTGCTTTAGTAATTCAAAAAATAAACGGTGTTTTTTTGTTTTCCATAAACCCTTTACATTCTCAAATAAAAAGAAATCTGGAAGATGACGGCAAATTAATTCAATGTATGAAGTAGAAAGTTTACCATTATCTCCTAAACGCCCTTTGTTTTTTCCTCCAATAGAAAAATCAGGACAGGGAGGCCCACCAATAAAACCCACAATATCATTAGACTTACGACAGTCTTTTACTAACTCCTCAAAATGTTGCCCTTGTATTCCTTCGATAAGTTTGGTTACGTCTCCCGCTTCTCCGTCATGGTATCCGTATTCTGGCAATGTTAGGTTGAGAACCTCCCGTGAATAGCGGTACGCTGCCATGAATGGGGAGAAAATTTCATTGACATAAACAATGTTAAAGCCGCAGGTTTCAAAACCTAAATCTAAAAAACCTGAGCCAGCAAAAAAGGAGAATATACAGGGGCGATCGCTCATTCAATGACTCTATTCCTGACAAAAACTAATAAAAAAGCAAGCTGGCAATTAGAAATCGCGCCTATACAGATAAAACCCGCGCAGGCGGGTTTAAGAAAGTTTAGTCCGCGTAAGCGGGCTTTGTTCGTTTAGCCGCGACTTCTAGTAGCAAGCTAGTATTATGCAACTACTTCTGTCTGCTGCGCTTCTGGTAATAAACGCTTCACACCTTGCTTGACAAACCCTTGCAGAAAAGCCATCTGCTGATTTTGCTGAAATACCTTTTGTAAAGTTTGCCGCAACTTGTCCAAATTCAAAGTATTTCCTGAATCTATAGCTACTTCCTGTTGTTGAAAATACTCGATTAGACTTAAGCCTGCTACCCTAGTGAGATAAGCGGCACTTACTCCCTGTACCACGCCACCAGCAACAAAGGTTACGGCGTTACTCTTAAGGACAGTACCAATAGCCTTTGTAGAAAGTTCCACTAAACCGAGTTTCAGCATCAAACTTCCCATTGTTCCGGCTACAGTTTGTGCCTGTTCTAAGGAAAATTTCTGCTGATATATATTACCTAAATCCATTACCATTTGGGCATTAATTGCCGCAGTTGCCAAGATGTCAAGTGCTGGAACTGGGTTAGCAAAGGCAGCAGCAGCAGCTATCCACTGATATTGTTCTATAACTGGAGTCGCGCGATCGCGTCTGGTTCCATTCAGCCAGCTTTTGGCCTCAGCTTTTAGCAATCTGGCTTTTCTGGTGGTAGTTACCCACACTAGGCGTTGTCCTTGCTGTGCTAAAACTTCGCCTAATTGCTGTGTTAACTGCTGGATATCTGGCGCTGGTTGCTCCAGCCACTCTTGCATAGAGCCATCAACCTCATGCTTCCGTACTTTAATGGGAATGGGAGAGGCCGCAGTTGCAACTACATTTTCTTGTATCCGCTGTTTTAATGACAGCAAGATGCTGGCGCGTTCATCTACGAAATACTGGTCTTGTTTGTTAAAAACTAAGATTATGGGCTGATTTGCTGCCTTTATCTGCTGTAGACTTTGAAATTCTGAGTCTGTCAAATCACCGTTTGTCAAAAACAGAACAAAATCTGATTTTGCCACTTCTGCCAGAACATCTGCATCCGACTTGTCACCCACTTCTGTAAACAAAGATGCTGTCTCTTGGAATTTGACTCTTGGCTGATTTTCTTGCCAGTTAGATAGCACCTGAATCAAAGTGCTCTTACCCACGGATTTCCCGCCAGTAACAGCCAGTTTAATTTCTTGCCTGTCTAACTCCAACAGCAATTGGGCAACTTGTTCTCGCAGTGTCTCTAAGGCTGTATGTTTTTCTGCTTCCTGTGCCAGTTGGTTAATTACAGCTTCAGCTTTAGCGATCGCACTTTCCACGGTTGACCGATCCACATGCATATTATCTAGCTGTTTTAAACTGCTTTTCGGGCGATTTTGCTGTAATAACCACAAACCACCGCCAACAGCTAAAGTGCTCAATAAACTAAACTCACCCACCTGCACTATTGAATGATGCCAACTTTCTAACATCCACAGGAAAAAGGACAGTCCCAGTCCTCCTACTAAAATTGGTCGCTGCAACTTCACAACCATGTTTCTCCGCGCTTTTTGGAAGGTTCCTACTTCAGAATAGATCAAAATAAAACAAAATCCTCCAACCTTTACAGATTGGAGGGATTTGTTTGGTTTTTTATTTGGTGGCGGGAAGTGGATTTGAACCACTGACCTTCGGGTTATGAGCCCGACGAGCTACCAGGCTGCTCTATCCCGCGTCGTCTCTTGACTTTTCTAGTATAACCCAAAGTCAAAAGTTTGGCAACTACAAAAATGATAATTCACCAATGACTTCTAAACGCTTGTATTTTCCTAAAGTCATAAACTTTTCTGACAAGCTTTCTGCCGCACTAGGACTAATCCAGCCCATCTGCTGGAGCAAGTGGATAGCAACGGCATATTTTGCCCTTTTTGCCCCATCCATGACTTTAATCGCCAATCCCATACCTTCACCAAGTCTACCAATGCACTGCACTCCTTCGGCACCAGCTTTACTTACTAGTTCTCCTGGAGTTAAGCGCATCAATTCCGTATCAAATTCTCCATCACCTGCCACCATAGCTGGGTGATGAGTCATTGCACGGACAATACGCTCCATATCTAAATTGGTACTAGAAGCTAGCAGAGCATACAAAGACGCCATGTGACCGAGTTGCATCAGATAAGTTGGTGCACCACAATCGTCATGAGCGCTGATAAATTCTTCTGCTGGCATTCGCAGTAACTCTGATACTTTGCCCAAAATTAACTGCTGTATTGGGTGCTTGCGTTCCAAGTAGTTATTTAAAGGCCAATGGCGTTGTTGACAAACGGCTAGCATTCCCGCATGTTTACCAGAGCAATTGTATTCTAGAGGACTCCGCCTGCCTTCAGGAATCGGACATTGGAGTACTGAAGGGTCAAGATCGGCTCGCCAAAGGATGTTAAATACCTGTCGGACTTGCTCTATCGTTCCTTTGTGGGAACTCGTGATAATTGCCAGGTCGCGATCGCTAAGGTCGTAGCGTTCCAGTGTACCTGTGGCGGTGACGGCGAGTGCCTGAAATGGTTTGAGCGCTGAACGGACAAACGCAGCTGTTTCTGAGTTGCCGGCAACAGTTAGAACCCGTCCTCGTTCGTCGCATACAACAGCCTGGACTATATGCCTCGATTCAATAATACCTTCCCGCAGTAACCGGACTTCCAGTGCTGTGGCTTGAGTTCGTTTTCCCATTGTCATGGGTTAAAATTTATCACTATTTTATTATTTGTCATTAGTCATTTATCCCTTGTCATTTGTTTTTCACGAATGACTACTGACCACTGACTAATGACTATTTACAACAAATGCCAAACTATAGTACCAATAAGCAACAATCCAGCCAAGCCAGCAGAGGTAAATTGTAACCGTTGGAGAATGGGTTTGATTCCATACGTGACAATTAAGCGATCGCGGTCAAGGATTTCCTGGGGCTTTGTCCAAGTTTGACCGTCGTACCAACCCGACTCTTCATAAAATACTGTGGGACTATAGAGGCGATCGCGCACGTAGAACCAGCCTAAATACAACCGTACCAGTGCTAGTACTACCCCTACACTTGCTCCTGCTGCACCACAAAGCATAAAATGGGAAATATACTTATGTGGGGGAAAACTGGCCGCCGCCACTGGCCCTGCTACCAGCCACGATAAACTCCAAATCCAAACTATTTTCGTAACATAGTCACGCCAATTTAAGGTGCTATCACGAAACAGCCAGGAAGTTTTTAACTCTTCGTACTCATTCAGTGGTTGTTGTTCTGTGGGAACAGGGCAGTTTGAAACCGAGGACTTAATCACGTTGGCTTACCCCCTCCGTCATCGGATTTTGGCAGCGAAATGCGTTCTGCATGAATCCAGAACGCTTCTAAATTGTAAAATTCCCGCTCCTTGGGCATCATAATGTGAACGATCACATCGCCGTAGTCTTGTAAAACCCAACTCCCATCGGCTTTTCCTTCTGTCCTTAAGGGACGCCTTTGGCACTCATTTTCGACTTTTGCTTCAATTGCTTCGGCGATCGCCCTTACCTGTACCCGAGAATAGCCAGTCATCATCACAAAGTAATCTGCCAGGTATGATACATCTGCCATTTTGAGCAATAAGATATCACCCGCTTTGCGATCTGATGCGGCTTCAGCGATGGTTACAGCTAATTTTCCACTCGAATCTTCGGTTTCAGAGGGATTTCGCACCGCATTATTCATCACTGAGACAGACTGTAATTGGAAATTTCCTTGGAAATAATCAGACATTAAACCTCAGGTGCTTTCTTCTTTTTGTAACAATTCTTAACAACTACTTACAAACAACAAACAATTGAACTGCAACTGTGTAAATAGATTTTTTTGAATACTAACAAAAAAACAGGTGTCTATGGGGCTAGTTATCTAATTGAATTGGTTGTTGAGATTTCGACACGAGTAAGCACCAATTGCAAATAGATATTATCCAAGGATCAACCAGGCAAGGCTTTCCAGTAAGAATTTTTGGGATATTGCAGATTAATCAAACAGTCTGATATCTAAAGCTTGTAATTCGCAGGTATGGCCGCAGCCAGACTTTAGCCCATCTACTAAAAATTACGATAGAACACAGCAGACTCGTACGTGGTCTGCCTAAAGTATGATTGGTATAGGAGTTCTGAACTGGCGGTTAGGTTGTTATATTTCTTTACCTAAACCTCTAAATCATTATATTACACATTACCTAACTAATGTAGCCAGAGGACACCCTTGGTAAGTCCATTTGAGGGGTAGCCATCGTCTGCTTGGAGTAGGCTAGGACACCAAAGCGCCTCTAGTGTATGGGCAAAACAAATAGTTTTCCCACAGCTTCAAGGAAGTGAAGCCGTGGGATTTGTGGTTGAATTTGCGACTTTTAAGACTGCGAATCCAATGAGGACATCGATAAGCAGTCTAACTTAACCAGGTAGATTAAACTTCCTGTTTCGTCACTATTGTGGACTTAATTGATCTGCTATCTGCTATCAGTGAGTAACACAATGCCTCATATTGATTTAATGCTTGCTCAAAAGCATAATGCTCAACGGCATATTGACGACTTTTATAACCTAGAGTTTTGACTTTTTCTGGATTTTGGTACAAGTCTAAAACTGCCATTGCTAAAGCTTGGGGATCTTCTGGAGGAACGATAACTCCGCCACCACTCTGCCTGATAGCTCTGGCTGCTGTACCATTGTCGGGCACAGATGCAACCAATGCTCGACCACTAGCTAATAGCACTTGAATTTTCGATGGCATATTGAAGGATACAACATTTTTCTTTTGCACCACCAAACCAACATCCGCAGCTGCTAACATCTGTGGTAAATGTTTGCGGGGTTGAAACGGCAGTAGCAAAACGTTATCTGCCCCACAGTCTAAACATTCTTGTTGCAATCGCTGCAAACCTTTTGCCTCTCCAACGATTACAAATGCGATATCTGGGATGTGGCGCAACACAGAAGCCGCTTTGATGACACTTTCTAAGCCCTGAGTTAGGGCAATGTTACCAGAATATAGCACTACAAATTTGCCATTCAGATTGTGTGCTGTACGGAAAGGGTTATTGTCTTTGGGCAAGGGGCGGATGAAATTTACATCAACCCAGTTAGGAATTTGCACAATTTTGTTAGCCTCAATGCCCTTAGACTGCAAATTCTCCACAAATCCATCAGCGATGACGCTAATTTTGCTGGCGGTGTGGTAAGCAAATTTCTCCAATAGTGTAAACAGTTGGATGAGCAATTTATTTTTCAGTAGACCGACATGTACAGCTGCTTCCGGTAATATATCTTGTAAATTTAAAACTACAGGACAGGCACGTAACCATCCTAAAAGAGCAGCTGGTACACAAACAGGCAGGGATGGCGAAGTCGAGAGGATAACATCTGGACGCCAGCCGATGAGGGCGGGTACAAAACTGCTAACAACAAAACTAGCATCTAGCAATACCCTGTCTAGCAAGTTGGGCTGCGGGCGAATCCAAACATAACTACGTTGGATTTGAACGCCATTTTTATATTCAGTGAGATACCATTTGCCTCGATACCCCTGGTAAATTTGACGCTCAGGGTAATTTGGCATCGCAGTGACTACGCGCACATGGTGTCCACGCCTAACTAGTCCCTCTGCTAATTCAGTCATCAGCGGGGCAATACCAATAGGTTCTGGATAGTAGTTGTAGGAGTAAATCAAAATCCGCATAAATAATAAGTCAGAAGTACCCCGGTTTTTTTATTTAATGACAGTATTTGTCTTAAATATCGTTTGGTGCTTAAAAGCGCCTATGTTTAATTGTGTCTTCAGACTCTTTTAATGTCAGGGATTTTAATTAAAGATTGAGTAAAATTTGATATTGCGTACTAAGGTATCTATGATATTTTTTTTACTATTTAAGTAATATTTTACGTATTAATTTATGACATAGGCTTAAGTGTAAACCCTGTGCCTGTTAGTTAAATAAACTTTCAATGTTAATTAATAGAGCTTAATTAAAAGTTGATAAAGTAGAGTTAAACACCTTTAGTGGAATTTAAAAAATCTAGAAATTTAGTAAGTTTTTTCTTGATAAATTTTTGAATAAGCAGAAATTAAAAAAGATATCTTTAGAATATTGCTGTAGTCAAATTTTGTATTTACCCAAGCCCAAAAGGGGCTTGGGCGTACCCAACAATTATTGTGGGTGTATGAGTTACCAACAAATTGCAAATAAGGTTAATAGGTTAAACAGCGCCGCTATTTTTGTGAAACAAGATAGCTACGGTTTTGAAAATCAGTTTTAAATCGTACACTAAACTCCAATTTTGTTGATACTGCAAATCCAGGCGAATTACATCCTCAAAACTACGTACTGTAGATCGACCATTCACTTGCCATTCGCCAGTCATACCGGGTTTAACATCTAAACGTTGCCACTCCGGTACTTCATAGCGTTCCACTTCATCAGGTGTGGGTGGTCTAGTACCTACTAAACTCATTTCTCCTTTCAGGACGTTCCAAAATTGGGGCAGTTCATCCAGACTAGTTCGCCGTAAAAAGCGCCCTACCCGCGTAATTCTGGGATCGTTTTCGTTCTTGAAAAAGGCACCTTTCACTTGGTTTTTGACTTGGGATTTCTTCGCTTCCGCATCCACACACATGGAGCGAAATTTCCAAATCTCAAAACGCTTTCCCATCCAACCACAGCGGATTTGACTAAAGAAAAGGGGGCCGGGATCATCGATTTGAATAGCGATCGCAATCGGAATCAACAACACTCCTGTAATAATTAAACCTACCAGTGAGCCAATAATGTCTATGCACCGTTTCATCCAAGATCCCACAGAAGGATGAGTAGTTGGTAACTGTTCTACTTGACGCGAAGCTTTTCTAGGCAATTCTACGCCACTTTGCTGTTCTATTAGCGATACGTCGCTAATAGACTCAATAGAAAAAACCTGATCCAATCCTGTGAGTTTTAGGACTGACATTACTTGAGGAGTAACATTCCTCAGTATTAATGTCATACCTTTCTCCTGGGCGTATTTAAAATTACTTACCAGGGCACCTAAACCACTACTATCCATAAAAGTAGTTTGGTGAAAGTCAATGATGATTTGCTTGGGATGAGAATTGGACTGGGTTAAGCCTTGGCAGGTTTGCTTAAAGCCTACAGCCTCCAGCACGCTCAATCGTGCGGGCACCTGCACTATAGCCGTGTCGTTTAGGGAAGTAACTGGAAAATCTACCTCGATGGGTTGGCTAGTCATGAAGCTCTGCACTTTCGTTGCCATGTATAATGTAATCTGCCAAACATTATTTTGTCCTAAAAGATTGCCTAACCGGATGTTAAATCAGTAGGAATAAGGACTAAACGCTAGTTGCTTGGGGTGGGATTGGAAATCGCTAGCGACGATTCACAATAAAATAAGAAGCTAAAAAAAGAACAGAAGCCAAAAAATATACTTGCTGTTGTGCCGACGCAACGCGATCGCGTTGCTCTCCTCAAATGATTTCTAAAACTACGATTACACCCACTGCACGCCTGGTCGAGGTATTTTCTGCCATTCAAGGGGAAGGACTGAATGTAGGGACGCGTCAGATTTTTATTCGCTTTGCTCTTTGTGACTTGCGCTGTCACTTTTGTGACAGCGCCAACACTTGGAATGCACCCGCTACCTGTAGGATAGAGCGATCGCCAGGATTACGCGACTTTGAAATTCACTCTAATCCTGTCTCACTACCCATATTAATAGAATTAGTTGAAAGGCAAAATCTACCTTGTCTACACGATAGCATTAGCTTAACTGGGGGCGAACCACTTCTTCATGCTTCCTTCTTGACGCAATTTCTACCCCAAATCCGAGCCATAACTGGTCTACCTATATACCTAGAAACTGGCGGACATCGCCCAGAACAACTGGCTATGATTCTCCCCTACTTAGACTCTGTAGGTATGGATTTCAAGCTGCCTAGTGTCAGCGGTGAAAGTCATTGGCAAGAACATGCAAAATTTCTGCAATTATGTCACGATTCACATTTAAAGGTTTTTGTCAAGATAATTGTTTCTCAAAAGACAGACCCAAGCGAGTTGGAACATTCAGCTTTGCTAGTGGCAGCCGTAAGTCAAGACATTCCAGTCTTTTTACAACCTGTTACGCCTTTGGCAACCTCTGAACAATTTACTCAAATACCTGTGCTTGCCCCTTCTCCAGAGCAAGTTTTGATGTGGCAAGCTTTAATGAAGCGGTTTGTCAAGCAAGTGCGTGTAATTCCCCAGACGCATAAAATGCTCAACCAACTGTAGAAGCTTTTATAAAAAACTTGACCCACTCTTGGGATGGAGCATGGGGCATGGGTTATGGGAAAGAGTCACTAATGCCCGATGCTCCTAGGTAACTCAACGGCGATGCAGCAGTTCTTGGTCTAAGCTTTGACCTAGAGAAATTTGCGATCGCCTCCGGCGGGGCGTAGCCCATCGCACCTAATGGCAATTTCTATGTTTCTGACTAAATATTTTGTGGGCGGGCATTGCCCACCCAACCTACTTTCTGCTTTTTACAGACCACCTTCATTTGCAGTCCTGGATTTAGCTTTTACCTTATTGGCACTGCGTTTGAGGGCAGAAAGTCTTGCTTCGTATTTAGACCGTTGGCGCTTGCTAGGAGTGTTATCGATCAGGGTTTTCAAGGCGCTACCTAAACTCTTGTAGGCATTGGGAAGGCTGTAACCAAAACGAGTTGCCAAGGCGATCGCTTTTTCGTCAGCATCGACCAATTCTGTGAGTTGCTTGCCCCCATTATTCTTTTGATAAAGTCGCCAGCCTGAGACACCACACAACGCCAAAGCTAACACCAGCAGCAATCCATCTTGTACCCACAACTCACCGACAGCACCACCTAAACCAATTGCTAGCGCTGCCATTTCCCAACCATCTTTGGGAATCGTGTCATTTTGCACGCGAGCGACTTCATGCCAGAACAGGAGGTTACGCTGATCCATTGCGAGGGCATCCCATTTCACCAGATCAATTTGAATCTCTACCTGGTCTTTACCAATTTCTTCGCTACGGATCAGGGGTGGATTGACCTCAGTTGTGCCTTCAACCGTGACCCAGCTCTGCAATTCTGGCGGTAGTAAGCCTTTCAACCGCCGGAGTTCACTCATTTCCGCTTTGGCAGAGGAGGTTGCATAGGATGTCATAAAATCCAGCCCTAGAAAAATTCAGTATATAGTGAGGGTATCACTTTGGAGTATAGCTATTTCAGTGATGATCTGCCTCACTCGCTGGGAAAACTTCCTCGCTTTTTCCGCGCTTCCATTGCTTTTTCCAGCAGATCTAGTAATCCTGGAGCCTCTTCCTGAATACTGAGTAATAATCTTTCCCCAAGTTCTAGATTTCCCGGATCTTCACCTGTTTCCATCACTTCTCTCAGGCGAGGTATCGCTATGCTATCAACAATCTGAATTAACCCACTCAGACAACGATGAAACTGTCTTTCTGTGAGAATCGAGTCTTCTAGCGGAAACTCAATAATGGCACGGATTTCCCCATCCGATGGGTCATACTCCCATTGCAACATTTTAGTTTCCCAAGAAATAGCTAGCATTGTCTGTAGGATAGCTCCCTTGTGAGGATGGTCTTGAATTCCTGCTAGAACTTGAGGGGCAAATACCCGGAAAAATTTTCCCTCTTCATCCAACTGGACAACTATCAGGAAGTCTTCTAGGTTATCAGCTTCCACCCCTGTTATAATTCGGTCTTCTTCGTCATCAAAACGGTAGTCCCAACCAAGGTTATCTAAATACTTGGCAATCTGTTTAAGATTAGCTCCCATAAAAGCCTCATAAGGAACGGTGGAGCAGCTGTTACCAGACCTAGTTTAACCTGCTAGTGGCAGTTGCTTAGGTTGGTGCGGCTACTTCTCCTCACCTAGAAGTATGCAATAGAGCTTATGCTCATTTTTTGAGATACTATTATTCGGTTTTTTCAATTTTTACCCAGGCGAATAATTTAAGATTGCTATGTGTCACGTTTATTTGATTATCCGTTTGGAGAAGTAAACCAGATTTTCCTTTGTCTACCTCAACTGTTGGTAAGTTTTGTGATGTAACAAGCAAAAAAATACTTAAATTATTATTTAAAGTTGCCAAGTCTTTATTTTGAGTCAAATAAAATCATCTAAATCACCTAAATTTTAATATTCTTTTCCAGGTTGAATCTACATAATAATATTGCTATATCAAGCATAGTTAAAATATTTCATCAAATACTACTGGAAAATGCAGCTAAATTTAGATAATTACCACACGCAACATGAGGCTTTTGAGAAAATAAGTAAAAATCTCAACCGCTGCTTTCGCAAAAATAATCAAGCACAGAGGCTAATAAAGTTTTATATTACAAGCATCAAATTGTTTTCACGTAATAATCGTAGTGAATAATACATTTTCGGTTGTTGAGTATCTATGAAGTTTATGCGTAAATCAGCTTTAATTCTAGCGATCGCACCCCTAATTTTTGCCATTACTGCTTGTGGTGGAGAGTCAGAACAAACAGCAAATACAGCCAGCACTCCCGGAATACAAGCAACTCAAAATCGCTGGAATAATATTAAAAGCCGTGGTCAGCTCATTTGTGGTGTCAGTGGTGAAGTACCAGGGTTTAGCTTTGTAGGGAATGACGGTAAATACAGCGGTATCGATGTGGATGTCTGTCGCGCGATCGCAGCAGCTTTGTTTGATAATCCCGATGCTGTAGAATTTCGCAATCTTAACGCCAAAGAGCGGTTTACAGCTTTGCAAACTGGAGAAGTAGACATTCTCAGCCGTAATACTTCTTGGACACTTAGTCGTGATACCTCAGTAGGTATGGAATTTGCACCTGTAGTCTTTTACGACGGTCAAGCCATAATGGTTCGCAAGAATAGCGGCATTAAGTCCCTAACAGACTTAAAAGATAAAGCTATTTGCGTTCAAACAGGTACTACTACTGAACAGAATTTAGCAGACCAAATGCGAAAACGGGGCATCACTTACAAACCCGTTGTTTTTGAAGACGTTAACATTACTTTTGCCACTTATGCTGAAGGTCGTTGCGACGGCGTTACAGCCGACCGTTCAGCTTTAGTTTCACGGGGTTCGATTCTACCCAAACCAGAAGAGAACGTGATTCTCGATGAAGCCATTTCTTCAGAACCGCTTGCACCAGCAGTTGCTAAAGGGGACACTAGGTGGGGTGATATTGTTAAATGGGCGGTTTATTCCCTAATAAAAGCCGAAGAGTTAGGCATTAATTCCCAGAATATCGGACAGTTTGCCACTAGTAATGACCCAGATATTAAGCGTTTTTTAGGAACAGAAGGCAACCTTGGTGAAGGACTCGGCTTAACAAACGACTTTGCAGCAAGAATAGTTAAGCACGTCGGTAACTACGCCGAGATTTACGATCGCAGCCTCGGCCCAAAAACAAAACTTAATCTAGCTCGCGGTCAAAATCAACTCTGGACAAAAGGCGGACTACTCTATTCTCCTCCGTTCCGGTAAAGAGGAGCAGTGTTTCGACTACGCTCAACAACCGGGGTAGAAGGGAGAAACTAACTCTTGACCCTTGACTCTTGACTCTTGACTCTTGACAAATGACAAAGCGCAAAGTCTGAGCTAAGGCTTCCTTAGATCAGAACTTTGTAAGAGAGGACAAATGACAAATGACAAACCACCTATATGGCGTGATAAACGTTTTTGGAACATTGCTTTACAATTCATTGCTGTATTTTTAGCAGCAGTTGTAGTAGCAATATTATGGGGCAACCTTAATCGTAATTTGCGGCAATTGGGGATTCAGTTCGGATTTGATTTTCTCAAGCAGCAAGCGTCTTTTGATATTGGCGAAACGCCGATTTCCTATAAACCGACTGACAGCTACAGTCGAGCTTTGTGGGTGGGACTAATTAATTCTTTACGGATAGCAGTAGCGGGAATTTTTCTTACGACAATTGTGGGGATAAGTGCTGGTATCGCTCGGCTTTCTGATAACTGGTTAGTGCGGAATATCGCTATGGTTTACGTAGAAATTTTCCGCAATACGCCGTTACTGCTGCAATTGCTATTTTGGTATTTTGCTGTTTTCCTTGGTTTTCCTAAGACAGAAAATAAAATTTCCCTTTGGGGGTTTGTTGGTCTTAGTCAAAATGGTTTAGAACTTCCTTGGTTTACATTATCCCCAGAGTTTTCAGCCTTGTTGTTAGGATTAACTTTTTACACAGGCGCATTTATTGCTGAAATTGTTCGCGGCGGAATTCAATCAGTACCTAAAGGACAATGGGAAGCAGCGCGATCGCTAGGATTAAAATCAGGGTTAGTGATGCGGCTAGTGATTTTTCCCCAAGCCTTGCGGGTGATCATTCCACCACTAACGAGTCAGTATCTCAACTTGACAAAAAATTCCAGTTTAGCGATCGCGATCGGCTACCCCGATGTTTATTTTGTCGCCTCTACTACCTTTAATCAAACTGGTAAAGCTGTAGAAGTCATGTTAATGATTATCCTCACCTATCTTATTCTCAGTTTGACTATTTCTTTGATCATGAATTTGTTTAATCGTACTGTGCAAATTCAGGAAAGATAAATAGGGAATGGAGCATCGGGCATGATGAATAATAACTAATGACTAATGATTAATTCTCAATTGTTGTGGCTGCGTAAAAACCTGTTCAGTACTTGGTACAACAGCGCTTTAACTGTTGTCTGTTTAGTGTTGCTATTTTGGGTAGTGTGGGGAATCTTAATTTGGGCAACTACTCAAGCACAATGGGCGGTAATTCAAGCTAATTTACGCTTATTTTTAGTTGGTAGATTTCCTCAAGCGCTATATTGGCGAGTTTGGATTGTATTAGCGATCGCTTCAACTTTAGGCGCTCTATCTTGGGGTGTATTTTCTGGAAATCAACAATTTAAAAAGCGCAGAATTGCTCTGTTTGCTTTAATTTTGGGCGTGATATTGGTTGTTTTACCATTGGATTTTATATCTCGCCTTTGGTTGCTGTTAATTGCAGTTTTGCTATTCTTAGGTTTTTGGATTGGAGGAAGCTTTGCAAAGGTAATAGCTCCTTGGCTTTCTCTATTATGGTTGTTATCTTTCCCAGTCATTTTGTGGCTAATTGGCGGTGGATTTGGCTTGCAACCTGTATCAACAAATTTGTGGAACGGCTTGCTACTTACCTTATTGATGGCAGCAGTTAGTATTGTACTTTCCTTTCCCATTGGAGTTTTACTAGCTTTAGGGCGTACGAGCAATCTGCCAGTAGTACGTTGGTTTAGTATCTTGTATATAGAAATCGTCAGGGGAGTGCCATTGATTGGGATTTTATTCCTCGCTCAGGTTATGCTGCCGTTATTTTTGTCAGCAGATGTGCGTTTAGATCGGGTATTGCGAGCGATCGCTGGACTGGTTCTATTTAGTGCTGCTTATATGGCAGAAAACGTCCGCGGCGGACTCCAAGCAATCTCGCGCGGACAGATTGAAGCTGCCAAAGCACTGGGATTAAATACACCTTTGGTAGTTATATTTATTGTGTTACCTCAAGCTTTACGTGCAGTTATTCCTGCGATCGTTGGTCAGTTTATCGGTTTATTTAAAGACACTTCACTATTATCTCTAGTGGGATTGGTGGAACTCACAGGTATTTCTCGTTCAATCTTGGCGCAGCCAAAGTTTCTTGGTCGCTATGCAGAAGTTTATTTATTTGTTGGATTAATTTACTGGGTATTTTGTTACTCGATGTCATTGGCTTCTCGACGATTAGAAAGACGGTTAAATAACTAAAATTAAAATTTTTTGCATTATATTATTTTGAGGTGAAATCCCATGTCAGAACCAAAACCAATAATTGTGGCTGAGGATGTTCACAAGTGGTATGGTAAATTCCACGTTCTCCAGGGTGTGAGTTTAACAGTAAATCGTGGCGAAGTAGTAGTATTGATGGGGCCTTCTGGTTCAGGTAAATCGACATTTATTCGCACATTTAATGCTTTAGAGGAATACCAAAAGGGAAAAATTATTATTGACGGTATTACTCTTAGTCATGACTTGCGAAATATTGAAGCAATTCGGCGAGAAGTAGGAATGGTATTTCAGCAATTCAACTTATTTCCCCATCTCACAGTGCTGCAAAATATCTCGTTAGCACCAATTTGGGTTCGGCGATCGCCGAAGGTAAAAGCCGAAGAATTGGCAATGCAATTATTAGAAAGAGTGGGAATTTTAGAACAGGCGCAGAAATATCCAGGACAGTTATCTGGTGGCCAGCAACAACGGGTGGCGATCGCTCGTGCTTTAGCTATGCAACCTAAAATTATGCTATTCGACGAACCTACCTCAGCCTTAGATCCAGAAATGGTACGAGAAGTATTGGATGTAATGCGAAGTCTCGCCCGTGATGGAATGACAATGGTAGTCGTTACTCACGAAGTTGGATTTGCTCGTGAAGTCGCCGACCGAGTTATTCTCATGGATAGCGGTTCTCTCGTCGAGTCAGCCACCCCTAACGCCTTTTTCAACAATCCCAAAGAAGAAAGAACACGCAAATTTTTATCGCAAATTCTCTAAAACCTCTGCGCTACTTTGTCTTGAAAAGTTTCCTACGGAGGGAAACCCTCCTTCTCCTGGCGGAGACGCTACGCGAACAGAACTTTTCGCTGCGCCCCTTTGCGTTTCAATCACCCTTTCGTCCCACAACTTCACACCAAGCTGTAGCAAAAAATCCATCTGGGTGCTGACTTAATTCTCGTAAAGCACGGCTCATCGCTTTAAGCGATTGTTCATCAGTCCACCCCTTCTCCACACCTTGATCGACCTTTTCCGAAGCCTCAATTATTAGCGCCAGATATTCTGTAGCCAAACTCAGCGGTTCATAGTACTCACAAGAAGCTGAAGCTTTGATATTAGTAAACCCAGCTTGCCGTAGTAAAGCGCGTAACTCTCTACCTACGTAAGGATTTCCAGAATTTTGCTGCTGAAGCCACTTGCAATAAGAAAGTGCCTTGTCCAGTTCTGGTGTAGTAGGCGCAATCAGGAACCCACCCCAGTCAGGACTACGAAGACCAACAATCCCCCCCGGTTTCAAAACCCGCCACAGTTCGCGCAATGCTTTTACAGGTTCCTGAAGATGCTCAAACAGCGCATGAGAAAACACAGCATCAAACGAGTCATCTGAGAAAGGTAAAGCATAAATATTCGCTTCCAGAAAGTTAGCATTGCTGACAGCTTGAGTTAAAGCATTTTCAGCAGCTATCCGAATTTGCGAAGCTTCCCGATCAATACCTATAACTGTACCAGGGGCGAGTCCTTCGCTTCGAGACTCTACGCCGGAAAGTTTTTCTAACATTCTTGCTAAACCCAAAGTGATTGTACCAGGGCCACAGCCGCAGTCTAACAACTTCATTCCTGGAAGTATATAAGGCGTGAAAAACGCAGCGTGAGTATCTACGCTTCGATTTGCCATGAAATTCGTCGCATTGCTTGAATAACCTGGAGTATACTTCTCCGGCATAGCTCTAACTACCTATGAAATCTGTGTATGAGTATCATAGGCAGACATTTTTCAGATGTCCAATATATATTTATTAGAAATTGAAACTTATAAGATATCAAAAAAAATGGAACTGCGACACCTGCGCTACTTTATCGCTGTCGCTGAGGAACTCCACTTCAGTAAAGCCGCCGAACGACTGCATATCGCTCAACCGCCGTTAAGCCAGCAAATTCAGCAACTAGAGGCGCAATTGGGAGTAGAACTATTTCACCGCAAAACCAAGCGACAGGTGCAGTTAACGGAAGCCGGACAAGTGTTTTTGCAGGAGGTTTATCAAATTTTGGCTCAATTGGAAAAGGCAATTGAGCTAACCCAACGCACTGGACGGGGTGAAAAAGGACAATTACGAATCGGGTTTACCAGCTTGGTAACTTACGATTTGCTTCCTGTGATTTTGCGGCGGTTTCGAGAAAAGTTTCCAGAGGTAGAGTTGGTATTGCAAGAATTAACAACGGCTCAGCAAGAGCAAGCACTAAGCGATCGCCACATTCATGTAGGCTTTGCCCATCCACCTTTAGAAGACAACACACTCAATCAAGAGTGTATTCAGCAAGAAGCCCTAATTGTGGCTATGTTTGAAACTCATCCTTTAGCTGAACAAAAACGTATATCAGTGCGATCGCTCTCAAACGAAAATTTCATTATGTTCCCTCGTCATTTAGGGTCTGGACTTTACGATCAAATAGTGAGTCTTTGTCAGCAAGGAAATTTCAGCCCAAAAGTGACTCAAGAAGCGATCCAAATGCAGACAATCATTGGATTAGTGTCAGCAGGAATGGGGATTGCGATCGTGCCATCTTCATTACAAAATCTTCAGAGATCTGACGTGGTGTATCGCGCTTTAGAAGAAAAAACACCATTAGTAGAAACGGCTGTGGTGTGGCGACAAGAGGATATGACACCTGTCCTACGTGAGTTTCTACAAGTTGTGAAAATTGTTTGTGGTTAATTATCCAGATGATAAATTAATCAGCTAAAAAGCGATCGCCTGTACTCGGCTAAATATCCTATATTCTGGCGTTTCGATTTTTTCTGGTCAAAAATAATAGATGAAAAGCCAAGTTTTTAACCATACGATAAACTAATCTTTAACAAAAATATCTATTTTTTATTCATGGCAAAAAATAGTTTATTAAATAATAAAAATTTTAATCTCTTTTCATAAGACTATCTTAGTTTTCCCTTAACTCAAATCACCTAAATCCTCTCCATAATGGCTATCGATTAATCTGCTGTCGGTAGACTTTATTCCAAAATCAAGGAGGATTAATGAACTTATCAAGGCGTCAATTTTTCACCATAGCAGGCACGGGAACTGCCGGTGCTTTGATGTTATCCCCATTGCAGGCTTTCTACGCTAAGCGAACTTTAGCAGCCGGCCCTTATGGTTCTCTTCAATCTGATCCTCGCGGTGTTCTGGATTTGCCCGCTGGATTTTCTTATGTGAGATTGTCTGAGACGGGACAAACAATGACCGACGGCTACAGAGTTCCAGGTGGACATGATGGTATGACCGCCTTTCCAGGAGCTAATGGCACTACAATTCTGATCCGTAACCACGAACTCAACCCAGCATCAAGTACCAGCGTTGGCGCACCTAGTTCTAAGAAATACGACACTCAAGGTAAAGGTGGTACAACAACTTTAGTAGTCAGTTCCACTCGCACTTTAATCAGGCACTATGGTTCTTTAGCAGGCACTTACCGCAACTGCGCTGGTGGCCGAACCCCTTGGGGATCTTGGCTCAGTTGCGAAGAAAGCTTTGAAACTGGTAACAAAAAGCATGGCTATGTATTTGAAGTGCCTAGTAGTGCAACTGGATTCGTTACGCCTGTCCCCCTTGTGGCAATGGGTCGATTTAATCACGAAGCAGCCGCAGTAGACCCTAACACAGGCTACGTATATATGACGGAAGACCGGGGCGATGGCTTGTTATATCGCTTCGTGCCCAACATACGGAATAACTTGAGTGCAGGTGGTAGGCTATATGCTTTGAGAATTACCTCCAGACCAAAAGCAAACACCACAACCGGTTTTACAGTAGGTCAAGCCTTTGCTGTGGATTGGGTTCAGATTACTAACCCCGATCCTTCTACTGATACAGTACGGGTTACGGGCTTTAATTTAGGAGCTGCCAAGTTTTCTCGTGGCGAAGGTATCTTTTACGGCAACGGAGATATGTATTTTTCCTGTACTAATGGCGGCAGTGCTGGATTAGGTCAAATCTGGCGTTACACCCCTGCAACCGAAACACTCAGGCTGTACATACAACCTAACAATTCAGGTACTCTAGATTTCCCAGATAACATTGTCGTTGCACCCAACGGTGATTTATTCCTCTGTGAAGATGGCGGTGGAACAGACTTTATTGTCGGAGTTACGCCGACTGGCGCACTCTATAAATTTGCCCGTAATGCGTTGAACTCAAATGAGTTGACCGGGGTTTGTTTTTCAGCCGATGGACGAATCATGTTTGTGAATATGCAGACACCAGGAATTACCTTTGCTATATCTGGCCCCTGGTAGGTTTAAGCGTTATTTTATTTCCATAGAGTGAGCATTGCACACTTTATGTAATTTTATCTGGCTGATATCACGTTGAGGCGATCGCTCCGTTGACTCTGCGGTTCGTAAAAAAGAGCGATCGCCTCAATTAAAAGAATATCTACACTCAATAACTTTTAGTGGTCATAATGATATTTACAAGACAGAATAATTAATAAATCTTCTTCAACTATGTAAACTAATCTATGTTCATCTGTAATACACCTTGACCAGTAACCTTATAATTCATATTTTAATGGCTCCGGCTTACCTATCCCTGCAAAGGCATCTCTTTGTATATCTCTAATCAGTTCCAATATTTTTTTGAAAATTTTTTTATATTCTGTCGCCCACTGACCTATTTGTTCAAAAGCTTGTGGTTCAAAGGCAACTTTTTTCATACTCATCTAAATCAACATAAATTAGATTTTCTTTTTCTACATTTTCCAAAGCTTTAAGCAGATGTTTTTTGTTAGTTTCTGATTTCAGAAGATAGGTAGTTTCATCTTCTTCGTTTAGTGGTTCAACTAGTACTATGACTTCTACAACAGTTCCTTCTGGTAGTTCTGTTGCAGATAGTTCAATCTTGCCATTTTTTCCTACAATAGCCTTTTGTTTAATTCCACTAAGCATACTTTTTGCTCCCATCTCTACCCCCATATTGTAACTTTATCTGATTTAGATGAGATTTGAGCGATCGCTTTTCTTGCTTGGCGTACTTGGCGTCTTCTCTGCGAGACGCTGCGCGTTCGCGTAGCGTTCCGAAGGAAAGGCGGTTTGTTAAAAAATAGCGATCGCTAGTTGCTTAATTAAACGTATTTGTTTACTAATTGTTGTAGCAGCTAATAAATTCTCTCAATACCCAACCCCACACTCTATATTCACTATTGTAATAGCCGCCTATCTTCGCCCAAGGGCGACCCTTGCTGTCATAGGATATTTGATGGATATAGACTTTTCTACCATTTTTAAGAGCATTGATTACTTTGCCATTAGGTTCATCGCGCACGTTGAGTGGAGTTCCAGTAGGATCTGTTATTTTACAAGATGTCTCTGCTTTTGCAGGTAGTTGTACAGTATTAATGGAACTAAATAAAATCATATAAAACAAAAGATATGACCATTTTTTCATAATTTTTAATTCTAAGTGTAATAAAGTAATATTGGTATTTATCTATAATTTTATACTAAAGCTTTTACTGTGTTCATAGTAATCATACGTAAATAATAAGCGTATGGCATACCCTACTCCTACTTGTAACTATCCAATTAAAAATTGAATTCCTTTGCACTTTTGGGCCAGATAAAAAAGGCGAACACAATGTTCGACCTTAACATAGTGTTATGGTGTTGCTCGATTAAAACCCGAATCCTTAATCTTTCAAATTATTATTTCGACGTAGTGGAAAAATTACCAACTCTTGAACATTTCTAGTTTTAAAATTGGTCGATTATTGTAAGTTATTCCTACCTAAGCCAAGGGCTTTTGAACTTCGCACTGCGTTAGTCCCTTGGCTCTTTTGATAAACTTTTCATCAAATGTATAAAACTCAGAACAGTGCTGACTTTGAGCTAGATGAAAAGCATCAGCAAAATCTAAGCCATTTTCATACGCCTCTCAGGGTAAGCGCATCTAATTTTGTAGTAAAGAATACAGATTATTTTGCACAATTGTAAGTTGTTAGAGACGATTTAAGTATTAAAGAGGTTAAGTAGTACGCTAATAAGCAAAGTGTCTATAGTACCTGA
>NZ_WVID01000010.1:29297-280415 GCF_010091925.1 Nostoc sp. B(2019) | reverse complement strand
TAGTGTGTTGACCCGCTTTGTAATGCCTTGAGGTCATAATTCACGATTGTGACACTTCAAAGGGCGGAATGTAGGTTATATTTTGCAACAGTCCCGAAGAAGCAAAGATTATTATTTATCAAATGGCAGAAATCCTTGACAGGCAACAAAGACTAATACTACAGAGACACAAAACAAAAATATATACAGCGGATGAATTATACCAGCATTGTATATCAATGACTAAAGATCAACCAATCAATAGCCACGAAGAAAGCATTTTAAACATAATCAAGATGTACTCATCAAGTAATCCCTACACAACTATAAGTATTGAAAAGCTCCCGGATAAACAATTAAACTTCTTTGCTAAACATTTTGTTGAAAAAATATTATCTGACTATGTGAGTAGTAACGAAATAAACTACGCCCGCCTAAGATGGTTTTTAAGAAGACTTTCACAAGTTGGTATTCCTTCTGCCGTGGAATTCTGCATTGATAATATTGATATTTTAACCCCAGCAATAAGTGATATATGCCATTATTTAATATCAGTAAATAATAATTATAATGTTGACTGGAAAATATTAGGAAGTAAAATATTTTATGTTTTAAACACTAATGTCATAAAATCAAATGAATATTTTCAAATTTCACTTATGAGCCTTTTTGCGAGAAATGCATCATTAAATAATGCAAGTCAACTTATTGCTTTATATCAAAATTCTTCATCAAGTTTGAAGAGAAAGATTTTATTAAGCGCTTATTCTCAAAATATGGGTGACTGGATTCGGGAGCTTAAGGAAAGTTACTCTAGTATGGATGTCTGGTGTAAACGTGCATTTATCATAGCATCAACATCTTTACCTGTAGAAGAGAGAAAATTCTTTTTGGAGCATATAAAAGATAATAATTTATTGAATGAATTATTAATAAAGTGGGCAAAGTTAAACTTAAAATAGAGTGAATCAAGATGTGTCTTCTACAAAGTAGTAGCATTTAAATAAAATAGAAGTACGCTTTAATTTTATTGAACAATAAAGACTTATCATGCGTCGTCAGCTATAACTAAGTCTATCTCCTGTGAATGTTCTTTATAAGACGACCAAGCTGCTTCTAGAGCTTCGGGTGTGATCATTGGATAATTTCTTAGTAATTCATCCTCAGAAGCTCCTTGCTGACGAAAAGAAACTAGAGTCCAAACAGGAATGCGAGTATTGCGGATGCGTGCGTTACCTCCGCAGACTCCTGGAGTTTTTTGAATAAAATATTTTTGAATCTTTTGAGACATAGATATTGAGCCAAATTGACATTCCACAGGGAGAAATGAGAAAGCTGTATATATAATTTATTTTAAATAATTTATTTTAAATTAGACCACGTGCAGTGTTGAAGAAATAACTTCTGTTCAAACATCGCACTAAAATTGAGTCAGACAATCTACTATCCTCATACCACTACGCCGAAATAGTAAGATGCAAAAAGTCACAGTTGATGAGATCCAACAAGATCCCTTGAAATATCTTAATCAAGTCGAGGCAGGTGAAACCTTTGTTATTGTCCAAGCAGATAAGCTTATTGCTGAATTAAAACCAATTACAGCCACCAATAAACAGCGACGTCGATTTGGTTTGTGTGCCGGAGAATTTAAAGTACCTGATGATTTTGATGCGCCTCTACCTGAAGCTATTCTAAATGCGTTTGAGGCGGACGAAAATTCTTATAGATACCCATTTTTATTTATGGTTTATCAGTGGTGATAATCAGTTGATCAGTCTAACATCATTGCACAAAGATCCCTTTGAGCGGATGCTCATCTGTCAAGCTTTACATGACGGTTTAACTATTGCAACTGTGGACGCAGAAATTATCAAATACTCAGTCGATCTCATTTAAGAGATAATAATCTAGAGCGATCGCATGATAAATAAAAAAAGGGATATTCGTTCAAATCCCTTTTCCAAAAACAAACTTAATTTTGAGTTTGCGTGATTAGAACAATCGAAAAATAAACGGATAACGGAACGGTACATCTGGCTGGGTAAAACAGTGTAACAATGCCCAAATTGTCAGCCCCCAGTGTATTGCAAAGCCAAGAGCAATAACAGGGAAAAACAAAAGTCCACCAATACCAAAAGTTATCCAAGATAAAATCCCAATTGGTACTCCAATTAAAGTTGCCCAGAACCAAACATTGAAGTGAAAATTAATTGATTCTTTCGCATTACTTTTAACAACTGGGTCATCAGACATTAAGTTAATTACAATTGGAACCCCAATGGAAAACAATGCTGTACTAAAGAAAATTGCTCCATGAGACAGAGATGATAGCAATTTGCGTTTATCAGAATTGTATGTAACTTGCATCTTGGTGGCTCCTTTACTTGCTTTATAGTTTTGATTTTAACGGACACTTAATAACTTTTGTATTGCAGTTTACCGTACTCAGGAAGTTTTCCGGCTTTTCCTTGAGATAGATTAACTTTGACGGCTACTCAACAACTATGGATTATGAGGTTTACCGAACCCTGATAATAGAAGATAAGTTTGGCGTCATTGCTTTAACGCCACTGCAAGGTACGTAGACGTTGAGCAGCTTGTCGTCAGACATCGCACTAATTTAGTCAAGCATGATTTGCGATCGCGGTATTAATATTGCAAAATGAATGTAAAAAAGCTGTTGGAAATCTGCTTTGATGTGGAGTAGGCATCTTACCTGCTCTTAAACTAACATCAGATTATGTCAAGTGGACACAACCACTATCAAAATTACTTTACAAAGGCGGTAGAAAATGAGTCGCATAAATCCCTACACGCTACAAATGCAAATCACCCGAATGTTTGAGCAAGGACAAACATTTTTTGCTACAACCAAGGTACAAGAATGGTTGAAAGAACGGAATCATAATCCACTAGATTATGATGTTATTTTTCATCAAAAACCTGCCCCTCCAGGCTCAAAGGAAGTGATGATAGTAGAAATTGAATTACGCCGTAAGGATGGACAACCTGTAGATCCATGGTTGCAAGAACAAGCAAATCTCCATGCTTAGCTTTACCAATTAGAAATTTCAATTTAAATTCACATTGTCTTAACAGATTTTACTAAAATAGAGCGTTCCCAATTACGGAATGCTCTTTGTTATATTTGTAGTTATAAACACCTTTTAAAATCATTAAAATGAAATTTAATCAGCGCTGGGTGTTTGCCTTTTGGGTTTACTTTGGGATTTTAATGTCAATTTCTATATCAGCCTACCTAAAAGTCATCCCATCCGAATTATCACAATTTCCCTATTACGATACAATCTTGCATTTCCTATTATTAGGAATCGCTGCTTACTTAAGTCATCTTGCCTTAAATAAACGTAAGATTCAATTTTTAGATATTTCTCTGCCACTTGCACCGCTGATTGTAATGTTTTTTTGTATAATCGACGAGACAATTCAACTATTTACGCCTCATCGCAGCTTTGACTTAGTTGACTTAGCCGCTGATTTATGTGGTATTGTCCTATTTACTTGGTTAGCAGAAAGACATAAGCTTATTAGTAAATCTGAATAAAATCAACTTTTTTAGGCTTAGGCTTAGATTCCCGACTTATTAAAGAAGTCGGGAATCTAGTTGTTAGTAGAAAAAGATCTAAAGAATTGACAAATATATCAAAATATTTTTCATTGCAATATCATACGTAGAATCAGATAATATATTTTCATACAAAGAATTTAGTCAATTTTTCTGTCTTGTTTTTTAAAAAGTTCTAAAGAACTGGTAAATATATCAACATATTTTTCATTGCAGTTAGAGATTAAATTACCTAAATTGTTAAGTGTAAGTAGTATTGATTACAACTTGACTATTTACTTTCCATAAGGTAACAAAATTACCTTAAGAACCCAAGAGCTATTAACTAGCTCTGGCAACAACAAAAACAGTGAGAAAGTTACGAATTAGGCTTACTCTGTCTATCTGATGTTGTCACGTTAACAAGATTCATACCCTAACAATAGGAGGATTAATCCTGATGGCAGATTCTAATAATGCTGGTAGTGGCAACTCCTCTACTAACGATCCTAGTGAGCTACTTCGGCAATCACCCTTTGGTGTCTTGTTTGATATTCCAGGTGTAGATTCAGACACCATACTCAAGGGTTTTGGCAGCGCTGTTGGTGGTGGCGAGAATCCGTTTGGTGGTGGTGATAACCCGTTTGGTACTGGTAGCAACCCAAATAGCGGTAATGCCCCATACGGCGGTAATCCCTTTGCTAATCTTGGCAATCCGCGTGCTGAAGGCAGCGTCTTCACTGGTGGTACTAACCCTTGGGCTACTAGCGGTGGTAATTCATCTGGTGGTAGTAACCCGTTCGCAGGCGGTAGCAATCCCTTCGCAGGCGGTAGCAATCCATCCGCAGGTGGTAGCAATCCCTTCGCAGGTGGTAGCAATCCGTTCGCAGGTGGTGGTAGTCCTATGGCAGGCGGTGGCGATAATCCTTTTGCGGGTGGCGATAATCCGTTCGCAGGTGGCAGCAATCCGTTTGCTTAGTAAGATTATGCCGCTACCTATAAGTAAAAATTTGGATTGTTAAGTTCGTTTTTACTATGAGTTGATGACAGTTTTATTACTGTCATCAAAACTATTAAAACAAATATATTTAAGACGGAATCCGAATAAGTAACGTTAGTAATTAGATTGAAAACTTCCCTTTTTTGATATTTTTCTGGTTTGTTAAATTGTTGAATTAAAAATAGGAGAATCATTGCTGATGAAAGCGTCTACTGTTAACTCAATGAATGGTGGAGGTAATACCCCAAACGCTGGTAATCCCTTCGCTGGTGGTAATTTGCCTTCGCGATCGCCCTTTGAGGGTTTAAACTCTTTAAGTAGCACTGGCAATACCTCTGGCGCGAACAGCAGTAACATTCCAGGTGGCGGTATCAACCCGTTTGCAGGTGATGCTGGCAGTAAACTTCAGCAATTAGTCTCTAATCGCTTGAAGCTAGTTCTGGGTGAAGACTTTTTCAAAGATAATAATAAAGCATTGGCAAGCGGAGGCAACCCGTTTGCAAGTGGCAACGCTCCCATTTCTGGCGGTGGTAGCAACCCGTTTGCCAGTGGCAGTACTACAACTGGCGGTGGTAGCAACCCGTTTGCTGGTGCTGGCAGTTTGCCTCAGCGATCGCCATTCGATCCGTTAAAAGAAGTTATTGGTGATAACATACCCTTTAGCGGTAACACTTCCAAAACTAATAGTAATCCTGTTGCCAATGATGGTAGCCCGCCCTTTAATGCAAGCAACGCACCCGTTGGTAATGGTAATAGGAACTTTGGTAGTGGCAACGCAACTATAGGTAATTTCAACTCAAACTATGGTAGTGATAGCGCAACCATTGGCAATGGTAACTGGAACTTTAATAAGAACAATGCAACTATAGGTAATGGCAATTGGCTATTCGGAAAAGACAACGCAACCCTTGGTAACGGCAACTGGTATTGGGACGACGGAAGTAACAACGCTACCCTAGGTAATGGTAATTGGCAATTTGGGAAAGATAACGCAACCATCGGCAACGGCAACTGGGATTTTGGCGATAACAACACAGTGGTTGGTAATGGTAATTGGATCTTTACTAGTGGTAATAAAATCGTTGGTAATGGCAACTGGATAGTAGATGGTGACAACACAACAATTGCTGGTTTAGAATCGTTTCCGCAAGGGAGCAAAACTGATGTTGACAACCTGATTAACTCCCTCATAGGCAAAATAGGTAAAGATTTTGTTGGGTTAACAGGAAATCTTGAAGTATCAGACGCCCAGACATTTAACCGACTCATCCTTTCTAAAGGCACTAATATTAATAGCAAGAATATATCTACCGACATTGAGCGGCTTTTGGCATCTCTCAGCCCAAATCAAGGGAATGCGTCTTACCAGCCTGGGCACAATAGTCAACCTGTTCCAGAACCTACATTTTCAGCATCGTTAGTAGTAGCAGGACTTTTGTATTTCCTGTTGTCAAAGTTCAAAAAAAGGAGTTTGAAAATACAGTAGATCTCTTGCGTAAATACTTAAATTGTCATGTTGAGCGGAGCGAAACATCTTGGAGATTCTTCCCTCCACTACGTTCTGGTCAGAATGACACTCATAATTTTCGGACTTTTGCAAGAGGTATAGTAACTATTCTGAGTTGCACTAACCTCAATTAGCACCCACACCCGCCCAAAACTCAAGTTTTGGGCTAATAACCCAATTCTACTTCTAAATAATTGCTTATTTAGAAATGGACATTATCTATGCGCTCGCCCAAATCAAAAACATTAAATTGAATTCCATCTAATTTCTGCTTTAAAGCCTCTAATAAGAGGTTGATTCTTTCCTCAACAAAAACGTTGAGAGCTTTTTCAGGGAGAGTATTAGCTCTTGACCATTCAATAATAGTGGTAGGTATAAGATGGGAGCGTAGTACTGCCTCTAAACTAGGCTCGTCATATTCTTTGAGATAATCTAATGGATTTTTATCACTAATTTTCAAATTAGTTATTTGAGACAAATAAGCAATATTCATTAAGCTATCTGATTCTATTTGATTAGCAATGCCACTTTGTTTGATAAAGTTAACCGGAAATATATGGTGTAAGCTAGGTTTATCTGTAAGTAGGTAATAAACATCAGACAAAACATACTTATGAGGTTTTGCCCAATCTTGCGGTTTATGATTTGCATAAAGTGATAGTATTGCTCTGGATAAACGACCTCTATAACTATATAAAGATTTTCTTAATCGATTCTTGTCTATTTCAAATTGATTGAATGAGTAAGTATTCTTTGACTTTTGTTGATTAACAAAGTCTATATGTTGCCAAATTTGAGTAGTGTTTGTTAGTAAATCTTCATTGTGAAAGCTGTAATACCAAAAATACTTTTCTAAAAAACTATAGTCTGGTTTACTATTACGATAAAAATATGCTGTTATGGTCAGATATAAATATCGATAAGGAATTAACCTTGGGCCTTTGATATGTAAACAATTATCAAAAAAGTCGAAAGTCTTAGTAATCGCTGTTTGAAAATCTAACCATACAGCTTCAATATGCTCTGTTTTTAGTTCATTAAGATATCTGTCAGTAATATTTTGTATTCCTGCATTAGGTAACGTAATTTTGATGACTACACTTAGCATCTGGAGTAATGTCAAATCATCAATATTTGCATATTGACTACTAGCAATAGACTCTCTAAAATTATTAATTAGTTCGCGAAGATAAAAACCAGGAATATCATTATCTTTATCTTCAATCCGAAAAGTTTTAGCCACCACAATATCAAAGATATATAATGGTTTGCCAGCTTGATTGATACGCTCAAATATTTGGCATACTTCTGCAACTTCAATACCTCGTAGTTCAATAAAGGAAATTCTGTAATTATCAAAAACTTCTTTGCATTTTGCTAACTGTTGTCTGTAGGGATGATCGTAGTCACCATAGCCACTTTGATACAGGTTTTTTTCAACAGTGCTGTAATTATTTTTAATATCTTCTAACTTGACAATTAGTTTTTCTTCATAACGTTTCTTCTTGCTGTGATTTCCTTTATTTTGACTATTACGATCATCAATTTCATCCCAAAATAAAAATCGTTTTGTATAGCTTGTGTCATCGGTGGCATCAGTAAATTCAATAGTCAAATCTATATATAGCGTTGGATCAAAATTTTCCTTGTCAACAATCTTGCCGCCATATATTGAAGTTAAAAGGGCAGTTGTCCTTTGTTGTCCATCTAAGATATATTGGTACTCACCAGAGGAGAAATTATCAGCAAGCTTAATACCTCCTATTTCTCTATGGCTTTCAAGCTTCGTACTAGTTTTCCAAATCAATATACTTCCTAAAGGATAAAATTTATAAATACTATCCCATAGTTTTTTAACATTTTCTTTCTCCCAGACAACATCTCTTTGAAAAGTTGGGACTTGATACTTCCTAGCTAAAAGATTATCCAAATAGGTAGCAATGGCAGAATTAGTTGGCTGAATGCGATCAGTATATGTAGACATTGAATTGACCTTACTTAATTTTGAGTAAATATCAGATTTGAGTATAGAATTTCGCTAACATTAGTAAAATTCCATACAAAGTTAACTGATATTTGACTAAGCGGCAACTCAGGTACTAGAAAATGTTTGTAGCCGCGCTTCTATGCCGGCATTGCCTTGCAAACCGCCAGTGTGTACAAGCAGCAGACGATGCCTTTGGCGATCGCTTTGAGAAAAAAATCCTTGCTGTAGCAAATCCATCACCCCATAAAACATTTTGGAGGTATATACGTAATCGAGGAGTATACCATGTGTATCTCTGAACTGTTGGCTAAACCTTAGCAACTCGTCGTTCACCTTTGCATAGCCGCCGAAGTGGTAGTCACATACCAGTTCCCAAGGGCCTGGCTTAGTTGGTGCAGGTAGACCAGAAGCGAGATAATTCGTCAACAGGCTGTCGATTTCTTGTGCGAGAAATGCTCCGTTTTTCAGTACGGGAAAAGCGATCGCTCGTTGTCCTTCATGCAACGAAAGCGCAATTCCAGCCAGTGTAGTAGCAGTACCACAAGCCACGCATATAGTATCAAATTCCGCTGTGTTAATGATCTCTGTGCAACCGCGTACACCGTTCAGGTTGCAGCCACCTTCGGGAATGATAAATACTTCACCAAAACATTGCCGCAGATATTCTTGTAGCGCTGTTGTGTGCCGCTGGCGATAAGTCTCGCGGTTGAGATACACAAGCTGCATACCCTGTTGTACTGCAAACCTTAGTGTAGGGTTCAGCGGTAGCCTTTCCTCCCCACGAATTACGCCAATGGTGCGAAAATTGAAAAGATTCCCAGCCGCCGCAGTTGCATAGATGTGGTTAGAATAAGCACCTCCAAAAGTAAGCAGCGTTGTGAAATTTTTTTGTTTGGCTTCCAATAGGTTGTACTTCAGCTTAAACCACTTATTGCCGTTAACCCACGGATGTATGAGATCCAGGCGCAGCACATACAGATCAACATTAGCGCGGTGGGCGATCGCACTGTTAATCTGCTGCATAGGAGGAGGAAGAAACATTGACGACATGGGTAAACAATCTAACTTGAAAGTTATATTTTCTCGCGTTTATTCTTGAGGATAAAAGTAATGATAAACATTGAGTAATTTCAATGGTGATTCTATCAGAATAAACAATAAATATTTCTAATGAATAGCCTTAGAAATTGGCATTTTACTAATCGAGTATTTCAGGTAACTATAAGAAGAACAACACTCGCTCCAGATAATATCTTTTTGGAAAAAACTTATGGTTGCACTCACACAGCTTACTCAAGTTCTTCCCAATTCAGGACGTTTGACGATTGAAACTGTTGAAATTGCTCCCCAAACTACTGCTATTCGTTGTCTCGACTGGGATAGAGAGCGTTTTGATATCGAATTTGGTTTACGGAATGGGACAACTTATAATTCTTTCTTGATTCAGGGAGAAAAAGTTGCCTTAGTTGACACTTCGCACCGCAAGTTTGAGCAGTTATATCTTGAGATACTTGCGGGATTGATTGATCCAACCAAAATAGACTACTTGATTATTAGTCACACAGAACCCGATCACAGTGGCTTAGTGAAAAATATTTTACAATTAGCTCCCTCGATTACCGTTGTTGGTGCTAAGGTAGCTATTCAATTTCTAGAAAATATGGTTCATCAACCATTTAAATCTATACAAGTGAAAAGTGGAGAACGCTTAGATTTAGGTAATGGACACGAATTAGAGTTCATCTCTGCACCTAACTTACATTGGCCTGACACAATCTTTACTTATGATCACAAAACTTGCACTCTCTACACCTGTGATGTGTTTGGGATGCACTACTGTGATGACCATACCTATGATGAAAATCTCACTTTAATAGAAGAGGATTTTGCATATTATTATGATTGTCTCATGGGGCCGAATGCGCGGTCTGTCTTAGCTGCTCTAAAGCGAATTGAAAACTTAGAAATAGGAACAGTTGCAACGGGACACGGCCCCTTACTGAAACACTATATTCCAGAATGGCTTGGACGGTATCAAAGCTGGAGTTTAGAACAAGCGAAAACAGAGACATTAGTAGCTTTATTTTACGTTGAAGATTACGGATTTAGTGAGCATTTAGTACGTACCACGGCACATGGATGTACAAAAACAGGTGTAGCAGTAGAATTAGTAGATTTAAATAACACCGAGCCTCAAGAAATTCGAGAGTTAGTCGCCCAAGCTTCTGGTTTAATTATTGCAATGCCATCCCAATTTTCGGTAATGGCTCAAGCTGCCTTGAGTACCATCTTAGCTGCTGTTCATAATAAACAAGCAATTGGTTTATTAGAGTCGGGAGGTGGAGAAGATGAACCGCTTTATCCTTTACGTAATAAGTTTCAAGAACTGGGATTAATTGAAGCATTTCCCCCTATCTTAGTCAAAGAAAATCCAACACAAGCAACCGAACAACTTTGTGATGAAGCGGGGACAGATATAGGTCAATGGTTGACCCGCGATCGCACAATCAAACAAATCAAATCCATCAATACAGATCTAGAAAAATCCCTAGGACGTATTAGTACGGGATTGTATATTATCACCGCCAAAAAAGGAGAGATTCAGAGCGCAATGTTTGCTTCTTGGGTGACACAGGCGAGTCTTAATCCTTTAGGAGTAGCGATCGCAGTAGCTAAAGAGCGAGCAATTGAATCTTTTATGCATGTTGGCGATCGCTTTGTTTTAAACGTTTTAGAAGAAGGAAACTATCAAGGATTAATGAAACATTTTCTCAAGCGTTTTGCTCCTGGCGCAGATCGTTTTGCTGGGATAAAAACATATCCTGCTACTAATGAATCTCCCATCTTAGCGGAAGCTCTCGCTTATATGGAATGTGAAATTACTAGCCGTATGGATTGCGGAGATCATTGGGTCATTTACAGCACAGTCCAAACCGGACGAATTGCCAAAGTAAATGCACTTACTGCCGTCCATCATCGCAAAATTGGCAATCATTATTGAAGAGCTAGAACACCAATTATTTCGTAGAGACGTTGCATTGCAACGTCTCTACAGTCGACGAAAATTTGTCGTTTTATCGAAAAAAAATTGGGTTTTTGTAATTACTGAATCGATGCTCTAGAAGTCACAAAGCAGAAATTAGTTATTTTTTCCCCTTCCCCATTTCCCTTTCCCCACTCCCCCTCATTCCCTATGTACAAGGCTGCTGAGAATACCCCAATTACTATGTACGAAATCAATCGGGGGCGCGTCGTGCGAACCTTGGAATTTATTCAAGATGTGATTGTAATTTCTTTGTGTATCGGTTTATTTAGCTTCATGGTGCTTCAGGTGAGAGATATGTTTCTCTCTCTACTTCCCCCTCTAGATTTTCATGCTGTTACCGCCGATATTCTGTTTTTACTCATCTTAGTTGAGTTATTCCGACTGCTGATTATTTACCTACAGGAACATCGAGTATCTATTGGGGTAGCTGTTGAAGTTTCCATTGTTTCGGCTTTGCGAGAAGTCATCGTTAAAGGTGTTCTAGAAACAAGTTGGAGTCAAGTTTTAGCAACTTGTGCTTTCTTATTAGTTCTGGGAGTACTACTGATACTCAGAGTTTGGCTACCCCCCACCTTTGATGGCATTGATCCTGAACAAGCACTATCTAAACGTTACAAAAATCACATCAAATCAGAATTAGCCCAAGCCAATGGCCGGGAATAGAGACTGAAGATTTTTAAAAAGGGAAAAGGTTAAAGGGAAAAGGGTAAAAAGATAGTTTTTCTCTTTCCCCTTATCCTTTTCCCATCTGCATCAACTCAAAGTCACAAAAGACAATACAAAAACATAGTTTCCCCATTCCCCATTCTCCCATTACCCATTCCCCAGAGAGGTTTACTATGTCTGTTGCTACATTAACGCCTAACCGTAAGAGAGATGTACAGGTTGCGGAAATTGGTAAAGATACCCTAATTTTGCGATCGCGAACTTGGGAACGCCTAAAATTTGAGGTTGAGTATTCCCGTCAACGCGGAACTACGGCAAATTCTTATTTAATCCAAGGTGATAAAAAAGCTTTAATTGATCCTCCTGGTGAATCTTTTACCGAAATTTACCTTGAGCAACTCGCACAAAATCTAGATTTCAACACCTTAGATTACATCATTCTCGGTCATGTCAACCCCAACCGTAGAGCAACTTTGAAAGTGTTGCTTTCTCAAGCTACTCAAGCTACTTTAATTTGTTCTCGTCCCGCAGCTAATGCTTTAAAAGCCGCCTTTCCTGAATGGGAATCACGCATTCAATCTGTGCGTTCAGAAGATACTTTAGATTTAGGACAGGGACATCATTTGTCATTTGTCACTGTACCTACTCCTCGTTGGGCGGATGGACTTTGTACTTATGATCCCATTACCAAAATTCTTTACACAGACAAGTTCTTTGGCGCTCATATTTGTGAAGATACTCTGTTTGATGAAGACTGGAAGGGGTTAGATGCGGAACGTCACTATTATTTTGACTGTCTCCATGCGCCCCAAGCGAAACAAGTCGAAGTTGCTTTAGAAAAATTTTCGGTTTTTGGAGCAAAATATTATGCTCCTGCTCATGGCCCGGTTGTGCGTTACAGCCTCAGCCGTTTTACTTATGATTACCGTCAATGGTGTCAAGGGCAAAAATCTCAAGAGTTGAGTGTCGCTTTACTTTATGCTTCTGCTTATGGGAATACTGCAACTTTGGCTCATGCGATCGCTCAAGGTTTGATTGAAAATGGAGTCAATGTAGAATCGATCAACTGTGAACTAGCAGATTCTACAGAGATTACCCGCATTGTAGAAGCTTGCGATGGATTTATTATCGGCTCACCTACTTTAGGCGGTCATGCACCGACTCAAATTCAAACCGCTTTAGGAATAGCCCTCTCATCAGCAGCTAAAACTAAGTTAGCAGGGGTGTTTGGTTCCTACGGTTGGAGTGGAGAGGCAATTGATGTATTAGAAAGCAAGCTCAAAGATGCCAATTATCGTTTAGGATTTGAAACAATTCGAGTCCGCTTTAGCCCTACTTCTGAGATTTTACAACAGTGTCAAGAAGCAGGTGCTTCCTTTGCCCAAAACTTAAAGAAAACTAAAAAACTGCGTACTCCCCGCCAAGTAGTGACAGAAACCCAAGTAGATCGTACCGAACAAGCGGTGGGGCGAATCATTGGTTCTCTATGTGTTGTGACAACTCGTGACGAAGAAACCCACAAAGGGGTTTTGACCTCTTGGGTATCTCAGGCAACTTTTAACCCACCAGGAATTATGATTGCCATTGCTAAAGAGCAGAATGCAGATTTAATGCGTCATCCCGGTGATAAATTTGTGCTGAATATCCTCAAAGAAGGCAGAAATATCCGGCGTTATTTTTCTCGTCAAAGTACTTTAGGAGATAATCCGTTTGCTAATCTTTCCACACAAACTGCTCTTAATGGTTGTCTGATTCTGAATGAGGCATTAGCTTATTTAGAATGTACGGTAACAAATCAGCTTGAATGTGGTGATAGATGGTTAATTTATGCTGTAGTTGATAAAGGAGAAGTATTAGAAAATGATGGCGTAACGGCCTTAGAACATCGTAAATCGGGCAGTTACTACTAAAGCCATTCTCTAATTAGCCAAAAAGCGATCGCCCTAATACCACTAGGGCGCATACCAAATATACGAAGAAATATCTGGCGATTAGAGAATATATCAAAAATATTTTAATTAACATCAAAAATTAGAAACCTAACCCATCTAGCCCCATTCCTCTGTAGCTAAGCAGATAGACGTAATTAAATGTAAAACAAAATTTTTGTTCGTAGTAAGCAATTTATTGCTATATATAATATGCGATCGCAGCAATAGCCGATTCTTTGAAGATTATTGAAAGCCCTCTTGAGGCTGGTTAGTAGATTGATGTGGCAAGATGCAGCCGCCTTACGCTACGTGCAGTTTTTTGCAAAATGCCTCTCTTGGACAAAGAAACTACAAGAAAATTCAGAACTTCTCCTAAAGGAGACGCTACGCAAACGGTAGGAATGAGAGCTTGAGAGGTATTTTGCGTAAGTTCTGATCAAGCTAGGTTTTTATAACTTGTGTTTCATCCCATAGTTAGAAGCGAAGATTTGCAGGTTTAACTAAACTTAAAGGGGAATTGTGCCTCACAGAACGTGTCATATAAAAACAAAGTTGTTGAGGAGAGAAAAATGAGGTTGTAACCCAGTTAGACTTCTGGAGTTCGTTATGCATGAACTAGTTCAATCAGTCTTTGATAGTGATGAAAAAACTGCTCTGCATCAGTTAATCTATGCGTTAAGTATCTCAGGTAAACGATACTTCCTGAGAAATGAGATTTTGCAAACTTTTGCCGACTACTGTCACCAATCCGAAAAACCAGCTTACTTTTACCACTCTTCCTCTGTTGGCAAACTAATAAACTACACTCATGAGATAATCCTAGAAGAGGAAAGTACCTGGTTTGTGATTCGACCCAGGATTGCTAGCCCAGAAGTTTGGCGACTGACAGCCGATTTCAGTAGATTTGAGCTAATGAAGCCTCAAGCGCTACTGGATGTGAGCGATCGCCTCGTTGACCGCTACCAACCCCACATCCTTGAAATCGACCTCCATCCCTTTTACAAGAGTTCCCCTAGTATTGACGACCCCAGAAACATCGGTCAAGGTTTAGCCTTCCTTAACCGTTACCTTTGCAGTCAATTGCGAACCGACCCCCAGTATTGGCTAGACCTCTTGTATGTAACTCTAGACAGACTTGAGCACGATGGGATTCGTCTACTGCTCAACGATCGCATTCCCTCTGGGATTCAGCTAGCTAGACAAGTTAAGCAAGCCATCAAGTTCCTCGGTGAGCGACACCCAGACGAACCCTACGAGAAATTTCGCCTTGACCTCCAAGCACTCGGTTTTGAACCAGGTTGGGGTAACACAGCGGCGCGAGTCCGGGAAACCCTAGAACTGCTTGAGCGACTTATCGATACTGCACAACCTGCTATTCTTGAGGCATTTGTGGCCCGTGTCCCTGCTGTTTTTCGCGTTGTCCTCATTTCCATACATGGCTGGGTAGCTCAAGAGGATGTCTTAGGACGAGATGAAACACTTGGTCAAGTCATCTATGTCCTCGAACAAGCTCGCAGCTTAGAAAATAAACTGCGTCAAGAAATCAAACTTGCTGGACTAGATTTGCTGGGTATTAAACCTCATGTAATTATTCTCACCCGGCTCATTCCTAACTGCGAAGGTACATTCTGCAACCTGCGCCTCGAAAAAGTTCATAATACCGAAAATGCCTGGATCTTGCGGGTTCCTTTTTCTGAATTCAACCCAGAAGTTACCAACAATTGGATTTCTAAATTTGAAATTTGGCCCTATCTGGAACAATTTGCTCTTGATGCAGAAAGAGATTTATTAACTCAATTCAAAGGTCGTCCTAATCTGATTATTGGTAACTACAGCGACGGCAATTTAGTAGCCTTTCTCCTCTCCCGCAGGATGAAAGTTACCCAGTGCAATATTGCCCACTCGTTGGAAAAACCAAAATATTTATTTAGCAATTTATATTGGCAAGACTTAGAAGACCAATACCACTTCTCGGCACAATTTACCGCTGATCTGATCAGCATGAATGCAGCCGACTTCATCATTACCTCGTCCTACCAGGAAATTGTCGGTACACCAGACACCATCGGTCAGTACGAGTCGTATAAGTTGTTTACTATGCCCCAGTTGTATCATGTAGTTGATGGGATAGATTTATTCAGTCCTAAATTCAATATGGTGCCGCCGGGAGTAAATGAAAACATCTTCTTTCCCTACAGCCAAAAAGAAGACCGAGATCCTAGCCTATGCCAACAAGTCCACGACCTACTCTTTAACCGCGAAGACCCCGAAATTTTTGGTCATTTAGATAACCCCAACAAGCGACCAATCTTCGCCGTCGCTCCCATCACTTCAATCAAAAATCTCACTGGTTTGGCTGAATGCTTTGGCAAAAGTCAGGCTTTGCAAGAGCGTTGTAACCTGATTTTATTGACTAGTAAACTGCATCTAAGTGAAGCTACAAACCTAGAAGAAGCAGGAGAAATTCAAAAACTTTACGACATTATTGATCAATATCGTCTCCACGGAAATATTCGCTGGCTAGGAATGCGCTTACCTATTCGTGACATCGGCGAAGCCTACAGAGTAATTGGCGATCGCAAGGGAATTTATATTCACTTTGCTCTGTTTGAAGCTTTTGGACGCAGCATTTTAGAAGCAATGATTTCTGGCTTGCCAACTTTTGCCACTCAATTTGGCGGCGCTTTGGAAATTATTGAAAATCGAGAAAATGGATTTAATATCAACCCCACAGATTTAGCAGGAACAGCAAAGAAAATTTTGAATTTCCTTGACCAATGCGACACCCATCCCGAACACTGGGAAGAAATCTCTGAGTGGATGAGTCAGCGAATTCGTAATAGGTACAATTGGCAGTTACATACTAGTCAGTTATTATTACTTGCTAAAATTTTCAGCTTTTGGAACTTTGTCATGCCGGAAAATAACGAAGCTAGGGATCGCTACATGGAAACCTTATTTCATCTTATTTATAAACCCAGAGTAGAAAAGATTTTGGAACAACACATGAATATAAAAGGAACAGGTAACAAGGAATAGGGAACAGGCTATTAAGAAAACTCTTTCTTAGTTACTGTTCCCCATTTGCCATTCCCCATTCCCCATTACTCCTTATCCCCAAAAGGGGCCCTGAATACCCAATTCCCCATTCCCCATCTCCCATCTATATGGATACCAAAGGTCGTTCTCGCCATTTTATCTACACAGATTGGATATTAATCGAAACCCAGTTTGACCCTAACCAGTTGCACTCTAAAGAAACCGTCTTCACAATCGGCAATGGATACTTAGGAACAAGGGGCAGCTTTGAGGAAGGGTATACTAATGCATTGCCAGCTACTTTTATCCACGGTGTCTATGATGATGTTCCTGTGGTTTACACTGAACTCGCCAATTGTCCTGACTGGCTACCATTGGTAGTAATTGTCAACGGCGATCGCTTCCGCCTCGATCAAGGTGAGATATTGAGATATGATCGTCAGCTTGACGTGCGCCAAGGTATTCTCAGCCGTTCTCTGCGTTGGCGCTCTCCCAGTGGTAAGACTATAGACATCCACTTTGAACGCTTTGCTAGTCTGGCCGATCAGCATGTGTTAGGGCTAAGTTGCCAATTAACACCAGTAGATTTCGATGGGTTGATTGAAGTTCAGGTTAGCATCAACGGCTATCCCGAAAATCAGGGTTTCAATCATTGGGAAGGACTAGACCAAGGTAAGACGGAGCAAGGTTTTTGGTTATATCGTCGCACCCGCAACTCCCGAATTGAGATCGGCATGGCTGCTAGGACGGCAATATCGGGAACTGATGCGGCGTTGCAATTCAACAGCGCACCTGGCTATCCAACAACGAGTACGACTTTCTTCGCTGTATCACAACAGACAGTGACGATAGAAAAAATTGTTACAGTTTTTACCTCGCGGGAGATTGAGACACCAGTCGCAGCAGCTCAAGAAAAACTCGCGCACCTGCCAGATTACACAACGCTGCTTGATGCCCACAAGCAGGCATGGGATGAGGTTTGGCAGCAAAGTGACATAATCATTGAAGGCGATAGTACAGCTGCTTTTGCCATCCGCTACAATCTGTTTCAGCTGCTAATCGCGGCGTCACGGCATGATGAAAAAGTGAGTATTCCCGCGAAAACCCTTTCAGGGTTTGGCTATCGCGGTCATGTCTTTTGGGATACAGAAATTTTTATTCTGCCCTTTTTTACTTATGTTCAACCAGCTATAGCCCGTAACTTGCTCAGTTATCGCTACCACACATTAAATGGAGCGCGACGCAAAGCATTCCATGATGGGTATAAAGGAGCAATGTTTGCTTGGGAAAGTGCTGTGACTGGAGATGAGGTAACGCCTCGTTGGTCACTACCTAGTGATTTTTACGGTGACGATGTGCGGATTTGGTGCCGCGATCGCGAAATTCACATCAGTGCAGATATCGCCTATGCTGTCTGGTACTACTGGCAAGCTACTGACGATGATCAATGGATGCGAGACTGTGGCGCAGAGATTATCCTGGATACCGCTGTTTTCTGGCAAAGCCGGGTCGAGTTTAATCGAGAGTCTCAACAGTATGAAATTCGTGGGGTAATTGGCGCAGATGAGTACCATGAGTTTGTTCACAACAACACCTTCACTAACCGGATGGTGCAATGGCATCTGGAAAAAGCGATCGCAGTCTATAATTGGCTTGATAAAAACTTTCCTAACCACGCTACCGAACTAGAGCAAAAACTGCAACTTAGCCCAGAACAGCGATCGCACTGGCAAGAAATCGCCGCCAAATTATTGATTTTCTACGACTCGTCAACGGGATTAATTGAGCAGTTCGAGGGATTTTTCCAACTCGAAGATATCAACTTAGCAGACTACGAACCACGCGATCGCTCCATGCAAGCTATCCTAGGCATCGAAGGAGCTAACAAGCGACAGGTGCTCAAACAACCAGATGTGTTGATGCTCCTCTATTTAATGCGGCAATCACAGGATTTTCCTTACAACCAAAAAGCATTGCAGACAAACTGGGACTACTATGCACCCCGCACTGATATTACTTATGGTTCCTCCCTTGGCCCAGCAATTCACGCCATCTTAGCCTCAGATTTGAGCAAATCAGCAGAAGCTTACGAACGGTTTATGCAAGCGGCCATGGTGGATCTTGAAGATACCAGAGGTAACACCGCCGATGGAATTCACGGGGCTAGCGCTGGTGGCATTTGGCAGGCTGTAATTTTAGGGTTCGGTGGTGTACAACTGACAGAAGATGGCCCCGTAGCCAATCCCCACCTACCCCCTGGCTGGACGCGCCTCAAGTTTAAACTGCAATGGCGCGGTAAATGGCATGAGTTTGACCTGCGCCAAGAACAGGTTGTCCAGGAAATAGCTCACGAATTAGAATTTCTCCAACTCTCCTTCTCCCCTAATCCCCAATACCAGTCACCTGAGTCAGGATCTCCCGCACTGCTGACTCACCACAACACTGGCTCCTCCGTCGCCCCACCGAGTTCCCCTAATTCCCCAAAATACCAAATGGATACTTCCGATCATCAGCCCCTCTCTCCTCATACCCCCGACATCCAGGGATTCATCTTCGATTTGGATGGTGTGCTCACAGATACAGCAGAATTCCACTACCTAGCTTGGCAAAGACTGGCTGATCAAGAAGGTATACCTTTTAATCGGCAGGCTAATGAAGCACTGCGAGGTATATCCCGTTATGCTTCTCTGATGCTGATAGTTGGAGATAGACAGTATTCGGAAGCACAAATTGAAGAGATGATGGAGCGTAAGAACCGCTACTATGTGGACTTAATCCAAAATATGACGCCTAGAGATTTGTCACTAGGAGCGATTGAGCTTTTAAATGAACTGCGGCAAGCTGGAATTAAGATAGCTATTGGTTCAGCTAGCAAAAATGCCCGCACGGTAGTAGAACGATTAGGTATTGCCGACAAGATAGATGCGATCGCCGACGGTTACAGCGTGCAGAAACCCAAACCAGCGCCCGACCTCTTTATATATGCAGCCAAGCAACTCGGACTCGAACCAGCGCAATGTGTAGTCGTAGAAGATGCAACAGCAGGCGTTGAGGCGGCACTAGCCGCTGGTATGTGGACAGTAGGAATCGGCCCAGCTGAACGAGTTGGCGCGGCTCATGTTGTCCTACCCAACCTAGCAGGCGTCAAATGGACAGACCTCAAAGCTAAATTGAATAGCATTGCTACACAAAAAAAATAACAGGAGTCATCTAATTTTGGATTTTAGATTGACCTACTCACTGCTGAGTCAAGTATAGCAATCGAAGTATAGATTAGGACGTTAACAGCAAGGCACAAAGTCAATACTGAAACTTAATTCTTCTCTTCTGCCCTCAGCATAGCTGCTTTGCTCGAAGGGCGGTAAATACTTTTAAGCAGCTAGGCGTAAATAAATTAAAGTTTGTAGTGAGTTAGCGCGGTCTTCTCCCTTGGCGCTAGCCTCTCCCTTTGGGAGAAGGGGAGACGCCCGCCGTAGGATGCCCAAAGGGCTGTAGGGCGATGGGGGTTTCCCCCATGAGCGACTAACGATAGCGCAGCGTTAGCGACGTAGGAGCGTCACCCGTTCGCGCAGCGTCTCCGTTAGGAGAAGGGTAAGGACTTTAGTCCTGATAATCCTTGTTTTGAGAGATGAATCGCTCACTACGAGCTAATAATTTTATTTATGTTTAATCATACCTACTTATTTATTAGTTCAGGAATGTTTAACGCCTATTATTTTGTTAACTGTCTTAACTGTCTTAACTGTCTTAACTGTCTCAAAAATTTATTTACTTAACTGTCTTATCTGTCCTTGTGTATTAGTTTTAATAGTGAGATTATAGAAATTAGCCAACCTTATAGATACATTTTAAAAACAAATGATAAGCATCATATTTGATACATAAAAGAATAGCTTCTTGCTCGAACCTAAAGTACTAAAAAAATTAGAGAAAACTGCTGTAGGCAAAATTTAGCATAAATTTTGTCCGCTTCCGAGTAGCTAGCCCCAAATTCGATATAAAGGCTCTTACTTTAGTAACATAGCCTGTACTATTAAGCACAAAATTAGATGCGTTTACACTGTTTGCTATGATGTTGATATGCTGTAATCTGATACGTACAAAGCGAAGTACTTCTAAAATCCAGTACAAAATATCATTGCTTTGACAGCTAGTATTTTACCTGTCTACGATCTAATTAAAAGCTTAGAGCATCCCATAAATTTATATCGGCTAGTTTTCAGTAGTATATCGATTTAACCTAACTGCAAAAACATAATTATGTGAGTTCTGATTATTACATAAGTCAGTCAGGTAAGGTAACTATGCCATCATAGTTTACCATTCATCATAGTTTACCATTGGGGCTCAATTCTGAACTACTATATACCATATAGCGAATATGCATCACCAAATAAGGTTGAAGCATCTTTGTTTCCAGCAGGAATCAAAAGTTGAAAGACTTGTTTAGCTTAAGTCAGAATTTTCACTTTTGCTTCATCCAGAATGCAAGCTCTTAACTAATAAAAGTTAATATTAATAGTATGGTAAGTGATGTGTGATTGCGTCTTATTTTGGTGTGTCTTCATCATTACTTATCGGATAAGCACTCTTCACCTCTATTATGATGTGGGGGGCATATTATTGGGGCAAAGAGTAGAAATGGATTTCAAGCTTTTCCCCTTTAACTGAGAAGTATTAGTGTCTGCATTGTTGCTCTTAATTGTTTTGAGAGGCTACAATTATTCATCTTTGCGCTACTGGATTATACCAAGTTGCCAAAGAAACTCTTGTTGCTTTCCTTGACGAAAATCAAGTCAATTGTTCCCTTTATTGACAACATTGAATCATTGACTTGATTCAATGAATTTTCTCATAGACATAAAAGTAATCCAGAAATATTGTTTTTTATAAAAAAATATCTCTGGCAGCTTGGTATTAGCTAAAGTACGCAACCATTACTATTTCGATTTAAAAATAACGTTGTGATTGTTCAAGCAATTTCAAGGATTTGATTTGCATATATGTTGAATCTTGTTGTTATGCGATCTACGTTTGATGACTTTGTACCATATCTTCTCACTATGCCTTTGTTACCCCTCTTCCAAATTTGGGAGAGGGGGAATGGTGAGAGTTGTAACAACGAATTAGCAGGACTTTGTAGCGTTGTACATCAAGTACGTTCGAGGTAGCTAGCAAAATACTGTTTTGAAAATAAGGATTAGGTTATGGCAGTCATAAATGGAACACCAGAGTCCGATACTCTTCTAGGTACTAATAATGCCGACACGATTCGCGGTTTTGCCAAAGAAGATTTCTTATCGGGTTTAGGTGGTAATGATCTCCTCAGAGGTGGAGAAGATAAAGACACCCTGTTTGGTGGAGCAGGAGCCGACAGACTATTTGGGGATGCAGGTGAGGACTCACTGTATGGTGATGGCGGCAATGACACCCTCTATGGCGGCCAGAACGCCGCAGATGTCCTTGATGGCAAAGACTTACTCGAAGGTGGTGCTGGCAATGACTGGCTCTTTGGTGGCTTCGAGGATTCTCTGTATGGTGGAGCTGGCAATGACACTCTGACATTTGCTAGTGACACCAATGGTAAGAGCGTCCTTTACGGCGAAGCGGGAGCTGACTCGCTGGTTGGTAGCAACAGCGTTATTGAGGGCGACACCCTTGAAGGTGGAGCTGGCAATGACTTCCTGAATGGCTTAGCTGGTGATGACTTCCTTTCTGGTGATGACACCTTGGGCGCAGCCGGTGCTGATACCCTCTTCGGAGGAGATGGCAATGATACCCTTCAAGGCGACGCTGATAGCTTGAGTGGTGGTGGCAATGACTACCTAGATGGGGAAGCTGGTGATGACTACCTCGATGGTCTTGCTGGTGACGACACCCTCCTTGGCGGAGATGGTCTAGACACCCTCGATGGTGGCGATGGTAACGATGTCCTCGATGGTGGAGATGGTTCTAGCACCCTCTTGGGCGGCGCTGGTATAGAAAATATTACTGGCGGAATTGAAGCTGACTTCATTGATGGTGGAGAGGGCGCTGACAACCTCTTAGGTGGAGGTGGCAACGATACTATCTTGGGCGACGGCGAAGGTGTTGACACTCTCTCTGGCAATGACATTCTCAATGGCCAAGCTGGCGACGACTTTCTCAATGGTGGAGCAGGCGTTGATCGGGTCTTAGGCGGGGCTGGCAATGATATCCTCTTCGGTGGAGAAGACCTTGAAGGCCAAACCTCAGCCGACACCCTCACTGGTGGTGCTGGCAGCGACATATTTGTGTTGGAAGAAGTGGGATTTGAAGCACCCGATCCTGGTGATCCACCTGTGCCTGCTCCTGTAGGTGACATTATCACTGACTTCCAGGATGGTATAGACTTCTTCGAGTTTGACTTTGATCTGTTAACGATCACCGGCAGTGGCAATAATACCCAGTTCAGAATCACTGAAACCACTGAACTGCTAGCAACTGTGCTTAACGTAAATCCTAGCCAGATCACACAGGCAGATTTTTTAGCCTAGGAAATGGGCAACCAGGAGGTGTACTAGGAAAAATCCGAGTAGCACGCGCCTGATATGTTACCCATTAATCAACGGAGCAGCCGCAGCGTCACCATAACGTACTGAGCTACTTTTGGGGTTGATTGTTTCAATTTTATATCTCTTGCTGTCTCTCTAATTGGGGACAGCAAGAAACCAATAATCAAATAGCCATGCGAATTTTATTTTTGCATCCAAATTTTCCTGCCCAATTTCGTCATCTAGCTGTCGCTTTAGCCAAAGACAAACGCAACCAAGTCTTCTTTGGTACTGCTCGTCAGAAAGGTAATTTGCCCGGCGTCAATAAGGTCATCTATAGCCCTACACGAGAGGCCCGGCCCGAAACCCACCACTATGTCAGACCCCTAGAAAATGCTGTCCTCCAGGGTCAAGGTGTCTATCGGCTGGCAGAACAACTCAAAGCTCGAAAATTTATTCCCGATGTAGTCTATGGCCATTCGGGTTGGGGCCCGACTTTATTTATCAAAGATATTTTTCCCAACACCAAATTACTGTGTTATTTCGAGTGGTTTTATCATGCTCATGGTTCCGACGCAGACTTTGATCCTAATGAACCGCTCACTGCTGACGATGAAGCCAGGATTCGGATTAAAAACGCTCCGATTTTGCAGGATTTATATAGTTGCGATCGCGGTCTTTCCCCTACCTATTGGCAGCGCCAGCAATTTCCGCCGGAGTATCACAATAAGATCAATGTGCTTCATGATGGCATTGACACGCAATTCTTTTGCCCCAAGCCAGGAGCAAAGTTGGTTCTCCCACGCATCAATCTAGACCTTTCTCACGCTAAAGAAATCGTCACGTATGTGGCGCGGGGTATGGAGCCTTACCGGGGATTTCCGCAATTTATGGAGGCAGTTGCCTTACTCCAACAGCAACGTCCTCAATGTCATGTAGTGATTGTGGGAGAAAACCGCGTAGCCTACGGCAAACAGCTACCTGATGGCAAAACCTACAAAGAGGTGATGCTGGAAAAATATGCTCTCGATCTGGGCAGAGTTCATTTTACGGGCTGGTTGCCTTACGCTGAATATCTGCAAGTTCTCCAGGCTTCTTCTGTACATGTTTATCTAACGCGTCCCTTCGTCCTGTCTTGGTCAATGTTGGAGACTTTATCAGCAGGTTGTTTGTTGGTAGCTTCCAAAACTGCCCCTGTAACTGAGGTGATCCAAGATGGCGTCAATGGTCTGTTGGTGGACTTTTTTTCGCCCCAAGAAATTGCTGGTCGCATTGAAGAAGCGCTTACACATCCAGAGCAGATGGCGTTGATTCGCGCTAAAGCAAGGGAAACAATTTTACAACGCTATGACTTGTCGCAGTTATTACCTCAACATGTGCAATGGATACAGCAGCAAGAAGATGATAAAAACAACCTATTTCTATATAAAAAAACTCAGCTTGAGTTGATAACTACCACTCAAGAGAATGGCTCAAATGGGAAACACAAAAACCCAGCACTTATACAAGTCAATAACCAGACAGTAACAGCTCAAGAAATTATTCCCCTCTTGAACCGATACCAATTACTACCAAAGCTCCAGCAAGAACTTTTGATTGACCAAGCAATCGCACCCTTTAACTGCACACCGGAAGAACAAGCCAAATGCTGTCAAGACTTCTGTGCAAAACATCAGTTAATGTCGGAGGCTGAACGCCTAAGTTGGCTAGAGCAGCAAGGTATGACTGAAACACAATTTTCAGACTTTGCAACCCGGAACCTGAGAATCGAGAAATTTAAACAAGCTACTTGGAGTAGCAAGTTAGAATCCTACTTTTACCAAAGAAAGAAGCAACTAGACCGAGTTGTTTACTCCCTAATCCGCACTCACGATGCTGCTGCTGCTCAAGAACTTTACTTCCGTCTTCTAGAAAACGAACAGCCTTTTGCTGACCTAGCAGTGCAATACTCTCAAGGCTCAGAAGCCCAGGTTGGAGGCTTAATAGGCCCGGTTGCAATGAGTACACCTCATCCCAAACTCGCTCGAATTCTTGCTGTCAACCAACCAGGGCAATTATCTCCACCAACTCGTGTAGGAGATTGGTGGGTGATTGTGCGACCAGAAAAATATATGCCAGCTCAACTTGATGAACCTATGCAGCAAAAGCTGCTCAACGAACTCTTTTCTTCCTGGTTAAAAGAGCAACTGCAACAACAAAATTCTCAGCAACAAGTAGAAGTACAAAAACCAGCTTGAATTCATAACCTTTAAACCGAGTAGATTTTTTTAGTTAAATAACATGCCAGCTTTCAACTTTAGTGAACAAAATCTGGTGGGAAATGACTTTAGCGGTCAAAACCTGAATGGTTCCAGTTTTTTCAAAGCCACCCTCACAAACGTCCTACTCACCAATACACAACTGAGAAGCACCAATTTTGAAGAAGCCAAGCTATTCAACGTTGATGCATCTGATGCCGTCTTTGCCCCTAATAACAACTTTCCTCAACCAGCTAATTTGTTCAAGGCGACTTTAGAGAATGTCAATCTCAGTGGAGCCAACCTGAGACAAGCTAATCTGTCGCTAATTGACACGAAATTCATTAACCTGTCAAACGCTAACCTGACAAATGCTAATCTGCGAGAAGCTAATCTCAGTGGTGAACAATCCGAGCGACCCAACCTTAGAGGTGCTAACTTTACCGGAGCCGATTTATTTAAGGCAAAGTTAAAAGCTGCTGACTTAACGGGCGCAAAGCTAGTGAATGTCAACCTGGAAGAAACTGAGCTGGAAGACGCTCTCTTAATCAACGTTGATGCAACGGGTGCTGATTTCCGGTTGACAAAACTCACAGATCTGACTCTGCAAAACTCTATCTTTGACCTAGCTAATTTCAGCGGTAATTCTCTAAGTGATGCTCCACTCGAACCAGGCCAGACGGGCAATGTCAAGTTTCGTGGTGCTAATTTAAGCAACTTTCTTGTAGATGATGCTGTTTTGACGGGTGCTGATTTTAGTCCTTTTATCGCTGCCAATGGCGATATTACGGTTACAAATCTGAGTGGAGCCAAATTTGATGACACTGATTTGAGTGGAGCTAACTTTACGCAAGCTAATGCAGAAGGCGTTTTCATCAATGGGCTTGCCGTTGGCGCGAATTTCACAAATGCCAATCTGAGAAATGCTGACCTGTCTAAAGGTGACTTCACCAATGCCACCTTCGTGGGAGCAGATCTGACCGATGCGATCGCAGTTGATGCCATTGGTCTAACCGTTGGAGATGCAACTAACAACACCTTCAATGGAACAAGCGGCAACGATAACCTCTTTGGTAATGCTGGCGATGATATCCTCAACGGTGATGCCGGTAATGATTATCTCGACGGGGGATTAGGCAATGATGCTCTCACCGGCAGTGGTGGCAGTGACACCCTCAGTGGTGGTGCAGGCAGTGACGTTCTCACTGGCGGTGCTGGAAATGATTTCTTAATTGGTGATGCCGGAAATGATACCCTCACTGGCGGTGCTGGAATTGATACCATTCGCTACAGCAGTGGCGATGGTCAAGACCGAATCAACGGATTTGTAACAGGAACAGGCGGAGATATCCTTTCTTTCAGTGACATTGATGCAATTGATGTGCGAATAGTCAACGCTAATACCCAGTTCCGACTTGGAGATGGCATTGCTGGCAATGCAAACTTTGGCACAGGCTCCTTATTATTCACCCTCGTCAATACTTCCTTTACCCAGGCTGATATCAGCACCAACATTGATCCAACTAATAGTCCTGTCTTCCAGTTTTCATAAAGACGCATCCCAAGATATATACATCTGAGCTTGAATCCTTAAACTCTCAACCACTTTGAAAATCAAAAGGCAATAAATATGAGTATCATTGGAACCCCAGGTAACGATAACATCTTAGGTACTGATCTTAATGACCATATCGATGGTCTAGGTGGCAATGACTTTATTGACGGTCAAGATGGAACTGATACCCTTGTTGGCGGATTAGGCAACGATACCCTTGTAGGAGATGACGGTGATGATAGCCTCTTGGGCGGGGATGGTGCAGATTCCCTCAATGGCGATGACGGCAATGATACCCTCTTTGGTCAGGCAGGCAGTGATCTCCTTGATGGTGCTAACGGCAACGATTACCTCAATGGTGGTGATGGCAACGATACCCTCTTTGGTGAAACTGGGGACGACACCCTTCTTGGATTAGGTGGAAATGATTTTCTCGGCGGGTTCAGAGTTGACAACCAAGGTAATCTCGAAGGCGAGTTCGCTAATGACTTCCTCGACGGTGGAGTTGGTAATGATACTCTTGATGGCTGGGATGGTGATGACACGCTTCTGGGTGGGGTAGGTCTTGACAGATTGCTTGGTGGAGATGGTAGTGACTTAATCAATGGTGGGGCTGATGCTGACACCCTCAATGGCGATGCCGGTGATGACACTCTCAACGGCGAGGCTGGTGCTGATAGCTTAGTTGGTGGTTTAGGCAATGATGCCCTCAGTGGCGGTATCGGTAATGACATTCTTAATGGTCAAGAAGACAATGACGCGATCGCAGGCGGGGATGGTAATGACACCTTAATTGGTGGTGGGGGTAGTGATACCCTGACTGGCGATGCTGGTGCTGATAGATTTCAATTCAATGCTTCCACTGAAGGCATTGATATCATCACAGACTTTTCTGTTGTTGATGACACCATCCTTATTTCTGCTGCTGGTTTTGGCGGCGGCTTAGTAGCTGGTGTACTTCCAGCTAGCCAATTCCACTTAGGTTCGTTAGCCAACGATTCCTCAGACCGATTTATTTACGACACAAGTATTGATGTGCTTTACTTTGACGTCGATGGTACAGGTAGTACTTCGCAGGTAGAGCTAGCTAGATTCTCTAACAATCCTTCAATTACTAGGAATGACATTGTTGTTTTCTAGGTATCAGAAAGATATGTCTGATGGGATACTCCAAATATTCCTGAGCCATTTTTCACACTAATTGTATTCATCTGTTGCCCATTTTATGTACAGGAAAGCAACAGATGAATACTCATAACTTCAAAATATTGAAACTTCGATGCGGATTCTTTTTACCATTGCCCACTTTTTTAATCCTGACAGCAAAGGTAAGCACGCTTCCCAAAGGAAAGACCCCCAACCTCGCTTGCTAGCGTTAAGTCAAAGTCTTGCTGCTTTGCATCAGCTATTTGGCAAATCTCAAAGTATTATCAACATTGGGCAACGAGTAGCTTTCCCAGCTAATCAGCCTCAAGGTTACGATTTGGATGTTGTTATTTGTACGACCAAAGATTGCCATCTTCTGAATCATCTGCCTTTGTCATCCCATTTTTATAAGCACCATCCTACGCAAGCAGAACCCATGCTACTGGGGTTTGAGTGCCAAGCAATGCTGCGAGATGGCCTTGGTCAGTATGATTACTACTGTTTCTTGGAAGATGACCTGATTCTCCACGATCCCTGGTTTTTTATCAAATTAAACTGGTTTACCCAGCAAGCAAGTGATCTGAGCCTGCTCCAACCCAATCGCTATGAAGTCTCTACCCACAGTCTGACCCGCAAAGCCTACATTGATGGTGACTTAATGCCAAGGGTAACTGCACCCTTTCAGAATGTACACGAGCAACCGGAACTTCAAGGCAAAATCATGGGGATGCCAATTTTATTTCGTCGCGCCCTTAATCCCCACTCTGGTTGCTACTTTTTAAATGCCAATCAAATGGCTTATTGGGCTAAAAAACCCTATTTTCTTGATCGCGATACCAGCTTTGTTAGCCCTTTAGAAAGTGCCGCAACTTTAGGAATTATGAAAACATTCCAAGTTTACAAAACTGCTCCAGAGCAAGCAAGTTTTTTAGAAATTCAGCACTTTGGAACCGGATTTATCAGACTTATAGGAGAAAAAGTAGGACTAGCAGAGAGTTGAAGTTTAGTATCTTAAGTAACTCTATTTAGGTAAATCAGGTGCGTTCATAAACCTACCAAAACTAGTCAAAGAAACTATGAAAATGGAAAATTTTACTATCAATATTAACAGCAATGTTTACTATAGTAGTCCTAAATAATTTGTGAGAAACTACTCATGTCCTTTATAGGGAAACAAATAATTATTAATTCATAATTTATAATTCCAGTACAGAGCAAATTGATTTATTAATGGAGAAATAAAAATCAACATCCTCAATATCAAAGCCCCCGCATTCATGCGTAGGGTGTAATTATGAATTATGAATTATGAATTATGAATTATTTTGACAGCCTTAACAAAATATCTTACAACTCAAATAGTATTGCTATTTAAGGTGTGTAATATGAAAGGCATTATCTTGGCTGGTGGTTCCGGTACTCGTCTTTATCCAATAACTCATGTTATCAGTAAACAATTAGTGCCTGTTTATGATAAGCCAATGATTTATTATTCATTATCTGTATTAATGTTAGCAGGCATTCGGGAAATTTTAATTATTTCCACACCTCGTGATTTGCCATTATTTAAAAAACTATTAAAGGATGGTAGTCAGTGGGGATTAAAGTTTAGTTATGTCAAACAACCAAAGCCGGAAGGTTTAGCTCAAGCCTTTATTCTGGGAAAAGACTTTATTGCTAACGAGCCAGTATGCTTAATTTTGGGTGACAATATCTTTTATGGACATGGTTTGACAGAAGTACTGAATCGAGCAGCAAATTTAAAGGAAGGCGGATTAGTATTTGGCTATCAAGTCAAACATCCTGAACAATATGGTGTAATCGAATTTGACACACACAGACGTGTAATTAGTATAGAAGAAAAGCCTCTAATTCCTAAATCTAAGTACGTGATTCCTGGTATCTACTTTTATGATAGCCAAGTTGTAGAGATTGCTTCTAGTCTCAAACCTTCTGCTCGCAACGAGCTAGAAATTACTGATTTGAACCTGGTTTATTTGCAGCGGGGTCAACTACAAGTAGAACTTTTAGGAAGAGGATACGCTTGGTTAGATACTGGAACTCACGAATTTCTACATCAGGCAAGTAGCTTTATTCAAACTTTAGAAGAACGGCAGGGTTTAAAAATAGCTTGTATTGAAGAAATTGCTTATAACCAAGGATATATTGACTCATGCCAACTTCGTCAGTTAGCTGAGTCTATGGCTAAGAGTAGCTATGGTCATTATCTAATGAAAATTTTAGAGAATAATCAGAACTATGAACCATTCCTAAAAAATGATATAACAGAATTATTTTCTGCTGATCAATCGCCTTTGGATATAAAGTTACAGCCTTTATAAACTAAGCTCGACTTTATCCAAATCCCAGAATGTAACACTTTAAATCTTGCGAAAGTTCTGGCTTTGTGGCAAAAATATTTCTTTACATGATTAGTTTTGATGAAATCGAAAAAGTCAAAGCCTAACTGATATGAGGGTTTTAGCTTATGCGTAGACACTTTTTAGAGCTTACCGCAGGCATAGCCACTCACAGAAATGGATAAAGTCGAGCTTAGAGGATGTTTTAAAAGTGAGTAAATATGAATATTATACAGACAGAAATTCCTGATTTATTAGTGATTGAACCAAAAATTTTTTGTGATAGTCGTGGTTTTTTTTATGAAAGTTATAACGAAAAAGTCTTACTAGAAAAGGCAGGAATTGCTGAGCATTTCGTCCAAGATAATCATTCTCGTTCTGTCAAAAACGTGTTACGCGGCTTGCACTATCAAATACAGCAACCTCAAGGAAAACTAGTAAGAGTAATATCAGGTACAGTCTTTGATGTAGCTGTCGATTTGAGAAAAAGTTCTCAGACTTTCTGTCAATGGGTGGGTATATATCTGACAGCCGAAAATAAACGACAGGTGTGGATACCATCAGGTTTTGCTCACGGTTTTGTGGTGCTTTCAGAATATGCTGAAGTTTTGTACAAAACGACAAACTACTACGCACCACAGTACGAGCGTACTATATTGTGGAATGATCCTGATTTAATGATTGCTTGGCCAATTCAAGAAGAACCAATACTCTCTGCTAAAGATCAAGTTGCTAAGTTGCTGCGAGATGCAGAGGTGTTTGCATGAAAATCCTACTGACAGGTGTAACTGGACAAGTGGGTTGGGAATTGCAACGTACTTTGATAACTTTAGGTGAAGTGATTTCTGTAGGGCGCAGCCAGATGGATTTCGCTCAACTAAATACTATTCGCCGTATCATCCGGAAAGTCCAACCAGACTTAATTATTAATCCAGCTGCTTACACAGCAGTAGATCAAGCAGAGTCAGAACCAGATTTAGTAATGGCTATTAATGGTATTGCTCCTGGTGCGATCGCAGAGGAAGCAAAGCGGCTGGGTGCAGCAATGATTCACTATTCTACTGATTATGTATTTGATGGCTCAAATACAACTCCCTACACTGAAGCAGATAAACCTAACCCACAAAACATCTATGGTATGACAAAACTAGCAGGTGAGCAGGCAATCATGGCTGTAGGAGTGCCACATTTGATTTTACGCACCAGTTGGATATATGGTTTGCGAGGTAAAAATTTTTTACTAACTATGCAAAAGCTGGCTCAAGAACGCGAAGAAATTAGAGTTGTGAATAACCAAATTGGTGCGCCTACTTGGAGCCGCATAATTGCTGAAGCTACAGCCCAGATTTTATCTCAAGCTCGACAGGATGTATCTGGTTTTCTCGCTAGTAAGAGTGGAATTTATCACTTAACAGCCAATGGACAGACTAGCTGGTATGGTTTTGCTAAAGCAATTTTTGACCATAATTCCCAGCAGAGTGAGCGTAAGTTACAGAGGTTAATAGCAATTACCTCCAAGGAGTATCCGACAGCAGCGAGTAGGCCAGCTTATTCCTTATTAAATAGTCAGAAATTGTCTAATACTTTTGGGCTAGTTCTGCCAGAGTGGCAAAGGTGTTTAGAATTAGTACTGGCTGACATTGAGGATTGAGGACAGTAATTATCAGCAGTTCAGGACAAAGGTCTGATTTCCAGTTGTGTTGCAAAAAGTTCTTCAGGATAAAAGTTCTGTATACTATAATGGCTGCTTTATATCCGAAGGACACAAGGGTAAGGCGCTCCCTGGTTTAACTACGCAAAACTAACTTTCCCTCTTAATCGCCACAGAGGGACAGACTTGAACTAAAGTTCAAGGCAAAGAGAGGTTTATCGAACTCCTAGGAAACTAGATTGTTTCTTTTAAGGTATAACTCATGCCTTTTGTTGGAAGTTTACATCAGCCTGGGCGATCGCTCTAGGAAAGCAGTAGACTGAATTAATCAGTTTGATTTATTAAATTGAAAAAAAATCAATATTTGCTTTGATTGCTAAAAGTCTTTAGACTAGTAACAACTAATTAGCAAAAACTCCACTGTTAAGTTTTCTTTCGCAGTAGCTTAAGAGAACCTAAGCAGTAAAATTATAGCTTTAGGTATGAATTTAAAATGTTACGCCTGTGGTAATTTCTAACAAATCAGAATATGCACTTTTAGCCCTGTTAGAGTTAGCAACCTGCTATCCTAACGGTGAATCCCTGCAAATTCGAGAGATAGCGGTATTACAAGATATCCCGAACCGCTATTTAGAACAACTCTTGGCAACTTTAAGGCGTCAAGGCCTAATTAAGAGTATACGCGGAGCCAAAGGCGGCTACGTTCTGGCACGAGATCCCCGGACGATTACAGTTTTGGATGCTTTTAATTGCATGGAAGGGTCAGATGTTGTTGTCTCTAGTTCTGAGCCAACTCCCAGCACAATAGAAGGCGAACTGATTCAGGAAGTTTGGCAAGAAGCCCGTCAGGCTGCTAATGCCGTGTTGCAAAAATATACACTCCAAGACCTTTGTGAACGGCGAGCCATCCGAAAACACAAAGAGTTGATGTACTACATTTAGTGAGTTGTCCAACCTATCTCCTCGGAAAAAAATGGTTCTTCCTTGCGATCGCTTTGCATTTGTTGGGTTAATGCGATAATTTCTTCAAAACAGAAGCGGTCAACCAGATCGGTCAGTGGCTTGATGAGGCGATCGTGCGGCTCAGGAATTTGCTCAATTAGCTTAAAAATTTCCTTAGCATTAATTCGGAGCGCCGCCTGATGCAGTTGGTCGATCCAGTCACTCGGCATTACCTCTAAGTCTGCAACCGTTAATATAGGCGTAAAGGATGCATTAGAAACCCAAGCTGTTCCTTCTGTGTTTTCCTGATTGTCCGGTTCGTCAGCATAAACATAGCGAACGCCCAAGTATTCAGCCATCTTTTCAAAAATCACGGTTGTCCGAAATGGCTTACGCACAAAGTCATCAAAGCCCATAGATAGGGCTGTTAAGCGGTCTTCTTCAAATGCGCTTCCGGTCAACGCAATGATCACCGGGACTTGAGAGCCTGCTGTTTTAATGTGCCGAGTTGCCTCAAATCCGTTCATAATTGGCATCCGCAGATCCATCCAGATTAAGTTAGGCGACCAGCTTTGCCAAAGGTCGATCGCAGCTTGACCGTTTACTGCTTCCCGTACCTCAAAGCCAATGGGGGTCAACAACTCAACCAGAAGCCGCCGATTTTCCAGTTTATCCTCGACAACTAGAATCCGATAGGTGGGTTGTCCTGCTTCTAAACCAATGACTTGCCGACTCCGTGCAGGCATTGGCAAAGTATCCAAAATCACTACACGAGTTTGAATATCAAACGTAAAAATCGAGCCTTCTCCTAATGTGCTATTCACCGTTATATCTCCACCCATCAGCCGGACAAATCGCTGGCTGATGGGTAATCCGAGTCCAGTTCCTTCCTGAGCTTTGTGCCCCGCGTCCGTCTGCACAAACGGCTCAAATAAACGATTAAAGTCAGAAGCAGCAATGCCGCAACCCGTATCTTCGACACTGAAGCGGAGGGTGATCAGATGATCAGGCGTGATGGTTTGGCTAAGAGTTTCTACCCGCAACGTTACTTGACCGACCTGTGTAAACTTAATTGCGTTTCCTAACAGATTAACGAGAACCTGGCGCAATTTACTTTCATCAGCACAGATGTATTGTGGAATTGTGTGCGATCGCTCAAAAATGAGCTGTAACCCTCTTGATCGAGCTTTCAAACCAAACATCTTCTGAAGTCGATCAAGAAACCCGTAGAGGTCAAAATTTGTTTCGTTGAGTGTGATTCGACCCGCTTCAATTTTGGACATCTCCAACACGTCATTGATTAAGGTCAGCAAGTCTTCGCCACTGCGGTTAATGGTATCCAAGTATTCCTGCTGCTGCGAGTTGAGCGATTGATTCCGCAGCAGCAATTGGGTAAAGCCGAGGATGATATTGAGGGGAGTTCGCAACTCATGGCTCATATTAGAGAGAAACTGGCTTTTAGCAAGGTTGGCGGCATCCGCGGCTTCTTTGGCTTTTTTAAGCGCGACTTCAGTTTTTTTGAGCTTGGTGATATCACGAGCAACCCAAAGTACTGTGCGGTCAGACAATGGCGAGACACTAGCTAAAAACCAAGTTTCTCGATTCTTGATCGACAAGTGGTATTCAACAAAAACATTCTTGCGAGTGCCATCAGAGTTTCTGGGTTCCTCTTTCAGTTCCAACGCTTGCTGAATGGCATCGACTATTAAATTGGCAATTTCTTTAGGTAAAACTTCATGAACTTTTTTGCCAAGGCGATCTACATCAGGTTTGTAAGCGAAAGATTGTGTTAGCACATACTTCGTTTGCACATACTTTAGGTAACGACCTTCCGCATCAAAAACCACTACCATGTCGGTCATAGCAGCGAACATTAACCGGAGTTCTGCCTCCGATGTTTTCAGTGCAGCCTCTACTTTTTGGCGACCCCTTCGGGCAGCTTCGCTAACGCGAATTTCTCGCTGAAGTTGGGCATTTTTTTCGTCAAGTTCTGTGGTGCGTTGCTTGACTCGGCTTTCTAATCTCTCGTTGGTTTGTGCTAGAGCTAAAAAGGATTCACGCAACTGTTGCGCCATTTGGTTAAAAGACTGCGCTAGTTCGTTTAACTCGATTGTGTTGTTTACAGAAACTTTTTGGTTTAAGTTTCCTGCTGCGATCGCTTTTGCTGCGCTCCCCAGTCGTAAAATCGGCTGCGTAATCCAGCGAGCTGTAAAAATACCTAATCCAGTTGCGAGCGCAAACGCGACCAGACAAAGCACAATTGTTGTGCGAGTATTGGCATTGATTTGATCCATGAAATCCCGTTCGGGGACGACGACAATAATCAACCAGTCCAACCCTTGATCATTTTTCATGGGTACAACTTGTAAAAATTGCCGTTGACCCTGAATGTCAAAATCCAGTTGTTGCTTTTTGTCGATTTGGGTTAAGTTTCCAAAGCGTTGCAACAAATATTCGGTAGTGCGTCGCGTCAAAATATCATTGCTGGCGATCGCCTTAACCCGGACGGGATTCTGTAATGTGAAAGGCGCTGTGGGATTTTCAATCACGTAAGGTTGTTGAGTGGCGGAACTACCAACCAGCAATCCTGTGCGGCGTTCCAGGATGAAGGTTTCGCCCGATCGCCCTATTTCCAAACTCCGCAGAAATTGACTAATCCCAGTCAGTGAAAAATCTACCGCAGCAACGCCTAATAGATTATTGCGATCGTCATAGATTGGCAAGCTGGCATTGAGTACATATCTGGGTGTGGCAAACAGTTTATAAATTCCGCCCCAGTTCGCTGTTTGAGACTGGACTGCTGATTGATACCAAGGACGAGTTCGAGGATCGTAATTGGGTCTGGATCTTAAAAGTTTAGTGTAACGTCCCGGTTGCTCTGCCGCATAAATTCGGATCTCATCATCGGTGGATTTCCCCGAAAGTTTCACTTGAAAGCGGCCATCATCAGACCTTTCAACCGCAACATGTTCTCGATATTTTGACCCAACATAAACCGCCGTCACCGTATCAAATGTTTCAAGTTGATACCAAAGATGTCGTTCTAATGCTAATAAATCTTGTACATCGACTTCGCCCAGCCGGATGGCATTAGCATTTAGCTGATTGATTTTATGAGGCGTTTCAACATAGGTTTGAAGGTACTGTTGAATTCGAGCTGTGATTTCACTGCGGAGTTGAATTGCTACCTCATTGACTGCTCGTTGCCCATTCTGAATTGATAGCCACCCAGTTAACCCCACGGCTAGAGAAATTTGCAGTATAAAAGGTACCACAAGAATGTGGCGCAACGGCACACTTTTAGCAAGCTTTAAAACTTGATCGGTGAGAGGACGCATGTCCGAACTCCTTAAATTAAACAGCAATGCTAGGGTGCTAATGCTGACCCAGAAGCTTTTCAATTCCAATGAAGCTTCTTAGCATAATATAAAGGATGATCTGTCTCAAACAAAATTACCCTCATGGGTAATAATAAAGTAGGAAAATATCCAATAATAGAGTTAAAACTTAATTTTTGAAACGTGGCAAAGGTTATCTACAGCGGTCAAAGGTGATGTTTTTTACGTTATAAATTTGTTGCATATTGCCGCGTATAAAACTAATTTCAATAGGTAGACGGAAATAAAACAAACCATATTAAGGAATGTAAATTATTAATTTTCTAGTAAAGTTTTATGATTTAAGCCCAACCTTAATGAATAATTGTTTATTCTCATCGATTTATTTATACGCGTTGTACGTTGGAAGTAACTAACATCATCAATAGATTTATTGCACAACTTTGATTTTGCATCACTCATCATCCACAAATTTTGTAGAATGCCTTAGCAATAGCGTGATAATTGACGATTCTCTTAGCCCTTTGAGAAGTATGGAATTCACCCAATCAGCCAAGGGAGATATTCTCATCGTTGACGACACTCTAGATAATCTCCGCCTTTTGTCAGCAATGCTTGATGAACAAGGTTACGAAGTTCGGAGTGTCACTAATGGTTCGATCGCCTTGATCGGCATACAGGCTCAACCTCCAGATTTGATTCTGCTTGACATCAATATGCCTGGAATGACTGGCTATGAGGTATGTCAGCGCCTAAAATCTAATCCCCAAACCCAGGAGATTCCCGTCATTTTTATTAGCGCTTTAAATGAGGTATTCGATAAGGTGAAAGCCTTCTCGGTTGGAGGCGTTGATTTTATTCACAAACCTTTTCAGATTGAGGAGGTTCTGGCCCGGATCGAGCATCAACTCAAACTTTGCCGCTTACAGCTACAACTCCAAGAGCAAAATCGTCGCTTGCAGCAGACAGAAGCAGAACTGAGGCGATCGCTTGAGCAAGAACGAGCACTGAATCAACGCATCGAAGAAATGGCAGCGTTAGAAGAACGCAATCGAATTGCGCGTGATATCCACGACTCGCTAGGACATTCTCTCGTTGCGCTCAATGTGCAAATGGAAACAGTGTTGACACTTTGGCAAGTTGATGCTGAACGAGCGCGATCGTTTTTAGTAGAGGCGAAAAAATTGGGTTCCGAAGCTCTGCGATCAGTACGGGAATCAGTTTCCGCCATTCGCTCAGACCCACTCCAAGGGCAATTGCTTGAAGGTGCGATCGCCAACCTAGCCTCAGAATTCTATCACCTCACCGATGTCTTACCAGAGTGCCACATTGATTTATCACAACCACTTTCCAACTCGGTAAATCATGCAGTGTATCGCATTATTCAGGAGGGACTAACCAACATTTATAAATATGCCAAAGCCACGAGCGTTCAGATCAAGATCCAAACAACAGCTGCGGGGCTATCATTGACACTCCAAGATAACGGCCAAGGCTTTCAGTCAGATCAATCCGTGACAGGGTACGGTCTTCAAGGAATGCGAGAACGAACAGCCACCTTGGGCGGACACTTAGAAATTGTCAGTAAACCGGGTGCTGGCTGTCAGATTATCGCTAACTTCCCCAGAGAAAATCACACTAAGTGATGGGACTGGGAGACTGGAAGCAGAGGAGCAGAGGAGCAGAGGAAGAAAAATTACACTTGACTTTTGACTCTTGACACATGACTATCTTGACGATCAAAAATTGTGAAATAACTAAGTTCTGAATGCGGAATTTGAGATTCGGAATTTGTAGTTGATATAAAGCAACCAACTTAATTTCATCTGAACCTCATGACAAATGTCATGCTTAAGTTGTGACATTTATTCGATGCAAACACCTTTAAATCTTGATAAGTTAAACCAACTTTTCAGAATAAAACCACAGATACAATTATGTGGGAACCCAGATTAAAACCGACTTTCTCAATTACGTTAGCGCAGCCCATTACAAATTACGAATTACGAATTACGTTAGCGTAGCGGGGCGTAGCCCATTACGAATTAATATGAGGTAATCCCGATGAAAAATGATGAATCTTCTCCAATTCGCCTATTAATCGTTGACGATCAGAGCCTCATTCGTCAGGGACTTAAAGCAATACTAGAACAGGAGCCTGATTTGCACGTGGTCGGTGATGCCGAGAATGGTAAGGTAGCACTAGAGCTTGTCGCCACACTCCAGCCAGACGTGGTGCTAATGGATATTCGGATGCCCGAAATGGATGGAAGAACCGCGACAAAACTGATTGTGCAAAACTTTCCCAATGTTAAAGTTCTCGTTTTGAGCACATTTGATGATGATTCTTATCTTACAGGGGCAATGCGGGCAGGCGCGAAAGGATATTTGCTCAAAGATATGCCCTCACGTGAGCTAGCAGATGCGATTCGCTTTGGGCATTATGGCTATACTCAATTTGGGCCTGGGTTATTTGATAAACTGTTGGCTACGAAAGCTACTTCATCTCAAACTAGCCAAGATTCCACCTCATCAAAGCCATCGGAAATCACTGCACGAGAACAAGAAGTTTTACGTTTAATTGGTGTTGGTGCAACAAACCGCGAAATCGCCCAACAACTTTACATTACGGAAGGAACCGTAAAAACTCATGTGACAAGTATTCTTAGCCGCCTCAATCTCAAAAATCGATCGCAACTTGCCATATATGCAAATTCTGTTTTTAATGAAGAAAACAAATTATCTGGCAAGCTACGCGAATAAAACGGATAACAATAGAGCAATCCTGATATAAATATATCAAGAAAAGGGTTAAGTCCGAATATACAAAGGCGATCGCACCTTTGATATTCATACTCTCGTAAAAGCGATCGCTTCTCAATGTTCTCTTAATCAAGGATTAGCGGCGGATGAAGATGTAATTTTTGAGAGGGTAGCTAGTGTGACACCTAATAAATCAAACAACAGTAGTGGAATTGAAGTCAATGGAATTTACTTTGAAACCTTAGTGTCAGCGCTGAAGTATAATCTTCCAATATTTGGAGAAGAAACACCGATTAAATTTGGAGCAGGAATTACTAATAACTCATCAACTCCTTATCGATTTGAACTACCTCGTTTTGTACCAGAAATATTAAATCCACATGGAAAGCCTATGGAAATGAGTTTTGGTAGGAATGCAACCAGATTTGTAGAAGAGTCAGATATTCCTTTAATTATGTCCGGGGAAAGTTTGGAGTATTGGATGGATGGAAAATTCAAGTAGTATAGCAAAAATTGTATTGAGCTTTTCGGTTATGGATTTTATGGAGGGATTTGGGGATTCTACAACTTTAAGCCAACTAAATATCAGATTCGGATGAAATATGTCAATGATTTACCCACGCGAAAAGTTCGTTTATCCACAGGCTCCACAGAATACGGCGATTTTTGGACTGCTCAAATTGCCACCAATTTTGTCAATTTCCGCCTGAGATAATTCTAAAAAGCAATATTGTGTCTCTAATTTAAGATAATTTATTCTGATTTAATTAATTAAAAAAGCGATCGCCTTTCTGCAATCATAAAACGCTGATGCTCAAAGAAATACTCATACCTTGGGAATTGACTTTTATTCTGGCTTTACCCTCAAAGGGCAAGTCCGCAAATACTTCTACTTTGGTAAATATCTTGACCCTTAATTTGAGCCAACGATTGTCTTGTTTGCAAGCTAGAGCGTTTATGTTTGCGAGCCGCAACATCTATTACATTATCAGTAATATTTGTTCTGAAAAAACCTGCTAACAGTTTTGCCTCCGTAAAACAGGTAATCAGCCGTATAGTTGACGCGAATCTCGCGATTCTGAGAGGAATTGTTACACCCTTGAATAGGAGGTTTCCCACCAACCGTATTGATCCGTTGAATCCAATTGACTCGGCGGAAGATACCATTTCCTTCATGCGATCGCACCCCCAACAATAGCCAGGGAATTGCACCTTCTTGTGGTGCATTTGCCTTAGATTTCACCTCCGCTATAACTTTACTACCGTCTTTCGCTTCCCATGTCGGGCCTGCATAATGCTTGCCTAAGTCTTGTCCTTGCTCATTTAGCAAAACGGCATCGGGAGCTTTAAGCGTCCACTCATACTCAACAGGGTATTCTGCTGATTTTGCTTTGCAGACATAGATTTGTGTACCCTTTGCAGATGCTTTTAAGAGAAGTTGCTGACCGCTAGGAACTTTTAGACTATTTGGTATGAGAGATGAATTAGCAATACCTTGGGTATATTGTGCGATCGCAGTCTCTTCACTGACACTAGACGTACTCAACGCCAGTAGGGAAAAAACGAGGCTAAAATTGAGCTTAATAATTTCGCCAAAAGTAGCCGACATAATGATTTATCCTTTAACAATAGAGTGTAATATCTTCGTTACATTCATTGGCTAAGTAACACAGAGATTTGAAGCGAATTGCAACTATCTGCTCATAAAAAGGATTAAGTTTACAAAGCGGTGGAATGTAAGCGATCGTGCGATCAAATAGCTTAATTTCTCGTTCAAATGGACAACTAGCGGGAATTAGTCTACACAGTAATCGAGCCATTTTTGGCTGGCGAATTTCTAATGATTCAAGCCATGTTTTGATGGGTAATAGTAGGTCAATTCTCGGAGATGAAATTAGGCAATTCATCAATTTATCCTCAATTATAATAGTCTTATTGTAGAGGTTTAAGATAGGATAAACTTCTGAATAAGGTCATGGATTGACCTCAACTAAATAGGGAATTACTCTATGACTTTAGTTATTCTAAAACTATGTTTTACTATGACTTTTGTCATGTAAGCTTGAAAGAAAATGAAACGAATGAGCATCACGGTTTAATTTCGTGATTTGTTTCATCCGTTTCCCATGCGTTGCTAACATTCGCTCAAATTCAAAGCTTTTGCCGTGCCATGAGTTGGGCAAACAGTCCCGCTTGATTGGCGAGTTGATTAAAATTGCCTTCCTGCACCACGCGACCATTCTGGAAGACATAGATGCGATCAGCGTTACGAATGGTACTTAGACGGTGAGCGATCGCAATCCGTGTTACCTTCAGGCGCTCCAAGCTTTGACTAACAATCGCTTGGGTGCGATTATCTAAAGCACTGGTGGCTTCGTCAAATAACAAGATTTTGGGTTTTAATACTAGCGATCGGGCAATCAATAATCTCTGCCGTTGTCCTCCAGAGAGATTGGTTCCCCCTTCACTAATCACCGTGTGCATTCCCATCGGCATCGATTCGACATCTTCGGCAAAGCCAGCCATCCGCGCCGCTTCCCACGCCTCATCCATTGTGATCATCGCCCCACTGGCGATATTCTCGAAAATGGACGCAGATGTCAATCGGCTATTTTGCATCACGACTCCTAATTGCCGACGCACCGCATGAACATCCAGCCCCGCTAAATCTTGTCCGTCATAGTAGATTGTGCCAGATTCGGGAACATCGAACCCTAGTAATAACCGAAACAGCGTTGATTTTCCACTGCCAGAAGCTCCCACAAAAGCGATAAACTCGCCAGGTTCAGCGTGGATGCTGACATCATCCAACGTCAGCGGCCCGTCATCTCGATAGCGGAAAATCACATGATCGACAACCACGCGGCCGGAAAGCCGACCTGGATCAGCTTTTTCAGAGTCTACTTCCGGCTTGGCTTCGAGAATGGGCTGCGCTCGTTCCCACAACGGCACTACTTTCAGGACATCTATAATCGTGCTGCTGAGGCTAGTGGCTCCACCGATAAACGTCCCAAATGCCGCATTAAACGCTAAAAATACACCTGTGGATAAACCACCTGCTTGTGAAGGGGCTTGCTCAAGTAAACTTGTTGCAAACCAGAAGAGTGTCGCTGTGGTTAATACAGGTAAAATTTTATTAACTACAGCCAGAACATCTTCAATACCTTGGGTACTCAACATCCATTTGATTTGCTGGCTATACTGTTTTCCCCAAAAAGCGAAGGCGCGGGCTTCAGCTCCAGCTACTCGGAGTTTGGTGACGCCGTTGATTAACTGCACCATCACCCCAAAGAGTTGTCCTTGTAACTCTAGTAACGGACGAACCTTACGCAGAGTGGAAATTCCTGAAACAAGAGTAATAGTAATGTTTATAAATGCGACAAAAGTAGCAATTAACGCTAGCGAACCGTTGTAGTAAAAAAGCAGTCCTAAGTTTAGCAGAGCGAACAAGCTAGTGAAAATACTTCTGAGAACCGTGCTACTAAGCTTTTGGCGGATTTGACTGACAGCGCTAACGCGTGAACTCAAGTCACCGATCGCATACTGACGGAAGAATGATGCTTTAAGATTTAAGAGGCGATCCCAGACTGCTGCTTGGGTCGAGGCATCGGCAAAGGTTTCCACGCGCATGATGGCGAAACCTTGAGCAAGTTGAAACAAGGTGCTACCAAATGCAGTTGCTAGCAGCGCTAAGGCAATTTGCACCAATAAACCCCGGTTAGCATCAGGAATCGCACTATCAATCAACACGGCGGTTGCTTGCGGGGTGATCATCCCCAATAAAGTTACCGCCACACCCGCAGTTAGGACAACCATTAATTCCTTATAATGTCCTTGCAGGGCAAATTTTAGCAAGTCGAACGTAGTCAGGACTTTATCTGGTAATGGGCGGTAGAAGGTGTAGCCAGTCAGCGCGAGTTTAGCAGCACTTTTAGCATTAACCAGAGTGCGCGATCGCTCAATTGGATCAAATATCTCATAACGCGTATCAGATACAGGCAACAGCGCCACAGGATGGTTGTCTTCCATCGTGTAAGCGAGCATAGCACCGCAATCCTTCTTCCACCACTGACCTTGCAAAGCGATCGTTCGCATTCGTAAACGAGAAGCACGGGCGATCGCTTGTAGAGGATCTTGAACCCGCTTGAGGTCTTCAGACTTCGCTGGCGGTCGAATTGTTACGCCCAACGTCCGCCCGACTGCGCCCGCAGCGACGAGCAAAGCTTGCTCAGGGTCATTGGCTCCCAGCTGAGTAGAAGTGGCAGTTTGCCGAGATTGCAGCAACGAAGCTAACTCGCCCAGCGTCTCCTCCATCACTTGATGATTGAGCTGTTGCCGTTCTTGAAAGCGGTGTGATTCTGCCTCTTTTTCTTGCTGTTCTAGAAGATTCAGGCTTTGAAGAAAGCAGACATGAAGTCGCAAGATCCCCGTGAACAGAGTATCAGCATCGTTGATCTCAGCCGTACTCAGAGTTTCCAACTCGATTGTATCCTCGGCTTGAAACCACATATCTGCACTCAACGGCAACAGTCCTAATTGCGGCGTCAGCAACAATTCTTCAAACCCCATCCAGATTGCGTAACCACGCTGAATTTGCACCCAAGATACTAGTTCTCTCTGCGGTTGAAAAATCTGACCATTGGTGAGTGAGAAATAGCGAACCCCTTCCTCTAGAAACGGCAGCACAGGCGGAATAATCGAAGACAGCGCCAGTCCCAGTTGCTCAATCCATCCCTCCACTAAAGTCAGTGCTTCGCCATTACCATCCGCAATAAATTCACGAAAATCTTTGAGCGAAACCTTGAGAAGTTCAGTTTCTTCAATCGACACCGCCAGAAGTTGATAAGGCATCGACCCAGAATCGCTAGCGATGCCAAACATAGCCTGTCTAGTTCGGGTAGTAAATAAATAGCGGCGAGTTCCTTCAGCAATCCCCTCTTTTATATGAATCGCAAACAGCGCCAATGAACCCGATTTCACAACCCAAATCGTCTCAGGGTCATCAAGAATAATTGGCTCATTGCCTTTGAAGTGATAGTACTCTCCGGGCAGACTGACAATCCGAATTTGGTCTAACATGTCTATTCCTGCTCTATAAAAATATGAAAAATTTCACGCAGAGACGCAGAGAGAAAGATTGAGTTATCGTACTTTTTCACAATTATTTAGACCACACTCTTGCGTTCTTCCTTTGCGCCTTTGCGCCTTTGCGCGAGATAAATCTTAATTAACTCACGCCTCCTGAAGTGCTTCCCCTTCACTGCGAATTAATTGTAAATACTTACCTTCCATCTGCTGTAACTCCTCATGCGTGCCCCGTTGCACCACCTTGCCGCGATCAAAAACAATAATTTCGTCACAATCTCGAATAGTGCTCAACCGATGCGCCACAATTACACAAGTACAACCACGCTCCCGGAGTTTTTGATCAATAATCTTTTCTGCCTCAGCATCAAGCGCACTAGTCGCTTCATCCATCACCAGAATTGCCGGATTATTCACTAAAGTCCGGGCAATTTCTAAGCGTTGTCTTTGCCCACCACTCATATTAGTTGCCCCTTCTGCAAGGTCAGCGTTATAGCCTCCAGGCATCGAAAGCACCACATCTTGAATGGCGGCGTCTTTACAAGCGCGAACCAAGTTACTAAAGGGAACAGTTGAATCCCAAAGCGTGAGATTGTCGCGGACACTGCCTGCAAATAGCGAGATATCTTGCTCAACGAGGGCAACTGAATTAGTGATAATTGGTCGGGGAATATCTTTTCTGGGTTGACCATCAAATAAAATTTCCCCCGCCCACGGTTCGTATAATCCACACACCAGCTTGGCAACAGTTGACTTACCAGAACCACTGCCACCCACTAGAGCGACTCGTTGACCGGGCTTAAGTGAAAGATTGAGATTTTCGATTAAAGGAGGTGCAGAGCGGTTATAGCCAAACGTGATATTGCGGAGTTCAACATAGCCCTGAAGCCGAACATTCGCGGCAGGAAGGGCATGAGTTGGTGACACACTTCTTTCTCGCTCTACAGCAGGATCGATCGCATTGCGTAACACGTCATCCAGTCGGCTCAAATTGCCCTCCATTTCCTGGAGTTCACCCGCTAAACCCACCAAATTATTCACAGGCTCTAGAAACCTTTGCATTAAAGCTTGAAAGGCAATCAGCATCCCGATACTGAGTGCGCCATCCATTACCCGCAGCCCTCCCACCGCCAATAAAAGCATAGATGTAATCGAGGTCAGAAATGACGGCAACACACCCAAAGTTTGATTTGTCGTATCCATTTCCTGACGGGCATTAATCGCTTTGGCGTAATAGCCTGCCCAGCGAGAAAAGAATTCTGACTCTAACCCGGATGCCTTGAGCGTCTCCATACTTTGCAGTCCAGAAATCGCTACCCCACTGACCTTGCCTTGTTCTTGCATTAATCGCAGATTAGCATCAACGCGCTGCCGCGAAACCCATCGCCACACGCTGACATTCACGATCACGAAACCAATGCCAATTAAGGTGAGAACGACATCATATTGCAGCATCACTGCGGCATAAAAGACAACGGTAAAGGCTGAGATGACTGTGGTTGCTAATCTTCCTGAAAGTAGGTTCGCCAAACTGTCGTTGAGGCGGACACGGCTGCTAATTTCTCCCGCAAATCGCTGATCATAAAAACTGACTGGCAATCGCAGAATATGCCATAAAAACCGACTGGACATCCCCACAGCCAGCTTAATTTTCATGCGCCGCAGAAATTGCAGCTGAAGCAACGTGAGAAAACCATTCAATATTGCTGTGAGAATCATGCCGAGAATTAAAGGCCGTAACCAATCATTTCTGCCTTCAATCAAGACATTATCGACAAATGCTTGTGAGAATGCAGGGATGGCTAATCCAGGAATTACTAAAAGCAATCCGGCGATTACACAATAAATAAGCGCTCCAAGCGAACTCTGCAATCGATCCCATAACGCTAGTGCCAGGCTCGGTTTACGTCCTCCTGGCTGGAATTCTGTACTCGGTTCAACGACCAGCACCACCCCAGTAAAGGACTGATCAAATTCTGCTGGCGAAATCGTCCGAGGCCCGGTGGCAGGATCGTTAAGATAAACTTTGTCTTTGGCAAATCCCTCGACTACCAGAAAATGGTTGAAATTCCAAAAGACAATATAAGGACATTCAAGTTTGCGTAACCCATCCAAATCGACCTTGAAGCCTTTAGCCTGTAACCCATATCTGCGAGCCGCGTTGATAATATTCGATGCTTTACTTCCATCTCGTGAAACGCCACAAGCTTGACGGAGTTCTGCCAGGGGCACGATGCGATCGTAGTACCCTAAAATAATACCCAGCGCTGCTGCACCGCATTCCACCGCCTCCATTTGTAAGAGGGTGGGAGTCCGACGGCGGCGATCAGGACGGCTGAAAACCCGCCGAATTTGTCTAAATGTACGCCCAATTTGTGATTGAATTCGCCGCATAATCAATACATTCCACTCCACGATCGCAAAATTGGAAACACAAAGGAAATCGGAGATTGTTCATCGACTTTGACGCGCACTGAGGTAGTGGTTCCAGAGGTAATTTCGGTTTCTGGCCCCTTAGATGACGACCACTGAAAACGGCTTTTAGTCGAGGGGTCTGGCTGGAGTTCAGCAAAAACTTGAATTTGTGGCCCTTCTGTGGTTAACCCTTGCAAAACTTCCAGACCGCCCACAACACTCGATGCACCTTCTTTCGTCACCGGGAACGCAGACACATTCGTAACCTTTGCGACAATGCCCCCAAAGCGTTCTCGTTTAACGGTAGAAGGAGTGACTTGCAACTCCATGCCCTTTTGAATCTTTTTACCTTCGCTTACCGGGAAGAATGCCACACTGACTAACTTATTGCCAGAGTCTTGAGCTTCAATTGTGCCAATGCGAGCGCCTTCTTCTAGGGTTTGTCCAGGCACAGCAGAAACTTCTAAAACCCGGCCGTTGAAATTGCTAGTAACCTGATTTTTTCCTTTTAATTGTGATTCTAATTGAGCGATCGCTCGCTCTGTCTCTTGAATTTCTTTTTTACGATTAGTAGAAATACCTAAATCTTGTTCTGCTTGACTAGCTAGTTTAGTATCCAGTGTTGCTAACTGAGCTTGCAGTTCTTTGGTTGCATTTAAATTTGCTAAAAATTGTCGTTCTGCATCCGCTTCTTTGACATCAAGTTGTTTGAGTTGCGATTCAATTTCGTTGATTCTGCTTTTGCTGTTAAGAAATTCCTGTTGCGCCTGAAGGACGGTATCACTCGAAACAGCCCCCTCCCGGCGTAACTGCTGACGCAGTTCAAATCGATCTTTGAAAGTGGGTACTAGATCCCGCGTCGTCTGTAACTGTTCCTGTAAAGACTGACGCTCTTTGCGAATCGACTCCAGACCTTTATCCCGCAGAATTGGCGTTACCGATTGGGTTGTCTTTAAAGTTTGCTGGAGCGCCTGACGTTGTTGTTGAATCGCACCTTTATCTAAAACCGTTCGCTGAAGTCGCAGTGAATTGGCATCGCGGTCTTGTTCTTGAAGTTGAACAAGCTTAATCCGCGCCAGTTTCAAATTTTCTTGAAGTTCAGTTTGGTCAATCGTCGCTAGTACCTGCCCTTTCTTGACGCGATCGCCAGGACGAACATAAAGAATGAGAACCTGCCCCGAACTAGGGGACTGAAACGCCGCGACCTTGCTAGGATAAACCACCACGCCTTGCCCAGCAATGGTAATGGGAATGCGACCAAAAACACTCCAGGCCAATCCAACAGCAATCAGAGATCCCATCGCGGCCAACGGAATCCACTTCTGCGGCTGAACCACCTGCATTAGCTGATCGAGTCGCTCCGGGGAAGATAAACGATCAAGCGCTTCTTTTCGGAATAAGTTGTTTTTGTTGGTCGAAACCATACTGACTCCATTCAAGTTATAGAAATTTGCATAAAAATAGCGGCAAAGTAGCGACTGTGAGAACTGGGGATTTTTAAGAGGGGGAAAAGGTTAAAGGTTAAAGGCTAAGGGGATGGTTTTTCCTTTCCCCCCTTTTCCCCATTTCCCTCTTCCCCATTTCCCTCTTCCCCCATACCCATAAATTTCAACTACCGCGAATCTGCTTCAGCATCCAGTCAAATCGCGTACCCGCCAGCGTCACTTGAGCTAAAAAGCCAGAACTCAGTTCATCCTCATAGGTCAAGCGTTCATCTAAAGATTGACCTGAGCTATACGTAATTCTGCCGTAACCTAACCGATTAATTATTGCTTGCTGTTTGTCTGTTAACAAAATTGCTAAAACTCGATAAAATCGTGCAGCAAACCCAACATCATGCAGCAATTTGGCCGCCAGTCGCCACCGAGGAATTGATAGCACGATCGCATCTTCAACCGCCCGAATCGTCATTGCAGGTGGACTCGCTTCGACAAAGGGTGTTTCACCAACTATGTCACCCCGCGATAATTTCGCAAACTCTCGTTCTACACGATCTGTATCTTCCAAGTTTGAAAAGGCACGCGTCAGGGGATTGTCCATATCCTCAGCGCTCGAAGCCACCATCTTCCCATCCAATAAAATATAGAGAGCGTCAACGGGTCTGCCGGCATGAAACAACACCGCTCCCGCAGGAATTCTTACGGCATTCCCCGCAGCAATCATCCAACCGATATCGCTATCATTCAATTCTGCAAACGTAAACAAAATCTCTCGAATTTGCGGCTGAAAAAGCACAATCGTGCTTTGTCCAATTTGATTTACTATTTGTTCTAATCGGTGAGCTAGCAAAACTGCGATCGCGCGATAAAGATGAGCGGCAAATGTGACATCTTCCTGCAATTTTTTAGTTAACTGCTGCTGAGGAATCATCAAAACAAGCGACTTTCTGATTGCCTTGACCGTAGTAGAAGACTGGTAGGATGCTAAAAAGGGTACTTCTCCTACCACCTCACCATTTGTGAGTCTCGCAATCTCCCGTCCTGACAGTTCGCCACCTTCCAAAGCAGCAAACGCCCGACCGATGGGATTGTCGTCAGCCTGAGCAACAGAAACGGTCAATGCGCCATCTAGCAGAATGTAGAGTGCATCAACAGGTGCTCCTTGGCGAACGAGGATCGTGCCAGCAGTAACTTCTTCTCTTTGACCCGTTGCCAAGATCCAGTCAACATCGCTATTTGTCAGTTCCTTAAGTAGAACTTCTGTCATAATAATTTAACTTCCTTGTGTTCTGCTAACGGGAGAGAAATGGGGAGTGAGAAATTATACTAATTCGTAAGTCGATCAATCTCCCCATCGCGCGATTGACTAAGTTGGCGATTCGCTGCTATATGTTTGAGAATCGCTGTACTTGTCCGAATAAATGTTCGGTTTGTTGTCATTCCAATAAGGAAGTTTTGTATTCTCAAGTTGTTTTTTAATCACTTCAGCAGCACCGGATAGATCGTTTATAGGACTCTGGTGATAGTCATCAGGCACAAAGGCACCACCGGAAACCTCTGCCAAGTCTTGCTCTGACAACTCTAGCGGTTTATCGTGTTTCATATTTTCCATTGCAATTCTTTCTCCTTACTGTGTTATTCCATTTGTCATTGTGTTTGCTTTGTTTCATTAAGCGAAGTGCTAGATTTGAATTGATTTAACTGCATACTATTCACTCTAGAAACTCTGTTTATTCAGAACCATCGATTGCAGACATATCTCCAAACAACTCGCCGAGAGCTTTTAGATCCTCGGTTGTTGCATCGACAATAGTGAGTTGGAAGAGTGACGACTCTGTGGTTTCTGCGTGAAATGCTGACTGTGCTGAGCAATTACTTGACCCTAATCCTATTGATTCGACAGATGTCAATTTTGATTGCTGAAACCGCGCAGCCGTCAAACGCAGGCTGAAACCACCGGCTACCTCGTCTAAATCCTCATCCGATAACTCGATTGCCTCGTTATTCGGAGTAATTTCGTCACCTGACATAGGATCTCCTCGCGCCGTGTGTTAAATTTAGATTAGACGGAAGGGATTCACGATAAAGCTGGGCAGCCATTAAGTGAATCCTCCTTCCGAGCCATTACGACCTATTAAGTTAAGGAATGTTGTTTGAGGTTGAAGGCGCAGTCTTAGAAGTCACCTAACTTAGCGATGAGTTCATTGTCTGCAACTGTTCGTGTTTGGTCGATTTGAGTAGCTTCAATGCTTTGAGCACCGTTGGGGCCGACACTGTTAGCGCGAACATCCTTGATAGAAGCTTGGTCAAAGGAAGCCTCGAAGTCTTTTACTAGCAGTTGGTCAAGGCCAGTACCACCAGCGACAACATCGAGTTCTTCAATAGAAAGTTCTTGGTGCTTGATTTCGTTAGACATGATTGTTTCTCCTAATTTTTTGGTTTTTGTGAACGTTAAGGAATGTTGCTTGAAGTTGAAGGCGCAGTCTTAGAAGTCACCAATCAAAGCGAGGACATCGTTACTAGCAACTGCTTTAGTTTGGTCGATTTGAGTTACTTCAACAGCTTGAACACCGTTAGGGCCGACATTAATTGCGCGGACATCTTTGACAGAAGCTTGCTCGAAAGAAGCATCGAAGTCTTTTAACAGCAGTTGGTCAAGACCAGCACCACCAGCAACGACATCGAGTTCTTCAATAGAAAGTTCTTGAGGTTGGTAATCAATTTCGTCAGACATGATTGTTTCTCCTGATTTTTTGGTTTTTGTTGACTTTAAAGAATGTTGCTTGAAGTTAAAGGTGCAGTCTTAGAAGCCACCTAACTTAGCGATGAGTTCATTGTCTGCAACTGTTCGTGTTTGGTCGATTTGAGTAGCTTCAATGCTTTGAGCACCGTTGGGGCCGACACTGTTAGCGCGAACATCCTTGATAGAAGCTTGGTCAAAGGAAGCCTCGAAGTCTTTTACTAGCAGTTGGTCAAGGCCAGTACCACCAGCGACAACATCGAGTTCTTCAATAGAAAGTTCTTGAGCTTGGTAATTAGTTTCGTTAGACATTGTGTTTTTTCCTTTTTAGTGTTGTTAGCTAGGTAAACTACAAGCGATATGCTGGTTGGCGTGTTTCGCTTTCCTCGCTTCATGTCTTAAGAATACGAATTCAACTCAGTTCTCCGCATCTGAAAAACGTCTAAGATTTTGCCTAAGCTAAGTAAGTAGATGCCGTATAACTTTCGCTCCATCATATTGAGCGATGCATAAGACTTTCGTTATAGGCTGACGGAGCTTGCTCCAACAAAAGTCATGAATTTGCCTTGAAATCTGGAATTCAATTGCATATCGCTGTATGACTAGATTTGTAAGCATGAATGCAGATTAGATTTATTTGTCATAAATAACAGCATTCTACGCTCATCATTAAAAAAATTAAATTTAATGAATCATTACCCATATATTTCTAGCGATGTTGTAAACACAAACGGAAACAGCAATGTTGAATAGATTTAAATTAGCAACCAAATTTACCTTACTTCTATCGCTGGTGTTCATCGGTGCGATCGCAGTTAGTGGTTTTGCTTTATCTCATGCACTTGAGCAAAAAGCGGAAGCCGAAATTGGTTATCGAAGCCAAATTCTTGCAGAAATGATGAACTCAGTGAGAAACTTCACAAACATGCATATCAGTCCACTCCTGATACCTATGGTGGAGACTCAATCCACGTTTGTCCCTGAAAGCATTCCCAGCTATGCGGTGAGAGAAGTATTTGAGAATCTTCGCAAAAACGAAGAATATAAAGACTTCTTCTACAAAGATGCCAACCTAAATCCAACTAATTTGCGAGATAAAGCAGATATATTTGAAACGCAGCTTATCGAAAAGTTTCGCAATCAACCAGATCTGAAAAATGTATCCGGTTTTCGTGACTCTTTTGATGAGAAGTTGTTTTACAGCGCTCGTCCATTTTCTATTAAAAATCAGACATGTTTACGTTGCCATAGCACCCCTGAAGCTGCTCCAAAAAGCCACATCATAAGTTATGGCTCAGAAAATGGTTTTGGATGGAAACTCAATGAGATTATAGGCACTCAAATTATTTACGTTCCTGCTAGCAAAGTGTTTGATGATGCCAATCGCGCTTCTGTTTCATTCATTAGCCTATTTATTGGCATCTTTGCTCTAGTCATTTTGCTAATTAATTATTTACTGAAACGAAATGTGCTGCAACCACTCAAACCAATGGCGCAACTCGCTCAGAAAATTAGTATGGATGAAATTAGTGCTGAAGAAGCAGAGGAGTTTGATCGCCAAAAGCTAACGTCGATTGTGAAACGCAATGATGAATTAGGACAGTTGGGACGAGTTTTTCAACGCATGATGCATGAAATCTATGCTCGTGAACAAAAACTTAAACAACAGTTGCATACACTACGTATCGAAGTTGACGATGCCAAACGTGCGCGTCAAGTTGCGGAAATTGCCGAATCAACAACGTTCCAAAAATTGCAAGAGGAGGCAAAAGCAATGAGAAGCAAACGAAACGCTGCAAATGAATAATGTTTTCGCACGAGATGAGCTTTCAATAAAGTGCTCAGTAATTTTAGCGCTAGCGGGGCGTTTAGCCCGTGCAGAGTAATTAATTTATAATTCCTGACTTCTGTTTTTTACATCTTGTCTCCTGTATCCTATTCACAATTGAGGATTATTATGCCTGAAATTATTTCTATTCACTCATTCCGTGGTGGAACTGGTAAATCAAACGTCACAAGTAATCTCGCTACCCTCATCGCTCGCTCTGGACGGCGAGTTGGGGTTGTTGATACAGATATCCAATCGCCAGGAATTCACATCCTGTTTGGCCTTGAAGAAGATCGAATCCGCTACACCCTGAACGATTATCTATGGGGTCGTTGTCCGATAGAAGAAGCAGTTTATGACGTTAGCTCTATTTTGAAACAAAAACAAACATTTTTTGGTAGACAGGGGAGTATTCATCTAATTCCTTCCAGTATTAGGATGAGTGACATTTCCCGAATCTTGCGCGAGGGCTATGATGCACGGCTGCTTAACGATGGTTTGCGTAATCTAGTTCGTCGTTTAAAACTAGACTATCTGTTGATTGACACTCACCCCGGTATTAACGAAGAAACTTTGCTATCGATCATTCTCTCTGATGTCCTTGTACTGATTCTCCGTCCAGATAAACAAGATTACCAAGGGACAGCAGTGGCGGTCGATGTTGCTCGGAAGTTAGAAGTGCCTAAGATGTTGCTAGTAATCAACAAAGCGCTGCCATCTTTAGATTTCAAGGAGTTACGCCAACGAGTACAAAATACCTACGAAACTCCTGTGGCTGGAATTCTGCCTGTTTGTGAAGAGATGTTTAATTTAGGGAGCAGTGGTATTTTTTGTTTGCGGTATCCAGATCATCCGTGGACTCAAAAAATTAATGAGATCGTCAAACAAATCATGGGTTCTGGAGCAAAATTGGTTGTCTAATCGCCTATTTACAACAATAATTTTCAAATGGTTGGAATACAGTAGGGGCACAGTATATTGTGCCCTTACGCGTTTGGTGTATTTACAGCGTTTTGCAAGTACATAAGGTACACCCCTTCGTTGTAGCGACTGGCGTGAGGGTGCGCGACAGCGCGGGTGGGGTATTTCTATACTTCACGAATTTGAAATCTGCTGTAATTAAAAACCGCGTGAATAATCAAACGGGTTTCTCCTGGAGTAACGGCATATTCGCTTGGGTATCCTTTATAAAAATGGCTCTAACCCTTTCCAGCACTGAAATTATGTACTTATGATGATGCGCCTAGCCAAAAATATTATCTAATTTCTTTACAAATCTGCGGAATGTAGGAAACTAAATAAAGATAAGTTTACATTTTTTCATATTTAACCGAAAAACCTATGCTGGCTGCAATTCTCTTTGACCTAGACGGGACTATTGTCAATACTGATCCTATACATTACCAAGCTTGGCGGGAAATGCTGTTGAGTTACAGTCTAGAAATTGATGAAGCATTCTACAAATCCCGGATTAGTGGTCGGTTAAATCCAGAAATTGTCAAGGATATCTTGCCACAATTGTCACCAGCAGAAGGAGAAGTATTTGCAGATGAAAAAGAGGCGCTTTTCCGCAAACTCGCCCCACATCTGAAACCATTGAGTGGATTTCCTGAATTACTAGCATGGACAGATGCACATCAGCTAAAACGTGCATTAGTGACTAATGCACCTAGATTAAATGCAAAATTTATGCTAGATGTATTGGGAATACAAGAAGCTTTCGATACAGTTGTTTTAGCCGATGATTGCATAGCGGGTAAACCTGATCCTGCACCTTATCAAGTTGCTCTGAGCAAGTTGGGAATTGAAGCAGAGGAAGCGATCGCCTTAGAAGACTCTCCCTCTGGCATTCGGGCTGCGGTTGGTGCAGGTATCCGCACTATTGGCATCGCCTCTACCCACAATCCACAAGTTTTGCAAGAAGTCGGCGCATTTATGGCAATTCCAGATTTTACTGATTTGCAGTTTTGGACATTCCTGAACTCCCTGATCGAGGAAGATTTGAGTGCGTTGGCGCAGCCTCTCCAAAAGAGAATCGCTTCTAATTTGTAAGGTCACACTTATTTCTCAGCAAGAATCGCGTAAATTTCCCGTTTAACTTGCTCTAAAAGCCCACGCACCCGATTTATTCGCTCTGCATTGCCACTGCGAGCAACCTGCACCATAATACCAGCTAATTCTGTTGCCACTTTTCGCAACTCAATCAACTCTTGGGGCTTACCTGTCATAAAAGTTTTGAAGGTATCCCAAGAAGAGTCTGTAGTTTCCTTTTGGGTACGCTCTGCCAAGAGTTGTTTGCCCTCATCTGTAATCGTGTAAATCCGCTTGCCGCCTTCCTGTGTGCTTCTCAAATAGCCGCCTTCTTCCAACATCTGGAGTGTTGGATACACTGAGCCAGGACTAAGGCGACGGAAACCACCATAACGAGTTTCCATTTCTTTGATCAGGTCGTAACCATGACTAGGATGCTCGGATAACAATTCCAGCAACATGAACTTGATGTCACCTCGACGAGTCCGGGATTCATCTCCCCAGCCACGTCCGAATAGTTCATCAGCAAAGTGTTTGCCATGATGTCTGTCATCATGCTTGCCGTGCTGGAACCAATGACTGAGCAATGAATCCTCTTCGCTGACTCCTGCCCATGCAGGCGATGGAAAGCGAGATCGAAAGTGTCTAAACATAAGTGAATCTCAAATCAACTTTCTCTAATATACGATATATCGTGATATATCACGATATATCGGAATATAAGTTTCATGAAGATTTTTGACGTGAGAATGCAACTCATAAAAGGCAATAATCATGAGACGGTAGAGAAATTGCTTTTGCTTGAATTCATCAAGTAGGGTGATCGCATTGCAAACTACAATGTTTATTTTGACTCTGCTTGAAGTTGTGAAAGCCAAGCTGGGATGTTATTGTCCAACAAAAGACTCTATCCATTGCAAATATTGCCAGCCAGCAACTACTGCTGTGTCGTTGTGATCTGCGCCTGGAACTAAAAATAGTTTTTTCGGTTCAGGAGCAGCAGCATAAAGTTTTTGGCTCATAAAAGAAGGTACAGTTACATCTCCAGTGCCATGAATGAATAAAACAGGCATTTTCAATTTTGGCAATTTTTTAATCGATTCAAATCGCTGTGTCAGGATTGAATCGACGGGAAACATCCAAAACAGGTTTTGATAAGCTACTAAGTCACGGATAGAGGTAAAAGAGCTTTCCACAATCAACCCAGCGGCCTCTGGGTGTTTGACTGCCAAATCAATAGCTACTGCACCACCCAGCGAATGTCCATAAATAAAAATTTGGTTGGGTGGAATCTTTTGCTGCTGTACCAAATAATTCCAAGCGGTGACTGCATCTTGATAAACCCGCATTTCATTGGGAAAGCTCCCTTCACTGCGACCATAACCCCGATAATCAATCAGCAACACCGAAAACCCTAGTTGATGAAATCGGTTGGCATGAGCTATGTTTGCGCCAATATTTACACCGTTCCCGTGCAAGTATAATAGCACCTTGGCATTGGGTTGTTTAGCTGTGATCCACCAACCGTGGATATGTTCCACCTTGCCAGTTGCCACTGGTACAGGCAACCAAACCTCTGTGTAAGGGAGATTAAAAAACTCTGGTGTCTTTTCAATGACAGCATAAGGAAAGAAGATGAAGCGAGGTTGCTGAACAAACAGAAATAGACAGATAGCACAGTAAGCGATCGCTGCAACTATCCCTACCCAAAGTAGCAGCCTTAATAATACTTGTATTGGAATTAGCAGCTTGTTGGTTGTCATGCACTAAACTTTTCGACATTTAAAAGTATGTATAAACACAATAATTACACTTGCATGGGTGGCTTTGGCATTTTCAAATCAGCATTAAACTGATTATTAAAAAAATTTTTGCCGAAATGCAATTAATTAGTAAATTTACGTATGCATATTTAAGTAAATTCACTCTTTAATAGTAAAGATTAGTCAATACCAGGAGAAGACTGTGACGCTCTTAAATGAGACTCAATTAGAGCAGCTAAAGGAAATAAGTACACAATTACGACAAGTAAGACAAGAAAAATCCATAAAAATAGAAGAAATAGCGGCTCAAATACTTATTCGCCCTGCTCTTTTGCTAGCTTTAGAAGAAGAACGATTTGATGAATTGCCTGAGCTTGTTTTTGTTCAAGGATTCATCCGTCGCTACGGAGATGCTTTAGGGCTAGATGGGAATTCTTTAACACATAGCCTCATAACTAAAGTTAAAGTTTTTCGTCAAGAGTCTAATCATCAAAGTAAGAAATTAGACAAAAAACCAGTTATATACATACCTCTTTTTGTTATCTATATCCTATTATTAGTAGCTGCAACTACTGGGCTATTTTATACAATTAATCCCAGATTTATAAGTGAATCCCTAGCTCAGAAGCAAAAGTCACCCTCTGGGTTTGGCACTTCTCCAGACACTTCTGCGGACGCTCGTTCCTCTCTCCGAGACGCTGCGCGAACGCTAACGCTTCACTAAACAAAGGAAACTGCCTTGGCGATCGCGTAGCGTGTCGCAGACAAGCCTCTCGCGTAGAGAAGAAAGGGACTGTTTCACAAACTACCTCGCGCCAGAGGCCACTATTCAAACATGAGAGCAAGGGGTAAGGGATTTTAATGTCCAGATATCTTACAGGTAACAAAATGAGGGCGTTGCTGATTAATATTATGAATTTAGCCTCACGCACTGGCTCGCCTTTGCGCGAAATAAAAATCATCTCATCAATCAGCAACGCCGATGTTTTTTAAGATATCTGCGGCTGACGTAGATGCCAAGTAGTGGATTGCTCATAAGCATAAGCTACTTGAAATAGTTGGTCTTCTCGCAGCACTTTACCAATTAGCTGTAATCCAATTGGTAATCCGTTGTCATCAAAACCACAGGGCACACTTAAACCTGGTAAACCGGCAAGATTTACAGGAATCGTCATCAAGTCCAGCAGGTACATACTCAAGGGGTCGGTATTTTTTTCGCCTGTTTTAAAAGCTGTTGTGGGAACGGTAGGACAGGCTAGCACATCAACTTGTTCAAAGGCCTTTTCAAAATCTTGCTTAATCAAAGTGCGGACTTTTTGCGCTTTCAGGTAGTAGGCATCATAATAGCCAGCAGAAAGGGCATAAGTGCCGATCATAATTCGGCGTTTGACTTCTGTACCAAAACCAGTGGAACGGGTACGAGTGTACATTGAAAGTAGATTGTCTGCGTCAGGAGCGCGATAACCATATTTAACACCGTCGTAACGAGCTAGGTTTGCTGACGCTTCAGATGGGGCGATGATGTAGTAGCTAGGTACGCCATAGCGAAACCGGGGACAGGAAATTATATGAATTTCCGCGCCTAAACTTTGTAATTGATCGATCGCTTTAGTAACAGTTTGTTCTACAACAGAGTCTAGACCTTCCCCAAAAGTTTCTTTAATTACACCAATTCTTAAGCGTCCTCTGGCTTTGAGGTCTGGTTTTAAGCCAGCAGCGTAATCGGGAATTGGAACTTTGAGGCTGGTGGAGTCTTTGGGATCGTGACCTGCGATCGCACTCAATAATATTGCAGTATCTTCTACTGAGCGTCCAAATGGGCCAATTTGATCCAAAGATGAAGCAAAAGCCACCAAGCCATAGCGAGAAACCAGTCCATAAGTTGGTTTCATTCCAACTACACCGCAGAAAGATGCCGGCTGCCGAATCGAACCGCCAGTATCAGAACCGATGGCGACAACGCATTCATCTGCTGCTACGGCTGCTGCTGAACCCCCAGAAGAACCACCTGGAACCCGCGACAAATCCCAAGGATTCGCTGTGGTGTAGTAAGCAGAGTTTTCTGTGGAACCACCCATTGCAAACTCATCTAAATTGGTTTTACCCACCATCACAGCCCCAGAATCAAGCAGTTTTTGCGTTACGGTTGATTCATAAGGCGGCACAAAGTTTTTCAAAATCTGAGAGGCGCAAGTGGTGGGAATCCCCTTGGTACATAAATTGTCCTTGATGCCAATCGGAATCCCTGCCAGTATGCCAATTTCTTCTCCTGCGGCAATTTTGGCATCCACAGCACGAGCCTGCTCTAACGCCTGTTGCGCCGTCACATGTAAGAAACTGTGCAATTTTGGCTCTAATGCTTGAATGCGGTCTAAAGCTTCTTGGGTAATTTCGACGGCAGAACGTTCTTTTTTAATTAGCTGTTCGTGCAACTCGCGGATGGATGCCATGATTGCTCTCTTTATGACTCAAGTCCTTGATTTTAATACATATTGACGATTTCTGCTCAGTTGGGTTAGTCGCCCAAATGGTCTAGGTTGCTATGCTATGTATGCCGATTAAGTTGATAAATTAACTAATTTATATGTATTAAATAGGCATTAAAGTCAGCAAATAGCTGTCTGTTAACCGCATATTCATTAATTTACCAAAATTTGAGAAATTGTGGCTCTTTTTGTGTAAGAGTATAGCAGTATTTGATTGTCATAAAGTTTTGTATTATGGACATTGCACTATGTAGAAGCTTGATAATTTTATCAATTAATAAACTTTAGAGAATTTGTTTTGGGAGTAGAAAAAAATGGTTAAAATAGTTACACGTAGCTATATTGGCAAACAAAATGTTTATGATATTGGAGTTGAGCAGGATCATAATTTTGCCATCAAAAATGGTTTAATAGCTGCTAATTGTTTTAATAAATCCCATTCGACTGCTTATGGATATGTCACTTATCAAACAGCATATTTAAAAGCTAATTACCCGTTGGAGTATATGGCGGCACTGTTAACAGCTAACAGTGGCGATACGGATAAGGTGCAAAGATATATCACTAATTGTACCAATATGGGTATTCAGATAGAACCGCCGGATATTAATCGTTCTGGTGTAGATTTTACGCCAACGGCAAAAAAGATTTTATTTGGATTTTCAGCGGTGCGTAATGTTGGTCAAAATGCGATCGCCTGTATTTTGGAAGCGAGGAATGAGACAGGGGAATTTAAATCTCTTGCGGATTTTTGCGATCGTGTAGATCTACGTGCTGTTAATCGCCGGACTCTAGAGTCTTTGATTTACTGTGGAGCCTTTGACAAAATTGAATCGAACCGCCAACAGTTAATCCAAGACCTAGAACTAGTATACGACTGGGCGCAATCACGCGCCAAAGATAGAGCTAGCGGTCAGGGAAATCTCTTTGATTTATTAGGCGGATTTTCTTCTAATCATAATAAAAGGGCTAACAATGCTTTTGAAACTGCTCCTAAAGCGAAACCTATAGTAGATTTTCCCCCACAGGAAAAGTTGCGAAAAGAAAAAGAATTATTGGGATTTTATGTATCAGATCATCCGTTAAAAGCTTTAAGTCAAATAGCACCTTTGTTAACTCCAATTAACCTTTCACAACTTGGTGAACAAAGAGAAGAAACAAAGCTTTGTGCAGTTGTCATGTTGAATGGGGTGAAAAAAGTAGTTACCAAAAAAGGTGACTCAATGGCAATTTTGCAAATAGAAGATCTAACTACACAATCGGAAGCTGTAGTCTTTCCTAAAACCTATGAACGTATTAGTTTACTACTCCAAGTAGATACTAGATTAATTATTTGGGGTAAAGTAGACCGACGAGATGACCAAACTCAATTTATTGTTGAAGATGCAGAACCAGTAGAAACAGTACAAATGGTGATGGTAGAACTCAATCCTCAACAAGCAGGTAATATCGAAGAACTACATCGTTTGAAAACTATTCTGCAAGAACAGTCAGGGGATAAAGAAAAGGCAAAAATGCCAGTCATAGGGATTATACAAACTGAAAATTCCCGTAAACTTGTTCGTTTAGGTTGGCAATTTTGTGTACAAGATTCCAGAATAACCGTTCAAGCTTTACAAAACGCTAGATTTCCTGCTCATGTAAAACTGCTGACTGGTGGTTGAGGCTAGGGAATGAAAGCACCAGTAATACAAGTAGCTTGATATCAGTTTTACTTAACTGTCAACAGTAGATAACCTTAGTACTTAGGAAAGTTAAAGTTTTTTTAGTTACTTCTGCGGATGATAATTTCCGATAGAGTGCAGTATATTTTTATGCTATGACCGTATGGACGGCGACTGGGGAAGGAGCTAAAACTTGATGACCGCAAATGAGCTAAATAAATTTGTTTCGTATTGTAGAAAAATTCAACCCCAAACTCAGGAAGACATTAAAAAATTCTTTGAGGGGGTAATCGTGTTTCCTTATGATAAGGAACTTTTATTACAAGCTTATTTATTTTTAAACATGAAAGATTTGTTTCCTTCATGTGCTGAACTGTTGTTATTTGAAAAATCTCCAATTGCTGATTATACAGATTTAGGTAAATGTGATTTTGTGTACCTCACATTTAAAGGTAGTCTGTTTTTAATTGAAACTAAATTTATTGATACAGAAGCAACAGGAGCAACAGAAAGGAAAAGAAGAAATAAGCACAGAAACAAGGTATTTGAACAAGTTATTACTTTAAAAAGCCGATTTAGTCAATATTGGAATATGAGGCTTGAGCAACTAGAATGTGGAGTTTTTACAACAGATTCAGAAATAGCTTGGCGTGGAAATGGTGTAAATGTTGTCACTAAATCAATATCGATAAATCATCTTGAACAATGGCGTAGAAACTATAACAAAAGCGACACAGTTTATGAAATGAGTAAACTTATTAATCCAACTAATCGCTAATCGTAATTAAGTAATACGGCTCAGATTTCCTACTTCTTAAAGAAGTCGGGAATCTTTTTTTACGCCAGTAAATATTGTTTATAAGTAAAACTTATTTATCCACTAGCTGTTTTGGTAGGCGAACAGGCGATCGCTAAATCACTCAGTGTCTAGAATTATCATCTTGAACCTCAAGCACGGCCAGGTTTTTAAGACAAAAACCTCATTTATAGTACAAAAATACTATTTTGCTGCTAAAATGCCTTACAAGTTAGGTAGCCTTGCAAGAGGGACTATGAAAAAAATCTCAGATAACTACAAAAATCTCATCTCGCTTGAAATTTCCCTGTTACAGCCTGCAACTTTGACTACTGCTATAGTCCCACTACAACCCCAAGAAGAAAAGATTATTAGTGGGTGGGAGCGTTTAGTAGCACAAACTGAACGTATCAACCAGATGGCAAAGGAGTTAGAAGGGGCAATACTGGAATTGAAAACAATGGCTAGCACACTCAAGACTCAGCACCCATCAATGAAAGAGCAGCTATGCAACAATATCTGTCAATATTTCGTGGTTGGTGTCCCCTGTGTAAAACAAAAGCCCGACGACTCATTTATCCTCACAATGCGAAAAGTTGATTTATTCCGAGCAGAAAGGGAAGCAGGGCTGCTAGCACACCAACTCCGTCAGCAAACAAAAAAAAGATTAGCATCACAGCAACACAGGAAAAACAAGGTGGGGCTGAGGCTGACACAAGGCGCTGACTCAAAGGGGCGTTAATCAACAAATCTTAAAATTATCAATATTCGATAATAGCTCATCCCTTGGGTTGTAACAGTTATGCTGATTGAAGTGGCAGAAGGTATTTTTTCTTGAGAATTCCTAGATGCTACACTGCTGCCATTTGCAATTACTGTGGTAGCAAAAAAGTGGAATTGCCCTAAGATTAGCACTTTTGTAAACCACCAGAGTGCAACATCAAGGACAATCAATCAGCGCACAAAAGAGGTAAAAAGAAGGTGTTTAGGACACTTTTGGTGATTGCCGTTGGTTTTTTACCTTCCCTGTTCTCCTTATGGGTAATTCGTAAAACCCGTTTGCGGACACGCGCACGCATGAGGCAAGCAGCCATGAATTTCCCAGTAGTGCAGGTACGGCAAATCAGACCTGTTGAGGGCGATCGCTACTATCTGGAAGGGGTGGGTTATCTTATTGGTGACATCAGCTGTAAATTTAATGCCCGATCTGGCTATATCCGTTGTGCTGTCAACCCCGATGGGCCGTGTAATGGTTGCCGTCACTATGAACCCAGAGAATTAGCTGGTAGCGAAAAGAAGGCTTAATCTTAAATCTTGCTTACTCAACAATCAATACGGTTTGGTCAAAGGTAAAATGTTTGCTTTTCCTCCTTTAATCCTTACCCCCTTCCCAAAACAGTATTGGGAAGCAAATCTAAACGCGTTAAAATTAGATTTGTAGGCTTCAACCTCTGGTAGTGTCCTGCCTAGCAAAAGCATTTTTATATATTTGGTTTTTAAAGTACGCTCGTCTAGACTTACGAAATCTATATTCTTGCAAAGTAGCTTGAAAACAACAATTCCTCAAAGGAGTAAACAAATTATGTCTTTATCACTCAAGGCAAAGAAATATTGTAAATGGATCTGGGATGAATCTTTTGAAGGCGAGTTTGATACTTGGGGTACTAGCACCTATTTTATGGAAATTGGTCATAATTTACATGCAATCAGACAAATAGAGATTTACGAAAACGGAAACGTATTATCTTATGATGGCAGCCATTTCTCTGATAATTACGGGATGTTGTGCGACCAACGCATAGGTGAAGACGATATACAAGAGTTTGAAATTACCAAAACAGAATTTGAGCAAGTATGGAATACAAAATCTCCCATAAATAGATGAACGCTGCTGACTAAATTTGGGAAATATGCACAAAACTGAAGCAGAGCAACATTGGAACTCTTGCAAAAGTTCAAAAGCTTTTTCTTAGTAGTAAGTCCAGGGAATAATCGCTTGACTGAAATCCACTCTCACCTTTGCTAAACTCGCTATCCTAGACAAGGCTATTCAAAGCAACCCTATCGAATTGGTATTCTATCTAAAAAAATCAAATTTTAATGCTGGAAAATTTACAATGCATATTTGCTATTTTATAGCAATGTCTGATTCGCATAAATTTATATGAGATTTTATATGAGGTTTTGAGTCCTGAAAAATAGGAAGTTGAAGCTAAGATTTTAGTAAACCAAATAGGTACTGAAAAACCATATTTCTTCAATAACAGAAGAAAAGTCAACCAAGCTAAGCCTTATTTATCAATGCATTCGCGCCAATTTAAGAAAACTGCACTTTGTCAAGGAGGTATTGAAAACAGGCGATACATCTATCTATGGGTATAGGCTTTCGGATGGTTTTGATCACCCTTAAGTCTTAATACTCAGAGGAAGCAAAGTACTTGGCCGGATCTGTTGCTTTATCTTAATTATCAGCAACACTGAAGGTGAAACGGTAGTACGAATTCGCTAGCGATCGCCTCTCCTCGATAAGTACTTATTCTTGCACATCCCGGTAAAAGGTCAGGGAAAGAACAGAGCGCTATCTTCAGCATAAAATAAGTGCTTGATACTATAGACAAACTAAAGTTTTAGTGAAGTTAATATAAATTATTGATAATAAAAGGATAAAGCCTTGACAAACTGTCTCTAATTTTACAATATACTTGTAGCAGGTAATAAAACAGTGTTTAAACAATACTGACTTTGCTGTTTTGTCTTTCAAAGATTCCCTTTTACGGCTAGTCGGTTCATTTATCTGGTGTCACACTTTTCTTTGACCTCAGTCCCCCAAAGTCTGCGTTCTTTCAAAAGTGACATGGTATTGCTTTTAGATGATATGACTGTGATGTTTATTTAAAAATAGAGGACTTGTTTCAAAAATTAACTAAATGGCATCTCAATAAACTCATATCTACCCTCTAGATTCCCAAAATACCAGAGAGTAAAAACTAGGTTATGAGTTAAACCGGGAGTCCCTCCCCTTGACTCCCAAAATGCCAAGGGGAGAATCCCAGCTTTAGTTTTGTATTAAGTAACTACAGAGTTAACCTTTGTAGGCTAACTTACTGTGCATCTACGTCTGAAATCTCGGCCTATGAGGACTTCACGATTTAGATGCGACAGCTTCATGCTTCTGCGTTTTTCCATTAACAAAACTGGTTACAATTATGACACTTACTCTTGCTGATAATCAAGCTGTAAGAAAGCAAGCTTTAGTAAGCTACAAAGCTTGTTTGAGTGACTTGACTATACTCCAGCCGCTACGTACAAAATTTAGGCTCAAAAATCTACCTGATCCCCTGATAACCAGGAATTTCTGAATTAGCCGCTTGTATTGGCGTGGTAAACCTTGTAACTCGTTACGCCAATGCGAGCTAGCCAATCTGAATTCTGCAAATTCTTAATAACCTATGCACCCCAGAAATAGACAGATGCGGGAATTGTTTGTTCAACGCATTGATGATTTCTCTGGAGCAAAGGTGAGATGTTTGCATTCCTGGGCAAGTTGGGTGCAGAGAAAGCAACAGATCCAATACTTTTCTTTATAAGTACTTTTTTGTGGACTGGGAAAAGGGTAAAGAGTAAATTTCAGCCTTTCCCCCTTAACCGCAAGGTATTGAGACGGGATCAGGATTTTTTATAGTGCGCCCTTGGAGGTGAGTAGGTGCTATCCGTATTTTCCAAGCATCAGTTAGGTAAAGAAATTGCCTCGTTTTTCGGTGAACAGCTTTCAGACAAAGACCTAGAAAACTGTTTGACGATGATAGAAATCGTTGAACCACCATTAGCGAAACAGTTTTGGCAATTAGAACAAGCCAGACCAGGAATTTACATAGTTTTGGCAGGTAAAGTCAGGCTCTTAGATTGTGCTGATAATCTGATCACGACTCTGACGATAGGAGGTTCGTTTGGTGAAGGGACGCTGTTTGCAGAGCAAGAGTGGCAAGCTTACACAGCTAGGGCTTCTAATGGGTTGAAGCTTTGCTATCTTCCAGGTGAAATGCTGCAAGCTTTGATGAATAAGTATCCTAGCCTTCGCGATCGCCTCTTTAATCGCGCTGAACTATGGGATTTATTGCTAACTTATTGTTGCAGTTCACCCCAACATCCGACATCTGTACCCGGTATTTTGCAAGCCTTATCTTTATTTGAGCGGCGTCATCTAGAAATTGGCTCCCTACCGCCAGAATTTTACCAAGATTCTCAGTTGTGGCTGTTATATCGAGGCGATCTCTCAAATACAGATGGGCACAGGCTCATAACCGCCCAAATGCAGATATCTCAACCAAAAGGTTGGCGAGTCACACAACCCTCAGTTGTGTACATATTGAAAAGTTCTCATTGGCAAACAGCACTGCAATATTGGTCAGAATTAGCATTGATCAACTCAGATGCAACTCCCACTACTCGCCACGAAATCCGTCAGAGTCGGTTGCAACCATCACAACTGAGTCAGGAAAGGAAAATTATCCCCTTTCCCACGCAAATTACACCACAACAACAGCCAAAAAAACCACGCCCTTACTTTCCCAGTCCTAAAGTGCAAATGGGGCATTGGTGGAGACGCCTCACCCGGCGCTATCCTTTCTATGCTCAACAAAGTGCATCAGACTGCGGCGCTGCTTGCCTAGTAATGATTGGGAGCTATTGGGGTAAACACTTTAGTATAAATCACCTGCGGGAAATGACCAACGTCAACCGCAGTGGTGCATCTTTACATGCCTTAGCAATGGCAGCCGAGAACCTCGGTTTTGCTACCCGGCCAGTCAAAGCCAGTCTCGATAAATTAGCAGAACAACCTCTACCTGCGATCGCTCACTGGGAAGGTAAACACTTCATCGTTGTCTATGAAATCACGAAAAAGCGAGTAATTGTAGGCGATCCGGGCATTGGACAACGCACCCTAACTATCAAGGAATTTAAAGCAGGTTGGAGTGATTATGCACTGTTACTGCAACCAACAATGCAACTAAAGGATGCTAAAGACGAGAGTGCAAGCTTCTGGAAGTTTTTTGAGTTAGTCAAACCTCACCACGCAGTACTTTTAGAAGTCTTGATAGCTTCAGTCTTGATTCAAATATTTGGACTGGTAACGCCAGTATTTACCCAACTGTTGCTAGACCGAGTACTTGTGCAGCGCAGCGTTGCAACCTTAAACGCCGTTGCTTTAGGGATGATCATTTTTGGTTTGTTCCGCATCGCCATGAACGGAGTGCGGCAATATCTGCTGGATCACACAGCCAACCGAATTAGCGTCTCCCTACTAGTGGGTTTTATCAAACATACCTTCCGCTTGCCCCTTTCTTATTTTGAGTCGCGTTATGTCGGGGATATCGTCTCGCGCATCCAAGAAAATCAGAAGATTCAGCGCTTCCTGACCGGACAAACACTGTCCATCATGCTAGATATGCTGACATTGGTGATCTATCTGGGCATGATGTTTTGGTATAGCTGGCGCATGGCATTATTCGTGCTGTTTACTGTGCCGCCATTTTTCATCTTGGCGCTAGCTAGCACAAGTATTTTACGCCGCATCTCCAGAGAGATTTTTAATGCCGGAGCTAAAGAAAACAGCTATCTCATAGAATCTCTGACCGGAATTCGTACTGTCCGCTCATTGGCCATTGAACAGACAGTACGCTGGCGTTGGGAAGAATTGCTGAATAATTTGATCAAAACAGGCTTTAATGCTCAGGTGATTGGCAACCGCCTGCAAATTCTCAGTGGCGTTATAGAAGTCTTTGTGAACACAGCATTACTGTGGTTTGGAGCAACGCAAGTGATTCAAGGGGAACTCACTGTTGGACAATTAGTTGCTTTCAACATGTTGGTGGGGAACGTCTTGAGTCCTTTTCAACGGTTTTCACTGCTGTGGAATGAATTGCAGGAAATCATTATTTCCACCGAACGGATTAATGATGTCTTAGAGGCGGAACCAGAAGAAGACTTGCAAAATAAACCTCGTAAGTCCCTAGGTAGATTACGCGGTAACATTCGCTTTCAAAATGTCACCTTCCGCTATCACCCAGAAAGTGAGACTAATGTGCTGGAAAATATCAGCTTTGAAATCCAGCCTGAGCAAATGGTGGCGGTAGTAGGACGTAGTGGTTCTGGGAAAACAACCCTCAGCAAGTTAATTTTGGGTTTATATCCGCCAACAGACGGCAAAGTATTAATTGATGAACAAGATGTCACAAGTATTTCCCTGCGATCGCTCCGTTCTCAAATAGGTGTAGTTGATCAAGACACTTTTTTATTTGGTGGAACCATTCGAGAAAATATTGCGATCGCTCACCCAGAAGTATCTTTAGCAGAAATTATCCAAGCAGCACAATTAGCAGGAGCAGATGAATTTATTCAGCAATTGCCAATGGGTTACGAATCCCAAATTGGTGAAGGTGGCGGAATGCTCTCTGGTGGACAACGCCAACGCCTAGCCATTGCCCGTGCTTTGCTCGGAGATCCCCGTTTATTACTTTTTGATGAAGCCACCAGTCACTTAGATTCCGAATCAGAACGGATCATTCAAAACAATCTAAAAACAATTCTTAAAGGACGCAGCAGTGTGATTATTGCTCATCGCCTTTCTACTGTCCGCAATGCTGATCTGATTTTAGTTTTAGACCACGGCGTATTAGTAGAAAGCGGTACTCACGACGAGTTAATTACTAAAAAAGGTCATTACTACTATTTAAACCAACAACAACTAACTCAAGTCAGTTGAATCTGGGGCAGAGAAAAGAGGCAATTCTCATCCCAACTATGTCCCTTGCTCTGTTCAAGAGCCTCAAATCCTCCATCTATCGTTTTGGGAAATAAAACTATGCCATACGCATCTGGCAATTTCTCATCTGAACTTTCCAACGAGGAAAAAGATGAGTATCAAAGTTCCACACAAATAGACGATCCTGAGATTAAACAGACCACAGAAGCTAATACTAATTGGTATTACGGTACTGAAGAATTACTGGATGCTCTACCTAGAGCTTGGACACGTGGTGTTTTGTATGTGCTGATTGGCTTTGCTGCGATCGTCTTACCTTGGGCCACGCTTTCAAAGGTGGATGAAACCGGAAGCGCTAGAGGACGTATAGAACCTCAAGGCGCAACACAAAAATTAGACGCTCAAGTCGGTGGAAGTGTGAAAGCTGTCAAGGTAAAAGAAGGAGAAACAGTAACGGCAGGGCAAGTTCTGCTCGAACTTGAGTCTGATATCCTGCAAACCGAACTACAACAGGCGCAGACAAAGTTCTCTGGACTGCAAAATCAATGGGCGCAAATGGATCTACTCAACAACCAACTACAGTTAACGCTTAGCGTTCAGGAACAACAAAACCAATCTCAAACCTTGGAAAAAATGTCTCAACTGAACCAGGCCAAACAAAACCTGGATGCAAAACAGAGTAGCTACAACTTACAAAAGTTAGAGAAACAAGCATTAGTTAGTCAAGCGCAGCAACAAATTAACACCACTCATGATGATCAGAAGTCGGCTCAAAGTCTTTTGAGTATAGATTCAAGACAAGTCGAACGCTTTAGCCAACTCGTGAAAAATGGTGCGGTTTCTGCAACTCAAGTTGATCAACTCAAAAAACAAGAACAAGAAAGCAAACGACTCTATCAAAAAACGCAATCTGACATCAAACAGGCAGAATTGCGTTTCACTGAAGAGATAAATCGGTATCAAGCAACGATCAAGCAGTTGGAGTCTGATATTGAGCAAGCAAAACTCCGACTGCAAGAAGAACAAAGCAGTTATCAAAGCGTAGTACAAGCAGGAAAACTGGCTGTGCTCAAAAGTCAGGAACAATTAAAAGACTTACAAACCAAAATTGCTGCATTGCAATCAGAAATGGCTCAGGCCAGAAGCCAGATCATGTCTATAAAACTTCAAATGCAACAACGAATAGTGCGATCGCCTATTGATGGGGTGATTTTTGAGTTACCCACCAAAAAGGCGGGAGAGGTAGTACAACCTGGTCAGAGGATTGCTCAAATAGCGCCTAAAAATGTTGGCATTGTCCTCAGAGCTAATATGCCTAATCAGGATAGCGGCTTTTTACAGGTAGGAATGCCAGTCAAAATCAAGTTTGATGCTTATCCTTTTCAAGAGTATGGCATCGTCGAAGGGAAAGTTACTTGGATCTCTCCAGACTCTAAAGCTAGCCAAACATCCCCAGGAAACGTAGAAACCTTTGAGTTAGAAATCGCCTTAGAGGAGCAGTATGTTCAAAATGGCGACAAACGTATTCCATTAACCGCAGGTCAGACAGCAACCGCCGAAGTCATTATTCGCCAAAGGCGGGTAATTGACTTTGTTTTAGATCCATTTAAGAAACTACAAAAAGGCGGCATAGAGATTTAGTCGGGCAAATAACAAAATTATGGGAGGGATTGCATTATGGGCAAACTTCTGAAAATTTCCGATTCCGATATCATTCACAGTATCAAACTCTCCTGCCAGTTTCCTGGTGTTGTGGAGGCGATCGCTACTCAAAAAATTATTACCGAAGCAGCCCAAGATGCAGGTATTCAAGTTTGTGAAGAAGAACTACAGCAGGAATGTGACCAACTGCGATTAGCCCAGAAACTTGTAAAAGCTAAAGACACCTGGATTTGGTTGAAAAAACATCATCTATCTTTCAAAGAGTTTGAAGAATTAATTTACAACAAAGTTCTTTCGAGAAAGTTAGCGAATCATCTATTTTCGACGCAAGTTGAAAAGTTCTTTTATGAACACCAACTAGATTACATTGCGGCCGTCACCTATGAAGTAATTTTTGATGATAGAGACTTGGCTTTAGAACTGTTTTACGCATTAGAGGAAGGTGAAATCAGCTTTCCAGAAATTGCTCGTTTATACATCCAAGAACCAGAGCCACGTCGTGCTTATGGATACCAAGGACTCCGACGCCGTAAAGATTTTCGCCCGGAGATTGCGGCGGCTGTATTTGCTGCTTCTGCTCCAGAAATTCTTAAACCTATTCAGACTATCAAAGGAGTTCACCTGATTGGAGTTGATGAAATTATTCAACCCCAATTAGATGATATATTACGCCAAAAAATCATTGCAGAATTATTTTCCTCTTGGTTACAGCAACAAATTGAGTTTATGGAAATAGATATTCCGCTAGACTCAGATGCCAATTTGCAAACAATAGCTAACTGAATTTTAAATATCCTTGTAGCTAATAATCTTTCCAAGCTCTGGTCAAAGAATGTGAATTTACTTAAAAGATGCTTCAAGCATGACAAATATATGCAAAAAACAAACATCTGCTTTATTAGTCTCAATTTTTGAATGCTAATAAAGATATTTAGCTAATAAAAATTAGTTTTAGACCCCTTGCTAGACAATAAAAAAATCAATTTTTGTCTAGATTTTGTGCGTAAGCATTTTTGTTTTTCTAATTACATAAAATTGCGTTAACTGAAAGAACAATATTAGATATTTTTATTAGAAAATCTCAAAAATTAAGTTGACTTTTTTGATAAATGTACTATATTAAAGATGTAGCCAACAAGCAGTTGTTTGCCAACGAAAATTCCAAAGTTTTTCAGGAGAAACCTCATGATTATTTATGATCTAAATATCCTAGAAGTTGCTGAAGAAGCTGCTAATGTCCAAGGTGGTATAGTTCCTCGCAACTACTTCCAAAACGATAATATTTCTGTTAATTTCAATTCCTTCAATAGCTTTCAAACCCGTACTCTAGATCCCCGTACCAATAACAACAGTGCTGCTGCTGGCGCTAAAGGTGATGCCCAAAACACCAGATTTGGCTTCATCCCCACCTACTCCTTTACTAAAGCTGATACGGTAGCTGTAACCGATTATCTAGGTGAGTCCTTCTCTGCTAGTACCTCTGCTGCTGTAATCAACCGGGCGTTTTAGTAGCTTCAAGCCCCTGACATTATTGCAATATCAAGATTTAAAGGGAAATTGTTGAAGATTACTAATGTTTTTTCCTATTGAATTTTGGTAAGCAGTGTAAAGCTTGAACTTGAATTAACTGACTAATTTAGTGGTCTATCTCATTAATTTTGATTAGGGTGAGCGCTTTAGCGCTGAAGCGCTTACCAACAAATATTTCAAACCATCAAGATTGATGAAAATACCACTAGTAAAGGAACCGCTGAATGCTCAATGGCTAAGAGCTAACAGTGGTTTCCTAGTTTCTGAAGCACCAGTAACTAGGTTTTTTGTTTGGAGTTGAAAAAACAGAACTGTATTTAATAACCCTCAAAATTAGTGTCAGGTAAAGAATTTGGAGATTAGAGACTTAAGTTATCTAAAATACGTTACTGCAAGCAGTGCTGTATTAGGTGGTAATGTCTATGCTCGCACTGACACCATAACAAGAACTGGAGCTGGATATGCCGTAGCTGATGCAGTAGCACTTGCTGAAGGTCAGTTTACTACCACAGATGCTCAAACCCTGACAAGAGTTAGATATTACGGTAACTTTATCGTAAGTACGGCTGATGCAAGAGCCAGGGCTAATGCAATCACTGGAAGCAAAATTGCTCGATCTTCGAGTTCGAGTACTTCTACTTCGCTTACTTTCACGAGTTCCAATAATTAGATAATATCGGTAGGAACATGAGGCGTATTATGAAGAAATTAGAGATATCAAATCTGAGTTTTTGTGAGTTAGCAGCAGATAAAGTTGCTGAAGTTAAAGGTGGATTGACTACTGCTGAAAGTTTGGTATATGTGTATTCACGCTGGTTATTAACGGGCTTTTTTAATCCTGTGGCTGTACAATATACCACTGAAGAATTTTATTCTGGTTCAGAATATGTTGTTGAAAAATTAGAGAATGAAACCACTGGCAAATCGGGATATGTAGTGTCAAGCAGAGATGGCACATCTCAGGCTGGTGTAGTAGTTGGTCGAAACTCTAGAAAAGCTTTCGCATCATCTGCCTACTATGCTTAAAAAGCTTGAATCTATTCATGGAGTTTCATTCGTGCTTCTGCATTCTCCATTTCTAAAATTTATCGCAAATTACCCTTGTTTAGAAAAGTGAAATATTGGCTACATTGTCAGTCTAGTACAACCAGATTTTTTCATTTAAGGCAATAAATTCTTGGTTGATGAGTGCCTAAATGATAAGTATTAGTTGAAAATCATTCTACTAGACTGACTCTCTAACAACTTTATTAAAGCTATACTCAATTATCGCTGAATTAACACAGCTTTTGAAAATGATTCATCGTCAAGTTATCATCAAACAAATAATCTCACCCGATGGCAAGATTATTGCAGAAGCGAAAAGCATAGCTATGGCTTCTGGTGACGATCAAAGTGAGATTAGTCAAAGTATTTCAGTCAATATTTCATCTAACAACAGTTCTAGAAGTTACACAAAGTCTAGTTCTTCTTCTGCTAATTAGCAGAGAATAACAGAACTCGCAAACTTTATTTATTATTCACGAATGATTGAGGATTGATATATGGCGATCGCAGATATTCTATTCTTTTAAAGAACAAGCATTATTTACTTTGCGCCTACGTTTTAACGCAATGCCAATTACACCACTAGAAATAAGTAAAGCTATGTTATCTGACGGTTCAGGTGCTTTAACTGCAACTTGATTCCTCTTAACTTCTACTAAAGCTAGATTGGTTGTGGTTGCAAAAGTACGTTGCAAGGAACCCTGAACAAGAACTGTTGCAAATTCTTCCTTGCCTCCAAAACTAGACTCGACTTTTTGATTACCTATGGCAATCTTTTCACTATTCTTAATTTCTAATAAATCGTTATCACCTTCTGTAAATAACTTCCCTGTAATGTTAAAAGAGTCTAAAACTTTATTATTATCAATGTCAAACAATACCCAAGACATATCTCCAATCGCTCTTGCATTTTCTTCTGGTGCAGTATCGATAGATGTTTGTAAAGCTAAAAAAGCCGTAAAGTCAAAAAAGAAAGATTTATCTGCTTCTATAGAGAAGCTGCCGATCAGGCTAGCCTCACTTTCTGCAAATCCTGAATAATCAGTGTTCACCCCCTCAGCTAAACTGAAAGATGAATTAAACGCTTCTGGTGGAGAAACTTTAAAACTTGCTTGAGCATCAGCAATAGCTGCGACATCTCCACCTTGAAAAATGGCTTTGGCATTGGTATCAGTTAATGTCAAAGTACTCAAAGGGCTTTGACTAAAGTTCGTAAATGATAATTCTGCTTTAGATAATGCCAAAGTAGCAGCCTGAGTGGGTGAAGCTGCAACCACAGAGCTAGTTAGCAATGGAGTAACAACTAATAAAAATTGCTTGACAAATTGCAGAGATTGCTTCATATAGCTCTCTTATTTTATAAATAATATGTAAGCTGAGTATGGTGTTAATAAGGACAAGCCAAATCATTATAATATACGTAATCCCCTAATTTATAACAAAGGAAAGGGATGCAAAAAGTTGCAAATCATTGACCGGGAAGGATATATTAATCAGTCAGTGGGTATAATTAAACAGAAGATGTTTTGTAGCTTTTAATTAGTGTTTATAGGCTTAAAACCAAATATTAAATTTCGTTTATTGATGCCTACCTATTTACAATTACAACAAAAATAGAAAAATTGATTACTATTAACAGCTAATTAGCATTCAAGTTGCATGGTAGGAGTTAGTAAAACTATACAATTTGGCTCCTGACTTCTTAACTCGACTTTATCCATTTTCTCTGAACGCGATGCCTGCGGCAAGCCGCTAAAATGCGTCTATGACTGACGCTGAAACCTAATGTTAGTCGCTATTCATCCCCACCGAACTTACGAGTTGAGGGTGAGGACTTTCGCGTTCTGTTAAATTCACTCCTTTGCCTTTTCCTCTTAACCTTTGCTCAGTCCATGTCAGAGGTGAAGAATGCTTATCCTATAAGTATTGATTGTGTTTCTACCTGTGTATGTCAGTTGTAAGTTAATGAGCGCATTCAAGTTGCATAGAACTAGGGCTAAAGCCCTTACTACAAACGAATCATCCTGGAAAAATGAATGACGATTAGCTTAAAAACAAACAACTGACCGATGACTAATTAAATGAACCCAATGCGGTCAAGGGGCCAAAAGCGAAATGTTGCTCGACCAATGATATTTTTACTAGGTAAAAAGCCCCAGTAGCGAGAGTCATTACTATCATTGCGGTTATCACCCATGACAAAAAATTCGTCTTCAGGGACTTTCACGGCTGAGAAAGGCCGATTTGGTGGTTCAGCAATGTAGTTTTCTGATAAGGGCTGACCGTTGAGATAAACTTTGCCAGAAGCAACACTAATCACCTCTCCAGGCTTACCAATAACCCGCTTGATGAAGGCTTGGTCTTTGGGATATCCTCGACGTTGTAGTTCTGCGGGTGGCTGAAAAACAATAATATCGCCAGTTACGGGAGAGTGAAAACGGTAGGAAATTTTTTCTACCACAAGCCGATCGCCTGTGTGTAAGGTAGGTAACATTGAGTCAGAAGGTATATAACGAGGTTCGGCGATAAAAGTTCGGATCAGGAGTGCCAAACATAAGGCGATCGCAACCAGAGTCAGATTTTCTTGCCAACCACGCCATACTTTTGACGACGCAGTAGCTTTGGCATCACTTTCGTGAGGAGTCATAGAGGTTTTCAGCCAGTTCAAAAAGTGGGACAAATACCTTGATTATTTTGGCGTTAAAGGTATACTTATAACCAAGCTGGGTTTTGCATCAACCCATACAAATATTAGTAATACACTTATCGCATCTACCAAAATTAAACAAAACTAGTGTGCATAAACTATAACCTGCTCAGGCGATACAAACTGAAGATTAGGGCTACTAGATAGATTACTAAATTTCCTAATCTTTATTGCTGTAATTATAAAGCAAGGTTCTAGCTGATTCTGAGTTTTGCCCGTCCTCTTAAAAAAAAGCTCTTTACCAACTAGTAGAGCGATATAGCGAGTCGGTTTTGTATTAAGTAGAAAATTGGCTATTTAATGGCATAATCATCAATGCGCTTTTAATTTTATTCCAAATCTCGTCTTCACTTAAGCGATCGCAGTGTTTTTGTTCTTGTTGATTAGTAAACTTTGGCACGTCGTGCAACTTATTCGCGGCTTAAAAGTATGGTTTGCACACTCTTGCTGCTGAATTACTGATTTATGTTGATTCTATGTCAATAGATAATTGTGTGCGATCGCGTGAATTAAATCAATGTATTTAGATTTCTTAAAGGATTGCTGATAAACCTGCCAACAATTGCTGTATTACCAGACAGAGAAGCAGAAAAATGGATTGTAAATAAAGCAAATGAATAAGATAAAAATGCGAAAGATTATGATATTTTCGTGAACAAATCTACGATTTTTATTAATAAAAAATTTTGCAAAAATATGCTTTACTGAGAAAAAATCACAAATAAATAAAAGGGCATCTACGAGAGACGCCCCGGATGTAGGAAAATCCCCATAAGGGCTGTCCCTACACCTTCCCAACAATCAGCAACAGTGACTAATTCGGCATTAGCCACACTCACAGATGTGAATATAGTAATAGTATTAACTTCAAACTCTAAATGACTCCAGTGCATACACTGAAAAACAACTGATGGTGATTCTAAATAGAACTGCTGCTCGCCATAATCTAGCTGGCTAATTTTAATGAGCTATCCCTCTTCTGCCATTTTCCGAGTATTATGAATATTTATATTGAGAATTACATGGGAGCAAGTCGAGTATTCATTCCATGAGATGCATCTTGTGAGCGATCGCAACCGTATCGATAAAAACGCGGCATCACAAATCGTTGCAGCAGCGGAATAAAGATGGTTGGTAGGGTTACTAGCCGCCGCTAAACTCAATCTTTAACAGTAAGAGCGATCGCTATAGATATAGTTGCAATGATTGGCAAAATTAACTTTATTTTGAATCAAATGCTCCCAAGAATACTTGGCGCTACTTTACTTCTATATACGAGATTATGTCATTAAAGTCCTTTCCGACATATTTATGATCACCAGAACCAAACTCACGGCATCGACCACCATTGTTATGTTCGCATACACGTACCACTGTATCTGGTGGCACGCGTAATGAGCTAATACTGTCATTACCAACGGCACTTAAGTCACCTTGGCTGGCTTTGTATACTCCTGCACCTATGGGAAAAGATTGGGAAACTCCATTAAAGTTGGAGTGTTTGTAAACCTGAACCTGTGCAACTGACGGCGTGTAGGAGAGCTTGTAGATAGTGCCGCTGTAGTCATCTGAGATTAGCAAATTGCCCTGCCGATCTACTACCATATCCACAGGTCGTCCCCAGACTTGTTGGGTTGCTGTAATTAGCCAGCCGCTAACTAAATCTATCTGATCTCCTGGGATATTTGTCTTACTGTCCCAAGGAAAGTAAGCTATTTTGTAACCTGTTTTTTTCTGCCGATTCCATGAACCGTGCAGCCCCACCACTGCCCCAGTGGAGTACAAGCTGGGAAACTTCGTATTTTGTAAAAAGGTAAGTCCCAACGGAGCCGAATGCGCTTGGATACCTTTGGTAATCTTGTCCATTGCGTTGCAATTAACACGTCCATCAGCATTAAACTGATAGTCGCGGTCGAACGGCATATCATTGAAGCCATTTGGCTTGTCAGGATTGGGGTTGCAGAATGGCCAACCATAGTTGCCACCATCTCTAACTTTTGTAAACTCTTCTGGCGGGTGGTCGTCTACGTAGGACTGGATAACCTTACCGTAGTTGCCACTGCTATCGTTGAAAGGATAGGCAATTCTGTCTCGATTATTAACGACTACCCATAGGTCATTTGTGTCAGGCAAAAATGCCAATCCTTCTGCATTGCGTAAACCTTGGGCAAAAAGTCGCTGATTACTTCCATCAGCGTCGTACTGGTAAATTGCGCCGCGTCGTGGATTACTTACAGTATCTTCCAGGCAGGCGTTGCACGTAGAGGCGATGGACACGTACAGTTTATGATTGGCATCGAGTGCGATATTTTTCAGTTCGTGACCATAAGAGCCTTTGAGTTCCGGTGTGCTGCTATCTGGTAAGCCAGCTACAACGACTTGGCGATTGTTTGCGGTTATGTCTCCAGATTTGTAGATGAAGCGGTTAATTTGATGAGTCTCAGAGATATAAACGTATGTAGTATTGTCAATCGTGTGAAACACAATGTCGTGCGGCTTGCGTAGACCCGTTACGAAGTCAGAAATAATTGGGTCATTACTGCCATTTGGCTGCACAATTAGCACTTTACCTGTACTGGGCTGTGAGACTAGAAGATCCCCATTGGGAGCAACTGCCATAAAGCGGGCTTTGGGAATTCGCGCATAAACGGAGATGGAAAAATTGGGCGGCACTTTCAAGTAACGACTAGTATTGAAGGGTGAAGAGGTCATTGTACTAGGCACTTGAAGCTTGGTTTCAACAGACGCAGCTGGTGGGCTGCCAAGCGCAGGGGTGGAAAGAACCTCGGAGGATATTACAGTAGTAAGCACGATCAAACTTACTAGCCGTGTAGATGCCATCCGTCCGAGCCACTGTGTTGGTTGTAGAGCAAACAGATCTAACATTCTGAGCTTCCTTTTGATGTGGTAGTAATATTACGTAACTACATAAATTCTGAGATGAGTTTTTGGCAACTATTGTCAGTCATTACAGCATAATGTTGGTAAGGTCTTAAGCATCCTGGCTCGAAAATGTCGGGAAGTGCAGATTTAATCGATTAGTATTGTAGGCCGCTAGTTTTAACGAGTGATCTATGTTCGGTTACATCCTATTGAGGCGAAAGGTTCATGTAACTCGTATATTCACTAGTATTTGAATTTTATTTAAAAGTTTTCTTTAGTATATTTACGGTAAGGTAAAAGGGACTGGGGATTAAGAATTAGAGATTAAAAATTAGCAAAATTCCTCCCTAGTCCCCAGATGCTTAAAGAGTTGGTGCGATCGCCTAATCTAAGTAGATGCACATATTAGTAAGTAAATAAAGCTTTCCTTCTTACCCTCCCTTTACTCAGCCAAGTTTCTTTGACAGACTACTAAATTCTCGCTGCTGCTTTCTTTCCATTCGTGTTACTATCTACACTGGCAATGAATGACGGTTGCTCAGAACTGAGAGTTGATGACTCGCCTCGTAATCCCTTACGACGCTGGTTTTTAGGAACTCCTCCCGCCATGCCATACTCTACACTGCTTTTGCCATATCGAATCGCAACTGCCATTAGCATGTGCTCTGTCATATCTCCTAACTCATCCTCTGTTTCTAGCATTTCACGATATAACTTATCCAAGCTGGAAAGGGCAGTGTTGTATGCATTTTCTCTAGTTCGCATTTTCTCTATCAGGGTTGAGAAAGCAGGTAGGGTAAATCCATTGCCTAAATCTAAATTTGGATCAATTGAGTTGATGCTAGCCGCACGACGCACTGCTTTTTCTAACACCTTAGAGCTTCTTTTTTGACGAGCCATAAAATACACCTTGTAATACAGTACGGTTGATATTCTTTACATTAAAAAACTTCCGTATTGTTCAGCCTGAGAAAATTTCGGCAAATCTGCAATGGCTTTTGCTACACAGCGAGAATTATCATCAAATACGTGAACTACTTAAATTAGAAAGTCAAATGCCATTTTGAGTAAGTAAAACGTCATTTTGCTTGCGGAAAATACCAAAATGAGTAAGTCAAATGCCATTTTGCTTGCGGAAAACACCAAAATGAGTAAGTCAAATACCAAAATGAGTAAGTAAAACGCCATTTTGCTTGCGGAAAACACCAAAATGAGTAAGTAAAACACCAAAACGAGTAAGTAAAACGTCATTTTGAGTAAGTAAAACGCCATTTTGCCAACTAAATTTGACATTATCTATATTTCTGCGATGCACTGACTAGTTATGATTATCGTGAGGGTAGGCGAATACATGGTTATCTTCTCGTTATTGCTCGGTTTGGCTGGTGCAGCAGTTTTTCTAACCATTTCCAGAGTTACGTCAAAAACAGAATCACAGACACTAAAACACCGATTCAGTATTCAAGATAGGGGCGAGAAAAACTCGAAGTCAAGGGAACAGTGTGGGGAGACTGGTACAAGCATTTGATCAAAATACTTTAGGGTGCGTTGCTGCAAAGCGCAAGGTATAGTTAGAACGCTAAGAAAGCTGGGAATCCTAGATTTATATATACTCCTATGTAGAGTGGAAAGGTTGTATGATATGGCAGAGTTTAGGACAACGGTTATCGAGCCTTAAGGTTGGGCAAAAGATCGGTTTGGGATATGCCCTTGCTCTAGGCATTGCTGTGTCTGGAACAATTGCTGGTTTTGGAGTTGGGCATCATTATCAACAACAGGCTGAAAAACGAGAAGAACACGCACGCAACGAAGTGGAACTTCTGCATCGCCTGCAATCTCGTATTCTCCAGACTCGAACCCATCAACAACAACTTATCCCCCTAGCGCAATACCCAGAAAAATTTCAGGATGAATATGCTCACTTGCTGAAGCATAAAACTGAAATTCAAACCATTTGGGCTGAACTTAAGGCATTTGTGGCAAAGTCTTCTACCCCACAAGATCATGCACACCAAGCAACGATTCCAGGCTTCTTGCAAACCTATGACCGTGTGCCACAACTCTACTCACAGGAATTAGAATACCGAGTTGAACAAATTCGTAAGCTGAATCTTGCATCACCCACTAATGTTGAGCAAGCCCAAGCGCTAATCTTGGAATTTACCAATAGTGATTTGGCGCTTGAATTCGATGGCATATCTGATGATCTGGTAGGTTTAATTGACCAAGCTTACCAAGAACTTGAAGCAGCGGAAAAGTCAAATGAACAGGCTAGTAAAGTTGCTGAGAAAGTTGTGGTTACGAGTATCGGATTATCTATTGTAATCGCCATTATTTTAGCAATTTTGACCAACCGAGCGATCGCCCAACCTATTGAAGCTCTGACCAGCGTTGCTCGACGATCTACTGAAGAGTCCAATTTTGAGTTACAAGCGACTGTTGAGCAAAATGATGAGATTGGAACGCTTGCCAATGCCTTTAACCAATTAATTCGCGCTGTTCAACAACTCTTACAGCAACAAAAAACAGCCAACGAACAACTACAAACTTACAGCCAAACACTTGAATCGAAAGTTGAAGGAAGAACCCAAGAACTCAACGACAAAAATACGCAGTTGCAACAACTCTTAGAGGAACTGCAACGCACTCAGATTCAAATGGTGCAAAGTGAAAAGATGTCTGCATTGGGGCAAATGGTGGCAGGGGTGGCACACGAAATCAACAATCCGGTTAACTTCATCCACGGCAACTTAAGCCATGTGCAAGAATATGCTCACAATTTATTAGCTTTTGTCCAACTATATCAGAAGTACTATCCCGACCCAGCACCCGAAATCCAAGCTGAGGCGGAAAACCTTGATATAGAGTTTGTCCAAGTTGATCTACCCAAAATGTTGGATTCCATGAAAATGGGTACAGATCGCATTCGCCAAATTGTCTTGTCACTCCGCAACTTCTCACGAATGGATGAAGCTGACTTCAAAGCCGTTGATATTCACGAGGGCATTGATAGCACGTTGTTGATTTTACAGCATCGCTTGAAAGATAGACCAGAGCGTCCAGCGATTCAAGTAATTCGTGACTATGGCAGTCTCCCGCTAGTGGAATGCTATCCTGGTCAAATCAATCAGGCGTTTATGAACATCCTGGCAAATGCCATTGATGCGCTAGAAGAAACCAACGCCAAACGAACCTATGAGGAGATTAAGGAAAATCCCAGCCAGATTATCATTCGGACTTCTATGATTGATTCAAATTGGATAAAAATTGCAATTTCTGATAATGGAATAGGAATGACTGAATCTGTTCACAAACGCATCTTTGATCCATTCTTCACCACAAAATCTGTCGGTAAGGGAACGGGTATGGGAATGCCGATTAGCTATCAGATTGTTACTGAGAAACATGGCGGTAAGTTAGATTGTTTCTCAATACCTGGCGAGGGAACGGAGTTTATCATTCAAATTCCTGTCCAGCAGCAAATTCGTAATACAGTCTAACAAGCCCCATGCACAAGTGCTACCGAGAATATGAGGTCTGAGGTATTCGGGCATAGGCATAAAGAAATGGTGGTCGTATTTAGTAGGATGCCTATAATTAATTTGGTACTGTTGTGTTGGCAGAGGTGGTTACTTTTTTAGCAAAAAGAGTACGATTGTGAGTGTACGAGTATTTAATTTTATCTGTGTCAGCAAAGGACATCTTTCATGAAGCAGTCAAGAAAGCTCTACAAAAAGAGCAATGGGTAATTACAGATGATCCACTCAAATTTAAATTTGGTAACGTCAACTTTCAGATTGATTTGGGTGCAGAAAGGCTGGTTGCAGCTGAGAGAGCGGGTGAGAAAATAGCAGTTGAAGATCAAGAGCTTTCTGAATCCTTCTGCAATTACAGATTTCTACGCTGCTTTAGGTCAATTCCTCAGTTATCATTTGGCGCTGAAAGCAATTGAGCCAGAGCGAGTATTATATTTGGCAGTTCCAGTAGATGCCTATCGAACTTTCTTTCAACTTGAGTTCACACAGACAGCAGTACAAATATATCAAGTTTTATTAGTTGTCTACGATCCAGTGAATGAGGTGATTGTGCAATGGATAAAATAGCTAAGTATCGAGAGTATATTCAGACCTTACTCACTCGTTATGCCAGTGACGATGTTTCAGATGATCAAGTGGAGGCACAACTCATCTTCGATACAGAGCGAGATCATTATCAGTGGATGAATGTGGGTTGGCAAGAATTTGAGCGCATTTATCGATGTGTTATCCATTTCGACATTAAGAACGGAAAAATATGGCTTCAGCAGAATTTAACAGATCAGAATCCTGCTGAGGAGTTAGTTGAAATGGGTGTTCCTAAAGACGATATTGTTTTGGGATTGCAGGCTCCGTATAAAAGGCAGTATACAGATTATGGTGTTGCTTAAGGAGTTAGCCATCCATATATGCAGTAAAAAATGTAGTGTGCTGCGTGAGCGACGACGCACTCTTGTATCTTAGAAGAAGTAGTAGACCGTCGTAGATATTGCCTACGCTCCAAACTGGGCGATCGCAATATCAATCAAAATTATCAATGATAACCCAATACAAATTATGGGCATTCTAGAGATGTGCAGTGTTACAATCCACTCCATTTCTAAGTCAATGTCACGCAACTCAAAGCAATATGCTATACCAGCGATTAAATCTTTGTTTTTCCAGCGTTATCAACTGATTATCATCACCCTAATCTTGGCGATCGCTCACTATGGGCTGGCAACACTTTCCCAAGCTGTATCGTTTGAAAATTCGGCATCAGCAATTTGGCCTTCGTCAGGTTTTTTCCTGGCAATGGTTTTGTTGTTGGGTTATCGCACAGGATTACCAATTTTTCTGAGTGCATTGCTCGTAAATTCGCTGCTATTTTACAAAGATTTTCCTACCATCATTAGTATCTCTTTAGTCAATTGCATTGAGCCACTTGTAGCAGCATGGTTAATCAACAAGTTTATTAAAACATCCGATTTACTTGGGCGATCGCTCAATGTCTTTAAATTTTTGATCGTAATTCTCACCAGTGCAGCAATCACTACTTGCTTTGCTGTGACAATCTTGTGTTTAACTGGTAGCTTACCTTGGGAACTTTATGGTGCAGTTTGGCAAACCTGGTCAATGAGCGTGATTACAGGCAGATTGCTAATCACACCGATGATACTTGCATGGTCAATGCAATCTTGGCGACCTGTACGATTTAATGCACAGTTGGTTACAGAGTTTGCTGTCATTGTGGTTTTGCTGGCAATCATTAGCAAGGCTTCATTTTGGGGTAACAATCCTGTGGAGTATATGATGATGCCACTCTTGCTCTGGTCTGCGTTTCGATTTAGAGCAACGGAGTCCACGCTGTTGGTTGTGATTGTTTCGGCGATCGCTGTTTTGGGAACGGCTCATAACTTGGGGTCTTTCGCTAGATCTTCGGTGAGCGAATCTTTGATGTTACTGCAATCCTTCATGTGCGTCATTGCCTTGACAACCTATTTGCTGATATCAGTTCTTAATGAGAACCGTAAAGCAGCTTTAAAACTCAGGACAGTGAATGAAGAACTAGAGCAACGAGTGGAAGAACGCACCACTGAACTTAAGATTGCTAAGGAAATTGCTGACAATGCGAATCAGGCAAAAAGTGAATTCCTGGCAAATATGAGCCATGAATTACGAACACCTCTCAATGGTATTTTGGGATACGCGCAAATTCTCGGTCGTTCTAAAGCTTTACCTGAAAAAGAACGTCATGGAGTCGGCATTATTTACCAATGCGGTTCACATTTGCTGACTTTGATTAACGACGTGCTGGACTTGTCTAAAATTGAAGCACGAAAACTAGAACTTACTCCCACTGGAATACACTTGCCGGCATTTCTGCAAGGGGTTGTGGAAATCTGTCGCATTCGAGCTGAACAAAAAGGCATTGACTTTATTTATCAACCCGATTCAATGTTACCCGCAGGTGTGCTGGCAGATGAAAAGCGGCTGCGTCAGGTTTTGATTAACTTATTGGGGAATGGCATTAAATTTACAGATAAAGGAGCTGTCACCCTGAAAGTTGCAGTCCTGGAAACTGCATTGGATACCAACTATCGACGGATCAGTTTTCAAGTTCAAGATACCGGAGTTGGCATTGAACCAGAGCAAATAGATAAAATTTTTCAGGCATTTGAACAAGTAGGCGATCGCAAACGCCAAGCGGAAGGTACAGGCTTAGGACTCGCTATCAGTCAAAAAATCGTAGATTTGATGGGCGGACAAATCCAGGTCAAAAGTCAAGCAGGTATCGGCAGCAATTTCTACTTTGAAGTTGATCTGGCGATCGCCACCGATTGGGCAAAGCAAAGCTTCAGCAGCACAGGTAAGCAAATCATCGGCTATGAAGGACAATCACGCCACATCATGGTAGTGGACGATCGCTGGGAAAACCGCGCCGTTCTGGTCAACTTGCTAGAACCTCTTGGTTTCACGTTTACCGAAGCGGAAAACGGACAGGATGCCTTAGAGAAAATGCGGCAGATGCAACCTGATCTGGTGATTACTGACCTTGCCATGCCTATAATGAATGGCTTTGAAATGCTCAAACAAGTCCGTTCTGCGGAGGATTTGCAGCACTTAAAAATTCTGGTTTCCTCAGCATCAGTAGCACAAATTGATCAGCAAATGGCCCTAGATGCGGGTGGTAATGACTTCCTTGCAAAACCAGTAGAAGTTAGCGAATTGTTCCGCTTACTAGAACGTTATTTAGAACTACAGTGGAAATACGAAAGCACTGCCACTGAAGACATACCACACAATGTTAACGAGTTCGTTTTTCCATCTAAAACTGAACTTGAAAAGTTAATGGTACTGGCACAACAAGCTAACTTGAAGCGGCTACGCGAACAAATAGAAAATCTGGTGCAGGCTGATCCTCGTCTGAGTGCTTTTGCTGCACCAATTCTTCAGCTTGCTAAACAATTCAAGGCTGAGGAAATTGAAGATTTATTAAAACAACATCTGACACAGGAGAAGGGCAATGTCTAGTTCTCTTAAGATCCTAGTGGTTGATGATACTCCTGCAAACCTGGAGGTGATTTGTGAAACTCTCGGTGATGCGGGCTATGAAGTGATAACGGCCATTGATGGCGATCGCGCTCTCAAGCGGATACAAACTAATCCACCAGATTTGATTTTACTTGATGTGCAAATGCCCGGAATCGACGGTTTTGAAACCTGTCAACGGCTGAAGGCAGATCCCACAACGGCCAATATTCCGATAATTTTTATGACAGCGCTATCTGATACCGACAGTAAAGTCAAGGGATTTGATTTAGGTGCAGTGGACTATGTTACCAAGCCTTTTCAGGAACAGGAAATGCTGGCGCGGGTCAAAACGCAACTGCAACTATGGCAATTGACTAAGAATTTAGAACAACATATCGCTGAACGAACTGCTGAATTAAAAACCGCCCTTAACCAACTGCATCACTCGCAACTCCAACTTGTGCAAAGTGAAAAGATGTCTGCTTTAGGAAATCTAGTTGCGGGGGTAGCCCACGAAATTAATAATCCTGTGGGCTTCATCGCCGGAAATCTGCAACCTGCACAAGAGTATGTACAAAACCTGTTGCAACTCATTGCACTTTACCAACAAGAACTGCCTCATCCAAGTGCAACCCTGCAAGCAGCGATTGAGGAAATAGACTTGGAATATCTGCAAGAAGACTTACCCAAATTGCTCATCTCTATGCGCGAAGGTGTGAATCGCATTCGCAATATTAGCACTAGCTTAAGAACCTTTTCGCGTTCCGATTGCGATCGCCCGATTCCGTTTAACATTCACGAGGGCATCGACAGCACATTAATGATTCTCCAGCATCGTCTCAAAGCCAACGAGTTTCGACCGGCTATTGAAGTAATCAAGCACTACGGCGATATTCCTCAAATTGAATGCTATGTCGGTCAACTTAATCAAGTATTTATGAATATTCTGGCAAATGCGATCGATGCCTTAGAAGAAGTGGCTCAAAAACGCATTAATCAAATTACCATTTGTACCCAGATTACAGATGATCCTCAACTAGTACAGCTGCGGATTCAAGATAATGGTATTGGGATGTCACAACAAGTAAAGCAAAGAATCTTTGACCACTTATTTACGACTAAAGAGATTGGTAAAGGAACAGGATTAGGATTAGCGATCGCTTATCAAATCGTCACCGAAAAACACAACGGCTCGCTGGATGTCAACTCTACACTCGGTCAAGGTACTGAGTTTATTATTACACTTCCCGTTAAGACTCAAGTTATACCAATTTGAAAAATTTATCGTTACACATTATAGATTGGAGAACCACCGCTGTGGAATGTTTTTCCGCGCCACTTGCCACAAACTCCTCTATCCTCGCAAGGCAGTGGCTTGACTTGTACTCCTAGGTCGAAGCAAGCTACAAAGCAGCGTCTCCTTTAGGAGAGGCGAGTGCCCTTTGCGGAGAGAAATTAGAGCAAAGACTTCCGATACTAGAAATTTGATAAGATTAATAAAATGGGCGTAAGCGCAACCTACGCTGTCTTTAGCAGATTTGCAAAAACACTATGGCAAAGCGTAAGAAAAGCAATCTCCAGTGGATTAAAGAAACGCTTGAACTAAAACCTGACCATCGCTGGGAATCTCCATCAGGCTACAAAATTTTTGTCGCAGATCGGGGATCTGTTCGCTTCAATGTTCCCCAGAATTGGGTTTTTGAGCCACAAGAAAAATCGTTTAAGTTTCTCGATAAAAAACCGCCTGACGATGATTGCTGCTTGGAAGTATCTTTCAATCGCCTACCACCCAATGACTGGAGTTCGTTTCCGCTAAAATCTACCTTGAAGAAAGTGATGGAAGACGACAGCCGCAACGTCATTGCTAAAGGAGAAATCGTTACCATCAAGCGCCAAACAGCCAGGATTGTGTGGACAGAGATCAAGTTTATTGACACTCAAGAAGAACCACGCGAAGCTTTTTCGCGGACTTGCATTGGTTTGGGGTCAAATGTTCAATGCTTGATTACATTTGATTATTGGGCAGATCAAGCTGAGCAGCTAACACCCATTTGGGATGAAGTGATCCGTAGTCTCACCCTAGGGTTGTATATCCGTGATCCAATGACTGGTGTAGCTTTCCCAGACTAAACCTTTGAATAATAATAAAGTGATAGCGATCATCTGCTCGTGAAGTAAAATAAAATTTTTTTTCGTAGTGTTCGCGTAGCGTCTCGCAGAGAGCGATTTATCGCTCTATACAATGTTCGCAAGGGCTAGAGCCGCTTACTACTAGCTCTGATTTAATATGCGATCGCGTGTGGTAACTTCAGCAATCAAATCCTATTAGAAGAGAATAATAGCTCAAATTTACCAATTACAAACAAAAAAATGAACCTACCTAACCTCACCCCTGAAACTATTGATCGCATCATTGAAATGGCATGGGAAGATAGAACACCTTTTGATGCTATCGAGGCTCAGTTTGGACTCCTTGAAAAAGAAGTAATTGCCTTAATGAAACATGAAATGAAAGAATCCAGTTTTCGGATGTGGCGAGAGCGAGTTACCAAACGCAAAACGAAGCATCTACGTAAGCGAGAGTTTATTGCAGGCAGATTTAAGTCACAAAATCAAAAAACATGAATATGAACTGGAATTTTTTTGACCAACACCGCGAACAACTACAGACTTAAGGACAGATGAGCTTTATTTTAAAGAATTTGGATAAAATGTCTGCTGAAGAATTACAGTCTATCCGCTAACAAGCTCAAAACTGGCAAGCTGATTTATGACGAATTAGCGATCGCACCTTGAATATTCCTCTAAATACTGTTTGATTACCGCTGGGCAGAAGAGAGTATAGTTTGTACAGTTAGCTTTTTACTGAAATTTGAGTTTGACACTGGAGAATTACAAAAATGTCTACTGATACAGTTGCTTACGTTGAAGAAAGTGAATTTGATAGTCTTTTAAGTGAAGAGAAAGTAGTTGTTGTTGATTTTACTGCTACTTGGTGTGGCCCCTGTCGCTTGATCAGTCCGTTAATGGATCAACTCGCAGAGGAATACAAAGGTCGCGCCAAGGTTGTTAAAGTAGACATCGACAACAACAAGCCGATTTTTAAAAAATTCGGTCTTCGCAACATTCCGGCGGTTTTAATTTTCAAAGATGGTGAATTAGCAGAAACTATTGTAGGAGTTTCTCCTTACGAAAAGTTTACCGAAGCTATTCAGAAGCTTTTTTAGCCTGTTTTGGGGTTGCGGTGGATGTATAGGGAAGTAATGGAAAAAGTGAGCTTTGCATCTATCCATGAGCTAAAAAGATTCCATGAAAAGCCAGACTTTGGATGAATGAATTTACTATGGAATCTACCTCATGCTAGAGACAGCAAACGTTGAAGTTTCATTTGTAAATCAAAGAAGTTCTTACCTAGTAAAGCTGACATTCATCCATCAAAATGGTTAGACCTGAATCAAATCAAAGCTAAAACTGCATAGGGTGAGGTGTGAATGGTTTTTCAGCCTCTCTCTTAATTATTTTCCCTATTTATTAGTCAATATTTGACTAAATCTCCACTTGATTTCCCAGAATACACAGCGTCAGGCTTGAGGAGAATTATTATGATGAGAGTAAATACAGTACAGCTACAGAACAGCTTGAACGAAGTCAGCTACCCGCTGAGTAAACAAGACTTAATTAGGTACGCTGAAGAAAAAGGTATTGACGAGAAAGTACTGCGAGCTTTGAAGCAGTTACCTTCAAAAGAGTATAAAACGTTAGCTGATGTGAGCAAAGCGATTAACGAAAGCGAATCATATCTGGTGGATGGTACGACATTTTGAGTTGGATAAGTAGGCGATGCTCCCAAAGGGCGATCGCGTCTAGGGGGGATCCACTCTTAGAGGTATGGTACGCAATAATTGAAATCTGACGGGGTGACGAGGGGGTTGGAAGGCTTGGGGTATCAGTAGGTGACGCTTTTAGATTAGAAAAAGATAGGTCGAGAAAAAGAATTACTTCGACTTCATCTTTGGTAAGGTGTAGTGCTGATTGCAGATATGTCTCTAAGTTGCGTTGTCCTGCTTCTGTCTCCAGGATGTTTTTGAGCAGTTCTATTTCTAATCGCTGACGGTTAGTTACATATAAATACCGTCTACTAAAGTCATGCCAGACACTTCCTTTGCTAGCAATAGCTAATTGCTGTCCAACCCAATCCATAAAGGCGAAAACCGGAGATGTGCGAATAACATAGCGGTTGGCCATGGAAAGCGATCGCTTTTCTAAAACTGGGTTAAACAGCTACTCATTAGTTATATCTATGTATTTAGTCAATATTAGGTAGCTGATACAGCCGAAGATATGGCCGCTTACATCTTAGTTGTACTTTTTCAAACTGTCACTATAGTTAATGTGAGTTCGACAGATTGAAAAAGATGCAAAAAGGGCTGAGACTAGAATTATAGATCAAAAAAACTCATGGACTAGCCTTATTAACATGATGCGGCCGCCCTGGCATTGCAATGCCCACCCTACTGTGGTCAATTGTTATGAAACCCGCTGTAATACCAGCTATTCTGTAATTTTTTTGGCGGCAGATTGTGCTTGAATAACAACTTCTTTAGACAAAGGAATATATCCGAGTTCTAAACTGGATTTCTGCCCTTCAATGAAAGCCCAGTTAACAAATTTTTTTAGCGCTTGGGCTTTGATGGGGTTTTGATATTGGCGATAAGTTAAAAGCCAAGTATAAGTTGCGATGGGATAGGATTGAGCACCTATAGGATCACTGATAAAAGCAATTAAATTATTGGCGGGTAATTTCACGGTCTCTAAAGTTTTAGCTGCCGATTCTGGTGTCGGCGTAATATAGTTGCCAGATTTATTTTCTAAAGCAGCCACAGGTAGTTTATTTTGTGTGGCGTAAGCGTACTCCACATAGCCAATAGCTCCTGGGATCTGTTGAACCAGAGCAGTAACGCCTTCGTTACCCTTTGCACCAATTCCCACAGACCATGCCACAGATTTCCCAGATCCGACTTTGCTTTTCCATTCTGGACTTATAGCACTTAGATGTTGCGTTAACACGCTTGTGGTTCCACTACCATCAGTTCGATGTACCACCTGAATTGGTAAATCAGGTAGATTTAGCGCCGGATTAGCTACAGCTATTCTCGGATTATTCCAATTTGTAATTTTTCCTAAAAAGATATCTGTGTAGGTTTGGCGTGAAAGCTTTAAACTATTTGGCAGATTGACTTGAGACGATTGGCGTGCAGTTGTTGTGAGGTTGTAAGCCAGCACTATAGAACCAGCAGTTAAGGGCAAAGCAACCACTCCCCGTTTGACCTTAGCCGCTTGTTCATTTGTAATTCCCACATCACTAGCCGCAAAGTCTACAGTACCTTTGATGAGTTGTTGTACTCCGGCGCTGCTTCCTATCGCTTGATAATTAATTTTCACATTGGGATTTTGCTGGTTATAATCTGAAATCCAACGTTCGTATAAAGGAGCGGGAAAACTTGCCCCAGCACCAACGAGGGAAACAGTATTCACCTTTCTACTATCGGTAGTGCAAGAAGCAATATTCAACCCAAGAACGATTAGGGATAAAAAACCAGCTAGTCGCTTAGATTGAAATTGAGCAGACATATAAATCTTTAGTTCCAATTTTTAATAAATAGCTTTGGTAATTCCCAAATTTGTAGTCCGGGGAGTAGCGTCATTAATTGTAAAACAAAAAAATGCTCATTTACAGAATTGTTGAAATTTGTTTTTAAACCCAAAGAGAAGTCTGAGCTATGCCTGCACTACTTCTGACCAGACTTGATAGCGATGGCAGAAGTCCCCAGTCTTCTCAAAGCAGCACAGTGTACTGCACTTAGAGACTCATTTGGTGGCAGCAAACTGTAAGCACTCATGTAATGCCCCTGCCATGTCTTTTCCTGCGTTTTACCCTCAATTTTAGTTGAGTAGTAGTGCTGCTTGAATTTCTCTACCCATTCTCCAACTGTCTCTAACTGTGGGGCGATAGGCTCTAGATAATCATTCCAGTTAAATTCACCGCGTCCTAATGCCAATCCGAAGGCGATCGCTTTTTCTAATGTCACTTCAAATCCGTACCGATTAGCTTGCACTTTTAGCGCTAAATCTTGTTGATGAGGCTCAGTTTGTTGCGATTTAGATCCAGGGCGCGGTGGCAATACTGCCCTCAAGTAAAGTGCTTCTCCTTTACGTCTTACTGATACCCTCAAACCCAGTGCTGAAATCTTTTCCTGCAATTGCTCAAAACTGGTAATTGCCATCCTTAAAACTTTCGCTACCGCTTCCCTAACTTTACCCAGGTTTTACGGTATTTTCCCACATTTAGCAACAATGCAAGTATGGGTTAGTGACGTTTGACAACATCTATTAAAAGCTTTAAACCCTTACCTAGACTTAAAGCCAGCAGTCGGATTTGAACCGACGACCTTCCGATTACAAGTCGGATGCACTACCACTGTGCTATGCTGGCGCTCATTTACTAATGCTTCCAAGCATTAATCGACTTCTTATTGTACCATAAGTGATTTGATTGTCTACCATCTAGTACAAATAAATATTTTTAGATTATTGTTTTTCAACCTTTAGATAGTTGAGTAGGCGTTATAAGTGTGATAATAAAACCGCGTACTAGAGATTGAAGATTAAAAAAATCCGCCCACCAGAGGTAAGGTTTTAACCAAATCTTAAAAGTCTCCAATGCCTAATAAACCTAAAAAAAATCAGTGATTAAAATTACTGATAAAGTTGATAAATTAATATTCATAGCAAAGCTATTTCAAATCCTAGGCTAGGCGCAAAAATATTGATACAGTTTTAAAACTGTATTTTTTTGCCACAGTTGGGTAAAGGAACAGAAATACGTAATTGTTCTTTACAGATTACAAGCATGGCAGCGTTGAGCGGACGAGATTTATTAAGTCTGGCAGACCTAAGTCCAACGGAACTTCAGGAACTCCTGCAATTGGCAACTCAACTAAAATCGCAACAGCTAAAGTTGCGATGTAATAAGGTATTGGGGTTGTTGTTTTCTAAAGCTTCAACTCGCACACGGGTGAGTTTTACAGTGGCGATGTACCAATTGGGTGGACAGGTAATCGATCTCAACCCTAATGTCACTCAAGTTAGCCGTGGGGAACCTTTACAGGATACGGCGCGGGTGTTGGATCGATATCTCGATATTTTGGCAATTCGCACTTTTGCACAGCAGGAGTTGGAAACTTTTGCTCATTATGCCAAGATTCCGGTAATTAACGCCCTTACTGATGCAGAACACCCCTGTCAGGTATTAGCTGATTTGTTGACGATTCAAGAAAGCTTTAACACCCTTGCTGGGTTAACTTTGACCTACGTGGGTGATGGGAATAATATGGCTAATTCTCTGATGCTTGGCTGTGCTTTGGCTGGGATGAATGTCAGAATTGCTACGCCAAGTGGATATGAACCAGATCCTAAGATTGTAGAACAAGCAAGAGCGATCGCTAATAATAAAACTGAAGTTCTTCTCACTCATGACCCAGAATTAGCAGCCAAGGGAACTACTGTACTTTATAGCGATGTTTGGGCAAGTATGGGGCAAGAAGACCAAGCAGGCGATCGCTTCCCAATTTTCCAACCTTACCAAATTTCGGAGCAATTATTGAGCCTTGCTGATCCAGAAGCAATTGTTTTACACTGCTTACCAGCTCATCGCGGTGAAGAAATTACCGAGGCAGTAATCGAAGGTTCTCAATCACGAGTTTGGGATCAAGCAGAAAACCGCTTGCACGCCCAAAAAGCTTTACTTGTAAGTATTTTAGGGGCAGAGTGAAAGGAGTCAAGAGTCAGGAGTCAAGAGTCAAGAATTAATAATTTTCTCATTGTCCCCCTTGCCCCTCTGCTCCCCTGCCCCACTCCCCCTAACTCCCAACTCCTGGCTACTCTTCGTAAACAATCAAAAATAAATAGGCAAAAAATAAAAGAATTATCTTTCTTTTGCTTTTCATATTTTTACTTTTATCTTGTTATGGAGAGTTTTTTGTAGTACTAATGTTCTAGGGACATTTATAATTACTTCCCGATAAATTTATGGAACGTCTAACGGAAGCTCAACAAGAACTTTACGAATGGTTGGCAGAATACATCCGAACACACCAACATTCGCCTTCAATTCGGCAAATGATGCAGGCGATGAGCTTAAAGTCGCCAGCACCTATTCAAAGTCGATTGGAACATTTACGCGTCAAAGGATATATAGAATGGAATGAAGGGAAGGCGCGAACTATTCGGATTTTACATCCTGTAAAGCAAGGTGTACCAATTTTAGGCACGATCGCCGCAGGTGGTTTAATTGAACCATTCACCGATGCTGTAGATCATTTAGACTTTTCTAATTTCTCATTACCTGCTCAAACCTATGCTTTGCGAGTAGCTGGCGACAGCATGATTGAGGATTTAATTGCTGATGGAGATTTGGTATTCCTGCGTCCAGTTGCAGAACCAGATCATCTGAAAAATGGTACTATTGTCGCCGCCAGAGTTGATGGATACGGTACTACATTAAAGCGTTTTTATCGAAGTGGCGATCGCGTTACCCTCAAACCAGCAAATTCTAAGTACAATCCCATTGAAGTACTAGCTATGCATGTGCAGGTACAAGGTTCTCTCATCGGCGTTTGGCGCGGCTACTGAAAAATGAGGATTGGGGACTGGGATTGGGAAAGATAAATACCAATGCCCAATACCCAATTAATTAGGGTTCATTACCATCTTTGTGCCTGACATTTTATGTACCTGACGTCAAATCCAGTGCAGCAACAACTGCCCACTTTCAAACTCAAATTACCATTTGTAAGAGAAAGTAAGGGCAGTTATCAGACTCAGCAACCATTACCAGGATGCCCAAAAATACCTTTATCTCTGCAATTGCGACAGTATCAGCGACAAGCTATCACTAGCTGGTTTGCCAACAATGGTAGAGGGACGCTGAAAATGGCAACTGGTAGTGGTAAAACAATCACAGCACTAGCGATCGTCTGTGAATTATACCAACAAATTAACTTACAAGTCTTATTGGTGGTCTGCCCGTACCGCCATCTCGTCACCCAATGGGCGCGAGAATGTGAAAAATTTAATTTACAGCCTATTTTAGCTTTTGAGAATTTACGCACTTGGCAAAATCAACTTTCTACGCAGATTTACAATCTGCGTTCTGGTTCCCAAGGTTTCGTCACGGTGATTACCACCAACTCTACTTTAATTGGAGAGGGGTTTCAATCTCAACTCAAATATTTCCCCGCCAAGACTTTAATTATTGGAGACGAGGCGCATAACTTAGGCGCACCTAAGTTAGAAGAAAGTTTACCGCGCCGTGTAGGGTTGCGACTAGCTTTGTCTGCGACACCAGAGAGGTATTTTGATGACTTTGGCACGCAATCTTTATTTGATTATTTTGGCCCAGTTCTCCAGCCAGAGTTTACTTTGCGGGATGCGATCGCTCAAGGTGCTTTAGTACATTATCAGTATTATCCAATTTTGGTGGAATTAACTGAGGCAGAAAGTATTGCTTATTTAAAATTAACTAAAAGAATTGGGCGATGTCTATTATACCGGGAACGGGAAAATGGCGAATTGGGAGACTTTGAAAACCATGAAGATTTAAAGCCGTTGTTAATGCAACGGGCAAGGTTAATTGGTGCTGCGGAAAATAAATTAAATGCTTTGCGGGATTTAATGACTATTCGCCGCGAAACTACTCACACTCTTTTCTATTGCAGTGATGGTTCACAAGATGTGGGACAACGTTCATCCTTACGTCAACTTAAAGCTGTTGCCAAAATTCTCGGAGTGGAATTAGGCTACAAAGTAAGCACCTATACGGCGCAAACATCCTTACAAGAACGGGAAATTTTGCGGCATCAATTTGAAAGTGGTGAACTGCAAGGTTTGGTAGCAATTCGCTGTTTAGATGAAGGTGTTGATATTCCGGCAATTCAAACTGCGGTGATTTTATCAAGTTCTGGTAATCCTCGCCAGTTTATTCAGCGACGGGGGCGTGTTTTGCGTCCTCATCCTGCTAAAGAACGTGCCACTATATTTGACATGATTGTTTTGCCACCAGATTTAGATAGAGAAACTATAGAAGTTGAGCGTAATCTGTTAAAAAAGGAACTGCGTCGCTTTGTCGAATTCGCTGATTTAGCTGACAACGCTGGCGAAGCGAGAATGAAGTTACTGGATTTGCAAAAGCGATATGGATTGTTAGATCTTTGATGAGGAATTACAGATTTATCTGCTGTTTTGCACGTTTATAGTTGTGTTCTTTTGTAAAATTTTTTGGTATTTGGAGAAAAGAAGCATTTGATATGGGAGAATAATATTAAGACTTTTACAATGGGATGTAAGCAAAAATTTTAAAATCGCTAAACTCCCATTGTAAAGTAAATCTTATTAATCTAAATAATAACAGGAAACTCTTCAAAAATAAAGTATTTTTTTCCAAAAAAATTAGAAATTTAAAGATATAATTTGCGGAAAATAAAGATAACACTAATAGTAGCTTGAGAGAGGCGATCGCACACGTAGAGGCAGTTAAAATATAGAAAAATCATATTTTAAAACTTGATATGTCACAAGAGGCGAATATCGATGATGTGCAGGAGCCAATTACTAGTGCTCCGCCGGAAGTGCGGCAAATTATTGAGCGGGTATGGAAGCTAGAAAAAGGTAGGTTAGATAAGAAGATTAACAGCCATATAAATGATAATATTTTGGACATTGTGAAGGAAGAGGTGCGATGAAGCTGACTTCAATCAAGCTATGCAACTTTCGCTCCTTTTATGGTATTACACCAGAGATAAGCCTCGCAAGTGGAGATGTTCACAACACCACGATTATTCATGGCAATAATGGCTCTGGAAAAACTAGTCTGCTAAATGCCTTTACTTGGGTTCTTTATGAGAAATTTAGTGCGGCGTTTGCATCGACAGAACAGTTAGTAAATAAGCGTGCGATCGCAGAAACTCAAAGAGGCCAAGCTGTAGAATGTTGGGTAGAGATTGGTTGGGAACATGAAGGTAAACGCTATCGAGTCAAACGCGCCTGTCGAGGTTACAAAAACGAAAGTGACTTTGATGCTGGTAAAACTCAATTAACCATGTGGGTTGGCGGGGACGATGGCAAATGGAATATCCCAAATCAGCAGCCAGAGGATATAATCAATCAAATTTTACCCGCTACTTTACATCAATATTTTTTCTTTGACGGAGAACGAATTGAAGAAATAGTCCGTTCTGACAAAAAAGCTGAGATTGCCGAAGCTACAAAAATTTTCTTGGGTGTCGAGGTAATTAATCGTTCCATCAGACACTTAGGAGATGCTAAAAAAACTTTAGAAAACGAGTTAAAAGCTATTGGTGATTCTCAAGTTAAACAACTGTTACGACAGCAAGAAAAGATAGAGCGAGAGCGTGAACGCATTACCAAACGGCAAACTGAAATTAAAGAAGAGTTAGAATATCAACAAACTTTCAAAAAAGAGACAAGTAATCGTTTACGAGAACTTAGTGCCGTCAAGGAATTGCAAGAAAGATGGCAAGATTTAGAATTGCAGAAAGCGACAAATCAAGAAGAATATAAAAAAACAAAGGAAGCGCTGAAAAAATTAATTTCCGCGCGTGGTTATACAGTTTTGCTGTCAGAAACTACAGCACAGTTCCGAGAAATTATTAATGATTTAAAGCAGCGAGGTGAGTTAACCTCTGGAATTTCGCGAGAATTTGTCAATGACTTACTAAATTCTCAACGCTGTATTTGTGGTGCAGAATTACACGAGGGGAATCATTCTCATACTCATGTGACTACTTGGTTAAATAAAGCAGGTTCTTCAGCAGTGGAAGAAACTGCAATTCGCATGAGCGCTCAAGTAGGTGAAATTGATAAGCAAGCTATAGGATTTTGGGAAGAAGTTGATAGAGAACAAACTAGGATTAATCAATTAAGGCAAAGCATATCACAAATTGAAGGTGATTTAGATAATATTCAAGAGCGTTTGCGAAAAGATGCTAACGAAGAAATTAGCAGTTTGCAAAAACGGTTAGATGAAATTGAAAGTAAAATTGACGAATTAAATCGAGAACAGGGTGCAAATCAGCAGCAAATTGCTCAACTCACAACTGAAATTGAAAGTTTTAATAAACAAATCAGCAAACAAAAGCTGAATGAAGATAAGCAAACTTTAGCACAGCGACGAATTAACGCCACTCAAGATGCAATCGAACGGTTAACAGAAGTCCGAAATCGTCAAGAACAACAATTTCGTCTGCAACTAGAAAAGCGAGTACAAGAGATATTCATGGAGATTTCTATTACTCCATACATTCCTAAAATTAGCGATAAATATGAACTGACATTAGTAGAAAATACCACAGGTATGGAAGCACTAGTTGCAGCTTCCACTGGAGAAAATCAAATTCTCAGTTTATCCTTTATTGCCAGCATCATTGACAAAGTAAGGGAATGGAGTGAAAAACGAAAAATGATGATGATTCCTGATAGTAGCACTTTCCCCATTGTTATGGATTCGCCCTTTGGTAGTTTGGATGAAAGTTCGCGGCGACACATTGCTAAAACAATTCCCCAATTAGCAAATCAGTTGATAGTTTTAGTTACTAAGACTCAGTGGCGGGGTGAAGTAGAAGCAGAAATGACAGGTAGAATTGGGAGAGAATATGTACTTACATATTATTCATCTAAACCAGATTGCGAACAAGATTATATTGAGTTGGGTGGGGAAAGATATCCTTTGGTGAAACAAAGTCCGAGCGAGTTTGAGTATACGGAAATTATGGAAGTTGAACGCGATAGGTAATTACTCGCGCAAAGGCGCAAAGGAAAATCCATAAAATTATCCTGCATTCATGCAACACAAATTAATTAGATTTATTGCAAAAGTCCTTCTTTACCCCCACTTCTTTGCGTCTTTGCGTGAGATATTTATACTCATATTCAACAACGCCAATTAATTATCTTTGGGCACTGGACAAATTCAAAGTGCAGCTATGTTAAAACGCTATCCTGATAAAGTAATGTGCTTATAGGTGCGATCGCTTTTTGCTTGCTCTCAAGTAAAAAATTATATTTTAGTTGGCTATATCCCAGGTAACTTTCACAATTCCTCGGTTATCATCATAACCCTCAGCATGATCGTTAATATAAAAATCAATTTCTTCTTCTGCTTCCAAAGGTAAAACTGTATCTTCACCTGCGTGATAACATTTTCCTTTACGTATATATATTAATGCTCCTAGTTTTTGGTCTGGACATTTGAATAGCTTTTTGGTAGATTCGTCAATCTCTCTTGTATAACCTTCCGCTGTGACATATTCAAATCCATCAGCCGCTTTACCCACAGCCCATTCTCCACTAGCATGAAAGTGTGCTTTAACGTTATTCTTATTATTTAAAATTTTAAATTTACAACCATTTTGGTTATAAGCTTTAACTTCAAAAGTTGCATTATTTGCCTGTTGAAGACAAGTATTAGTATTAGTTTGAGTCTCTGGTGGATTTGCAGAAGAAGCTTGGGTATTTTGGCTAGAAAATATACCAGTTGAATGAAGAGATGCAATTAATCCCCCTGTAGCTGTTATTATACCAGTCATTGCCGTAATTATTCCAGGGAAAGTAGTCCAGAAATTACCTTGTTTGTCATTTTCACTCATACACTAAACCCTTGTTGGTAAAACTCTTTTACTGAAGTAATGATTACGATAAACTACGCATGACTTGATTGAATAAACTTGAATACGTATTTTATTATACTTTTTTAGTATTGGCTATACAAAGCTGAACTGTTGCGAGGCTACCAGTATAACCTTGCGTATCTTGTTAGTCACACCCATAAAATCATGAGTTTTTTGGGGTGATGGTAGTTTGCGATCACTTTGTAATTAGTTTAAAATAATGCACAATACATACGTAGACATGAGTGCCTTGCTCCTAAGCATCGCTTTTGACTTTCGGTTAAAATAGCAACAATGTAGATATTAAAACAATGGCTGCAAATAGAATCAGGGTTGCTAAAGATAAGGCTGAGTTGGTGAAATCTCTAGTCGCATCAAAAGACACAACTGGGCCTTTTCAGACTTATGTAGAAGTAATGGTGTTCGCAGCAGCATTGGGTGTTAAATATAAAAAGCGCATTCCTTTAGACGTAATTTCTAAAGATTTATCTCCACTGCGACAAGATTATTTTACCAGCAGCTTCACTCTATTAATTAATTTGTTGGCTATCACCGAAACAGAAAACATTAAGATTATAAATGATGATAATATAGCTGACGAGCAACGCATTCACATTTTTGAAGAGTACGCTAATGCTGGTTTAGAGATTATACAAAATGAACTGCGTGGAGCAGTAGATTATTCAGAGCGACTTTTATTGATTCTTAGTTATGAAAGAACGAATGCAGAGCAGCAAGATGAGGAATTTGATCTAACCAAATTCCTCTCTTGATTTTTAAGTAATGGTTAAAAGCAATAAATTTACATCCATCCTAGTGTAATTCTTACTGTTTTGACTGCATTTGTTACTGCACTAACAGTAGCAGATATTCTATATGGCTTGTCTGGATTTTTAGGTTGGGCATCTATTCTAATTACGTTATCCTTCCAAAGTTGGTTTTCTCTTGACCAATCTAGCTGTGCTAGTTGTGAAATTTTTTCTTCATTAAAATAATTGTTTTCCGGATCATATATATAGTGTAATAAACGCCCTAAAACTTCTAGTCCAACGCTTATACCTAGAATACAATCTTCTTTAAATGCAGCGACTTCATCTTTTGTTAGTTCTTCAACAGTTGTCTCAGAAATATACTCAGTGTTACTGCATTCTGAGAAAAATTTATTAAGACAAATAACCAAAGCATCAGATGCTTGATAAACATCATAATCTCGAAGCTGATTACCTGGATCGTTAGTAAAAACGCAACTTACAAACCTAGCTATGTAATTAATTGTGTAGATTAACTTATCTTTAGTAGCAGGACTCAATTTAATCTTCTCTGTCTTACCCTGAAACATTGGTACTCGTTTGATTAACTCTTTAGTAATGCCAACTCGACCAGAGAAGTCACCAAATGATAATAACAATGATTTATCTAGTTGTTTTGTTTGAGCCATGTCTCTGAAATCTGCCTGACACTTTTGAAAGTCACCCTCTAAAACTAGAGTGATACCAAAATCATCATCGCTGATTAAGTTGCTTTCACCACTTTCTATTAATTGGTGAATTGCATGTTTACGATGTTGTCCATCAGTTATATCTAACTTGACTCCACGAGGAATTACAACCAGACAAATGCCCCTCCCCAATTCAAGAATTGTTATGTCTTTTGGGGCTACATTAGCAGTCAGCGTTCCTACAATCCAAGGTTTTTCTTTTCGGGAACGCTCAACAATATATTTTTTAATTTCATCAGCATGACCTGTAATCACTGGGCGATTTTTACCAGAATCAGGATCATTGCCAGTGGATGGTTTAGCTTGGAGAAGACCAGAAAAGTCGCTGGCAGGTACATTAATTTGCAGCATTGTCCGCTTTCCCTGCTGAAAAATCAGCCCCGGATAGCAGCGATCGCGATGATATTGTGAGAAGAATGGCTCAATAAAGGAACTAAACTGAGTTTTTATCTGAGGAGAAATGCTATTATTGTTGTCCTCAATCGGTTGAGCCATATAAATACCTAATATAAATTAGTAGATGTTAGCAAACATGATATGCAACCCTTATAGACTGTAGCATCGGTAAAAACCACACTGCAAAATCCCTACTTAACTTTGCTAGTTGAGAATATGTGGAAGTCCTACCGCTTTCGGTTCAACAAACTCCCCATCAAAACCTATAGTTTTATCTTCCACAGTTCTAGCATCCGCCAAAGCTTTACGAAGTTCAGCACGTTCCATCTGTTCCTGAATTCCACCCAGAATGTAAACCAATAACTTCGCCGCCAAATCTCGTCCAGCAACCTGCACCCGCTTTTTATTTGGGTCATACAAAACCCCATACCAGAGAGATTGGGGATATTCCATACCACTAAAACCACCTTGCTGGTCAAACTTCCGCAGTTTCTTAAAAATATCTGCCAGAGAAAAACCTTTTTTAAAAACTAAAATTCCTAAAGCTTGCGCTAATGCAACTTGAGCAACTGGACGGAAAAGCATATTTCCTTCACCTCCATCCTTCTCAAAGCTGAAGCGCCGTAAAGCTGGTGTATCTTCGTGTTCTAAAATTTTATAACTAGAAAGACTAGCCAAAGAATCAAATAGCTTTCTAAATTCCTCAATTCCCTGCTCAATTTCTTCATCCTCTGGACGCATGGGAATTAGACCTTTCTCCAAGGGTTTCCAGTGAGAGAACTTTTGACCCAAATATCGCTCAGACATATCTTGCAGAGCTTGCAAAGTCGTCAAAACTGTAGAATTGGAAGCCACTGTTGCACTATTCCAATTAACACGAGGATTGCGCTCTTGTCGTTGTTCTAATAGTGGATGTGTAACTGCAATTTTTCTAGCAACGATCGCAAAACCATCATCCTCATTCAACTGGGTTAGTTGTCCTTTAGTCAAGGGTGCAGCCATCAGGTTGACATGAACAAAAATCGATCTCACCCTCCGCCTCGCTTGGGTACGAGTTTCTCCAGCCGCTACCGCACAGATGAACTCAATACCAATTTTTTCCTTGGGTAAATTTTGCAAGTAAGCAAGGTCTACTTGGTATTTTTCTATCAAATCATTGACTGTAATAAAACTGTCATCAGCACCTTTATCTTTTTTATAACGCTGGAGTTTACGAGTTTTGATTAACTCCATCAACCCCTGTACACCCATTAATCGGTGTTGACCATCCAGTGCATAAATAGTCACATCATCCTCAGAAATATTTAGCAGACCTACTTTAGCGTCTTTATCTAGGGGGATGAAATCAGTTGTAGACTTGGTGGCGCGTCCTTCGCTATCCCACTCAGCAGCTTTGGGATTATCTACCCACGGTTGATTAATTACTACCAGGACTGGCGGAAACTTATGGTTGTGTCGAGCTGCTAAATACTGCACTAGCGGCGCTTGACGTGACCAATCAAGGGGACGTTGCTGAATTTCATCAATACTATCTGCGTCAATCTCGACATTATCAGTCTCAGGATTGTACTTTTTCTGAAACAGAGGTAAGCCAGAGGCGAAGTGAACCCTACCTGCAAACCATTCCAAGGTGACAGAGCTAACATAAGCCTCAGTACCACCCATCTCGGTTTTTTGAACGAGAATCTGATCCTTTCTCCCTAAAAACTTCTCCAGGAGTAGAGCTAGTACCTGTTTTTCCTTATTTTCCCGTTCCAAGTACTCTTTAGCAATGTCAGCAGTTGGGTCAGATGCACTATCTTTCATGTTAAATTTTAAAAACAGAATAGGATTATGTCGTTTAATTATCCAAAAAATTGGATATTAGTAGTAAAGTTTTTAAAAACTTTTCTTCAACCCACGTTCGTGGGTTTTGTATTTCGACTCCGCTCAACACAAGTCTGTGTAGCCGCGAATTCTATTCGCCGGGATATTACATTAAACCTGCGGAGGTGGGTTTTGTCTATGTAGAAGCGAATTCTATTCGCCCGAATATTACGCCAGTGTTTCCAGAGAGAAGGAGAAATGACTACAGCACAACAACCAGAAAAGACAGTTCAGCAAACACGTACTGTAGCAGAGTTAGTGGACTATATCCAAGTTCTCAACACTGAAATTCAAGAATTGTATTGTTTAGATGAGATACCTTGGGTTTTGGGCGTGTCTTGGGGAAAAGATTCTAGTACAGTATTGCAGCTTGTATGGAATGCGATCGCAGCTCTTCCTCCAGAAAAAAGAACTAAAACAGTTTATGTAATTACAACCGATACTCAGGTAGAAAATCCTGTAGTGTCTGCTTGGGTTCGCAAATCCTTGCAGAATCTCAAAGTAGCTGCTCAAAAACAGGGGATGCCAATTGAGCCACATTTACTACAACCAGTAATTGAAGACACATTTTGGGTAAATCTTATTGGTAAAGGGTATCCAGCACCTCGTAACCAGTTTCGGTGGTGTACACCACGCTTAAAAATTAATCCTGCTAATCAATTCATCCGTGAAATAGTTAGAGCTAACGGTGAAACAATTCTTGTATTGGGTACTCGCAAAGCAGAAAGCGCCAAACGTGCTGCCACAATGAAAAAGCATCAAGTTGATCGAGTACGCGATCGCCTGAGTCCTAATGCCAGCTTACCCAACTCCTTAATATATACCCCTATTGAAGATTGGAGTAATAACGATGTCTGGATATATCTGAATCAGTGGGATAACCCTTGGGGACAAAGTAATAAAGAATTATTTGCTATGTATCGAGGTGCAACAGCCGATAATGAATGTCCACTAGTTGTTGATACTTCTACTCCTAGCTGTGGTGATTCCCGATTTGGCTGCTGGGTTTGCACACTAGTGAATAAGGATAAATCAATGGAGGCGATGATCCAAAATGATGAAGAAAAAGAATGGATGCAGCCATTATTAGATATCCGTAACGAACTAGATATTAAAGATGATCGGGACAAAAGGGATTTTAGAAGAATTTGGGGAGATGTTCAACTATTTGAACGCAATAAGAACGGGGAAATTTCTGTTGAACCAATACCTGGCCCTTATACCAAATATTGGCGAGAACATTGGCTCAGACGATTATTAGAAGCGCAAACAAAAACCCGTCGCACAGCGCCAGAAAATATGCGCGGTATTACCCTAATTACTCTAGAAGAAATGAGCGAAATTCGTCGCATTTGGCTAGAAGACAAACACGAATTTGATGATAGCTTACCCCGGATTTATCAAGAAGTGACTGGCGAAGAATTTCAAGACCCCCGTCCTGGTGCTGACTATAGCCTACTAGGTCGTGATGAATGGATAGTATTAGAAGAAATCTGTGAAGGTGACGCGATGCACTTGGAACTCATGGCGAAATTGTTAGACACAGAACGCCAGTATCGCAAAAAGACTCGTCGCGTGGGGATATATGAAACACTAGAAAAATGTTTTAATACGAGTTCTCGTTCTCCAGAAGATGCGATTAAAAATGCTCGTTTGAAACGTGAATTAAGTGAAGCAGTTAGTCAAGGTGATGTTGCAAAAGTCAAGCAGATGACTTTGGGAGATGTTGCAACAATGGATGAGGTGGATGAAGATGAAAGTGATCAACAGGTAACTTGGGCAAGTATGAAATTTTCAAAGAGGAATTCAGAAGAATAGAATACCAAGCGATTGGAAATCGCGGCTACACAGACAAAACCCACCTTTCCTGCGGAACGCCAAGGGCGAACGTGGGTTGAAGAAAAATGAGAGCAAGTTTTACAAAATTATATGTGCATTATGTTTGGGCGATCTGGGATAGATTACCTCTAATTACGCCTGATATTCAAAAGGAAGTTTACGGGGCAATTATTCGGGAATCTGAGCAGTTAAAGTGTACCGTAATTGCGATTGGTGGTATTGAAGATCATGTACATCTCTTAATAGGTTTTCCGCCAACCATCAGTATCTCTGAATTGGTTAAACAAATTAAGGGAAGTTCGTCCCATTTCATCACCCACGAAATCAAGCCAGGTGACTTTTTTAAATGGCAAGGTAGCTATGGAGCTTTTACAGTGAGTCATGATGCTATTGATAATATAGCCAATTACATCAGAAACCAAGCTACCCACCATAGCCAAAAATCAATCATTCCCACCTGGGAACTAACTCCCAAGTAAACCAACAATTATGTATGAATTTAGTCCACGTTCGCGTAGCGTTCCGTAAAGCCTGCGGCATAGCTACGCTTAGGGCGCAGCCTCTCGTAGAGAAGGAAAGGTGGACTTTGCCTGTGTAGCCGCGAATTCCATTCGCCCTGTATCTTATAAACTTCGCTTTCCCCGGTATTTAATAATCTTAAAAATCAATGATATTTCTAGAACTCGTATTACAAAATTTTGGCCCCTACAGTGGAAAACAGGTAATCAATCTTAACCCGAAAATTGATGAGGAAAACTCGCATCCAATTATCTTATTAGGTGGTATGAATGGCGGCGGCAAAACTACCCTTATGGATGCTATTCGCCTCGCCCTTTATGGCCCCCGCGCCCAATGTTCTACCCGTGGTAATTTAAGTTATAGCGATTTTCTTAACCAATGTGTTAACAGCAAAATAGATCCAGTTGCAGACACCCGGATTGAATTACTTTTTGAACATATTGAAAACGATAAGCCAATAAAATACCGTGTTGTGCGGAGTTGGACAAAAAATCCTAAAGACGGTAAAGATACATTAGGTATTTTAGGTGATAGTGATACATGGCCAGATGCTTTAGTTAATATCTGGGATGAGTATATAGAAAATCTTTTGCCATTAGGTATTTCTAATTTATTTCTTTTTGATGGTGAACAAGTTAAAGAACTCGCAGAACAGGAAACACCACCACCAATTGTTGTTGAAGCCATTCGCGGACTTTTAGGGCTAGAGTTGGCAGACCGTTTAGCAGTTGATTTAGATATTTTAGTTAACCGTAAACTGAAAGAAGTTGGTAATAGTAAGGATTTAGCAAATTTAGAGGAAATTGAAACTAGGTTAATCCAACAGCAAGAAGATTATCAAACAACAGAAGAAAAACTAGAAACTCTCAAAAATCAGGTAGAAGAGTTAGAACAAAAGCAACAAGAAGCCTTTGATAAATTCATTTCTGAAGGTGGGAAGATTGCAGCAGAACGCAATCAACTAGAACTACAACAGGATACAAAAACTGCGGAAATTGAACAAGTACGTCAATCGCTGTGTGAATTGGCGGGTGATGTTTTACCTATGGCATTAATTCCCAATTTGCTTAATCAGGCGCAAGCACAGGGGGAAAAAGAATTTCGCCATCAACAGGTACAGATTTCTAAAGATTTGTTACTTGAGCGAGATCAGCGCTTACTCACTTGGCTAAATCAAGTAGAAATTTCTCCGATACAAGTTGAAAAAATCCAATCATTTTTAATCCAAGATGTAGATAGTTTATATGCAAACACTATCCAGATAGAAGCACCTTGGCTATTAGCCGATGATGAAACTTTAAGTCAGCTAGATAATCTCATATATCATTTACAAAATTCTAAACTTTCTGCAAAAGAGAAATTAGCTATTCTCAAAAATCAAGAAGAAGAAATTCATACTCTAGAAAGGCAAGTGCAAACAGCAGCAGCACCGGAAGATTATACAAAGCTGCGTCAGGCGTTAGAAATGGCGCAAAATCAAGTTGTTGAAGCTAAAGCAAATTACGAAGTAATCCGCCGTCGTTTAACTGAATTAGAAACTATTATTGCTAAATCAAAAAAAGAATTAAGTGAATATACTGTAGAAAATATCAAGCATAAAAATAATGAACATATTATTACGTCAGCAGGTAAAGTTCAAGAAACACTCAAGACTTTCCGTGAAAAACTAACTTTGAGAAAGCTCAATAAATTAGAGGAAGAAGTTAAAAATTGTTTCCTTTATCTCCTCCATAAATCAGACTTAGTACATCGCATTGCTATTGATACTAATACTTTTAGCCTTTCGCTTTACGATTTCAATGGTAAACCAGTTCCGAAACATCGCCTCTCCGCTGGCGAAAAACAACTACTCGCGATCGCCTTCTTATGGGGTTTAGCTAAAGTCTCTGGGCGGCGCTTACCAGTAGCAATCGATACGCCTCTCGGTAGACTAGACTCCTCCCACCGTAGTAACTTAGTTGAACGCTACTTTCCATCCGCCAGCCACCAAGTAATTCTGCTATCCACCGACACCGAAATCGGCAAAAAAGAAGTAGAAACACTGCGAGAAAACGAAGCGATCGCCCGCGAATATCTCCTCAAATACGACTCCTCCACCCGCCAAACAACAGTGATAGAAAATCAATATTTTTGGTAGTATATATTGTCTAACAAATCGATGGATCGCAATTTTTTGAAGTCTACATCTTTACAATATATCTAATGAGCTTTGGAAAGGAGATCAATTATGAACTCACCACATTTAATAAAAATAGAGCATGACCTACGTGCTTTGTCATTAGAAGAATTAGAATGGCTATTAGAACGTATCGAGAAGCAAGTGCAAGAAAGAAAGCAAATATCAAATAAATTTACTTATGTTAAATATACGAATGAACAACTAGTTACAATTGCTAATGATTTAGATATAAAAACAGAAATTACCTCGATTAATCATGAATAACGTTATATGGAATCCCCGATAGAAAGAATAAAACTTTCCCAAACAGCCAAAGACCAACTTACCAAACTTAAACGCAGCACCAAAATTGACCAATGGAATATTTTATGTCGTTGGGCGTTTTGTCGTTCCCTAGCAGAACCAACCGCACCCTCACCCGTACCAATTCCCCAAGATAGCAACGTCGAAATGACTTGGCGCGTCTTTGGCGGCGAAATATCCGATATTCTCCTCCTCGCCCTCAAGCAACGCTGTCACAATGATGGTTATCCCACTGATAAAGAAACCCTCGCCACCCAATTTCGCCTACATTTGCATCGTGGTATTGGTTACTTAGCAGGCGATCCAAATATCAAGAAAATTGAAGATTTAATTGAACTGGCGATTAAAAATTGAAAGGATATTAGTTAACTGTTAACTGTTCATTGTTAACTAACTGACATTATGCCTGAAGCGCCAGAAATCGAGCGTCACAGAGCTGCGATCGCTCGCAATGACATATCTCGCCCTGTACGATTGGCAATAGAGTGGGCAATCTTGCATAAAGATACCACTTTTTTTGACTACGGCTGCGGCTATGGTGGCGATGTCGAGCGAGTAGGAAACTTAGGCTACACCAGTGCAGGCTGGGATCCTTACTACTACCCTAATACACCTATCACACCCGCCGATGTAGTTAACTTGGGTTACGTCCTCAACGTTATTGAAGATCCAGACGAACGCCGTCAAAGCCTAATCCAAGCTTGGGAACTTACCCAAAGAGTTTTAATTGTCGCTGCTCAAATACTGATTAACGCTCCCAGCAAGGCTCAATTAGCTTACAACGATGGGATCGTAACTCGCCGCAATACTTTTCAAAAATATTACGAACAAGAAGAACTCAAAACTTATATTGATGAAGCACTAAATGTAGATGCAGTACCAGTGGCGTTAGGCGTCTACTTTGTCTTTCGAGATGAAGCCGAAAAAGAGAGTTACAAAGCTATCCGCTTCTTTTCTAGAACCTCTACGCCGCGAATCCGCATACCCAGCAAGCGGTTTGAAGACTATCAAGAACAGCTTGAACCACTAATGGCTTTTTTTACCAAGCGCGGTAGGCTACCTGTCAAAGGCGAATTAGACAATGAACAGGAATTGTTGAGCGAGTTTGGTAACTTCCGCCGTGCCTTTGCTATAGTTTTGCAAGCTACTGACGAAGCAGAATGGGATGCGATCGCCTACCGTCGTTCTCTAGATATCCAAGTTTATCTCGCTCTCACCCACTTTGATCAACGCCCTGCATGGCAAAAGCTAGCGCCAGAAATGCGTCACGATATCAAAGCCTTTTTTGGTAGTTATGAGGAAGCTTGCATTGTCGCCGACCAAAAGCTTTTCAGTTTAGGTAAACCAGGAATTATTCAAACTGCTTGCGAAAAAAGCAAAATTGGTAAACATACACGCGGCGCGCTTTACGTTCATGTTTGGGCATTAGCAGCACTCGACCCCTTGCTGCGAATTTACGAAGGCTGCGCTAGCCGTACCATTGGGCGGGGAGATGGTGCAACATTGGTAAAATATTACACTGATAAGCCGCAAATATCCTATCTATTCTACCCCGAATTCGACACTGACCCCCATCCAGCCTTAAAAGCGAGTATAACTATTGACTTAAAAACCCTATTCGTCACTCACCGAAACTATCAAAATAGGGCAAATCCGCCGATTTTGCACCGTAAAGAAAACTTTGTTACCAGTAACTACCCGCTCTACGAAAAATTTGCTCAACTTACCCAACAAGAACAGCAATTAGGACTGTTAAAGCAAAAAAGCGATATCGGTACACGTGAAGGTTGGGAAAAATGCCTTGCTGCATACGGGGTAGAAATCAGAGGTCATCAAGTTTATCCGATTCAGGAAAGTTAAGAAACTGTTGACGCTGTCAGGAAATCCTGAATTTCTATTTCAGCCAAGTAAATCTTGGTAAGTTGGCATGTTTACATATAATTGCATAGCAGCAATGGCAAGATATCTCAGTCCTTTAAAGGGATTAATTCAGAACTACTGCCACCTTGAGCATTCAAACCCTTATAGGTATTAACATGATACGCTTTCTCATTTACTCGTTGTATTTTATCCAAACTCCAATTACCATGACTGAGATTTCCTCAAAAAAGGCAAAAAATTGAAACTATGAGGGAAACTAAATCGCTGCTACAAGTTTTTGGTAGCCGCAAGATGGCGGCTTTATTATTACTAGGTTTTGCATCCGGTTTACCGTTATTGTTAATCGGCAATACCTTGAAGGCTTGGATGACTATAGAAAAGGTAGATTTGGCAGCTATTGGATGGTTTAGCCTCGTTGGGTTGCCTTATTCTTTGAAGTTTCTTTGGTCGCCGTTACTAGATAGATTCACCCTGCCAATTTTGGGACGGCGGCGGGGTTGGTTAATTTTGACACAGATTGCTTTGATAGTAGCGATCGCAGTCATGGGTTTCCAACAACCCAAACAAGCATTACAGCTTTTAGCTATCAACGCCATAGTTATTGCCTTCATCAGTGCAACTCAAGATATAGCTAGTGATGCCTACCGCACTGACGTTTTAGAAAAATTAGAAATGGGGGCTGGTGCAGCGGTTTTTATCTTAGGTTATCGAATTGCCCTGTTAGTCGCAGGTGCTTTAGCCTTGATACTTGCCGATAACCTGCCTTGGTCATCAGTTTACTTGATCATGGCAGGAACGATGGTGATCGGTATTTTTGCCACCTTGTTAGCACCAGAACCAGAGGCAATTAGTCCTCCAGCTTCCTTAGCCGATGCTGTTGTCTTACCCTTTAGAGAATTTTTCCAGCGTCAGGGTATCATTCAAGCTATTTTAATTCTTGTGTTCATTACTCTATACAAGCTGGGTGACGCCTTACTGAGCAATATGACCACGCCCTTTTTGCTGCAAACTGGTTTTACCAAAACCGACATTGGAGCAATTCAGGTAGGTATGGGATTAATTGCTACCATTGTTGGTGCTTTAGCGGGTGGTTCAATTTTGAGCACAATTGGCATCAATCGCTCACTTTGGGTGTTTGGTGTTTTACAAGCTGTCAGTAATTTAGCGTACTTTTTTCTAGCATATATCGGTAAAAATTACCAAGCTATGGTACTTGCTATCAACATAGAACAGTTCTGTGGTGGATTGGGGACAGCAGCCTTTGTTGCCTTTTTGATGAGTCTTTGTAACCAGCGGTTTTCTGCAACTCAGTATGCTTTGCTTTCTAGCTTGATGGCCGTTAGCCGCGATATCTTAGCATCTCCTGGTGGTGCGATCGCTCAAAGCACGGGATGGCCTGTATTTTTCTTAATTACCATCGCCGCCGCTATACCAGGACTACTCTTATTACCAGTGTTTGCCCCTTGGAATCCTCAGCCAGTGGCAGTATCTAGACCAGGACTTGAGGAAGAAGAGGATATATGGGGAATCAAGTAGTTATTTCTGTCGGCACACTTATCCTTTTACTCACTGGTTTGTTACTTGGCTATGTTCTCTCGCAGTTAGTTTTAGGATTTTTGGGATTTAACCTCCTAACTTTTTTTGGCACACTCAGCCTAATTTTAATTTTTGGTACACTTTATTACGTTTTATTTTGGCAATTGAGGAGACAGACACCAACCCCATCATTCAGAGGAGAAATACCAAACCAAGTAGAAGAGAGTGCATCTGATAGCTATCTCAAAAACAGGCTGATCGCTAGATTATCTGGTGATACTGCCGCTGCCGAAAGGTTGATTGAGCAGGCAAAAGAGAATTATCCCGGTATGCCAGAGAATTGGTATTGTGAAAGAGTGCTCGATGACTTGGAGCGCGATCGCCGATAATCTGTTATTTTTTAGCCCCGGAAAATCGCTAAAATAAATCAAGAAAACTTCACAAATATTTAGCTAGGTTCTCATAGAAGTCCCTAGCTTTTTGCAACCCAAATATGGCTATTTTTCGTCAGTACATCGCCCCACTGCTTGCAGTATTAGTATTTTTCTTTGCCTTAGTGGCAGTCAGCGCCCGCATATTTTTACCCTCCGACATGGCAGCACCAGCACCAATTGAAGAGGTAGGCGTGAGTTTTCAGCCCACTCCTGTCCCAACAGTAATAAATAACTCAGCTAGCTAAGTTAATGAACGTCAAAAGTGTCTGAGCAACTACTACCGGGGTATCATATTCGCCGAGGCTCAACTTTAGATCGGTCGCTGCTAGTCAAATTCATGCAGCGGACTTACCAGGATATGTTCCCCAACCAGGATTTTGCTCACCTAGAGCAAACAGTCAAGCAGTACTTTTCTGGCGATACACCCTTGTGGTGGGTTGAAGAAGAGGAGGGAGCAGGGGAGCAGAAAAATCGAAATTTCTCCTGTGCCCCCACTTCCCCCATCGCTTGCCTCTGGGTAGGCAATGCCATAGACCAAGTGCGGGGCGATCGCCATGCTCACATTTTCATCCTCTACGTCGTGCCAGAATACCGACGGCGAGGTATTGGCACAGCTTTGATGCGATATGTAGAAAATTGGGCTACTCAAAGAGGCGATCGCCAAATCGGACTGCAAGTGTTTCAATCAAACACACCCGCATTAAATCTTTACAATCAGTTGGGTTATCAAACCCAATCCCTCTGGATGATAAAATTCCTGAGTGCAGAAAAATAAACTAGTGCATAACGATAACATTCTGTAGCGTCTTAGTTATACAAGTTCTCGTGAACATAAAAATCAACGCGGTTGATGAGAAAATGTACAATGATGTAACTAACATCTATCAGGGTTTTATCTGTTGGCATGGAGGGTTGTGAGTTAATCCCCACTAGGGATTGAAATTATGTACGACGAAGACGACCTAAGCCTACTCGATGCCGAGGTGGAGCTAGAAAGCCCCCTAGATAAAATAGAGCCGCTAACTGCTGAGTCAGAGGAAGCAAAGCCAGATCCCGAACTGATGCTAGCCCTCCTAGAAAATCCCCAGCCCCAGCAAAGGATGCTAGCAGCTCGTGCTTTTTGTGATATTGAATATCCCCGCGCTACTCCTCATCTAATTCGCCTGTTAACTGATACCTGTCCTTTAGTGAGAGTGAGTGCCGCTTATGGACTCGGACGCAATCCCAGCCCAGATGCAGTAGAGCCATTAATTGCCCAATTGCACCAGGATTGGAATGGCTATGTACGTAAAGGTGTAGTTTGGGCTTTAGGAAACTGTCGCGATCGCCGTTCATTAGCACCCCTAGCAGACGCCTTAAAAACCGATATTTCCGCAGTTCGTTTGTGGGCTGCTAGTGCCCTAGCGCAGATGGCAGACGTAGGTTATGAGGCAGTTTTAGGAGCGATACCGCCACTAATTGGAGCCTTAGTTAAAGACCCCGTAGCAGCAGTAAGGAGTAACTGCGCTTGGGCGATCGGACAATTGTGTCGGGAATTGCCTTCTAACGTAGTTTATGCCACAGCGATCGATGCACTAATTCAAGCCTTTGCTGAAGACCAAGATTTAGGAGTGCGCGAAGACGCCAAAGCCTCACTACTAGGAGTAGGTGATCCCCGTGGTTTGCAGCTAATTGAAACCTTAGAACAAGAAGGGTGGTTTTAACTTTTGAATTTTTAGAATTCAAACTTTACAGATCAATAGTTTTCTTTACTCTGCCTGCTGACTCCGTTGTTACCTTAACCCTTAGTGGGTTTCAGTTGCAGGCTTGACCAAATTGAGGTCATAAGGTCGTTCTGTATCGTCCTCACCTAAATATTCACCATTTTGAATTTCCAAAATAATTAGCGGAATATGCCCAGGATTTTCTACCTTATGCAGCGTCGCTGCGGGAACAAAAGTTGACTCATTTCGATTCAGTAATACTTCCTCTTCTCCACAAGTCACCTTCGCTACACCAGAGACTACAACCCAATGTTCATTACGGTGATAATGGATTTGCGGTTTAATGCCGTGCCTGGGCTTGATTTCAACACGACTAATTCTATAGTTTTCTCCCTCCTCTATCACCTCCACGTTACCCCAGTATCGTGTACCTGAATGTGAGGAAGGTTCGTTGATATTCGACTTAATATTATCCTCATTCTGAGTCATAACTAATTTCTCAACCAGATGACTATTACTATTATTCTCCAGTAATTTAACGTAACCAGATAAAGCTAGGGTTAAGCTACACAAAGAGAGGCTGTCAACCCGGTTTACTTAGCGATCGCATACTAGATCTTGAATATTAAATACTGGAAAAACTCTTCCCCAGTCCCTAACCCCCCGTATACTGAATCCGATAAATACGATTATTGGCTTCCTCTGTTACTAGCAAACTACCATCAGGTAATACGAGTAACCCCACAGGTCTTCCCCAAGTAGTTGGCGTAGAAGGATTTAGCAAAAATCCTGTAAGAAAGTCTTCGTAGTAACCTTGTGGGCGTCCTTTACTATCGAAGGGAACAAAGACAATTTTATAACCAGTGCCGCGATCGCGATTCCAAGAACCACGAAAAGCAGTAAAAGCGCCGTTACGGTATTTTTCTGGAAATGTCTGACGGTCATAAAACTGCAAACCTAATGCAGCTGAATGCGATTGAAAAAGCACATCCGGGGTTTGAGTACGGGCTACTAAGTCGGGGCGCTTACTTTTGTTATTCGTCTTCTGACGCGGGTCGAGGTTGCTTGGCGTCAGATAAGCATAAGGCCAGCCATAGAATTCCCCTTGCTGGATGCGTGTTAAGTAGTCTGGTACTAAATCATCACCAATACCATCACGTTCGTTGACAGTGGTGTAAAGTTCCTTTGTTACAGGGTGAAAGTCTAAACCAACAGGGTTACGCAAGCCAAAGGCAAAAGTCTGCTGCTGGGAACCATCCAAATTCATCACCTGTACTGATGCTCTTGGTAAGGGTTCCTCATCCACATTGGTTCCTGAACCAACTGAGACATATAACTTATTGCCATCTGGCGAGACAACAACATTGCGCGTCCAATGGTTGTTGTAACCTTCAGCAGGTAAGTCAGCGATTTTTTTCCCCTTGCCTGTAATTTTGTTTTGTCCCTGAGTATAAGGAAAACTTAGTACAGCATCAGTGTTTCCCAAGAAGAAGGAATCGCCTGCAAAAGCCATACCAAAGGGCCTATTGAGTCCATTTGCCCTGCTAGCAAACGTCTCTTGAACATCGGCTACGCCGTCGCCGTTGGTGTCACGCAACAAACGAATCCGGTTTTGCCCGGTTTCCGTCACCAGCACATCACCATTGGGGGTTAAAGCCAGCCAGCGAGGAGCATCTAGACCTTCAGCAAACACATTAACTGTAAATCCTGATGGTACGCGCAGCACAGGGTTTTGAGGAATTGGTACAACATCAGGCCTCTTAGAAACACTTTCCGTAGCGAAAGGTGCTGGTAAATTCTTCAGGTTAATTCGGATAGGTGTTGGCGAAAGTGGCTCAGTACGGACGCTATTTTGCGACTGTGTAGAATTCTGTGCCAACTGGGGCGAAGGTGCAGATACTTGCGTGGCATTATCCAAGGAGGCGCGAGTCTGGTTACAGGCTGCTGCTGTAGTCAGTAACAAGACTAGCAGCAAGAAACGCGCAGAAACTTTCATAACAACAAAAATGATACACAATATTCTTAATGTAAACCTGAAGCTCGATAAATATCGCCAGTCTAAAGTCCGATTTTTATTACTTCTTACTCAAATCATTGCTTGCCCTTGTCTCATTACCAATTGATAATTTTCTCCGGTGATAATTGCCTTCACCAATAGACTCCCCTTGTGTACTACATGGAAGTATTACCTGCACAATTGTTTTTTCTTTTGGCTGACTTTGAATTTTGAGTGTACCACCGTGCAATTCAACCAAACGTTTGGCAATAATTAACCCCAAACCTGAACCTTCTTGTTCGTAAAGCTTGCGCTCAAATTGCTGATAAGCTCCCAATTCAACAATCTGATCTGCTGTCATACCTCTACCGTGATCAAGAAAGCATAAATTAAAAGTATCGTTAACAGACTGACTCGTAACTAAAATCGGTGTTCCCTGTGGTGAAAACTTTAAGGCATTGTCAATTAATTCTTCAATAATTTTATAAATTTTTGTTGGAGATATTTTTATATGACATAGATGTAAATCTACTTGTAAATCTGCTTCCCGTCCTGCATTTTTAGCTTTTTCAATCATTAAGTTAGTTAACGCCGATGTCGGAAAAACAGTTTGCTGACTTTGCAGTAATTTGATTTGCTGTGGCTCGGTTGCCATAATTTCAATCTCTGCATATAGCAAAAAGTTTTGGATTAATTTAAATAAACGTTCACCTGACTTATAAATACCTTCCGCCATTTCGCGAATTGCTTCTGAGTTGAGACTATCACTTTCTTCCATTAGCAGTTGCGAAAAACCTAAAATGCCATTCAGAGGTGTTCGCATTTCATGAGGAAGGGACAAAGTAATACTATTACGTAAATCATCCAGTTTCTTTTGAGATTGCTGATTAATTGCTATTTGTTTTTCTAATCTACAGGTAATAGCTGCTAGTAATTCTGCCCTTCTAAATGGCTTGATAATGTAATCATCTGCGCCCAATTCCATGCCTTGGCGAAAGTCAGTATTGTCAGATTTTGCAGTCAGAAAAATCAATGGGATCATCGCAGTTAGCGGATTTTGTCGTAGTGCCTTTAGTACTCCATGACCATCTAATTCTGGCATCATCACGTCGCAAAGAATCAGATCGGGAATTTCCTCTTGGGCTAACTGCAAACCGAGAAGACCGTTTTCTGCACTAATTACCTTGAAATCTTCAGCATTTAGCAAATCTAAAATATTTTGACGTACGTTTATATCATCTTCGATTACTAGTATTTTGTTCATCTGCCTAAAACAATAAAGAATCAATTAGTTGTGTTTTTGTTTTTGATTACTGTTAAAAGTATGAATAACTGCTAATAATTAACTCACTATTATTTGTAATTTAAATCGCTCTTTAATTCCGCATAACGCATGAATATATAAATGAATATTTTAAATAATTTTTATTTATACTGGTAAACATTTGTTAGTTAATAAAAAGTTTTCAAACTCTGCGGCTGGTAATGGACGACTAAATAGAAAACCTTGCATAGCACTACAATTATTTTGGCGCAAAAAAGCAAGTTCCTCTTCTGTCTCTACACCTTCCGCTACTACATGTAGATTTAGATTATCAGCCATTTGAATCAACGCCTTTGTAATTGCTGATTTTTGAAGATCACTAGCAACATTATGGATAAAATAACGATCAATTTTTAATGTATTAATTGGTAAGTTTTTCAAATAAATTAAAGAAGAATAGCCAGTACCAAAATCATCAATTGCAATTTTAACACCCAAAGATTGTAATTTATTCATAGTAGCGATCGCATTATTCACATCTTGCATAATCATACTTTCAGTTAATTCTAGTTCGAGATAATCAGGTTCCAAATCATTACTGGTTATAAAATGAACTATTTTTTGAATAAAGTCTGGTTGATTAAATTCAATTACCGACAAATTGACAGCAATACTCAAGTAATTAATTCCAGCATTACGCCAAATTTTAATCTGTTCACATACCCTTTTCAAGACCCATTTACCAATGGGAACGATTAAACCTGTAGATTCTGCTAGCGGAATAAATTCTCCTGGTGTAACCATTCCTAACTCAGGACTGTGCCAACGTAGCAAACTTTCGGCAGCTACTATCTTACCAGAAGCAATATCGACTATTGGTTGATAATAAACTTCAAACTCTTGAAAATTATGTTGTTTAATAGCCCGATGCAAACTAATTTCTAATAACTGCATCTTTGGGGACAAATTATTTATAACATTTGGAGGAGATAAATACTTTTTTAAAGTAGCATGCTTTTCCAACCTGTTCATGATTGCACTTAATAATTCACTACGAGTAAATGGCTTAGTTATATAGTCATCTGCACCCATATCCATTCCTTGGCGAAAGTCACTTTTAGCAGTTTTTGCAGTCAAGAAAATGAAGGGAATTGTTGCAGTTAAGGGGTCTTGGCGTAATGCTGTTAACACGCCATAACCATCTATTTCTGGCATCATCGTATCGCACAAAATAATATCAGGTATTTCAGCAATAGCCATCTGTAAACCAATTCTTCCATTAGCAGCAGCAATAATCTCAAAATCCTCAGCTTCTAGTAAATCAAAAATACTCTCACGCACAGCTTCTTCATCTTCAATTATTAAAATCTTAGGCATAACTTACCTCAGTTTGGCTTTGGTTTTTTAATGGCAGAGTGACAATAAACGTTGTAGTAAATCCCAGCTTACTTGTGACAGTGATTTCACCTTGGTGTATATCTACACACTTTTTTACAATCGCCAGTCCTAATCCAGTTCCTAGGATATTGCCGACATTTCTGGCACGATGAAAAGACTCAAAAAGTCGCGGTAGGTCTTCTTCTGGAATGCCAATTCCCTGATCTTGAATTGCAAATACAGCTCGCATATCCTCACAGGTGAGAGTAAACTTTACAGTGCTACCAATTGGGGAATATTTGATCGCATTCGAGAGTAAATTACTCAGAATATGTCCCAGCAATTTTTCATCCATGCAGCATCGGATAGATTCATATTGACTAGTAAAAGAAATGATGTGCTGATTACTCTGATTTAGCTGTACTTCTTCCACCAATTGACGACAGTATTCTACTAAATCTAAAGATGCTGGTCTGAACTCTAATTTCCCTGCTTCCGCCTTACCAATAACCAACACATCATTTAACATTTCAGTCATCCGCTTGACAGCGTTTAGAATCCGATGCAGGTGAGTGAGTTGTTTCTCCTGTGTCCATTTTTGGCGGTAGTGTTCGAGCAACTCGCAAGAAGAAAGGATAGTACTCAACGGCGTGCGGAATTCGTGGGAAGTCATAGAGACAAAGCGGGATTTAAGTTCGCTGAGTTCTTTTTCTTTTTCTAGTGCAACTCTCAGTTCTTGTTCTAATTGCTTGCGAGCTGTGATGTCTGCCCAGTAACCGACCATTTCCACAGGTTTACCGGCTTGATCGCGCACTACCTTACCTTGATCGTGTACCCAACGATAAGTGCCATCTTGGTGCAAAAAGCGGTATTCCAGCGTATATTGTCCCTGCTCCAATACGTTTGAGAGTTTGGCAAACGCTTGGGTTGCATCTTCCGGGTGGAGATGACTGGCCCAAAAGCCAGGAGTATCTACCATTTCCCGTGCTTCATAGCCCATCATCGTAGTGACATTTTCGCTAACGAAAGTACCGCCAAAATCTCCATAACTCCTACAGGTATAAATCACAGCTGGGCTAGAGGAAAGTAAATATTGTAACCGTTGTTGGCTTACAAGTAGTGCTGTTTCTGCCTGCTTACGCTCAGTAATATCGTTTTGAATGCCTATGTAGTGGGTGAGATAGCCATCGGTGTCATAAACCGGAGAAATATTTAACTCGCTCCAAAAAAGGCTGCCGTCTTTACGGTAATTGCGTAAAATTACGGTAAAGTCTTTTCCTTCTCGCATGGCAGCATTGAGTTCTTGTAACCCTGGTTGATGAATATCAGTACCTTGGAGTAAGAGAAAGTTTTGTCCAATCACTTCTGCTGCCGAGTAGCCGCTCATCCGCTCAAAGGCTGGATTGACATAGATAATTGGCCCGGCTGGCATGGTGACATCGGCAATAATAATGCCATTGCCGCTGGCAGCGATCGCGCGATCGCGTAATCGTAAACCTTCCTCTGCCTGCTTGCGTTGGGTGATATCCGTATAAATATTGACAGTTCCTACTATTTTGCCACTATGATCTTTAATCGCATCAGCACAAAGATAAATTTGCACGCTTCGACCACAGCGGCTTTGCATCATCACCTCACCACGCCACGACTCACCCCTATGAATTTTAGCAAGTAGTTTTTTACACTCTGTTTGCTGCTTGAAAATAACTTCTACTCCCCCGGCAGCTTGCAATTCTTCCAAGGTATACTCAAACAGTTTGATAAATGCGGCATTGACGTAAATACCTTCACCTGTAATATCAGCCATGCCAATGGCGTCGCTTGTGCTTTCTATCGCTTTGCGAAAACGTAATAGCGATTCCTCGACTAATTTACGGTATGTAATATCTGTAGAGATGCCACCAATGGCATAAGAGATACCATTAGCATCTTTTAAAGGAAATTTCACAGATAAGTAAGTGTGTAAACCGTCCTTGAGGGGAACAACTTCTTCAGCTTCTACGGGGATGCCACCTACAATTACCATGTGGTTGTTCACCGCAAAACCATCAGCAATCTCATAGGGAAAAATGTCGTAGATACTTTTGCCTACTATTTGGTCTTGAGTAATATTGAATAGCTGTTCATACTGGCGGTTGATCAGCAGCAATTTGTCCTGAGTATCTACTACGTACATCACAGCTGAAGAATTATCTAAAATCGCCTGGAGTTGTTGTTGAGTCTCCCGCAATGCTGTTTCTGCTTGCTGGCGTTCGGTGATATCTTCAAAAGTGCCTAAGATACCTACCACATTGCCTTCGAGATTATGAAGTGGAACTTTATTTGTGTCCAGCCAAGTCTGTTTGCCGTCTGCTCTTAATAAAGGTTCAATGATGTGATATTCGGGTGTATTGCTCTGCATTACCCTAATGTCACACTCACGGTAGAAGTCTGCTTCCTCTTTCTTCCAAGGCAAATCATAGTCTGTCTTCCCCACGATCTCTTCTGGATTGTTCAAGCCACCAGCGATCGCAAAGTTGCGATTACAACCCAAGTAGACAGAATTTCTATCTTTCCAGAAAATACACTGAGGAATAGTATCCATAATTAGTTGTAACATTTGCTGAGATTGCCGCAGTTGCTCCTCTACAATTTGGCGCTCGACAATCTCAGACAATAGCTGCCGATTTGTTTGTTTTAAAACAATAGTTCGCTCAGCCACTCGGATTTCTAGCTCTTGGTTCACCTGTTGCAAAGCTGCTTGTGCCTGTTTGAGTTCGGTGATATCTCGTGCTTCAGCAATCAGCAGCGCGATTTTCCCAGTTTCATCTGTCAAAGGCTTCAGAGAAAAATCTACAGTTCGCACTGTTTGGTTTACACCGAGTACATCAACTTCATAACGGATAAATTCCCCTCTAGCCGCAAGTGCTATTGCTACTTTGAGTTGATTCTGTGTTTCGTGGGAAATCGTCCACCATCGCGTTTCCCAGTATGAACGCCCAACTACATCTTCTGGCTGTAATCCCCCAAAATCAAGTAACGCTTGATTGGCTTCTAGGACAATACCTTCTGGTGTTAGCAACCCGGTAAACTGGAATGTGCCGTTGAAGATAGCGCGAAATCGTCTTTCGCTCTCATACAGCGCTGCTTCTGCCTGCACGCGGTAAGCAATATCTACAGAAACGCCAATAATCCGAGCAAGTTTGCCTGTAGGATCTGGCAATACCATGCCGCGTGTGAGTAACCATTTGTACTCTGAGCGCTCCTTTACAAGCATTCTATGCTCTACTTCAAAAGAGCTAAGATTTGTGATCGCTGATTTGTGAGCATCAGCAAACTTTTCTTGATCATCCGGATGTACTAGCGCCAGAACTTCGCTGTAAGATATCTCTTGAGTTTCTCCAGTTTCACCAACCATACTCAAGAACAACATCCGGTCATTATTCAGATTGCGTTCCCAATAAATTGTTTGAGTCGCCTCCAAAGCCAATATTAGTCGAGTGGCGCTCTCCTGCAATACCTCAAAAGCTAGCAAATGCAGGCGTTCTTGGGTTTCCTCATAGTCGCCTCTAGTTTTCTGTGTTTCTTGTGCCAGCACTTGACAAATGCTTTCAGGAGTAATAGTCCCGAAAATTTGCCCTTGGTCATCTACAACTGGTAGTATTAAATGTTGCTGGCATAACAGCAACAATTCTGATGTCACTGGAAATTCTGACATCTTTAGCATCATGACTGAGGTATGCATAACTTCAGAAATCTTGGCTGTTCTCAAGTCAATCCCTGAAGCTAAAAGCTGCACCAGATGCCGCTCTGTAAAGCACCCCAATATCTGCAAAGTTGATCCCACTAAGAGATTTTTTCCCTGTGTTGCCATTAGTGCGATCGCATCCGATAATGGCGTTTCTGGCACCACCATCAGCGGTGAATAGTCAATTATTGACTCTAAGCTTTGTAGCCCGGTAAGCTGAGGTAAAGCTTGCATAGATTATTACGATAGCTATTATCAAAAAATAGTTATCTAAAGTAGTTTATTAAGTAACCTCTAATATTTTGACGCTAACTAAGTAATATTATCTCAGGATAAACACGGCAAAAGCTGTTTTAATAAATACAAAGTAGCTTGTGCGTAATTTAGTTAAAAATGGGGAGTAAGAGTCATTTGTCAAGAGTTAAAAATCAGTATTTATTCCCCTCTGCTCCCTATCTCCCCCACTCCCCTTACCTCTTCACTAAGGACGCAACTGCGATCGCCGTTCGCCGTAACGCAATAGCTTTTCTATAGTTGCAAGCCGATTTTCCCAGACTTTGATTTGATAGAAATTATCTATAACTTCTCGGCTCATCAATGCCCGAAATTGAGACTTTAACCGAGTCAGCGAGGCTCTCGCCGCTAGTAAATTACTTGCAGAAGGGGAACTAGCAAGCTGATTTAGAGCACTTTGTAAAACTTCTGCCTGACTATTAAAATCTGCGATTGTCTTACCAGGTATTTGCAGTTGATCATTTTGCAAAACAAACTTCCATTCCCGTTGCAGGGCAGTATAACGGACAGCAGCGGTTTGAAAGGGCTGGCGGTGAGGAATAGGTTCACTGGTTGTAGGTTTTACCCTGCCTTGGGTGCTACTAAAAAGTTTGTCTAGCTCGTTGTTAAAATTCTCTGCGGCAAAGAGTGCGTAACCACTTACTGGCAAGTCTCTTACCAATTGGAGCTGATCTAAGGCTCCGACTGGTGGTAGAGAAAGTAAACGAATTCCTGGTAATAACAAGGTAGAACCTAATTGTGTAGAAGCGATCCAGGGTTGTGCCAACTTTTGGAAGCGAGAAGTATCTAGGGCATAAGTCATAGGAACGATCAAATCTATATCCCCTTGGCGTGCCCAAAGTTCCCAGTGTTGTTGAATTTTCTGAATCCGTTCTAGTTCCGGCAGAGGAAATACGGCAACAGACAAAATCAAATTTGCTCGTTTTTGCCGTAACTGTTGCGATACTTGAGCAACAAAGCTATCAACTTGCTGGGTGCGAAATGTCGTCCACTTTTGCCACAAATCCGGTTGGCTGGGGGAAATATTCAGCGGATCTACACCAGTAAGTTGCTGAAACTGCGCTCTTGCAGCTTTACCATAGCCATAATATCGACCTGCAAAGGGGTCTTGGAAGGGATAGCGAATGTAGTCTAGTTGTAAACCATCTACGTCATAGCGCGTAACAATTTCTTCGTATAACTTGAGTAAGTACTGCCGCAATTCGGGGTTAGCTGGGTCAAAGAATGGCTTTGTCTGATTAACAGGAATCATATTGCCCAGGTTGTCGTAGTTTGCCCAATCTGGATGAGCAGCAAGTACTGGCCCTGGGTAATTAGAACTGACATTGGTAATCTCATTGTGACGTTGATTACCAGCAGCAAAAGCCCAAACCCAAGCGTGTAATTCCATGTCTCGCTTATGGGCTAATTTCACCGCAGCCGCTAATGGATCCCAGCCGCGAATTAATGGGTTTTGCTGCGGTGCGACTTGACTGGGATAAATCGTATAGCTCGCATTAACAGTTTCAAAAAAGACAGTATTAATCCCAGCTTGGGCTAGTCGATCAAAAATTTTGGCTAGTCCCTTCTCGCTACCAGCACGAACAATTGTCCCCCGGTCTAACCATACAGCACGGATTTCGGGCTGAGCAAACCTCTGGTCAATAGGAAACTGTTTCCATAAACTCGCCTTAGCTTCCAGCCATTGCTGACGAGCTAGAGCGTAGTTCTTTTCTGTAATCAACTGGGGTAAGTTTTTGGCAATTAGCCTTGCTTGTGCTATTGTTTGCTCTTTGCTGTTAACTGGTGCTCCAAGTTTGGTTGAGGCAAATTGTGTCTGCTGTTCCTCTAAGGACTGAGCGCGTGGACGTCTAGAGCGGGGCGGATCATCAGACTTCGTTTCGCTGACGTCAGAGGCATACGTCGAGGCTGCTAGATGGGCGCTTTCTACCCGACCAATTAGATTTTCTAGCTCTTGCTGAAGGGCGATCGCTTGATTGTTATCAATCGGCGTATTAGAGTCGGGTGTGATATCTAGACGCACTGCTTGTTCTAGTTCATCAATAGCCTCTTGAGCACGTGGGGGCGTAACTTTGGGAAGCGGTCTGGGTTGAGGAGCAGTGGCGGTAGTGAGTTTTGAGTCCTGAGTCCTAGTCCTGTTAGCGGTAGCGGGGCGTTTAGCCTGTCCTGAGTTTTGAGCCGATGGTGGTTTTATTGGAGTTGCAGTGCCTATTCTAGATGTGGGAGTGGTGGGCACAGTTGCCACCGATGTAGAGCAGCTTGGCGAGCCTCCTTCCACTTTATTCGTGCCTTTTGGTAGTGCTGTCAGATGACGATTGACGGCAGCTTTTAACCAAGCACTATCTAACTCTACGGCTGAAGTTGCATCTGTACCCCAGCGCCAGCCCAAAAATGTGGAACGTTCAGTTGTCACCACGGCGGCAGAATTATCTTGAGAATTCCAAACAGCAGCAGCTTGAGCTATGGAATCATTCGGGATCACAACGCCGCCGCGCACTTTGCCAAACATTCCAGTTTGAGTTGCCCAATCTTGCGTTTTGGTTTTTGTGGGTTTGATCTGTTCTGTTTCATTCAGACTGAATCCCCAATAACCCCCTAGAAGCGATCGCAATAATTGGCGCACTCCCGGTGCTGACAGACTACCTACAGGGCCACTGGCAATTAAGCGTCCTCCCTTGCTCATCCATCCTTCTAAGGCGATCGCTTGTGTTGGTGTCAATGTCTCTACATTTGGCAAAAACAATACCCGGCGATCGCCCCAATCCGTTACACTCTTCACATTAGCTAGGGGAATTACACAATACTTTACTCCAACTGCCTGTAAGCGGTCAGTTATGCCTGTCCATTGATTAGCATTTTCTTGACTGTGGACTATGCTCAATACAGGTTCTTCTGTTGTAGCTGTTGCTGGCAAAATTCCTAAACAACTAACTAATAAAAAATTAAAATTTAAAATAAAAAATCCAGTTTTTTTAATGTTTAATTTAATATCTTTAATTATGCTTCCCTGATACTTCACTAGTTACTCCTAATTTTATTAGTTGTTAATTAATCTTTATTGGTCATTACGTCATTAATCAGTTGTCAATCATACAGAACAAAGCTTCTTGCTAAGGATATTTATAACCACTAAACACTATATTGGAAAGTTCTGATGTCTCACGACAAGCCTCCCTCCAAGCTTTTGCACCGAAAGTCAGCGCTCAAACTTTCCAAGACAATGATTTCATTTTCATAACATTGGCTTTGACAAAAGGTTTAATCCCAACTGACAGACCGCTAAAAGCTGACAGTTGTTGATAGCTAATTGCTTAAGCTGTGAGCAATACAGGTATTGATTAAATCTTCAACTCCTGCTACTGGTAATATTTTTGTATTCAGTTTGTGGGCTAAATCTTCAATACTAATATCATCTAAAAATATCAGTTCACCATGTTTTAGCATTACATTTGGTAGCAAAATTGCTTCTCCCAAATCTTGCCCTTGTAAATTCAATAGCAAATCATGACCAGTTAGTAACCCAGTAACAGTGATACTTTGCCCCCAGTAATCACTACATAAAGCTTGCATATTTACCTCTAAACCCTCAACAGAATTCAACCGTTTTAAAATGGGTTGAAACGCCGTTTCTACTGCGTTGCCCACTACCCAAGTTAGTTTTCTCTGAGGATAAACTTTTGGCGGGAGTAATTCTGCTGCCGCAGCTGCAAACTGCTTGATAAATAACTGAATGGAACCAACACCGTTATCAATTTGCGGATACTCTTCATATTCAGATTCACTTGGTAACTCCTCGCCTGCAATCAAAAACCACTCATCGGCTAACCAAGCAACGCTGGAACCGAACTGTTGACGAAATTGCTGGGTAAGCGATCGCACTTGGGAAATCACTTCTTTGGCTTTTTCCCTGGTTACGGGAGTCAGCTCGTCTTCTGAGGGACGAAATCGTGTTAAACCCACTGGCACAACTGCCACTGATGCCACCGCAGGCACTTCGCCAGTATAAAAGGACGCTAAATCTCTTAGGGTTTGTTCCAAGTGCTCGCCATCATTTATACCAGGGCAAACGACTACTTGAGCATGAATTTGTAGCCGCCTTTCTTGAAACCACTTAATTTGTTGCAAGATTTGCCCCGCACGCTGATTTTTTAGCAGTCTGATTCTGATTTCGGGTTCCGTGGCGTGAACAGAAACATACAAGGGAGACAAGCGCATTTGTTCAATACGCTGCCATTCTCTTTCTGGTAAATTGGTCAAGGTAAGGTAGGAGCCGTACAAAAAGCTCAAACGATAATCGTCGTCTTTCAAGTACAAGCTAGTGCGCTTACCTGGTGGCTGTTGGTCGATAAAGCAAAATGGACAGCGGTTATTGCACTGAATTAAGCTATCAAATAAGGCAGTTTCAAATTCTAGCCCCAAGTCTTCGTCGTAGTCTTTTTCGATTTCCAGGCTATGAGTTTTACCAGCAGCGTCTAAAACTTCTAGTTCTAAAACTTCATCGGCACATAAAAACTGATAATCAATTAAATCGCGGGGACGCGTACCGTTGATTGCAACGATCGCATCCCCCGCTTCAAAGCCAATCTCTGCGGCTATAGAATCAGGTGATACTTTGGTAATGCGGGCGGGATGAATGGTAGACATGAGTCAAGGGTCAAGGGTCAAGAGTTAACAGGCTACAGTCTATGATCATTACTATGAACTATGGACTCTTGATTATGGACTCTTGACTATTAACTATTTTTCAACAAACCAGTTCCAATTGCCCCCAGTATTGCTACCCCAAATACTAGCCGATACCAAATAAACACCCAGGTGCTCTGGGTTTTAAGGAAGCGCAGCAACCCGGCGATCGCTATATATGAGAATACTGTGGCAGAAATCACTCCGCCAACGAGGGGGATTATTCCTGCACTGCTTAACCCGGCTCCAACTACATCTTTTAACTCGACTAACCCCGCTAGCGTAATGGCGGGAATGCCTAGTAAAAATGAAAATCTCGCAGCTGTTTCCCGTTGTAATCCCATAAATAGCCCTCCTGTTAAGGTGGAACCAGAACGAGAAACGCCAGGGATTAATGCTAAAGCCTGAGCTAAACCCATCAATACCCCATCTCTCATGGCCAGGTTTTCAAAGTCTCGCTGACGTTTACCTAGTTGTTCTGCTAACCCCAGTAACAGTGACATCACTATAGAGGCAATAGCGATCGCTCCTAAACTTCTAATAGGTGAATTATCAAAATCTGGAATGAACTTTTTAATCAAAAGTCCAAACAAGACAATAGGTAATGTTCCTAAAATAATCCCCAGAGACAGCCGAAATTCGTAGTCGTCGTAATCTTTGAGGGCGATCGCTCTTGTTGTTCCTTTAATAATTCGCGTCAAATCCCCCCAGAAATACCACAGTACCGCTGCTATACTACCAAGCTGGATGATAGCGGTAAAAGCTACCCCCGGATCGCCCCAACCAAGAACTACGGGCACAACTTTTAAATGTGCTGTGCTACTAATAGGCAGGAATTCAGTCATTCCTTGCACGAAGCCTAAAATAATAGCTTGCAAAATATTCATCTGTTGCACCCCATTTTCCCTTAAGTTAGGCTGGGCGCTAAGAACCTTGAGCGGAAATGCTGCGACTGAGAAAGTTGCTGATCCTGCGCTTAAAAGCATGAACCATTGACGTTTTGATAAAGCCATCAGTTTACCTGCGATCGCTGAGATTATAACCAATTACACAAACATCTACCTGGGAAACTTACCAGGAAAAGAGTTGAAGAAAACATCGGTTTTTCATTCATCTCTCACAGAGACGCGTTATTAATTTACAGAATAGTGCGGCAAGGTTAAAAGTCCCTGAGTGTACGGCTCAATACCAGGAAGGATACCTAAGTGCTTCAAAATAGATGTGAGCCAGCACGAGACAGGAGTCAAGAATCAACAGTCAGTAATTTATTCCCTTTGTGCTACCCTACCCCGGTTGTTGAGCGCTAGGGCTGAGCGTAGCCGTTGGCGCAGCCTCTCGTAGAGAAGCGTAGTCGAAATACTGCTCCCTCTGCTTCCCCTGCTCCCGCAACATCCTGCCTTCTACGAAAATTCCTTTTGTGTTCCCATACTTTTGCAGGTGATACACAGCCCAGGCAAAATTCTAGTAGAATTAAAATCCCCCCCTAGGGCATTTTTAAATGTGATACATTAAATAAGATAAAGTTTAATAACAAATATTAAAAACTTTGATTAATAATACATTGTCCTCCTACACGGCTTCAACCCCTTCTATTGATACCAATTTGGATTCAACTGACACTGGCTACAGAAGCATCAGAGAATTAGAGTCTACACTTTCCTCATCTCCTTCTTTGCCTGTCTTTATTTCTTCATACCAAAAGTGGTTGGTGTTTGCGGCAGCGGTGTTTTTGGTATCAGTGCCAATATTTGTGGAAGCACCACTAGTGCGATCGCTACCAAGTCTGAGTTTAGCGTTGACAGGATTTTGGGTGTGGTTGAGTTTTAGATTGATGTCACGTCCTGCAACTTATGTTTGGGGGGATTTGCTCTTAGGGTTTAGCTGGAGTTGGTTAGCAGGAGCGATTTATTGGGGCTGGTTACGTTGGGAACCTTTATGGCATTTGCCAGTAGAGTCTATAGGCCTACCATTTGCCGTTTGGTGTCTGCTGCGGAATTGGGGCAAAGTGGGTAACTGGTTTTATTTAGGTTCTTTACTCGGTACAGTCTTAACAGATGTGTATTTCTATCTAGTAGATTTGATGCCCTATTGGCGGCAAATTATGAGAGTAGACGCCAATGGCGCAGCGCAAATATTGCAAAATGCCTTAACGCAAGTACAGACACCTTGGGGACAAGCTTGGGCGATAGCTCTTGCCTTAGTGTTGTTGACAGTTGGAGTTTTACCTTTATATAAAGGGCAGCGACACTGGTACGCCTTTGGTGGCGCAGTTTTAAGTACAATTTTGGTAGACAGCTTATTTTTGCTAGCTGCTGTGAGGGCATAAAAATCAACAATTAATTCATGAGGCGATCGCCCAGCGCTCACCTATGTCCATCTTTAGTGCAATTTACAAACAATATCCCAAAAACAGCCTTTTCATGGGCGATCGCGCATAATTAGCCCAGTGATAAATTATTTGTTTATCTTAGCTGTAGATTATTTATTAGTTAAGAAATATTACATAAAAATTGAGCAGTATCGGATCATCCCTGCTGGGGTTTTGATATTAGCGTAGACGCGTATTCCTGCGGTGAAGCAAGCTACGCCTAGCGTCTTTGATAAGAGAAAGCCTTGCCGTTAGACATCGCCAGGTTTCAGGTTTAATATCGCCTATTGGCGAGTAGAGAGAGAAACCCCAAAAAACTTTCATTTAGCCGAGCATACTACTGGATTTTATGGAGTTGTAGCGCTGTGGCAGCAATGCTAGCAGTTGTAGCATTAAGAATAATTTTTGGTAAAAGTACAGTCAAACCCAGTAACGGTAAATATTGTGGATATTAATACGCTGTATATTAGTTTCTGATGACTGCTGTGTTGATTAAGCTATCAGCTTTTGTCCTTAGTCCTTTGTCTTTTGTCCTTAGTCCTTTGTTGTTTAGCTTTGGCGCTCTAACGAATGACGAATGAGCAAAGACTAGTGCTCACTGACAGCTGTTGGCTTAAAGCTTTTATTGTTTGATGGAAAGAGGTAGGAAAATCGTGAAAGGATTGGTGCGTTTATTAACAGTGTTTAGTTTGTTACTTGGCTGCTGGGGATGGCTGGGAACAACTCAGATAGCCCAAGCTGCTAGTTTCAACAGTTTTGCTTTTCCTCAAGTGCAGATTTTGGCAATTGAGCGTCAGAATCGGGCAGACGCTAAGCTAGGAACCGAATTCGGAAAAAAAATTGATTTGAATAATACTAACGTCCGAGCTTTTCAACAGTATCCAGGGTTGTATCCCAACCTTGCTAAGAAAATCATCAAAAATGCTCCTTACCAAAAGGTTGAGGATGTATTGGATCTTCCAGGATTGAGCGATCGCCAAAAACAAACTCTGCAAGCCAACTTCGATCACTTTACCGTGACAGAATTTGAACCTGCCTTCAACGAGGGAGACGATCGCGTTAACAACGGCATCTACAGATAACTGCATATTGCAGTTGATGTAACAAGCAGCCCACTCCTGATCCTAGGGAGTGGGAATTTTCTATTAGAGATGGGGAAGATAATAAAGATAAGGAGGACAAGGAGGAAGTAAAATTTTCTCTCTTGTCTTCTCTTCTCTTCCCCTCTCCCTCTCTCCCTCTCACCGTTCCCCCCTTACCTTTACCTTGCCTCAGATAGATATTCCCAGCCAATTTGATGTCTTAGTAGTCGGCGCTGGCGCTGCTGGACTGTACACGGCGCTGTGTCTGCCAGAGTCATTGCGAGTCGGCTTAATTACTAAAGAAACTGTTGCTTTGTCCGCCAGTGATTGGGCACAAGGTGGCATTGCCGCAGCGGTTGCCCCGGAAGATTCTCCTTCGCTGCACATTGAAGATACGATCCGGGCTGGTGCTCTTTTGTGCGATCGCTCCGCTGTAGAATTCCTCGCCCAACAAGCCCCTAGCTGCATTCAATCTTTAGTCAACTTAGGCGTAGCTTTTGATCGTCATGGTAAAGCCTTGGCTTTAACTTTGGAAGCTGCCCATTCTCGTAACCGTGTCCTCCACGCCGCCGACACCACAGGTAGAGAAGTCACCACCACTCTGACTGCTCAAGTATTACGTCGCAAAAACATTCAAGTCATCCAGCAAGCTTTGGCTTTGAGTTTGTGGATTGAACCCGAAACTGGCCACTGTCTTGAAAAGTTCAGAGACGCTCGCGGACTCGCTACCGCTACGCTAACGGCGGAAGCCGCCGCTTCACGCCAGTTGCTTTCCGACGCAAGCGCGATTGTTCGCACTGGCTCGACTTTTCGCTGTCAGGGAATTAGCCTGTTCTATCAGGGTGAAATTACATGGGTACGGGCTGGTGCTGTGGTATTGGCAACTGGTGGCGGTGGTCAGGTATTTGCTCAAACCACTAACCCGGCTGTGAGTACGGGCGATGGGGTAGCGATCGCATATCGTGCCGGGGCCATCCTCCGGGATTTAGAATTTGTCCAATTTCACCCTACAGCCCTCACCAAACCTGGTGCTGATCGCTTTCTCATTAGTGAAGCTGTACGCGGGGAGGGAGCACACCTTGTCGATGACGAAGGGCGACGTTTTGCTTTTGACTATCACCCTGCCGGTGAACTTGCACCTAGAGATATTGTGAGTAGAGCAATTTTCAGTCATTTGCAACGCACCGCCCTCGATCCCGCCACTGCCCATGTTTGGTTAGATATGCGCCCCATCCCCGTCGACAAGATTCGTCATCGTTTTCCCAACATCATTAAAGTTTGTCAGCATTGGGGCATCGATGTCTTCAATGAACCAATTCCTGTAGCCCCTGCTGCTCATTACTGGATGGGTGGTATTGCCACAGATCTGATGAACCGCACAAATATCCCCGGTTTGTACGCGGTGGGTGAAACTGCCAGTACTGGAGTGCATGGAGCAAATCGTCTTGCCAGTAATTCTCTGCTGGAATGTATCGTGTTTGGGGCACAGATGGCTAATATTGAGTTGACAGATGTTGGGCTAGCATCAGAAACACCAGCGCTGGCATTGCGGGAATTTAGTGCTGATGGCAGTGAGTGGCAAACCCAGCAAGCACAGCTAGAAGCACTAAGAGAGAAGTTACCACGTCTTGTGTGGCAGAGTGCTGGCATTTGTCGAGAACAATCAAGTTTGGAGATGGCGATCGCCACCATTGAATCTTGGCAGCAAGATTTTGCTGCTTTGCCTTTGAGCCAATTCTTGCTTTCTTTACGTCCAAAAGAACCAGCTAATTTCAACCTACCAGATGTTGAACGGCAATTGCGACTTTGGGCAGAAACCCGCAATCTATTAGATGTGGCTGATTTAATTCTCAAAAGTGCTGCTTTTAGAACCGAAAGCCGTGGTGGACACTACCGTCTAGATTATCCTCAAACAGATTCAGACTGGCAAGCCCATACACTTGTCCAAACAAATGACTGGTGGAAATCTCCAGTCGTAAACAATTAAAAACTATTCAGCTATTAAATAGACTTCTTGCAAAAATACAAATTAAGTGAAAAATTAACCACAGATAAACACCGACAAATTATTATTTATTTGTGATTTCATTCCACAAAATATTGTATTTTACAGGATAAATGCATGAACAAGAGTGAGAACAAAACGTACATTGCGCGACAACTCAGGATAAAAATTTCATTCCCTCCTACCTTATTTCCAAAACAGTTTTAATGTAGAGCATGTCCAATCTGTTTTTGAAAAACTTGCTCAGCCTAATTATCAATTTTGCAATGTATTAGCGGGTGCCGCTACCATACTGACTGTCAGGACTACCATAATTTGGTGGAACATATATGTCTTTTAAACCTTGAGAATTGACCTTGCTGGTTGTTGAACCATCGCTGCTAGAAGCTTTAAAACTATTAGCAGTCACGCTGCCGAAGACAACTGTGCAATCAGCAATATTCGGAATTAGGACGTAAATGCTTATACAAAACAATACAAATCTTGTGATTCTTAAGTTAGTTTTCATCTTTTTAGGTAAATCCACTGCATTTTTCTTTAAGTAAGTATCTTTTATTAAAATCAGTATATTCACTTATTTTGCTGCACTAAGATTCCAACTTTATTCAATTTACGGTAGTGTAAATAAGTAATTGTGGTACTAAGTTACAGATTAGCGTCAATTTATTACTGTTAAATAGTCTTAACACCTAAGAAATATTCTTAATATACCGTTTTTACATCAGTCTAAAGTTAGAGATGTTAATTAATTGCCGTGAGTAAATTGCCAAATTTATTGCGTATTAATAATTTTTTAATAATTATGCGTATAAACACTATGTTCAATGAATAACAAAACTGAAAGAATATCAATATTACTTTAATTTTAGTATAGTAAAGATTGCATAGTAGTAAAGATATTTAAAGCTGAAACAGCAAAACCTTTATTTTGCAAGCATTTCAGAACAAGTTATTTTAATGGCTTATGAAAAAACCGAATAAGTACAAGTATATTTTTTTAAGTAAGAATACTTGCAAGCGAAATAGATAAGCTAGCTTATCTTCTTGGTTATTAATTACTTTTCTAGGTTTATTATTGAGTTTAATCTTCAAAAAAAGCCACAAAGACTTGCTAGATATCCATAACAACCTAAAAGTAATCTTTTAGGTGTATACGCAATGCATGAGGCTCAAGCTCATTACTCGTAATTTCACGGTAAAAATATTGGCTTGGTTGAGAGGAGTTTGTAAGCTTCGCTCTTAGCTAATTAAGCAAACTCGTAGCGATTTTTACCTAAGCGCTTAGCATAGTACATTGCGGTATCTGCCTGTTTAATCAAGGTTTCACTATCTTGACTGTTATATGGGTAGACACTGATGCCAATGCTGGCAGAAACTTTAGTAGTGTATCCATCCAAAACAATTGGCTCGGTTATACTGGCTAAAATTTTTTCGGCGACTTTAGCGGCTACTTGTACATTGGGAATTGCCCGTAAAATCACGGTAAATTCATCACCACCCAAGCGGGAAACTGTATCACTAGCGCGTAGGGAGTGGCTGAGTCTTTGGGCGATAGTTACCAGTAGGCGATCGCCCATCTCGTGTCCTAAAGTATCATTGACTTGCTTAAAGCCATCTAAATCAATAAATAGTAATCCTAGTAACAGATTGTTGGTCTGTGCCCAATGTAGGGACTCTCGAAGTTGTTCTACGAAGAATTTGCGATTGGATAGACCAGTGAGGTAATCGTGATATGCCAGATACCGCAAATGATCCTCTTTCAGTTTTAATTCATTGTTAGAGCGGAATAACTCAGCAGCAGTACGCTTGAGTTGCTCCTCCATTCGCTTGCGCTGAGTAATATCTCGGATGACCCCAACTAAAAAGAAATTGCCAGCTGCGTCTTTGTGGAGCGATCGCTTAGTGGCAATTTGATAAGTCTGACCACTGGCATCGGTAAATTCTTCTTCATGTTCTTGAGGTTGTTGAGTTCGGAAAACAAACTCATCCTGTTGTCGAAATATATCAGCTTCATGCTTAGGAAAAAAGTCATAATCTGACTTTTCAATTAACAACTTATTGGGATAACCAATGAATCGACAATAAGCTTCATTTAAAACAATCCACTGATGTTGTTCATTTTTTACAAAAATTGGGTCAGGAATAGTGTTAATCACGTGATATAAAAACTCTTTAGAGCGTTTCCACTCTTCTTGCATGTGAGCAATATGACTGGTCATCCAAATAGCTGAGATGCCAAAAGTAAATAGTGGAGGAATAATTGGTATCCACAAACCATACAAGAAAGTAAGATAGGCACTCAGGCTAAGCACAGAGCAAGAAACTAAGATACTTATAAAGCTCCTGGTTGGGTGTCGGATTCGCCATGTTGTAACTGCTCCCACATAAGACCAGACAAAAATCCACAAGTCTTCTACTAAATCAGGGCAGACTTCGAGTAAAGGTCGCCCTTTAACGGCAGCCGAGATTAACTCACTAATAAAATAAGCTTGCAGTTCGATACCGGATACAGGTGTTGCTGTACCCATCAAACGGCTGGAATAGGGAATAAATACAAAATCCTGAAGACTAGGCGCGGTGGAACCAATAAGTACAATGCGATTTCTAATCAAGTCTTCTTCAACTTTATCTGCCAATACATCTTTCATAGATACCTGGGGATAACCACAAGATTCAGTAGATGGACTTGAGCATCCAGGTTTGGGAAAGTTAGACAAAATTTGGTAGCCGCCAGCATCAGCTCTAACGTAAGCACCATCATTGGACTTAAAACGAGTAAATACTGCCTTACCCAACTGTAAGTACTCAGGATCATTAGCTGCTTTAGTGGGAGTAATTCCCTGTGATTTTAAATATAGTAAAGCCAGCTTCAGAGCAAAACTTTCGTGTACCCGATGCTCATTAACGTGCCAATACAATAAGCTGCGGCGTATTTTGCCATCAGGGTCATACACTACATTATTAAAACCTACTTGATCCCGATTTAGCCCTAGTGGGGGTGCAACACCAACGTTTTTGTTTTTGCCATTTTTATTTTTGTCGCTTGGTAGCAGTTCAATACCAATTAAGTTTGGCATCGACTTATACGCATCAAGCAGTTCCTTGTTAACAGGCTTTTCTGCTAAATCATTACTGGGTACTACCAAATCCCGGTAGATATCTAAGCCAATAGCTTGGGGTTTATAGGCGTTTAATTTTTGCAATAACTTGGCAATATCGCTATCTGGAATTGGCCAGGAACCAACTCTGCTTAAAGAGTCCTCATCAATCGCTACAATAGTAATACGCTGTTCTGGCGGCTCATTGGGACGTAAGCGAAAAAATTGATCCAAAGCTGCCAATTCTAAGGATTGAAATAATCCGATAGAGCGTAAAACTAGGACACAGATTGCAACGCTGGTAGCAGTAATAAATTCCTTTTGTCCTCGACTAAGCGGTTGTTTCAGTCCAAACATTAACTTCACAAAACGCTTGCCTAGCTGCTTATTCATTCCCATTACCTAGTGGGGAGAAATATTCTATATTTCATCTAGTTATCAACTACCTAGCGAATATAGCTTACTTGGAAGCCATACAAGGTTTTAGGAATCTTTTCAACGAGAGTAAGGTTCCTCAATATAATCCTGGGTAGTTCTGATGTATTACCATTCATTAGTACTAATTATCTGATCAAACGGCAACTGAAACTTTCGTATTTATCAGCACAAGTTCAGTATAAATATTGTTTAACGTGAGATCGACGAATGCAACGTTAAAAGGGTCATCTTGTAAAACTTTCTTAATTAAACTCACAGATTTATTGTCAAACCGAAAACAAAAAAGCCAACTGGAAACAGACTTTGCTGTATTCATCCAGTTGACTGCCAATTTTGGATTTTGGATCGGGGTGTTTCTTCTAGTTTATGCTCCGCCTTTAAGAGTCCGTTCACTCTCGGCGTCTTCCTACAAGGAAACAAGCTACGCGCATTTGCCATAGGCAGGACTCGCTCTAAGCGTATCCCTACGCAAAAGCCAAGCTACGTGCAGCGTCTCGTAGAGAAGAGAAGGCTTTACGCTGCGCGATCGCAAATCCAAATCCCAAATCAGTTATAAAATCCAAGTTGTCACAAAAAAGCTGTTTTAGGACAACTACTTGAAATACTTGAAGTTACGAGAACCTGTATAACCAGAAACTCTCGCCAGTTCCTCCAAGTTTTGCACTCCGCTATAGCTTTGACCGTTGATTATCCAAGTGGGGAAGCCTTCAATTTTCGCGGCTTTACATAGTTCTGGTTGAGCTTGTGGGCTATCGGCAGCACACTCTACCTTAATATTTTCGTCGATTATCTGTTCGGCTTCTTTACCAAAAAGCAGCTTTTGTTCGTGGCAGTGAGGACACCAATAAGCACTATATTCTTTAGCGCCTATCTTCGCCAAATGGCGTGCTAGAGAGATTTCTGCCTCACCAGAGGTGGTGGTAATTTCCCAACCAAATTCTGGGTTAGGCTTTACCTGCGGATTAAAGGAAATTTTTACAGGTTGTCCAGGTGCTCCCGGCGTCACAACTTGTTGATTCACGCCAGAAAAGACCCATAAAGTGCCAATCAGCGTGATCATGCCGACTATGATGGCGGTAAAGAAGATTTGCCCAATATCCTCCCAATCACGACCGATAATCGTCAGTACCAAAAGACTGAGGGAGAACAAAGCTGAGGCGATACAGTAAAGACAGAAGGCTTGGATTTGGAATGCTAGCAGGTACATTAAGTAGCTGCTGAAAATAGACATTGCGATCGCCCCTACCAATAGCAGCAACCATGTCCAGTTTTCTAGCTTTTGACGCTTTTCCTTATTTTCAGCTGGTTTAATTGCTAAGGGAGCCAAAGCAAATATCATCATGCTGGTGTACGCCAAAAACCCAAACAAGGCTAATGGCTGACCAAAAACCGTTGCCCAAGGACTAGAAAGTACATCATTACAGCCCTTGACACCAGCTTGTGCCAGACAAGCTGCACTGCCTCCTGTTAACTTTTCTATGGTGATATAACCTGTTGTTAGGGCACCACATCCAGCGATCGCCCCCATCAATGGGCGCGACCATTTATGAATCCAAGGGGTAGAACGTCGGCGAATCATAAACTGCTTTTGGGTATTGGGTATTGGGTATTAGGTATTGGGTATTGGGTATTGGGAAGAATTTAGTTCCTAGTCCCCAGTCCCCAGCGATGCACTGAGCTTGCGTTGCCCTGAGCTTTGCCGAAGGGTCGAAGTGTCCCCAATCCCCAATAATTAATGTAACTTCACTGAGGAAATAGATTTGCTTTCACCTTTGGAGTTCCAACTCCGACGTGCGGCTTCCACAAATTGACTGACGCGAATTGGATCAATTGGTTGCTCAATTCGGCCGTGGCGTTTTAGGGAACTGGAAACAATTACACCATTTGCTGCCTGCATAAGTGTATCAATATTTTCCCAATTAGCCCCACTACCGATGAACACTGGCGTGCTACCTGCTGCACTACAAGCTAGTTCTAAATCTTCTAGGTTAGGAGGGCTACCAGTAGCCCAGCCAGACAAAATTACCCCATCGGCTAATCCTCTTTCAATTGTGTCTTTCACAGCAACAGTGAGATTTGGGGAACTTAATGGACGGGCGTGCTTCACCAATACATCGGCCAGGATTTTGACATCACAGCCTAACTCTCTGCGATAGCGGAGTAATTGATGGGCTTCTCCTTCAATTAATCCTTGGTCGGTTGCCATCACCCCGATCAGGACATTGACGCGGATAAATTGCGATCGCACGCAGCTGGCGATCGCCATCGCACTTTTGGCGTCGTTTCGCAAAACATTTAAACCTACAGGCAAAGTCACCAAATTCTGTATCCGCTGCACCACCATAGTCATGGCACTCACAACCGCTGGATCAACTTGATTTTTGGTAAATGGCGCGTCGAAAAAATTCTCCACAATTATCCCATCAACTCCTCCGCTAGCCAAGGCTGTAGCTTCTTGTTCGGCGCGGTCAATTACCGCTTTTAGGCTACCTCCCCAACGAGGTGAAGTAGGCAGCGGTAGCAGGTGAACCACGCCAATTATTGGTGAGCGAGTTTTAAATAGCTGATATAAGTTCACGTCTTTAAATCCGCCTCGCGGAGTCCAGAGTCCAGAATTAAAAGTTTAGAGGAGCCAGTGTGTTAGGGAGCCAGTACGCTGGCTCGACTTGTTCGCTTTTAGCGTTCCCGCTTTCTTAGCATCTGGCGTTCAAAAGCCAATGGTCAAAAGCTTTTGAACGCCAGTCGCTTCTCCTGTCGGAGACGCTGCGCGAACAAGTCGGGAAACCCGCCCACAGCGCTGGCTCCCCTTGACTCTGGACTTTTGAACGCCAGTCGCTTCTCCTGTCGGAGACGCTGCGCGAACAAGTCGGGAAACCTGCCCACAGCGCTGGCTCCCCTTGACTCTTGACTTTTAACTAATTAGTCAAATGTGTTTTCTGATGGTCGGTTTACTGCCTCCATCCTAAGACGGAAATTGGGGTCAAACCTCCCATAAGATATGTTAAGATAAAACCTGGCTAACAAGAGGAGTTTGCCACTCACAAGACGCGAGGCAGCTTTCCGTGGTTTAGGCCGTCTCACCCACACATTTGTCGTTGGGGCCAGCCAATTGCCAGGGTAACATTACTGCTTTATTAGGCGTGGTCGCGTTCACAGAGCGTCTCGCATAGAGCGCGATTTCCCTGAGGGTAGCGACTTCTCACAACCAGCCCTTTGGGCGGCTTCCCGATGGGTAAATTAACAACGCACACGCTGCGGTAATATAAAGTACCAATAGGCGAATTGTTAAAAAAGATTACAAGTGTCAAATGTACCCAAAGACACTTCATTTTACCCTGGGGAACAGATTGATAAAAATATCATAACATGACCTTTATTTCTATTACTGATAGGGTCATTAGTCCACAGACAGTAGATGACAGTGGTAATCTACTACTGCACTGTCCTCAGAAAGATGCTGATAGTAAAACAGCGGAGCTAGCGTTTGAATGTTTGATTACAAGAAAAAAAAACTGAAGATTTTTTCAAAATATGGGTGATAAGCCAACAATTGCAATTTCTCACCTAGGCTGCGAGAAAAATCGAATTGATACAGAACATATGTTAGGACTGCTGGTAGAAGCAGGCTACGGTGTAGATACAAATGAAGAGTTAGCAGATTACGTTATTGTTAATACCTGTAGTTTTATCGAAGCAGCAAGAGAAGAATCTGTTAGAACTTTGGTGGAACTGGCAGAGGCAGACAAAAAAATCGTAATCACTGGCTGCATGGCGCAACACTTCCAAGAAAAATTATTGGATGAGTTGCCAGAAGCAGTAGCCGTGGTAGGTACAGGTGACTATCACAAAATTGTAAATGTAATTGAGCGGGTGGAACAAGGCGAGCGGGTCAAACAGGTTAGTATCGAACCAACCTACATTGCCGACGAGACTACACCCCGCTATCGTACTACAACCGAAGGTGTAGCTTACCTGCGAGTAGCCGAAGGATGTGATTATCGTTGTGCGTTTTGTATTATTCCTTATCTACGAGGAAACCAGCGATCGCGTACTATTGAATCTATTGTTGCGGAAGCCGAGCAACTAGTTAGTCAAGGAGTGCAGGAAATTATTCTAATTTCCCAAATCACAACTAATTACGGTCTGGATATTTACGGTAAACCAAAGTTAGCCGAATTACTTCGCGCTTTGGGGAAAGTAGATGTACCGTGGATAAGAATGCACTACGCTTATCCCACTGGGCTGACTCCAGATGTCATAGCGGCAATCCAAGAAACACCCAACGTCTTGCCCTACTTGGATTTGCCCTTGCAACATTCTCATCTTGAAATTCTTCGCACCATGAACCGTCCCTGGCAAGGACGTGTAAATGATGGGATTATAGATCGCATAAAAACGGCGCTACCATCAGCGGTGCTACGAACAACATTTATTGTTGGTTTTCCAGGAGAAACAAGAGAGCATTTCGAGCATCTACTAGAGTTCGTCCAGCGGCATGAATTTGATCATGTTGGTGTCTTCACTTTTTCGGCTGAAGAGGGAACCCCCGCTTACAACCTACCAAATCAGGTATCTCAAGAAGTGATGGACGAGCGCCGATACCAACTGATGGAACTCCAGCAACCGATTTCTCAAAAGAAAAATCAACAGGAAGTAGGCAAAATTGTTGATGTCCTGATTGAGCAAGAAAATCCTGAAAGTGGTGAATTAATCGGTCGTTCAGGTAGATTTTCCCCAGAGGTCGATGGTCAAGTCTATGTTAAAGGCACAGCGAAGTTAGGAGCGATCGTGCCAGTAGCGATCCACCACGCCGATACATACGATCTCTATGGTCAAGTTGTCAATAACTAAATCGTCATTTGTGTTTTGTTAAATGATCAATAAGCAATAACCAAAGACTAATGACTAATCCAAAAAATCCAAAATAAAATCTTAGGAGAGTTGATGAATCTTTCGTTTCAAGAATTAGGTATTTCCCAAGAACGCGTCGAGCAACTAGAAAAAATCGGCTTTACCGAACCAACTAACATTCAAGTGCAAGCCATTCCCCAACTGCTGGCAGGTCGTGATGTAGTAGGTCAATCTCAAACTGGAACAGGTAAAACGGCAGCATTTTCACTGCCAATTTTAGAGCGCCTGGATATTAATCAAAGAGCCGTACAAGCCATAGTTTTAACACCAACTCGTGAATTAGCAATGCAAGTTCACGATGCTATTGAGCAGTTTATTGGCAATGAAGGATTGCGGGTGTTAGCAATCTACGGTGGTCAATCAATTGACCGCCAAATTTTACAACTTAAACGTGGCGTTCACATGGTAGTGGGTACGCCAGGACGAGTGATTGACTTGCTAGATCGCGGTTGTTTAAAGCTCGATCAAGTCAAGTGGTTTGTGTTGGATGAAGCCGATGAAATGTTGAGCATGGGCTTTATCGACGATGTGGTGAAAATTCTTTCCCAAGCGCCGGTAGATCGCCAAACAGCTTTATTCTCGGCAACAATGCCACCATCAATTCGGATGTTGGTGAACAAGTTTTTGCGATCGCCTGCAACAGTCACCGTTGAGCAGCCAAAAGCCGCTCCCAATAAAATTAATCAGGTAGCTTACCTGATTCCCCGTCACTGGACAAAAGCCAAAGCTTTACAGCCGATTCTGGAAATGGAAGACCCAGAAACAGCTTTAATCTTTGTTCGTACCAGACGCACAGCCGCAGAACTCACCAATCAACTGCAAGCAGCTGGTCACAGTGTCGATGAGTACCACGGTGACTTGTCACAGCAAGCACGGGAGCGGTTATTGAGCCGATTCCGCAATCGCCAAGTGCGCTGGGTGGTAGCAACTGATATTGCAGCACGGGGATTGGATGTCGATCAACTGTCGCACGTGATCAACTACGACTTACCCGATAGTGTGGAAACCTACGTCCACCGTATTGGTCGTACTGGTCGAGCTGGGAAGGAAGGAACAGCAATTTCTTTAGTACAGCCTTTTGAGCGGCGCAAGCAGCAGACATTTGAACGCCATAACCGCCAAAGTTGGCAATTGCTGACAATTCCAACGCGGGCACAGATTGAAGCGCGTCACATCCTAAAATTGCAAGAACAAGTGCGAGAAGCTTTGACAGGCGAGCGTTTGGCTTCATTCTTGCCAATAGTTAGCGAACTGATTGAAGAATATGATGCTCAGGCGATCGCCGCAGCTGCATTGCAAATCGCTTACGATCAAACTCGCCCCGCTTGGCTGCAATCAGATGTAGAAATTCCCCAAGAAGACAACGGCCCTACTCCCAAACCCAGACTTAACAAACGTCGTGAATCTTCTGGCGATCGCACTCGCTCCTCTTGGAGCAAATCGGACACTGGCGAAGAAGAAAGACATTCTGCTCCCAAGCCCAAACTGCGGACAAGCAGTCGCGAGTCTTCTGTGTCGCCTACAAATAAAAAGCTAGGTTCACATACAGCTAGGGAATCAGCTTCTTAGTCATTAGTCACTTGTCATTAGTCATTTGTCATTAGTTAGAAACAACGACAAAGGACTAATGACTTTCGCCCAAGGACGGCTAATTTCTTCTATTAGTTTGTAGGAACATAATAAATAATATATTTTCCGAGGTCTTATGTTCACCATTACAGACTTAGAGCAACTACAAGCTGAGCATCCCGAATGGCAGATAGAGCTAGTAGACGGAAATATACTTGTTATGGGGCCATCAGATTATGAGTCAGAGGAAATAGGTATAGAATTTGCGCGCCAGATGGCTAATTGGGTGCGTCCACAGCGGCTAGGACGGGTGACTGGTTCTAGCGCTGGTTTTATTTTGCCTACATTAGAAACTGAAAACGGCAAAGAAGCTGATAACGAAAAACGAAATCTCCGCGCTCCCGATGTGTCTTTTGTTCGTGCTGATAGACTCAAAAAAAGCCAGCGCGATTTTGTAGAGCTAGTACCTGACTTGATGGTAGAAATAAAATCTAAGTCAGACCGCATCAAACCACTAGTAGAAAAAATTCAGCTATTCTTACAGCTTGGATGTACAGTTGGTATCTTGATTGACCCTGATAAATTGACGCTAACAGTTTATCGGCTCAACCAAGAACCAGTAGTCTTGCAAGACAACGACAAACTGACACTACCAGACTTGCTACCAGGTTGGGAGCTAACAGTTTCAGAACTGTGGCCCCCTGTATTCGAGTAATAAATACTACAGCCAAGGGCGACTAACTTCCTCTAGCCGCTTAATTTCATCTTCGCTCAGTCTCCAGCCCAAAGCACCAGCATTCTGCCGTACATGTTGGGCTGTCTTCACCCCAGCAATGGGAATGACATTCCCCTGAGCAATTAACCAGTTGAGAGCAACTTGGGCAGGGGTGCGATCGTATTTTTCTCCCAAACTGCGTAGCAAAGATGTCACAGGTGCAATTTTTTGCAAGCCTTCTTTGGTAAATCGTGGGTCTATCTTTCTAGCTCCACTGGGAGTTTCAGCACTATCAATAGTGTACTTGCCTGTGAGTAATCCTTGTGCCAAAGGACTATATGCCAAGATAGTCACACCCAACTCACGAGCAGTTGCCATAATACCCTTACTTTCAATTTGGCGAGTAATTAAAGAGTAACGTACCTGGTTTACAGCTAAAGGCACTCCACGGGCTGCCAATATTTGGTGCACGTCTCGCATTTGCTCTGCCGAGTAATTACTTACACCTACAGCGGCAATTCTACCCCGCTTCACCTCATCCGCTAAGGCATTCATCAAAGTTTCTTGACTTAAAAGGAAAGCAAAAGGCCAATGCACTTGATACAGGGCAATTCGCTCTAGTTGTAGTCGTTTGAGGCTTTCTGTTAAGGCATCGGAAACCGATTGTCCTGTAATTCGCCACGGTAGAGGGCCAAATTTTGTGGCGATTTGCACTGGTTGTTGTGTCTTTTGCAGAAATTGCCCCAAAAATTTCTCACTCTTTCCCATTCCGTAAATTTCCGCAGTGTCGAAGAAGGTAACACCAGCTTCTAAAGCTGCTGTAAAAGCCTCTTGTAACTGTTCTTGACCATAGTCATCGCCATAATTCCAAAAGAGTTTATCACCCCAAGCCCAAGTGCCTATGCACAAGGGTGTAACAGATGGGCCATTTTGCCCCAATGTGATGGTTTCCACGGTTGCAAAATTTAATTTATTTACATTTCTTTACTTTTATAGTGTATCGTTACAGACAAGATTGGGTATGGGGAAGTTGATGCAATATCTTCTGCGATCGCCACCACTTGGCCACAACTCTTGTTGTGCGTAAGCGTAGCCCGTCGTAGACATCGCGGCTTGCATAAAGATTTATAAATTACACTTGACAATATATTTATTCTCATAATTAAGGGAGGCTAATAACCTCCCTTTTATAATAGTTGAGTGTATTTACTTGTATTTATGAATTAGATGATTTATCCTGCTTGGCTTTTTTGATTAGTTCCATGTAGATATTAATCTCACTAACTTCTAAATCATGCTCAACTCTGGTTACTTTCCATTTCTCCTTTTTTAGGTAAACTTCTTCTCCTATTCTGGGAGTAAATTGTATATCATAAAACTTTTTTATAAAATCTTTTTGATTTTCTTCCCATAATATTACTTTGACTTGTTCTTTACTCATTGCTTATGCCTTTTTGGTTACTAGATGAAGGTAAGTAGTTTGATGACATACGGCAAGTTTATCTTACTAATTCAATGGAATAGCGTAGTTAAAACCACATTTTCACATTGATATTTTTATGTGACTTAATTGTGTTCGATAAAGTTACAGCACAATACCATAATGGAGTGCGATCGCCTCCGGTGGGGCGTAGCTCATCGCTCTTTTTTAGCTAGTTTCTGCTCAATGTTGCGATCGGTTTTTGTTCAAATTTTTTGACTCCCAAACCTGAAGGGGCGACACGCGCCTTATATCCCAACTGGTGCAAAGGTTTGACCGAATTATGGTAAAAAAAGATAGGTCACTCATTGTCAATAAGACCTATCTATTGAAAATGTTACCTTCATTGTATCAAATTAACTTAGAAAATCAACTCTCAGAGTCCGAATTGTTGTTTTTAAACCTGCTAATTAATGTCCTACAAGATATTAAAGAAGTCAGTCTGGAAAAAATAGCGAATGCTTTACCTGTACCAATATTATTTGAAAGCAGACGCAAGAAAATTCAAAGATTCTTATCACTACCAATACTCAATATCCAGAGGATTTGGTTTCCGATAATAGAAAATTGGCTAACTCAAAATTTCTCGGAGAATCAAAGGATTTATTTGGTAATTGATAGGACTAAATGGCAACGAAAAAATTTGATGATGATTAGTTTAATTTATGATAAAAGGGCTATCCCAATATACTGGGAATTTTTACCCAGAATGGGAAATAGTAATTTTGAGGAGCAATCAAAAATATTTTCTCAAGTACTAGGATTGTTCAACAAATATCAAACAGTTATATTAGGGGATAGAGAATTTTGTTCTGTAAAATTAGCCAACTGGCTCAGGGAGCAAGAAGTACAGTTTTGTTTGAGATTAAAAAAGAATGAATTTATTCAAAATGAAGATGAAATTTGGCACTCCCTTGATAGCTTAGGTTTAGAACCGGGGGTTTCTTTGTTTTTACAAAATATCAAGGTCACAAAAACTCAGAAGTTCACAGGTTTCAATCTAGCTGCTAAATGGCAGCGTTCGCTCAAAGGATGGTCAACAGAAGAAGGGTGGTTTATCTTAACGAATTTCGCCGACTTAACCTCAGCTATAAATGCTTATAAAAAACGCTTTGACATCGAAGAAATGCTTCGAGACTTCACGCATTGGTGGCTACAAATTAGAAGATACGAATGTTTCCGGTAATCGCTTAATATCTCTAATTTTAATAATATCTTTTGCTTATAGTATGTCCACCTTTCAAGGGCAAAAAATTAAGCGTATTGGCGTACAAAAATATATTGCTAGAATCAAAGAATATGGACGAGTGACCAGGAGACATAGCAGTTTTTATGTCGGTTTATACAGTCAAACCTGGGTAAGTTTCATGGATAATTGTTGGTGTATTGTTCAAAAACTAATGAGATTAAATCGCAATAAAATTGAGCATTATTTACGAGGTTTGAGGGCTATGGAGCTTATTCTGTCTACGTTTTAGCTTTCATGTCGCCCCCTCAGGGAGAAAAGTGATAGCTAGTTCTCTCTACTTGAGGTAAAAGGGGAGAGTGTAGCAAATGAACAAAAAACCGGGTTAATCTCAAAACGCCTACTCTATAAGGATTGTGTCGATGGATTTAGTAGTTGATTTTTTAACATTACTAGTAGCTAATCCACGATTGAATAAAGGTTTAAGGCTGTTAATACTTTTTGCAGTATGTAGTGCAGCTTATCCCGGTTTTTGTTCCGATGGAAATAATACCCCTATAAGTGCTATCAAGTGTATCAACCTGGACAGTTCGGCTTCCAATAATTTTATCTTCTCTAAATAACTAAATATGGGTGTATTTAACAAAGTTACAGCAACGTTTCAGGAGTCTAGACAATTTCTAAAAAGAAGTCTAGAAGAATACATTATGTTTAGCCCAGAAGCTAAACAGTTGACTTTGACAAAAAAAATAGTTTTACTTCTCTGCCAACAAGCCGAATCTAGAGTTGAGCAATTAAAAAGCTTAGTACCACACTCTGAAGAGGGACTTATTGCGACAATAGAGTACAAGAAAATTCAAGTGCAATTACATTTTACTCCTGAGAAAATAACTCTTCATGAAAATTGCCTTGAAGGGGAACTTCGCTTATTGAACCCCCCTCAGTTTGAGACTGAATCGATAGTTTACCGTTACCTCATTGCAGGTTGGACAACATTTTTAGGAGGGAAACTTCCCAGTGGAGCTTTACCAAAAGAAGTTAGAATTGAAAATAATAAGGTTTACTATACTCTTCCTCGAAATCAATTGCAGCTTTTAGATTCCCTTTTTCATAGTCTTGAAAATGGTTCTGCTTTGATGACTAATCTTAAACAAGGAGATTTAACTATTGAAACTTCAGTAGCTTTGAGTTGGAATAATTTTAAGCTTAAAAATCTGCTTCAACTTGTGAATTTCAAATAGGCATAAAAATAGAGAAATAATTTTTATTTTCCTTTTAATAATATAATAGTCATGCCTTAGCAATCGAGATGCGAAGCATTGGCTCAATACTTTACCCGTCCCCCAGCCTCGACCGCGCAAGAAGGGGAAACAGCATTGGTGCTCAAAACTATTGATATGGCTTGCCTGTGGTAACTAAAGAAGAAATTTTGTGCGGGAGTTTCTTACTTTCGGGTTTTTAAAGCTTTTTTCTATCTGCTGCTTTGAGGCGATCGCTCTGTTACCTCCTACAGAATCAAGCATTGCTCTCTAACCTCTGTAGCTTCTTATGCAGTTGGTGGTACATTGCTCAGAACGGCACAGTGATACACGGGACTGTAGTCGGACTTCAGGCAAGAATGAGTGTGATGATTCATCCCCCAGAATGGTAACTTACTAAAACCCGCTTTGCATTCCTGATGATAGTCATCTTGGAGAGAAACTACTAAGCTTTAGCAAGCCTGTAAATTTATAGGAGTTATATATTTCCAAGATTCTGATTCATTAGTAGCAGACCAAAGATCATACTTCTGTTGGAGGTTAAGCCAAAGTTCAGGAGTAGTTTGTAGGGCAACAGATAAACGAAGTGCCATAGCAGGAGTAATGCTTGCACGTTCGTTAACTATCTCAGACATGGTTTTACGAAATACACCAATGATGTTCGCGAAATCAGTAATTGTGATGTTAAGAGGTTCAAGGTACTGACGCTTTATTAAACCACCAGGGTGTCTGGGTTTTCTTTTGGTAATCATTGAATTTATCTCCCAGTGATAATCTTCGTAATTTACGTTGTAAGCATCTCCGTCTTCAAAAGTAAAAGTTATACGCCAATTTTTGGTGACTCTAACAGACCATTCCCCTTTTCTGTTTTATTTACCACTGATCATAATTCACAGGTTATAAATTACACATCTATTAGATATTTACTTAAGAAAATAGTATTTACAATGAGTTTTTTTTGGAATATCGAACAGTTTATTGTTAATTAAAGAGAGACTATATTCCATAAACCATACGAAAAAGTAGCTATGGCAAGCGGTGATGTATTTGATGCCCAAACAAACTCTCTATCTGTGCCGAGAGTTAACCTGGTAACTATGTTTCGGTTGGGCTTATTCCAAATGGGTTTGGCCATGATGTCCATCTTGACTCTGGGCGTACTCAACAGAGTCATGATTCAGGAAATAGCAATTCCGGCGACGCTAGTATCAGTAGTACTAGCACTGCCTTTATTTGTTTCTCCTTCCCGTGTTTGGTTCGGCCAGATTTCGGATGCCAAGCCGTTATGGGGGTATCATCGCACGGCTTATGTTTGGGTGGGAGCAGCGATATTTGCGATCGCTGCATTTTTAGCTGTACAAGTGATGTGGCAGATGAATAGTGCCGCAACTAGTTCAGGCGGCTGGGTATGGACAACCCAAACTATCGGCTGGATAGCACTTCTAGCTTTAGTTTTTGCTATCTACGGTCTAGCAATTTGTGCTAGTGGTACAGCTTTTGCTGCTTTGCTGGTGGATATATCTGAAGAAGATAACCGTTCCAAAATAGTCGGTGTGGTTTGGTCGATGCTAATGGTGGGGATTATTGTTGGAGCGATTATCAGTTCCAGCTTGCTGAAGCAATTAACGCCAGAAGCAAGCGTAGCAACCTTGCAGGCAGCAGTCAACAGGCTGTTTATCATTGTCCCAGCAATTGTATTTGGATTGGCGATCGCCGCAACATTTGGCGTGGAGAAAAAGTACTCTCAATACTTAAGCCGTTCCACGCTGGTGAACCGAGAAGACAGCATTACACTGGGCAATGCTTGGCGAATCTTGACGGCTAGTCCACAAACTGGTTTGTTTTTCACCTTTTTATTGGTGATGACCATCAGCTTATTCATGCAAGACCCAGTTTTGGAACCCTATGCGGGCCAAGTGTTCAAAATGCCTTTGGCTGAAAGTACCAAATTAAACGTCTTTTATGGCACTGGTATATTGATTGCTTACGGCGTCACTGGCTTTTTTATTGTGCCGCGTTTGGGTAAGCGCAGAACTGCCCGCCTAGGCTGTATGTTAGTAGCATTCTGTTCATTATTGCTAGGGATATCAGGCTTCACTGCTAATCCTGCCTTCCTCAAGCTAGGTTTGGTCTTGTTTGGTTTAGCAACCGGTTTTTTGACCACAGCAGCAATTAGCTTGATGTTGGATCTGACAGCAGCGGAAGCCGCAGGTACATTTATCGGAGCATGGGGTCTAGCACAGTCCATGTCTAGGGGACTGGCGGTAGTTATAGGCGGTACTGTTTTGGATATTGGTCGCCAGCTGTTACCTAGTCTAGAGCTTGCTTATGGACTAGTATTTGCCCTGGAAGCTGTGGGGATGGTGCTGTCGATTTGGTTTCTGAATCGGGTAAATGTGACAGAATTTCAAACAAGTACCAAGCAAGCGATCGCTTCTGTTTTAGAAAGTGATTTAGACTAAAGGGACTTCACTAGCCAAAACCCCAATATACCTAACTTGGCTCAGAAACACCTTTGCGCGAGAATTAATCAATGAGTGATTTTTGGACAACGGTTCTCGATTTTGCCCAAACTACCACTGCCAGAGTGGGAAAGCAATTGATGCAGGATTTTGGGCAGGTGCAGGCTTTGCAAAAAGCTGATGGTAGTTTGGTAACGCAAGCGGATAAATGGGCAGATCAGGAAATTCGGGATGCGATCGCTTCTAATTTCTCTGGTTACGGAATTTTGACCGAAGAGAGCGATCAGTCATTTCCCGGTACAGAATGGTGCTGGGTAATTGATCCTTTGGACGGGACAACAAACTTTACGCGCGGCATTCCCATCTGGTCAATTTCTCTAGGTTTACTGTATAAAGGCACACCGATTTTTGGTTATGTTTACGCGCCGCCATTGGCTCAAGCTTTTCATGGTTTTTGGGCAGGTTCATCTGGGTTAACAGTACCAACAGGCGCATTTCTCAATCATCATCCCATCCACACCAGTGTTGACAGTCCTAGCAACAATCACTTTTTTAACCTCTGTTCCCGCAGCACCGAAATTATCCGAAATGGCTTTCCTTGCAAAATTCGGATGTTGGGTGTGGCTAGCTATAACTTCCTGATGGTTGCTACTGGCGCAACGCTAGGCGGTATTGAGGCGACACCCAAAGTTTGGGACTTGGCAGCAGCTTGGGTAATTGTCCAAGCTGCTGGCGGCGTCTGGTTATCACTCAATTCAGACCCATTTCCTTTGTCGCCAGGAGAAGATTATAGCGATCGCTCCTTTCCCTCCCTTGTCGTTGGTCGTCCAGAATTGATTCCAGTATTCACACCTTTTCTCAAAGACGTAAAAATTTAAAGCCCCGCTTTGCGATTAGCAGACAAATAGCATTTTTGTCAACTAGCTTTTGGTAAATATACTCAATATCAAGTAACTATTAAGTATAAATAAAGCTTGCACGTAATCCTGATTTGAGTGAAATGCTAGTGTAGTTACTAATTTACATAGTGTTATGGCTTCCATCACACTGGTTAATTTAGTATAAATAATTTTATGTTGTCTAATCTAGATTTAATTCGAGAGTTTGTGCAAAACTCTATTCAAAAAAAAGACATTTTGTTGTCAAACCCTGCTTTGACAGCGCAAACAGTGTATAAATTAAATCAATTGACAGCCAAAACTGAAGGGGTGATTGCCACTGCCCAACTATCTCATAAAATACCTGAATTTTCGATTCACGCAAACTCATCTCATTGGGAATCAATAAATCAGGTATTAGCAGAATCTAGTTATCTTCTCAAAGGAGAAGTAAATAGTCGTGGTTTTTATCAATATCAATACTGCGAAGTTCCAAAAGGCTATCAGATGCAGTGTACTAAATCTGTCCTCCTATGGCGAGCTTGGTGGAAATATCGTAAGTATGCTTTACGACCAGGAATTCCCTTAGAACTTCTGATTAGGACAAGAGACTCATGGTATCCAATCAGAGATTTAATAATTAGCGACGGACTTCTCTATATCAAAACCCTGGGAAATGAGATAGCACTTAGCTCAGATGACTTAGTTACTTGGTTAAGTAAAGTTGACGGTTGAGAATGAGTAATTGTTGAAAAATGCTAAGATTTTTTTCTAGACGTTGAAACGATGAATGTAATTGGTTTTTAATAAACTGTTTCATCTTCTTTACGCCATGCTGGATCAACAATACAAATAAATACCAGCGGTTCAATGCCAGAGTTACAGATAAATTGCCGCGTATTAGGAGGAATATAAACCGCGTCTCCTGGCTGAACTATCTGGGTTTCATTATCAATATGCATTTCCCCCGTGCCACTAAGAATGTAATAGACTTCTGAGGTAGAGAGCGAGTGGGGTTGAGAGGTTTTTCCGACTGGCAGTGTTGCATGAGCCAAACTATAACGCAATGCCAGAGGTTGCTTATCTGGATGTAGCAGTTCCCGCAGAATGGTGTTATCTCCTGCGATGAATTCCGCACACTCTTGAAGTTTTTGAACTAGCATCAATCAATTTTTGATTTGAGGTTTTGGATTTAGTCAAGGGTCAAGGGTCATTAATTATTCTTCCTAATCCCCCCCTGCTTAGTACAAATAAGGGTTCGTCTTCGGTTGATAGTCAATACAGTTGATAGCTTCTTCTGTATTGGCGGTGGAGGGGTGTACGGTGCATTTAAGACGGTAATCAGCCGTAAAAAATTGGCAGTTGGTACAGGGGATTTGATGCATTTGCTTGGCCGTGCTGACACTATCTCGCGCCGTCGTCCAGAGACTCCAAACAACGAGAATAGTTACAGTCCAAGCAACAACAAAGCAAATAGGGACTAAAAATGGTTGAATCCCATGAATGAGAAAAGACATCAGTTCTAACACGGTAAGTCCTGATACAAATTAGGAGTTAGAAGTTATATTAACTCCTAACTCCTCATTCCTAACTTCTCACTACGGAGGTATTAAGTTAGTAGTGCTGAGTAGAGACGCGATTATACTCTTACGATAAGCCCTTCGGGTTCGGGGGTTCGCAATCGACGGGAACCGCCAAGACTGCGACCCCCTCACCGCTCTTTGAGCGTCTACGCGTCTGTACAATTAAGTTAAATGCCAGCATGACCAAGTGCTAAACCAGTGACGAGCATTCCCAAGACAAGGAACGGTTGAGCGCTGGCTTGGTACTTAACGTCATTACTCACAGGATCACGCAGGAAATACATATCCTGCAAGGTGATTTGCGGGATGATTAACAGTACGAGAATTGTTGCGTATAAATTCTCATGGATATAGACAAGATAAGCTGCAATCAATCCTTGAAATAAATCAATCATCACTACACAAATCCAGGCGGCGGTGTTGATCCCAAACACGACGGGTAGTGACTGTAATCCTAGCTGGCGATCGCCCTCTACACTCTTAAAATCATTAACAATGGCAATTCCCAATCCCGCTAAGCTGTAGAACATTGTCAAAATTACAATTGTGGGACTGAGGTCGCCAAACAAAGCTTGTCCTGTACACCAAGGTAGAGTTATGTAGCTTGCACCCAAAGCATAACTACCTAGCCAACCGTTCTGCTTGAGTTTCAAGGGAGGTGCAGAATAGATGTAAGCGATGAAAGAACCGATTAAGGCAATCACCGTAATTGTGGGGAATTCATGACCAGCCCACATATCCAGAACAAATGCCAGACCAATACCAGCAATAAGTAATACCCAAATCTGGGTAATTACTTGGTTTAGGGGAATTGCCCCAGAGGGAATAGGGCGATAGGGTTCATTGATCGCATCAATTTCGCGATCGTAGTAATCATTGAGAATTTGGGTGTAACCTGTCATCAAGGGCCCTGCTAGCAACATACAGGTTGCTGACTTCAAGACATTTTCTAGTGTCCAGGTATACTCACCAGAAGAAGCCGCACCACAAACTACACCCCAAATGAGGGGAATCCAGGTGATGGGCTTCATTAGTTGTAACCGGATTTTCCAAATGGAAGTTTCCCCTGCTGCTGCACCTTTCATACCCAGTAGTTGCCTGGTTTTAGCATTGCGATCGCTTCCAGCGGGGCGCAGCCCATCGCCAATGGCTGTTACTTGCTCACTGGGTATTGCTACTGAGTCTAGTGCCTCAACAGGTTTGGGATCGGGGGTAATAGGATCAGACATAAGGCGTACTTATTAAGGAGTTCTGAATTAGGAGTTATGAGTATTAATTCCTAACCCCTAACTTACTTAAAACGAAATTATCAAATAATTATTCTGAAACTTTGCTCCAGTAACAGATCTACCAATCAAAGCAGGGGGTAGGGAGATATTCCGCCGCTGATCTCCTGCTTCTACTGTGACTTCTGGGCCATACTGAGTGAGTTTGACCTGTTTTTTGTCAAATCCTGGCAAAAACAACCTTACTTGACGATTGTGGGTGTCGATTTCAATTGGTTTGGGAGCTTGTACCGCTTGCGCTTCAAAGTTGGGTAAGGCGTCAATTAGTGGTTGCCAGTCATCTGTTGGTAAGTCGGGAATAATACTAATAGGTAGGGGTGTAAATTCCTCTGAGAGGTTGACGTTTGTCTCAGAAGATACCAGAAGAACCCCACCAACAGTTAGACCAACTTGTTGAGCGCTACCCCATAAATAACGGGTATTTGCTACCTCAATCGAGTCTGCTGTTGTCACCAAAAAAGCAGCAATGCGCTTGGGGTCAGCTAGAGCAGCTTTACCCTTTTCTAAGAAATTGTTGGCTTGATTGGTGGGTTGGGCAAAGTTATCTGCCGTCCAATTTATATTGAAAAAAGTACTGATCAGTGGTTGAATCAAGGGCGATTCTGAAATTGTTTTCCCTAAGTCAGAATTGACAAACAATTGCCGAAATCGCCGGACATACCAACTGAGAGATTCTGGTAGCCCCAAAGTTCTGAGCGTAGAAGCGTCACCTGCGCCATCGTAGACGATCGCATCATATTTGCCACTGGCATCATATTCACGGATAGCATTTAGGGCAAGGGCGCTGTCCATTCCTGGTAATACTACCAGTTCTTGACCAAAAACCTCTTTAATGATAGGGGTACGGAGGTACTGCGCCTCAAGTTTTTTCACTTCGTCCCAGCTGCGTTCTAGCAATACAGATGCTTGAAATTGCATAACTTGCAAGTTGGGAGCGATTTCTTGGGGGTCGGGAGCAATTGTAGTGCCTAGCAGGATTTGAAATGTTGGTTCTGGATGTCCTGCCAGGAGTACGCGTTTGCCTTGGCTTGCCAATAATTTGGCGGCGGCGATCGCAATTTTGGTACGAGCGACGCCGCTTTTGCCCAAAAATGTCAATATCAGGGCCATTACTTGATTCCTATTTTCACCGCCGGTCTTTTCAACCTTAGCACTCAACAAATACTCTCAGCTTCCGCTTTAAGTTCTATCTACTACACAGGTTTGATTTCATCTTCAAAAAACCAAGTAGAAAAATCGTCATCAAACTGCACTACTACACCGATACCACCACCATCGGTGACTTTGTAGCCTAAGATGCTGCCTACTTGTCCTAGCCTTTTGACAACAGGAGGAGAGACGCGATCGCGCAAACGAAAAACTTTAACCTTTTGTCCGATTTCCATGCCTACTTACAATTTCAGATAAACCAAGTCTCAGTGTAGCTGAATCCGGGACTCATCAAGTTGAGTTTTTGTCACCAACTTATGGCAATCGAGCAAATTAGGAATGGAGCATAGGGAGTGATAGTTAGCTGAGTCACAAAGGACGTTCTATCTTACGCGATCGCCGTAGGAGTTCCAGCAAAAATTATTGGATGGATGAGTGCCTACGGTGATGTGCTAAAGTTTGATGCTAATACGTATGCGATCGACTCCACAGGAGCCAAATATCAAAAGTATCAGAAACAGAAGTTCTAAGGGTTGCATGAGCCAAACTAATATCCCCGTTCTCGATCTTAAACTCCAGTACGACTCTCTCAAATCTAAAATTCAGGTTGCAATCTCCCGTGTTTTAGAATTTGGTCAGTTCATTATGGGCCCAGATGTCAAGCTGTTTGAGCAATAAATTGCTGAGTATCTGGGGGTACGCCATGCGATCGCTGTTAACTCTGGGACAGATGCTTTAGTCATTACACAGGCGAATACCTTGTGAATTCAGTTAGCGATCTATTGGCAATTCAGGTACTCAGTTTACCAATTTGGCCAGAGCTTAATTACGCAACTATTGAGCCAGTAGTGCAAACTATTAGACAATCTTTAGCTTTAAAAGCTAAGAATTCGTAGCAGTAAGGAATAAACACAAAATCAATACTTGTAGTTTAATAGTTCTAATTTGTTGACTAAGGAGTGTAAAAGTTATAACTAATAACTTTTGTATTCTATTAGAAAGTGCTTTTTACAATAAAATTTTGGTGGTAGGCTAATGCAGCAGATGCCCCAATCATGTAAAATGCGCGAATAACTTGCCAGTGATGTGTGACGGTGTGTAAGGATGAAGCTTTCAGTCAAAGGTAACTCAACAACTTGGTTGCAAGTGCGGCGGTACTGGGAATTGCTGCACGTATTGGTAGAGCGGAATCTGAAAGTACGTTACCGGGGTTCGTTCTTAGGAGTTTATTGGTCACTGTTGAACCCGATGATTATGACGGGATTATACACTGCGATTTTTGGGGCAACGTTTGCGTCATATTACGGTAACTCAATACTCAACTATGTATTAGCAGCGTTTACAGGGTTGGTGATAATCAACTTTTTCTCTGCTTCCACCTCTCAGGCGTTGAGTAGTGTAGTGAGCAATGGCTCACTTTTGAATAAAATTCGCCTGCCAGTCAGTATTTTCCCTCTATCAATGATTGCAGCAAATGTATTTCAGTTTGCGATCGGGGTTTTACCATTGCTGGCGGTCATGACTTTCGTTAATTCCAAAAGTCTAGTCAATGTCCTGGCGCTGCTATTCCCAATTTTAGCGCTAATTTTGGTTTGTATAGGAATTGGGTTTTTTGTAAGTGCTTTATATGTATTTTTTAGAGATTTGCCTTATTTTTATGAGTTAGTTGTGTTTGTGTTGTGGATTAGTAGTCCTGTATTTTATCCAGCAGCTATTGTTCCAAAGGTAGTACAGCCCTTTTTAGGTTTGAACCCTTTATCTCCAATTATCGAAAGTCTTCGTCAGATTACATTATCTGGAGCACCACCGGATTTGAACTTAGTTTGGGGTGCTTTGCTCAGTAGCGTGATTATTCTATCGCTAGGATGGGCTTGTTTTCAGTTGTGGCGACATCAATTTATGGATTTGCTATAGATGGAAGTAATTCGTCTAGATCAAGTTTCGCTGTGGCGAAGGACACAAGAAGAGTTTTCTTATGATCTCAAGAAAACAGTTTTGTCATTTTTTGAGGGCAAATATCGTCAGCCTGCGAAAAAGTTGGTACTAGATGAAATTAATTTGGTTGTAAATGCAGGCGATAAATTAGGAATTATTGGCGCAAATGGTTCAGGAAAATCAACACTCCTAAAAGTTATTTGTGGAATTTTGCAGCCGACAAGTGGTGCAATAAGAGTGCGCGGTCAGATTGCCCCCTTGATTGAACTCGGAGCAGGGTTTGATCCAGAAGTTTCAGTGATGGATAATATTCTCTTGTATGGAGTGCTGCTGGGTTTTTCTAGGGCAGAAATGCGAGAAAGAACACAATCAATTTTAGAGTTTGCAGAATTGCAAGATTGTGCATTAGTGCCTGTCAAAGCTTTATCTTCAGGTATGGCGGCACGGCTGGGGTTTGCTATTGCTACTGATGTGCAGCCGGATATTTTGATATTAGATGAAGTGTTATCGGTGGGAGATGAAAATTTTAAGAATAAGAGTAAGCAGCGGATTGAAAAATTTTGGGATACAAATGTCACAGTTTTAGTAGTATCGCATGATTTAAGTTTTATAGAACAATCTTGTGAACAAGCAATTTGGTTAAATAAAGGGCAGGTAATGTTTGCAGGTAAGACTTGTGACGCTATAAAAACTTACCTAGATACGGGGGTTCAAGGCTCATAATTAAATTATAAAAATTTATGAAAAATTATGATTGAAATACTTGCACATCGGGGAAACATTATCGGTTCAGATTATCAAAGAGAAAATAATGTTAGTGCTTGCAAAGAATGCCTTGATTTGGGATTCGGTTTAGAGTTAGACGTGCGAACTTATAAAAATAACTTGTATGTTAAGCATGATCCAGTCACATCAGAGCAAACACAGTCTTGGACTGAAATAGTTGAAGTTATAAGAAATTATCCCCAATTAACAATTGCTATTAATATTAAAGACACTGGCAATGAAAATGCTTTAATTAAAAGTATTTGTCAGTTAAATTTGCTGAAAGTATTCTTATTTGATTTAGAACTAGTGGTTGGGATAGAAAATTATAATTCTCTAGCATCTGTTTATAAAAATCTCAATTCAAAACTTGAAATAGCTATCAGAGTTAGTGATAAAGATGAAACCTTAGAACGAGCTATTGAATCAACATCTAACGTGGTTTGGCTAGATGAGTTTGATAATTTTTGGCTTTCTCAACAAGTGATTCATAAACTGAATTTAGCTGGTAAGAAAGTCTATGCTGTAGCACCAGATTTACATAAACATCCAGCGAATATCTCTCTGGCTAGATGTCAAGAATTTATAGCTTGGAATGTCGCCGGAATTTGCACAGACTATCCTATAATGTTGAGGAATTTATTAAAGGAGATTGATTAAATGAAAAAGGTTGCTGCAATTTTATTTGATCTTGATGGAGTGCTTGTTGATGCTGATGAGTGGCATTTTGATGCTCTAAATCATGCTTTGCAACCCTATGGATTAACAATTACAAGAGAGCAGCACATATATTTCTTTAAAGCATTACCAACAAGAACTAAACTAGAAATTCTTTCAATTAGATATGATTTACCTAGAGAGGCGCATCAAGAAATTAATGATAAAAAGCAAAAATATACTTTTGAAATAATAAATGAAAAATGTCAACCTCAGCCTGATAAACTAGCAATGATGGAGTATCTTCACAAAAGATACAGAGTCGCGGTTTGCTCAAATTCGAGGCTAGAAACCGTGAAACTTATGCTAGAAAAGTCAGATTTAATTGACTATTTTGAATTTTTCTTAAGTAACGAACATGTTAAAAACGGTAAACCATCGCCTGAAATGTATTTTTCGGCAATGGAGAAAATGGGTTTAGATGCTGAAGAGTGCTTAATTGTAGAGGATTCTGAAGCTGGTCTAAGAGCTGCTCAAAGTTGTGGAGCACATATTTGCAAAGTCAGCGAACCGTCAGAAGTAAATCTTGAGAGAGTCATGACTAGTTTAAAGAATGTGGGCAAAATCAAAGTTGTGATTCCCATGGCTGGTGAAGGAAGTAGATTTGCTAGAGCAGGGTACATTGATCCCAAGCCAATGATTCGTGTTTTCGGTAAGCCGATGATTCAGTGGGTTGTGGAAAATATGAACCTGGCTAACAGCTACTTTATATTTCTCTGCCGTAAGCAACACCTCGATAATTATAAGCTTAGTTCCTACTTAAAATCTTTAAGACCTGACTCTTCAATTGTTTGTGTGGATCAACTAACTGAGGGGGCTGCTTGTACTGTTCTTCTGGCTGAGGACTACCTGACGGATAATGAAGAATTGATTGTTGCTAATTCTGATCAGTATATAGATGCTTCTGTTGCTGATTTTGTCCAAAGAATGAGAGAGTTAGATGCAGACGCGGGGATGATTACATTTGAAGCATCCGAAAGTAAGTGGAGTTATGCTGATGCTGACGAAAACGGTTTAGTCAAAAGGGTAGCTGAAAAACAAGCAATTAGTACCCATGCTACCGTGGGGATTTACTACTATAAGCGTACTTGGGAATTTGTCAAGTATGCGAATTCAATGATTAACAAGAACATACGGACAAACAATGAATTTTATATTTGTCCTATATTCAATGAATATATTGAAGCTGGAAAAGCAGTGTATATCTATGAAATAGATAGAGATATAATGCATGGTTTAGGAACTCCAGAAGATTTGGAAGTTTTTTTGAAGCTCAAGAGTTCAACTTAGATGTGTCATGTCTGCCTATTACAGCATTTATTGTTGATGAGCAATTATTATGGAATTTGAGTTTTTAGAAGTGCTTTTGCCATCAAACTTAAATGATTTAAGAAGAGTAAGATCTGAATTATTACTTACTCAAATTAAATGTGTACATACATCTCTGGAAAAAGTTGAATCTCCAGAGGCAATTGACGAGTTGGATTGTTCGTGGAAACTCAAAGAAAAAGCATTTCCCTATTCATGCACAGATGAAGAAGGCTTAATCCTTAACTATGTTATTGCCGCAAATCAGCTAAAAAGTGGTTTTGAAATTTCTACCGCTTTTGGGTTTAGCAGTATGTACATTGGACTAGCTCTCAAGCAAAATGGCGGTCAACTTGTAACTATGGACTGTTATGTCGAAGAGTGGAAGGAGTCTTTTGTATATAATCCTGAAGAAATGGAATCCAGTGTAGAGTCCAGCAGAATTAATGCTCTAAAAAACATTCTTCCAACAGGTCTACGTTTTGCTAAAGAATCTGCAAATAAGTTGGGATTATCTGATGTGATACGTTTTGAAATAGGTATTAGCCCTAAAGATGTTGCAACTATTGTAGGCGATCGCAAACTTGACTTTGTATTTATTGATGGTGGACATTTTGGCGAGCAGCCGCTTTTGGATTTTCTCGCAATTTATCCCTATCTTTCAGAAAAATGTGCTGTTTTCTTTCATGATAACCACTCTGGTACTACTGTTGCTCAAGCAGTATCCGAAGCAGAAAACAAGCTAGGTACATCAGCACAAAAGCTTTTGACCCGTTGGAATCTTACCTTAGTGAGTCGTGGTCTAAATAAACTATCTTTAGCAACTCTAGACCACTTGTTAATTAGAAAGCATTCTAGTTATTTAGAGTTATCCCAAACGCAACTTCAGCACACTCAAGCTGAACTAGAACATTCAAAAACGCAACTTCAACACACTCAAAGCGAACTTGAAAGTTCAAAAACGCAACTTCAGTACACTCAAGCTGAACTTGAAAGTTCAAAAACGCAACTTCAACACACTCAAAGCGAACTTGAAAGTTTAAAAGCGCAACTTCAACACATTCAAGGTGAACTAGAACATTCAAAAACGCAACTTCAACACACTCAAAGCGAACTTGAAAGTTCAAAAACACAACTTCAGCACACTCAAGCTGAACTAGAACATTCAAAAACGCAACTTCAGCACACTCAAGATGAACTAGAGATAGTAAGGTGCAAAGCTGAGCAAACTGAGGTAATGATTAGTGCAATGCAGTCTAGTAAGTTTTGGAAGTTACGGATACTATGGCTGAAATTAAAAAAAAGTTTAGGGTTGGTTAAGGAGGTTCAAGAGTAATGTCTACCGTTAAGCCAATCTCATTATCTGAAAATAAAATACTTAAAATAGGCCTATACTCTTCCTCTCTATTGAGTAAGAATCACATAGGTGTCAGTAGAATGATACGCAGTCATCTTGATGTTTTGCAAACTAACCTAGGTGACAGTTGCGAGTTTTATATCTTAAGTAGAATATCTGGTGTTTCCAGAACATCTTTATTTGTAACACTTCCGGCTGAACAGTTTTTTAGAGAATATGACGAGGCTACTACAACATCTCAGACATCAGTAAAAATTTATAAAAATCCTACGCCATTGATCAACCCACTCTCTCATAATGTGGTTCGGAGAATTTCTAATAAATTACGTTTTAATAAGATATCAAATTTAATTCAAAAAGTAGCTAAAAAGTTAAGAAGCAAAGTTGCTCCTGCCGAAAAATTACAGTTAAGGCAACCAGCTAAATGGGAGTTTCTAAACTTTAAACTAGATGTTCTAATCATGGCGGAACCTTGGGATGGAACATGGGTTTATCCTATAGAGGATTTTACTCACAAAATTGTGATGATCATCTATGATTTAGTTCCAAATCTCCTGGTATGCGATCGCAATGAAAAGGATAAGTATTTTGAATTCTATAAAAAAAACTACCACGTAGACGATGGCACTAGAATTTTTGCAGATCAACACTTTTTGGGGTTTTATCATGGCTTAATGAAAGCCGATGGTGTTGTCTGTATTAGTGATTGTACGAGGAGAGACTTGATTAAATTATTCCCAGAATACTGTGAGAAAGCTTGCATGACAGTATATCCAACTTGGAATCAGTCATTTATGCCACTATCGCAGTATGAACGTGAGAATATAGAAATTTGTGATGAACTAAAAGCAGTGCGGTTAGATTTTTCTAAGCCAATTGTGTTTGCTATTAATGTTCTCGATTCTAGGAAAAATGGTCTGCTGCTAGTCAAAGCATTTGCTTTGTTACTTGAGCGTCAAGCGATAACTTCAGATGTACAATTAGTGGTTTGTTCCCACGCCCGATGTAGTCACGAATACTTAATTAATTTTTTGGACATTGCCAAAGATGTAAACATTACATGGGTGCAAAATCTGAGTGATAAAGCTATGTGCAAACTGCTAAATCTAGCTACTGTATTTGCTTTTCCAACACTCTATGAAGGGTTTGGTATACCCGTACTGGAGGCAATGATCTGCAAAACCCCAGTTGTTACATCTGATTCTAGTTCGATTCCAGAAGTTACAAACGGCAACTGTTTATTCTGTGATCCTACCTCTGTAGAAAGTATAGCTTCAAGTATTTTAGAAGCATTACAAATGACTAAGGAAACAAAAGAAGAATTAGTGAATAGGGCGTTTGATTATGCCAGTTACAACTTTTCTCAAGAGCAAATCTATTCTTCCTACATGAAACTCTTTTCCAAAATTGGCATAAATATTTAAATTTATGAAAACTATCAAACAGCTTATTGAAAAGTATTCATTGGAATTGAATATAGATAGCCTTTACCTTGATTGCTCTCAAGAAAAGTATTTAGCGAATTACCAAAATGCTGTAGTAATTCATAGTCCTATATTACAAACCAACTTATTTGTTCTTAATGATTCACTAAAGAATCGCTATGCAAACCTTGTATTTGTAAAAGGTAATGACATTAATAGAAGTAAATTTTCATTAGTTATTTTGGATGAGTTATGGAACAAATTAAGTCCTAAAGGATACCTGGTTTTAGATGAATTTGTAGAAAGTCGTAATTTGAGTATCTATGGCTTAAAGAGTTTAATATATGATTTTTCTGCTGGAACTGCTGAACTTTGTTATGAAAATAGAAACGAAAACACATACGAGCTAGTATTTAGGAAATCTCAACAAGACGAACTACGCCATGCTGGTAAGATAGATGCTTGGTCTTTTGGCGTAATTACACAAGGTAAACGCAAAGAGTTTGTAGAAAAGCTTTTAGATTCTATTATTGAGCAAAACATTCCAGAATTTGAAATTATTCTTGTTGGTAATTATACACATCCTATTAATGAAAAATACATTGATAAAGTAAGAATTATTCCGTTCTCCCAACAAGATGAAAAAGGGTGGATAACAAAGAAGAAAAATATAGTAGTTCAAAATGCTAGATATGAAAATCTGCTAGTTGTACATGACAGATTTATTCTCGACAAAAACTTTTATTCTGGTATGTGTCGTTACGGGAACAGCTTTTCAATCCTGACTTGCAAACAGGAAATGTATGATGGAACGCGAACACCAGACTGGGTTTCAGTTAATAATTCTCATGCTTGGGTTACTCCAGCTTGTATGGAATATGAAGATTACTCTCCACTGGTCTACTGTAATGGTGGCTTAACTATCATCAAGAAAACAATAGCATTGCAATATCCTTGGAATGAAATGCTATTTTGGAATCAAGCTGAAGATGTTGAGCTAACACATAGGTTATTCAGGCACGGTTATTTTTTACGTCTTAATCCTTACTCAAAAGCGATAGTTTTGCAGCAAAATAACGTAAGAAACGTATCTGGTGGGTTTGAGCCTTTTATAAACATAGCAGAAGTAAATCAAAATCAGTTTATTTACGCTGATGAACCAAAAGGTCTAGCGCAAAATGCTTACGTATCTAATTCAGGATTACAGAAATTTGACTCACTCGAATTTGAATTAATTCAAGCTCAATCTAGGATTACAGCAATGGAAAGTAGCAAATTTTGGAAGTTGCGAAAGGCATGGTTTAAACTGAAGCAAGCGTTGAGATTAAGAGTAAGCGATTAATAAGCTTGTTAATATCTATAGTTTTTCAGATCTATAACTATTGGCTATTCCTTTACCTCAAGTTGTATTTGTAAATGCTGTTATGGAAACTTTTCGAGAATTATCAATGTTAAAAGCAACCATTAGCATTCATAATCCCTTGATTGATGCAGAAGAACTATGTAAGCTCATTCAAGCTGGCATAAAGTTGAGGAATATAAAGCTAGATGAGGTTCAACCATCTCTTAGATTTAGTTCTATGCAACATCGCGCTGCAATAGCAAATAAACTTAAAGAGCTTGACGCATGGCGTATAGAAAAAGCAAGTTTGGAAATGAGAGTAGCAGAAATGGAGCAAGAGTTAACCAAGCTATATATTAAACAGGATAGTTTGCTTGCCGAAGTACATCAACTTGCGGAAGCACATCAAGGATTAGGTCTAAAGGGTTTGCTATGGCTGACTGCTAAGCAGTCTGTAATTACTACCAAGAATTATCTCATCAAAATAATTGATTTGCTCAACCTAACTTCTGTTCGATCTGTATTGCTAAAAATATTTAGAAATAAACCTTTGATTTCTCAAGGGATAGTAATCCCAGAATCTAGTTTTACCAACGATGAAAAAAAAGATATACATGATACTACAAAAGAAATTAATATAAACAAAAGTTCAGGCCCTTTACTTTCATACTTAGCTTTACAGCAGAGTTATAATTCAATTTTGGAAAAGAGAATAACAGAAATGGAGCAAGAGCTAAAAAAGCTAAAAGTTAAATAATAAACATAAAAAATTAGAAATGTCATACGTAATTAACCAGATTCTTCCAAGCTTGGTTCACGGTGATGCTGTTGTAAATGTAGGATTTCATATCAAGCAAATTTTAGTATCTCAAGGACATATTTGCAACCTATATTTTCAGAATGTTGAACAAGGTTTAACTCTAAGCAAAGAATTAGAGGTCAACAATCTCCTAAATGAAGCAACAGATATTCTGATTTATCATGTTTGTACTTATGCTCCAATATGTGACACTGTGTTTCTAAATAGTTCAGGCAAAAAAGTGATTGTTTATCACAACATTACACCTTCTCACTTTCTTGCACCTTATGATTTGAATTTATCCAAAATCATAAATGAGGCTTCTCAGGGAGTAAAAAATTTTAAGTCTGTAGATCTAGCGATCGCAGATTCAAATTTCAACGCCATAGAACTAAAAGATTTAGGATTTAGTAACGTTTATACTGTCCCCCTATTTTTTGAAGAACATCAATGCATTCCTGATGCAGAGATATTAGATGGTTATAAAGATGGCTGGATAAACTTTTTATTTGTCGGTCGATTAGCTCCTAATAAATGTCAGGAAGATGTGATTAAAGCTTTTGCTTATTACTGCAACTACATTAATCGTCAGTCCAGATTGATTTTAGTTGGCTCAACTATGTTTTCAAGTTATACAAATTTCCTGAAGCAGGTCGCTGAAATTGAAGGGGTTCAGCAGCATGTAATTTTTACCGAAAAAGTTCCATTCAGCCAGTTGAAGGCTTATTATCAAGTTGCGGATATCTTTATGTGTATGAGTGAGCACGAAGGGTTCTGTGTGCCTTTATTAGAAGCAATGCAACATGACATTCCGATTATCGCCTATGCAAGTTCAGCAGTACCAGAAACTCTTGGAGAAGCTGGGATTTTACTTAACCAAAAGGATATACCTGTGATTGCAGAATTAGCTCATTTGTTGGTTAATAATCAATCGTTGAGATCGAAAGTAATTCAAAGTCAAAGGTCGAGATTAGAAAATTTTAAACCGGAAGTGTTTGCTGAGAATTTTATGAATGTACTAAGTAAAGTATTTTGAATTTTTACTGAAGCTGTAGTTGGGAACATAACATATAAATTTTGATTAATAGATTATATTTATCAAAAACATAAGCTTAGGTATTATGATGATGAATGTAATAGAAAGTTTAAACAATTAAAATCTTGAAATTCTCAAGATAAAGGGACTAATAGAACCCTTTTACCCATCAAAGCAAATAAATATGAGTGAACCATTTTTAGAACCGATATTACGATATCTCAGGCTGCAAAGAGTAATATCCCACATTCCTAAAAACTCTGTTGTTTTGGATGTCGGCTGTGGTAGTTCGGCAACTTTTCTCAAAAGTATTTCCCCTCGGATTAAGCAAGGGTTTGGTGTTGATTTTAAAGTTAAAGAATTTCACTTAGATAATATACAGACTAAGCAACTCATGCTTGAAACTCATCTGCCATTTAAGGATGAAAGTTTCGATGTTGTTACGATGCTGGCAGTTTTAGAACATATAGAACATGAAAAAGAGATTCTAAAAGAGATTTATAGAGTTCTTGTTCCTAAAGGTAAACTTATACTCACAGTCCCATCAGTTTGGTCGCAGCCGATACTAGAATTTTTGGCTTACAGGTTAAAAATAGTCAGTAAGGCAGAGATTCAAGATCACAAAAGATACTATAATCGCGAAAAGCTTAGAAAAGTTTTAGTAAATTTGACTGGGTTTCAAGAATTTCATCACCAATATTTTCAGTTTTGGATGAACAATTTTTGTACAGTGATTAAAAAGGATTAATTGTTACATGAGGCTATCTGTTGTTATTCCTTGTTACAACGAATTGGGAACTATAAGCAAAGTTGTTGAAGCTGTTAAAGCATCTCCTGTCAAAAATTGTGAAATTATTATTGTGGATGATTGTTCAATTGACGGAACGACAAAACTGCTTAAATCAAAAATAGAGCCACAGGTAGATCAAATAATTTACCACAATAAAAACAGAGGCAAGGGTGCAGCTTTAAAAACTGGCTTTGCTGTGGCTACTGGAGATATTGTTATCGTTCAAGACGCAGATTTGGAGTACGACCCACAAGAATACCCCTTAATGATTCAACCTATTTTAGATGACAAAGCTGATGTAGTTTTTGGTTCACGTTTCCAAGGTGGCAAACCCCATAGAGTAGTTTACTATTGGCACATGGTAGGCAATACTTTTTTAACTATGTTATCTAATATGTTCACTAATATTAATCTGACAGATATGGAAACTTGTTATAAGGCTTTTAGGCGGGAAGTGATTCAATCTATCACAATAGAAGAAAATCGGTTTGGATTTGAGCCTGAAATCACAGCTAAGGTTGCGAAAATGGAATGTCGTATTTATGAGGTAGGTATATCTTATTATGGTCGGACTTATAAGGAAGGTAAAAAAATAGGTTGGAAAGATGGAGTTAGGGCAATTATATGCATTCTGAAATATAATTTATTTTCATCTAAACGAAATAAATATCAAAGATGAATTTTTAAGATATAAGAATATAATTAATTGAATGCTTAATTTATTATCTATAGATAATTAATAGCTATTATGCATATCAAAAAACTAGTATACAGAACATTTATTTTTATCGCATTTTTATTATCTTTTCGCTCTTATGCTGGATATTTATCTCCTGAGTTAAATTCAGATGGTGCAGTCCATGCACTAATGGCTCATGATTTAAAACTACCTGAAGATTTATACTATTGGGGACAGAATAGATTAGGTAGTATAGTACCAATATTAGGACATTACTTAACTCAAATTACTTCGTTTAGCCCTATAAAATCTGTTTCTATAGTTCAATTTGTATTTATATACTTAGGTTATTGGATTTTAGCAAATTTATTTAGGAATTTTTCATCTAAAGTAATATTTGCATTAATTTGGTTTTTTCCAACGTCTATATTTACTGATTTAATTACATTAGCACATCCTTACGCTCCACAATTTTGTTTTATAGGAATCAGCATACACCTGTTTTTAAATTTTGAAGCTTTTTCAAAAAATATTTATAAAAATTGCTTTTTGCTTTTTACATCTATAGTATTTATTTATGCTTCTTTATGGATTTCTGATTTTTCTATAATTACTTTAATAATTTTAAATTGTACTTTCTTATTATTATTAAAAGAAATTTCAAAAATAAATGTGAGAACAAGTTGTTTTTTGACTTTGTTAGTTGCGAACTTAGTTGGAAGTTTGTTTATTTTCTATGCAAAATCAAATTCTAGTTTTCACTACTCTGAATATACAGGCTTAAATAATACAGAGGAAACTTGGTTTATTGTCAAAAAAGCAATAAGCAATATTAAGACTAATATATTATTTCAAAATAATAACTTTTTCCTAAGTTTGTGGACTGTCTTAGTTTTTATTCTGACTGCATTTATAATCTATACGTATCTTTTCAAAAAAATAAATTTCCAAAAGATACCCCAACTTTTTTATATTCTTATAATTAACGCAATTTTGGGTTTATTTATACTTATTCTATCCAAATGGGTATTTATTAACCAGGCTGAGCCACGTTATTTTATTCCCATATATATATTAATATGGATATCAATTATGGTGTTAACAGAATCAACAGAAGGTGTAATTCAGAAAAAGATGTATGGCATTACCTTGGCTATTGCAATCATTTCGTCTTTAACTTTGCCTAGCTATGTCTTTAGCTTAGAAAAAGCTGAACCTAAGATTCAACAAATGCAAGAAATTAAAACTTTAGGACAAGTTGGTATCATAGGTGATTATTGGACTTCATACTTGATTGGAGCAATTGATCCAGAGTTACTTGCTGTTACTCCACATGACAAAGCTACTGTTCGATGTCTTAAATGTGTAGATAAAGTAATTGAATCAGAAACGATTTATCTTGTAAAAGAGCAATGGCTGGAAAACTTTCCTAATCAAATAAAGCAATTCAATCATGATTTAGAAAAAGTAAGTTCTCCCATAAATTTAGGTGGTTATACATTGGCTGCATACAAAAAAAAGAATAAAACTAACTAAATTAAAGCTTATACTGCGATCGCAGATATAATTCTTTTAAATTCAGCTTTGTTGGGAAAATGCTTTGTGCAACATTGCTAAAAAGGGGAATTAAACGATCGCCTTTACCAGACTTGTATAATTGGCGCTTATGCTGCGATCGCGGACATGATGCTTTTAACCAAAGATGTTAATCGCTACCTCACTTATTTTCCCTTATTAGAATTCATAGCTCCAGAATATTAATCATTGAATAGCAAATGACACTTAGAAAAGCCCTAATTACTGGCTTAACCGGACAAGACGGATCCTATCTTGCCGAACTCCTCCTAACCAAAGGCTATCAAGTATTCGGTTTAGTACGCCGTTCCAGCACCAGTAATCTAGAACGGATTACCCACCTTTCAGGCGAGATTCAAATTTTATCCGGTGATCTTCTCGATCAATCTTCCTTGATGGATGTAATAGCTGAGTCACAACCTGACGAAATTTATAACCTCGCCTCTCAAAGCTACGTTCCCCTTTCTTGGACACAACCCGCTCTCACCGCCGAATACACAGCCCTTGGTGTCTCCCGTTTACTAGAATCCATTCGTCGCTGTAAACCAGATGCAAAATTCTATCAAGCCTCCAGTAGTGAAGTCTTTGGTCAACCCGATGACTCACCCCAAACTGAACGTACAGCCTTCCGTCCTCGTAATCCTTATGGTGTTGCCAAAGCTTATGCTCATTGGATGACTATTAACTATCGACAAAAATATAATCTTTATACTTGCTGCGGTATTACTTACACTCACGAATCACCTCGACGTGGCACAGAATTTGTATTTCGTAAAATCACACACACCGCAGCCCAGATTAAACTCGGTTTGGTAAATGAACTAAAATTAGGCAATTTAGATGCACGTCGTGATTGGTGCTATGCCAAAGACGCTGTTTATGCTATGTGGCTGATGTTGCAACAAGAGCAACCTGATGATTACATCATTGCCAGTGGTGAAACTCACTCTGTCAAAGAACTTGTTGAATGTGCTTTTGACTGTGTTGGACTTAACTGGCAAGATTATGTCTCAGTTGATCCAACTTTTTATCGCCCTGATGAACCTGTGCAATTGATTGGCTGTATCGATAAAATTAAGACCAACATACATTGGAAGCCTCAATACTCTTTTAATCAATTAGTTGAATTAATGGTTGATTATGACCTCAAAAAATTGAGCAGTAATAACGCTTAAGTTTCTAATATTAACTACTCAACTATTCAACTTAGCAAAATAGACAGGAGAATGCATTATCTAATAATGCAGTTTTAGATTATTTTTCTAAAAAAGATTGTCATTTATATTTAGTCAAAATCTGTAAGAAAAATAATTTTTATGAGGATTTTAAATGAAGATATTTATAGATTGCACTCATACAGCGAAACATACATATAAAAATACTGGAATCCATCGAGTAGTTCGTGAACTAACATCGGAAATGTTGAAACTAAGTTCGACTAGTCCAGATATAGAAATAGCAGCAGTTATGTTTGATGGTAAATCTATAGTCAGAGTGACTAATCTTAATCAACAAAATTACAGTCAAACTACCAAAAGTAAGCAGTATCTTTACCCAATAATCAAAATCAATAGAAAAATACAGGTTTTGCTTTCTAAGCTCAAAAATAAATTTATAAATTTATTTCCAAATACATTGTATTTAGTTGATTCGTTAAATTTAAATTTTAATGAAAACAAAAATATTTATCTGGAATTAGATGGTTATAAAATTCAACCAGGAGACATATACATCATAGCCGATGCAAATTGGGATTTACCTAAAACATACTATAGATTTTTACAGCTTCTAAAAAAACATCAAGTTACTATTGTAATTATATGTTATGATCTTATACCTATAAAGTTTCCTGAATTCTCTTCAAGGAGATTTACTGAGGCTTTTACAAATTTTTACAGAGAATATTCAACCTTATTTGATCAGGTTTTATGTATATCTGAAAATAGTGTTGAAGATTATAAAAACGCCCAGAAGCAGGGTATAGTAGCCAATGATAATCCAAATTTAATAGTCAAAAGCTTTCGTTTAGGATGTGACTATTCCAATCATGATTACTCACTAAATGTAGAACTTAATAATTTTGATAAAAATTTCATTGAACTACTAAATAAAAAATATATTTTAGTAGTAGGAAGTTTAGTTCCTCATAAAAATATTAAAGCTATCATAACAGCGTTTGATTTGTTGGTAAATTCAAATCATGAAAACGTATATTTACTCTTTGCGGGTAATAGAGGTTGGCACTCAAAGACTGACGCGCTAATAGAATCTAATAAAATGTATGGCAAGCTTATACATATATTAGGTTCAGTTACCGATGCTCAGCTAAAAGCTCTTTATAAAAACTGTTACTGTTTAGTTCAAGCTTCCTTTTATGAGGGATTTGGACTACCAGTTGTAGAAGCACTACAATACTGTAAACCTGTAGTTGCTAGCACTGGTGGTTCTTTACCTGAAGTAGGGGGTGACTTCTGTATATATTTTGATCCAACTCAACCGACTGAACTCCACCAAGCTTTAAAAAAGCTGCTTGATTCAGATATTTACTACAATCATTTGGTTGATCGTATCAAAAATGAATATAGACCATTCTCTTGGAAAGAATCCGCTCAACAATTTATCTCTCATTTATGTAGTTAAATTGATTTTTAATAAAAGCTGAAAAAGTTGTTAGTTAATCTCTCTTTTCTGTCAACTAAACCTACAGGTATAACAACCTACGCTTTAAATCTTCTTCCAAATCTACAACCTCTCAAACTGAGGTTATTAACTTCGCAGATCATTCCCAAGCATGACTGCTACCCAATTTTACCAAATTTAACACCAGACCAAGGTATAAAAGGGCATTTTGATCGCCTGTTATGGACTCAATTTCAATTACCGCAAATCTATAAACAGCTAAAATCACAACTGTTATTTTCTCCGCTCCCAGAAGCACCTCTTTATAGCAATTGTCGCTTTGTCGTGATGTTTCACGACTTAATACCGTTGCGCTTTCCTAAACGCTTTTCACCGTTGACAGTTTACCATCGATATTACATTCCCCAAGTTCTCAACCAAGCGCAACATATTATCTGTAACTCCAACGCCACAGCTAAAGACATTATTGACTTTTACCAAATTCCAGCTAGCAAAATTACCCCTATACCCCTTGCTCACGATCGCAATCACTATCGTTTTCTCAACCTACCCACCCGTAACTACTTTCTCTACATTGGACGCCAAGATCCCTACAAAAACTTACATCGGCTGATTTCCGCTTTCGCTACACTACCAAACAGCGATGACTACGAATTGTGGTTAGCCGGTTCAATTGATCAGCGTTATACGCCAGTTTTAAAAGCACAAGTTGAGGAACTAGGTATAACTAATCAGGTAAAGTTTCTCGATTATGTTGCTTACAACGAATTGCCAAAAATCATCAATCAAGCGATCGCTCTTGTCTTTCCTAGTCTCTGGGAAGGTTTTGGTTTTCCTGTCCTGGAAGCGATGGCTTGCGGTACTCCTGTGATCACCTCCAACATTTCTTCTCTTCCAGAAGTTGCCGATGACGCAGCGATTTTGATCAATCCCTACAATGTAGAAGAAATAAGCAAAGCAATGCAAGCAATTGCCACCGATTCAGCTTTGCGATCGCACCTTTCCCAACAAGGGATTACTCGCTCTCAACAATTCAGTTGGGAAAAAACAGGAAAAGCTACTGTCGAAGTTTTATCGCGCTACCTGTAAAAGGAGTTAAGAGCCAGAATTTATCTGACTCTTGTATTTAGTTATCTATTTTGCTTTTTGACTTTTTAAAACTCCTGTTTCTTGTTGTATGGGCAAGACATCTAAAATATCAGTTTGAGAACAATATTTTAAGTCTTCATAACATTCCAGGCGCAATAGTCGCTGGCCGTGACTAGCTTGGTGTAACAGTCCCAATAAATCGCCTTGCCACTGTGAGTAAAGAGCGATCGCGCTAATTACCTCATCATTACCAGCTAATTCCTCCTGCGACAATTTAGTTTGCTGTACAAGACTATGGGCGATCGCGCCTGCACAAACTGTATCCTCTAAAGAAAAAGAGCCTTCCCAACCTGAACCAACAATCCATACTGTCTCTGGTTGCTTCTCCAGGAGATACTGCACTACCGCCGCCCGATTGATTAAGGCTGCTGCTAATACAGCTGGAGATTCTTGTACTCGTTGTAAAGCGCGAGTGCCATTAGTAGTACTGATAAACAAGCGACGTCCCGCCACTAATTCTTGTGTGCAATCAAGGGGAGAGTTACCTAATTCAAAGCCAGTTACTTTCGCGCCGCCGCGTTCTCCAGCTCGTAGGCGTTTTTCTGAAGGCCATTTTTCGCTAACTTCGATTAGTTGATCTAAATCACTGAAGACTTGCACCGCTTCGCCTCCAGCCGCTAGGACAGTCGCGATTGTGCTAGTGGCTCGCAAGACATCGACTGCGATCGCACAATCTGGCGCTTTATCCGTTGGAGTCAATTCCGGAGTGTGGTATACGAATAGCTTCACGCGCTGGATACACCTGCTCTAATACTATTGCCGCAAATAACATTTTACCTACTTGGTGTCACTAACTACAGTTCCAGTTGACCAGAGAGCGTTTTTTAGCATTCAAATCCACGATACATACCATTCATAAAATCCGAAAAAAGTCTAAAAAAGCCTGCTCCTAGGCTTCTGGGCTTTCAGACTTGCTGACTATCTTGTAATCTGAAAAAAGAACAGATCTTCTAAAGCTGTATTTAACGCTTCAAGTTGGTATGACTAAGTACCCTGACGCTTGCTAACTCCACTCTGCTCATCCCACCAAAAATTATATGGCTCCTTTACCCGATTACCGCCCTAAACAATTGTCTGTAGGCCCGTTGGAAGCGGAAATTTTAAATATTATCTGGGAACTTGGTTCAGCTACAGTCAAGGATGTACACGATCGCATTCTGGCTGATCCCAACCGAGAATTAGCTTATACTTCTGTAACCACCGTTCTGCGTCGTCTCACTGATAAAGGTTGGCTGACATGCAACAAACAAGGACGGGCATTTTACTGGCAACCATTGCTGACTAAGCAGCAATCAGCGGTAATCAAAGCACACGAACAGTTGCAGCGATTTCTCGCCGTTGGTAATCCTGATGTTGTCGCTGCCTTTGCTGATAGTCTAGATGAAGCAGCCAGCGAGCAAATAGAAGCGATCGCCAAACGCATTCAAGCTGCACGCCAAGCCAGGGAGGAAAAATGATGCATCTAATGATGATTGTGATTGTTTTGGCAGTTGCTTGGTGGTTGAGATCTTCTTGGAATCAACCACAAGGTAGTTGGAGTCTGCGGTGGCGGCGATCGCTGTTTTTATTTCTTTTCCCTCCCTTGCTAATTTTCATGACTGCGATCGCCGTGCTGTGCATGGGAACTCAAGGAAAAATGGGCGGGATGTATACAGGATGGGTCAGCTATGTGCTGGCATTATTATTTCTGGTATTTTTTGCCATTTTGTGCATAAAACTTGCTTTCCAGGGGTTGCAGTCTGTAAAATCCGCCCGCAACTGTTCCCTAGTTAATCTCGGCGATAGGCAAGCTAGGCTACTTCAAACAGATGCACTATTTGCCGGTCAAATCGGTTTTTGGCAACCTGAACTAGTGGTAAGTCAAGGCTTAGTGCAAACTCTCTCACCCAATCATTTAGAAAGCGTTTTAGCCCATGAGCAAGGGCATTACTATTACCGCGATACATTCTGGTTTTTCTGGCTCGGTTGGGTGCGTTCCTGTACTACTTGGTTGCCAAATACAGAGCCTTTGTGGCAAGAACTGTTAGTTTTGCGTGAACTACGTGCCGATAGCTATGCAGCATTACAGGTAGATCCTCTGGTGCTAGCAGAATCACTCTTGTTAGTAGTTAGTAACAGCCCTGTTGTATCAGAAATTTGCTGTGCTGCATTGGGTTCCCCTAACGTAAGCGATGCCTACGGCGGGCGATGCCTACGTTTAGAACAAAGAATAGAAGCCCTATTAGCAGCACCAGCACCAGAACCAGAAGCTCAATTACAGTCCTGGCATGGCTTCCTGTTGGCATTTTTGCCCTTAGTAACCGTAATATTTCACACTTAAAAACTTAAAATATAATCGGTAATATCAACTACCTATTACTGCAATATGGTTAGTTCCTAAGCCATATACTAAGGCAACCAGTAATGTTTGACGTTGGGTTTACCGTGCAATTAGCTATGTCATTAGTAGTTACTCGGTGGATACGCAGAGTTTTTATCTTTTACAACAATCCCCGATAACGAATAAAAACCAAAATCACTGCCCACGACCCCAACGCGACTTTGACTGCAACTAGGATATTGAGCAAGGGAATAACCCCCCCACTGACAAGTGCGCCCATTTCTCCGTGCGGTAACTCTACTCCAGCCAGAGTTATAACCGCCAGTACAATGAAAACAAGAACCGAAACTTTCTCCCATGTAGCGGCGTGCCAGCGCTGGTAGATTCCTTGCATCCATTCCGGTGATGAGGTGATCGCAATCAAACCGATCGCAGTTCCGCCCGCCACTCCGGCTGCAAAACCACCACCCGGACTCAGATGCCCCCGAATAGCTAATTCGATACTTACCAACGCGGCAATGGTCGCTCCCAAACGCGCTAGCACGATGGATGGTTTATCTGTGAAATGATAGATCGCACAGGACGGTCTTTCATTAGCTAAAAGAAAATAAGCACCCATAATCGCAATTGTAAATACCACCACCTCGAAAATGGTGTCATACAACCGATTCCTGAGAATAATCACTGTAACCGCATTGGGTATGCCACCATCTTTGACAATCGATTCAACGATAGAGAAATCCGGTAGGTCTAGTTCTGGATTCGGCAAGATGAGCATTTTCACATACAACGCTATCCCTGCTGCAATGTAGACCCATTTCATTTATGCTTCTCTCCTGAATCTGGTGTACTTACGTAGGTTAGGATTGTCGCTGGTGATGCAAGTTCAGTTTGCATAATGTCATAGATGCGTTTCACCCTGATGGCGGTATGATAGGACTGGTTTTTATCCTCACTTGTTGCCTGGTTTGGATCAGTGTGTTCTTGTCTGACACAGGTTGCATGGACTTCTTTATCCATCAGCGCCCGTTGCAAGGCTTGAGTATTTGGGTAGGGAACCAACTCCAGACGTACATGGTGTTTACCAAAAATTGTGCGTAACTCATCCATCAATTGCCCAAAATGGTCTTCGGTGTCATCTTGTAGAGAATCATCATCTTTGAGTAATCCAAGACGCATGACCAGCGATGAGCGCACTGCGATCGCATAGAGAGTAATTGCCAGCATAGTGCCTACTAATGCTTCGGTCAAAGCAACATCCGGCGCTCCCAAAACCGTATAGACAAATGCCGCCACTGCTCCTAGTATTCCTCGAATTACCAAGGCATGGTATGGATTGACCTGAAAGACCAGCATACACGCAGCCAACGGCAGCAGGGCGATGATCACATAGACATAGCTATCATTCATGGCTACCTCCGCTACTGGAACAGTAAGCCAAAACATATCCCAGCATGGTATTCCAGATTGCCAAGGAGATGATGGCGAGGATGAGCAACGGCCATTCGCTGGGTATCTTCAAGAGCAGTCCGATGATGATACTCATTGATCCAAGCGTATCTGCAACCGAAAGACTATGGAGTTTGAATAATAGCGATCGCTTGCCGAGCAGATGAGAGGTTCCCCAAAACCAGAAGAAGAGTCCCACACCCATGCAGATATAACTGAAAAAGTCAATCATACTTCATTCATTCGTTTGAGTATATGAGCTAGCAACATTAATCCAGCATTCCCCACACTCAGGATAATTACCCCGGCAACACCAATCATCCAATCATCACGTAAGACGGATACGACCAGGATCATAAGTGAAGTTTTGGTTGCAATACTGGCAAATGCCAGCATTTTTTGCCAAATATCATCATCCTGCCATGCCTCATACATGGGGATAAGCATTGCCAGAATCATTGCAATCAATACCAGATTCAGGATCATACTTTTTTCCTCCGTTGCACTCGGTGGACTTCGTACCAGCCTTGTTCGTGATATTTCAAAACAATGGTCTTAGGCGTAAAGGTGATCAGGAATATATCCAGGAATATCAGCCCTGGTGTCCGTCGGGGTTTGACTTGTTCCATCGTTATGTCTTCGTGGTTATGCGGGCGGATGATGATTTCAAATGCCTCAAGATACGCCTGTGGAATCGCCACTACGATTTCACCCAGCACACGCAGCCAATCTTTTAATGCTTCCGGCCCCTTCTGACGACCCGGCAATAGAAGTGCGATGCTGACGCCAATGATGATATTTGCCACACTGAAATTGGCAGTGAGCAGAAACCAGATGATCAGCCGCAATATTAGATTTAGATGCCCAACCATGCAAATCCCTTCCAGAACAGCAGGAGTAAAATCAGACTCATCACACCAATTAGATGCTCAAATTGCTCAAGGACACGCGGCAGCTTGAGTACTGAGTGTTTGAAAACTAGAAAGTAAGCCAACCAGCCAATGCCGATGATTACCAAGGGTTTGATAATATTTGTAACGGTATAAGCTTCGTAATACACAACATTCGCCAAAATCAGCCCACCAAGCAACAAGATGATTGCTGCCCAGAAACCAGGCTTTACATCCGCTTTTCCTCCACGTGGCAGAAATATGAACTTAGCAAACGATATTGCCGTACCTAGAGCTGCAACATTCATGGCGATCGCTTGCCAAGGCAGCAGATTCTTCGTTGTCAACACCTTCGCCCCAAAGCCGGACAACAAGGGAAAGCCAGAAATCGAGAAGCTGGCTATAACCAAAGCAATCCAAATTGGGGTAGCGATCGCTTGATTTTGCAGTTCCTTCAGGTTGCGACTCGGTAAGACACCTGCTATTAAAAAGAGCGCCGATTTGACCAGTCCGTGTGTCAGCGCATAAAAACCACCCACGGCCGGCGCAGCCAGGATAAAACCTAACTGCGAAACCGTGTGAAACGCCAGCATCCGCTTGGTATCTTTTTCAAAGACTGCATAGAAAACACCCAAAAGCGCCGTCCCAACTCCGAAGATTCTCACGATCGGATCGACTTCCTCCACCATCAGCGCACACCGCACTAATGGATAGACACCAGCTTTGACCACAACTCCCGACAGCATGGCCGACACTGGCGTTTCCGATTCAGAGTGAGTCAACGGCAACCACAACCCTGATACAAAAATCCCCCCTTTTGTCAACAGTCCCAGAAAGATCAGGGCAAGCGCTTCTGGAGGTGCTACGCGCAAACCTGCAAAACTAAAGGAATGATGCGCCTGATAGACTAGCACCGCACCAACCAGATAAAAAAGCATTGCCACATTGCTAACAAACAGATAGCGTAAACCTACCCAAATCGAGCGGTCAGTCCGGGGATAGGCAATCAAGAGAAACGCGGCAATACCACTCACCTCTAACGCCACGTATAAACTGATTAAATCCGAACAGACGAACGCGGCATTAACGCTGCCATGTAAAATGATTAGCTGTGCGTAAAAAAAAGCTGTCTTATCGGTGTGCCAACAGTAGAGGATGACCGCCGCCGTTACCAGCCCATTTGTCAATATAAAGTAGCCGCTTAATTGATCGATTGTTAAGATAACGCCGAAATTATCTAGTAACTGTAATGTCAGTGGCGACTGGTTGAAAAATACCTGCAACGCGTATCCTACCGAAGCAAAAGCCATGCACAGTGCAAGATATCGGTCAAGTTTGGGAAGCAGATAAATGCTGAACCCCAAAAAAAACGGTAGTGCAATCCAGGCGATGGTAATGGTATTCATGGCGTGTTGTTCTTCTCGATCTCGCTGCTTTCCAAAGTCGGATTATCCCGCGCCAGCTTCATGACACCGACTAGCATTAAGGCCTGAATCGAAAAGCCGATTACAATCGCCGTTAATATAACCGCCTGGGGAACCGGATCAGCATAAGCGCCATTTTTGACGTTGGAAACAATTGGTGTAAACAAACCATTTCGTGATGCAACCAGCACGTAATAGGCGATAACCCCCGTACTCATAACATCCATAGAAATGATCTTCATCACAAGGTTCTTTTTAAGGATGATGCCAAAAAATCCGCACAATATTGTTGCGAATACGCACGCTTCTAACACTGGAATTGCCTGTTGGATAAGGATTGAAGGTAAAAGATAAAAGAGAAAAGAAAATTCATCTCTTTTACCTTCTTGTAATTAACGGTAGTGGTATAAAACTAGCTAGCCGATTAAATTGGCTTCCTCTAAAGATTCTTTTTCTTCTGGCGATCGCTTAAATGCAAACCGTAATAAAGGCGGTGCTACGAAGGTTGTCAAAATCACCATAATCACGATCGCAGCTTGCAATGGTTTATCGAGCGTACCACTAGCTGCACCAATCGCGGCAAACACTAACCCAACTTCGCCACGGGGAATCATCCCCACACCAACCGCTAACCGATTAATTCCAGGTTGACCAAAAACCGCCCAACCTGTGACAACTTTACCGATAATCGCGATCGCAATTAAGAAGGCAGCAATAATTAATCCTTCTCGATTTCCTGGAACTAAAGGATTAAGAACACCTAAATCAACTTTCGCGCCAACTGTCACAAAGAAAACTGGTACTAGGATGTCAGCAACCGGTTTAACCTGCTCATCTAGCTCTTTGCGTTTATCCGTTTCATCCAATACCAAGCCAGCTGCAAATGCGCCTAATATAGCTTCTAAATGAATGGCACTACCCAAAAAAGCCATAAAAAAGGCAAAGATAAACGCTGGGATAATTAAGTTTCCTCGCGTTTGCAATTTATTAGCGATCGCGACAAAACTTTGATTGAAATATTTGCCTAATAAAATTGAACCGATGAGAAAGACTGTAGCGCTGACAATCAGATAAATCACATTGAAAATATCAACTTCGCCAGTCTTTGCAAGACTCGCAACTACTGCCAACACGATGATGCCTAAAATGTCATCAATGACGGCTGCACCGACAATAATTTGACCTTCACGAGATTTTAATTGCCCAATTTCTGACAAAACTTTGGAGGTAATCCCAATACTTGTAGCTGTCAATGCTGCACCTGCAAAAATTGCCGGAATTACTGGTGCATGAAACAATAAAATCAGTCCTGCCGTGCCAGCCGCAAAAGGAACAGCTACCCCAACACAAGCAACAATTGTCGCTTGATAGCCGACTTTCTGTAATTCTTTTAAGTCTGATTCCAGACCAATTTCAAATAACAGAATGATCACACCTAATTCGGCGAGAACGGAAACAACTTCACTCTGGCTTTGAAAGATTGATGTGATTGCTTCAGGAGTGAGGTTGTTAATGAATTGCAGGATAGTCATGATTATGGAGTCGCTAGCAGCTGATCCGCTGTCGGGAAACACTACCAAATGGAGAGCAGAAGCACCCACAACCACACCACCAATTAATTCTCCCAAGACAGGAGGTAAGTCTATCATTCTAGATAATTCGCCACCAATTTTACTAGCCAAATAAATGACTACTAAACTTAGTAACACTCCAGTCAGGACAATAGGAGCATATTCAGCGTCGTTGGTTGTTGCTAGTAAAGAAGGCTGTAAACCTACAGGGAGGAAATTTAACCAGGTACATGAATTAACTATTGGTTCTGAAAAAATCATGTTTTTCTTTGTGTTGCTGATTTATTTTGAAGTCGAGCCAAAAGAATTTGTAATTTATATCTCGTAATTCCTAATTAATGATGAAATTAAGAATTACTAAACTGCATCATAAAGACCAGCTACAAGTCCAGCACTAAAGGCGACACTAAATGTTATCGCTAGAGGCAACTAAAAGATTGCAGCAGTTACACCACCGAATAAATCGCCTCATAAGTTTCTAAAATCGATAGTATTAGTCAATGACATATTGGAGTTGTGGTTACAAAAACAGCAAAATAAATTTTGATTGGTAAAAATTGCCAGCTACTTTGAGTAAGTTTCATTTTTTATGAATATGAAAAATTAAGCAACGAAAATTTTAATTTTGTGCAAATCAGCAGACTATAGTGCCTTTCTAGATATTGACTCGCTGAATCCGAATCCCCAATTGAGAAGGCTTAGATCAAAAACAGTTCAAAAATTTGGCTGAAAAAACTTACATAAATCGCAAGTTTGATTTATCGCAAATTTTAATGCGGTTAACAATAGCTTACAGCTTTACATGTCAATGTTGTTCATTGACAAGCCTTAATATTAAATAAATATTAAATTGGTTTCATAGATAAAAGTCTATACTTATTGACAAGTTTGATTGCAATAATTAATAAGATAAATAAAAGTTATATTATTTATTTAGCGAAGGCATCGCTACGCCGCTGTAATAGTTGGAGGCTACCTTTGGTTGCGCCATTGCTCTATGACTCTCAATGCTTTAGCGCCGCATCATAAGCAGTGCAATTGCGAACTTTGTACCTCGCTTTGGTCTTCATGGTCAAACTGGGCGTGAAATGGGAAGTAAGTAAAATTTACCATTTTTCCCTATTCATGCAACAACGCCTCATTTACCTTACACAAAGCGATAAATCGCTGACTACGAACAAAAAATTTATCTAACATTTAATTACGTCTATTTACTTACTATTAAATTCACTTAAGCACTTATAGTGTAAATTGTGATAAAAAATACAGTTTTTTAAGTAAATTATCGGAATAATTACCAAAAAATCATAGTTTCCGAAAAATATTATGTCTGGACTGGAATTAAAATTTAAGGGGTTAGAGTAGATCAAGTTTTAATGGCTTGGAGTTTTAACCTTTTTAGGTGGATGGTTGAGGAGTAACTAAAATCAATATGTCTGCATCTTATATCTCAGAATCAATTATTACAGGTTCGGATATGGCTTGGAGTCAAGACAAGCAAAAGTTGCTGGTGCAAGGTGAAATTTTGGTACAGACGCGATCGCACAAGACTTGGGGTGGTGCGGTGACAGCCTGGATGTACTTACCGATGGTGCGATCGCAAGTATGGCAGCAATTAACTGATTACCCCCGTTGGGTACAATATTTTCCCGATATCACCAAAAGTGAAGTCATGTCTAGAGGGGAAGTCAAGTATCTATACCAAGCAGCACAAAAAGCTTTTTTCTTCTTTACAGCTCAAGTCGAAATTTACCTCAACGTGGTAGAAGTGCTTGGTCAGCAAATTCAATTTCAAATGGAAAAAGGGACTTTTGAGGATTTTGCCGCTAATTTAGAGCTAAAAGATTGCGGTAACGGCACACTACTTGCTTATACTGTGCAAGCTACGCCTTTAATTCCAATACCTTCAGTTTTCATTCAACAAGCAATGAACTTCGAGTTACCTACGAATATGCGTAAAATGCGACAAGTGCTTTGTAAGGGTCAATAACAGCAATGTCACAGGCAAAAGCTATTTTGGAATTTTGGTTTGGTCAGCCTGATGAACCGGGTTACGGCAAACCTCGACAATTTTGGTTTAGCAAAAAACCCGATTGTGATGAGGAACTACGAACCCGGTTTCTCAAAGATTACCAAAAGGCAGCAGCAGGATATTTAGATGAGTGGATAGATTTACCTGAAACTTGTTTAGCACTGATTCTGCTGTTAGATCAATTCCCCCGAAATATGTTTCGTGATACCCCTGAAGCCTTTGCAACCGACTGGGAAGCACTCTCAGCCGCGCAACACGCTGTTAAACAAGGCTATGATCGCGAATTATTGCCTGTGCAACGTTGGTTTATCTATTTGCCCTTTGAACACAGCGAAAATCCTGAGCATCAGCGTCAATGTGTAAAACTGTTTCAAAAACTCAGTGATGACCCTAATAGTACTAGCGCAATTGAGTACGCATTTCGTCACAGAGAAATAATTGAGCGTTTTGGGCGCTTTCCGCATCGCAATAGTATTTTGGGACGTCCTTCAACTCCAGAGGAAGAGGAGTTTTTGCAGCAGCCAGGTTCGATATTTTAGGAGAATTTGTTACAAAAAGACGCTTTCCTCTATAGCAAAAGCGTCTTTTCAACTCATATTTATTAGCACTCTTTCTTGCGCCTCTATGTGAGACAAACTCGTTTAGCTATTAAACACCTCAACAGGTAAACTTTGAAAAGAAAAGCGCTTCTCTGCAATTCGATAAACCATATTAACGCGTTCCGGTGCAGCGACTTTTTAGGGCGTAACGATGGATAGGATTGAGGATTATTCGTAGCGTACCTTCTTAGATTTAATCACCTCAATCACATCATCATGCCTTTGCCCCTCAATAATATCCTTGAGATGAATCTGCCCATTAATGTATTGAACGTGGATGCGCCAGCCTGAGACTTTATCAATATCAGCCCGGTAAATTGCCTGCTTTACACCCTTTACTTTATGCAGTCTCGTTTTTGGAAATTTTCTTGTTCTATGACATTCGTTATCTTCTAACTCTGCTAAAGCTTCAAGAAAAGCAATCTTTAGCTCATCATCTGGCAAAATTTTCATGGCTTGGTAAATAATGCCATATTCATCGCAGAGACTAAGGGTTTGTGCCATAAACAAGCTTAGGGGATCTGGGCAGTTTCTCGATTGTCATGAAGTAGCTCTTGATACAAAGAATCTGCTACATCTTTATATACTTTATCGATGTCATCATGTTTGACTGCTCGAAAAAGAGTAAAGATAACTTGCCCAAAAATTGGATCTTCGTCAACTGCCAAAATCACGCTTAATTTTTGAGAAACCCGTAGTATGTAAAGTGAAGATTCGTAACCATTAAGGTCTGAAGGTAGGGGAAGACGGCGCAGCTTACGATAAACATCAGCTTTTTGAGTTGGGAAAAGGCTGGCGCAATCGTTGATTTTTTGAATAGCTGTTGCTTTCTCATCTTCACTCAGCCTAACAATATCCTTTTCAAAGCCCCTTGTTGACTCAATTAAAACATCCACGTTACGAACCGCCAATCTTAATTTAACTACTTGTCCTCAACTTTTAGCATAACAACACCTTGTCTCTCGGATAAACTCGTGAGAACTTAACGCGGAACTTGGACAGATAGTCTAAAATGCCGTCCCTACCAAGGGATAAAGCAGCTTATCAGCCCACCAAATATAACGATGGAATGTTGGCTTCACGGTAAGTTACACAAAAAAACGCAAAGACGTTCTCAGCGCCTCTGCGTTTTTTTGTGAGATTATCTGGAATTAGCTGGTAAACAACTCAACAGGTAAGCGACTAAAAGAAAGGCGTTCATTCTCCACATCCACAAAGATGGTGTCGCCGTCGTTAAATTCGCCGCGCAAAATTGCCTTAGCAATTTGAGTTTCTAACTCTCGCTGAATTGCTCGCTTCAAGGGACGCGCTCCGAATACGGGGTCGTATCCTACTTCTGCTAAAAAGTCAAGAGCAACATCAGAAAGTCTTAGAGATATCTTGCGATCGCCAAGTCTTTGCCGCAATCTCTCTACTTGTAACAGCACAATCTGCCGCAATTCCTTCTTATCCAAGCCGTGGAAGATAATAATTTCATCAATCCGGTTGAGGAACTCTGGACGGAAGCTATTTCGCATTGCCTCCATCACCCGGCGGCGCATTTCGTCATAGTGTGCGTTATCCCCGGCGACATCGAGAATGTACTGTGAACCGATGTTGCTGGTCATGATGATAATAGCGTTCTTGAAGTCCACTTTATGGCCTTGGGCATCAGTAACACGACCATCATCAAGAATTTGCAGGAAGATATTAAATACATCGGGGTGTGCTTTCTCGATTTCGTCGAAGAGAATCACTGAGTAAGGACGACGCCGAATCGCTTCCGTTAATTGTCCGCCTTCTTCGTAACCGACGTATCCTGGAGGCGCACCAATCAACCGAGAAACAGCGTGTTTCTCCATATACTCCGACATATCAATTCGCACCAGCGCGTCTTCAGTGTCGAACATATACGCCGCTAGCGCTTTCGCCAACTCAGTTTTACCCACACCCGTAGGCCCAAGGAAAATAAAGCTAGCAATCGGACGATTAGGATCAGCCAGTCCAGCGCGCGATCGCTGAATTGCATCCGCTACAGCTGTGACTGCTTCATCTTGTCCAATGACTCGGTGATGTAGTTCATCTTCTAAGTGCAGCAGTTTTTCTTTTTCCGATTCCACCAACTTGCTAATAGGAATTCCTGTCCACTTAGAAATAATTTCGGCAATGTCTGCTTCTGTTACTTCCTCGCGTAACAACGATTTACCAGTCTTTTGGGTATTTGCCAGTTCATTTTCTGCCGCTTCTAATTGGCGATACAAACTAGTTAACTTGCCAAATTTTAACTCCGCAGCACGATTGAGATCGTAGTCACGTTCTGATTGCTGAATCTCTAGATTGACTCGTTCAATCTCTTTTTTCACAGATTGAATTTTATCGATGATATCTTTTTCTGATTGCCATTGAGCATTGAGTGTTCTTTGTTCTTCTTTGAGATCAGCAATTTCTTTTTCTAATCTTTCTAAGCGTTCACGAGAAGCTGCATCGCTTTCTTTTTGTAGTGATAGCTTCTCCATTTCCAATTGCAGAATCTTGCGATCAATTTCGTCGAGTTCTTCTGGTTTGGAAGTAATTTCCATTTTCAGTCTCGCGGCGGCTTCGTCTACCAAATCAATGGCTTTATCTGGTAAGAAGCGATCGCTAATATATCGACTCGACAATATGGCCGCTGCAACTAAAGCACTATCAGAAATCTTCACCCCGTGGTGGTTTTCATAACGTTCTCTCAACCCGCGCAAAATCGAAATAGTATCTTCTACACTGGGTTGATCTACATAAACTTGCTGGAAGCGTCTTTCTAAGGCAGCATCTTTTTCGATATATTTGCGGTATTCATCCAGGGTTGTCGCCCCAATACAGCGCAATTCGCCCCGCGCCAACATTGGTTTTAGTAAATTACCCGCATCCATCGCGCCTTGAGTTGCACCAGCGCCGACAACGGTGTGAATCTCATCGATAAATAAAACGATATTACCGCCGGATTCAGTCACTTCTTTTAATACTGCTTTCAGGCGTTCTTCAAATTCACCCCGGAATTTTGCCCCCGCAATCAAAGCACCCATATCTAAAGCGATGAGCTTGCGGTCTTTGAGCGACTGAGGTACATCACCAGCAACGATACGCTGTGCTAGTCCTTCGGCGATCGCAGTTTTACCAACGCCTGGTTCACCAATTAGCACAGGGTTATTCTTGGTGCGGCGTGACAGAATTTGCACTGTGCGGCGAATCTCATCATCGCGCCCAATCACTGGATCAAGTTGACCTTTACGAGCAGCTTCCGTGAGGTCACGCCCGTATTTTTCCAGTGCTTCGTATTTGCCTTCTGGATTTTGGTCGGTCACTTTTTGGCTCCCACGAACTTGTTTAATAATATTTTTAAGCTTGCCTTCGTCTAAACCGAATTCTTGGAATAAAGCTTTGCCAAAGCGGTCATCTTTGGCGTAAGCCAGTAACAAATGTTCAATTGAGATATATTCGTCTTTGAATTCTTGACGATAGGCGTCCGCTCGGTCGAGAAGTTTATCTAAACTTCGTCCCAAGTATACAGAACTGCTGCTACCAGATACTTTCGGCTGACGTTGAAGAAATTGTTCAGTACGTTGGCGAAGCCCCTCTGTAAGAGGCTCGCGCAGTTTTTGCAGGTTAACACCTGCTTTGGTCAAAATAACGTTAGCAAGTCCATCTTGCTCCAGCAGCGCTTTCAACAAGTGTTCGCTTTCTATCTGCTGTTGTTGGTATTGTTTGACAATATCCTGAGTATGAGCGATCGCTTCCCAGGCTTTTTCTGTAAATTGGTTGGGATTAGTAGGTTGCATAGGCTTTTGGAATAAGGAACCACAAAAGGAAAACACTTGCGTGCAAAGAGAAGTCGGCTATCTGAACCTTGGGGGGTTCTTCTCGCCCTTGCATAGTGTTCGTCGCTAAGGAAAGAAATTTTTTGTTCTCAATGGATATTGTAAGAAGACGGGGGCGATCGCCTAGATCGGTGTTCACGTCTTGTAAAAGTGGTATTTCCCCGTAGTCTAATTTCTTCATCAAAAGTGGTGGGAAATCCTGTCAAGACAGTAGGTGTTGGGTGAAAGCTGCCCTGCTGCGTGGGTATCTGTTTACTCTTCCCCATTACTCATACCCAAAAAACTCCGATTAATTTAAGAGTAACGCGATCGCTCCCTTTATCTCCTCAGTCAAAACTCAAATTGATCATAGTCAAATCACCCATCCTCAAGCATCTCAGTCGGGGGGGAGGGAAATAATAAGCTTTTGGGAACTGGCGAGTGATATTAAGATTCAGTCGAAATACGAGGATTTCAAGAATAAAATTTTCGTAAAATACAGTATTGATATTGAAAGTATAATTAATCACGTTCTAACGACGAGCGTAATTCTCGTCACATATCCAATTTGCTTATAGCATCGGAGAAGGTCATGATATTTGATAATTTTCGCCGCCAGTTGCGTCAAGAAGCGCAACTGTGGCAGGATGAAGGACTTATTGATGCGGATTTTTACCAAGTACTCGCACAAAAATATCAATTTAATAATCTAGAAACGGCTGCTCGCGATCGCTTCGTTTTTATCTTGATCGCAGTGGGTGCAACATTGTTAGGCTTAGGTGTAATTACTTTTGTAGCTGCAAACTGGCAAGCTTTGACCAGAGAAGCCAGGTTAATACTACTGCTAAGTTTATTCCTGACAACTAATATTGCTGGTTTTAGCTTGTGGAGACAACCCGCAAACAATAATATCTCTCCAAGAAGCCGAAAACGTCGTCAACAGGTTTTCGGAGAAGGCTTACTAATTTTAGGTGCGTTGACCATAGGCGCAAATATGGCGCTGTTGGCGCAGATGTTCCACATTAGCGGTTCAAGTTACGAACTTTTTTTAGGTTGGGGATTGGCTGTTTTGCTAATGGCTTACAGTCTACGCTTGACTTCCTTGGGGATGCTTGCCTTGATTTTAGTGCTAATTGGGTATTCAACAGGATTATTCGATTGGTACTCTACACGAAATGAGCTTACCTTGGGGCGGATAGTAATAGAACATATACCCTTAGCTTTAAGTGTATTGTTTGTACCTCTAGCTTATCAGTGTCGTTCCCGTTGGATTTTTAGAATTGCCGCGATCGCATTTGTTATATCCTGGCAATTTCATCTTAAATCACTGGAAATATTAACATATACAGATGCTCCGCCTTGGATTGCTATAGCCACATTTGTTCTTCCGCCAGCATTATTGTGGAGTTATGATGATTTGCTGTTTGTGCGAGTCTCTTCCAGGCTATTTCAGCCCTTTGCACGGACTCTAACTCTAGCGTTTTTCAGTATCATGTTTTATTTCTTGTCTTTCCGTTGGCTATGGGAAGCTCGAACTGTTGGTTATCAAGCTCAATTTCGCAACACTTCCCTCGCAACCTGGCTACCCTTTATTGATGTGGCAATTTTCACAGTTTTAGCTCTGTGGCAATGGTGGCATTTGCTACGCCCAACACGTAACCAAGAACGCCAAGGAATTGATGTAAAAACAATCTTTATTGGTAGTTTGATTGTTATAACTGCCCTATTGATTTTCATTCATCAAGCTATCACTCCAATTCCAGCCATTCCCATATTTGCGTTTAATGTTCTTTTAGCAGTGTTAGGGTTTGGACTAGTTCGTGAAGCGCTGGAGTTAGGACAACGACAGGCTTTTTGGGGTGGGATATTTTTATTAACACTACAAATTATCAGCCGAATGCTGGAATACGACACCGCCTTATTATTCAAATCTTTTGTTTTTATCTTATGCGGTGTTGCTGTAATTTTTGCCGGCTTGTGGTTTGAACGCTATTTGTCAACTTTACCAGCTTCATCAGCTTCTTCAACTCATCGTTCGTGAGATTAAAACTGGAAAAAATTAGTAATTCAAAAATCCTTTTTAGGATTATCTCCTATGGAAACTAACGAAGTATTACTTTTGCAAAATGAACCTCCAGAAAAACCCATAACTCTTTGGCGATTTGTGGTTCCCCTACTAATTCAAACAGCGATCATCTTGTCAGTACCAGCCCAATCAGTTTACACGTTGGTTACAGGCAAAACGGCTATCTTGCAAACTCTACCTGTAGATCCTTACGATTTGCTGCGGGGTTATTCTGTAACACTAAACTATGAAATTTCTCGCACAGATAATTTAACAAAACTTCCGGGTTGGGCAGATTTGGTCAAGCAAAATCCTGGTAATAACAAACAATACGATCCTTTAGCGCGGGGAACCAGCTTGTACATCATTTTGGAAGAACAAAAAGCCTCTGGTGGAATTCCTCAAGCTTGGAAACCTGTGCGAGTAAGTGGACAGTTCCCAACTTCTCTAGCTGCAAATCAGATAGCCTTGAAAGGTCAGTATAGTGGCTATAATTCGATTACTTATGGCTTGGAAACTTATTACATCCCAGAGGATCAACGGAACGATATTAACAAAGATATCTCAACTGCCCGACCAATTAAACCAGGACAGCCGCAACCAATAGTAGTGGAAGTTAAAGTGAATGCACAAGGTCAAGCTGTACCTGTAAGTATGTGGGTACGCGATCGCAAATATTATTTTTAATTTTCAAAGACTTACGCAGAATAAATTCCCGCATACTCTTGAAAATTTGGCTCTTAAAATTCTGCCTACGTGGGTTTCAAATTCCTGGAGTCCACGCAGGCATACTTTGTTTGTATGCAAGATGAACTGCGATTTCTAATCGCTGGGTATATTTGCTTTTTTAGAAGTTTAAAATATCTAATGATTCTTCTATTTCTAAGTCTAATATTCTTGCCTGTGTATCTTTAAGTGCTTCTAACTTGCCTTCTTTCCGATAAATATCTGCTGCTTTTTGAAAATCTTCAATTCCCCCCTGTTTATCTCCCTTTTCTAAACGAATATTACCACGATTGTAATAGGAGTCAGCATAGTTGGGATTAATTTGAATTGCCTGAGTATAATCTTCAATTGCCCCTTCGTAATCTCCTAAGTCAAAACGAGCATTACCACGGTTGTAATAAGCATCGGCATAATTAGGATTAATTTGGATTGCCTGAGTATAATCTTCAATTGCTCCTTCGTAATCTCCTAAGTCAGAACGAGCATTACCACGATTTTTATAAGCATTGGCATCTTGAGTATTAATCTTAATTGCTTGAGTAAATCCCGGCTGATATCCTAAGAGATAACGAGAGATTCCCCGGCTTTTGGAAGTATCAGCATAATCGGGATTAATTTTGATAGCTTGAGTATAATCCTCAATTGCTCCCTGGTTATCTCCTATATGAGAACGTGCTTCAGCACGGTTTTTATAAGCTACAGCAACATTAGGATTAATTCTGATCGCTTGGGTATAATCATCAATTGCTTCTTCTAATCGCCCCAGTTGATATAAAGCTAAACCTCGTTTATTGTAAGATTTAGCATCATGAAGATTTATCTGAATTGCCTGAGAATAATCTGCGATCGCTCCTTCATAATCTCCTAGTTGATAATGCGCTAAACCTCGTCGGTAATACAAATCAGTATTGTTAGGATTAAGTTGCAAGGCTTGATTATAGTTAGTAATTGCATTTACATATTCTCCTTTGCCGAAACATTCGTCACCCATTTTTATATAAAATAAATTTAAATCTTCTTTCTGATTGTCAAAATAACTATCTACATTAGGTTGAGAAGAAGATTTTATTAACTGATTATTAGTTACCTTAGATGGCGTTTCCTGCGGTAAAGGATATTTACTAATTAGAGGTTCTTGCCTGGAAGAATTATAATTTATAGAAGATTGTAACTGTTCTAGATAGCACCATAAGCCACCACCGTATAGTAATTGGTCTATCCCAAATGAAATCTTACCAGTCCTCAACTTAATCATCCGGGTTGGGAGAAAACCAGCCAAAAAAAGGTGATATTCAGATTGTGCTTCACTCACCTCTTCCTGAATCAAAATACAGACTACAACTGCATTTTTTTCAACTTCTTCTGAACTAATTGACCATCTCACTCTGTCAATACTACCGTGACGAGATTTAACCTCAATACCAACAGATGGGTCAGAAGTCAAGGTAAAATCTATCTTACCATCGCCGCCAAATCGCTTTTCATAATCCACTTCCGTAATAAAATCGGCTAAACGTTCCTTAACAACTTCCTCACCGAGTTTTCCTTTAAGATAGCTAATAAAAACATCACGAACTGGCAAAACGCGCTTATATTTTTCAGCCATCAGCCAGCAAAATTCCCGTAGTGCTTTTAATCTCTCTCCAGAGATTATAGTTAATTCACTATATTGACCTTCTGTTTCACAATGAAGCAGACAACCAGTTGTTAACCTTTTAATAAAATCAGACTGTAGCGATCGCAGTAGCGTAATCCAGTCCATTTATATTTCTGCGAATCTTTTGATGAGATTATTCTATTAAAATATCCATTCGACGTAAACCTTTTAATTAGCCTGTGTAAGATTTCCAAACTTTCTTAATATATGTATTAAATATTACATTTAACCTAACTCGACGTAATTAACTTTTTGGCAAAAGCTAAGTTTTGACTGCTGAACAAATGGCATGATGTGAAATCAGCGATCGCACCTTATCCTAATTCCTCAGTATCAGTACTTTCCGTTTCTGATTCAACAAGCTCAAACTTAACTTTGTTGTATAAATCCTGTAGGGAAATCTCAAAGGGTACGGACACAAGAGCAATCGCTTTATCCTCTTCATCATATTCACGCAGATTCCATTGCTTTTTCCCAGTTTTAGAAAACTGCTCTACATGAATTCGAGTTTGGTCAATTAACAAATATTCTCGAAAGGAGGAGATTGTCCGGTAAGCCTCAAATTTATCCTCGCGATCGTAGCCTTTGGTCGATTTTGATAAAACCTCAACAATAACCTGTGGGTTCAGAATTATATCCCTCCGGTTGTTAAAAAACTCTGGTTCATCCGCCAGAATCATCACATCTGGATATGTGTAGATCCGCTTTTGGGGTATCCACAGACGAATATCACCCATATAAACTCGGTAGTTTTGCTTTTTAAAAGCAAAATTCAACTCAGTACTTAAGTTGAGTGCTATTTGGTTATGATTTATTGTTCCACCCGCCATAGGAATTATTTGTCCGTCAATGTATTCACTTTTATAGTCAGCAGCTTCCTCTAACTGCAAATATTCCTCTGGGGTGTAGTATCGCCGTTCTGTTACTTGCATACTTTCCTTAGTGTCCAATATCTAACTACGAATTACGAATTATGAATTATGAATTATGAATTATGAATTATGAATTATCCCCACAATCTTCTACCTGCTTTACCATTTAATCTGTCGTGAGTATCTTCTAACAAAGCAGGAATATTTAAATTTTCTGGACATCTTGGCAAACAGTCACCGCATTCTGTGCAGCGGTTAGCTTTCATTCCAGGAAACCAGTGTCCAGCATTTTCAAACATTCCATAACGATATTGTCCATAATCTGTCATATTGTATGCTACTGCAAGATTCCGTAATCGCAATACTTCTGGAATATTGATATTTTCTGGGCAGGGTAAACAAGCATAGCATTGGCTACATTTATCAATTTCTAAAGTAATTTTTTGGTGATTTTCTAACTGTTGAAAAACACAAATTTCTTCTGTTGTTAGCTCTCCATTACTGTCATAAAATCGCAAGGGTTCTATTAATTCATCTGGGTTTGCTGGCCCTAAACTTAAAGTAGTAATACGGTTATCACTAAGTAAAAATCGGTAGTTTAATTCTAAAGGTGAATACGGCTGACATAAGTCTTTAAGAATTTGCGGCGGCGTATAAAGGCGTCCTCCTTTATCAGCAGGAGAAATTATAAAAACGCCCATATCCTTCTCTGCTGCTAGCTGAATCGCTGGCGCGTTGCGTTGAAAGAAATAGTAATAATGCAGATTGACAAATTCAAAAAAATCTGTATTAATTGCCGCCAGAATTACTTCTAATGATCCGTGAGTGGAAAAACCAACGTGTCGCACTCGACCATCAGCAACAGCTTCTTGCACGGCTTGCATACAGCCACCTTTGGCTTGCACCCACTCTAAATGTTGCCAAGTGTTTAAACCATGAATTCCTAAACAATCTAGATAATCTAGCTGTAATTTTTCCAAGGATTCATCAATGCACCGACGCATGGTGTCAGCATCAGATGTGGGCGAGATTTTGGTGGTGATGTGAAGCCTTGTTCGGGTTACTGACAACCCAGCTTGTAACGCTCCACCAAGATACTCCTCACTTTTGCCGTAGCCTCTGGCAGTTTCTATATGATTAATTCCTAGCGCTAGAGCCTGTTCGATAGTTTGCTGAGCATTTTCAAAACCAGCTAAGTAGCGCATTGTTCCCAATGAAAAGACAGAGAGGCAAAGATTTGTTTTGCCAAAGCGTCGGTATTGCATAAATTGAGTGCTGAGTAGAAACACGATTTATAGTGTCTGTACAAAAGTGAAAGGTGAAGAAGAAAGAATAAAGAAATTATTTTTATTATTTGGTTCTTTATTCTTTCTCAGCACGGGCTAAACGCCCCGCTACCGCGCTTCAGCACTCATGACTCAGCACTTTTTTAGCTGTCGCCATCACCAAAGCGCTTGATCAAATCTTCAGGACGGAGATTGGAAATAAATTCACGGAAGGCTTGCTGTTCGGCTTCATCAGCATCGCGGTCAACAGGGATAGAAGCATCGGCAATTACTTCTTCCATTACCCAAATGGGCGTATTTGTACGAAGGGCAACGGCGATCGCATCACTAGGACGCGCGTCGATTTCTTTTTTAACTTCGCCTTGCTGGACAATCAAAGCTGCATAAAATGTATCCTTTTGTAGGGAATGAATGATAACTTTTTCTAGAGTCATGTTCCATGTCTCTAGCATATTTACAATTAGGTCATGAGTTAAGGGTCTAGGAGGCTTTTGATTCTCCAATGCACCCATAATTGCTCTAGCCTGTTCCTGACCTATATAAATTGGCAAAGCGCGGCGATCTGAAGCATCTTTCAAAAGTACAATCGGGCTGCGGGTTATGGCATCTAATGCTATGCCAGCGACTCTCATTTCAATCATTGGCTAAGCCTCTACAATCCTTTGAGCGATTGGGTGCTAAGTAACAAATAACACTCTTCTTTAGGTGAATTGGGGACAGGAATAAACATAGGCATTTGTTCTCTATAATTGCTTCTATTAAACTCCGAACTTGTAGTGAACACCAGAGTAAGACAAATTGGTCTAATTAGACAATAACCTTCTTACCCAAGTATGCCTTGTGCAGGATGCTAATGTGTTAACAACCTTATAATAAATAAAGTCAGAAATTATACTCTGAATGTTCTGCATTCTTGTGAGAATTACTAGTTAATTTCAGGCAAAATTAAGCAATAAATAGAGTTAGTTTGACAAAAAAGCCGTGTTTACAGGATTAATCCAGGCATTAGGAACAATGAAACCCTTAGAGGGTGATTCTTGGCAAATTACTTGTGTAAGTCAGTCGTGTGAAGTAATTATGCAGGATTTGGCTTATGGTGACAGTGTTGCAGTAGATGGCGTTTGCTTGACAGTGGAAGAAGTTTTACAAGACGGGTTTATTGCCACTGCTTCACCGGAAACGCTACGCCGCACAACCCTAGGAGGTGAGCAAACACAACAGAGATATGTCAACTTAGAAGCGTCGCTACGGGTAGGCAGTAAAGTCGGCGGTCATTTTGTTATGGGTCATGTAGACGGCATCGGTAGGTTGCTAGGATCAGAACAAACGGCTAGCTCTTGGGAAATGACCTTTAAAGCATCCGAGGCGATCGCACGGTACATTGTCCCTAAAGGTAGTATCGCTGTCAATGGCATCAGCCTCACAGTTGCCGCTTATGAGCCAGAACTCTCCCAATTTAAAGTAGCGGTAATTCCCTTAACTTATGCCGAAACAAATCTTCGCTATTTAGGATCTGGCAGTTTAGTGAATCTAGAAGGGGATATTCTCGGCAAATACGTGGAAAAATTCCTTTATTCTGACAAACAGCACACTAAAACCCAAGATTATACCAGTTTAGATGACATTACACCCGCATTCTTAGCAGAACACGGGTATTTGTAATGGGGATGGGGGATGGGGCATGGGACATTAGTTATTCTCCCCTGCTTCCCCACTCCTCTTTTAGCTGCCTGGTTGCTGAGTTACCTGAGCTGTCTGTGAGACTTGTAATAACTGACCAAGAGCCGCTTGTAACTGAATACCTGGGTTTACAGCAACCCACCCATTTTGTGTCATGTGGCGGATTTCAAAGTGCAGGTGAGGGCCTGTAGAGTTACCTGTGCTACCAACCCGTCCAATGACAGTTCCGGGTTCCACCAACTGACCAGGTTGAACAAAGATTTCTGACATGTGACCGTAGAGGGTTTGTTGAGCAGATTGGTGATTCAGAGTCACAGTCAAACCATAACCGCCCAAGTAGCTAGCAGTTTCCACTTGGCCTTTTGCGGCTGCCAAAACTGGTGTTCCCATTGGTGCACCTAAGTCTGTACCAGCATGGAAGCGTTGATTACCTGTAATTGGATGAACTCGCCAACCAAATAAAGAAGTAATGGGAGCGGGTATAGACAGTGGGTACATCATTCCCGTACCACGATAGGCGACTGCACCAGTGTAGGGAATTTGCGGCAATACTGATGCCAGTGAGAAGTCATAAGCTACAGTGCTGGGGCGGGGTGCAATATTACCATCTGCCATTGGTGGAGGCAAAGTACCACCACTCGGTGCAATGGGAGTTGCACTGACTCTAGTTGCGGTGCTGAAATCGCCGGGATTAGGGATAAACCGATTAGGGCGAAATGCACTCTTGGCACTATTCGCAGTGTTTCGAGTAGCACGCCATCCGCTGTTATTAGCAGTGGTTGCAACTTTCCGACTTGCTGGAACGGTGGCTAACTGTGCATTTTGACTTCTTTTGAGCCAATTAGGTGCTGTGCCATTAGAACCAGCTACACGCTGATTGCGCGATGGTGCTTTGGCGCAAACGCCGCCCAATAAACCTTGTCCTGAAGGTAAAATTGCTCTACAACCACTAGAACGCTCTGTGATAATTACGGAATTGGGTGCTTGATAAGTACCCGTGGCACTATCGTAATTGTTGGGGTCAATATAGGAGTTATTATAATCCTTGGTTTTCCCCGCTGTCCGGCTGGCAGTGCTGTTTGAGTTATTCGATGGTTGGGCAACTTCTGGGAGTTTCTCAGGTAAGGAACGCGCAGGAGCAGTGGGTTTGGCTACCTCAATTTTTCTAATATTTGCTCTTGGTTGGAATTCGAGCTTGGGTTTTTCTTGACTAACCCTTGCAGGTGCAACCCGCGAAGTTTCTACCTGGGGAATAGAGCGTCTAATACCAGTGGCAGGCGCGGAAGCTTCTATTTTGGGTTTAGATTGTCTAAGTGGTTGTTTTGACTGAGAAACCGTTTGCTTGCGGAGTCTCTGTCTAAGTCTGGTTTGCCGTCGGGAAAAGTCTGGCTGTGTTTGAGCTGCTTCCGGTGCAACAGTTGCTTTTTTTAAGGGATTTGTAACTGCTGCTGGCTGGGAATTTTCAATAGTGGGAACGATATTATCTATTGATGTTTCCGTTTGGGCAAACACGAAACCGCCGCTGAGGAGGCTAACACTGCTAAGCCAACAAAGGCTCTGTGCTGGTAAGGTAGAGGCGAAGCGTTTCTTAGTTTGACCTCGTGGCCATGAGTAGTGCAAACGATTGTGGGCAGAGTGATTGCGCTGCGTCATTTGTTCTCTCAGTTGTGTGTAATTAGCATAAACAGATGATGTCAGTGGTTTGTCTTGCCCAAAGAGCGAAATTTTAAACAAACCTCAAATTTAAACGGAAGATTTACTGTAACCCAAACTGATTGTACCGGGTTCAACGTAAATTTCTGGTGTTATTAGTTCGTTTGTATCATGTGTTTCTAGATTCACTCGTAAATTTCCTTGAGGAGTTACTCCTACTACATTGCCTGAAAGATTATTTACGTAAACCTGATCACCCATGTTTATAAGCAAATCTTGATAGCGAGACAAGAGTATGCTTACTCCTTCTTGGAAAAGGCACTCTATACCGGATTCTATTCCTAGTAAAACCGTAGAGGTTAGCATTTCCAGACAGGAAACGGGATTGGAATGTTGCGATGCTTGCCACGATTCCAGATTGATTCCAGTTTCAGGTACCGGATTTGCCCAGTTAATACCAACACCAATCACTGCTTGGGTGATTTTTCCTTTGTTTACTTTAGTTTCTGTTAAGATGCCGCCTAATTTCCGACCATTTAAGACTAAATCATTAGGCCATTTAATTCCCACACTCACACCACACTTTCGCAATTGAAAGGCAACTCCCCAAGCACTAGCCAAAGTTAGCTGGTAGCTATCGGTAGCTTCTATTTTAGGAGCGATCGCAACCGAAAGATATAATCCTCCAGAAGGAGAAACCCATTGGCGTCCCCATTGTCCCCGTCCAGCGGTCTGTTGAGTTGCAATCACTACACATCCCGCTTCTGCTCCCTGAGCGAGCAAGTCCCAAAGGGTTTGGTTAGTGGAGGAGACGCTTTCAAAAATGTGTAGGGAAAATGGTAAATATTTAGACTTACGCCCTGCTTTTAGGGCTAATTCCAAGTTTTGCCGATTAAATTCCACAGCAGTTGACCCAAATCCCGTTGTTCAAGTTAGCATTAATTGGCTGATAAGTGGTTTCTGTTTAGGTTTGGTTCAAGATGCACACTTGGCACTGGCGCAATTGGGAAGGACTGCCCTATCTGACTTGTAGTCTCTTAGAATTTTGGCATCACGGCTTCTTTACCCAGCAATTTTGGCCGCGTTCGCCACAAAGTCTGACAGAAGTACTGCAACCAGAGGCATCAGTCTATCGTTTGAAGCAGGTACATGGCAATACTGTTCTCACCCCACAAGAAATTCATAAAAAGTTAGGTTCGGGTGAAGATGATTTAGCATCGGCAGATGGTTTAATTAGCGAGCAGCCTTTACAAACGGTATGGGTGGCTAGTGCAGATTGTACACCCGTACTGATTGGGGATATAAAAACTGGACAAGTGGCAGCACTGCATGCAGGGTGGCGGGGTACTGCTAAGAAGATTGTGCCTCTAGCGATCGCTCGATTACAATCCCAAGGCAGCAAACTTGATGATTTACGCATTGCAATGGGCCCGGCGATCGCTGGTGAGGTTTATCAAGTTTCTGTTGAAGTAGCTGCTGAAATCGGGGCTAGCATTATACCACACGAAGACGAAAAAAATATCGTGGCTGCGTTGCATGAGCTACCCAATTCACCTTTGTTAGAAGATCCAAATCCAGGTAAGGTAAGGCTGGATGTACGACGGATAAATGCTTTACAGTTAGAAAATATGGGGATTAGTGCAGAACAGGTTGCGATCGCTCCATACTGTACTTACCAAACTCCAGAGCATTTCTTTTCTTACCGTCGAGAAAAAGAGAAAAAAGTTCAGTGGTCAGGGATTGTTAGCGGCAAAACAAGTCACTAGAATTGGCGCTATATCCTTAGCACAGGATAGTTAGGATGCTCAGGATTCGGGATAAGTCGCTGATTTCTACAATCTACTAGTAAATCCAGCGTCTCCAGCACCGTTTGTCCAATCAAAACTGTATCACCTGTAACTAATGTTGCTTCAGTAGTTTCCCGTCCTGCCAATTCAATTGTCTTGGAAAGTTCTGATCGCTATGCGGGTCTTACTGCCCAACCGTTCTTTCAGAACGGTTGCCTTATGTCCTTTGGACATAAGGGAGAGGCGCAAAGCCTTGCGCCTCTCGGCAGTGATAAAGACCATCGGAGGAAACCTCCGCTCAGACTTTCCGCTAATAACGGGTTCAGTCAAGCCGATTGATTCTTCACTACCATTCGTGTATTGGGCTATCTGCTGTCCTCGAATTCTCAGACCAAGTTGCTGGACAATAGACATGGGTAGTACAGTACGTACTGCCCCAGTGTCTACGAGTGCTTCAGTTTCATATACTCGCAGCATATTAGGATTAAGCATTCCTCGGCTGACAAGCGCTTCATCAATGGCATTGGTGAGCTTGACTTTGACTCTAACTGCACCTATATGTTGATTGCTGGCAGGATGGGAACGATTGAGATTTACCATAATCGGTGTATTTTGGAAAATCAATGAATCTATTTCTAGAGTATCCCGCTAGGTATTATCTATAAATTAGTGCTGCATTGCTAACTATGAACTTTTTACAAATGCCGTAGAAAAGATTGGGGATTATTTAAAAAAGCTTTTGTTAAAGTAACGTGTTCAAGTGCATCATATTCTACCTCTTGTGGTGGACAGGTATCAAAACTGAGAATTGATGCTTGTGGAAACGCCATGAGAATTGGAGAGTGAGTAGCAATTATAAATTGGCTATCCTGATTTACCATATCTTTTAACAAAGACAATAGTGATAATTGTCGTAGAGGAGAAAGAGGTGCTTCAGGTTCATCAAGAAGATATAATCCACCAGGAACAAAACGTGATTGAAAAAGTTTGAGAAAGCTTTCTCCGTGAGAGTTAGCATCAAGATTGTCACCATATTTATTAGCTAAAGCAGCTTTTTGACCTAGTACAGAGCGTTTAGCGAGCCACAAACCACTTCCCGTAAACTTTTGCTCATATTCTGATACTTGTTCTTCTAGTTCTTGGCTAAGAGTTTTAATTCGTCTTGCAAAATTGAAGAAATCTTCTGCTCTTAAAAAAAAGCCACGTCCAGTCTTTTTCTGCCAGACAAACTTTAATTGTGTAGATAACTTTCGAGCATTGTCTAATGTTCTATCTTGCTGAATATCTTCACCACCAACGCTAATTGAGCCAACACCTGCGGCAATTGCTTCTAATAAAGTTGATTTACCTGAACCATTTTCTCCAACAAAAAAAGTTACGGAATTTGAAAACTTAATTTCTTTCAAAGCTTTCATTAAAGGAAGATTAAAGGGGAAAGAATCAATATTTTTATTGACTTGTTTTTTAGCGATCGCTCTTAAATGGATCATTCAATCATACTTACCCATTTACAGCACAACTATATAATTGTGCCGCATCTCAGTTAGGCTTGGTACATTAAAAGATATAATTCCAGAAATGCCCCTATGAACCAGACTTCAACTAACCAAGTACGATGGACATCTGCCGATTTAGAGTTGTTGCCAGACAACGGCAATCGCTATGAAATTGTAGACGGAGAATTATTTGTGACACGCGCACCACATTGGGGTCATCAAGAAGTTATTGACAATATTTGCACAGAGTTAAAACTATGGTCACGGCAGACTGGCTTAGGAAAGCCTGTAAGTGGTGCTGGGATTATCTTTAGCGATGCTGATAACGTCATCCCTGATGTGGTTTGGATTAGCAATCAACGATTAGCTTCTGTGCTGGATGATGCTGGACATTTAACAGCCGCACCAGAGTTAGTAGTTGAGGTTCTCTCTCCTGGACAGGAAAACGAACGACGTGACCGACAGGTGAAGCTGAAACTTTACGCTGCTCAAGGTGTCCGAGAATACTGGATTGTTGATTGGCAGTTACAACAAATTCAAGTTTATCGACGAGAGCAAGCAACACTAGTGTTAATAGAAACGTTGTTTAGCAACGATAATCTGAGTTCACCGCTACTACCTGAGTTCACTTGTGATGTTGCGCGTTTGTTCAGTTAAGTTAATCTTTAGCCAGTACTTCATATAATACTTCACGATGCATTAACGCACGATCTACCAAAGATTGGATTTGCTCTGGTGATAACGGCTCACCATTAGCGTAATGCTCCATCCAAGTCAGACTAATCGAATTGGGGTCATCTGGCAAACTCGCCAAATCCCACCCAGGTATCGCCAACTCTTCCATCAGACGATTTACCTTGGGGTCATAACTAAGAGCAAAACAGCGACAACCTTCAGCAGCAGCCATAATCAAGCTGTGTAGCCGCATTCCAATTGCCATCTCAACACCGCGAAATACACCTTTCAAAAGTTGCGGGTCTTCCAGATACAAAATCTGGCTGACATCTTTAAGATGTGGTTGAATAGCTTCGGCAATACTTAAATCTTCACTTTTCTGAAATGGTAGCAGTAAAATAAAAGCCTGCGTAGCTTTTTGAAAGTCAACCAAAGCACGAGTTAAATTTGCTAAGCGTGTTTCTGTAAGTTGGGGATGCGATCGCAAAGTCACAGCAACTCTAGGCGCAGGTAAATCCCAAAGTCCTGGTACTGGTTTAGATTCTAAAGCCCAAACTGGGTCAGGAGCAAGGATACAAGGAATTTGCCAATCAGATAATAAACTAGCACTGGCGCGATCGCGGACACTAACTCTGGTACAATATCCGAAGGAGTATTGTGCCAAAATGCGAGTTTGTGAGCGTTTTAACGGGCCAATACCCTGGGCCCAAGCAACAGTTTTTAATCCCATTTTTTGAGCCAATACCATCAATCCCCCATAATAAAATGGGCTTATAGTACTGGTAACATCCTGAATTAAACTTCCACCACCCCAAATAAAAGCATCGCAAGAACGTAAAGCTTGCAATACAGGTAACGCAGCCATGCGATTGTGGGTTTCTACATTGTAGCGATCGCGGGTTTCCTCTGGATTACCCGAAAGAACCACAGGCGTTACATCAGGTGGTAGCATTTGCAAAAGCGTCGCCAATAAAGCTTCGTCACCACCATTACCTTTGCCGTAATACCCAGACAATAACGCCCGCATCTTTACCATTTTGGATTTTAGATTTTGGATTTTAGATTTAGCGGAAAGTTTGAGGATAGATTTCCTTGGCTCAGACTTTCCAAGACGGATTTTAGATTATCAACTTTTTTCTAAATAGTTGACGAGATATCAGCCATCCTACCAACAGAAGATGAATTTTCTTGTGGGAAGATGATGTTATGGAAAAACAAGAGAACTAATTACTCTTGACTTTTGACTTTTGACTTTTGACTCTTGACTTTCTTATGCACGCCCTTTCAATTCCCACCTGGATTATTCATATTTCTAGCGTTATTGAGTGGATTGCCGCCATTTGGTTAATCTGGACTTACGGCGAACTTACTAATAACCGTACTTGGTGGGGATTGTCCCTTGCCATGTTACCAGCTTTGGTCAGCGCTATGTGCGCTTGTACCTGGCATTATTTCGACAATGCCGAATCTCTAGAATGGCTGGTAACGCTTCAAGCTACCATGACCTTAATTGGTAATTTTACGCTTTGGGCGGCGGCGTTTTTGATCTGGCGCTCTACCAATGCCAACACTGCAACTACAACTGTTGAGCCAAAACCTATTAAATCAGAGTAATGATGTCTAAAGAAACCCTGTTTGCCCTTTCACTGTTTCCCTACTTGGGTTTCTTGTGGTTTATCAGCCGCAGTCAGCAAATGCCGCGTTTGGCGCTATATGGATTTTACGGCACTCTAGTGTTTGTTGCCATCACCATCCCAGCGGGAATTTATGCTGTATTGCATTATGGCGAGTCTTTGGCAAATATAGATTGGCTACACGGCGGTGCAGAAGTTTTTTTGACGCTTTCTAACATCTTACTTGTGCTGGGTTTCGGGCAAGCTGTCAGGCAATTAAAAACGAAAAAAACCCAGCCATAGCAAGAATTTTTACTGGATTGAGTTATGAGGAACAAGTAAATGGATGTAATTCCGGCGATTGATTTACTAGAAGGTCGCTGTGTGCGACTCTATCAGGGAGACTATGAACGATCGCAAGTTTTTAGTGAAAACCCTGTTGATGTTGCCAAACAGTGGGTTGATCAGGGTGCTACCAGATTACATATAGTTGATCTAGATGGTGCAAAAGCAGGTAAAGTAGTAAATCTAGGCGCAATTGAAGCGATCGCTCAAGCAATATCAGTGCCTATTGAAGTAGGTGGAGGATTGCGCGATCGCGCTAGTGTGCAACAAGTGTTCAATTTAGGCGTACAGTGGGCAATTCTCGGAACTATCGCCGTAGAACAACCCCAGCTAGTACAAGAACTCTGCCAAGAATTTCCCAAACAGATTATTGTCGGCATTGACGCCCGTAATGGCCGAGTAGCAACTCGCGGCTGGTTAGAAACATCGGAAGTTGTAGCAACTCAACTGGCCGTACAAATGCAAGAATTGGGCGCAGCTGCGATTATTTACACAGATATCCACCGTGATGGTACTCTCACAGGCCCGAATTTAGAAGCTTTGCGAGAACTTGCTGCGGCGATTTCCATCCCAGTAATTGCATCTGGCGGGGTGAGTTCTGTTACCGATTTGTTAAGTTTGTTGGCGTTAGAACCTCAAGGTGTCACTGGTGTAATAGTAGGTCGTGCGCTATATACTGGGGATATTTTGTTGAAAGAAGCATTGCGAGCGATCGGGCCAGGGCGAATTCAGGATATTCCACCAAATCTAGGGTTTTCTACCTTCGCTTGAAATTTTCTACCTTTGCTCAAAGGTTTTGCTTCATCTAAATTGATGCACAGATGTGTCTCTATGTCGAGACATGTCTGTAATATAGCTGTTTTACCTTTTCAAACTCCCTCAGAATACAGGTGACTTGACCATATAAAAATCTTATATTTTTTTCAAATTTCCGAATTTGCAATTTATGCTCTTGTATCCCCACTTGTAGAAAGTTCACAATCATTGATGTTCTCATAGTCTGCCAACAACTGCTTAACAATGCCAATTCACCTAAAACTGAGTCTAGTAATGCCCATTTGAAAAGCAAAAATCAACCGCTGCAAATAACATTTATTTTATAGAAATTTTATTTAGAATTATTAAAAATAATGGGTTTCCTCTGTTATAGAGACGTAATAATCACAACGTCTCTATTTTTTTATTCTTTTAAAAACAAATTTATTATGATATATTTCTGGAATCGACAATACTGATAATGTAGCTAAATTTGTAGTTAATTTAAAAGTTTAGTTTTATGTCTAACCAAGAACACGACCAACATCAGAGAGGAGATAAACCACAACCCCCCAATACTCTAGGAAAACCGCGCAAGACGGAATTAAAAAAACCAATCAAAAAACCTCAAATATAAAATCACAGTTATTTAATAGAGACGCAATTAGAACTACGTCTCCATAATGCGATCTAATTATTTATTTTTCACTTGGCTTTTTGCCTGTTCCAAAGCTATTTCTTTGATTGCCTGATATGAATTGACATTTGCAGTTCCTTCAATAGCTTTAACTGCCAAATCCTGAACTTGTTTGAGGGCAGATTCGAGTTGTTTTGAAAGGTTTTCAATCCTTGTTTCTTGATTGGTAATAGTTTGTTCTAAAGACTGTAATCTCTGTTCATAAAAACGCTTTTGCCCTTCCACTTCTTTGCCATATAAATCTGCTTTAACTTTAGCTTGGTAGTGGGCGATACCTTTGCCCTCTTCCATAGCTTTTTTGACAGATGCTTCTTTATCTTTAGGAAATGCTTCTACTTTAGCTTTATATTCCTCAAATTGTTTTTCTTGCTCAGAAATCACTTTCTCTCGTTCAGCCCACTGTTTTTCTGCTTCTTGTAGTAATTCTTCTAGTTGGTTATATAATATTTTCTGCCGTTGTGCGTATTCATCACTTTCAAGTTTACGCTGGAGTTCTAAATCATACTTGTATTCTGCTACATCCCGTTGCCGAGTTTTGTTAAGGTTTTCATTTCGTTCTTTGATAGCTCGTTGATGTTCTTCTTGCTCTTTTACCCAAGTATTTCTTTGATTTAATGTTTCTTGTGATAGTACTTCATAGCGCTGGCTAAATTCTTCCTGATAACTTTTAGAATTATCTTCGTAGGATTGGATGAGAGTATCCAATATATCTTCAGAAATTTCCAAATTATGTAATTGTGTTAATTGCTGAATTTCATTATCTACAGATTGCCTAATCTCTGCTAATTTAGATGCTCTTGTGGTTAGTTGTTCTGACAATTCATTAGCAGCACTACCAAAACCTAACTGAATCTTTGCCAAGCTTTGAATTGTATAATTCATCTTTTGCTGGATAGTAGAAGGCTGATTGTTTACAGACATTTTTTGCTCTACTTTAGGCATTTCTTTAGTTGCAGACTGATTTTCTTTCACTACTTGGTCAAGTTGTGATTTGAGTGCTGCTTTTTCTTTAGTTAATTCCTCATACGCCTGAAGAATTTCAACTTTGGTATTTTTATCGCTTGGTTTTTTAAATACCACAAAATCTCTCCTTTGCAAAAACTAAAAATAACTAAAATACTAAACAATAACTATTTGTTAGAAGAACTATCAAAAGCTCTCATAGCTAAATCTTGTGATTGTTTCAATGTAGTTTGAAGCTGATTAGAAATACCTTCTATTTGCTCAGTCTGTTTTTTGATAGCTTCTTCTAAAGCTTGAATTTTTAATTCATAACTTTGCTTGTTGGCTTCCCACTCTTTCTCAAATAAATCAGCCTCAACCTTAGTTTTTTGACTTGTTTCTTTAATTGCTTCTTCTCTAGACTTTTTAACTGCTTCTTCCAGTTCATTAGGAAATGCTGCTACTTTTTGTTGATATTCTGTAAATAATGGTTGACGTTCAGTCAAGATTTTTTCCCGTTCTGTCCAGTCTTTCTCTTTCTGTTGACAGCCTTCTTGAATTTCCCTTTCTTGTTGGCGTTTTTTTGCCTCGTAAGCATCTGTATTGAGTTTACGAGTTGTTTCTAATTTATATTCATATTCTTCTAGTTCTTGCTGGCGTTCTTTCGCTAATAAGTCGTTATATAATTGAAGCTTTTCTTCATACTCACTTTGCTCTTTTTGCCATTCTTTGCGTCTGATTGTAATTTCTTTTTCTAGTTCTTCCTGCTTACTGGCAGTATCCTGTTCTAAGACTTTTAATTTTTCTTGATGTTCTTGATTTAAAATATCTAAAGTGTCTGCTATAATCCTAATTTTTTTAAGCTCTTGCAAACGCTGAGTTTCAATTTCTAGAGCTTGATTCAATTCATCTAACCTAGAATTTTCTTTATCTAACTTTTCAGATAGTGCATTGAGAATGCCACCAAACTCTAATTGCAAATCAGCTAAACCTTTGACAATACTATCAACAGTGTATGTAGAGGCAGATTCTAGTATTTCTTGGTTTTTTGCCTTTGCTGCTTCCTCTTGTTTAGTTGCTATTTTTGATTCTAGCTTCTTCCTTTCTGCAAGAATTTGTTGAAATGCTTGCATTAGTTGTTGTTTGCTATCCTGAACTGCAACTGTAGTCATAACTTCAACTCCTTTGAATAAACAATGAACTATGGGGTAGCAAGTCATACCAACAACTACCCGATGCAGACATCAGGGTAGCCTTGAAACCAGCATTTTTAGCGCAGTACAAATACTGGAATGATTAATGAAAGACATGAGACTTGATTGTGGACTCAATTCTCTAGTACAGCGTCTTATTGTTTTTTAGGTATAACTTAATTGTTTAGACTTTATAGTACTTTTGTACTAAGATAAATATACTTAACCTTATCTGCTATTGTCAAGACAGAATCAAAGTTATTTGGGAGTTTCAGGAATTTTAAAGACACAAAGACTATTAATGGCTTGCAGCCACATTGATTTACAATAAAGAGGGGTACTGTTATTTATATTACGTATTGTAAAGAAATTCTCCACCCGAAAAGTGTGGATGCACTGAGACTAGATAATTTACTCAATTATCATATTGATACAAGTACAGTCCCAGAGTTTTATGATATCAATGTATACCAGTGAATCGACAAAGTATTCTACTAGAGCGGACATCGGTCAAACCAGCCGCATTTTAGTAGTAGAAGATGAAGAACTAATCCAGGAGATGCTAGCTGTAGCATTGGAAGAGGAAGGTTATGGGGTAATAACTGCCCCTGATGGGCGCTCAGCCATAGAGTATCTCAAAAATTTTGAACCTAACTCAGGAGATCTTCCCTTTGACTTAATTATTCTTGATTTGATGCTGCCTCAAATTAATGGACTAGATATTTGTAGGTTGCTGCGTCATCAAGGAAACCCAGTACCAATTTTAATGCTGAGTGCTAAGGGTAGTGAAACAGACAGAGTTCTGGGGTTAGAAGTGGGGGCAGATGACTATCTCACTAAGCCCTTTAGTATGCGCGAGCTAGTAGCACGTTGTCGAGCTTTATTGCGCCGCCAACGTTTGAGTACTTTGCCACAACTACCTGTATTAAAATATAAAGATGTCGCCTTGAACCCTCAAGAGTGCCGTGTGCTGGTTCGCGGTCAAGAGGTGAGTTTATCGCCTAAAGAGTTCCGCTTGTTAGAACTATTTATGAGTTATGCCCGCAGGGTATGGTCGCGGGAGCAATTGCTGGATCAAGTTTGGGGGCCAGATTTTGTTGGGGATAGTAAAACTGTAGACGTTCACATCCGCTGGTTACGCGAAAAATTAGAGCAAGACCCTAGTCACCCTGAATATATTGTGACTGTCAGAGGTTTTGGCTATAGGTTTGGATAATTAGTTGAGATAGTTGCTAGTTTTTTAGTAATCACCAAGAAACTAACAACTCAAATGTTCTTATTGGGATTTTTTTTAGGCTTAGCGATAGGCATTGGGTTTTGGGTTTGGCAACAGGTTAAATTAAACCGCTACCTGGGACGAGCACTCCAATCACTATCCTGCCGTTATTCTAAGGTGGATCTGCCACTTATGCCTAGCCTGTGGCAAAAAGTAGCAATGGTAAAGCAGCTGCGGCAAGATTTGCAGCAGTCGTTACAAACTTATCAAGACCTGTTAGATTTTGCACCAGTGGGATATTTGCAGGTGGATGAGGAAAATCAACTGCTGTGGTGCAATCAGCAGGCTCAGGAAATTTTGTACTTACAAAGATGGCAACCAGGACAAGTGCGCTTATTACTGGAGTTGGTACGGTCTTATGAACTTGATCATTTAATTGAGCAAACTCGTGATTGGCAAAAACCCCAGAAGAGGGAGTGGGTATTTCACCCTTCTTGTGATAATGCAGCAGAGATGCAAACAATAAAATCTCTAACTTTGCGGGCGTCTAGCTTACCTTTACCCCAAGGACAAGTAGGAGTATTTTTAGAAAATCGCCAACCCCTGCTGGATATAAATCAAGCACGAGATCGTTCTTTTTCTGATCTAGCTCACGAACTTAGAACGCCGCTAACTTCGATTCGTCTGGTTGTGGAAACCTTACAAAAGCGCTTGGAACCGCCTTTAGATCGCTGGGTTAACCGCCTGATGCAGGAAGTTGATCGGCTGATTAACTTAGTGCAAAGCTGGTTAGAACTGACTCAAATGGAAGCAAACCCAGCTATTCAATTGCAAGCTGAAGCTGTGGAAGTGCGATCGCTAATTACATGTGTATGGGAAACATTAGAACCGTTGGCACAGCGGCAAAATTTGTCTCTTAGCTATTCTGGGCCTGATAAGCTTTGGATAAAAGCAGATCAAGCCCGCATTTACCAAGTTTTTCTTAACTTGCTGGACAACAGCATTAAATACAGTCCTCCTCAGACAACCATTCTTGTACAAACAAAAATCTTATCGAAAGAGGATACTCATCTAGATGATCCTGCTTACCCAGCTGTAGAAATAAATCTTATTGATTCGGGAGCAGGTTTTTCGCAAGCAGATTTACCCCATATTTTTGAGCGATTTTACCGAGGAGATCAAGCGCGGACTCATTCGCCATTGCAACAAAGTAATTCGATCGGAACGATTGTTGGTAACGGTTTGGGTTTAGCGATCGTCTGGGAAATTGTTCTCGCCCATGGTGGTTCAATCAAAGCTATGAACCATCCAGAAACGGGTGGTGCATGGATGCAACTACAATTCCCTGAAGTTATGGCAAACTCTCAAAGCCAAGACTATAGTTAATAATATCTTCACGTTTGAGACTACAAGTAGTGTGAAAGCTGTCCATTCTAATCCTGATTCTCAAAGACCCCACCAGCTGGCACGCGCCATTAGGCGCTTAGAGCGGGATGTATTGATTATGGGAGCTTTGGTAGAAAACTCATTTCGCCTCAGTCACCAAGCGTTATTTGCCCGCAACTTAACGGCTGCTGAGAAACTTCCCCGATTAGATAAAAAAATTGATCGCTTTTATAGACAAATAGAATCAGACTGTACAGCAATCATGACGCTGCAAGCACCTACGGCCCAAGATTTACGATGCTTGAGTGCTTTTATGCAGCTTGTGCGAGACTTAGAGCGCATTGGCGACTATGCTAAGGATTTAGCTGAGATTGCAATTAAAATTTTTCCTTATCCGCCTCATACGTGTTTATCAGAGATTGAAGCCATGTCTCTTCACGCGCAGGCAATGCTAGCAACTAGCTTGGGGGCATTAGCAGATTTGGATGAAGCTGGTGGACGAAGTTTAAAGCATCTAGATGATACTGTAGACGATGCCTACGATCGCGTTTATCAAACTTTAGCCCACCAACGAGATGTTCAAGGCGTTGTCGAGCCGATTGTGCTCCTGGCGCTGGCGATTCGTTGTCTAGAACGCATGGCAGATCATGCTACTAATATTGGTCAAAGAGTGGCATACATCGTTACTGGTCAGCGCTCTTAATTAGAGCTTACTAGAGCCTGGAGATAATAAATCGGGCAGCCAGTCTTGCCCACAAAGAAACCTGAGTGTCGAAAGTCGGCGCTCATAATAGTACTGGCAGTCCGTTCAAGTCGGGAAACATTTTTTAACCACTGAGACACCTTCTCTGCGAGAGGCTCCGCCAACGCAAAGCGTCTCGCAGAGAAGACACTAAGAAAAACACATTACACCTGGAAAGGGCGAGTCATAAATAATTTTATAAAAAAAATTAAAAATTAGTTAAGTAACATACATTTCACTAAAAGCTTACCTTTTCTTAAACTTACACGATTAAAGTAACTAGAGTTGACTGTGTAATAACATCCACAATCTCTGGATCAAATTTAATAATTACAAATACTAGCATTAAATAATCTTGAAGTTATTCAGCCACAAAACCGTAGTTTATAAAAAATTGCCAGGATACATCCAATAAATTTTAAATTAATCAAATAGTTCCGCTCTCTCAAACCCTGCAATCATGTATTCCACAAGTTTTACTCCTAACTATTCTGTTGCGTCGAATAATTCTGCTTTAGGTGGGCATTTACCCCAACGTCTATTTAGCCGTCGGGAAGTTATTCCAGCTCGGAGTGATGTACTGTGGCGCATTGAGCGCGGAGCAGTTCGCACCTTAACCTGGAGTGAAGATGGAACATTTGTAACTCTAGGTTATTGGGGCCCTGAAGATCTGATTGGCTATTCTTTTTCTAGAGTTATGCCTTACCAGATTGAATGCCTGACAAGCGTGGAAGTTAGCATTGTACCACCTCATCTTTGGCATCAAGATGTCAATGCCTTGTTGTCCCACATTCAGCAGGCAGAAGAACTATTGAGCATAGTGCATCGCAAACCAATGTCGTTACGTATATGGCAATTTTTAGTATGGTTAAGTGAAAAATTTGGTCGTGACGTAGATCAAGGCAAGCTCATAGATCTGAATGTTACTCATCAAGAAATATCAGAGGTATTGAATACTACACGAGTAACAGTAACACGGCTATTACAGCAGTTTGAGGACGAAGGAGCGCTTTTACGCCACAAACGACGTATTATTCTGCGTTTACCAAAGCAATTAACTAAACTATAGTTTAAAACTGTAGTCTTGACTTGTGATAATTGTTAGAAATCAGGTATAATCGGTGCGGAAATTGTGAGTGAAATTCCTGAAAAAAAAGTTCTTGTAATTTTACCATGAGTTGGATTTATTTAGGTGTGAGTGAGAGTAAAAACATGACAAAACTATTTTGGAATGTGTTGAAGGTCAGTCCAGTTATCGTAGCTACATTTTTTGCTGGTAACAGCACTTTAGCTGCGGAAACTAAAGAACAAGTAACAACTGTTGCCCAACTGTCTCAAGAAGATTCTAATAGCCTTAGTCAGGTAACATCTGTTTCTCAGTTCTCGGATGTACAGCCTACAGACTGGGCATTCCAAGCTTTGCAGTCCCTAGTTGAACGCTACGGCTGTATTGCAGGTTATCCCAATGGTACTTATCGTGGTAATCGCGCTTTGACCCGTTATGAATTTGCCGCAGGTTTGAATGCCTGTTTAGATCGGGTTAATGAACTAATTGCTACAGCTACAGCTGATATAGTAACCAAGCAAGACCTAGCTACCTTACAGCGCTTACAAGAAGAATTTTCCGCCGAATTAGCAACCCTGCGCGGTCGCGTTGATAGTTTAGAAGCACGCACATCGGAACTTGAAGCTAATCAATTTTCCACTACTACTAAACTAGTTGGAGAAGCAATTTTCAACGTATCTGATGCTTTCGGAGATGAGAGAGCTGGTGGTGGCGACTTACAAAGCAATACTACTTTCTCTAACCGGGTGCGTTTGAACTTGTACAGTAGCTTCGCTGGTAAAGACCAATTGCAAGTCCGGTTGAATGCTGCCAATATCGTCTCCAATAGTGGTGTAACTGGTACCAACATGACCCGCTTGGGCTTTGATGGTGATACCGGCAATGGCGTTGAAATTGATAAAGTTAACTATGCTTTTAACTTCAATGACGCATTGCGTATCAAGGTTGAGGCTACTGGTGCTGAGTTGTATGAGAACATCAACGTTTTTAACCCTGATTTCAAAAGCAGCGGTTCAGGTGCTATCTCCCGCTACGGACGTTTCAGCCCAATTTATCGCCAAGGTTCTGGTGGTGCTGGTGTAACTGTCACCTTCAATCCTAGTGGTGCTCTGAGCTTGTCGGGTGCTTATCTGGCTCCCAGAGCTAGCAACCCCAACGACGGTTTTGGAATTTCTGATGGCGACTATGCAGCCTTTGGACAGATAGCATTTCAACCTAGTAAAGCTTTCAACATAGGTTTTACTTACGCTCACACTTACGATGGTGGTAGAGATCCTGATCTAACGGCTGCTGGTAATCCCAACGATATTAACTTGACGGGAAGTACAGGTAGTGCTTTCGCACTCCGTCCCTTTGGTAGTGGTGTTGCTACTTCAGCAAACCACTATGGTGTACAAGCTAGCTTCCAACCCAGCTCAGCATTAACAGTTGGTGGTTGGGTTGGTTATACAACCGCCAAATCTGAAGCTGGTGCAACTAGGGGTAGTGATGCAGACTTGTTTTACTGGGCTGCTACTCTTGGTCTTAAGGACTTTGGTAGAGAAGGTAACTTGCTTGGTCTGATCTTTGGTCAATCACCCACAGTCACTAGTAATGATGTCGCGGGTAGAGAAGATCCAGACACCTCTTATCATGCAGAGGCCCTTTACAAAGTGAAACTCACCGATAACATTGCTGTTACTCCTGGTGTATTGGTGATATTCAATCCTGAACACAATGACGCCAATGACACTATTTACATAGGTACACTACGTACTACCTTCACTTTCTAAAACTGTTTATGGGTTAGTAGTGAGCATTTCAGTACTCACTACTAGCTAATTAGATAAACACAAACCCGCCTTTATGCGGGCTTTTGTTTAGGAAAAAACGGGGTTATGTAGGATTATAATCTCGCTGATTAGAGATATCTGTTGGGGGGCGATCGCTACTCCAAGCCCACCATACACAATCACAATGACAATAGTAGAACTCCTGCCATTTGCGGCGACGGTCTTCTGTCATAACGGGCGATCGCCGATTCAGCCAGACTTTTGCAGCTTCTAGGCTGCTTGAGTGGCAGTTAGGACAACAAAAATCATAAGCGTGTGTTGCCTTATTCGTCCATTCAGGCGGGATGGGAGCAAAAGCGTCCATGTATTTATCAAGTGTAGTCTTAATAGTTATCCAATTTGAGGTTCTGAACTTGGGGGCAAACGGATACCATAGAATCCCGCCATCCTATAAAATCGTTCTACCAGTATTTTGATGGCTTTTTCTGTTCTATTTGCAAACTGTAGTTTGCAGAGGTTTTTACCAATGGAACATTTATTTTTAAATACTGTGATAACGTTTGACAAATCAAAGATTAACACGAAAAGTTTATATTTTGCAGAATTAGTCACCATGCATATTATGGCTAATAATTAAAAATATGGAGCCAAATGTTGAAATTCGCCGTTTGTTAGATGTCATGCCTGCTTCTAGTCGGATGACAACAAAAATCGTCAGCAAACCGGAGCAGCCAAAGGTAATACAAGCTTCTTTTCCCTTACCCTGGAATCGAGAACGACCGATATATATTAACTTCGATTTGTGGCGTCGCCTGACTAAGCCACAACGGGATTTGCTGTTGTTGCAGATGGTTAGCTGGTTAACAGGGGTGAAGTGGTTTAAACCCGATGTTTATCAAGGTGTGGTACTGGCGGGGCTTTTGGGCGGATTGGTGGAATCAACACAGTCTGATGTAGTAGGTATAGCTGTAGCTGGGGGATTAAGCGCGATCGCACTTACTCGCATTTGGCGCATTAATAAATCTCAAGAGTCAGAGTTAAATGCTGATGCAGCAGCAATTCGGATAGGACAACGGCGCGGTTATTCAGAAGTTGAAGCAGCAGAACATTTGTTATCTGCAATTGAGGCGGTAGCTAAGATTGAAGGGCGTTCTGGTTTAAATTTTACCGAATTGATTCGTTGTCAAAACTTACGAGCGATCGCAGGTTTGTCGCCAGTGGGTATGCCTAAAAGTTTTTAGTGAGTCGCTTTGCTTTAATTCGTAATTCGTCAGGACAACGTATGATGCAATAACTTATAACCCATTCTGATTAATCTTTTCTACAATGAAAAATCTTGTAATCATAGCCATTTACTAATGGCAAAGATTGGGTATTAGCAACACATTTTTTGACTTCTTCTGCTACAGGAGCACGAAAATTTACAAGCCATAAGTCAAAGGGTCGTGGTAGCGTCTTTAAGTTATTTGCTAAAGCAATTGTAGAAGTATTTGGGTCTTGGTCTTGATGAGCGAGGAGAAACAGAATATCTGAGGAGCGGGAATTCTCCATTTTAAACTCTCTTGCTACTCCCATCATTTCCCCAATATGCACATGAGTAATTTGGGTGGTGGCAATGAGTACTGGAACTTGCGATGTTTGCTGAATTAGCTGTGCAAAAAGGTCAGGACGATAGTATTTTTGATAACCGAGATTGCAAATGACTGTTATGGCACTAAAAAATCCCATTAGCCAAATAAGCATCACGGCTTTTTTACCAGTTATTTTCCCAAAGTTCCGAGGATCAATTTTCGACTTCCGAATTTCTCTCCATTTGCTTATTTCTTCGGAAGTCCTTTTCATCAGTTTTTTAGGAGAATGCCAACAAACCGCTAGACTTGCTCCAAGTAAAACTATGACAGCAGGAAAATAAACAAAGTTATAACGAGCGCCCCTTGTCAGATCAATACCAAGAAAGTACGTAAAGATAAAGAATAAGGCGATCGCCCCCACAACTACCCCAGCTAATACCTGAGTCATCAACCGATTCTCTGATTGCTGTAGCTGAAATTTTAGCCCCCGAACCAAAATTGGTGCAGCCCAAATCAAGAACATCAGCATCACCAGCCCAGAAGCAATCACAATTACTAGCTGTGGTGCTTCAACTGGTAGCAAATAAATCATGGTTATCCATGCCGCAAAAGCCTGAAAAATTGGGCTTAACCAAGCAAATCCTACGCGTGGTTGCTGTATCCAATCTGTCAATTTACTACCATAGCTGTTGTGCAAAAATATGGGTAGCCAAACCGCACCTGCTACAAAAGTGCCAATGGCAACGGCATAGATGCGCCGCCAGGGATGCGAGAACAGAAGAGAAAATTTTGCGCCAGCCTGATACTGCCAAGCTAGAACAATTAAAACTAGAGCTTCAGCGCAGAGGGTAAGGGCGAAAAAGTAATGAGTCGCAACGCCCAAAGCATTAACTCCTACCCAGGAGATTGCTACCCAAATAGGTAATTGTGTTCGGTTTTTGATGTGACGTGTGGTAATTACCAAACAAGCCAGAGAAGCAATTACCCACAAAATTGCCAAAGTGTAATGACGCGCTTCTTGTGCCAGAAAAATGCCGTAGGGCGATACTGCCATCATGGCGGCGGCTAAATGGCCAACCAAGCGGGAGCGAAAGCTTAGCCAGCTTAAAGTATAGATAGCTGGGATGGATGCAGCACCAAAAACAGCCGCAAGCGATCGCGCCCCCCACAAAGAAACTAAACCTTCTTGTGTGGGAAATAACTGCATCCACCAATGAGCTAGGACAAAGTAAAGTGGGGGATGGTTAGTTTCATGACTCAAGTGCGCCCATACGTCTTGAATGTTAGCGGCAGGTTGTGGTTGTAGTGGTTGCAATAAGATATCAGGAGCGATCGCTTGATCTAGGGGTACTTCTAAAAAACTATTCCCCAAACTAAACACCAAAGTGGAAAACTCGTCAGTCCAAGGAGGCTTTGCAGTCAAGTTGGCTAGGCGTAAGCTGATACCAATGATCAACCACATCAAACAAAGCAAGGGATGAAGCCAGCGAGAAAGGAGGAAAGCCTGCCAATTATGCAAATGCATTTGTTGTGAGGCAGAGGTTTTACCTGCCAAAGGTACACGGTGGTTAGCGTCGGTAGGTAGCAACGAGATCATCCTTCTGCAAAATTGAGATACGCCCCAAAAAATAGCTTTCATAGCCCTGCCATCAACAAGCCAATTTTTACTTAGACTTGACATTGTAGATTTAAGTTCGATTAAAAAATCTCCATTTGTGACTATTTCACATCGGTTACTTGCCAGATTTGGCTTCATATTCAGCAATTTAAATTACTTTTCGCCATCCAATTAGCTGCAAGAGAATTTTATATCATTAGGCGTTGTACCTGCGATCGCACTCCAATGCACCTAACTACTTACACCGCCTCCTTTTATTGATGACTAGCTATTGTCAAATCTGCGCCCCTTTCAATCCTACGATACAGTTGCCTCAACACCTCCAGTAGATGCTGCAAATTCTCAACAATTAGTCTTAAAATAAGCCATCTAGTCGCCTACCATTTACAAATCTGGTTAAATAAACACTGGATTTTGATAAATATCAAATCATTCAAAATATTTTAAGTAGATAGACGTAATTAAATGTAAGATAAAGCTTTTGTTCGTAGTGTTCGCGTAGCGTCTCGCAGAGAGCGATTTATCGCTCTACATAAGGTTTTCAAGGGATAAATCCCTTACTACTAGCTCTGATTTAATTAAGCCCTTCTACTTATATAGGTTTTAATCAACATAAATTTGTCGTAAACTATTGTTGTTTTTCGCTGGATTCATCGGAATAGCAACAATCTTTTATATTTTTTGAAAAAATGCTAATTATATTACCTATTGTCTGCCTAATTAATATTTTTTTAATAATTAATAAAAATCGGATCGATTGGCGTGAGTCTGTGATATTAGCCGCTACTTACTGGGCAGTTTTACTCACTATCATCACAGAAAGCTTGAGTTATTTTAAGTTAATTACTTTTGGTTGGATATTAGGAGCTTGGGGAGTAAGCTGTATCATACTAATTTTTATATGTTTTAAGTTAAACACTCAAAAATATGATATTTCCGAAAATAAAATATCTCAAATAAATGAAAAAAATAAAACTCAGCCCTTAATAATTTTATTATTGTGCGGCATAACTTTTTATATAGTAACAATTGGATTAATTGCCATCATCGCACCACCCAATAATTGGGACTCTATGGACTATCACATGAGTCGTGTTGCTTATTGGATACAAAATCATAGTATTGCTCATTATCCAACAAGTTATACGCCACAGCTATATCAAAATCCTTGGTCAGAGTTTGTAATTTTGCATTTTCAAATTTTGAGTGGTGGTGACTACTTCGCTAATTTAGTCCAATGGTTGAGTATGATTGGCTGCCTGATTGCAGTCTCATTAATTGCAAAACAACTAGGAGCAGATTTAAGAGGTCAAGTTTTCTCTACTGTTGTAGCTGTAACTATTCCTATGGGGATTTTGCAAGCATCAAGTACTCAAAATGATTATGTAATTGCATTTTGGCTAGTTTGTCTTGCTCATTATCTGCTATTAACTGTACAAGCAAATCAAGACAGCAGTTGGATTAATTTTTTCTCAATAGGTAGTAGTATAGGATTAGCTATTTTGACTAAGGGAACAGCTTATTTTTATGTATTTCCCTTCTTAATTTGGTTGAGTTTATCTCAGATTAAACGCTTACGTTGGCAAGTGTGGAAGCCAGCTTTGATTGTAAGTAGTATATCTTTGCTGCTTAATATTAGTCACTATTTACGTAATTATAATTTATTCGCCTCGCCACTTGGTGAACCAGGTGGTTATCGAAATGAAGTACTTGGTGTTAATATACTTTTTTCCAATATACTCAGAAATCTTGCTTTGCACATAGGTACACCAATCGGCTTATGGAATGGGATAGCCAATAAGTTAATCAGAATTATCCACACATTCATCGGTGTAGATGTTGATGACCCTAGGATAACCTTTTCCAAAACATTTTTTGTGCCAGGAGGTTGGTCAACCATAGGGATAACTGGCAATGAAAACAGTGCAGGCAATTTAGTACATTTAATTCTCATAATTTTATGTATTACTGTTTTTATAACTCAAAAATATCTCCGTAAGCAAAGTTATGTTTTTGCTTATCTGATTACTGTCGTGTTTGCATTTTTAATTTTTTGCTATTTGGTAAAATGGCAAGCCTGGAATAGTCGCCTTCATTTACCTTTTTTCGTGCTGATGTCTCCGTTTATAGGTGTTGTTTTATCCAAGGTTAAAAAAGATAAAGTAGCAATATTTATAGTATTATTCCTGCTTTTATCATCATTAAGTTGGGTATTTTTTAACAGATATAGACCGATTATTTCTAATAAAAGCATTTTCCAAATAAGCAGAGTGGAACAATACTTTAGCAATAGACCATACCTCAACGTAACTTACACAGGAGCCGTTGAGTTTTTAAATTCAGCAAAATGCTCGAATATTGGGTTATCAATGGGGAAAGACCCTTGGGAATATCCTTTATGGGCGCTTTTACAACAAAACCAGCAAGAAGTAGTTAAAATTCAACATATTAATTTAAATAATATTTCGGCATCTCTAGAAAATGAGTATCCCTATAAAGAATTTATACCTTGTGGAATCATTTCAATGGAAACTAAAAAAAGCAAGCAAGAAAAACGCCAAAAGATTAATTTTCAAGATAAAATTTATGATCGAGCCTGGGATTCTCCAGAACTTGGTGTATTTATAAATAAGTAGAATTTTGGAGAATTTTATTGGTTACAGCATCACAAATTTAAGATTTACTGAGAAAATTAAGAGAGTAATACTTTAGTTTTTGAGATGTAATGTGACCAAAAGTGCTGTTGAAACAATTCTTGAACGTGCTTTGATAGGGTACGATTTATCTCCTTCAGAGGGAGTGGTATTATTAAAACAAACTGACCCAGAGGCGATCGCAGCAATTCGCGCCACAGCTGACAAACTCCGCTACGCTCAAGCAGGTGACACAGTTACCTACATAATTAACCGCAATATCAACTTTACTAATATCTGTGAGCAGCACTGTAGTTTTTGTGCTTTCCGTAGAGATGATGGTGATGTTGGTGCGTATTGGTTAGATTGGGCGCAAATTTTAGAAAAAGCTACAGATGCAGTGCGGCGAGGTGCGACGGAAATCTGTATGCAGGGAGGATTACACCCCCAAGCGCAGGTAAACGGCAAATCTTTAGCTTATTACCTCAAGGTAGTAGAAACCATCAAGCAGGAATTTCCTCAAATACATCTACACGCTTTCTCCCCGCAAGAAGTGCAATTTATAGCCAGAATTGACGGACTTGAGTATGCGGATGTAATAACCGCTTTGCGAGATGCTGGCGTTAATTCAATGCCAGGAACAGCAGCCGAAGTGTTAGATGATGAGGTACGGCGGATACTGTGTCCAGAGAAGATTGACACAGCCACTTGGCTAGAAATTGTCAGCACAGCTCACAAATTAGGCTTACACACCACTAGTACCATGCTGTCTGGGCATATAGAAACGCCAGTACAGCAAATTGAGCATTTAGAAAAATTGCGATCGCTCCAAAAAACCGCCATCAATCAGGGATACCCAGCCCGCATTACTGAATTTATTTTATTACCCTTCGTCGGTCAAGAAGCGCCCAAACCCTTACGTCGTCGTGTCGGACGCGATCAACCAGTTTTGACTGATGCGCTACTACTAGGAGCTGTGGCGCGGATTTTCCTAGGTAACTGGATTCCCAATCATCAGCAAAGTTGGGTAAAGCTGGGACTTGCAGGTGCAAAGGAAGCCTTAGTTTGGGGTTGCAACGATATCGGCGGCACATTGATGGAAGAACACATTACCACAATGGCAGGTGCTTTAGGTGGCACATGCATGGAAGTGGAAACATTGCAAACAGCGATCGCTTCTTTAGGACGACCTTACCAACAACGAGATACTCTTTATCAAACAGTTAGGAGTTAAATAGGACTTACGCAAGTCTCACATTTTTTTCGTGGAGGTTGTCCAGAGTCCAAAGTCCAATTTTTGACCCTTAACCCTTGACCCTTAACCCTTGACTCTTGACCCTTGAACGCCAGATGCTTCAAGTCGGGAAACCCGCCCAACGCACTGGCTCCCCTTGACTCAGCACTAAATTGATCCCCAAGATACCAATCCAGGATACTATGGACGTTGATTTGCGTAGTATTTTACTTAATGCATATGAAGCGCTATTGGTCGCGTCTGCTTGCACTGGTTTTGGTTTTAGCCATTGGCTTAATAGGGTGTTCTGGTAGTCCAGATAGTTTAACAGGGGATTATCGCCAAGACACCTTAACTGTAGTCAATTCCATGAGGCAAGCCCTAGATTTATCAGAAGATTCACAAAACAAAGCAGCAATTCAAGCAGAAGCGCGTCAAAAAATTAATGACTTTTCAGCTCGCTACCAGCGGGTTAACTCTGTTTCTAGTCTTGGCTCTTTTACAACCATGCGAACAGCTCTCAACTCCCTAGCTGGACACTACAGTTCTTATCCAAATCGTCCTGTACCACAAAAGCTCAAAAATCGTTTAGAGAAGGAGTTACAGCAAGTAGAGACGGCGCTCAAGCGTGGCGCTTAACTATTCGCCAACTGCCAACCTACTGTTAAAAATTAAAAACTCCATCTCTTTGTAGGTGGAGTTTTTAGGGATTGGGCGTAGGGAATTATATTATACGGAAAAATTTTATTGGACACTCTACCTACATAGATTGGAGGTCATATGATTACCGATATTCTTGAGATGGGTGAGCAAACTAAGCTGCGAGGACAGGTGGTTGTACTCGGCTCCGGGATCGCGGGTGCCGAGGTAGCAACGCACCTGGCGCGTCATGGCCGAGAGGTGGTGCTCGTGGAAAGCGGGCGCGATCAATTTGATCCATCGATTCAGGCATTGAACGATGTGATCTTTCTTGGCAAACGCCATCGCGAACTAGAGCCAGACTCTTACTACCATCGATACCTACCGCCCGAACTACGCGGAGTCAGTCGCGTGCGTCAGTTCGGTGGTACGAGTAACGTCTGGACAGGTAAGTGGAAATATTTACAGCCCATGGATTTCGATGGTAGACCTTGGGTTGCCAACAGTCGTTGGCCAATACACTTCGCTGATCTCTTGGAACACTACCGTTCGGCGGCAAAAGATTACGGCTTCGGTGATTTAGAGGCAGAAGCCATACGTCCTGAAATTACGTCTCTTCGAGCAAAGCTCGCCACGGGCGGTTTGAAAATGAGCAGCTTCTACTGGGAGCAGACACCCACGCGCACGGCAGTACGCTTTGGTGAAGAGATGCGCCGCTCGAAAAACTTGCATGTCGTGCTAGGCGTCACCGCAACTGAGTTAAGACTCAACGCTTCCTGTCAACATGTGACCGCAGTCGCTTGCCGCTCACTTGAAGGACGAGAACTCATCGTCGAAGGCGAAGTAATTATCCTAGCGACCGGGGCGTTTGAAACCGCGCGCCTCCTACTAGCCTCCAACCGTCAACTCCCCAGTGGGATCGGCAATGCACACAATCTAGTTGGTCGCTTTTATACTGACCATCCTAAACACCATACCGGAACACTACAGCCAGGGCCGTTAGCTCAACAATTTGCCCACGAACTGCAATACGCCCCAAAACCACGTTTCTGTGTGTGCTTTGCGCTTGACGATGCAACCCAGCGAGAGCAAGAGCTGCTTGAGCACGTCTTGTATCTGAAGCCAATCTACGAGAAGTCAATGGATCGCCTATGGCGAACCTTGCAGCGCCGTCCTGCCTGCCGGGACGGTAATGGTTCGGTCGCTGCCTACCGAGTCAAGTTTGTAACTGAGCAGGTTCCACATGAGGACAGTCGCATTAAGCTGGGAACGGAATGCGACGCACTGGGCCAACGAAAGCTGGAGGTCGATTGGTGCTTCACCGACCAGGATCGGCGTTCGATGGCGAAGACGCTGCAACTCTTGACGCAACGGTTTGCGGAGGTCGGGCTTGGAACCTTTGACTTCGGGGACGATCCGCCGCGTTTGGAGACTATGACCGACGCAGCTCACCAAATGGGTACCACTCGTATGGCCAGTAGACCCGAAGAGGGTGTCGTTGATACGAATTGTCGAGTGTTCGGTACTGACAATCTCTATGTGGCTAGTTCGGCGGTGTTTCCAACCGGGCCGTCGTACTCACCCACTTTCACAATCCTGGCACTCGCGCGCCGCCTTGGTCAGCATTTACTCCAGATAATACCAACATCGACAACACAACTAAGTTTTGTTGCAAAAAGTGAATCAGATGGTACGGTAGGAAAGCCTTGTCGTTGATGAAAAGTATCTTAACCAAAACGCCCTGAAATGTAGTCGCGGGTACGGGGGTCGAGTGGATTGTTAAATATTTGCTCTGTAGCACCAAATTCAACCATCTGACCAATACGACTCTCATCTGTGCTGAAAAAAGCCGTGAAATCTGATATCCGAGCGGCTTGCTGCATATTGTGGGTAACGATCGCGATCGTTAATTGAGAGCGTAAACTATGGAGAAGCTCCTCAACTTTCATCGTAGCAATCGGGTCAAGAGCCGAGCAAGGCTCATCCATCAAGAGAATTTTGGGTTTGACTGCTAAAGCACGAGCAATGCATAGTCGCTGTTGTTGACCACCAGAAAGCCCCAAAGCGGATTTATTCAGTTTATCTTTCACCTCATCCCAAAGAGCAGCATCTTTCAAGGCAGATTCGACAATCTCATCAAATTCTGCCTGGGGAAGCCTGTGCGCTATTTTCACACCGTAAGCAACATTTTCGTAAATGCTCATGGCGAAAGGATTCGGCTTTTGGAACACCATGCCAATTTGGCGGCGTAGCCTATTTGAGTTAATCCGGGGGTCATAAATATTCTGACCAAAAAATTCTACGCACCCTTCAACTTTCACAGGCCCTTCTAATTCGCTAATCCGATTGAGGGTTTTGATGAAAGTAGATTTACCACAACCACTCGGCCCAATAATTGCTGTTATGTGGTTTTGATAAATATCCATTGATATTCCGTCAATTGCTTTGGAAGTGCTGTAATAAAAGCTCAGGTTTTTAACTTTGATGGCTGGAATTAAGTTACTCATACTTAACCAAAGGTGTGAAACAAAAATTGAATTTTACTTTGTCTCTCTTTTGCTAATAACTAAACGAGAGACAATACTGACACACAAAACTAAGCTGAGTAGAACTATGGAAGTAGTCCAGACCAATTGATTTTTTTGCGGGTCGGGGTCGTTGTAGAGGTTAAAAATCAATACTGGCAAGGAAGCTGTTGGACTTAACAATCCTTCTGACCAATCTAAACTAAACAAAGCAGTGAAAATGAGAGGTGCTGTTTCACCGGCTGCACGAGCTACAGCTAATAAAATGCCTGTAGTAATCCCAGGGATTGCAGCAGTAAAAACTATGCGAAAAGTAGTTTGTAGACTAGTTCCTCCTAAAGCAGCGGAGGCGAGGCGTTGAGTAGTGGGAATGAGTTTTAAGGATTCTTCTGTTGTGAGTACGATAACGGGTAGCATAATGACGGCTAAAGCGAAGCCACCTGCGATCGCACTAAATCCTTTAGTTACTAAAACAATTACACCGTAGGCGAATATGCCTACAACAATTGAAGGTACACCTGTAAAAATCTTAGTAATAAAACGAACAAAACCAATAGCTGGGTTAGTTTGATTAAATTCCGCCAAAAAAATTCCTGTCATTATCCCTGTGGGAATGCTTAACGATGCACCAATTAGCACCATTGTGATCGTACCAAGTATGGCATTACTAAACCCATTATCAATTACTGTTTTGACAAACATTTCTGGATTCAGTCCAGATATTCCTCGCACAACAATTTCCCATAATAGTGATAGCAAAGGAACAAGTGCTAGACCTGTAAAAACAAAGGCGATCGCATTCATTGCATAAGTAAACAATAGTCGCCTTGTTGGTAAAGGACTGCATAACTCTGTTGCTAATTTATTGTTTTCAGACTGTAGATAACCACTCATTTTTTTTTGAAATTTTATGATATTTAAGCTTCTGATTGAGATGTGATATTTTAGTTCAATGTCTTATTTATTTTTCCTAGCAAACCACTGCACTAATAACACTGCACCAATATTTACTGCTAGAGTTAACCCAAACAAAATTAATCCCAAATAACTTAAAGCGCCAATATGCAATCCTGCTTCGGCTTCTGCAAATTCATTAGCTAATACAGAGGGAATTGTATAAGCCGGATCAAGTAAGGATGGACTGATTTGAGCAGAGTTACCAATCACCATAGTCACAGCCATTGTTTCGCCCAAAGCACGTCCGAGAGCGAGCATTATTGCACTCATAATTCCAGAAAACCCAGATGGTAGCAAGACCCGAAAAATTGTTTCCCAGCGTGTACCACCTAAAGCCATAGATGCGCTGCGTAATTCTTTAGGTATAGCTAGCAATACTTGACGAGTAATTGCTGCCATTGTTGGCAAAATCATAATGGCTAGAATAATGCCAGCAGTTAACATATTCGTTCCAACAGGATCTTCTGTATTAAATAGTGGTATCCATTTGAAAATTATTGCTAGCCACTTTTGCAGAGGTTCTAAAACCGGAATAAAGACGAAAATAGCCCATAAACCAATGATGACACTGGGAATTGCTGCAATTAATTCAACAACAAATGCTAAAGTTGTTCGTACCGATTGAGGTAAGAAATTTTCACTAGTTACTAAGGCGACGGCAATTCCCACTGGTACAGCAAATAAAATAGCGATCGCGCTACTTACTAAAGTTCCATAAATATAAGGTAAAGCACCAAAAATCTGATTACCTGTATCCCAATCTTGACCCCACAAAAACCCCAGTCCAAACTGCACAATCGCTGGCTGAGCTTCGCGGAAAATTACCCAACTCATCACAAATAGCACCGCAACAGTAATTACGGTAAAAACATAAACAAGCTGTTTAAATCCTTGGTCAAACCAAAAATCTGTTCTGCTAGTGGCTGTCAAATCAAGATTTTCATCGCCTAAATTCTGTTGAATTGATGAATTATTTTTGGCTGGTTCTGATGATGTCATTACAAATCTAGAAATATAGTCTTTTTTTATGTAAGTAGGGTGGAGAAATTCGCCACCCTAATCAGAAAGGAAATTAATCAAATGACAGATTAAGGCTTAACAGTGCTATTTACTGTCTGAAGTACTCGGTTTGCTACATTAGATGGAATCTTAGTGTAGCTGAGGTCATCGTTATATTGTTGACCATCTGTTAGCACCCAATTAATCCATTTTTTGACAGCATCAGCTTTGGAAGCATTAGCATACTGCTTGTAAATCATCATCCAAGTAAGACCTACGATAGGATAGCCTTGTCCTGGATCTCCTACAAAAACGCGGTAGTTGTCTGGAAAAGTTACAGTTGCTAAAGCTGCGTTTGCAGATTCTAAAGAAGGAGCAACAAATTCTCCTTGCTTGTTTTGTATCAGCGCTGATTTCAATTTATTTTGGGTAGCAAAGGCATATTCAACATAACCAATAGAGCCGGGAGTACGAGATACTAAAGCAGCTACGCCAGGATTACCTTTACCTTTGAGGACGTTTGGTAATGTCCATTTGGGAGCAGTATTAGCTCCAATTCTCCCCTTGAAATAAGCACTGATGGCACTCAAATGATTAGTAAAAATGAAAGTTGTACCGCTACTATCAGCGCGAACAGCAAATTTAATTGGTTGATTTGGTAGATTTACACCAGGATTATCAGCTTTAATTTTTGCGTCATTCCAGTTGGTAATTTGACCTGAGTAAATCGCGGGAAGTGTGGCGCGAGACAATCTAAGGCTGTTAACACCTGGAAGATTATAAACAACAGAAACAGCACCGCCTGCTGTGGGTACTAAGATTGCACCATTCTTGACTTTAGCCATTTCCTCATCTTTCATTGCTGCATCACTACCACCAAAGTCAACTGTTCCAGCAATTACTTGACGAATACCACCGCCACTACCAATTCCTTGGTAATTAATTTTCAGTTCTGGATGTTTTTTCCTAACTTCACGAGCATACCGTTCGTAGAGGGGAGCCGGAAAAGTTGCTCCTGCACCATTCAAAGTTTCAGCTTGAGCGATCGCAGTAAAAATCGGGCTAAGTGCAATAGCAGATGTCACTACTGAAGTAGTAACTACACGATTCAAAATCGTAGTTGAAAAAATCATATTACCTCGTATTAAAGGGAGATTTTACTGTTGTAATTACAGCCTTGAAATAAGGTACATTTTTTATGGTTAAAGGCAATTTAACGACAGGTAAACAAATTATTAAAATATTTTTAACTTTTAATTGCAAAAAAGCATATATTATGCTTTGATTTATATTGAAGTATATTTAATATAAAAAAATTTTAGAGTTAATATGTTTTGGAAAAAATTCAATTCAAACGTAGAAAAATATCAATATAATATAGTTTGCTATCTTGAGATTTATGTAATTTATTCTTTATAGTTAGAAACGAAAATGCTAACTAGCTTGGGTTGGTTAACCACTTAAGCGATCGCAAACTTCCAAAAATTTATAAAAACACAAAAACTGGCAGGAGCCATATAACAAGACTGCCTGCCAGTAAGGTATAGTTTATTCTGGCCATGTTTGAGCAGGTTAGCGCTTATTTGTAATAAATAATGCCTATCCCAGGTTAGGATAACCAAATTGTTTGTAAAACATGGTTAAGAAAAATAAATAAATAGATTAAGTTGCAGTTAAAGCTAACAATTTCCCAGATGGTGGAGGAAGAGAGCAGGGGAGCAGAGGGGCAGAAGAATTTTAGATTTTAGATTTTGCGGAAAGTCTGAGCGGTTCGCGGAGCGTCTCGTAGAGAGGCTTCCGACGCTCCTACGGACGCTCGTTCCTCGCTACCGCTAACGCTGCGCTATCCGTTGGCGCAGCCCAACCCAGGCATCAGAACTTTCCAAGACAGATTTTGGATTGAACAATCTAAAATCCCAAATTGCAAATTCAAAATTGAATGGGCAGGGGGAAATAAATACTGACTCTTGACTCTTGACTCTTAACTCTTAACAAATGACTAATAATATAAGAAAGCGCTTCACACTTCTTAAATATTCGATTTTATTAGAACAATGGCGAGAGACTTGCGGGGATTCATTAAAATTCTGGAACAAAGAGGACAATTACAGCGAATTTCAGCTTTAGTTGACCCAGATTTAGAGATTGCTGAGATTTCCAACCGGATGCTGCAAAAAGGTGGGCCAGGGTTGTTGTTTGAAAACGTCAAAGGCGCTTCTTTCCCTGTGGCGGTGAATTTGATGGGAACTGTGGAAAGAATTTGCTGGGCGATGAATATGCAGCATCCAGAAGAGTTGGAAACTCTGGGGAAAAAGCTGAGTATGCTGCAACAGCCAAAACCACCGAAGAAGATTTCCCAAGCAATAGATTTTGGTAAGGTGCTATTTGACGTAGTTAAGGCGAAACCAGGACGAGACTTTTTCCCCGCTTGTCAACAAGTAGTGCTGCAAGGCAATGATGTAGATTTGCATAAGTTGCCTTTAATACGTCCTTATATTGGTGATGCAGGCAAAATTATCACGCTGGGGTTGGTGATTACTAGGGATTGTGAAACAGGTACGCCAAATGTAGGTGTGTATCGCTTACAACTGCAATCACAGAATACGATGACAGTTCATTGGTTATCGGTACGGGGTGGGGCGAGGCATTTGCGAAAAGCCGCCGAACGTGGGAAAAAATTAGAAGTAGCGATCGCACTCGGCGTTGATCCTCTAATTATCATGGCAGCTGCTACGCCCATACCTGTAGATTTATCAGAATGGTTGTTTGCAGGACTTTACGGCGGTTCGGGTGTGCAGTTGGCAAAGTGCAAAACCGTAGATTTGGAAGTTCCCGCAGATTCGGAATTTGTTTTGGAAGGGACGATTACACCAGGGGAAGTTTTACCAGATGGGCCTTTCGGCGACCACATGGGTTATTACGGCGGCGTGGAAGATTCGCCGTTAATTCGCTTCCAATGTATGACGCATCGCAAAGATCCGATTTACTTAACAACATTTAGCGGTCGTCCACCCAAAGAAGAAGCGATGATGGCGATCGCGCTAAATCGCATCTATACCCCTATTCTGCGGCAACAAGTATCAGAAATTGTTGATTTTTTCTTACCAATGGAAGCTTTGAGTTACAAAGCTGCGATTATTTCCATTGATAAAGCATATCCCGGACAAGCGCGACGGGCAGCTTTAGCATTTTGGAGTGCTCTACCACAATTCACATACACAAAGTTTGTCATTGTTGTAGATAAAGACATAAATATTCGTGATCCGCGTCAAGTAGTATGGGCGATTAGTTCCAAAGTTGACCCCACACGAGATGTGTTTATTTTGCCGAATACGCCCTTTGATACTTTGGATTTTGCTAGTGAAAAGATTGGTTTAGGCGGACGGATGGGAATCGATGCTACCACGAAGATTCCCCCAGAAACCGAACATGAGTGGGGTGCGCCTTTAGAATCAGACCCAAATGTAGCAGCGATGGTAGAGAGGCGATGGGCAGAATATGGTTTAGCTGATTTACAGTTAGGAGAAGTTGACCCGAATCTGTTTGGCTACGATATGAAGTAAAGTGTTGGATTGTAACCAATAAAAATCTACACTAGTTATCAGTTTGGCTGATTTTCGTCAGTCAAACTGACAAAATAATAAAATTTAAGAAAGAAAAATCTGGATAATCTAGTTTGATATAAATATCTGTTTTTTTATCAGAAAAAGCTTTGAGACAATGAAGCATTTCTGTATTATCAATTAACTCTATTTTTTCAGGTATGATTTGAGATACAAATAAGACCGTTGCCTTGGGTACTGATACCAGGAAAATAGAGAAAATATGACAAAAAATGTGAAAAACTCACCATCAAAGCTAGCTATAGTATTAGGACTAAGTTGTGTTAGCGTAATTATCAATACTGGTATAGCCAATCAAATCGTTTTAGCAAAATCAACTAATGAAAATAAGTGTGATATTCTTGCCTACGTCACTGATACAGATCTACAAGGTTTAAATGTGCGGAGTGGTGCAAGTGTCAGAAACAAAATTCTAGGGCAAATACCTATCCATGAAACAGTTCAGATTGTTGCAGCCTTGGGAAAATGGGTACAGATTACTAACGCTAGCGATGGTTTTCAAGGAACTGGATGGGTTTTTGTGCAAAACTTAGGCATATCATCGCGGGGCTATGCTACTAATGGCGTAGATATTTACGCTAATGCTAATCAGCAAGGCCGAAAAGTGGGAAAAATTCCCGCTGGTGTGAATATTAAATTGTTAGGCTGTCAGGGAGATTGGGCGCGGGTAGAATATCAAGGTGTCAAGGGTTGGTTAGCAAGGGAAGATCAGTGTGGTGCTGCCCTTACTAGTTGTTCTTAGAACTACACACCCTTCTACCACGAAAAAGGAGGGGTTAAAAGAAAAGTCAAAAATTTGATTTTGAGGTATCTGTATGCCTTCCCCATTTCCAGGAATGAATCCATATTTAGAAGATCCTGAATTATGGCCAGGAGTACATGGGAGACTAATAGTAGCGATCGCAGATTTCCTCTCTCCTCAACTGCGTCCCAAATATTTTGTCGCCATTGAAGAACGAATTTATCAAACTACTGGCGATGATAGACTCTTAGTTGGGATTCCCGATGTGGTGATACAAAATTCACAGACAGCAATAAATCCTTAGATGCCGAATGTAGCTGTAGCTGCACCTGTCGTTCAGCCTAAAACGGTCACAGTTCCTATGCCGGAGACAACAAAGGAGAGATATTTAGAGGTGCGAAAGGTGGGAACAAAAGAAGTGGTGACAGTGATTGAAGTTCTCTCACCGAAAAATAAACGCCCAGGAGAAGGACGCAACGCATACGAGAATAAGCGACAGCGCGTGTTAGGAAGTTCAACACATCTACTAGAAATTGATTTATTGCGTAGCGGGGAACCAATGCTAGTTTTTGGCGATGGTACGCAAAATGATTATCGCATTTTAGTTAGTCGAGGGGAAAATCGTCCGCAATCTGATTTATATGCCTTCAATTTGCAAGATGCAATTCCTTCATTTTCCCTGCCTTTGCGAACTGGCGATCGTGAACCTTTGATAGATTTGCTGAGTTTATTAACTGGAATTTATGACCGCGCAAGTTACGACTTAGTAATAGATTATAGTTAAGAGCTAGCATCACAACTGTCAGAAGAGAATAGAGTTTGGGTGGATGCACTGTTGGGAGAAAAAGGACTGCGTTAACTCCCTATAACTCTTGACTTAACTCTTAGACTGATGAAAAGCGATATCTGGCAACAAGCCACTTTGCGTCTACGCTTTTGTAACCGTACCCTCTGAAATCTCTCTACAAGATTTATACAACAAGGTAAATTTTGAGCTTGTTACATCGTAAACGGAAAGTGCTGATTTTGGTGAATTGGCATAAAGTGCGTTAAAAAACTTGCTGTTCTGTAAGCTTTTTAGAAGCTATATTTAAGTCATACAGGTTCTAAAATAATACCTGTATTCAAAAGATTTTAGAAGTATCACAAGCAAAATAAGATGGTTCACAAGATTGCCTTGTTCAATCATAAAGGTGGTGTCAGTAAGACCACAACAACTTTTAACTTAGGTTGGATGCTTGCTTCAAAGGGTAAGAGAGTTATCCTTGTAGATACTGATCCTCAATGTAATCTAACAGGAATAGCTCTAAAAGAAGAGACTGAAGATGACGAGGCAAGGATAGAAAACATTTACAACACACATTCAAATATAAAAACTGGCTTGGCTCCTGCTTTTGAGTCACAGCCACGGGCTATTGAAGCTGTAGATTGTATTCCGATACAAGGACAAGAAGGTTTATTTTTATTACCTGGTCATGTTGGCTTTGCTGAATACGAAGTAACATTAGGCATCGCGCAGGAACTCAGCGGCTCCATTCAGACACTCAAAAACTTGCCAGGTGCTATTTCTGATCTCTTGGAAAAAACTGCTAATAAATTTAATGCTGACTATATTCTGATTGATATGAGTCCAAGTTTAGGATCAATAAATCAGAACTTACTAATGACAAGTGACTTTTTCTTAGTGCCTACAACTGCTGATTTTTTTTCTGTGATGGCAATTGATTCTCTGTCTAGAATTTTATCAAAGTGGTGTGGTTGGGCAAGGATGGCAAGCGCAAACCCTATATTAAAGGAAGCTGCTTATCCATTTCCAGAATTTACCTTGAAATTTTTAGGAACCATAGTTCAAAACTATAGAATTATTAGGGGTAAAGAAACAGCAGCATTTCAAACATGGATAGAGAAAATAGAGAATACAGTAATTGATAAATTAGTCCCAATTCTAGATAAAAATGATTTGTTATTACCTAAGCCAGTCTATACTGAGCAGGGTATGAATGGTAGTTGTACTCTAACAAAAATTTCTAATTTTAACAGTTTGATTGCTCTATCACAAAAACACAGTACACCGGTTTATGCACTTACAACGGAACAATTAGGGCAGACAGGTATAGTACGCGAAAATAATCAAAAAAAGCAAGAAGAATTTAAAACAACTTTTTCTGACTTAGCAGATAAAATTATTGCACTATCATCCAGTTATGCAGTCAGCGCTTGACCAATTTCGCATTAGTATCCAGCGTGTTCGGGATCTGATTGCTCTTCATACTTCTGTTAAGGCTCAAGCTACTGCTGTCCTGGATCTTTCAGACATTTTACGAGCTGCTCTAGTTTTAACTGTGAGTGCCTTGGATTATTATATCCATGAGGTTGTCACATTGGGTATGCTGGAAATTCATCGAGGACAACGTACTGAACCAGCATCTTCAGCTAATACCACTCAATCAGCCTTTTCCCGTTTTCAAGTTTCCTTGGGAAGCGCCCGTGAGGATAGAAGAATAGCTATAGATATCGCCTCTTGGATAGAGAGTGATATGCAGCAGGTTTATGGAGCTAACTTTTTACAGCAGTCTGATACTATTTCTGGTCTAATTCCAGCTATATCAAATATTATTTTGAACAGATTAAATAATACTTCATGGTTAGAAGACGAGATTCGAGAACGTCTAAGTTATCAAAGCTTTCAGCAACCTGATAAAATAGCTGATGCAATTAGACAAATTTCGGATAAAAAATTGTGGGATGAAGTTGCTACTAAAATGAGTAAGCCTTCTAAAGATATTAAGCAACAACTTACTCTAATTGTGGATCGCAGAAACAAAATTGCTCATGAAGCAGATATAGATCCTACCCTCAACATAGGTAATCGCTGGTATATTGACGAATCAATGGTTGGTGATACAGTTGATTTTCTTGAGCAGGTTGTAGAGAGTATTCATCAAATTTTGTAGCTTTGAGTGGATCAAGGGTAGAAATTGTTAACTAACTAATTGGGCAAGATGGCAGACAATCGTTATAGAAAAATAAAGACTGCGATCGCCCCTTTACCTCACCATCTCTCACCAACTTCGATAAAATCACTATGGTGCTACCTTAACCCTTAGACTGATGAAAAGCGATGTCTAGCGACAAGCCACTGACGCTCCTTCTCTGCGTTCACGCAGCGTGTCGCAGAGAAGATATCGCCTAATTTATCTCAATTAATAAAGGCGATCGCCTGTTTTTGCTAGAGTGAGAGGTGTTAGGACTGCTTATACTAATACCAGTCATTAACTCTTTGTTGTCTCCGGCTAGCAAAATTATGTTGAAGACGATAAAAATAGAGAATTTTCGGAGTTTCCAATCTTTTGAACTTCAGCAACTTGGTAGAGTCAACCTACTTGTTGGTAAAAACAATACCGGCAAAACATCAATACTAGAAGCTATTCAACTTTTATGCTCACGGAATAATCTTGATCCACTACGTCAGACAATGACTAACCGGAGTGAATATTTTTTTGATGATGAGCGTAGTGAACGTAGGTTAAGGTTAGTTCAAGCTCAAGACCTTGATGTTCGTCACCTTTTTTATGGTCACGAGATTGAACTGGGGAGCAAATTTTCAATAACAGGTACTAATGGCAATATTTAAGAGGAGCTTGTTGTATCAATAGAAGTACGCAAAATATCTTCAAAAGAGCCACTTAGCTCATCGCGTGAGTTTCTATATGATGAAATATATGATGAAGTCCCAGATGCGTTAAGGGAATTAGATTTCAGTATTAAGTGGAATTATGGGCGAGAAGAAAAGCCTTGGAGACTACCGCTATCAGCTAATGGCGGACTTCCTATAGATGATTATACTCGCCAATTGCCTAGAGATATTAAAAATCCAGCACCAAAAATACAATTTATAACATCATCTTCTCTAGGAACCGAGAAAATGATTGAACTATTTGATCAGATAGTACTAACACCTGAAGAAAAACTTGTAGAGCAGGCACTTCATAGAATAGACTCTAAAATTCAACGAATTGCTCCAGTTAGTTCTCGAAAGTCTAGGTATTCCTTAGATTCGCGGGGCGGTTTTTTTATCCTTCTTTCTGATAGTAATCAGCGTGTACCAATTGGTAGTATGGGTGATGGTATTTGGCGTATCTTAGGACTTGCACTAGCTATAGTGTGTGCTAAAGACGGATACTTATTTGTTGATGAGATTGATACCGGACTCCATTTTACAGCTATGTCTGATATGTGGAAACTGATTTGGGAAACAGCCAAAAGATTAAATGTGCAAGTTTTCGCAACTACTCACAATAGTGATTGTTGGACTAGTTTAGCCAGTATTGCAGAGCAGGAAGATGCAACTGAGGATGGAATTACTATTCACAGAATTGAAAAAGATAAAGAAACAAGTATAGTTTTTACAGAACCTCAAATTGTCATTGCTGCTGAAAGAGAAATTGAGGTACGTTAGTAATGGCAAAAGGTTATGTAGCGAAGAAGCTGTTAGTAGAAGGGCCGGAAGATCTACGAGTTATACCAGAATTAATAGAAAAGAACGGAATTCGCTGGGGTGATAACAAAAAAGAAGCCATTGTGTTAATAGAAGATTGTGGAGGTTACAAAAACATTGATGCAAACCTTATATCTACTGAATTAAAAGCATCAGGTCTTACCCATTTAGGCATAATAATAGACGCAGACGAAGATTTGCCTACACGTTGGATAAGTATAAGAAATGCTTGTTTGCCAAGTATCCCTGAAATTCCTGAAGAAATATCAGAGACAGGACTTATCCATATTACGAAAAATGGAATTAAGTTTGGTATCTGGATTATGCCAGATAACCAAATGAGAGGTATGTTAGAAACGTTTTTAGCCTACATGATTAGAGATGAAGGCGAAACGATTTGGCAATATGCTCAAGAAATAGCAAAAAAAGCAAAAAGCAAAGGAGCGTCATTCAAAGATTCTTATCTTGATAAAGCTAAAATTTACATTTGGCTAGCATGGCAAGAAGAACCAGGAAGACAACTACATTAAGCGATCAAGTATGAAATTCTGAATCCCCAGCATCCAAAGGCGCAGCCATTTTTAATATGGTTTAAAAATCTGTACAACTTATAATAGTTTGTTATTTTCAAAAAGCGATCGCCCCTTTACCTCACCATCTCCCACCAACTTCGATAAAATCACTATGGTGCTACCTTAACCCTTAGACTGATGAAAAGCGATCGCCTCCATTCCCTGCCCTCTCTTCAACGTCCTGAACTACTCGCGCCAGCAGGTAACTGGGACTGTGCTAAAGCTGCTGTGGAAAATGGGGCAGATGCGATTTACTTCGGCTTGGATCGGTTCAATGCCCGAATGCGGGCGCAAAATTTTACTGAAGCAGACTTACCCCAATTGATGGCATTTCTGCACCTCCGGGGCGTCAAGGGCTACGTTACCCTTAATACACTAATCTTCCCTAAAGAACTAGCAGCAGCACAGCAATATCTCCGTACAATTATTGCCGCAGGTGTCGATGCGGTGATTGTCCAAGATGTGGGTATATGTCGTCTTATCCGTCACATTTCTCCCGATTTTCCTATCCATGCCTCAACTCAGATGACGATCACCAGCGCCGCTGGGGTAGAATTTGCTAAGTCTCTTGGCTGTCAGCTGGTGGTGCTGGCGCGTGAATGTTCTCTAAAGGAAATCAATAAAATTCAGCAGCAGATTACTCAACAGGATACTTCGCTGCCTTTAGAGGTATTTGTTCACGGTGCTTTGTGCGTTGCTTATTCCGGTCAGTGCTTAACTAGTGAAGCTTTGGGCGGACGTTCTGCTAACAGAGGCGAATGTGCTCAAGCTTGCCGAATGCCCTACGAGTTAATTACTGATGGGGAGGTTGTAAATTTAGGCGATCGCAAATATTTACTTAGTCCTCAAGACCTAGCTGGGCTAGAAGTTTTGCCAGATTTAGTCAAGTCAGGAGTAACTTGTCTCAAGATTGAAGGCCGTCTGAAAGCCCCAGAGTATGTTGCCAATGTAACCCGTGTTTATCGAGAAGCGCTTGATCGTGTGATGGTGCAATTGGAAAAGGACAAGGGTATATCAACAATGAAACTGCCCCATTTGCCCATCTCCCCCTCAACTTCTCAGGAACGACATAACTTAGAAATGGCATTTTCTCGCGGACTACATACAGGCTGGTTTGGCGGGATTAATAATCAAGAATTGGTTCATGCCCGCTTTGGCAAAAAGCGCGGGGTTTACTTGGGCCAAGTCACTCGCATCCACAATGAACAAGTGACACTCAGACTAGAAGCACCAGTTAAGCCAGGGGATGGAATTGTTTTTGACTACGGTCATCCAGAAGCTAAGGAAGAAGGAGGCCGAGTCTACGCGGTGGTGCAGAAGGGCAAAGAAGCTATGCTGACCTTTGGCCGGCATGACTTAAACCTGCGTCGGGTGCATGTGGGCGATAAAGTTTGGAAAACCAATGATCCAGAACTTGATAAGCAATTGCGTCAGAGTTTTGCTGGAGAAAATCCGCAATTTCAGCGTCCCATTCACCTAGAGGTTTATGGAGAAGTTGGTCAGACATTGATGGCGATCGCCCGTGATGATCTTGGTAATATCGTACAGGTAGAGTCTGCAATTTCACTTGTAGAGGCGCACACCAAACCCCTAACTACAGACCGTTTACAAGAACAGTTGGGTCGTCTTGGTAACACCCCCTTCTGTTTAGCAACTCTAACCAATCACCTCAACGGTGCTGTTATACTGCCCGTAAGTGAGTTGAACCGAATGCGGCGAGAAATTGTGACGCAGTTGGAAGAGTTGCGAAGTCAACCCAAACGCTGGCAATTATCTTTAAATGCTTCCCTCGCAGATTTACTTCCTTCTCCCATTCCCCCACTCCTTAACTCCCCCTCACTCATTGTCCTAGTCAGAAATCTCAAACAACTCCAAGCCGCACTCCAAGCAGGAATCCAAACGCTGTATTGTGAATTTGAAGACCCCCGCGCTTACAGAAAGGCTGTGCAGATGGTGCGCGACGGTCAAACTATTGCTAATCAAACTATCTGGGTTGCGCCTCCCCGGATTACCAAACCTGGGGAAAACTGGATTTTGCAACAAGTACGTGCCTCAGAAGCAGATGGCTATCTGGTACGGAACTATGACCAGCTGCAATTCTTTGCAGCAGACCGTTGTATTGGAGATTTCTCGCTCAACGTTGCCAACCCCTTAACGGCGGACTACTTTCAGCACAACTTTGGCTTAGAACGGCTAACGGCTTCCTATGATCTGAATATCACCCAACTGGAAGACTTACTTACCAGTTGCTCACCTCAGTGGTTTGAGGTGACAATTCATCAACAGATGCCAATGTTTCACATGGAGCATTGTGTTTTTTGTGCCTTTCTATCGACGGGTACAGACTACACTAACTGTGGACGACCTTGCGAAAAGCACGAAGTAAAATTAAGAGATCGTGTCGGTAGTGAACACATCCTCAAGGCAGATGTAGGTTGTCGTAATACTGTATTTAATGGCACTGCTCAAACAGGAGCCGAGTACGTACAACGTCTCAGAGATTTGGGATTAGGTCACTTTCGCATCGAGTTTGTGAATGAGACAGCAGACCAAGTGGCTAAAACGATATATTGCTACCGCCAATTACTGCAAGGCGAGATTACAGGTTCCCAACTTTGGCGAGAATTGAAGCTACAAAATCAGTTGGGCGTAACTCGCGGCCCTATGGGAGTGTCTGCGTTGCAGTCATAACTCATTACTCATTCTACGACCGCCCAGCTTGAAAAATCTGTTCAGCGGTTAAATTCAATTCTGGGAATGTAGGTGATCCGATGCGGTCATTACCCCGAAACTGGCTAACTTGATACTCATCATCTACTAAATAGTAGATGGAAATAGTAGGTTGTTTAGGATTACCTATGTACCGTCTCCCACCCAAAGCTAAATAGTCAACGGACACTTGCTTCAAGCCGGGGAACCCGTCCAACGCAGTGTCCTCAACAATCCAGTATTCAGGAATGCCAACAGTTTCGTAGTCAACCAGCTTGTGTGCATAATCATCTTTCCAATTAGTACTGACGACTTCAATAACTAGGGGAACAGATGCGGCTTGAGTAACCGTTGAAGACTTTTTCCACATCGGTTCTAATGAAAGATTCTTTTGATTTATGACTATCACATCAGGCGAATAACCAGACTCTTTATCAGGAATCTTGATTAGTGCTTGCTTGGGTATGAGGTAGGGGAGACTCAACCGTTCAAATTCTACGTTTAGTTTTTTAGCTAAAAAACCATTAATCTCTTCATGATCTCCTACTGGCTGCATTTCAACAATTACCCCATCATGTAGTTCATAACATCCGCCGTCTGGTTTCCAATTTAAGAATTCTTCAAAAGTGATTGTTTTTGGTAAAGCTTGAAACATCAGATTTGCTCCTGGCTCTGGTTCAGAGTTTAGCAAATTACTTGGTAATACTCACTAATTGCTTTCTTATTTCAGCAGATTCAGCAAGCAAAAAGGCATACAATTAAAAATTACCATAGTTGTCTATGAATAATATTTCCCTACCTAATAATTGGAATACTGCTCTTTACGAAGATAAGCACTCCTTTGTTTGGCAGTATGGCGAGGACTTGCTGCAATTACTCAACCCCCAACCAGGAGAATTGATTTTGGATCTCGGTTGTGGTACTGGGCAACTCACAGAAAAAATTGCCCAAGCTGGGGCTGAGGTTAGAGGAATTGACCACTCACCTGCAATGATTGAGAAGGCAAAACAAAACTATCCTCATCTGCGTTTTGATGTTGCTGACGCTAGTAACTTTCACGTAGACCAGCCATTGGATGCTGTATTTTCTAACGCTGTACTACATTGGGTGAAAGAAGCAGATAAGGCGATCGCTTCCATACATCAAGCACTAAAACCAGGTGGGCGTTTTGTCGCCGAATTTGGGGGTAAGGGAAATGTGCAGGCGATCGCCAATGCTTTATACACTGCTTTGGAAGCGATCGGTATTCCTAAAGCACAAGTAGTGAATCCTTGGTATTTCCCCAGCGTTGGCGAATATGCTACCCGACTGGAACAACAAGGCTTTGATGTCATCTATGCTACTTTGCTTGCTCGCCCAACTCCTTTAGCAGAAGGAGAAGCAGGTATAGCGAACTGGATTCAGATGTTTGCCACCACTCTGTTAGCAGGACTATCTGCTGAGCAACAAATGCACATAATTCACGTCGTGGAGCAGTATCTCAAGCCGACAATGTATCAACAAGGTACTTGGACAGCAGACTATCGGCGAATTCGTATCGTTGCAATCAAAGTTTAGATTGTGTGGCTCATGACCAAATAAAAACGGTAATTATTTTAGCTAGATTATTAGTAATGGGTAAAATCTATCACCTATTACTCACAAGCGAATTGGAGATTCATCCACCATCAAAAATGGTATTAGCTTATGCTTAAACACAAACGATCTGGTCGCCAGACATCGCTATCACTACTATTAACTATTAGTTTCACAACCTTATTAGTCTCACCCTCGCTAGCACAAAAGACCCCAGTACCATCACCTTCTAGTGCGCCTCTGCAACTAGATTTATTAACTAAACCAAAAGACTATGTGATTACAGCTAACACCATTAACCTCGAAAAAATAGCCACTCCTAGTTTATGGTGGGCAAAAGAAAACTCCGAGAACAAGCTATTAGATAACTGGATAGCATATCCTGCTTCCGCTAAAGAACCTGCACGGGCAGACCTGATAGTAAATCAACAGATTTGGAGCTTACTAGACTATCTGGAGCGCTACGACTTTGTAAATCGCTTGGGTAGCGTTGCTCGCAAGGATGGTTATAATGTTCGGGTTTTCAATTATCAGCAAGAACTGTTGGCAACCTACACCTGTAACTTTAATACAAGTCCAGCGTTATGTAGTATCCAGATGAACGCTCAGAATAAGTTAGGGTTGCTGCGCTCTTTATAGGTTGGGCAGAGGGGTAGGGGGCAGGGAGCACAGGGGGCAGGGAGCAGGGGGCAGGGAGCAGGAGGGCAGAGAAGATATATTTTGGGATGTAGAAATGAGTCTTTGAACTGGATGAATCCACCTCTTTGAACTGGATGAATCCACCTCGGAACTGGATTAACGAGTCTTGGAACCGGATGAATCCACCTTTGAACTGGATTAACGAGTCTTGGAACCGGATGAATCCACCTTTGAACTGGATTAACGAGTCTTTGAACTGGATGAATCCACCTCCGCTCCCCTGCCCCCCTGCTCCCCTACTCAATGTCTAATTAAGCCTTAATTTTGACGAATAAAGACTCGTACTGTTTTGCTGCTGCTGGGGATAAAGGAAGCAAAAATTCACTTTTGTCAAAAACTTCGCGCTCGCTTTGTAATAGACTGCGTAATGGCTTCTGAATGTCAGAGGGGACAATATTTGTAGAAATTGGTGAATTACTTTTGGTCAGCAGAGAAATTTGCCTAGCGATGTCTGATTGCCAACAAAAATCAATCCATTGGGATGATAAAGCATCCTGAGCAACACCCGTGGGACGTACCCACAAGTCTGCCCAGATTGCTGTTCCTGACTGGGGAATAACTGCGGCGAATTGTGGATAACGTCCAAGAATTGGCAGCACGTCACTTGACCAACCAACTGCTAGCCAAGTGTCTCCAATGATTAAGGGTTCTAGATAGTTATTAGAACTGTAAAACTTAACTTGTTGATTTAAAGTCTGTAATTCTTTTTCCAAGTCTGGTACTTGGTCAAGATTCTCTGTGTTGTAGGATTTCCCTAGCTTTTTTAAGACCAGACCAATCACTTCTCTAGGTTGATTTAGTAAGGAAATACGATCGCGCAATCCATCCCGCCACAAATCACCCCAATCTTTCGGCGTCCATCCTAAGTCTCGAAACCTATCACGGTTATAAACAATTACCGTACTACCCCAACGGTAGGGAGCAGCCCAAACTTTTCCCTGAGCATCCAAATTGCCTTGGTCGTTGCGCGTTACCAGTTTCTTCCACTTTTCATCAAAAACAGACCACTGTTTTAATTGATTTTTCTGTACCTCATCTAGTGGTTGAATGAGTTTCTGCTCAATTGCTGCTTTTAGCCAGTAATCTCCTAATGTTACTAAGTCAGCTTCATCTACTTTTTGACTTTGCCTAAACGGTATAAAGCGGCTCCATATTTCTTGATCGGTAGCTTTTGATTTCTGCTGCCAATTTTGTAATTGCTGAAACAAATCCTGTATCTGCTCGACTGGAGCAAACTTTAACTGTACCTGTTGCTGTAAACCTTTTTGAAATTGATTAACTACCTGACCAGGTATGGAACCCTTTAATAACCGTACTTTTAGTTGTGCCTGGTTGTTTCCACTACAGCTAAAAAGCAGTTGCGAAAGTGCCAGTGTACTTGTACTTAGTAAAAAAGATCGTCGATCCATCGATTTTGGATTTGAGATTTTGGATAATACTTAATAGTAAAAAAAGACCTCTAAGAGGTTTTACTACCATAGCAGTCCTAAATCACTTGTGAGCAACAACAAAAGACAAAAATATTACTCTTGTTGCCAATATTTGTAAGCAGCATAAGCCATAGTCACAACCCCGGTGATAATTGCAGATTCATCAACTTCAAATTCGGGATGGTGTAATGGATAATTAATAATTCTATCTTTGTAGCCTACACCTAAGCGAAACATAGAACCAGGAGCATGTTCCAAATAAACAGAAAAATCTTCAGCACCTAGGGATGGTTCAGGTAAGACTTGGACGCGATCGCTACTCCAAGCTTCTTCGGCAGCTGATTGTAAAAGTTGTGTGAGAGCATAATCATTTTGCACGCTAGGCACGCCTTGGCGATAATTAACCTGATAAGTTGCCCCATAGATATGACAGACATTAGCCACAATGTTTTCAATCCAGTTAGGGAGATGAGCACGGGTTTCAGGATGAAGCGATCGCACAGTTCCCAACAATCGCACTTTATCAGCAATGACATTCGGCGCTCTACCACCACTAATTTGCCCGATGCTCAATACTACAGGACGCAAAGGATTCTGTGTCCGGCTGATGGATTGTTGCAGCATTGTAATTACTTGCGAAGCAATCCAAATTGCATCAATCGCTTCATGGGGACGTGCCCCATGTCCAGATTCTCCAATAATGATAATCTCTAAATCATCGGCAGCTGCCGTCAATGCCCCGTAACGCACGCCAATAGACCCTGCGGGTATTGAAGGAAAAACATGAATCCCTAATACAGCTGAAACATTTTCCATTGCTCCATCTTTTACCATCCAGCTTGCTCCTTGAGCAATTTCCTCTGCTGGCTGAAATAAAAACCGCACTTTCCCACCCAACTCATCTGCTACTTGGGATAGTACCATTGCCGTTCCCAAGCCTACTGTGGTGTGAACATCGTGACCACAAGCGTGCATAATACCTTCTGCACGAGAGGCATATTCTAAACGGGTGCGTTCTTGAATTGGCAACGCATCCATATCAGTGCGAATCGCTAACAAACGGTTATCTTGGTTAGTACCTTGTAGTTCTCCGATGACGCCCGTTTTACCAATTCCCTCTTGAACGTGCAGACCACTGGAAGACAATACACCAGCTACAAAGGCTGCTGTTTGGTATTCCTGACCGCTGAGTTCTGGATGAGAGTGAATATGGCGGCGAATTTCAATTAAGCGAGGCGCTAGTTTTGCTGCTAAGTCTTGAATACGGGTAAGCATCGATAAATTCTACAGGCTTTTTTCCCATGATAAAGAACTGTTAATAAATAAAATGCTTTTGCTATACAAGGACAAGCCTTAGTGACATCCTCCATTTATTTGGTGTAACAGGTTGTACCTCTTGCATTCTCGGCTTTAAATTTATTACATTCTGTGGGAATTGTACGCTCTAACGACCACCAATAGGGTTTGTCTGAAGTGACGACACCGTTACCTAGCGTTGTCAGTCGGAAGTTTACCCCCCGGAAATTAGTGAACTGCATTCTTGCACCCTTGAGGTTAGCTGCTTCTAAATTGGCGCTAATGAAACCAGCAAAAGACAGATCCGCATTTTCCAGGGATGCTGATTTCAAATTTGCACCTGTTAAGGAAGCGCCACTGAGATTGGCCGAATTCAAAATCGCAGCTTCCAAATTTGCACCAGTCAGGTCAGCATTCGTCAGATTAACTTGAGATAATGTTGCACCGCTCAAGTTAGCCCCGCGCAAATTTGCTCCAGTTAGATTCAGTTGAGTTAGGTCTGCACCGCTCAAATCGCATCGGGGACAGGCACTCGCGGCTTTCAACTGATCCAAGTCTTGTTGGTTTAATGCCAAGGCTTGATCTGCAAAGCTCAAACAACCTAACAAAGCGACGGTAGCTAAAATCTGAAGTTTCATAGTTTTATAGATATTTTCAAGGATGACTAGTTACACATATTGCCTATTGTCATCCTTACATATACGAGTTTTCTAGCAAACAACAGGCATGAAGGATTGATTAAGAAGCTATGAAAATAGTATAAATTCTGATGATAAACCTACTCAAAACCAAATATTAGGATTTAGAATCAGAGCATAGCCAGTTATACCGAACTCTTTATAGACTACCACATATGTGATCCCCCTAGCTCAATGAAAAACGACTAGGGGGATCTTGTTTTTGGATATATGATTAACGCCATCCCAAAAGACGCAACCCAGGCACAATTAAGTAGTAACTCACCCCCAACCAGAAGCTCAGGAAGACGCCGACAAAACCAAAAAAAGCTAGAGGTAGCCACAACTCCGACCAACCAGGCTGACTAGAAAAATGCCAGATAGGCGGTGTCAACCTTAAAAAAATCGAAATTGCAAAGGCGATCGCAGTACCAAAGGAAGCAACCACAGCGTAAATTATGTGATGGCTGCGAAGGCCTAAACTTAAAGTCAGTAGGCAAACTGCTACTAGAATAAATGCCACTAAACCCTCGCCGCTATCTTTTGGTGTGATTAATTGCAAAACCAACCACCCGAAGCCATAGCTAATCATAGCCATTAGCGACGCCACCAAGAACCGCCGCCGTTGGCCAAAACACCCCGATAGCGTTAGTCCCCAAGCTGTTCCCACCCCCGCCGCGACAAAAACTAGAATATCAGCCCCCAAGTCAGGTTGAGTATTGGGAACTAATTGATTTAGCTGATAAACCATAAATTCCACAACTTGATTGCCCAAGTTTGTCCGATACGCCAAAATAAAACCAGCAATCGCACCTAAATAAGCGCCGATACAAGTCAGGATCATCGCCCAAATTGTTGCTAGACAAGCTTGTAAAACTTTAAAAATCGTCTTTACTATGAAACGAGCAGTTTTACCGACAGCTCGATTAAAGTCAGCGAAAGCTTGCTCAACAGCTTGGATTAGCAGTGCAAATTTTTGGGATGCTTGTGTTGAGGTTTGCTTAATAGTGTCTCGCAGTTGGGAAAACAACCCTTGCTGTGGTGGCGCTTTGGAAATTTTCGCTAAACGTTTTTGAATAATAGCTGCATTGGCTGGACGCGATCGCACATCATCTTGTACCATCTCATCTAACAAATCTGCTAGTTGCGGTTTGACATTCACCCCAACACGCCAGCGCAACTCCCCAGTTTGCGGATCTTCCAACTGCGGCGGATATTTACCCGTTAGTAATTCAATCATCGTTCGACCGAGGGCATAAAAATCAGCACTTGGCCCTACATTTCCCCCAGTTACTTGTTCCGGTGGACTGTAGCCAGAAGAAAATAACCGGGTAGAACTAGACTCTCGACGCAGCATTGCTGTACTAAATTGTTTTGCGCCGCCAAAATCAATTAGCACTAGGCGATCGCCACCTGTTTGAACTAGGGGTAAATTTGGCGAAGTAGTACCCAGCATCAAATTAGAAGGTTTGATGTCGCGGTGAATAATCTGGCGTTTGTGCAATACCTGTAAAATCTTCACAGCCTGGGTGAACCAGCTTAACACCAAATCTTCAGGACACCCTTGAGGATAACTTTTTAATATATCCTCTAAAGTCTGCCCATTGATTTTCTCCATCACCAAACAAGCGAGTCGGCGCTGTTTGGGACTGAACAAATTTATTTGAAAATACCCATCAGCATCGACTTGGGGGACACCTGGATGCTGCAAACTACTTAAAACCGCTGCTTCTTGGGTAAATAATTCCTGTGCCTTTAGTGAATCTTCCACCAGCACTTTCAGTACTTTTTCTGTTTGAGTTTTTTCATCCCAAACCGTGTAAATTTGAGCAAATCCTCCTGAACCTAAAGGCTGAAATGGGATATAGCGGTCTAACAGCTGTAGCGGTGCGCCACAGCTGTTACAAAATTTGTTTCCCCAAGGCTGAGGATAAGGACGTTGACAATCAGGATTTATGCAGTGAACCGCACTCTGAGTGATGTGGGACACAACCGCTACAATACAAAGGCTGACTTGATTTTAGCGTTTCTCTGCTTTTAAATTTGACTGCTCTCCACAAGTGCAGCGATTTGCAGTGAAATAACCCCCGGTATTTACAACTGTTGAGTTTTTAATTGCTCAATCATATCCATCCCAACTACCGGGAAAAGCGTAATTCGAGAACAAGGGTAAATCACTATTATTACTGCGAGTTTCTTCATCCAGAACTTTGACAACTTTGTTATAAATTTCTTCTGCTTGTTGTGGGGAATCACCGATACTAGTTAATCCCAATTTGCCAAACTGGGAAAGACAACCCATGAGATGAAACACTGTTCCTGTCTCAGTACCACTATCAAAGTGCAATCTGTGGTGAGCGATGATATCCATCAAATCATTAGCTAATAATCCGCGATAGCGGTCTTTTTGCAGATTGTCGGTGGCAATGTAGTATTTGGGACGACCTTGCTGACTGTAAAATAAGCCTGTGGAAAGGTCATAGCGACCGTTAGTTAATAATTTCAAGGTCATGAAAGGATGAGTAGTACCGCCTTTACGCAGGTTAATTTCAATCGCCTGAATATCCCACCCTTGATTACCCTGATCAACAGTGATAAAGTCTACTCCAAACCGTTCTAAAGCGCCTTTCTCTGCAAGCTTTCTGCCAACTTTTAACCCCAATTGCTGTAATTGCAATCGATAGCTTTCATCAGCGGGGAATCGACAACCAAGATAAATTTGACCGTCTGGCCCGCCGAGAATTTGGTCGTGGGTTGAAAGGATTTCGACTTCGCCAGTGGGTGTAATTCGTCCTTGGACACTAGGCGATCGCTTAATTTCCCCTTCCACAAATGCTTCAGCAATTGCGCCTAATTCCGGGATTCGTCCCGAAAAATTTTCCCAAGTCTCTTGTTTGGCTTGAAAGCGCAAACTTGAGAAGCGATCGCTAATTGCTGCTACCCTTTGGGCATGAGAACTTTGCTCTGGTGCGACACTCGCAATTGGTCTGAGATCTAGCAGCGCATTTCCTTCTCCAGAAATGCCTTCGTTGAGTTTTACTACTATGCGTTGTAATGTCGGTTGGCGTTCCCACAAATCGGCAGTAACTTCTGCTAAATCTGCGGAATTCCAAACTTTTTTACTGCCATCTGGATGTGGTACTCCGCTTTCAGCAAAAATTTGCCTACTTCCACTTTTACTACCCCAAATCTGCAAATCTGGTGCAGCTGCGTAAAGTGGTACACCCAATTTTACAGACAATTCGCCTTCCCATGACGCTGAATTGTAGCAGATCATAAATGATTTTTCCAGCCTCAAAGCTTGACGAATTCGCTCTAGTAAACGCGGACGTTCTAAAATCTTTTGACTTAGGGGTTTAAGAGAGGAATCATAAGTAGAAAGTAGCAGCAAGCGATTGCGAGCATGAGAAAAGGGAATTCCGGGCAAAAGTTGTAAATAGTATTCAATAATACTGGGATGCAGTGGTACTGATGTGACATAAATCAGCCTAGTTCGGGGATTCCGTAAGCGCATCAAGGAAAATAGTAATCGTTCTTCATAATGTTCACAGCCGGCAATTTTTTGGAGTTCGCGCTGGTCGATACTCAAGGAGGGAACAACTAAAATATCTGCTTCACTATTGTCAAATAATTCGATAGTTTTCCAACGTTCGCGCAAAGTTGATTGCAAATGGCGAAACTGATCACACTGCTCTAATTCTGAAAGATTAATTGTTGCCATAACCCTTTTCCCATCTTAATTCCAACACTGCTTTACTACTCTGGTATGTCCCAAACCCCAATTTAGAAGTGCTAATATTCAACCTAGAGAATGTATCTTTTTGTAAAAGGTCGTCTCTGTTTTTGAGCAAAAGACAAAACTATAGATTTAGCGATCGCTTAAACAGTCCCAAACGTTGAATATCAAATAATGGAAATCCCCTTAACCCCAGAATACTAGTATGCGAATTTACCAATTAAATACACTTATGCCTAACACTAAATTCGTTGATGTAGGTATTCTAGAGAATCTTGGCGGCAAGGTGCTGTAAGGTTCTCAGAATATATACACCTGAATTAATCTTAACGAAAATAGCATAATTAAGCTATTTTTGAACCTATAACTGGGAAGGTTAAAATCTATATTGTCTATTACCTAAAAACAGGCTTACATAAAAGATAAAAAACATACTTTATATTTCAAATGACATAATTTTTCTTAATTTATTTTACATCTTAAGGTTGAGCAAATTTGAGCTTGGTTTCCCTCTAGAGAGCGATAAACTTCAGTAGTATTTACAGCTAACTTAAAAACAGATGAAAAGGATAAATCCTTCATCAGTTCAGAGAGTTGTGTACTTGTTTTCGTGGTCAGAGTAAAAGTGGGTGTCTGGAGTGTGGATAAATAACCAAAGTCACGTACAGTTTGCAGTAATTAGTACGTTTGGTAGGTATCTGGGGTGGAAACACCCTAAGTTGCAAATGGCAAGTGGGAGCCAGAGCAAAAAGTAAACCTTGGGTTGAATCGATCCAAGGTTTACTTTTGGGAATTTGTCAATTGTCGGTTCTTTTTTACTACTGGAATAGTTTTATGGCAGAACAAGCATTACAACCACCACAAAGTCAAGAATTACCAGGCGTTGAATCAGAAATGACGCCAAAACCTAAAGCCGACGATTCTCAGTACAAAGGAAGTGACAAATTAAAAGGCAAAGTAGCATTGATTACGGGTGGAGATAGTGGTATAGGTCGTGCTGTAGCGATCGCATTTGCTAAGGAAGGTGCAGACGTATCCATTATGTATCTTAACGAACACGACGACGCTAAAGAAACAAAGCAACTGGTAGAAAAACAAGGACGTCGTGCAGTACTTATAGCAGGCGATATTGGCGACGAAAGCTTTTGTCAGCAGGCTGTACAACAAACAGTGGATGAGTTTGGTAAACTCGATATTCTCATCAATAACGCCGCCGAACAGCATCCGCAAGAAAGTATCGAGGATATCAGCAAAGAACAGTTAGAGCGAACTTTCCGCACTAATATTTTCTCTATGTTTTTCTTGACTAAAGCTGCACTCAAGCACTTGCAAAAAGGTAGTTCTATCATTAACACGACATCGGTAACAGCTTATAAAGGCAGTCCGCAACTACTTGATTATTCTTCTACAAAAGGTGCAATCGTTGCTTTTACTCGTTCCCTATCTCAGAATTTAATTGAAAAGGGTATTCGTGTCAATGCTGTGGCTCCTGGGCCGATTTGGACACCTTTAATTCCTGCAACTTTTCCCGAAGAGAAAGTTACAAACTTCGGTAAACAAGTGCCAATGCAAAGAGCCGGACAACCAGAAGAAGTAGCACCCAGCTATGTATTTTTAGCTTCTGATGACGCTTCTTATATGTCCGGTCAGGTGTTACATCCTAATGGTGGAGAAGTAGTTAACGGTTAAGCAAAAAAAATAATAACTCTGAGTGAGGAGCTACAAAATTTGCATTTTTAACTCCTCACTTCCACTATTAATTCTATCTCCATCGTCATCCATTGGAGAGATGAATCAATGCTGAAAGACTGGTAAGCTGTCTAACAGCAAACGCAAGAAAGAATATTACGTCTATGGCATCTCCTACACCATTGCAGGGCACAGAACTAGTGGATTGTGCTAGAGCAAATGCTAAGCAGGGAATCGAAACAGCTGCCTATCAATGTGGCTATGGTGATGATCTCAACAAATTTGCACGAGAACTCAGACAAGCTTGTGAAGAAATGAATTTGCAAGTGAAGGAACTCAGCGAACTGATTACCGACCAAGACTTGATACTACAATTGGGTACTGGCGAAATCGTTGCCCCAGATACAGCATCAGAATTATAAATCGTTGTGCAAAGTCCATAGTCAAAAGTCAAAAGTCAAAAGTGATTATTTTTGACTCCTGAACGCCAGTTGCTACCCTTGCGGGAACGCTAAGAGCGAACAACACTCTTAACCCGCGCAACGCAGTGTCTCCCCAACGCACTGGCTCCTATTGACTCTTGACTAATCATAATTTCAAAATTACCCGCGCCAAATTGAAGTAAATCAAAACGCCCACTACATCAACTGCTGTGGTAATAAATGGAGCTGACATTAATGCAGGATCTAAGCGGAGGAAGCGGAATAAAAACGGCAGTGCAGAACCAGAGATAGAAGCTAAAAGAGAAATAGCTACCAAACTAGTGCCTACAGCGATCGCTACCTCTAACTGTCCTTGTAAAAAGTAAGCCCAGACAGTGGCGATCGTACCTAGCATAACTCCCAGCAACGCCCCAGCGATCGCTTCTCTTCCAATCACCTGTAATGCTCCAAGCGATCGGATTTCATCAGTATTCATCCCGCGAATCACTACTGTGGAAGACTGAGCACCCACGTTACCGCCAGTACCAGTCAGCAAAGGGATGAATGCAGTCAACACTACCACTTTTGTCAAAAGCTCTTCTTGTGACTTAATAATTGTGCCTGTAATCGTATTAGTTATCAATAAAACTAACAACCACACAACTCGTTTACGAGCAACTTCCAGTAAATTCATCTGAAAGTAGTTGTCACCACCCGACTGCACACCTCCACCCAAGGCATAGATATCCTCGGTGGTTTCTTGTTGCAAAATATCAATCACATCATCCACAGTGACGATACCCACTAGACGATGTTCTCGGTCTACCACAGGCACGGCCAAAAAATCATATCTCTGAATTAATCTTGCAACCTCTTCTTGATCTGTATCAGTGTGGATAAACACCACATCACGGGTCATAATTTCGCCAATCGTTTGCTCCGGTTGAGCCGTCACCAACTCACGCAGTGACAAAATCCCTGATAAATGCCTTTCCGCATCAGTAATGTAAAGGTAGTAAATCATTTCACTGGCATTAGCTAAGTTGCGAATCCGCTCTAGTGCTTGAGATGCCGTAAAATTTTCTTTTAGTGACATTACCTCTGGCGTCATGATTCGCCCAGCTGTATCAGCTTCATAACCCAATAGCTGGGCCGTAGCTTGGCGTTCCGCTGGACTCAGTTGTTCTAGCAGGCGATTAACGACTTTTGCCGGTAATTCATCAAATAACCTAGCTCGGTCATCCGGCGACATTTTATCTACAATGTCACGCACATCCTGACTTCTCAGTTCTTCAATTAGCCGTTCTTGGACGCTGTAGTCGAGATGTTCATAAACCTCAATTGCTTCATCCTTTGAAAGCAAGCGAAAAGCCAAAGCGTGCATTGCTTCTGGCAAACCCTCAATTGCCTCGGCAATATCCGCAGGTTGGACAGGTACCAGAATAGCTTTTGCTCCCTGCAAATCCTCCACTTCCAGCAGCATTTGCAGCTGAGTTCGCACTAAATCTCGCAATTCCCTGCGTGAGACATTCTGGAGGGATAAGGTTAAATTGTTTGTCTCAGTCAAAGTCTACTTTCCTCAGCCAGTTTGAACAAAGTTGCTGCCCTTAGTCTAGGGGAAAGTGGGAATGTGCAACGTCAAACTTGTGATTTTTCCTACTTTAAGTTAATAATCTATCTTTATTGGTTTTTGTAACAAATATATGCGCTCGCAGTTAGAACAAGGTTTCTGGGTATTCAGAGTCAAGGAAGTGGCTCAATATCTTTTAGTCAAGTGTGGAAGGAAAGGATAAAGAGTTTAAATTCAACCTTTACTCGTTACTGATACCGTTTTCACTTTAGGGTCGATACATTTAGGCAGGCTGGGGGAGCTGGGGAGGCTGGAGAAGTGAATTACATCAGCATTTTCGTTAAATGGTATGACATCTTGCACAAATCTCAATTAGCACCTTCAACCACCTGTAAGTCGAAGTTCCTCTGTTAGAGGATGTTTTAAGACAGTCTTTGGTTGTCATGCTGTAGCAAGATCCGGCAGGGCATACAGCAAAGCTGAGTGTACCCCTACTAGACAAGCAAGCTATAAAGCAGTGTCTTGCTCCAGAAGTACTCAGTATGTGCCCAAAACCCTAGATTCTTCCTTGCGCCAACGCTCTACTCAGAGTGGCAGCTTTATACCTTCTTGGCTTTTAAAATATCTTCTAAGGTCAAAAATTACAAAATTATTCAATATATAGGCACAATTAAACGTTAATGGGAAAGAAATAATCAAGAGTCAAAAACTTCTTTTTTATAAACTTTAAGCTCTAGTATATTCATTTTATCCTAATTATGTTTATTTGTACCCAACTACTTAAGCGCACATAATAAAGTCGTATAATATTAAACTATAAAAATTATCTGAGTAGCTGAAATGGTATGGTGATAAAACAAACGAATAATTATAATATTTTTTTTAATCTTTAAATATCAACAGTCTTCTTCATAAAATTTTTATATACTTATTATCTTTGTAATCCAGAAGACAGGTAATTATCCCGTATTTTGGTTATTTTCATTCAAGGCTTTGAAAAACTTTGATATAGCTTTAAAAACTAGATATATATATGAATATTTAAACAATGCTTCTAAAAAAAATAGACATAGTACTGGTATGTAGTGTCAAATATGTAATGAATTAGTTAAAACCGAGTAATTACTGAATTTACATGAACATGGCAAAATCTGAGATTTCATACATCTAAGTATGCATCTGTCTTTGTGAAGCACTAATGTTTCTAAGCCTTCATCACTTACATGCTAGTTTGATTATGGGTTATCAAAAATAACGATTATATAGTAGTGTTAAGCCTATTATTTAGTTATTTTCAGGAAATTACTGGGTAGAAATAGCTTCTGCTTTTTAGCCAGAAGATTGTTCTAATTCTATATTCACGTCATATTTCGGGCAATTAATGTAGATAGTTAGTTGATGATTTAATTGGATTAAATTCATCAGGCTAGTTTTTTACGTGCCAAAGATTGCAAATTTATAGAATAAAAGCGGGCACTAATGCGAAAATTTAGATTCATTAAGATAACAGGCTAATTAAAATTTTCGTGCAGTTCTAAATGATGGATGAAATGCTATTTTTCCTCTGTTGGCGTGCTTGCATTACCCTGCTATGATCTGCTGCGCGTCTCCTTAAAAAATCATTTTCATAACTCACATCTAGAATTACCACACTATAAATTGGCGTTTATTTTTACAAAAAAATCAATGTAAAACTCACCCTACATTATTCATTTGGGTGTTGATTTTAACGTAGCTATGAGGCATATATCTCAATGAATAATCTTGCAAGTTCTAACTCTAATAGTCTATTAAATACTGATCCAAAGACGAGTTCAGTGGTTGCTACTCAATCGCCTTTAGATACAACTGAACAAAAATCAGTCATAACCGCTAGGGCTAGCGATAGTGCGCTCTCTAGTGGAAATGGATTAAAAGGAGAGTATTACGACAACAAAGACTTCACCAACCTGAAGCTAACTCGTACAGATGCGGCGGTGAACTTTGATTGGGGTAGCGGTTCGCCTGCGACATCAGTAGGTGCAGATACCTTCTCAGTACGCTGGACAGGCCAAGTAGAAGCCAAGTACAGCGAAACCTACACCTTCTACACCACTGCTGATGATGGTGTACGACTGTCGGTGAATGGTCAACAAATTATCAACAACTTTGTTAACCAACGCCCCACAGAATCTAGCGGGACGATCGCACTAGTTGCAGGTCAGAAGTACGACATTAAGATGGAGTACTACGAAGATAGATATGAAGGAGTTGCTAAACTCGCTTGGTCAAGTTCTTCTCAGACCAAGGAAATTATTTCTAAATCTCAACTTTATAGTGAAGCTCCTACAGCCCCCACAGCCCCGGTAGGTACAGGTACAGGACTCAAAGGAGAGTATTACGACAACAAAGACTTCACCAACCTGAAGCTAACTCGTACAGATGCAGCAGTAAACTTTGACTGGGGTAGCGGTTCGCCTGCGACATCCATAGGTGCGGATACTTTTTCAGTGCGATGGACAGGTCAGGTAGAGGCCAAGTACAGCGAAACCTACACCTTCTACACCACTGCTGATGATGGTGTGCGGCTATCGGTGAATGGTCAACAAATTATCAACAACTTTGTTAACCAACGCCCCACAGAATCTAGCGGGACGATCGCACTAGTT
>NZ_WVID01000010.1:0-29199 GCF_010091925.1 Nostoc sp. B(2019) | reverse complement strand
ATGGAGTACTACGAAGATAGATATGAAGGAGTTGCTAAACTCGCTTGGTCAAGTTCTTCTCAGACCAAGGAAATTATTCCCAAATCTCAACTTTATTCACCACCTTCTGAACCCACCATCACATTAGGGTCATTTCCTGGAACTGTGCGCGAATCTGATGGTAGTGTCAGCATTACTTTGCTGCGAAGTGGTGATTTAAAAGGGATATCTTCAGTCAAGTATTCCACCACCGCTGAGAGTGCTACAGCAGGAGTTGACTATACTCAAACTGCTGGGACAATCATCTTTGCAGCTGGAGAAAGCAGCAGACAGGTCAAGATTCCTATTTTGAACGACTCATTACCAGAACCAAATGAAACCTTTAGTTTCGTAATTGATCAGCCAGAAGGGGCAACTCTGGGAATTCAGAGAACTGCCGTAATTACGATTCAAGATGATGATGGTACTGACCTCGAAATTTCTCAGCCAGTAGTGAATGAGAAAGATGGTACTGCTACTGTGACAGTTACACGGGGTAACAGTTCAGCAACAGCTAGTGTAGATTACAAACCTTTGGATGGGACTGCGAAAGTTGGCTCTGACTACAAGGCTGTATCTGGAACCTTGAACTTTGCAGCAGGACAAATCAGTAAGACGATTGCTATCCCCATTATTAATGACACCGCTGGGGAACCGAATGAAACGTTCAGTTTGAAATTCAGCAATGCAATTGGAGCAAAACTAACTAGCAAAGACACGTCTGTCATTACCATCATTGATGATGACCCTGGTAGTTTTGTTAAAGAGACTGTGGTCTCTGGGTTGAACGCTCCTACAGCTTTTGATTGGACACCTGACAATAAACGCATGTTCATTGCCCAAAAAGATGGGGTCGTGAAGGTGTTTGAAAATAGCACTTTACTATCAACGCCATTTATCGATATTTCTCGGCAGGTAAATAATACGAGCGATCGCGGTCTGTTAGGCATTGCTGTACACCCAGATTTCCCCAAAACTCCATACGTCTATCTGTTATTCACATACGATCCAGCAGAAGTCTATACAAATAAAACCAGCAGCACATTGGACGATCCAGACAAAGCTGGCAACCGTGCTGCCCGCTTAATTCGGGTGACAGCTGACGCTAAAACCAACTACACTACTGCGATCGCTAACAGCGAAGTTATCCTACTGGGCAAAAACAGCATTTGGCAATATATCAGTCGTCCAGATGGTAACAGCACAAATGTCAGCACTAACAATACAGCTAACTTTGCACCATCAGGAATTCTCAACAAAACTACTGGCAAGCTATTTACTAACACTCAAGATTATCTCAACAATCTCAACAACGTCACAAACGTACAGGATTTTATCGCAACCGATAGTGAATCTCACTCAATTGGTAGTCTCCAGTTTGGTACTGATGGCTCTCTATTTGTTAGCATCGGCGATGGTACTTCATACAACCGGGAAGACCCACGAGCAATTCGTGTCCAGGATATCAATAATCTGTCGGGCAAGATGCTGCGGATTGACCCAATTACTGGTGAAGGCTTAGACGATAATCCCTACTACAATGGTGATCCCAATAGCAACCGTTCCAAAGTATATAATTCTGGTCTGCGTAACCCCTTCCGCTTCACCATAGATGCACGGAACAACACTCCCGTCATCGGTGATGTAGGTTGGCGGAATTGGGAAGAGATCAATATTGGAAAAAAAGGAGCTAACTTTGGCTGGCCCTACTTTGAAGGTGGACTTGATGCCAATGGTAATGTTGTTAGCCTAAAACAATCACAATATGCTGTTAACCCAGGTACAGCATCATCAGCAACAACTTTCTACAATAGTGGCGCAAAAGTCACAGCACCAACCTACACCTACAAGCATTCTAATGCTAATAATGATCCCGGTAGTGCGGTCGTTGGTGGTGATTTTTACACAGGTAATACTTTCCCCTCAATTTATCAAAATACCTTGTTTATTGCTGATGCAAGTAGAGGAACTATTGATAATTTGACATTGAATAGTGAGGGCAAAGTTGTTTCAGTTAGGCGCTTTGCATCCGATTTAGTATCGCCTGTGCAAATTAGCAATGGAGCAGATGGAAATATTTACTACGTAAGCTTGTACACAGGGAAAATAGAGCGTTGGCGACCTGTTTAGAGATAACATTTTTGGTGATTTTGTCTTATCAAAACGCTGATTAAGTAGTTCTAGGGTAGAAAGAGACATTTAACCTCTGTCTCTTTCTACCCTAGTTTTCATAAAAATTAATTAAAGCAAGTGGCGTTGTGTTTCCTGACTCGTAAATGCAACGAACAGTTTTTTATTTCACCCAAAAAGCTAACCAAATTTACTTGAAAATAGATTTTGTAAATCAAATCTAAATAACCACAACAAAAACCTCAACTAATACGCGCTAAAACATAGTCGCGGGTACGAGAATCCAGGGCGTTGGTAAAGATTTTATTTGTAGTGCCAAATTCAAGCAATTGAGTAACGCGATTGTCATTGCTGTAAAAGAAGGCTGTGAAATCAGAGAGGCGAGTAACTTGCGGCATACTATGAGTCACAATCACAATTGTCAACTCAGAGCGCAAACTATGGATTAGATTCTCAATTTTCATACTGGCGATCGGATCAAGACCCGAACAAGGCTCATCCATCAAGAGAACTTTCGGTTTGACTGCTAAAGCACGAGCAATGCACAGTCGTTGCTGTTGACCTCCAGAAAGCTCTAAAGCAGATTTATGTAGTTTATTTTTTATTTCATCCCAAAGATCGGCAGCTTTTATAGCAGATTCGATAATCTCATCTAATTCTACTTTCGGACGCCATCCCACTAATTTCACCCCATAGGCAACATTATCGTAAACGCTCATGGGGAAAAGATTTGGTCTGGGGAAAACCATACTAATTTGACGGCGTAATCTATTTAAATTGACGCGACGCTCATAAATATTCTGCCCAAAAAATTCTACCCTGCCTTCTACTTTCACTTCTTTTTCCAATTCACTCATGCGATTTAGGACTTTAAGAAAAGTAGACTTGCCACAACCACTAGAACCAATAATTGCCGTAACTTGGTTTTGATAAATATCCATAGACACACCTTCAAATATTTTTTGTGTGTCGTAATAAAAGTTGAGGTTTTTGACTCTGATGGCTGGAATTAGTTTACTCATCTTTCCCAAACGTGTGTCACAACTCTTTACTAAATAAAGCAGTACAAATCAATGGCGCTGTTTCACTATGTTACTCTGAAAAGCGAACATTTACGGATATTTACAGAGATTATATGTCCATGCAGCAGATATGCAGTTAATAATTACTTGTATAAAATATGTATACCAAATAATTAAACATCAATAAATAGAAAATGCTTTATAGCTTGTAATTAAGGGCTAAATGGCTAACTGCAAACTTGAGTTTATTCAGACCTACTTACTTAACAATTAATTTTTTACAGACTTTTTATAACTATTCTTATTTATAGCTACTTGTAATATTTAAAACACTCACTTAAAAATCCAGAGAAAATTGCAAAAAACGACTTTTGCAAGAAGTAGAATGTCGAACTTGTATCAAATATAAAAATCAAATCCTCCTGTACTTATAGATTTAAGAGGATTCGTATGTACCATTATTGGTTATCAGCAAAAAATGGTACGATTTGACATATTGTTTTTTGATACCAAGAGATTTTTCATAAAGAGCGATCGCTCCCATCCAATCAATCACACAAAAAATTACACACAATCTCTTAAACTCTTCTTTCTTGGCGTACTTGGCGGTTCGTTATTCCTGTTCAATACAAAATTACTGTCCCATCCAATCAATCATCTCTGTTGCTGCGATCGCATCTTCACCCTTGATCGCCAACTGAATTTCTGCCATCAATCCAGGCTTGTTTTTAACAATACCAGACAGCGATCGCTACATACTCTCAATTATTCATTCTCCCCAGTTCCCCTTGGCGTTCACACTTAAAACCTCGATGCTCCCACGCCGACATATCCACCTGTGTGAGCCTTGTTACATTTGCAGTACATTGCGGCTGAATAATTTGACTTAAAATTGCCCAAAATAAGCTACGCGTTAAATCTAGTACTGTTTTTTGCCAAAATTCACGATTACCAGGAATACCTTGCTCTGGAACAATGTCGAAATCTACCCAAATACCATGAGCGCCCAAGAGAATTTGTGCCATCCATTTGGCTCTTGGTAAGTGAGTTTGGGAGGTAATCAGTCTTACATTATGCACCCTCCAATGACGCAAAATCGGAATCCCATAATAAAAATTTTCAAAGGTAGAATTAGCGCACTTTTCTAACAAAACGTTTTGTAAACTTGCTGCTTCTCGCTGAAAAATTAGCCATAGACATGGGTCTGGAGAACCATGAGAAATTAAAATAGGGGTTTGCGGATATTGTCTTGTTTGTTGAGCAACATAGATTTCCCGCCGAATACTGCCACCAAGCACAAAAAAGGCATCTACTGGCCCAGAAGCAGCAAAAAATAAGGTTATAGTAGTACAAATCAGCCAACCGCCCAAGATCAGGCACAATCCACAAACTAGTTGTTGTAACAATTGCCACAGTTTACCGAATTTTCCCCTACTTGGGATTGATGATTTGATGGTAAATTTGCGTTTCATGACTTAAGTGAAAAAAGCTGATTTTGTGGCTGTCTGACAGTACTGCAATTAAAAGATCAAAGTGCTATCTTATAAAAGTAATCTAGACTGCAAAGATGACGCTGATTAAAGTGTCACATGGTCAGTATAGCCTTCCGGAAAAGACTAGCAAACTCAGAAATGATTGTTAACAACTAATGCAGTATTTTCAGCATCATTTAAATATAAAAATGGTGAAGAGAGTATAGCTGAATTTGGAGTATAAAAACTTAAAAATTTCTGGAAAGCCTGATTGCTAAACTGTCAACAACACAATTATTCCAGCTGATATACATGAACCAATCTGCGAAAAGTTACTCGCCGCTCCAGGTAGCCTTGATTGGGGGAGCGATCGCTACGACTGCTGCTATCTCAGTGTTTGGCCCTGCTTGGACTCGCTGCGTTCGCGCCGCCCTGGCCCTGCAAGATAGCCCGAAAGCGATTGTTGACCAAGCCTGGCAAGTGGTGAACCGTGAATATGTTGATGGTAAATTTAATCAACAAGATTGGCAAGCAACCAGGCAGAGCCTCTTAAGTAAAGACTATACTTCTCGTGAAGAAGCTTACACTGCCATCCGCGAAGCTTTACAAAAGTTGGGAGATCCTTACACACGGTTTATGGATCCCAAACAGTATGAAGCCCTGACTAACCAAACATCTGGGGAAGTCTCTGGAATTGGTATTCGGATGGAGCTAAACGAAAAGACCAAGCGACTCACCGTTGTTGAAGCCATAGAGAACTCTCCGGCGCTGAAAGCTGGAATCAAAGCAGGCGATGAAATTTTGGCAATTGACGGCAAACCCACTCTCAAAATGAAAGTGGATGACGCCTCTAAGCTAATTCGCGGTAAAGCAGGTACTCCCATAACGTTGCGGTTGGGACGGACGGGGCAAAATACTTTTAATATAAAGTTGACAAGAGCGACTATTGAAGTGCCAACAGTACGCCATACCCTCAAGCAAGAAGGAAATCGACGCGTTGGTTATATCCGTTTGAGAGAGTTCAGTGCCCACGCCGCAGAGCAAATGCAACGAGCTATCCGTGATTTGAACACTAAAAAAGCTGATGCTTATGTGTTGGATTTGCGCGGTAATCCTGGTGGTTTGTTGCAGGCGAGCATTGAAATTGCGCGGATGTGGCTGGATAATGGGGGAATTGTCAAGACGGTAGACCGCCAGGGAGGAAGTGAAGAAACTAAAGCTAATCGCACTGCCCTAACAAATCGCCCCTTAGTAGTACTGGTAGATGGTAATTCAGCCAGTGCTAGCGAGATCCTCACAGGAGCACTCAAGGATAATAGACGGGCGGTAGTTGTTGGTGGCCAAACTTTTGGCAAAGCTTTAGTCCAATCGGTTCATGAACTCGCAGATGGTTCCGGTTTAGCAGTGACCATTGCTCATTACTACACTCCCAAGGGAACGGATATTAACCATAAAGGAATTGCACCAGATATTAAGGTAGACTTGACGGAGCCACAAGAGCGTCAGCTGGCTTCTAATCCAGATTTAATTGGAACTCGGAGTGATCCGCAATATGCCCGCGCGATCGCAGTTCTATCTGGTGGCAACTTTGCTCAACCCCCGGTAAATCGTCCTTCTTCTTCCCTACCCCTGAGCGATCGCGCCAATGACCTGAAATTTTGATACCGAAACTTGGATTGGGAATACTACATAGTAATCCCAACTCCAAAATCTCAGGATTATGAATCATCAGCCAATTAATACAACCACCGCCAACAGCTTCTTGCCACAAGTGTCGGTGGTTGTACCTATTTATAATGGTGAAGCAGATTTACCAGATTTATTTTCCTGTCTGTTGTCTCAAACTTACCCCAAAGACCAGGTAGAGTATTTACTCGTAGATAATAACAGCAGCGATCGCACTCTCACCTTTCTAAAAACATCTGCCGAAAACTGTCTAATCAAAATTCACCCATTAAGCGAAAATCAAATTCAAAGCTCCTACGCTGCTCGCAACACTGGGATTCGCGCTGCAACAGGCGAAATTGTGGTTTTTACTGATGCTGATTGCCGTCCACAGCCACAATGGATAAAAGCATTAATTCAACCTTTTGTCAACCCAGAAGTGGTAATTGTCGCAGGTGAAATTGTGGCACTACCAGGCAAAACTCTCTTAGAACAACACGCAGACCGTCAAGAAACCCTGTCACAAAAGCACACTCTTCACCATTCCTTTCGTCCCTATGGTCAAACCGCTAATTTGGCAATTCGACGTATCGCCTTGGAAAAAGCAGGTTTATTTCGTCCTTATCTTACAAGTGGCGGCGACGCAGATATATGCTGGCGGATTCTCTTAGAAAACATCGGGCGTTTAGAATTTGCCCCAGAAGCGATTGTTCAGCACCGCCACCGCGCCACACTCAAGGAACTGCAAAGTCAATGGCGGCGCTATGGACGCTCAAATCGTTATTTGCACGATTTGCACGGTGTCGAGTTGATGCGAGAGATTACACTTCAAGAATGCGGTTATCGCTTAGCACGTTGGTTATTGAAGGAAGTACCGAAAGAAAGTGTAAAGGCGATCGCAGGTAAAGCCACGCTTGTAGATATATTAAATACTCCCATTGGTTTATTCACTGCAAGAGCGCGTTCTGCTGGACAACGGGATGCAAAATTGCCAGAAAATGCCAAGATAATTGAGCGGCTATAAAAAAATACCTGCTACCAAATGGTTATAGTAGCAGGCATTCTAGCTATAAAACTGTTAGTTAAATTACGTTTTTTGGCTAGAAGTTCTCGAAGTTTGCGTTCGCTTGCTTCATCTTATCCATCACTTCCTCCACGGGTATAGCTCCTAGCTCTCCAGAGGCGCGGGTACGGATACTCAAGGCGTTAGTTTCAACTTCTTTAGCTCCCACTACTGCCATCACAGGTATCTTTTCTTTCTCAGCATTGCGAATCTGTTTACCTAAGCGATCGCCACTGATATCGACTTCTGCACGCATACCCAACGCTCTCATCTTCGCCACCACATCTTGAGCAAAATCTAGCTGTGCTTCACCCACTGGTAACAATCTAATTTGTACTGGCGCTAACCACAAAGGGAAATCCCCAGCATACTCTTCAATTAAGATACCAATTAATCGTTCCAGTGAACCAAAAGGCGCACGGTGAATCATTACTGGCCGTTTGCGATCGCCATCTTCAGCGACGTACTCTAAATCAAAGCGTTCTGGCAAGTTGTAATCTACTTGCACAGTCCCTAATTGCCACTCCCGCCCTAGAGCATCACTGAAGATAAAGTCGAGTTTAGGGCCATAAAACGCTGCTTCTCCAATACCCTCAAAATGCTCCATTCCCAATTGTTCGACAGCACGACGAATAGCACCTTGAGCTTTTTCCCACGCTTCATCTGACCCGATATACTTATCACTAGCTGGATCGCGGAAACTGAGTCTAGCTTTAAAGTTCTTCAGTTGTAAACTTTTGAACACTGACAAAATCAAGTCTACAACGCTGAGGAATTCGCTGTCTAACTGTTCTGGGGTGACAAAGAGGTGAGAATCATCCACGGTAAAACCGCGTACCCGCGTTAAACCACCTAATTCCCCTGATTGTTCGTAGCGATAAACAGTACCGAATTCTGCCAGTCGCATCGGTAGTTCCCGATAAGAGCGTAACTGGCTCTTATATATTTGAATGTGAAAGGGGCAATTCATCGGTTTAAGGACGAAGCCCTGTTCCTGTGCTGCTGCTTCCTCATCATCGGCCATCAAAGGAAACATATCTTCTTTATATTTCTGCCAGTGTCCAGAGGTTTTAAATAAATCCACTCTGCCAATATGAGGGGTGACAACCTGCTGGTATCCGCGTTTGATTTGTTCTTGCTTCAGGAAATCTTCCAAAATACTTCGCAAAAGCGTACCTTTAGGCGTCCACAAGGGTAAACCTGGGCCCACTTGGTCAGAAAATATAAATAATCCCAATTCCTTACCAAGTTTTCGGTGATCTCGCCGCAGCGCTTCTTCCTTCCGTCGCTTGTACTCAGTAAGTTGTTCTGGGCTTTCCCAAGCAGTAGCGTAGATGCGCTGTAGTTGAGCCTTGGTTTCATCCCCACGCCAATAAGCACCAGCAACGCTTTCTAATTCAATTGCTTTCGGGTGTAATTCGCTAGTGTTTTCTAGATGAGGCCCAGCACATAAATCCCACCATTCATTTCCCAGGTGGTAAATCGTGATTGGTTCCTCTTTAATATCTGCCAGGATTTCTAGCTTGTAAGGTTCATTAATTCCCTGAATCCGGCGTTCAGCTTCCTCGCGGTTGACTTCTTCGCGAATAACTGGCAGTTTGCGATTAATAATCTTTACCATCTCTTTGTAGATGGCTTTTAGATCACTTTCGCTAAATGGTTCTGGATTGTCAAAGTCATAGTAAAAACCATTTTCAATCCAAGGCCCAATTGTAACTTGCGCTTTGGGAAACAGCCTTTGTACTGCCATTGCCATCACATGGGAAGCAGTGTGGCGAATCTTTTTTAAATTCTCCGATTCGCTGGTACGAGGTAAATACATTTTTTCAGGTTGTTCCAGCTCTAAGTTTTGATCAGCGGGATTTGAAGATGATTTTGGCGACATTGGTTGCTGAACTATTAGCGAAGTGATTACAAAAGATGATTTACTAAGTTCGAGTTGTGAAAATCTACCCAAATATAACATGGGCATACTTTCCAGGTTTGTACGCTTTTACCTATACTGGATACATAGCATCACAACAGTCTGGTAAAATTAGTATTAAGCATTAATTAGTTTACCTGTAGCTGTCTTAAACATTTCTCTTTTTATACGTTGAATCACCTAATTTTTGAGCGCTGCCATTGCTTCACAATAAAATGTAGAATATTTTGATATGTAAGCTTATTCAACTATAACTATTTTAATTTCTGTAAGTTTGGCTTAATATTCCAACTGCTGAATTAATTTGTAATAAAAAAGATGTAGAAATTGATGTTTGATTACATTAATCTGCGTATTCCTGTAAAGAAGCAAGCTACGTGTAGCATCTCCTAGAAAAGCGGTGCAAGAATTTATAGATATCTATTGACATATTGATTAAAAGGCTTAATCGCTCTACCATCATAAATTACAAGCTTAACCTCTAATACCTCCTTTCTTACTTTTTGATTGCAATTTGTTAGCAACTATACCTCCGGGTATATAGACATATCTCTCAGGGATCTGTACAAACCCCTTTGTCCGACCCTATAATAAAAAATGTATCTTTTGTTACAAAAAATATTTCTTCTCTGAGTTATGAGAGAAATGAGAAAAGTGTTAAGAATCGTAAATAACGTTAATATTAGTAAGAAAGTTGGAAGTATGCTTCTCATTTATGCGAGACTCTAATTTACCGGGGACTGATCTGCTGAAAACGGTTTTGGAACCCCTGCTAGACGATTTTCAGTATTGGTTTACGCGATCGCGGGACTTGCTGGAAACTGAGCACATTTCATTTATGAGTGACCAAGAGCAATCGGACTTGCTCTTGCGGGTTAAGCAGGCGCAAAACGAACTAAATACGGCGAAGATGCTATTTGCTGCCACTGATGGACAGGTCGGGATTGAAATGGCAACGCTAATGCCTTGGCATCAATTGGTAACAGAATGCTGGAATGTGGCAATGCGCTTCCGCCGATCTCATGAAGTCTGAGGGCTGGTTGCATCTACTAAAACTTCGGCAAACTGCTTGACAATAGCAAGACAGTGTACAAGTCGAAGAAAGAGTACAGAATCCTTAACATTGTCTTAACATCATTCGGATTAACAAAATAATGTATCCTATGTTACCGTAAGTAGAATAACGGTTGACAATTTGCCTCAATAATAAACGCAAACGCACACACATAGAGTGCATTAAATATTCGCTACCATTGTGAGCCACAGTGTCGGCGAAGCAAAGCGTTAAAATATAAAGTTTTAAAAATTGCTGCTCTGGAGGAAAAACCGATGTTACACCTGCTTTACATTCTTGCTTTTACTATCCTTGCATTTATCGCTGTTGCTAACTTAATTCGTAACCTGATTATGTTCAGTTTTGATCGAGAGCGGACTTATCCGACGAACTCTTCAAGAATGGCTAATCAAGGTAACTTTGGCTATCTCGCATCAAGACAACAGTTTATACCTCATCCAGAGTTATTAGATAACGCCGGCAACTTAATCAAAGAGCCACTTCTAGTCATGCGTTCGATTAATGTTGACGATGCTCGCCAACAGCTAGATGCCCTTTACGAATCATCCCCAGGACATAAAAGCGAAAATTCAGAGGAAGCATAGGAGTTAGGAATTAAAAGTCTGGGTGTAAATTATTGTTGTTTTTACATTCTTAACCCTTCTCCTAGCAGAAATTTCTTACCATCCTTGAAGTTGCAGGCGATCACGTCGATAGGTTGGTAAGTTAACATTGTGTTGTCCACTTGACACAGGTTTAAGTTGCTATGAGTGACAAAGAAGCTGTTATTGAGTTGGTGAAACATTTACCACAAAATGTAACCCTACGAGAAATTGTTCAGAAAATTGAGTTTATTGCAGCTATACGGGAAGGGTTTGACCAAATTGACCAAGGGCAAGGCATTCCGATTGAGCAGGTTGAGCACTTAATCGATGCATGGACTACCAAGTAATTCTCTGGCCAAAAGCACTTGGAGATTTAGAAACTATCATCCGGTACATTGCTCAGGACAATCCTGAAGCAGCCAGGAAAATTGGTCAGCGGTTATTGGAGAAAACGAAAGAACTTGGCCAATTTTCATTTAAGGAGCAAAAGGTTTCTGAATTTGACGAACCTGATATTCGCCAGTTAATCCTGAAGCCGTATGACATTATTTATCGGGTTGAGGAGAATAAAAAACAGGTGAGTATTGCAAGATTCTGGCACGCATCAAGATTCAGTCCTGAATTGTAATTGTAAGCTTTTACAAGAAAGTGTATTGACAACGTAAATACATCTTGCCTAGACTATCAGGTATGGATGTCTATTTCGTGCTTAATGGTGTCACCTTCCTTTGGAACGAAGAGAAAGCTAGGGTTAATCCCAGCAACCATGACGGCATAACTTTTCAGCAAGCCGTAGAAACATTCTTCGATCCGTTTCTAGTGGTGGTTGATGGAAGCCGCAATGATGAGGAGCGGGATGCTGTAATTGGCTTGGACAGACGATGGAATCTTCTGTACGTCGTCTACATTGAGCGTGAAAACGACATGATTCGGATCATCTCGGCTCGTAAAGCGACACGCAAGGAACGTGAATACTATGAAAGCTGAAGTCTTAAGAAAGCGACTCGATAAAAGTCGCCCAATGACAACAATTACAATTCGCATTCCCGAAGATGTGATTGAGGATTTGAAGCGAATAGCACCATTGTTAGGTTTTTCTGGTTATCAGCCATTAGTTCGTGCTTACATCGGACAAGGACTTAGATCTGATCTTGAGCGACTTGAGGGTGATACTGTTTCTACATTGATTGCGAGCTTAAAACGGCATGGCGTGAGTGATGAGATAATTCGTGAAGCACTCAGTGAAGCTACTGGGCAGTAGTTTAATCCTCTGGTAGTACGCAGTCATTGTGGGTTGCGGCAGTGGTTTTGGGGTTATCAGTCAGAGTTCCGTCACTTACAAGGTTGTCGGTGGAAGCAATCATAGTTGTGAAGTGTTCAACGAGTTGCAGACTAACACTTCGTTGGAGCGCCAAGAGCCGTTAGTGGGGACACAAAGCTCTCTAATGCCCCTCACCGCACGGTTATGCCCCAGCCTGGTTGCAGCCAGCATAATTACTCAATCTCTATTCCTAGCTCCCTTTCTATGCTTCAATAACTACCCGGAGATTGCCCCGCTTTTTAGCAACGCGACAAGCAGTAGTACCACCAGAACGCTCAAATTCCAAATCGAGAATTGTTGCACCTACTCGCAAATTATGAAAAGATAGGCGATTAATCGATTCTGGTAAAGCGGGGTCGATAATTCGCAAGCAGTTATTTTGAGCGTCAGGCACTAAGTTGACCATCATTTGCAGTAGTTGAAAGATACTGCCAGTAGCCCAAGCTTGGGGAGTACAAGCAACGGGATACTGTACAGGGGCATTATCACCATTGCGTTCATAGCCACAGAAGAGTTCTGGAGGACGTTGATAGGGCTGCTGACTAGTCATGTCGAATAAGCCTTGGAAAAGTTCCAGAGCTTGATCGATTAGCCCAAGCGATCGCAATCCCATTGCAGTTAGAGCGTTATCGTGGGGCCAAACGGAACCAATGTGATAGCCCATCGGATTATAAGCAGGTGACATACTACTTAGAGTGCGAATACCCCAACCATTAAACATATCTGGTGCTCGCAACCGCTCTGCTACGCTATAAGCTTTTTCCGGTGTGAAAATACCCAAATGCAGACAATGACCGGGATTTGAGGTAATACTATCTACTAGCTTGCCGTCTCCATCCAAAGCTAGAGCGCAAAAATCCTGGTCTTCCATCCAAAAATCTTTGTTGAAACGAACCTTGAGATTTCTGGCTTCTTCTTGCCAGCGATCTGCCAGATCAAGCCGCTTTTTCATCCTAGCTATTTCTGCTAAGCGCATTTTAGCAGCATAAACGTAAGCTTGCACCTCACAAAGGGCAATTGGGCCGTTGGCTAATTCTCCCTTGTGGTCTACAATACAGTCGCCAGAATCTTTCCAGCCTTGGTTAGCAAGACCGCGTTTAGATTTACGGTAATAACTAAGGTAGCTGGTTTGTTTGGTATTGCGATCAATCCACTCCATTGCTGCTAGAGCATTAGGCCAAAGTTGCTCTAGAAGTTCTTGATCGTGAGTCCAAGCATAATATTCGGCATAGAGCATCAACCACAGAGGAGTGGCATCGATTGTACCGTAGTAGGGTGTATGGGGAATTTCTTGACAACGAGCCATTTCCCCCAAGCGCAACTCGTGTAAAATCTTACCTGGTTCCTCTTCACGCCATTCATCGTCTGTTTGACCTTGGTGTGCTGCTAGTAAAATCAGAGTTTCCTTAGCTATTTGCGGGTTTAACATGAGGCTTTGGGAAGCTGTAATCAGAGAATCCCGCCCAAATAATGTAGAAAACCAAGGTACTCCAGCCGAGACAGTCTTATATTTGCCAAAAGACTGGCGCAACAAATACATATCTTGCTCAGCCCGTTCAATCACTCGATTGAAAATGCTCTTATCGGAGCTAATCCGTGTAATTTGTTGTACCCAGTTTTGCTCCTCCATCAACTCGGCGGCTTTCGCTTGTACTAAGGTAAAAGCTGCACTCACGGTGGAACTGGACTTGTTGTTTTTCAACATATTCACTCGATAACCCAACTTTTGGGTTTCGTGAGAAGCCAACTCTAGTCGCCAAACCGCAGTATAACCTTTAAAAGTGTCTGGTCGCCGATGCTGGAATTGGATACGCGATTCCATTATCGAACCATCTAGACCTTGATAGGCGAGTGTCAGGGATTCTTCCTTCTGCGAGGAGGATTGAGTTGGCAACGAGGCGCTATCAACAACAGAAGATGCTCCTTCTTCAAGCGTCGGTTCCACTAGGCGTAAAAGCCTACCCCGTTTTTCTCTGTCATAACCCCGGACTTCAAATAAATCCACAAAATCTGCATCAAAGCTGATGCTGAGTTCAAAACTGACGGTAGTTGTACTGTAGTTAGATACCTCTATTTCTTCAAATAGTGCTCCATTGAGCACGATTTCCCGGCGAATTCCTACAGTCTCGGCTCTCAAGCATTCATCGATTCTGGGGTTAGTACACAAAACTGAAAGTGAAAACCCTTTCTCAGCAGTACCACTGAGGAGTACAGGCGATCGCCCTTCAATTTGTAACTCTAGGCGACTGAGAAATCGCGTATCACAGCAAAACAGTCCCATACTAGGATTGCCATCATTGAGGGAACAGCCAGAAATGTTCCCCATAGTATCTGTGACGAAAAATAAATCATCATCTTTAACCGTCAGGGTTGGCTGTGGTCTTTCACTGACAACACAAGGCCACTCTGGGATAGGTAATTGTTCGGCAGGGATAAAAGTTTTTCCGTCCAAGAAAATTTTTTCCGGGGTCATCAGCATATCCGGTGTCATTAGCCAAAATTCCGTTTACAGGTCTGTATTTACGTGGTTGTATCAGAGTCAAAAAGTGATGAATTCGTAGACGCTTCTGTGTTGAAACAGTGCAAGCAGTAGCTTTAGCGAGTACTTGAACATCAGAACGGGAAAGCAAGCTACGCGCTGCGTTAACCACAGGAGAAGGGCTTGCCGCAGGTGGGTCGAAAACCGGCCTTCAGAGCTTGGTAAAAAGACGTCCAAAAATCATTTGAGTCTGTTGAGTCACATGCTGCTTGCAAAAGAGTAGCTCTCAACCTATATAAGCCAATATTTCTTAATGTATATATAAATGTATATTTTATACATCCGAAGTCAAGACTGGAAACTGGAAAATTTTTAGATGAGTTCTTGGTCTTTAAACTTTAACAGACACAAGGCACAGAAAATACTCAGCGAAGATGCAAAATTCACTGTTGTTGATGAGTAGGCAAAGTATTTATAGACTTACTATTATATGCACTCATATTTAATATCTTTGGTATTTTATTAGACAAATTTATGATAACTAATTATTGATTACATTTATTCAATCAATTATGGACTAACTTATGTAAATGTAGGAGCAATGATGTCTGGATGGCAAATAAAGATCAACTGAGTGGGTGTAAATTAACTTAGGCGATCGCGAGTGTTAATCAAGTAGAAAGTCACAAGGTAAAATAATGATTTGATGATTCTAGCTTCTGACTTTAAGATTTATGGGTTAAAAGTGCAAGTTCTTACCTTAGCACTATCTTGTAAACTTTTTGCTACTCATGGTCATGGACTTGACGCTAAAGGTTTCCAACGAAACGCCTAGAAGATAGCTTCCTGTAAGGCAATAGAGAATTTGGATAAAGCAAGCTAACAGAGGTAAACCCCTTTATTTACTTGTCCCTTTCTATATTTGTCGATTCTTTGCCACCGCTACCTAATGGCAAAGCTGAGCGAGAATGTATATTGGGCTTAGTAGCCTATTATTTGAAACATCACAATGCTAGCCAATGGATAAAGAAAACTTGGGTGAAGAACAAAGCGGCTATGGCAAATGGTTCTGCTACATCTATGCTTGCGGCATGCCAGAGCGCAAAAGACAAATGCATTACCGCTGTAGCTATATTTGCTAATCAAGACTTTTAAATTTGTAAATAAAACTGCACACGCTCCTTCTATATGGTAGTGAAGTGCTGCGCTTGCATTGCCAAAAAGTGCTTTTTAGCATTCTTTACATATTGCAACTGTCTGATTAACTTGAGAGTCCTTTGTAATTTGTACAATGCAGCTGTGACGTGGATAGATCTTGTCGAGATTGGGCGTTTAACAATAATTCATGAGCATTTCGACTTCCGTGCTGAGTGATCTGCTAAAGTCCCTACCCTACCTGCGGCCCCAGCTATATTTCAAGGCTTCACTAACGGCGCTCTCCCACGCAATGGAAGATCAGGTTTTGGCTGCGACTTTAGTTCAACCCCTCGTAATTGCTAGCTTTCAGCGAGAGCGATTCTACCGCCAAGAAGCTCATCGCTACCAGCGACTTGCTTTGCGAAGTAATCAAGTATATGTATTGTCTGCTCCAGAAACAGATTTTGCCAATAGTTCGGAATACTACGAAAAGGTAGCTTTTGAGCCAGAAGATGGTTTAAGTCAAGAGTGGCATTTGATAGTAATTGCTGACAACTACGCTACTTGTCTGGTTTGCCGGGAAAGCCTTGGCTCTATTGCCAAAAATAGCCAATTGCCAGAGCTAAGCCCGAATCTGGATATGGATACAGCGCGAAGATTTGAGGGGATTTGGACATCGGAAAGGGGAGTTAGCCTGAAAGCAGCTGAATTGCTTTTAGACAGGATTGTGGTTTACAGACCAGAACTGGCAAGCAAAATTGAAAAGGCACGCCAGAGGTTTAACATCGGGGAGCCAAGAAGCTACTCTGGAGCAAAACAGGTCAGCGAATATGCTTGTGACATTGATACAGACCCCTTTGTGCAGCGCTTAGTAACTTATTTACAAGCTAGTCAGTACAAATTGCACAAAGCCTACCGTTCAATTACTGCCCAAGCACGCAAAGAACGATTGGTCAACTCGATCAGTACTGCCATTCGGCGATCGCTTGATCCTCATGAAGTTCTTCAGGTAGCAGCACAAGAATTAGGGCAACACTTGGAAGCTTGTCGCTGTCTAATTTACCGCGCTCAAGCTACCGATAGTCAAGCCGTAATTGAACATGAGTTTTTAACTCCTGGCACTGTATCTGTTCGCGGGCAAACCTGGGAGTTAGACAAAAATCCCCTATTTCGAGAAATAGTTCAACAGGGTGAGGGCGTCTGTGTTAACGATACGCTGACTGACCATCGTGTTAATAATTCGGCGGGACTTTCTTTGATCGCCAAAAAGTTTGCTATTCGTTCTTGGCTGATAGAACCAGTATTTTATCAAGGGCGGTTGTTGGGCATTGTAGAGTTACACTATTGCCGGATGCCACCGCACGATTGGCAATCTGGGGAGTTGGATCTAGTAGAAGCGATCGCCACTCAAGTGGGAGCAGCTTTGATTCAAGCGGAAGCTTACGCCAACCTAGAAGAACTTAACCAACAGCTAGAAGCCCTGGATCGCACCCGCAGTAACCTAATAGCCATTACCGGACACGAACTGCGTACCCCTCTATCCACAATTCAAGTGTGTTTGGAAAGCCTCGCTAGCGAACCGGATATGCCCTTGGAGTTGCAGCAGGTGATGCTTAACACTGCTCTTTCCGACTCCGAACGGATGCGAAAACTAGTACAAGATTTCCTCACACTTTCCAACCTGGAAAGCGGTCGGGTAGAATGGCATCCAGAATCACTGACCTTACAAGAGTGTGTAGATCTAGCACTCAGCCGAAATCGCGGACGCTCCTCAACAGAAAAGCCGCCTCAAATCAAAACTCAAATTGCTCAAGATTTACCTTTGGTCAGAGCTGACGGTGATTGGCTGGTGGAGGTACTGGCAAAACTCATAGACAATGCTTGTAAATTTACGCCTCCACAAGGAGAAATTACCATTAAAGCTATTCGCAACAACAATCAGATGGTCGAAGTCACTGTAGCTGACACCGGACGCGGCATTGAACCCAATCGTCTAGAAGTAGTTTTTGACCGCTTTTATCAAGAAGAGGGCGCACTACGACGTACTACTGGTGGCACTGGACTGGGCTTAGCAATTTGCCGCCAAATTGTCAATGGCTGGGGTGGTGAAATTTGGGCAGAGTCATTTGGCAAAGACCAAGGTAGTCAGTTTTATTTCACCATTCCCATCGTCCAAGGTAGCAAAGAGGAAAAACGGTCGAAAGTCAAGAGTAAATAGTCAAGGGTCAAAAGTTAATCAACTGGCTTGCTGTGGACTTTGGACTCTTGACTAAAAACTGTTACAGTCTATGACGCGATCGCAATATGATCCTGATGGCGGTGTTAGGATGCCCTAAAAACGTTGAGAGACAACTCTATGGCAGAAACACTCTCTGGACAAACTCCGCTATATGGTGGTAACACTGGCGGCTTGCTAACAAAAGCAAAAGAAGAAGAAAAGTACGCTATTACTTGGACTAGCCCCAAAGACCAAGTATTTGAATTGCCTACAGGTGGTGCTGCCACTATGCGAAACGGCGAAAATCTGCTGTATTTGGCTCGAAAAGAGCAATGCATCGCTTTAGGCGGTCAACTGCGGAAATTCAAAATTACAAACTACAAAATCTACCGGATTTTACCCAACGGAGAAACCACTTTCATTCACCCGGCTGATGGTGTCTTCCCCGAAAAGGTAAACGAAGGCCGCGAAAAAGTACGTTACGTAGACCGCCGCATTGGCGAAAACCCCAGTCCAGCCAAACTCAAGTTTAGTGGCGTTAATACCTTTGACGCTCCATAACTAGCTGTTAGTAGTTAATGGGTAATGGGTAATGGGTAACGGGTAATGGGTAAGAAAAACAATTACCAATTAATCTATTACCTATTGCCAATTACCATTGCAAGATTATGATTTTTCCTGATTTTTCCCAGTTTTGCAGCCTAGCCCAACAAGGCAACTTTGTTCCGGTGTATCAAGAGTGGGTAGCAGACTTAGATACGCCCGTATCTGCTTGGTATAAAGTATGTGCAGGTCAGCCCTATAGCTTTTTGTTGGAATCGGTGGAAGGCGGGGAAAAACTGGGACGCTACAGTTTATTGGGTTGCGATCCGCTATGGATTTTAGAAGCAAGGGACAATAACACGACCCAAACACACCGCGACGGTTCGCAGGTCACTTTTGAAGGCGACCCCTTTACAGCTTTAGCCCAATGTCTAGAACCTTATCAACCAGTCAAGTTACCGCAACTCCCCCCAGGAATTGGCGGATTGTTCGGGTTTTGGGGCTATGAATTGATTCGCTGGATAGAGCCGCGTGTACCAATTCATCCGCCAGACGAGAGAAATATTCCAGATGGGTTGTGGATGCAGGTAGACCACCTGTTAATTTTTGATCAGGTGAAGCGAAAAATTTGGGCGATCGCCTATGCTGATTTGCGTGACTCCGATTTACAGGAAGCATATCAGCAAGCGTGCGATCGCGTCACCCAAATGCTCAATAAGCTATCTCTACCCCTATCGCTGCAAAACACCAAATTGGCATGGACACCCCCATCGAGTAAGGGAGCACAGGAACAGAGGAACACAGAAGTAGAGGAATACGCCAGCAACTTTACCCGCTCTGATTTCTGTGCCAATGTCCAAAAGGCAAAAGAATACATCAAAGCAGGCGATATCTTCCAAGTCGTAGTTTCCCAGCGATTATCAACAGCATACACAGGCGACCCCTTTGCCCTGTATCGCTCCTTGCGTCAGATTAATCCTTCGCCTTACATGGCTTACTTTCACTTTCAAGATTGGCAAATCATCGGTTCCAGTCCAGAAGTGATGGTGAAAGCAGAACTAGATCCAGATGGTGGAATTATAGCAACGGTACGCCCGATTGCAGGGACGCGTCCACGGGGGAAAACAACCCAAGAAGACGCAGATCTCGCCGAGGATTTACTTAAAGACCCCAAGGAAATTGCTGAACACGTCATGCTCGTTGATTTAGGGCGCAATGATCTGGGGCGTGTTTGCCAAAACGGTAGCGTGAAAGTTGATGAATTAATGGTAGTTGAACGCTACTCCCATGTAATGCACATTGTCAGCAATGTTGTGGGTAAATTAGCACCAAACAAAACCGCATGGGATTTACTGAAAGCTTGTTTCCCAGCAGGTACAGTCAGCGGCGCACCTAAAATTCGGGCGATGGAAATTATCCACGAGTTAGAACCTAGTCGCCGGGGCGTTTATTCTGGTGTGTATGGATATTATGATTTTGAAGGACAACTGAATAGTGCAATAGCAATCCGTACAATGGTAATGCATGATAATACAGTAAGCGTGCAAGCCGGCGCGGGTTTGGTGGCTGATTCTGAGCCAGAGAAAGAATACGAAGAGACACTGAATAAAGCCAGAGGACTTTTAGAAGCAATTCGTTGCTTGCGTTGAAATTCAACTCCTCATTACAGGCAAAAAAAGGCTTAATAAGCCCCTATTTTCTACTTCTAAATATCCAAAAACTAGTCTTTTCAAGAAGGTAAAAATCCCAGAAAATTACCCGAATTTTGGGATTTTTACCTTGGCGACCACATTGACTCTAGAGACGTTGCATTGCAACGTCTCTACGAAATAATCGGTTTTTCTCGCCCCTATCTTGAATACTGAATCGGTGTTCTAGAACTGTTACGTTTTTGTATCAAAAATAACTATCGCTTTTGAAGAGATTTAAGCGACTTTCAATATAGGTGTTTTTTATAACTTAAGCAAATCTTATATTCTATATAAATAGAACTTATAAATATATAGCTAAGAAATCTTGCTTATTTGTAACAAACTTGTTATGTTTCTTTACATAAAGATACAAAAACAGCACAAATGCGTTAAACCACTTCTAAACAGGGCTTTTTGAATAACTATGCAGTTGAGCCTGTGATTTGCTTTGTCGAGTATCCAACTCAAGAGCAACAAAATTGTTGTGTGTAGCGTATTTTCCTTCGGTTTTTTGCACATTTGATTTTTCAAATTTGACAGTACTTTAGTTTTCTTTTTGAAATTCTTGCCATGTCTTTTACCATCCAGTCGGCTCAAAGTATTTTTCCCGGCACTCTAATTGCTGACGTTGTTCCAACTGTTGTTGAATCGTTCTCTCAGCTCAATGCTGAAGATCAACTAGCATTACTTTGGTTTGCCTATACCGAGATGGGTAGGTCTATTACAGTTGCGGCTCCAGGGGCAGCTAACATGATTCTCGCGCAGGGTTTACTTGAGCAAATCAAGCAGATGCCTTTTGATGCTCAAACACAAGTCATGTACGATCTGGCTAACCGTGCTGATACTCCCCTGTGCCGTTCCTATGCATCCTTCACTGTGAACATCAAGTTGGGCTTCTGGTATCAATTAGGAGAATGGATGGCCCAGGGAATCGTTGCTCCTATCCCAGAAGGCTATAAGCTTTCTGCTAAGGCTGCCGAAGTGCTGCAAGCAATCCGACAAGCCGATCCAGGTCAACAAATCACAATCCTACGCAATACCGTAATTAGCATGGGATTTGACCCAAATGCTCCAGGTAGTTACAAAAAAGTCTCGGAGCCTGTAGCTCCTCCTACTGCACCAGCGTTTCGGACTAAAGTTACCATTGAGGGCATCACCAATCCTACGGTGTTGGGCTATATCAACAACATGAATGCCAACGACTTTGATGCAGCTGTGGGTCTATTCATGTCCGATGGTGCTCTGCAACCTCCTTTTGAAAGACCGATTGTTGGTCAGGAGGCAATCCGCGCTTATATGCGTGAAGAATGCCAAGGATTGAAAATGATACCAGAGCGTGGTGTATCTGAGCCAGTAGAAGATGGGTATACCCAAGTTAAAGTTACGGGCAAAGTCCAAACTCCCTGGTTTGGTGCCAGTGTAGGGATGAATATTGCGTGGCGGTTTTTGCTAAATCCCCAAGGCAAAATCTTCTTCGTTGCCATTGACTTGCTGGCTTCTCCTAAAGAACTGCTCAACCTAGTACGTAAATAGAGTGTTAGGTTAGTCGCTCCAGCCTACTTAAGCGTGAGCGAGTTAGCGATCGCCACCTCGTCACGCTTGAGCTAAAAGATCGTTAAATAGTTTTAACATCGGTACGAATTTTTTAACCTGCTCATTAATGGTTCGCATCACTTCTTATGCTTTCATAGGTTCCCCCCGCTGGTACAAGTCTGAGAAGCGAGGGATACAGCATTGCTGTATCCCTCGCTTTGTTTATTATTAGAGGTGTGAGGGAACATTAAGCCTAAGTCAACGCTGCTACTTTCTCTAACAATCCCTGGAACAACCTCAACCCATCACTATTCTTCAGCATGGCATCAGACGCTCTTTCTGGGTGCGGCATCATTCCCAAGACATTGCCTTGACGATTGCAAATTCCTGCAATGTTGTTTAATGAGCCGTTGAGATTGTCTTTTTCATAGCGGAATACCACTTGTCCGTTATCTTCAATCTCTGATAAGGTTGCTTCGTTAGCGTAAAATCGCCCCTCTCCGTGGGCAATGGGCAAAGTGATAATCTCAGCAGTGATGTAAGCTTGCGTCCAAGGGAGATTGGTACGCTCAACTTTCAGGGGAACGCGATCGCAGAGAAAATGCAAATCCCGATTTCTGGTCAATACCCCAGGTAATAAACCAGCTTCAGTTAATACCTGAAAACCGTTGCAAATACCGAGGACAAACTTACCCTTTTGGGCGTGTTCTACAACCTGTTGCATTACAGGCGAAAACCGCGCGATCGCACCGCAGCGTAGATAATCCCCGTAACTAAAACCACCAGGTATGACAACAACATCCAAATCATCAATATCCGTTTCTTGATGCCAAACCATGCGAGTTGGTTGCCCCAGCAAGTCTCTGGTAACATAAGCAACATCGCGATCGCAATTAGAACCTGGAAAAACAATAATGCCGAATTTTGTCATTTGTTATTTGTCATTTGTTAAGGGTCAAGAGTAGAGACGCGATTATACTCTTCGAGAAGCCGCTCTTCGAGCGTCTACGCGTCTGTACAGGAGTCAAGGGTCAAGGGTCATTAATTATTCTCTGTCCCCAGTCCCCAATCCCCAATCCCCAATCCCTAAAAGACTCCCGTTTGTGTTTCGACCTCAATTAACTCAAAGCGATAATTTTCAATCACGGTATTTGCTAGCATCTGGTCACAGATACGATCAAGGTCTTGACGCGCTTTTTTCTCTTCTGTCGAGGTGATGGTCAATTCAATGTACTTACCAATCCGCACCTGTTCAACGTTGTCGTATCCCAGTTGCTTAAGACCGGATTGTACAGCCACACCAGCGGGGTCTAAGACTGAAGGGCGAAGCGTCACGAAAATTTTGGCTAAATACTTCCTTTGCACGGGCTTTTGCTGAATGCTGCGATCGCTATACTATAACTTTCTGTTCCAACTGAGTGAAAATAAGATTACGAAGCGGTTAAAGTTAATCTATCAGTTAGCCAGTCCAACAGCTTCAACTACAGTGGCAAATTTAACCTATTGTCTATGAGAGCCATACGCACCCGCAGTCAAGAGCGGATTTTGAACCTGCTGAAAACCATCAAACAAGGCATTTCCGCCCAGGATATTTACGTAGAACTACGTAATAGCAGTCAGAGCATGGGTTTAGCGACAGTTTACCGCTCCTTGGAAGCTTTAAAATTGGAAGGCTTGGTACAAGTACGGACTTTGGCTAACGGTGAAGCCTTATACAGCCTAGCGCAGCAAGACAAACACCACCTGACTTGCCTGCAATGCGGCGTCTCAATTCCGATTAATCAATGCCCCGTTCATAACCTAGAAGACCAGTTAGAATCCAGCCATAAGTTTAAAATTTTTTACCATACCCTAGAGTTTTTTGGGTTGTGCGGCCAATGCCAGAATTTGCAAGCTGCCGGTATGGCGACAGACTAATATAAGTTAGAAGTTAGAAATTCAAAACTTCTAACTCCTAACTTCTCAACAGATCAGTGGTTCCCCTCAAAACCCTATCTCGGTTGAGCGTCACCCACAACTTGCGCTCCTGATTCACCTAAAACTTTGGAATAGAACATACCTGCCAATATTGCACCTAAAATTGGAGCTACCCAAAACATCCAAAGTTGTCTAAACAATTCTACACCAGCAAAAAGAGCAGGGCCAGTACTACGAGCCGGATTAACCGATGTATTCGTGATCGGAATGCTGATTAAATGAATAAGTGTTAATGCCATACCAATAGCAATAGGTGCAAAACCTTTAGGAGCGCGGCCATCGGTTGCACCTAGGATCACAATTAAAAAAATGAAGGTAAGTACAACTTCCGTAATAAAACAGGCAGCAAATGAATAACCTCCGGGAGAATGCACGCCAAAACCATTTGTTGCTAGTGGATTAGAACCAGAAAGTACAAACCCTGATTTACCAGTGGCGATTAAATAAACTAGGCCTGCGGCTACTATTGCTCCTAATACTTGAGAAACGATATATGGAAGCAGATCAGAACTAGGAAAACGGTTTCCTGACCAAAGCCCAAATGATACAGCCGGGTTAAGATGACAACCCGAAATATGAGCAATTGCGTAGGCCATAGTGAGCACTGTTAGACCAAATGCCAGAGCAACACCTACAAAACCAATTCCCAGTTCATTAGCCTTTGCATCAGGAAATGCAGCTGCAAAAACAGCACTGCCGCATCCACCGAGCACTAGCACAAATGTCCCAATGAATTCTGCAATGCATCGCGTAAAAAGTGGCATCGTCATCATATTGAGATTCTTCCTTAAATTAATTTAAGTCAAGTAAGCGATCGCCTTCCTTCCTGATAGCCACCAACACTCGATTAACCGATAACCATTACCCGATAAACCACTAAGCTATCTCAACCCATAAATCATCCCTCAAAAATGAGTTGGAGACTAAAGGTAGCGGATTCTCTGCTTTATGTTCATTTGATGCTAGCTACGCTAAATTGGTAAAACTTCACTCGTAAGTTAGATGAAGTTTGTACTATTGCCTGGATAATTTCACAAAACTAATTCCATTGTGCTTTCTGTATCCTCAAAATAGCCAGAGATATCTGCCTCATCAGAGAGAAGAATTTAGCGATCGCTATGTTATCAATTGAAATCAATAGGAAGGCACTATGTGCTAATTAGCGGTTGCTGGGAAGGACATTTCCATAAGGGATATTTGGCAGTTACTCAAATATCGGTAGGTTGTAATTGACACAACAATAAACCAAACCACTGATTGGGATCAGTCCACACTTGCAGAGGTACTAAACCCTTTGCAGTAAGTTGCTGTTTGATAGTGTTGAGGTCAAATTTACGAGAGATTTCGGTCAGGATTGTCTCACCTGCGGCAAAATTAATCTTGAGGTTGAGAGCGCGTAATTCTACAGCTTGCGATCGCAGACTTCGTAAATGCATCTCTATTTGATGCTCAGTTCCGCTATAAAATGCCAAGTGTTCAAACTGCGTTGTATCAAAATCTCCCTCAAATCGCTGATTTAAATGCTCTAGCATATTCAGATTAAACGCCGCCGTTACCCCTTGGCTGTCGTTATAAGCTGGTTCTAAAATATGTTTCGGTTTTTGTAAATCTACTCCCAATAAGAAATACTCACCCACTTGCAAGGCATCTATAATTTGGGAAAAGAAGATATCACATTCTTGGGGTTTGAGATTACCTAAAGTACTACCGATAAAGCAAATCATTCTACTAGGTAATTGCGTTGCTAGGAGTTGTGCAAGGGCTAATTCGTAGGTTCCTGCCAGCGCGTAAACTTGCAGTGAGGGATAATCTATTAGTAATTGCTTAGCACTACTTTCTAAAATACCTGCACTTACATCAATCGGTACATAACACAGAGGGTAGCCTAACTGCTGGTAGACATCTAGTAAAATACGGGTTTTGGTAGAACTGCCACTACCAAGTTCTACTAATTCACAAGCACCAGTCATTGTGGCAATTTCACTAGCATACTGTTGTAAAATCGCTGTTTCTGTGCGCGTCAGGTAATATTCTGGTAAATTACAGATTTGCTCAAATAGCTCAGAACCACGGTCATCATAAAAGTAATTGGGGGGTAGAGATTTGGGTATTTGAGTTAATCCCTTAACTACATCACTCCCAGTATTAGGCGCAACTATTTGGGTTGCTCCTACCAAACGCTCTATCTGTAAGCGTTTTTCAATGCTGTTTATAAAAGACTGATTGCTAACAGCTTTAAATACTGACATTTAACCTCCGTATGCCTAGCGTAATTTAGGTTGCTTTTGAGGGCAAACTTTTTACCCCAGCCAGTGAAACACATAGCCATATCCCATAACATCACGCCTGAGCTAGATTATTCAAGCTTTAAAGCTCTATTTAAGCATTTTTCCTTACTCAGCATTGATTAAGCTGTTAAGCATTTTAATGTTCGATAAACCTCTCCCTGCCTTGAACTTAAGTTCAAGTCTGTCCCTCTCCAACTTGGAGAGGGACGGTTTTACGTAGTAAAACCTCTAAGAGGTCTTTTTTACGGCTTAAACATGCATTAGCTTACTTCGCTAGCAGCGCAGCGAAACCCAGCGAAAATTTGGCGTACGTTGGGATGATACCAATTGCGAAAACTAGAACGCAGCACCCAGGGACGAGTTGCCCAACTGCCACCTTTTAAAACACGGTGCTGTTGGTCAAAATAAACTTTTGAGTAGCCCAAGTAAGGGTAACTTTGGAAACCGTTGTAGCCATCAAACCAGCAAGCCGTCCACTCCCAGACATTTCCCAAAGTGTCGTATAAACCATAAGCACTTTGTCCAGCAGGGTAGGCATCGACTGCGGTTGTCTTGCCAATGGCGCGATCGCAGTTACAATTCTGGGCTGGGGTCGTTAATTCTTCATCTCCCCAAGGATAGGTGCGGCGGCGACTAGCTTTTGCATCCCAACTTGCTGCTTTTTCCCACTCGGCTTCTGTAGGTAGCCGCTTACCAACAAAGCGTGAGTAGGCCTGTGCTTCATACCAATTGACACCACAAACTGGGTGATTATCCCAGATGCGCTCGCCACACCAGTAAAAAGGTTGTGTTACCTGCTCAACTTTTAGCCATTGCCACCCAGCTTTAGACCACCAGCGAGGATTTTGATAGCCTCCCGCCTCTATAAATGACCGATACTGTCCACAAGTAACGGGGTAGCGGTCAATCCAATAAGTGTCTAAATATACTTTATGTACAGGTTGCTCGTTATCTAGAGCATCAATTGAGTTGTTACCCTGCTCAAATTCACCTGCTGGAATGCAAACCATCTCCACTCGCTTCGTAGAGTCAAAAATCCAAAGTTCAGAGTCGAAACTAACAAACTTTAACTCTTGACTCTTGACTCTTAACTCTTGATTGTTGACTAATTCCAGCACCATACTAATTATTTCACAGTGCTGGCTTTCATGCTGAATTAAAAAGTGCCAAAGACGTTCTTGCTGCTCGATATCAGCTACTTTTAGGTATTCCAGGACTTTCTCTCTAACTGTATCCAGGTAATAGAGGATTTCCTCTAAATTTGGTAATTGGACACGTTGTGACTTGGGTAAACCGTCAGCCGCAAAAAGTTTACGGTATTGCGGGAAAAAACATGGCAAACCTGCACCGCGCTCTAAAAGCCATAAAGACTCAATATAGGCAATATGCCCTAAGTGCCAACCAACAGGGCTAAAGTCAGGATGAGGCTGACTAGAGAATGTGGCTTGGTCTATATCTTGGAACAGCAAAAGGGTTTTAGTGCGACATTCATAGAAGGCTTGAAAAACAGTCTCTTTTATACTATATTTGCTCAAATTGGATATCACAATCTTCTCCCACACTGATGATGCTATTTTCTGGGCAAGCAGTCCAATTACCAATAAATAGCGGTTCGGAGGCAATTATTACAGATTTGGGGAAAATTAGATCATCCCGTATCCAATATAGAGATGGAGCAGGTGAAGTAGTAGTAAAGCGGGAGGCTATTAGGCGATGTCCGTCGCTAAAAACTATGTTTGCTGAAACTTCTACTTGATAGCGTTTTGCCATCTCTAAGAGTGTTAATAATGTAGTGCGTAAAGCATATTGTGAAGGTCGATGCTTGTTGATTTTTATTTGGGAAAGTAGCAACGCAAAAATGTGTTCAGAATCAGTACTCCCATTAATTTTTTCATAGAGACTTTGAGTTAAAGTGCTGCGAATTTTTCTGTGTAATGTTTGGCGAAAATTCTCAATTCGTCCATTATGAATGAATAACAACTGTTGATCATTAAACGGCTGACAATTAGCAAAATCAATAGCTTGACCTGGTGTAGCACTGCGAACATAAGCAAGTACACACTTGGATTCAACATAACGGCTGAGACTGGGTAAATTGATGTCATTCCAAATAGGCAGCGTGTTTTTATAGATAAAAGGTTCAGTATCTTTTTGATTATGATACCAACCCATACCAAAGCCATCTGCATTTACTACTCCAGAAGTCATTTCGCGGGGTTGATAACTCTGAACTATCAAAGAATGTTCTGGTTTATACAAAAGTTTCTCTAAAGAAACAGGCGAACCGAGATAAGCAAGTAAACGGCACATTATGAATATTCCACCTTCTATTAGCACAATTATTTGGCAGCAACCTTACCCGTTTTTATTCACCATTATCAGCGGTTCCCATTTATATGGCTTTCCGTCACCTGATTCTGATTATGACTTGCGTGGTGTGCATAATTTACCAGTGCAAGAAGTGGTAGGATTAGAAACTGGGAATGAAACTATTGAAGTTTCAGAAATTCGTGAATCTTTGGAGATTGACTTAGTAACTCATGATGTCAAAAAATTCTTTTTGATGCTATTTAAGAAAAATGGTTATGTGTTAGAACAACTATATTCACCTTTAATATTAACAACTTCTCCAGAACATGAGGAATTAAAATTTATTGCTAAAAATTGCATTACCCGTCACCATAGTTACCATTATATTGGTTTTGCTGCAACACAATGGAAACTTTTTGAGAAAGAACAACCACATCGAGTCAAACCATTACTTTATGTTTATCGAGTGTTATTGACAGGACTTTATTTGATGCAAACAGGAATTATTGAAGCTAGTTTATTCAGCTAAATCAAGTCTTTAATTTGCCATATATTCCTGATTTAATCGCCCAAAAGCTGGCAGGTTTAGAAAAGTCTATTCTGTCAGATGCAGATGTGAATTTCCATCAGGAAGAATATGAGCGACTACGATATCAATTGCAAGAGGCGTATCAGGGTTAGCGCATCTCAAATGCTATTGACAAGCGAATTTAGAGATATCATTATATTGGGATAAACAAGCAGCAAGA
>NZ_WVID01000109.1 GCF_010091925.1 Nostoc sp. B(2019) | reverse complement strand
GCATGATCAGCTCCTTGCCTAAGACCTACCCTTCGACGTCGGCAAGGGCCATCCGGCCGTCAGGTGGCGCGCTTGCAGCGCGTAGACGGTGTCGCGACTGACGAGGTTCATGGGATCATCCGCACCGGCATCTGACCTTGAGCATGTCATATGCCGAGGGTCGAGGCAGAGAGTGCGGGGTCCACCTTCGCTCCGCGCGGCCCAGGGAGCTATGGTGGACATCCTTCGCCCGCACTCGGGAGCGAAGGATGGAGGCGCCGCCCGGATTTGAACCGGGGATGGAGGTTTTGCAGACCTCTGCCTTACCACTTGGCGACGGCGCCGATCGGGAGATGCTATCGGGGCAGACACGTCCTGCCGCGGCGTGGGGCCGCGATCAACAGCGAACGAACGGGGCGGACGTGGCGGGCATCGGTTGGTCAAAAATGGAGCGGGAAACGGGATTCGAACCCGCGACTTCGACCTTGGCAAGGTCGCACTCTACCACTGAGTTATTCCCGCTCGCGTCGTCAAAAACCGAGTG
>NZ_WVID01000108.1:295-524 GCF_010091925.1 Nostoc sp. B(2019) | reverse complement strand
GTGGGGGTTTCCCCCGTCAACGTCCGCACGGCGGCGGCCATCCCCCCCTGAAACTGGTAGTAGTCATCGGAGTCGAGCAGATCATGTTCGCGGTTGTCCTGGTTGTGCAGCACAATCTGCATTTGCCCTAGACGGCGGCTAAGGGCTTCGGGGGCAAACTGCTCGGTGGCCTCCTCAAGGTCTAGATCGGCTGTCTGCTGGCGTACATCCACTGAGGGCTGCGCGGTGT
>NZ_WVID01000108.1:0-285 GCF_010091925.1 Nostoc sp. B(2019) | reverse complement strand
GGGCAGTAGTCACATCCACGCCCTGATCGCACCAGTGAGCGGCATCGGCTTGCACCTGAGCCGCCAGGGGATTCTGCTCTGGGGGTTCCTGGAGACTGGCCACGGCCTGCACCGCCCGATCAAACAGGTCAATTAAATTGGGAAAAGCATCCCGGAACAGTCCCGAAATCCGCAGGGTGACATCGACGCGGGGTCGCCCCACCAGCGATAGGGGCAAAATGTCAAAATCAACCACCCGTCGAGAGGGACCGTCCCAGATGGGCTGCACCCCCAACAGGGCCAGAG
>NZ_WVID01000107.1:277-543 GCF_010091925.1 Nostoc sp. B(2019) | reverse complement strand
GGCAGCGGCAATGGCCGAAAGGGCTTGGCGGGAAAATTTCAAACGCGCTTTTGCGGGAGAGCTCTCTGCGCGGTAGGGCTGTGCCGGGAAAATATGGCGGCGAAGAGAGACGTGTCACACGTGTGTGACGGCGGGACAAGTCCGGACTGCGCGATTCCTCAGCGGCCGGCTGGCGATGAGTTCGGGGAGCAGCGCGTCGATGCGGCGGCCGAAGAAGCGCGAGCGAAATGGCGCTGGCCTTCGCGAGGCGGAGGTGCTGCAGTCGC
>NZ_WVID01000107.1:0-267 GCF_010091925.1 Nostoc sp. B(2019) | reverse complement strand
CGGCGGAAGCGAGAGCGCCCCGGCAGACCAAGAAGGCCAAGATGGCGACGGTCGGGGAGCAGACGCAAGAGCCGGAGAAGGGCCGCGGGCGTGGCAATGGGAGCAAGGACGAGCAGGGAGAAGAGATGGAGGAAGAAGAGGAAGAAGAGGAAGAAGAGGAGAAAAGCACAGCGGTTGCTGTTGGTACTGAGAAATTGAGTGCAAAGGAGGAGAGCGAGCTGCAGCAGATGATCGTGACAAAACCGGACGACAAGGGCGCATCATCTG
>NZ_WVID01000106.1 GCF_010091925.1 Nostoc sp. B(2019) | reverse complement strand
CGAAGCTTCAATCGATGCGCAGGACATAAGTGGACACACGGCTTTGGCCAAGGCTGCTTTATGTGGCCACTTCCCTGTTGTCCAATTGCTGTTATCACGAGGTGCATCTGCCGCCCTCTCAGACAAGCGCGGCTTCACACCCCTGATGCTCATTATTCAATTACGGAATGGTGGAGAAGAAGAGGAAGATGAGGAAGAAGACGAGGAAGATGAGGAAGACGAGGAAGATGAAGAAGATGAGGAAGAGGAAGAAGAAGACTACTATGACAGTTATTTTGGACGCCGCAGATATTACGGACGCCGCAGATATTATGGAGATTCAGAGGAGGAAAACGAGGAAGACGAGGAAGAGGAAGAGGAAGAAGAGGAAGAGGAAGAAGAGGAAGAAGAGGAAGAAGAGGAAGACGAGGAAGACGAGGAAGACGAGGCAGAAGAGGCAGCGTGGGGAGAGAGTGGGGAGCCATCAGAAGCCAAGGGCTACCAAAACAAGCAACATAACAGCGACGTAGAAGACAGTTTGCGAGAGAAGCAAGCAGAGAATACAC
>NZ_WVID01000105.1 GCF_010091925.1 Nostoc sp. B(2019) | reverse complement strand
TTTTTTAAATGCTTCAACTTGTGGCTTGGATTGTTCAAAGCTCTTAGGGCGAGGTACTTTCGGGCACGACTTCAAACGATAATAAACGAGCTTGTGAACTGTTTTATAGCAAGTATTTACTCCTAAGTTTTGTTCCAGCCATTCGACGATTTCTTGATAACCATTAAATCCTTGTGGTTCGTGTAATCTTTTAGAGAGTGCTTTTTCTGCCCAGTTTGGAATGATTCTTGGTCTTCCCGGCGAATATTTTTGTTTTAATAGTCCTTCAATTCCAACAGCTTTATACTGTCTAATCCACTTGTGTAATGTGACTCGGTTACGACCAATAATTTCTGCGGTTTGAGAAATCGTTTGACCATGCCCTGTTTTGAGTAGATACAGTAACTGCACTCTTTGTTTACAAGATGCAGTTTTTTGTATTGCCAGTAGCTCTTTGAGTTCCTCTACAGTCTCTTTAATTTCAAGCTGATATACCCCTGACATTGTTCATCCTTCGTCTCATTAAATCTTATTTTCTCATCTGTAGTCTTATTTTAGAGAATTGGTA
>NZ_WVID01000104.1 GCF_010091925.1 Nostoc sp. B(2019) | reverse complement strand
AGTTGTCGTTGTGAGAGACAATAACTCTACTACATCGGCCCTCTCTCCTCATCCTCTTATTTTGACTAAGGTATTGAAATGGAAAATAGTATTTTATAAAGATATAAATTAAGTATAACAATTAGTTATAAACAACAGTTTGGCAACTGCCACCACGACCAAGACTATTGCAGGAGAAGCTGAAGCCGAAGTTTTTTTATCAGGCATCAAGTCTTAATAGTAAACCAATACCTTTTAGTTAACGGGGAAAGGCTGAATTTATCCCTTACTCTTTTATTTTTTACCAGACCACAAAGGAGATAAGAAGTGCTTATAAGGGAAAGTATTGAATAGTAAACCATTTGTCGGTTTGGGTAATCGTGAGACAGCATGCGCTAAGAGGATGTTTTAAAAGTCCTCTTGTCGGTATCAAAAGTTTTAGATCCCTCTAAATCTCCCTTTTTAAGGGAGACTTTGATTCCGGTTCCCCCCTTTTTAAGGCAGGGCTGTTTCATTCCACAAGAGCAAGTAGTTTGTCAATATCATGAGAGAGAAATCGTTGAGTACTGGTGATGG
>NZ_WVID01000103.1 GCF_010091925.1 Nostoc sp. B(2019) | reverse complement strand
GTACGTACCAAAACTTCACCATCGCTAGGCTGAGGAATCGGTTCTTCTCGGTACTCAAAATTACTAGCTGTAATATCGCCAACCGGACGTGATGCCAAGCGAAACTGTCGATTTTTGCCTGTGTTCATAGGTTTAATAAATTTATAAACAGAATATGTTTAATCAAATCTTAGTTTAGTCGTGCTAGCTAATTTCTTTAGAAAGATTCATTAGTAGTGAATTTTGGGACAGTATTTAGAGCAACTTGGATTATCTACCGAGTTTCGTCGTCCCGTTGAGAATGTCCAATGGGTTCGGTACTATCGGTTGAATACTGAGGATATATTGTTTGCACAGAAGGGACTGGAGTATCGACAACGGCAGCGCCAATAGAATCGGGAGCATCAAGAGGCTTATGCAGCTAGGATGCAGACTCAGCAAAGAGTAGAGATGATTAGTCCCTCATCTAATCTTTCGTCTATCTCCCCAATAATGAAGATGAGAGTCTTGAGTTTGGACTAATTTGCATTTAGCAGCAATGAATAGAAGGCAAGAGAAAGTGACCCAACTTTTTTTAAAGGCT
>NZ_WVID01000102.1 GCF_010091925.1 Nostoc sp. B(2019) | reverse complement strand
TAGCTAATGCTGTTTCCAAATCTGCTGTTTTATAGTTGATAGCGTCATCAAAGCCGAGTTCTTCTACAAGCCAACGGCATTTCTCATTACTGCCAGTTATCCCAATTACCCGACAACCCTTAATTTTGGCAATTTGTCCCACGACAGAACCAACGGCTCCGGCTGCGGCTGATACAACTATAGTTTCACCAGCTTTGGGTTGTCCGATATCTAAAAATCCAAAATATGCTGTGCAACCTGTAGCACCTAAAGGCCCGACAAATGCAGAGAGTGGACAGGGTAAAGGATGAGGTAGTTTGGTAATACCTAAACCAGTGTTACCCAAAGCCAAAGCATAATCTTGCCAACCAAGTACCCCAGAAACTAAATCCTCTTTCTGAAAATCGAGATTTTTTGACTCTTCTACTACGCCAATTACAACACCGCGCATGACTTGCCCAATTTCAACTGGCGGCATATATTGTGGGCGATCGCTCATCCAAATGCGATTGGTAGGATCTAGGGAAAGATAGATAGTACGTACCAAAACTTCACCATCGCTAGGCTGAGGAATCGGTTCTTCTCGGTACTCAAAATTACTAGCTGTAATATC
>NZ_WVID01000101.1 GCF_010091925.1 Nostoc sp. B(2019) | reverse complement strand
TAAATCGTCTCTAACAACTTACAATTGTGCAAAATAATCTGTATTCTTTACTACAAAATTAGATGCGCTTACCCTGGGTATATTACTTGCTTTTGTACTTGACAAACTGCACACAAGAAAAAATAAAGATGTCTTTAAATTCAGACCTCTTCTTTAAAAGTTTAATATCTTGCTTTTTTGGACTTATTATTGACAAACACAGCAATCAGTGGCTTACCTCAATGCCAGTTCTACTAACGCATAGGTACAGTAGTAAGTTAAAAATGTATGTTCAGAATTATTAATTAGAAACAACTGTATTGACATTATGCTGTCAACAACAGTATTTTTAGCTTGTCTTATTCAGATTTGTATCTAAAGGAATAAATATAACTTAATTAGCTGATTAGTTAGTTATTTTTTATATAAATATGCTAAGCGTTAAGGGGTTAAGCAAAAATAAATTGGTCAGGCTTGGCACGTGCCCTTTCCGGCGCGTGCCGCCTCCATGAGAGATTGTGAATGAATATAAGCCTGACCAGCCCCTTTGGGGCGCAGGGCTGTTTCATTCCCTAAAAGGCGCTGATTTACAAGCGTTTCAAGCAAAAAAAACAGGTGACTAAAAAATCT
>NZ_WVID01000100.1 GCF_010091925.1 Nostoc sp. B(2019) | reverse complement strand
GTGGGGCTGATGCCTGGGGTGAAGTCTGACCAAGGTAGCCGTACCGGAAGGTGTGGCTGGATCACCTCCTTTTAGGGAGACCTACCCCTTGGCAACGTCGTCTAGAGGAGTGGGAAGCAGTCTGTTTTTCCACTTTTAAGGCAAAGTGCCAAGCTGGTCACTCAAGGTCGATCAAAGATTAAGTGTTGGCTTCTAAACTAGTTGGGTTCGGGTTATGGGCTATTAGCTCAGGTGGTTAGAGCGCACCCCTGATAAGGGTGAGGTCCCTGGTTCGAGTCCAGGATGGCCCACCTTACATATTTGGGGGTTTAGCTCAGTTGGTAGAGCGCCTGCTTTGCAAGCAGGATGTCAGCGGTTCGAGTCCGCTAACCTCCACTGAGCGCAGCCGTTTTAGTTGAAGGCTTCAACTGAGGTCAAGGTTTGCCCAGCCTCGATTGTTTGCGTGATGGATAGATTCAGCAACAGCATTAGCATGACTAATCTGACTGCTGGGTTCAATCCAGCAAGAACCATGAAAACTGCATAGAGAAAAGCAAAGAAGTCAGGTAGAAGTTTATTGTTCTGCTCTGCTAGGCAGGGAGAATTCCTGTGCATAGCCATAGTGGGCAATAACGCTTCATAGACACCAATGAATCAAAGTAGCGTTAGTGGTCAAGCTAACAAGGGCAGATGGTGGATACCTAGGCACACAGAGGCGATGAA